>CAJTUM010000048.1 GCA_910579575.1 uncultured Eubacteriales bacterium | reverse complement strand
TCCACCGGCTGCGCCGGTCCCCCTCCCTTTAGCAAGGGAGGCTGGCGACGGACGGGGCTTCGTCTTAGAAAAGCCCCCCTTGCTAAAGGGGGGTGGAGCTGGCGAAGCCTGCGGAGGGGGGATTCGTCCGCCCGCCTAGCTCGGCGTTTCCACCTGGGGGATTTGTCCCCCGAGGCCGAGGCGGAGCTGGGAGCAGAATCCCTCCACCGGCTGCGCCGGTCCCCCTCCCTTTAGCAAGGGAGGCTGGCGACGGACGGAGCCGCGAAGCGGCCGAGGCGGAGTTTCCTTTCTGGAAGACGCGCCTTGTTACGATAAAGAATGTCTTCAGGATCTGCGGGTGTACCCCACCCGATATTCCCAGACCATTCTGGACGCGGCCACCAGCGTGAAGGCCAAGACGGCCGAGCTGCTGTGGGCTTACATCGACGTGGAGCCCATCCCCTTCAACCGCGGTTTTTACACGGTGGACGTGAAGTATTTCTACAAGGTGACAGCCGAGGCCTTTGCCGGCGCAGGCCGTCCCCGAGAGATCTGCGGCCTGGCCACCTACGACAAGCGCACCGTGCTCTTCGGCAGCGAAGGCAGCGTGCGGATCTTCAGCTCCCATTACCTGCCCCAGGAAAACGATCTGCAAAACTTTGAAAAGACCAACCTGCCCATCGCCGTGGTCGAGGTGGTGGACCCGGTGGCTCTGGGCATCAAGGTGACGGACGGCTGCGACTGCGGCGAATGCGCGCTCAACGACATCCCGGATAACATCTGCCATTGCTTTGACGACGATATCGTCATCTGCGACGAAGGCAAGAAGCTGTTTGTCACCCTGGGTCAGTTCAGCATCATCAAGCTGGAGCGGGATATTCAGCTGCTGATGCCCGCTTACGACATCTGTATGCCGGAAAAGGATTGCTCCGGCAGCACAGGCGGCGCGGCGGACGATCCCTGCGACCTGTTCCAGCGGTTCAAGTTCCCTGTGGACGAATTTTTCCCGCCCAAGTACTCCGACTATATGAAGACCAACGGTTCCAACTCCAACAACAACGGCAACAACAACTCCTGCGGCTGCAACAGACGGTAACCGCGCATGAAAAAGCCCCGCGGAATCATTGGATTCCGCGGGGCTCTTGCGCTCCTGCGAAGAGAGAGGAAAAAAGACGAAAATAATCGGCTTTTTTGCCTTAT
>CAJTUM010000047.1 GCA_910579575.1 uncultured Eubacteriales bacterium | reverse complement strand
GCTGCGTCTTAGAGGATGGCCGTTCCGCCGTCCCAGAGGGGGCTGGCGAAGGACGGGGCCGCGTCTTAAGAGAATAGCCATTCCGCCGTCCCAGAGGGGGCTGGCGAAGGAGGGAGCTGCGTCTTAGAGAATAGCCGTTCCGCCGTCCCAGAGGGGGCTGGCGAAGGACGGGGCCGCGTCTTAAGAGAATAGCCATTCCGCCGTCCCAGAGGGGGCTGGCGAAGGAGGGAGCTGCGTCTTAGAGAATAGCCGTTCCGCCGTCCCAGAGGGGGCTGGCGAAGGACGAGGCCGCGGCATAGGTCAGCCCCCCTTGCCAAAGGGGGGAGGAGCTGGCGAAGCCTGCGGAGGGGGGATTCGTCCGCCCAGCCTGGCGTTTTTGTTTCCATTTCAGTTAAAACAAGAAGAGCCTGTTTGAAAAAGTATACTTTTTCAAACAGGCTTTTTGCATCGCTTACACTTCACATATCGGCCTCTTTTTTTGAAAATTAAGCCCTTTTGATAATTTTTTTTGCGTTGGTTTTGCTGTTTGAAAAAGTATACCTTTCGAAACAGGCTTTGCGGAGGAAGGGGGAAGGAAATGTTATCGCTGCAAATGAAATCCGGCGAATATCTGACCATTGGCGAAAATATTGCGGTGCAGGTGTTTCAGGCGGGGTCTTCCTTCCGAGTATCGGTGCAGGCGCCCCGGGAGATCCCTATTTTGCGGGGCGAGGTGCGGGAGCGGACGGCGGAGCGCCCGGAAGGCTTGCTGAACAAGCGCCCCAAAAGCCCCGCCGACCAGAAACGGGACGCCCGAAAACTGGCCGAAATGGCCGAACGACGCCAGCGCCGGCAGGAGCTGCGGCAGGACCGAGTGGAGCTGATGCAGCAGATGGATCGCCTGCTGGACAAGATGGGCGGCCCAGAGGCCGACCAGACTCAGGGAAAAGACCTGGAGGGGATGCGTCGGGAAGTGAAGGCGCTGCTGGCCCGGCTGGAACGCATGGAGCGCGCTCCCGCCGACTCCAACGAATGAGCGCCAAAGCCAAAACAAGCGGGTTTCAACCGGTCTGCGCAGGCCGGATGAAATAAAAAAACGTAAGGTCGCCGCGCGACAGGGCAGATCCGGCCGGTAACGCCAGGGCGGGCGGCGCGAAACCACACGGGCGGACGCAAGGATGAGCGTCCGATCTAAGATTAAGGAGATCAAGTTTTATGCGTATTCAACACAATATTATGGCTATGTCGGCCTACCGGAACTACACC
>CAJTUM010000046.1 GCA_910579575.1 uncultured Eubacteriales bacterium | reverse complement strand
AAATGGAGGGAGTTTTTTATTTTTCCCGCAAAAGCCCCGGTTGCGGGCGCAGAGGCCGCCTAACAATCCGGCGGACACAGAGCGCGGCTATCGGTTCATACCGACTGATACGACACAACACGACTTTTTTCGATAAACTATGATAGAAGACCTGCTGGCGTCGGAGCAGGGGAAGTTTAGCGAAAACGGAGGTGAAGCGATACGATTTATGGATATATTCGCGTCAGCAGCCAGGAGCAAAATGAAGACCGACAAGCCATCGCTCTGGAAAAGGCCGGCGTAGCCAAAGGAAATATTTATATGGATAAGCTTTCGGGCAAGGATTTCAACCGACCCCAGTATCAAAAGCTGGTGCGTCGGCTGAAAAAAGACGATTTGCTGTGCGTCAAAAGCATCGACCGCTTGGGCAGAAATTATGAGGAGATCCAAAACCAATGGCGGGTTTTGACCAAGGGGAAAGGGGTGGATATTTATGTTATCGATATGCCGCTGCTGGATACGCGGCGGGGCAAGGACTTGGTGGGCACGTTTTTGAGCGATATCGTCTTGCAGGTGCTTTCTTTTGTGGCGGAAAACGAGCGGGACAACATCCGCCAGCGGCAGGCGGAGGGCATCGCTGCGGCCAAGGCCCGAGGCGTGCGGTTTGGCAGACCGGCCGTGGAGCCGCCAGAAAATTTTGAAAGCATTGTGGCACAGTGGCAGAAAGGCCGGCTCCGCTTTGAAGACGCTCTGGCCCAATGCGGCATGAGCTCGGCCACCTTTTACCGCAGGCTGCGGGAGCGCCGCTTGGCAGACCAGCGCGAAAGATAAAAGAAAGGCTCTCAAAAGGTACGCTTTTTGATAAAATCCGGGGAATCGCTGAAAATCCATCCGACGCGTTGTTTTTCAACAGCGAAACTCCCTGGAATCCTTGACACATGGCGGCTTTTGTGCTATAAAATAGTATAAAGAGAGGCTCTCAGAAGGCGTACCTTTTGATAAATCAGAAAGGAGGCGGCGGCTGAATGGGACATTCGAGAAAAAAGCTGGATTTGACAGGCCAGCGGTTTGGCAGGCTAGTGGCGCTGCGCCCGGCCGAAAATATCGGCGGAAGAACGGCTTGGCTCTGCCGGTGCGACTGTGGCCGGGAGACTGTTGTGCGCACAAGCCGGCTACGCAGCGGCCATACCGCCAGCTGCGGCTGCATGGGGCCAAAAGCCGGCGAGAGTCTATCGGGGCTCACTTATGTGGACGGCACTTGCTTGGAGATGCTGCGAGCCAAAACAGTGCGCCGCAACAACACCAGCGGCGTGCCCGGGGTGGATT
>CAJTUM010000045.1 GCA_910579575.1 uncultured Eubacteriales bacterium | reverse complement strand
GGAGCGGGGCCTGTGCCGCCGCCGGAGGACTTAGTAACTACGGCAAAGAGCTCCAATGTAGCAGCCTTGGACATTTCTGTCAGATATTCTTCCGTCAGCTTGCCATTGTAAACAACCTTAGTCTTATCAGCTGCCACAGCCCAGCCCTTGAACTCATAGCCGTTGGGAGCTGTCACAGTGGGCAGATCTTCGCCAATATTGACAGGGCTCAGATTCAGAACACCAGCTGCGCCAATTTCAGTAATCACATTGCCTTCAGCGTCTTTGAATGTCACAGCAACTTTCCGAGCGTCCTTAGTCAGCTCATAAGGGCTGAACTCGTTGGCCTCGAAAGTAGCAATAACGGAACCTGCCAGAGTATCGACGCCATTAGTGACAGTTGTCTCGATATACTGGACAGTCGTGCCCATATGCTTAGCAAAGATGTCATTATCGCCAGCTACAGCAAAACCGGCAGGCAGAACCACATTGATTGTCACGGGGTTTACAAACTCTGTGACAGGCAGCGGCTTAGCATTTGCTTTGCCTTCTGCAACATCTTCGATCTTATCAGGTTGGCCCTGTACAGATTTGACAGCAACCAACTTAGACTTCGGAGTGATTTCCAGCTTCAGAACAGGATTGGGGTTTGTATCGCTGGCAGGAGTGTATTCTTTCGCCGCCACTTCCATATAAACAGCAACTTTGAGAACAAAACCGCCCTCTGTCTTCTGTTCATCTGTCAGAATATCGGTTGTATCTTGGGGAATCTGCTCTGCCAGTTTGTCTGTTTCAGCCAAAACAGCAGGATCTGTCAGCATAGCGGAGCTATCTACAGTAGTCTTTTTGACTTCATCCGCAACAGCCTGCTCCAATGTGCCGGTAGTGACTTCAGCGTCAACATGAGTGACGTTATCATTCAGCCACTGGGCTTTCAGTTCAATGGTATCTTTCACGACATACTTGCCATCCCCATTTAGAGCAACGCCCCAGCCAGTGAAGGCATAGCCAGTCTTGACCAGATCGCCCCTGTCAGGCAGAGCGATATCGTTATTCTGAGAAGCAAAGATAGCTGCAGGAGCAGTGCCGCTTGTAGCGCCATTAGCGTTGAATGTCACTTTGCAGATTTCCAGCTCGGCTTTGGCTTCCAGGGGCTTTTCCTCTGTTTCAGCCTGGCCGGCGGGAGCGTCAGCCACAACCTCGGTCAGAGTAAATTCATACTTGCCCTCGGCGATGGCGGACTTGGCGATGGAGTGGCCAGCGGGTTTGGATTCCACCAGCTCGGGGTCCAGAGTGAAATAAACCTTTGTGGCAGTGCCAGGGAAAGAAGCCTCTGTATAAACTTCGGCGCCGCCCTTGGTTACAACCAGCCTATAGTTCTTTTCAGCATTCAGCCCCTCAAACTTAGCCCACATAGTGTTGGGATCGCAATGAGCAGTAGCCTCAGGAGCGGATTCAACACCCAGCGCCTCGTCAGCGTCAGCGGCGACAGCCTCAAAACCTGTGGAAGCGATCTTCTCTGTTTTTTCATCTGTAGTCTTAGCCTTAAATGTCGCATTCACTGTAACAGCATAAGCAGGCATTGTGAAAGAATAAGTCACTGTGCCGTTCGTAGCAGGCGTGCCCGGCTCTACCTCAATGGGCTTGTCGGCCTGGCTGGCAGGAGTATCCTCGCCCTGAGCGGG
>CAJTUM010000044.1 GCA_910579575.1 uncultured Eubacteriales bacterium | reverse complement strand
AGCGGAGCTGGCGGAGGGGGGATTCATTCCCTGAGGCCCCGGCATCGGGCAGAGAGGAAGAAACAACCGCGAGGCAAAACACGGAGTACGCCTCCAGGCGCGAGCCTGGAAGAATTATTTGGAGGAGTGAGGATTTATGCTGAATACAGTGGCTTTAATGGGGAGATTGACCCGGGAGCCGGAGCTGAAAACTGCCCAGAGCGGCGTGAGCTTTGCCACATTTGGGCTGGCGGTGGACAACGGGTTTGGCGAAAACAAGCGGACGGATTTTTTTGAAGTGATCGCCTGGCGCAAAACCGGGGAGCTGGCCGCGACTTATCTGCAAAAAGGGGCGCTGATCGGCCTGCGGGGCCGGCTGGAACAGCAGCGCTGGCAGGACGAAAGCGGGAACAACCGCTCCGCCGTCAAGGTGGTAGCCGAGGATCTCACCTTCGGGGAGAAAAAGAAGGAAGAGCCGGAGCTGGTCCCTTTTGAGGGGGGCGGCGAGCTGCCGTTTTAGCGGGATAGGAGGCTCTGCGGGGCGTTCCCGCAAAAAGGAGGCGAAGCGAGACATGGCAGGCAAGCCGAAACAAGGGCTTGACTATGCCGGCTGGGCTACAAACATTTTCGACGGCGACACCAAGATCGACAGGCTCCTTGACGCGCAGGGCTGGATTGGATTCAGCGTCTATTTTTACCTGTGCCAAATGGCCTATAAGTTTGACGGATACTTCTACCGTTGGAGTTACGCCGATTCTGCATCCACCGCGCGGCGGATGGGGGGCGGCGTCAAGTCCGGAACTGTGGAGGAAACAGTGAGATACTGCTTGCAGATTGGTCTTTTTGATCAAAGGCTGTTTGACGAGTGGAACATCTTGACGAGTAGAGGGATACAAAGGCGGTTCTTCGCTGTCATCAAGGACAAGCGAAGAAGGGCCGTTATAACGGATTACTGGCTCTTGGAAGAAGACGAAAAATCCGAGGGCTTGGAAAAGTGCGCCGATTTGGAACATGATTGCGGCAAAGACGGCGATGTTTGCAGCAAAGATGGGGAAAAACGCTGCAAAGATAGTCCTGAAAGAAAAGAAAAGGAAAAGAAAGAAAAAGATACCCCCCTTACCCCCCGTCGGGGCGGCGCGACGGCCGGACTACGGGGCGAGGATACGGGCGACGGCGCCAATGGCCTTGGGAGCAAAGAGCCTAATGCAGTCGAGCAGCAAGGTATGGATAACCGCCGCGCCAATACGGGCACGCCTCCAGGCGCGAGCCTGGCGGGCTTTTCGCCGGCTCTGGCGGAAAAAGTCCAGGACTGGCTGCAATACAAGGGGGAGCGGCGGGAGCCTTACAAGCCCATGGGCCTAAAATCCCTGCTGAGCGCTATACGAAAGCAGGCCCGGCAATATGGGGAGGAAGCCGTGATATCGCTGATCGACCAGTGCATGGCGGCCAACTACCGAGGCATTATCTGGGACAAGCTGGAACGGGGCCGGCCTTTCGGCGGAAACGACCGGCGGGAACCGGGGCGCACCTTTACAGAAATTGCAGAAATGATGGACGGAGGCGAGTTATTTTGACCAGAAAAGAAACCGGCGCGGTGATGGATACCTTGCGGGTGGCCTATCCCCAGTTTTACCGGGGGGTCCAGGGTCTGGATGCGTCGAATGCGGTGCGTCTTTGGGCGGAAATGTTTGCCCAAGACGAGGTGAAAACTGTGCTGGCGGCGGTGAAACGCCTGATCGCCCTGGATACCCGGGGCTTTCCGCCGGCCATTGGGGCGGTGAAGGAGCAAATCTGGCGGCTCCAGCATCCCCAGGAGCTGGACGCCGCCGGGGCCTGGGCCCTGGTCGCCAAGGCGGTGAACAGCTCGGACTATGAGAAGTCCTTCGCCGCCCTGCCCGAAGAGGTCCGGCAGGCGGTGGGCTCCCCGGCGCAGCTGGCCCAATGGGGCCGGATGGAGGAAAGCGCTTTCCAAAGCGTGGCGGCAAGCAATTTCCAGAAAAATT
>CAJTUM010000043.1 GCA_910579575.1 uncultured Eubacteriales bacterium | reverse complement strand
CAATAAGTACGGCGCCCTCGCAAGCCGCCAGAGAGCGGGAGACCTCGTAGTTGAAGTCCACATGGCCTGGGGTGTCGATGAGGTTCAGGTGGTAGACCGCTCCGTCCTCAGCCTGGTAGTCCAGGCGCACTGCCCGGGCCTTGATGGTGATGCCCCGCTCCCGCTCCAGGTCCATGTTATCCAGCAGCTGGGACTCCATCTCCCGCTGTTCCACCGCCCCGCACAGTTCAATGAGCCGGTCGGACAGGGTGGATTTGCCGTGATCGATATGCGCAATGATGGAAAAGTTGCGAATTTTGGATTGGTCAGTCATAGAAAATACCTCCGATGGGTAAAAAGGAACTTTGCCTTACTTTCTCCGCTGCTCCAAAGCCTTGTTCACCCGCTCCCCCGTGTTGTGGACGATTTGGAGGAGGGACTGATAGGCTCCGGGGTAGCTCTGGGCCAGAGTATCGTTGGTGATGACCGGGAAGGAGTCCCGGCCGGCGTCCTTCACCTGGGCGGTGAGGGCGTCCAGATAGTCGGCCTCGGAATAGGTCATATCGGCGTCGGTGCAGCCGGCCAGAAAGTGGTTGGCGGGGATGGAGAAAAACCCCTCATTCTGGGTGGAGGGGGCCCGATAGAGATGGCGGAACATTTTATAAATGGCGTCCCCCAGATAGTTGGAGGCGGCGGTGACCGCCTCCTTGCTCCCCACCCGGCCCAGAAGGTCGAAGAGCATATCCAGTGAGTTCACCAGCAGCTTTTTGTTCAGCGTGGCCACAATGCTTCCCCGGAGGACATTGCCCTTCTCGGCGGAGGCGTCGTAGAGTTCCTCGGCGCCGATGGTGGTGCCGTCCCGGCTCATGGACCGGCCCAGCAGAAAGTCGGCGGAGACATGGTAGTAATCACAGGCCTTGCGGACAAAAAGAAGGCCCGGCTCCCGTACTCCGTTTTCGTAGTGGGACAAAAGGGCCTGACTGATACCCAGCTCCCGGGCGGCCTCCCGCTGGCTGACCCCCTTCTCCCGCCGCAGCAGGGCCAGAGACCGGGAAAAATCGTTGTTGCTTTCCATGGTTGAAACACTCCTCATTATAGTAGACAGTAAGTATAGTATAGACAAATCAATACCATTTGTAAAGGAAAAATGTGAGGAAATCTTCTCTTTCCCGTTGCCTTTTTTCCCCGACTTGGCTATAATAGAAGCATAAAATGGAAAAATATGCTCGTATGGTATTTTTTCACCTGAAAAGCAAACCAAATCAAATTCACAGGAGGCAATCAAAAATGGAGAAGTTCCAGTTTCCGTCCATGATCGAAAAGCTGAAGCAGAGTCCCAAGACCATCGTCTTTACCGAGGGCACCGACGCCCGTATCCTGGAAGCCGCCGCCGAGCTGCTGAAGGACAGCTTCCTCAAGCCCATTCTGGTGGGCAGCGAGGCCGAGGTGAAGGCCGCCGCCGACAAGGGCGGCTTCAACATCGCCGGCGCCGATATCGTGGACCCCGCCAATTACGCCAAGATGGACGCCATGGTGGCCAAGATGGTGGAGCTGCGCAAGGGCAAGATGACCGAGGAGGAGTGCAAGACCGCGCTTCAGAAGGGTAACTACTTCGGCACCATGCTGGTGGCCATGGGGGAGGCCGACTGTCTGCTGGGCGGCGCCACCTACTCCACCGCCGACACCGTCCGCCCCGCCCTTCAGCTGGTGAAGACCCGGCCCGGCGCCCATCTGGTGTCCTCCTGCTTCATCCTGACCCGGGACACCGGGGACGAGGCCCTGCGCAACCTGTGCATGGGCGACTGCGCCATCAACCTTTCCTATGAGGACAGCCTGGACAAAGAGGGCAATGTCACCGTCACCGCCGCCCAGAAGCTGGCCGAGGTGGCGGTGGAGTCCGCCAAGACCGCCAAGATCTTCGGCATCGAGCCCAAGGTGGCCATGCTCAGTTTCTCCACCAAGGGCAGCGGCAAGGGCTCCACCGTGGCTCTGTCCGCCGAGGCCACCAAGGTGGCGCAGGAGATGGCGCCCGACATCGCCATCGACGGCGAGATGCAGTTTGACGCCGCCGTCTCCCCCACCGTGGGCCAGCTGAAGTTCCCCGGCAGCAAGGTGGCCGGCTATGCCAACACCTTCATCTTCCCCAACATCGAGGCGGGCAACATCGGCTACAAGATCGCCCAGCGGCTGGGCGGCTATGACGCCTACGGTCCCATCCTGCTGGGCCTGAACGCCCCCATTAACGACCTGAGCCGGGGCTGTGTGGCTTCCGAGGTCTATTCCATGGCCATCATCACCGCCGCGCTGATTTAAGAAGCGGTAAAGTTTAATATCAAAATGGTCCCCGGAAGACGATATGCCTTCCGGGGACCGTTTTTTCAGGTGTGTTTGGGGAGCGTGGAGGACGGTTTGGTTGGTGCTTGTCTTGAGGTCGTTTTT
>CAJTUM010000042.1 GCA_910579575.1 uncultured Eubacteriales bacterium | reverse complement strand
TTCAGAACCTGCAACCTGTCTACCTAAGTGCCGCATAACGTAGGCGGCGGCATATGCTGAACACTCGTTTTCCATCTGAAAATCAATATGATTATTGCCCACATCAATGTTAAATTCCTTCGGAAGATTTCCAATCTGTATGTTATCTTTTGATGGAAGACTACCATAGAAAAGTAGCAGCCCGATTGCTCCTAACGCCGAGAGAACACAGGTCAAAATATTGACTACATTTTTTCTCTTTTTTTCGCGCACCTTCATCACTGTCCTTAAAATAGAGTATACCATGACAGCAAACGACTTTCAACACTCTTTTATAGGCGCTGATAGTAGTAGCAAGCAATGCCTTCGATCGGCCCGACGCACGGAAGCGATTCGCTGAGCTACGATGAGCTTGGTAGCCGACTGACGAGATTTGTGCAGAGCGTCATACAAATCGGCCTCTGTTTTCAAATCAAGCGCGCTGGTCGAATCGTCAAAAATCAGGATCTCCGCAGGCTTCAACACCGAGCGAGCGATGGAAAGCCGCTGCCTCTGCCCGCCGGAAAGGCTCATGCCGCGCTCCGCTACAATCGTATCATAGCCGTTGGGCGCGGCTGTGACAAAGCCGTCCGCCTGAGCGATTTTAGCAGCTGTCAATAGCTCCTCCTCAGAGGCGTCCGGTTTTCCCCAGGCGACGTTTTCCTTGATGGAGACGCCGAACAGCTCTGCCTTCTGCATAGCGACGGAAACCTTTTCCCGCAGCTTCTCCTGCCGATATTCTCGCACGTCTACGCCGTCAACCAACACCGCTCCTTCCGTCACATCGTAGAATCGAGAGATCAGATTTACAAGCGTCGTCTTTCCGCAGCCAGTGGCTCCCATGACGGCGATCGTCTCGCCGCTGCGGATGGTCAAATCGATGTGTTCCAGCACCTTCCGATTGGCGCCAGGATATGAAAAAGATACGTCTCGAAACACGATCTCTCCCTTTCCGCCGCCCTCGCCAGAAAAGCTGCCGTTTTTCAATTCTGGTTCGGTATTCAAAATCTCTTTGATTCGTTTCCACGAGGCCAGGCCTCTCGAAATATTCTGGAAAAGCATCACCAGCATCAAAATGCCATTCAGGAGCTGAGTCGTATAAGCGACAGCCGCCATAATGTCGCCAGGCGTCGCGCTGCCGGCTGTTACGTCAACAGCGCCTACATATAAAATAACTGCCGTCACAAGATACATCAATGAGTTGACGACTGGATTCATAAAGGCAAAAATTATCAGAATGCGTAGCTGCGTCCCAATCAGCGCGTCGTTGGCCTTGCCAAACCGAATTTTTTCATAGATTTCTCGCACACAGGCCTTGATGATCCGAATGCCGGACACATCCTCCTGCATGATGGCGTTGATGGCGTTCAGCTGCGCTTGCAGCTTGGTAAACATCGGGTCGGCTTTCCACAAACAAAAGGCCAGACAACCCACAATAAAAGGAAACGCGCACAGCACAATGACTCCAAAATCCCAGTTAAGCCGAAACATACAATAAATGCTGCCAAACATCAGCAGCGACGTGCGAATCATGCCTCGGACAAACTGAGATACAAAATTCTGCACTTGCGTGATATCGTTGGTCACTCGCGTCACCAGCGAACCGGCGCTGAAGCTATCCATCTGCGGAAACGAGAAGGTCATAATGCGCCGAAAAGCGTCTTTTCGCATCTCGTTTCCAATATTCTGCCCCAACAGATGAACAAATATATTATTCAACGACCCGCACAAGCCGCCAAACAGCGCCAGCCCGATCATTTGCAGTCCCAGCGTCCAGACAATGCGCAAATCGCCTGTGCCTCCAGAGCTCACGCCCAGGACGCCGTCGTCTACAATACGGCTCATGATACCCGGCTGAACCAAGTCCATCAACACCTCGCCGATCATAAACAAAGCGGCAAGCACGGCATAGAACAAGTAACGCTTGATATACTTCCACATCATTCTGCCTGCCTGTCTTGATACCGGCTGCAGGGGTGAGAACAATGTTCACAATCACGATTGCAGCCGCCCTCCCCTTTCGGGCGGCGATCATGCTTATGGTCATGGTCGTGGCTGCGGCGATGTTCCCTTGTTCCGCGGTAACGGCTTTCCCAATCGACGTTGATTTTTTCCAGCATGGAGAGAAGCTGCGTTTTTTCCTCGGAAGACAGTGCGGAAAACATCTCTTCATGCCGCTGCTGTCGATGTTCCAAAGCTTCGTCTGCCTGTCGCCGCCCCTCTTCCGTCAATGAAATATCAGCGGTTCGACGATCTTCTTCGCTGAGAACACGGGCAATCAGGCCCATATGTTCCAGCTTGGCAATCACTTCGCTGGCGGAACCAGACTGAATACCCAATCGTGCCGTCAGCTCCCGCTGTGTGATAGTTCCCGCCTCGCGCAGGAGCATCAGAACCCTCTTTTGACTGCCTTTCCCCTCGTAGAGCCTGCGCATGGTGTGACTAATATCCCGCAAATTGATAATCAAGCGGCTGTCGACGCTTTCCGGCATACGGCGCGCCGAATGGGGCGAATTTTCTCTATGATATCGCACAACAAACACCCTTTCTAATATCTCGGTACCTTGATAGTTTACACACTGTGCCGCCATTTATCAAGGTACCATGTTAAAAATAATTTTTGGAACGCCTAAAAACATATTTCTAAAAAACGCACAAAAATGCGGCCTTGCATAAAGCCTATCGCAGCTTATACAAGGTCGCATTTGATGTAATCAGCAATCTGATTGATTTTATTTTCTCGTATGCTCTGTTTCGTTTTTCTCTCTACTTCCTCCAGGCCCTCGCTTTACTTGTTTATGGCTGTCGGCAGTTCCCGCTGAGAAAGATTTGACAAAAAAGCCCTTACCAATATTGTCGGTAAGGGCTTTCCTAAGTTGCGCAGACGTCGTAGGGCAATCAATTTATTCCCACTCGACAAATCCTATTATATGGGGCTGTATTTCCTATACTTTCACAGGCATAACATTCGCAAATTTGTTAATATTTTACCTGTTATTTTTGGCCGCTAATTTTCTTAGTATCAAAATAGTATCACAAAAAGCAGGAGAATACAACTACCTTTTACACCGTTTCCCAGGCTATTCAGCAATAGAAAACACCCTGATATATCGGAAGTTCTCTTTTATTGCGCTCGACGCATTTCGTTCCGGTAGAAGCCGTCACCCTTGGACACTGTAATCAGTTCCCCTTGGGTTTCCATAGCTTGAATACGCTTGGCAATCCACCAGTCGCCGATACCCAATTGATACCGCCCCAATACATCACCGATGAGATGAGCCACCCGGAAAATTCCATCAGGGATTTGGGCACGAATGAATGGATCGTAGAAATCCTCCCCTACACTGCGCAAACGGCCATTGACAACAGCACGCAAGGGTGAATTTTCCTCTCGAAGCTGTGACCACTCCATAGCGATAGCTCTGCGGACATTTTTAGGGATTTCCCGCTCCAGCGGCAGATACGCCGCCCAGTCCCCCGGAGATAGTTCCCCCCAGTTCAAACAGGACTGCACCGTATTATCTTCCAGCGGCATCCACCGGGGCATCTCTAAAGCGGTCACGGGACAATCGCAGTCCCGCAGTTGCCAAAGCACATCATAAAATCCGCACAGGGAGTAAGGCGCATTGCTGTACCAAATGCGCACAGCCTCGCCATGTTTTCCGCCCTCCAAAAGCCGCTCTCTGTCCCGCTGGCGTTGTTCCCAAAGCATATCCCGCTGGGCATAATCGTCTGGGTCGCAATCTGGGAGTGGGAAATCGCCCCCCAGCCAAGCGGTAAGCAAATCAAACCGGGCCTTCTCCACATCAGGGCCGCTTATGGGGCCGATGTCCAGCCCAACAGACGGGCATAGCACATCTCCAGGATTGCCGCCCACAGGTCGTGCCCGGCGGTTCTCTTTCTCCCTCTGGGCCTTGAATTGGGCTATAGCTTGGT
>CAJTUM010000041.1 GCA_910579575.1 uncultured Eubacteriales bacterium | reverse complement strand
GCCCAAGGCTGGTTGCCCGCCCAGCCTCGTTGTATGGCCGTCGGGCCTCCCCGACGGTAACAGAAAGATGACAAAAAGAATGACAAGAAAAACAACGAAAAAACAGAGGGAAAAAGACGAAAAATCAAAAAAATTGTCGCGAAGAACTGCGCCGAAAGAAATCGGATATCGGGCAGAAAAAGTGAAAAAATCGATAAAATTTCAAGAAAACTCAAAAAATAAGAAAAAATAATTGCGAAAATCCTGCGGAGAAAATAATGTAAAAATCCGCTCTGAAGCAGAGCGGGAAAAGAAAAAGGTTGCAAATCGGTATCAAATCGGTTACAATAGAGAAGGTTTCAAGCCGGCGTGGGAGCCGGCGAATGATCAACAAACCATTCTCCGTCTTTGAAAAAGAGGCGGGGAGCGCGGCCCTTTGCCCGGCGCCGGTTGTTTTTCGGCGACAGGGCGGGGCGGCAACAAGCCTGCGCCCCTTGAGGCGGCGGGCCAAAGTGGAAAGGAGACGTTCCCAATGGAAACCAATAAGCAGAAAAGCCGCCTGATCCCGGCTTGCGCCATGTTTTTGAGCTCTTCTCTGGTGATGAGCGCCATGATGACCTCGGTCAAAACCGTAGCCGTTTATGACGAAGGCCGGAAGACTGTTGTGTACACAGCTTCCGCCGACCCGGCTCGGGCGGTGAAGCTGGCCGGCCTGGAGCTGGCGGCGGACGATGAAATCCAGTGCTTGGACGATATCGCCGACGGCTTTGGCGCAGTGCAGGTCAACCGGGCTTTCCCGGTGACGATTACGGCCGACGGACGCACCCATATGCTGCGCACCACCGGCGGCTCTGTTTCCAGTATTTTATCGGATGCGGGCATCGCTCTTTCGGAGCAGGACGCGGTTTACCCCGCCCTGGATCAAAAGGTGGCCGAAGGCGAAGATATCACTGTGCGCCGAGTGGTCGTGCGCACCGAAGAGGTGAAAGAAAGCCTGCCCTATGAAACCAAGACCGTGGAAACCTCGGCGATTCCCTATGGGCAAACCCGGGTGGCCACAGCCGGCGTCGCCGGAGAAAAAACCACCAGCTACCGGGTGGAATATCACGACGGCGAAGAATACAGCCGCACTAGCTTGGGAACAGAAATCACCCGCCAGCCTGTGACGGAAGTGATTGAACAGGGAACCGGCGGCATGATCGAATATAACGGAACGAAATATACCTACAGCCAGGTCTTCAGCATGAGGGCCACCGCTTACACCACCGAGGGCAAAAGCCGCAAAAACACGGCTTCGGGCACAGTGGCTCGGGTAGGCGCTGTGGCGGTGGATCCCAGTCTCATTCCTCTGGGTTCCAAACTGCTGATCCAAGGCGCCGATGGAAAATGGTCCTACGGCGTGGCTGTGGCAGAGGATACCGGCGTCAAGGGCAAGAAAATTGACCTGTTTTTCAATACCTATCGGGAATGCGTCAATTTTGGCGTCCGCAACGCCACAGTGTACGTTCTCAATTAACAGAGATCGGCCAGGAAGGCCCGGCGGCCCTATGACGGGGCCTATCGCCAGCAGGCGACAGAACCCTGGCCGCGGGCAAAGGCCTATAAATAGTCTGCCAAATTGGGAGGGCGGGGAGTTGATTCCCGCCCTCCTGTGCTGTTATAATGGAAGGGCCGGCGTCGGTTCCCGCCGCTCTTGGCGGCTTTCATGGGCCGATTCACGGCCGCGCCAAAACAGAGCTTGGCCGTGGGCCTATGCCGGCCAACCGATAGGAAAAGGGTGGTTTTTTTGAATTTATGCGATATCGGCGAGATCAGGGCGCTTTTATCCCGCCACGGCTTTCATTTTTCCAAAAGCCTGGGGCAGAATTTTTTGCGGGATCCGCGCATTCCCCAGGCCATTGCGGAAAACGCCGGCATTGACGAGCAAACCGGCGTATTGGAGGTGGGGCCGGGTATTGGAGCGTTGACCCAACAGCTGTGCCGCCGGGCCCGTCGGGTGGCGGCGGTGGAGCTGGACCGCCGTCTGCCGCCGGTGTTGGCTGAAACTTTGGCTGAATTTAATAATCTGACGGTGACGGAAGGGGATATTCTGAAAATTGATATTCCCGCTCTATGCCGGCAAGAGCTGGGACCAGAGCCTTGGGTCGCCTGCGCCAATCTGCCTTATTACATCACCACCCCTGCTCTCAGCGCCTTGATCGAAAGCAGATGTTTTGGCTCAGTCACCGTCATGGTGCAAAAAGAGGTGGCCCAGCGCATTTGCGCTGGGGCGGGAACGGCGGAATATGGCGCGTTTTCGGTCTATTGTCAATACCATGGCGCGCCCCGGATTGTGCTTTCGGTTCCGGCGGGCTGCTTTGTGCCCGCGCCTAAGGTGGATTCCGCCGTAGTACGGTTGGATTTGTATCCTCCAGGGCAAAACCCCTTGGGCCCCGTCGACGAGGCGTTGTTTTTTCGGGTGGTCAAGGCCGCCTTCGGCCAGCGGCGCAAAATGCTCTCCAACTGCTTGCGCCAGGGCTTTCCTCAGCTGGAAAAAGAGCAGATTTTGGATTGCTTAGCCGCCGCAGATTTGCCGGAAAAGGTTCGGGGAGAGCGGCTGGACCTTGCCCAGTTCGCCTGCCTGACCGAGGAGGTGGGAAAGCGGATATAAAAGAGCGGTTCCTCGTTGGCAAGGGACTGCTTTTTGCTTGCGCCGTGTTTTGCCTTCTTCGCTAAATTCATTGTCCCTCCAGCGAATTTATGGTATAATAGCCAAAAAAAGAGCGGGAGCCCTTGGGATTACAGGGGTTTCCGCTTTTTTTGTTACTAATGTGTTATTTGTTCAACGTTGAACAGGGGGGGCTTGATGAGCTCTATTGCTGATTTGAGTTCTTCCAGGGTTTTGTGGTTATAGACCCGGTTGCCGGTGTCTTTGGAGACGTGGCCCATCATCAGGTCGATGCAGCGGCGGTTGGCTCCGGCGCTGTCCAGCAGGCTTTCAAAGGTATGGCGGCATTCGTGGGGGACGCGGCGGATGCGCAGGCGGGCCGTCAGGGCGGACCAGGCTTTGGAGACGTGGCCCATCATCAGGTCGATGCAGCGGCGGTTGGCCCCGGCGCTGTCCAGCAGGCTTTCAAAGGTATGGCGGCATTCGTGGGGGACGCGGCGGATGCGCAGGCGGGCCGTCAGGGCGGACCAGGCTTTGCGATAGGCTGCCTGAGGGCACTTTTGCCCGCCAATGAGATAGGGGCCCGGCTGGGCCATGAAGCGCTCCACAATGGGGCGGATAGCGGAATGGATGGGTACGACCCGGCCCTTGCCGGCTTTGGTTTTTGCGCCCCCCGTCATTGTGCCTGCCTCAAGGTCTACGGCGGTTTTGCGCAGATCCAAAAGCTCGCTGATGCGCCAGCCGCTATAAATCAGGATCAGGGCGCTGTCGGCCCAAGGTTCGCCCTGGCAGGCCCAAAGGGCTTGAATTTCATCGTCGGCGAACCGGCCTCTTGTGGTTGGCGGCACAGGGTCGGAAGTGAGCAAATCGGAATAGCGGCGGTTGATGATATCCAGCTCCAGGGCGAAGCGATCCAGGTGGCCCCAAAGGTTTTTGATCGCGCCTTGGGTGCTGTAGCTTCTGCCGCAGCCGTCGATGCAATCCTGCATTTGATATGCCTTGATCTGCTTATAGGGCAGGTCCTTCAGGGCGGAGCAATGCCCGAAGGCGCTGCAAAGGCTTTTTTGATTGGAAACGCCCAATTTGGGCATTTTCTTTTCCTGCCACAGCTCAAACAGCTGCCAGAGGGTGATTTTGGCCCGGTCCACGTCCCAGGGGTTGCGGTTGTATTCGGCCAGCAGCAGGTTGCCCTCTTCCCGGGTGGCCGCGTAGCCGATGATGCTGTATTGCGGCTGGCCGTTTTCTTTCCAGCCGGACACTTTTTTGACGATATACGGCCGCCGGCGGGAGCCGGACAGCTTGGCCACCGTGCCATATCCATTGGGGTTTCTCAAAAAAATCACCTGTCCTTTTTGCAAAAATGGTTGCAAAAAATCAGGGCAGGCGATAGAATAGCTTTTGTCA
>CAJTUM010000040.1 GCA_910579575.1 uncultured Eubacteriales bacterium | reverse complement strand
TTTTCCCCTTCAGAACCTCGCTCCCCGTCCCCGGACAGCTTGTTTATTATATCTCGACCTGTAGCATATGTCAAGCGTTTTTTTCGTTTTATTTTCCCGCCTCTGGATACAATTATGATACAATAGGTTGGTACTCTTCTTTTATATTTGTGATAGGCGGTAATCGAAATGAACCGAATCTTGATTGTAGACGACGAGCGCCCGATTGCTCATTTAATTGAAATGAATTTGACCCACGCCGGGTACCTATGCCGCTGCGCTTATGACGGCGAGGAGGCCGTCTCCCTTGTAGACAGCGAGCCCTTCGATTTGATTTTGCTGGACGTTATGCTGCCGCTGATCGACGGTTATGACCTGCTGGAATATATCCGCCCTTTGGAGATTCCGGTGATCTTTTTGACGGCCAAAAGCGACGTTCGCGACAAAGTCCGGGGGTTGAAGTTAGGCGCGGACGATTATCTGACCAAGCCCTTTGAAATCATCGAGCTGCTGGCCCGGGTGGAAACAGTGCTCCGGCGCTACCATAAAACAGACCGATTGATTCAGCTCGCCGATTTGCAAATCGACACGCTGTCCCGCCAGGTTCGGAAAGGGGGCCAGGAGATTCCGCTGACCAAAAAGGAATATGAGCTTCTGTTGCTGCTGGCCCAAAATAAAAACGTCGCGTTATTCCGAGAAACCATCTATGAACGCATCTGGGGCGGCGGCGACATGGGCGATAGCCGCACGGTGGATCTGCATATCCAGCGGCTGCGCAAAAAACTTGGTTGGGAATCCCGTATTGTGGCCGTTTATAAGGTGGGTTACCGGCTGGAGGCGGAGGAATGAAATTTTCCTGGAAAGTTTTCTGTAGCGTAACGGCCATTTTGTGCGTCTCTTTCAGCTTGGGCGGCGCGCTTCTCATTTCTGTTTGGTTCCAATCGGCTTTGAGCCGAGAGATTCAGTTTGCGCAAGAGGAAAACCGGTTGCTCCGCTTTTCTCTGCAAACCGCCGTATCCGCTCTGCCTGTCTATCCCGAATCCGACGTCAAGCAGCTGGTGAGCGACGTAATCCAGTCCATTCTGCCCCCTGCCCAGCAATCGACCTCGCCGGTGCGCGTTACAGACAGTCAAGGTCAAATTCTTTACGGCGGTCGGCTGTCCGCCGTCCCCACCCTGCCCCAACTGTTGCAAGACGAAGACGGCGGATATCTTATTATAAAAGAGGAAGGCCGCTTTCTAATTCGCTACATCAGCACAGGGCGCCTTTATGGCCAGGATATCTTTGTGGAATCCCAGCGAGACGCCTCTGCGGTATTCCAGCAGCGGCAGGATCAATTTTCCCTTTATGCTCGGCTGACTGTGGTCATGCTGCTATTGGGCGGCGGCGCGGCGCTGCTGCTGGCTCGCTGGCTCACTCGGCCCATCCTCCGCCTTTCCGCCGCCACCCGGCAGATGGCGCAGGGGGATTACGCCGTTCGGGCGCCGGCCTCCGGCCGAGACGAAGCCGGGGCGCTGGCCCGGGATTTCAACGCCATGGCCGCCAGCTTGGAGCTAAAGCTCTCTCAGCTTCAGCAGGCGATTCAGCGTCAGGAGGAATTTTCCGGCTCCTTTGCCCACGAGGTCAAAACTCCTTTGACCTCCATCATCGGCTATGCGGATATGCTCCGCTCCCGCAGCCTGCCGCCAGAAATGCAGTTTGAGGCGGCCAATTATATCTACCAGGAGGGAAAGCGGCTGGAAGCCCTCTCGCTGAAATTGCTGGATCTGATGGTGCTGGAAAAACGGGACTTTCTGTGGAAGCCAGTGAATATGGAGAGCTTTTTGCAGGAAACCGCCCGGTTCGCCGCCCCCTCCTTCCAGCAAGCCGGCTTTTCCTTGCAAACAGACGCGCAACCCGGCTCCTTATTGGGCGACGCCGATTTGCTTAAAACGCTCTGCCTCAACCTGCTGGATAACGCCCGCAAGGCCGGCGGCAATCAGGCCGTTTTGCTGGGCCGCCCCGCTCCAGACGGCTATTGCATTTCGGTGCTGGACGACGGCCCCGGCATTCCGCCAGAGGCGCTGGACAAACTGACGGAGGCTTTCTACCGGGCAGACCCCTCCCGCTCTCGGAAGCAGGGCGGCGCCGGTTTAGGTTTGGCGATTTGCGCCAAAATTGTCCGTCTGCATCAGGGAACGCTGTCTTTCCGGCGCGAAGGCGGCCAAACGATTGTGGAAGCCCATCTGAAAGGAGGCGCCCTTTGTGAAACGCAAAATCAACCCGATTCAGGCGATCAAAGCCAACGCCCGTAATCTTTTGGCTCTTTGCTGTCTGGGTCTGTTGGTGTCTGCCAGCCTGCTGCTGCCCGAGGCGTTGATCCGCTGGCAAAACGGGCAAATATTGGGCGTTTTCCAACCCCAACCTCAGCAGCAGGCCCAGCTTTCCAACAGCAGACTGAGCTTTCAAGAAAAGCTGTCCCTTCTCTCTGGAGGCATTTTCTATAACGGCATCCAAGCTTATTTTTCAGACCCGCTGCCCTATTGGCGAGATTTGGATTACAACTATCTCGCGATTGAATCCGATTATAGAGTAGCCGTCTCCATGGCCGCCGACATCACCATCTCTCCCCTGCTCACCGGCAACCGCTATGACCCGGAAAGCGCGCTGTCTCAATGCTGGAATCAGCTGGACCGGCTGACGGAGCTGAATCTGGTTTCTCCAATTCAAAGGGAAGAGCCTTGGGATGTTTCCATCCAGCCGCTGCTCTATCTTTCCCGTTCCGCCCCTTCCCGTTCCCTCATCGCCTGGCAAATCCGGCTGCGGCAGGGCGACCGCCAGCTGTGGGTATCTCTGGACGACGAATCGGGCCTGATCTTCTACCTCCAGCAGGTTTACAGCGCCGATTCCTTTCTCTTAGCAGAAGAAAATCCTATGGCGCTTTGGGCTCAATACTGGGGTTTGGAGATGCAGGACTGCCGTTCCATCCATTTTGGAGGAGAAATTTCTCAGAGTTCTCAATATACCGCCGTTTATGTGGAAAACAACGAGCCTTTTCTGTTTTCGGCCCAGTTTGCTTCCACATTCTGCACCTTCGGCTCTCTCATCGCCGATATCGATTCAGCCCACCCGTCAACCCGCTCAGATTCCTATCTCCCAGATTCCTCTGGCTCCAAAGATTATTCTATCGTGATCGAAGGATAGTCGTCCCGCCCAATTCGCTCGGCAGTCGGCGCCGCTGTTTCATTCGTTTCGTTCGTTTTCTATGATGTCCAACATTTCCCTTGGGGTCACTACAAAATTCACCTTCGGAAAATGCTTTATATTACCAGTTACCAAATAGGCGTCGTCCTGCTTTTTCTGCTCCAGCGTAACTGCATAGAAGACGACGTCCTTCGGGTCAGGCAAAACATCTTCGATAGGGCCTGCGTCGACCGCAAACCCACGTTTGATAATGGCGTCGACTGTCAGTTCGATGATTTCCCTCTTGAAGCGAAACTTGATTCGTCGGAGGACTTCGTTATATTCCCGAAGAATTTCATCGTTGTATAGAGGGATGATATTGCCCGCCAACGCCTCTTGGACCACTTTTCCGGGGATAGATTCGGCGTTTAGAAGCGCAGAAACCAGCACATTTGTGTCGATGGTCGCAAAGTATCTCACGCTTCAACACCCGCTTGCTCCGCGTCTATATCCGCTCTGGCGGCAGCAATCTCTTTGTTGATCTCTTCCAATGTCATATCAGCGGTTCCGTTTTTTCGAGCCAAGTCGCTTTGCTCATACATTGCCCTGACCGCTCTATCGCTCTTATAATCCTCTTTCGGAAGCGTCATGCTAAACGGAATGCCATTCACAAGCACCGTGCGCTTCATGAAAATTCTAAGCGCAGTCGGGAGATCAATCCCCAACTTATCGCATACTGCGGAAGCCTGCGCCTTGAGCTCGTCGTCTACCCGAAATTGTATGACGGATGATGCCATATCGATTCTCCTTTCGCTGTCCGTTCGTAGTCAATTAAACTTCATTTGTATTATATTACATTGTATACGCGAAATCAATGTTTACTCCCAACGTTTCAAAAAAGAGCCGGGGGAAATCCCCCGGCTCTTTTGGTTGCGCGTTTTTTTAGGCTCTCCGCGTGAATCCGCCTTTTCTGCATAGTTCCGCTAAAACAAATCGCTGTGAGTCCCGGTTCGCAATAGATACAAAAGCAGCTCGCCTTCTTCTATTTGGTAGACTAACAGCCAATCGGGGGCAATGTGGCATTCGCGACAGCCTGCATAATCCCCAGATAAAGCATGATCTTTGTTTCTCTCCGGCAGCGCTTCTCCGCGCGCCAACTTATTCACAATTTCATCTAAAAGATTGAAATTATAACCGCGTCTTGCCGCCAATTTCAGGTCCTTTTTGAACCGATTGGATAGTATAATTTCAAGCATCCGCAAGAATCTCCTGCAACGCCTCTTCAAAGTTGCTGTACCGCTTATATCGTTCAGGATGGGCTTTCATTTCCTGGATTTCCTGAATTGCCGCTTGCGTTTCCGCGTTGACGGCGTTCAAAGAAACATCAAATGGAATCCCTTGGTTGTGAACAGCTTGCCGCAGAAAAATGTTGACGGCGGTGGACAAATCCATCCCCAACTCGGCAAACAGCTCTTGCGCTTTTGCTTTCACATCCGTATCAATCGAAATGCTGGTCGAAACTTTAGCCATAAAATCTTCTCCCTTTCAGTTTTATTTTATTATACCATATTGCGCCCAAAAATCAATATGATATATTTATATGATAACACAAAAAAGCCGGGATTCGCCCTATGGCTTAGGCGGAGTTGGAGGGAGAATCCCTCCACCGCCTGGCGGCGGTCCCCCTCCCTTTGGCAAGGGAGGCT
>CAJTUM010000039.1 GCA_910579575.1 uncultured Eubacteriales bacterium | reverse complement strand
CCAGCCTCCCTTGCCAAAGGGAGGGGGACCGCCGACAGGCGGTGGAGGGATTCCTGCCCCCCAACTCCGCCCAAGCCCCCGCCTAAGTGGCGTTGATAATCTCCGTGCCGTTGGCCTTGGCGAATTTGGCCAAGGGGTCCAGCAGGGCGGAGGCCAGCTTGCGGCCGTCCATATTCAGGTTCACCGTGAGGCTGGCGTCGGCGGCTTTGCCGGCAGCCCCGGCCAAGCTGTTGACGAGGGAGGCCGAGGAGGCCCCCAGGGCGCTCTGGCCAAATTCCACCACGCCTTGGGTCAGCCCTTGGCTCGGCAGAATATCCTGCCCCACGATACCGGCCTTGATTCCGCCGACGGAGGTTTGCAGCCCCATGCCTCCGGCCAGCCGGTTCATGGCCTGCATGGCCGCTTGATAAACCCCCTGCATGGTCTGGGCCATGGCCTGCCGCAGCCCGCCGGCCCCCTGCTTGATTCCCAAGGCCATGCCGTCCATCAAGGATAGGCCGATTTTGGGGCCGTATTCGTCGTTGAGCTGTTTGATCTGCCGGTTGCCCTCGGCGATTTTCTTCTCGGTTTCCCGCAAAAATCCCGACAGCTCCGCCGTGGCCGTGTCGCTGGCCAGCTTTTGCTTGGCGATATACAGCTGGGCATATTCCTTCAGCTTGCCGGCGCTCATGTTGAGCAGGGCGTCCAGCTGGTCTTTGGCCTTGGGGCCCATCTGGCGGATTTCCTCCACCAAAGCGGCTCCAACGCCCCGCTGCTCCAGCTGTTCCAGCCCGGCAAAAAACTGGTCCAGGGCGTTGACCTGGTTATTCAGGTTTTTCAGTAGCTCGTCGCCAGTGACTTTCTGCTTTTTGGGCACTTCGTCGAATAGGCCAAAGGAATTGAAAATCTGCTGCGCCCGGGATTCCACCGCGTCCTGATATTCCTTTTCCGCGGCGGCCATTTCCTTGTTTATCTTTTCTACCTTGCTTTGGTATTCTTTCAGCGCGGATTCCCGCTCTTTCAGGGTTTTTTCATATTCCTGCTGGCGCTTTTTTTCCGCCTCGGCCTGTTCCTTGGCCAGCTTTTGCCGCAGGTCGAATATCTTTTCCTCCGCCTGGAGGAACTGCTCGCTGCCCGCCTTGAACTGCCGCTGAATCTCCAGCCAAAGCTCGATCTGCTCCTGCAAAGAAAGCTCCTGCAGCTTGGTCTGCCGCTCGGCCCAGGTCTTCAGGGTGGAATAGGTATTCTTGGCCATCTTCTCGGCGTTTTGTTTCACCTTGTCGGCCTTTTCGTCCACGCCGTTGGCCAGACCCTCGGAAACCATAGCCCCCACTTCGTGGGCCCACCGGGAGGGCGAGTGTTCGTCAAAGCCGCTCTTGCCCGTAAACCATCCCTTGATTCGGTCCACAACGTCGGAGACCTTTCCCTTCAGCCAGTTCACCTTGTCCCAAATGCCATTCCACAGGCCCGTCAAAAGCTGGCTGCCGGCGTCTTTCAGGCGATCTACGCCCTTCAGGAATCCGTTTTTGACAGCGTCCAGCACTTCAGGGATTCGCTTTGCGATTTCCGGTATGGCCTCGATGATGCCGCCGATCAGGGCGGAAAGAATATCCCAGCCCGCCTGCAAAATCTTGGGCAGGTTGTCGATCAGCCCCGACGCCAGCCGGCCGATCACCTCAACCGCCGTGCTGATCAGATTGGGCAGATTGTCAATCACGCCGTCGATCAGCGACAGCAAAATGCCCAAACCGCTTTCCACAATTTTGGGAAAATTCTCGGTCAGCGTGTCTGCTATGGTGGAAATCAGCTCCGGCACGGCGTCGGCCAGCTCCGGCAGGGCTTCCATCAACCCTTCGATCAGGGCGGAAAGGGCCTCCATGCCAGCGTCTATCAGATCCGGCAGCCTCTGGGTCAGCGTGTCCACAATGGAGGAGATCACCTCTGGCAGGGCGGCGGTCAGCTGGGGTATCGTCTCCACAATGCCGTCGATCAGCGACAGCAGCAGCCCAGCGCCCGCCTCTAAAATCCTGCCGGCATTGTCGGAAAAGGCGTTGAACATTGTGTCATATACCTCCGGCAGCCGGGCGACCAGCTGGGGAAGCGCGCCCAAAATCCCATCCGCCAGGGACGAAAGCAAATCGGCTCCCCATGTAATCGCGTTTCCAAGGCCGCCCGCAAAGCCGCTGTACAGCCCGGCCAGCACATCCGGTAAAGCGGCCAGCAGGCGAGGGATCCCCTCGATCAGACCGGTTTTCAGCATCTCCATCAGCCGTCCGCCGGCCTCGGCCAGTTGGGGCATACTGCCCTCCAGCGCCTCCCAGAAAGCCTGCAAAACCCCGGGTATGGCGGCCAAAAGTTCCGGCAGGGCGGAAACCAGACCCGAAACCAGGGCGGCCAGCAGCTGCGCTCCTGCGCCCAGCATAGGAGGCAAAACTTCCCCTACTAAACTGGATATCTCCCCTGCCAGCATCGGCGCGGCCTGGGAAATCGCCGCCCCCAGCCCGGACAAAATCTGAACCAGCCGGGACCCGATATTGCCCGCCGCCGTCTGAAAGCTTTCTACAAGGTTGGAGATCAATCCCTCCAAATCCGCGTTTTCATTGCCCAGCCCTGTGATAAAGTTGACCCACGCGGCCTTCATCGCCCCCACGCTGCCCTGGATAGTGGAAGCCGCCTCCGCCGCCGTGGTTCCTGTAATCCCCATCTCCGTCTGCACAACGTGGATGGCTTCCACAATATCCGCATAAGAGGAGAGGTCAAATTTCTGCCCGGAAAGCTTCTCCGCATCCTTCAGCAGCCGCTGCATTTCCTCTTTTGTGCCGCCGTAGCCTAGCTTGAGGTTGTCCAGCATCGTGTAATTCTGCTTGGCAAAGCCCTGATAGGCGTTTTGAATGCTCTCCATGTCGGAGCCCATCTTGTTGGCGTTGTCCGCCATATCCCGAATCGCCAAATCCGCCAGGTCGGCGGCTCGGGCCGTATCCCCGTCCAGGCTTTGCAGCAGGGAGGCGGAAAAGCCGGTCACCGTCTCCATGTATTCGTTGGCCGAGAGCCCGGCGGTTTTGTAAGCCTCGTCGGCATATTGCTGCACCTTGCCGTCGCTGTCCTGAAACAGCGTCTCCACGCCGCCCACAAGCTGCTCATAATCGCCGTATTGATCCAGCGCCGCCTTGGTCAGCGCCCCGATGGCCGCGGTCGCCTCCTTCAGCGCCGCCGCCGCCAGCTTCGCCCCTTTTACCAGGCCGTTTTTCAGCGCCTCTCCAAGCTGACTGCTCTTGTCCTTCGCCTCGTCCAGCCCCTGCTCATATTCATCGGTATCCAAGGTAATTTTGGCAAACAAATCAAGAAGATTCATCCATCCCAAACCTCCTTTCTATCCCTCTCTTGACGTTCATGCGTACTGTGCGTATAATAAAATCAAAAGGGGGAAGCGTTATGACTGCGCGAGAGCTGGAAAAGCTCATTCTGGCCGCCGGCTGGGTTCATAAAGAGACAAAAGGCAGCCACAAACAGTTTGTCCATCCCCAAAAGCCGGGGAAGCTCACCATCCCCCAGCACAAGGGGGATTTGAAGCTCAAAACGGCCAACGCCATTCTCAAGCAAGCCGGAATCAAATAACCACAGGAGGTTTTACCCATGATCTTAATTTATCCCGCTGTTTTTGAGCCCTGCCAAGAGGGAGGGTATCTGGTGACCGTCCCAGACCTGCCCGGCTGCGTCACAGAAGGCGACACGCTGGCGGAAGCCATCCTGATGGGGCAGGACGCGGCCAGCGGCTGGGTGTTGGGCGAGCTGGAGGGGGGAAAATCCGCCCCCGCCGCCACGCCTATCGGCCAGATTCAGCCGGCAGAAGGGAGCTTTGTCAGCCTGTTGACGCTGGATATGGACGCCTATGCTGAAAAATACGGGGCCAAAGCCGTCCGCAAAAACGTCACTGTCCCGGCCTGGCTCAATACCTTCGGCGAAAACCGCCAGGTCAATTTCTCTCAAATGCTGACGGACGCCCTGTTCCAGCTCTACCAGCAGACAAACGGATAAAGCCCCTCCATCCCTCGCCTCTGGCGGGGGATTTTCTCTACCCCATCCCCCGCAGCCTTTGCAGCATATGGGCTTTCACCTGCTGGGGCGTCCGGGTTTCCTCCGGCTTGTTTTTCAGCAGGTCGGTCCAGCGGGTTTGCAGATAAGGGCCGCCGCCCAGCCTGGCGACGTTTTCGCCGGCCAGCCGCAAGGTCTCGGCCATGTAGGCCTGCCAGGCCCGCCGCCGGGCCTGTTCCTGCCAGCAGGCCAGGGCGTAGCCCAAAAACGCCGTTATTCCGCCGGGCCCCCGGTATTCGCCAAGGCATCGCCAGAGGGTTTCGCTGCCGCCGTCGGCGCCGGCAAGGAAAAAAGCCCGCCAAATTCCTGGTCGGTCAGCAGCTCCGCCAGGTCGGAAAACAGCTTTTTCAAATCCAGCTCTCGGGCGTATTCCTCCGGCGCAACCCCTTGCACCGCCGCCAAAATGGCGATGATCTCGCTCTTGTGCCCCTGCAAAAGGGCGGGCAGGCCGTCGGCCATCCGCTTGGCCATAAATTGCATGGGCGTCATGCCCTTGGGCAGGGCCTTGCGCCGGAAAAGCTCCGCCGCCTGAGGGTCCGCGCCAATGTTGCAAACAGGCCCGATGCACGCGGCGATCACGTCCAGCGTCCGCTCGCCCTTCACGTCAGAAAGTTTCAAAAATAAGCCCTCCCTTTTTTAGTCTTCCAGGCCGCCGTCGTCCAAAACCGCCTCGGGGCTTGTGGCCGCAGGAGGCGCGCTCCAGAATTCCATGGGAACCTCCTGCTGGGCAGAGGCGGTCACATGGCCGGTCAGGGTCACTGATGTGTTGCCCTTGCCCGCCTTGGATGTTTTCAGCGAAAAGCCGCTGGTAGAAAGAGCATTTTTCAGCTGCACGGCCACCAGGCCCCCGTCGGCCCGGTCGCCCACCCACCAAACGTCCTGGGCGTCGCTGGTTTTCAGCGCCCGACGAGGGACCACATGCGTGGGGTCGTCGCTATCAATATCCGCCGCGCCCAAGGCCAGCCGAATCGAAGCCGGCGAAGTGCCCAGGCTGGTGAAGGCCAGCGAGCAGTCCCAGCCGTCCAAATGCTTCAGCTCCAGCAGGTTTGGGGGGCAGTTGTCCACATCCTCTCCCATGTCGTTGTAGGTCGCCGCGCAGGCGGCGGTGATGCCGCCGGTGGTGGGGCAAATAATGTCTTCGTCCTTCACATTGTCCGGCTCTGCCGGGTCAAAGTTGTAAAGCAAAATGCCGGCGTCCGTCTGAATCTGTTCAAATGTATCCGCCGGTATCCGTGTAAATCTTCCCATTTCTTTCTCCTCCGTCGTGCCGCCAGGCTCGCGCCTGGAGGCGTAACCCGTGTTCATTTTGTGGTTGTTTCTTCCTCTCTGCCCGCCGCCGGGGCCGCGGGGGAATGAATCCCCCCTCCGCCAGCTCCGCTGGCTCCTCCCCCCTTTGACAAGGGGGGCTCGCCTAAGACGCGGCCCCCAAGCAGGCAGCCTCCCTTGCCAAAGGGAGGGGGACCGCCGACAGGCGGTGGAGGGATTCCTC
>CAJTUM010000038.1 GCA_910579575.1 uncultured Eubacteriales bacterium | reverse complement strand
CAGCCTCCCTTGCCAAAGGGAGGGGGACCGCCGACAGGCGGTGGAGGGATTCCTCCCCCCGTCTCCGCCTAAGCGGTCGCCTCTTCCTCTGTGCCCGCCGCCGGGGCCTTTGCAGCAGGGCCCATGCTGTCGAGCACAGCGGCCTCATCAACCGCCCTGCTCACACGAGCCTGCCCGTCGGCGTCGGCCGACTGCCAGCCCTCCTTCAATCGCGCCAGTTGCTCCGGCGTCATGGTTTCCACTCCCTGGGCTTTGCACTCCTGGACAACCAGATCAATGAGCCGGCTCATCTGGGCGCTGTCGTAGTCGCTGGAGCCGGCGTAAAGCAGCAGGGAGACGAAGCCCTCGTAGGGGCAGGGCAGCTCTTCCGTCACCCAGCCGATTCCGTTGCGCTCCCAGCCCCGGCGCAGCTCCGGCGCGGCCTGCTCCGTCACCGTGACGGCCGTGCAGTTGCCGCCCACGTCCGGGATCAGCCGCCGGTAAATCTCGGTTTTGGGGATCCCCAGCTTGCCGCTCAGCTTGTCCAGCAAAGCCCAGCAATAGGCGTTGGCGTCCAGGCTGCGGCGGGGGCGGAACCGTTTCAGCTCCGCCTGGTAAACCCCCGCCTCTTTGTTTTCCAAGAATGCTTTTGCCGACCTTTCGCACTCCGGCAGCACCCGCAGCATCAGCCAATTTTGCCCGCCGAAAAACCCAAATTCCGCCTGGTCGAATCGTATCATTGCCCCGCCTCCTGTTTGGCGTATGCCTTGGCCTTCAGCGCGCAGTCCCAGCAGAGGGGATGGCCGTAGTTCTTCTGGCTCAGCCGAGCGATCTCCACGGCGGAAAAGGTTTCGCCGCCTGCCGTCTGCACGTCCTTGATGTTTTTGCCGCAATCAAAGCAAACCAGCCCGGCGGGGGGCGGCGTTTGCCCGCCGGAGCCGCGCCGCCCGCCTCGCCTCCGTCGTATTTGCTCCGGTCCTTGGCGTAATAGACGTCCGCCCCGATGCCCAGGGCCTTGCAGGCCACGCTGATGGCGTCGGTCAGGGCCATTTTGAAGCACTCGTCGTTCATGTGCATCCCGCTTTTTTCCTGGGCGGCAAAGGCGCTGCCGCCGATGCCCGGGATCTCCTGGCTCCATTCGCCGTCGGTTTTCACCTGCAAAGTAATTTCCAGAAAAGCGGCGATTTCCTTTGTGGGCGATTCCTCCAAACGATAGCTGACAATCCGGTATTTCCACCCCACGCCGCAGGGCCCAAACAGCTCCGTCAGCTTCTTGATCCGCCACATGGGGTTGATGTCCGTCATCCCCTTCAGCCTGCCCGCCTTGATCTCCTTCTGGGCCTCCTGGGGAACCTGTCGCCCCTGGTTGTAAATGTATAAGTTGTCTGTCGCCATAGCTGTATGCCTCCATATATCCTCATTTAATTTGCAGGCTCCGGCTTTCTTCCAGCCTCGCGCCTTCCAAATGGTCTCCCAGCTGGATCAGCTTGCGGATCAGGGCCTTGTCCGCCTCGATTTTCACCTTCCGGCAGCTCTCCGGCAGGGCCTCCAGGTCGTCCACAACCACCGCCGAGGTCTTCCGCCAAGAGAGGGCCGCCCGAGGGGTTTCCAATCGCTCTTTGCCAGCGGCAATCATCCAATCCGCCAGATACTCCCTCAGCCGCTCCGCCTTGGCCTCCAGCGCCTTCCGGCGCTTTTGCAGTCCCTCCTGTTCCGCCTTGATCGCCGCCGCCCGGGCGTTCAGTTCCTTGATATAACATCCGACGGCCTCGCACTTTTCGTCAAACTGCCCGTTCAGCCGGGCCACGGCCTCGCCGCCTATGATTTCCCCCGTCTCCGGGTCGATCTCCATCCTCTCCAGCGTCTCTAAGTATTGCCGACCGATTTCGTATAACGTCATTTCCACAATACCTCTTCCGCCGCTGATTTGTGGACGCACCGGTCGCAGCCGACCTGCTCTCCCATCCAATGATTGGTGTAAATTGTATCGCACTCCCGCCCGCAAACCGGGCAAATCAACATCGTCTCCTGATGATTCGGACACCCGTCCGGGCACTCATGAAATCCGCAAATCGCGCACATAATGATCAATTACCTCCTATTTCACAAACAGACCCCGCCGCCTGGTATCGCTCCATCCGGCCCACGGTTTGCCGGCTGTACTCGGTGGAAAAAATCCCCTTGTCCCACAGCCGCTTGGCCCCTGTGGGGCCCAGGTTGTACCGCATCAGGGCCCGGTGGATGTCGCCGTCGCAGGATTCCAGATGTTGGCCCAAAAGATATAATCCGGCGGCGGCGTTTTGCTCGGGGTCCAAAAAATCCTCCACGCCCAATTCCTCCCGCAGCCAGGCGTGGTTGCGCCGGTTGATCTTCATCAGCCCATAGTCCCCCGTGGGGGAGATTGCCGCCGGGTCGAAGCCGCTCTCCTGCTCGATCACCGCCCAGGCCAGAGCCTCTGGAACCCCCCGCCGTTCCGCCTCGGCCAAAATGAAAGCCCGCGTCTCCCAGGGCAGCGGGACGCTGTTCCCAAGCCGGGCCGAAAGGCTTGCCGCCCCAGCTCTGGCCGTCAACGGCGGGGCCTCCGGCAGTCGGGAGGGCCCCGCAGAACTGGCGGCAACCGCCGGCCCGGTCAACGCCGCAGCCAACAGCAAGACGGCGGCCCCGCGGCTCAAATCCGTTTTCATGCTCGCTTCATCCTTCCTATTCGATAAACCACCCAAATTTCCTCCCCAGCAGCTCAATTACAATGAAAATCGCCGCAAAGGCCCCCGCGGCCAAGGCGAACCGCCCGCTCTCCACCAGCGCCGAGGCCAGCAGCATGGCCGCCAGAAACATGATAATCGCCCCTGTCAGCCAAACCTGCCGCCAAAGCCAGCGCAGCGCCTTCATTGCGGCTCCTCCTTCGCTGCAAAGTCGTCGATGTGCCTGCCGTAAAGCCCGGCCAGCCAGACTAAATGCCGGCCTCTGGGGGTTTTCTCCCCCTGCTCCCAGGCGGCCAAGGTTTTGGCGTCCACGCCCACAGCCTCCGCCGCCTGTTCCCGGGTCAGGCCAAAATTCAGCCGGGCCTGCCGCAGGGCTTTCGGGTCGACGGTCATTTCATCCCCTCCTTAAGAAACGAATCAAACCGTTCCGCCCCCACAAATTCCCGCAGGCGGGAGGGGCTGATGTAATAATTGAACCGGCTTCCGCCGCCGGGCACAGCCGCGCCAAAGGGCAGCCGCCCGCTTTGCAGCCCCACCCGGATAAATTGGTTGCTCTTGCCCAGGCACCGGGCGGCGGCGGCCGTGCTGATGTTTTTCCTCGGCAGCGCCGGCAGCCGCTCCGCCGCTTCGTCCGGCTCATCGCCCCGCAGAAAGCCCGCCGAACATCCCAGGGCCTGGGCCATGGCCTCCAGCCGTTCCTCGCCGGGCAGGTTTTTGCCCGCGAGATATTGGCTCATGGCCGAGCGAGGCGCGCCGATTTTCTCCGCCAGCTGCGCCTGCTTCAGCTCCGCTCGGTCCATGGCCGCCCGCAGCCGGTTGACAAATCCTCGCTTCATGTTCAATCCTCCTTTTGGATAATCTCCCATGGCTCCACGCCCAAAGCGTCGGCGATTCTGCCGATTGTGGCGGGCCGATTGCTCTTGCGCCGCAGCAGGGCGTGGAGGTTGCTGTATCCCAGCCCGCATTCCCGGGCCATCTCCGTGTAAGTCATGGTCTGCTCCGCCAAAAGCAGATCCAGCTTCCGCCGATCAAGTTTCATCGCCGGCCTCCGCTTGCTTCTGGGGGCTCCCGTCGGGCTCAATCCCCTCCGCCAGGCAGAAAACCTGCCAGATCAGGTCGTTGTTCCGCGCAATCAGCCGCCCCGCCAGCTCCCGAATCTCCCGGGCCTGCTCGTTGGCTCGCCAAAGGCTCTCCTTCAGCTCGGCCAGCTTGTCCCGGTCTGCCGTTATGTTCATTCGCTTTGCCTCCTTTTTCTTAGAATCTTAGCCTGTGTTTTTATGATAATCTAAGTTTTTACGAAAATCAATACCTTTTTTCTGATTTTCTAAGAAAATTTATTGACGTTCTTTTGTGGGCGTGTTATTGTTAAAGGGAGGTGAATGCTGTGAATAGCAAAGAATTTGGCGCGGCTGTCAAAGCAATTCGGCTAAGCGCAAAGAAGACCGTACCCCAAGTGTCAAAACATCTTTTGGCTCTGGGGCACAAAGCATCCGAAAAAACCATTTACAGTTGGGAAGCGGGTCGAAGCCAACCCACGCCAGACGCTTTGCTGGATTTATGTGTGTTTTGCAACGTCTCTGATGTTTTAGGAATTTTTGGATATCAAAAATCCCCCGACACAGAAAACTCTGCGCCAGGGGATTCTGGGGCTATTTCCTTAGAGCGCACAGACCGACTGCTGGAGGCTTTGGGGCTGGTCCAGGAAGGCCAGGACCTCTCCGACAATGATTTGGCGTTTTTGGCCCATATCGTCGGCCTGCTGGACGCTTGGTTTGGCCAGCGCCGATAGGGCGGAATAAATTTGTTCCCGGCAGGCGCAGCTGTTTAAGATAAGGTTAAATCTTTCCCTATTTGTCATCCGCCTCGTCCCTCCCTCGGCGTTTGTTCTGGATAATCGTAAATTTCATCTCATTATTCCTCCCTTTTCGTATTACGATTTTATAGTTTTTATTATAGGCACGTTCGTTCTATATTTCAATCGGCAATCTGCACAAAAAGAATGCGATTTTTTCGTACAAATTTACTATTTACCGCCGTTAAGAAGCATGATACAGTTAAAGAACAAATATTCGATCATTTCAAACCTATAGGCGAGGCGGCGAAAGCTGTTGGCAAAAGATAATTCAGATAAGAAAACGGTTGACAAATCGATTTCAAGGGCATATTATAATGGTACAACGATAAACGGCTCCGCCGTATTCCCGTTGTATAATAAGCCCTTGGAACAGGTCCCCCACGATAAGGGGAGCGCCAGTTCTAAGGGCTTTTGATTTTTAGGGGGTATTCTATGTCTAAAACTGCAATTTTGGTCGACGGCGGTTTCTATCGAAAAAGGGCAAAATATCTCTGGGGCGAACGTCCCCCACAAGAAACTGCAAATGGTTTGATTACCTATGCCATGCGTCATCTGCGTGAGCATACTGCCACCCACGAGCTCTACCGCATTTTTTATTATGACTGCCCGCCCGTTGGCAAACAGGTATACCACCCGATGCTGCAAAAAACGATCAATCTCGGCGCAACTCCCGATTATAAATGGATGCAGCTCTTTCTGGAATGTTTGAGAGAAAAGCGTAAAGTAGCGCTTCGATTGGGCTCCCTTGATGAAAACAACTCCATATACACTCTCACATATGACGCTGTCAAAAAGTTATGTGCCGGAACCTTAAAAGTTGAAAATCTTTCCCACGCAGAGTTTGAGTTGATTATCCGACAAAAAGGCGTAGACATGAAAATTGGAATGGATATCGCCTCTCTTTCTTACAAAAAGCAAGTAGAGCAAATTGTTTTGGTCGCCGGCGACAGCGATTTTGTCCCAGCTGCAAAGCTTGCGCGCAGAGAAGGGTTAGATTTTGTCTTAGATCCGCTTGAAATGGAAATAGCCAAAACTCGCGATCTATTTGAGCATATAGATGGAAAACGTTCTTGTGGAAACCCATATCTTTCAAAAGAGCGATAAAGAAAGGAGGCCCCTTTATGGCAAATAATTTAGCGTATCAAGAGGATTTTGAGCAAAAGCGCCGCCGGGAGATCATCGACGGCCAGCTGGTCATGATGTCCCCCCGGCCCACGGTGAATCACAACCATATTGTAGGAAATATTTACCGAGTCTTTTCGAACTATTTGTATGGAAAACCCTGCGCCCCCTTCTCCGACGGCGTGGATCTGTTCCTGAACGAGAAAAACCGCTTTGTGCCCGATTTCATGGTAGTCTGCGACCCAGACAAGATCAAGAACAACGGCGTCCACGGCGCGCCGGACCTGGTTGTGGAGGTCCTTTCGCCCAGCACGGC
>CAJTUM010000037.1 GCA_910579575.1 uncultured Eubacteriales bacterium | reverse complement strand
GAATCCCCCCTCCGCAGGCCTTCGGCCAGCTCCACCCCCCTTTGGCAAGGGGGGCTGGCGAAATCCGCGGCCCCGTCCTCCATAAGCCTCCCTTGCTAAAGGGAGGGGGACCGGCGCAGCCGGTGGAGGGATTCTGTCCCCAACTCCGCCTCGGCCGCAGGACGAATCCTCCCTCCGCAGGCGGCGGAGGGATTCTGCCCCCAACTCCGCCGAAGTTTCGACTAATAGCCGATTTTGCGGTCGATGACGTGGTTCATCGGTTTTCCCTTCTGGTAGAGGGCCAGGTTCTCGATGAATTGGTTCAAAATCGTGTCGGTGGTGTAATCCAGCGAGTCGTTGCCCGAGATATGGGGCGTGATGATGATGTTATCCAGCTCCCACAGCGGATTTTCCGGGGGCAGGGGTTCGGGCGCGGTTACGTCCAAAGCCGCGCCGGCCAGACGGCCCTCTTTCAGCAGCCGGCACAGCGCCTCTTGGTCCAGGGCCGTGCCCCGGCCGATGTTCAGCAGATAAGAGCCCTGCTTCATCTTGCCCAGGCGTTCCGCCGTCATAATCATCTGGGTTTCCTGGGTGCCGGGCAGGCAAAGGGCCACAACGTCCGCCCCTTCCAGCGCCTGATCCAGGTCTTGGGTCAGGTACAGCTCGTCGATATAATCCGGCTTGTTCCCCGGCGTGCGCTTGACGCCCCGCACTGTGGCGCCCATAGCCTTGCAGCGCTTGGCAAAATTTCCGCCGATGTTGCCAATGCCCACAACCGTGACGACGCTTCCATAAATCGAGCGGATTTTCCCAAGGTATTTCCAGCGCTTCTGCCGCTGGCCCTCTTCGTATTCCCGCATCCGGCGCATCAGCATCAGCGCGCAGGTCAGCAAATGCTCGGCGATGGCCACGCCATATGCGCCGCTGGAATTGGTCAGAATCACATCCGGGTTTGGGTAAAGATCGTCGCTGCAATAGCTATCCACCCCGGCGGAGGCGGTGGCGGCCCATTTCAGGCTGGAAACCTCCTTCAGCATGGCGGCCGGATAATTGCCGAACAGAATCTCGCTTCCTGCCAAATCCTGGGCGGTATATTGGCCCTTTTGCACCACGTTCAGCGCAAAGCCGTTTTGCTCCGCGGCTTGGCGGAGCTTTTGCTCCCGGTCGGGGGTCAGGTCGGCCACACAGGCCGTGATCAGTCGTTTTTCCATTGTTATTCACCATTCCTTTTCTTTATTTTTTTCTCTTGACGCACCGTCAGCAAAACATGGTTCAGGTGGCCCCCCAGAATCAGCACAATGCCGGTCATATAAAACCAGAGCATCAAAATCATCACCGCGCCCAGGGAGCCATAGAGCACAGAGTAATTGGAAAGATTGGCCACATAATAGGAGAAAAAATATGAAATCGCCGACCAAGCCGCCACAAAAAAGAAGCCCCCCGGCGCGGCGTGCCAAAAGCGCAGCCATTTGGCCGGCGCGATTTTATACAGCAGCGTGATAATGAAAAACAGATAGGCCGGCGCCACGGTGAAACGCAGCCAATTCCAAATGCGGATGATAAAAGCGGGAATCGGCAGCACTTGCGAAGCCAAAATCAGCAGATTTTCGCTGACAAGCACCAGCGCCAGCAGCAGATAGAGTGAAAACAGCACCACCACCGTGACGACCATGGAGAAAAAGAAGCTGAGCCGCCCTTTGCGGGGCTGGCGGTAGGCCGCGCCGATGGAGAGCATCATGGAATTGACCGCCCTGGTTGTGAAATGCACTGTCAGCACCGAGCCGGCGTAAAGCAGCGCGCCGGGCTGGAGGCTGGCGATATAGGCGATATATTCGTTAATCAGGCTGACGATCTGCTCCGGCAAAATCCGGGATAGATTATCGATGATTTCCAGCGAGGAGAGATGAAAGGCGCTGATGGCCATATTGCCGAAAATCAGCAGCGGAAACAGCATAAACAGCATATAATAGGCCAGCTCCGCCGAGGACCGGGCCACATGATCGGTGAAATACCGCTCAAAAAGCTCCGCCAGCACGCGGCGGACCGTCCGCCCATGCTCGCGCAGCTTACCAAACGTTTTTGTGGACAAGTCCATCCAGCTTTCTCTCCGGCTGCTGGGGCTGGGACGCCGGGACGCCCAAGGCCACGCCGCAGAAGGGCTTGATATGGGCAGGCAGACCGAAAATTTTGGCGATCTGCTCTTCCCGCTTCGATTGGGGCGGAACGCCCAGCCAGCAGCCTCCCAGGCCCATGGCATGGGCGGCCAACAGCAGGTTTTCCGTGGCGGCGGCGCAATCCTCCAGATAAAAGAGGGGCCCCGCCTGCTTTTCCGTGTCGCCGCAGACGAGAATCAGCAGCGGCGCTTGGTCCAGCATTTTGGAATATGGGTGAGCCTGCTGAAACTGACGGAAGATCTCCTTGTCGTCGCAGACGATAAAATGCCAGGGCTGGGCGTTTACCGCCGAAGGCGCCATGACGGCGGCCTGCAAAAGCCGCTCCACCTGCTCCTGCGTCACAGCCTGGTCGGCAAATTGGCGGACGCTCCGCCTTGTCATAATGGTTTCAAACATTGTCATACCTCCTTGATCGTCGGCAAACGCCGACAAGCGCGCTCTGTATGAAGCATTGGGACGGAATCCCTCCACCGCCTGTGATATAAGACGGGGCTGCGGACCTCGCCAGCCCCCCTTGCCAAAGGGGGCTGGCGACGGACAGGGCTGCGGGCTATGAATAAGGGCGCCTTCGCCGTCCCAAAGGGGAGTGGAGCTGGCCGAAGGCCTGCGGAGGGGGGATTCATCCGCCCGCCCAACCTGGCGTTTCCGCCTGGGGGATTCGTCCTGCGGCTTCGGCGGAGTTGGGGGCAGAATCCCTCCACCGGCTGCGCCGGTCCCCCTCCCTTTAGCAAGGGAGGCTTACGACGGACGGGGCCGCGACATAGGCAAGCCCCCGCCGGGACGGCGGAATGGCCTTTGGTATAAGACGGGGCCGCGGACTTCGCCGGCCCCCCTTGCCAAAGGGGGGTGGAGCTGGCCGAAGGCCTGCGGAGGGGGGATTCGTCCGCCCAAGGCCCCATTGGGGGGTTCCCGTACTTGATATTTTATCATATTTCTCCCCTTTCGCAAAGTCGTTATCTGCCGAAAACCCAGGACAAAAAAAGACGCCTAAACAGGCGTCTTTTTGGCTCCGGTCTTAGTTATCCAATTTCTTCCGACGGCTGCTCCTGCCAGGGCTCGGAGGGCTGCTGGGCCTCCTCCTGCCGGTCGGCCGCCTTAGAGGCGCCTTTGGGCAAGGAGACGGAGGCTTTGAACAGGTCGCCGTCAATGGTGATTTCAAACTGGCCCCGCTGGAGCTCCGTCAGGTTTTTGGCGATGGCCAGGCCCAGACCGTTGCCCTCGCTGTGCCGGGCGGCGTCGCCCCGCTGAAAGCGTTCGATCAGCTTTTCCAGCTCCACGCCGTTCAGCTCATAGGCGGAAATATTTTTGACGGTAAAGACCCCCCGCTCCCCCTGGTCGCCCACCTCGATATAGACGCGGGAAGCGGGCATGGCGTATTTGAACACATTGGACAGCAGGTTTTCCATCACCCGCCACAGCTGTCTGCCGTCTGCCCGGACGATCAGGCCCTCGGCCGGCAGGCTGACGCGGAAATCCAGGCCCGACTGGGCCACCTTGTCGTCCAGCTCGCCCAAGCCCTGGCGGACCAGAGCCGCCATATCCACATCTTCCAAATGCACCGCGATGTTGCCGCTGGCGGCCTTGGAAACTTCAAACAGGTCGTCGGTCAGGGTTTTCAGCCGCTGGGCCTTTTGGCCGATGATTTCGCAGTAATGGGGGGCGTTTTCGCTATCTAACCCCTCTTTTTGCAGCAAATCAATATAGGTGATAACGCTGGTCAGCGGCGTGCGGATATCGTGGGATACGTTTGTAATCAACTCAGATTTCATCCGCTCGCTTTTCAGCTCGTTTTCCACGGCGGCGTTGAGGCCGTCGGCAATGCTGTTGACGTCTTCCGCCAAATCGCAGAACAGATTGGTTTCAGATACTTCAATCTGGTAACCCAGGTTGCCGTTTTTCACCTGGCGCACCCCGTCCCGCACCTTTTGAAAGGCGCAGGCCAGCCGATAGACAAAAACCGAGGCCGCCACAATCAGCGCGATGCTGGCCGGGAAGATAATGACGCACACGGCGCACAGAGCGCCGTAGCCCGCTGTGAGCCAAACGGCCTTTTTGACCACAGAGCCGCTGTGCAGCGACAGCTGAATCCCCCGCCACAGCTTGCGGAAGGGAGCGGCCAGCAACAGGCAGAATTTCCAAAGCAAACAGTTGCGCAGCAGGGTCCTGGCCTTGATCTGCCGGGTCAGGGACAGAAGCAGCGCCAGCGTCGCGCCGCCGCAGACCACGGCCGCCGGCCAAAACAGCATGGGCTCCTGCGCCTGCCAAGAGGCCATGGCCAGGCTCGTATACCCCGCGACGGCAAAGGCGATCAGAGCCAGGTTGATTTCCACATACACCCGGTCCAGCCAGACCAGGGCCACGGCCTCCTCTCCTTTTTTGCGGCCGCAGACGCAGAACAGATACAGCAGGCAGAGCAGAGCCGCCAAGCTCATGCCGCCGATTCGGCCGACGTAGCCGATTGTCAGCCGCCGGTCGGCTTCCACCTGTTTTTGCAGAGAAGCCACATAGGCTTGGTCATACCAGATCATGGCCTGATCCTCGTCGTCTGCGTCGGCCAAAATCTCCATGGCGGTTTCCCAAATATAGTTTTCCGGCATTGTCTGGCTCCAGCCGTATTCCTCATAATAGCCTCTGTCCAAATCGCCGGAAATCTGGGTTTCGCCGAAGCGGGCCGTCAGCTCTCGGTTTGCCAGCTGGATGGAAATGGGCGAATCGGCGAACTCCCGCAGCCGGCTGTTTTCCACATTGCTGAAAATCTGGCCGTCGCTTTCGATATAATACCGCAGTCCTTCCGTCTTTTCCAGCTGGCGCAGGCTGTAGCGGAGCTGCTGCAAATCGTTTTGCACCATCTGAGCCCCCAGGGATTCCAGCTGGCTCTGGTAGGTTTTCTCAAAGGCGTCCAAAACCCCGTTGGCGGGCAGGCCCTGGCGCGATACCGAAAACGCGCCGTTTTCCTGGCTGAGCACGAAATCGCTGCCGTCCATCAAAACACACCAGCGCTGGAAGAGCTCGTCTTCCAGACCAAATTGATAAATCTCCAGAAACTCCTCCTGGTATTTGGAAAAAAGTTCTCTTTCCTGGTAGGATTGCGCGACGTCGGTGTTTTCTTGGCTTTCCATCCCTTCGTTCTCTTGCGAGAAGAGATTTTGCTCCACCTGCCGGTTGACAAATTCCAAAAAGCGCTCCTGGAAAAAACTTTTCCAGTAATCCCGCGCTCGCTCTTGCTCCAGCGCGCCGCCCTGCTTGATGTGCTCTTCGCTTTTCAGCTGGCAGCCGATTCGCAGGGCCATAATCTGGGCGCAGGCAGTTTGCCAGGCGATAAAGCCGTCGCCTTCATAGGTTTTGGCCAGAGTGGGGCTAAAACCCTCCGTTCTGCTCCGGTAGGCCATATCGTAAACCTGGAGGGACACGCCCCCGACGCAGGCTACAATCAGCAGGCTGGCCACGGCTTTGACCCATAAGGGGCTGCTAAATTTTTTCGATTTTGTATCCAATTCCCCATACCACCTTCAGATATTTTGGCTCCTTCGGGTTGATTTCGATCTTTTCCCGGATTCGCCTGATGTGTACTGCGACGGTATTTTCGGGGCTGTAGGCCGGTTCGTTCCAAACCTGCTCGTAAATCTGGTCGATGGAATAAACCCGGCCTGCGTTTTTGATGAGCAGAAGCAGGATTTTATATTCCACCGGCGTCATGCGGACGGCCTCGCCGTCCACCGTGACCTCCTTGCGCTCGTCGTCCACCGTCAGCCCGCCTGTTTGGAAGACGTTTTCGGTGGATTGGGCGCTGCCCAGCTTGGTGTAGCGCCGCAGCTGGGATTTGACCCGAGCGATGAGCTCCAGCGGGTTGAAGGGCTTTGTGACATAATCGTCCGCGCCGATATTCAGGCCCATGATTTTATCGGTGTCTTCGCTTTTGGCCGAGAGCATGATCACCGGGATATTTTTGCTCTCCCGGATTTTCAGCGTGGCCCGAATGCCGTCCATCCTGGGCATCATCACATCCATGATAATCAAATGGATCTGGTTTTGCTCCAGCTTTTCAATGGCCTCCAGACCGTCGAAGGCTTTGAAAATCTGATACCCCTCGTTTTTCAGATAAATTTCAATGGCGTCCACAATCTCGGGCTGGTCGTCGCAGACAAGAATATTCACGCCTCTTCCCCTCCTTCACAGTACGCTTTTATCTTATCAGCAGTTTCTTTCTGGGCTTTCGATAGTTCTCTTAAGGTTTTCTTAAGTCGGGCGGATGAATCCCCCCTCCGCAGGCCTTCGGCCAGCTCCACCCCCCTTTGGCAAGGGGGGC
>CAJTUM010000036.1 GCA_910579575.1 uncultured Eubacteriales bacterium | reverse complement strand
TCCACCCCCCTTTCGCAAGGGGGGCTTTTCTTAGTCCGCGGCCCCGTCCGTCTTAGCCCGGCTCCCAAAATACCGCCGCGCAGCCGCTCTGGCCGGCGGCTCCGGGCTCTCCTAGGCCTGGCCAGTTGTCTATGACATACCAGGGGTTGCTGAGGGTATTGTTCTGCTCGGTGTGCTCCTGGCCCTGGATTCCGCCCTTGCCGCCGGCCCCGCCGTCGCCGGAGCCGGGCAGCGGGGCTTTCACCCCCGCCCGGGCGAAGGTCTGGCCGCTGGCGATATCCGTGTATCCTGCGGGATAAAACTGGCCGTCGGCGCTGGAATAGGGGCCGAATGTGGTGGCTCCGCCCTCCTGGCCGCAGCCGGCTCCTTGGCCGATGGTCACGGCAAAGGTCTGCCCCGGGTTGCAGGCAATGGTCCCAGACCAAACCCGGCCTCCCTGGCCGTTTTCGCCGTCGGTTCCCGCCTCGTTCCAGGTTCCCGGCGTCCCGTCTTGGCCGCTCTGGCCGCCGCCAACCAAGATCAGCCGCAGCTTGGTCGCGCCGGCCGGGGCGGCAAAGCTCCCGCTCTTGGTCAATACCTGGCGGCTCTGGTAGAGGAAGGAGCCGTCGGCCTGCAACAGCGCGCTGGCGCAGCCCCGCAGCACGCCGCCGGAGAAATCGAAATCCTGCTGAATCCGCCGGGCCGCGGCCGCGGAGGATTGGTCCAGCCACACAACGTCCACGTCGCCGATCTCCCCCGCCGGGTCTCCTCGGCCCAGGGTCTCCAGCCGCAGCCCGCCGGAGGCGGCCAAAATCTGCCGGGCCGCGGCCAGCGCCGCCTCCTTTGTGCGGATAAAGGGGTTGTTCACCGTCTCCGTCCGGCTGGAGGCGGCGTCGTTGCCCGAAACCACAACTTGGCTCCCCGCCCCGTCGTTGCTGCCGTCGTGGACGGTAAAAATAATCGCCGCCAGGTCTTCGTTGGCCTTCATCGCCGGGTATTGCTCTAAGTTGTCCAGGGTCAGGGTATTGCCCTGGTTCCACAGCGGCTCGGCGGCCAGGCGGCCGGTTTCCGCGTCCGCCCGGGGCCAGGTTCCCGAGGCCATGCACACATACCGCAGCAAATCCCCGCAGCTGACGTCCTCCACATCCTTCCGCTCCCGGCATTTCACCTCTTTTTGGGCATAAGCCGGGTCCGCCGTGTAGAATTTGGCGAAATTCTGGCCCAGCTGGCCGCAAATCGCCGCCAGCCAGCCCTCCAGCGTGGTCGGCAGGGTCTCCGGGGGGAGAAACCGCCGCCCGGCCAGCAGGCCCACGATATCCACAAGCTCCCATTGCATAGTCAGGCCGTTGTCCCCCGTGCGCCAGCCGCCGGCGTATTGAAAAAACCGGCCCAGCTTTTTGTATTCGTCGGTTCCGTCGGGCAGCCGCACCGCCAGAGAAACGTCGATTCCCTGCCGCTCCTCCAGGCTTTGGAACATCCCGTCCTTGCTCCGGGGCTCAAACCGCCGGTCCTGGTTGTCCATCCGCAGCGAGCAGGTTCCATAGGGCAGGGTCAGGCAGCTGAAATCCCCCTGGTGTTTGACGGCCAGGGCCTGAACCCGGTCCCCGTCCCATTCCTCATAAACCCCGGGCACAATCTCAATCACCCGCATACGCCGCCCGGACCGGCTCCATTTGGTCGCCGTCACCCGTATCGCGTCCGGGTCGATCACGGTAAAGCCAAACAGCGAAACGCTCCGCTTTGCGTTGCCTGTAAAGGCCTTGCGGTACCGCACGACGCCCCCCTGCTTGACCTCCACCGTGAAATCCTCCGCCACCCCGTCCAGCGGGTCGTCGGAAAAATACACCGAGCAGGCCTGCAAAATGGAGACGTTGCGGAAGGGCAGCTCCACCCAGCTGGCCGGGGAAAACCGGCCATTCTCATCGCAAAGGCGAGCCCCCCAAAAGCCGATCTGGCCGGGGATATCCCCCTTGTCCTGGGGCAGGATGGCAAAGCTGTCGTCCAGCAGCCAGCGGCGAGGCTCCAGGGAAGCATAGCGGTCCCCCTGAAAGCGTTTGTCGTGAATCTGCTCCGGCCGGCTGGGCCAGGCCGCCCCGCTGGATGGAACCCCGTCCGCCCAGGCCAAATCCGGGTCGACGATGTCTACCACCGCCCGCAGCAGCATTCGCCGGGCGTCGGCCACAACGGCCTTCTGGTATTCTCCGCTGCGCTCAATCATGGGGCTGCGCCTGCCGCAGGGTCAGCGCAAAATCCCCCCACAGGGGAATCGCCTGCTCTCCCGCCCCGCCCCGGCCCCAAAAAAACCGGGGGTATTGAAAGCTTGTCACAAAAAAGGAGGAATAGCTCAGCCCGCCGGCGGAATCTGGCGGCAAAAAGCCGCAGCGTATCGGCTGGCTCTGGCCCTTTTGGCAGGCGGCGATCACCCGGTTTTTCTGGGCGTCGTCAAAATAGCCGTATTGGTAGCCGATCTCCCACACAGACCCCCGCAGCTCCCGCACCAGCCGCCCGGTGACCATCTCCACATCCACGGAAAGGGGCCGCAAACTGGCCGTATACCCTCCCTTGATACTCTCCGGCAGCGAGACGTTGTATCCCTCGGTGTCTAAGATAAGTTGTACCATGAAAAAAAATCGCCTCCGTTTCCATTGACAAAACAGAGGCGATTTGGATATAATAAACGCAGAAGAGGCGCCGTTACTTTAGCGGTTGGCCCGAACAATCTAACTAAGTACCGTTAGCCGTCCGGAAGCAGCCGGGCGGCTAACACGCTTTTGGGGCGATGAGACACAGGATGATGAATATCACCACTGCGCACGCCGCGAACCGGAACAAAAATGCCCGGAAATCGTTTCCCATCAGCTACCGCCTCCCCCGCTTGAAATTTTGCCGGGGTAAATCGGTGGGCCAACCGCCTTATGTAACAGCGCCTTCTTCCGTCCCCTCCTCGGAGGGGCTTTTTTATTCTATCAAAAAACGCCGCTTTTTGTCAACGCCGGCCAGCGCCGGCAAGCATAACCCGTGTTTTGCTTGGCAGTTATTTTTCCTTTGTGCTCCGCCCAAGCCCCGGGGAACGAATCCTCCCGCAACGGAGCCTGTGCGCGAGGATGAATCCCCCCTCCGCCAGCTCCGCTGGCTCCACCCCCCTTTCGCAAGGGGGGCTGGCCTGTACCGCAGCCCCGTCCGTCGTAAGCCTCCCTTGCCAAAGGGAGGGGGACCGCCGTTAGGCGGTGGAGGGATTCCTCCCCCGTCTTCACCCGAAGCCCTGGGATGAATCCCCCCTCCGCCGTCCTGGTAGAGCTGGCCTACTCCAGCAATCCGGCCCGGTCCATCCAGACCAGGGGCTGCAAATTGGCCCCCAGCAGGGTGATCGAGCTGTCCCTGTTTGTGGCCACAATTCCCTTGGCCACGGCCTTGCGGGCGGCGGTCTGGGCCCAGCCGGGCAGGTCGGAAATCCAGCTGTAGGTTTTTTTCGCCCAATCGGGATATTCGTTCATATCGTCTCCTCCTTCCCAAATCATGGTTTTGAACCGCTCCCACAGCGCCGGGTCCTGGACCATAGGGGCCGGGCAGGTTTTGCCTGTCACGTCGTAATGGCGCAGGATATGTTCCGGCGGAATTTGGTATGTTTGCGCCAATGCCCGGGCCAGCGCCGCCGCCCGCTCCAACGTCTCCGGCTTGAAATAATACCGCCCATTTTTGTCCTTCCGGCTGCAAAGCTCGATGCCCAGGCTGTTCCCGTTGCGGCAGGATGGATGCCGGTATTTGCCCGCCGTCCCGCAGTGATAGGCCGTGTCTGCGTCTTTCACAGACTGCCAGACCTGGCGCTCGTCCACAAAATAATGGGCGCTGGCCAGGCTTTTCAGAGCCTGGGAGGCAAAATACCGGGCGTTGCCCGCCGCCGCGTCCCCGTCGTTGGCCGTGTAGTGGATCACGATGTACTGGATGGAAGAGGCGCGGCCCTTTCGGTAGTTGCCGTTGTGGGCCTGGAGAAATGGAATCCCGCCCATTGTCTAATCCTCCAAGCTCCAGGGCTTGCCGTTGATAATAGCTTGGCTGGCGGCGCGGTTGTATTCCGCCATCTGGGCGGCGATTTCCGCCTTGGTCAGGTTTTCCACCTCGCCTGCCCAGGTCATGAAATCCTCCACGCCTTCGGTGGAATAGGAGACCGGTTTGCCCGCCAGCGCCTCCCGGGCCATCTGGCAGGCCAGGTTTGCCGCCACGCTGGTATCCACATGGTTGGCCCGGGCGATCTCCAGCATCGTCCGCTTGTGCTCCAGGAAAATGTTTCTCTGCTCGTTCATGGTTTTTACTTCCTTTCTGTGTTGACATTTAGAATTATATTTGGTACTATACTTGTAAAAAGGGGGGCGGCAAGGCAATGGAACTAAAGCTGGAAAAGCAGCCGCGAAAATATCTGGCCTCTGTGGACGCCAACACCCGCATAAAATTTTACCGAGCGCTGGACAAACTAAAAAATCTGGAAGGAAATATTGTCCGCCTCAGCGGTTCCAACGATTTATTCCGCATGAAAATCGACCATTATCGTATCCTATTTCGATACAGCGGCGGGCAGATCATCGTCGTGGAAACCATCAACACCCGAACGAACATCAAATATCGGAGGTATGAATGATGAATCCTGCTGAATTTGAAAAAAAGCTAAACCTTTTGCCAGAGGAACAGCCGGACGCAATCGACCTGGCCATGCTGGCAGAAGCGGCAAAAATCAACGACGGCTCCGCCGTCTCGCTGGAGCAATTCCAGCGCAGCGTGGAGGATTACAGCGGCAAGCTGAATATCCGCATTCCCCGCAGCCTCCACCGGGACTTGGCCCAACAAGCCAAAGCCGACGGCGTCAGCCTCAACCAATATATTCTCTATAAATTGGCCCGCTGAGCAGTTCTTTCGCCTCCGCCTCCCCCGATAACGGGAGGCGGGGTTTTTATGCGTCCCAACGGGCAGCCGGTTCGCCTTTCTGCCCATTGCCGGGCCGCCCGTTTTGTGGTATACTAATCAAAATAAATCCGCCGGAGGCGATTTGGATGAAAATCACATACGCCAAGCAGGCGGTCAAGGCCATCGGCGGCATGGACCGCAAAACAAAGCAGCGGATGAAAATCGCCATTGAAAGCCTGCCCCAAGGGGACGTCAAACCGCTGAAGGGGGCCTCCGGCAGCTTTCGGCTGCGGGTGGGCGATTGGCGCGTCCTGTTTTCTTATCCTACCGCCGGCGAAATCCTGATCGAAAAAATCCAGCCGCGAGGCCAAGTATATAAGGGGGTTTGACAATGTCTCCTGTCCGAAACCAACTGGTTGAAATGATTGACCTGATGCCCGAAGCGGAGCAGCTGCTGCTGCTGGAAATCGCCCGGCGCTTTGTGCCAGACGACGCAGCCGCGCCGGAAGACCTGGCCGATATCGCCCAGGCCCGCCGGGAATACCGGCAAGGCGAAACCATTCCCCACGACAGCATTGATTGGAGTTAAAGCTCTTGTTTCCTCCCCCGTCTTTCCCGGATGACCGGGAGAGGCGGGGGATTTTTGCTATGCAATTTTGTATATCCTAACAATACCTTTCTCTGTCCTGGACCCAATAGAATAATATGCGACAGGAAGCCTCGCAAAAGAGGATCCATTTGTTGTGAAATATAATGGAATTCCAAAAGCGCCTGATGTTGCGTAATCATTTGATCCAAATACAGAGCTCACCGCTAAAGCAAGAAGTATAAGATATGTCCCTGCTTCAAGAGACAATGGGTTTGATGCATTTCCAAAAGAACAATTTTGAGTTTGTAATCCCGAACTCAGGGAAAAAGTATCACTTTTTTCAACAATTAGCTTTCCAAACCCATTTATCCCCATCGCCGCCGCGGCCTTGTCGTAGGCCTGCTTCACCGCATATGGGGTGGCGGCCAGAGCAGTGCTTGTGCTGCTGACGCTGCTGGAGAGCTTGGTCAATCCATAATAACTGGTAGTGGCCGTGCTCCCGTTGGCGATTAGCCAATAACTGCCGTCGTAGACAAACTCCACCACAGCGCCTGCCTGCCACAAATAGGTCTCCGGGGCGGCGGTTCCATATTTTTTGATCGCCTTCGCGCCAGTGCTGTTGACGTTCAAGGTAGGGCTGGAGGCGGTGTTGGTATTGGTGAATTTGACGGCCACAACCGCCCCTGTGACCAGAGAAAACCCTGTGCAGGCGGCAACTTTGGCCGCGGTGGAGGAAGAGGTGGAGCAGGTCGCGTAAAACAACCCCTGATCCCCTTTGGGCCCTTGGGAGCCTGTGGCCCCGGTCGCTCCCGTCGCGCCTTTGGGACCTTGAGGGCCGGTAGCTCCAGCAGGGCCTTGCGGGCCTTGGGCTCCTGTGGCTCCGGTATCCCCCTTGGGCCCCGCCGGCCCCTGGGGGCCCATAGGTCCCGCGCCGCCCGCCGCCCCCGGCTGGCCTTGTTCGCCTTGCGGCCCTGCCGGCCCTTCCGGGCCCATCGGGCCAGTTTCGCCTTGGGTTCCCTGGGGCCCTTGTGGGCCTATTTCTCCTTGTCTTCCCTCTGGGACGCCAAACCGCAGGCTGACCGCCCCGGTTTCTGGGTCCACTGTCTTTTCCACTGTGGCCGATGTATCCGGCGGCAAGGTTTCGGCCTCCACCGTCAGGTCCTCAATAGCCTGGCGGGCGGCTTCGGCCTCTTCCGCGCTTTGGGCG
>CAJTUM010000035.1 GCA_910579575.1 uncultured Eubacteriales bacterium | reverse complement strand
GTCGGGGCGGCCCGACGGCCGTATTCGTATGAGCGCGGCGGTTGCAGCGGCCTATGTGCTCGACTGCATCGGCCTTTTGTCGGGGAGGCCCGACGGCCGTATTCGTATCAGCGCGGCCGAACAAAACGCCCGTGAACAAGGCTTTGCCTTTTGTTCACGGGCGTTTTTCACCATATCGAACCATCCAGAAGTCGGGCGCAGCCTCGTCGGCAAACGTCAATTCTGCTCTGATTTTGCCGCTCTGACCCGACGTATCGCCAAAACATTCAGCAGGGCCATCAGCGTGAAAAGATAAACGGCCAGAGAAGCCGTCATACCTGCGGTATCCGCCAAAGCGGCCCAATCCTCCAAGCGGGCCTGGGCCCGAATAGACATCAGCTGCGTAATGGCTGCGGCGGCGCAAAACAGAAAACTAAACGCCTCATAATTTTTCATCGGTTTCGCCGGACGCAGCGCCGCCTGCACAGGCAGCGCCAAGCAAATCAAGGCGAAAACAGCAGAAGTCAGATTAAAAACAACAATCATCTCATCTTCTCCTTTCACAATCGGCAGGTCTGGATCGCTCCAGAAAGCAAAAAGAAACAAAAAACCTGCGGGACCCAATCGACTCGCAGGTTTTGTTTTTCCTTACAGAACAGTCAGCACAAAAGTGAGGATGATAAAACAAACGGCAGTCACTGTCGTCAGCTTTTCCAGTTTAGCGTCCAGCGAGCGAGCCTTGTTTTTGCCGAAAAAGGTATCTGCGGCGCCGCTTACCGAGCCGGAAATGCCGGCCTGCTTGCCGGACTGAAAAATAACAGTCAAAATCAGAGCCAGGCTGACGACAACCTGCACAATAGTCAACACAAGACGGATTGTTTCATTCATATTTAAGGACCTCCGGTTTCGTGAATATTCCCAGGCGCGCCGATTCTGGCGCATACAGTATACTACCATAAAGCCTATGGGATTGCAAGAGTTTTTTGGCGGGTTTCGCCAGGCGTTTATAACACAATCAAGCCATATCGCTCCACAAAACGATCCAAATCCTCCTGGGGCAAAGGCCAGCTTCCGTCATAAACGGCCCGGCCGGCAAACGCCTCCAAAGCCCGCTCCATCAGCGCCGCGTCGGGGGCGCACAAACTCAAGGGCATGGTAATCATATACTGCTCGGCGGCAAAGACATCCAGGGCGTCCTCGTCGGGCAAAATGAGCCGCAGAGCGTCGCAGCCGTCGATTTCCAGCTCCATCAACTGCTCGATAAAATCCGGCTGGCATTCCAGCTGGCCGTCGATATCAAAGGCCGGATCCAGCAGATGATCCTGCCCGTTGGAAACGGCGATGAACCAGTCGTCCTCCGGCGGAGGCGCAATGGAGGGCGGAACCGTCCAGAGCTTGGCCTGGGCGATTCGCTGGGCCAGGTCCTGGCAGGCGGCGGCGTCCGCCCCCATCAACAGGGAAGCCCGGGGAAACGAGGCCGCGATCTGAGCGCCGCCCCCAAAAGAGGGCGCCACGCCCACAGGAATGCGGGCGTCCTGCCAAAGCCGGCTGAACAGCCGGGGCAGCTCCTTGAGAGCCTCCTCGTCCGCCGGCACAAAAATCACAGCGGCGCAGCCCATGCTTTGCAGCAGGATTAGGGCCGCTTCGCCGTCCCAGCCGTCCAGGGTCAGGCCCTCCTCGTCCAAGGCCAGGCAGGAGATAAAGGGCGGCGGCTCAGGGCGGCGAGCGCAGGCCAGCAAAGCGGCCCTCTGCTGGGGCACAGGCATCCCGCAGTCGGCCATCACCAACCCCGACTCCCCTTCAGGGATCTTAATGGAAAATTCCTCTATCCAGCGAGAAACGGAATCGTCCTCCCGCTGCGGCAGAGCATAAAGCAGGGTTTGGGGCCGCCGAAAAAGCGGCGGCTCAGGTTCCTCCGGCCCAGGCTCCAGGCAAATCAGGGCAGGCAGGGGGAAAGCAAGAGGTTTCATCATCTGCTCCTTATTTGATTTCGTCCGCCTTTGAAATTAGGCGGCGGGCTCCTCTGCCGGCGGTTCTTCCGCCGGCAGAGGGATGTTTTCAAAATTGCCGTATTCGTCCACGGTATATTGCAGGGGCTGGCTCAGGTAAGTCCGCGCCAGTTTCAGGGCGTAATCCAGCTGTTTGTCGGCCAGCGTCTGCTGGCCCTTAAATTGCTCCAGCCGCTGGTTAATCAAAGCGGCTGTCTGGGCGTCCAGATAATTCTGAGGCGCCAGGCCGGCATAACCCCGAAACTGATTCAAAGCCTCCAGAGTCAGCTGGTCAAATTCGTGCATATCCTGTTTGGCGTCTTGGTCCAGCAGGCCCAAGGCGGCCAGGGCCTGGTTGAGCTTCAGCGTGTCTTCCGACCAATTGGTCAAGTTCAGCACCCGCTCAGGCACTTTTTCGCACAGAGCCGCCGGATGCGGCTGGACCTGGTTTTCCACCTCGTGGTCCGGTTTCAAGCCCACGCCGTCATAATCCGGCGTGGAAGGGGCGATGAGCTCTAAACCGGTAATGATCACAGCGGAACCGTCGTCAAACACCAGGTGATACTGGCCCCGGGCCTTGCCATAGGTGGTCGTCCCCACCGTTTGGGCGTAGCCCAAGTCGTGAAGAGAGCTAATCATAATTTCAGAGGCGCTGGCGGAGCCGCCGTCGGTCAGGATAAGAATCTGATTCAGCCGGGGACCCATGCCGTCGGATTCCATCACTTGAATATCCTTTTGAGCGCCCTGGCGGCTGGAAACGGCAAAATAGCTTTTCCCTTTGTCTGGAATCAGCCGGTTCAAGGCGTTCAGGGCCATATCCACCTCGCCGCCAGGGTTGCCCCGCAGGTCCAAAATCAAAACCTTGGATTGTTTTTCTACCATCTCCTGAATGGCGAAGACAAACTGGATATAAGAGGAGCTTTCCGCAAAGCGGGTCCACTGCATATAATAAATCCCATCCTCCAAGACCTGAGAGCTGAAATTGGAAACGGCGATGGCCGCCCGCTGCAGCACAAAGGTGGCTCCGCCGCCGGCCCGCTGAACGCCCACCGTCACCGTAGTGCCTTCGTCGCCCCGCAGCAGGGAAGAAACTTCCTCAATGGTCATGCCTCGGGTGTTTTTGCCTCCGGCGGAAACAATCAGGTCGCCGGGCAATATGCCGGCTTTCTGGGCGCTGCCGCCCTCCGTCACCGCGGCCACCCGCACGTCGTCGCCATATTGCTCCAGGGTGACGCCCACCCCCACATAGCTGCCGCTGGTCGGGTAACTGGTTTCATAATGGCCGGCGGGCACATAGCTGGTGTACCGGTCGTAGCTGCCCAACATGGCGCTCATCAGCGCCTCATAGGCCGTCGGGTCCTTTTCAAACAGGGCGGCCAGCCCTCGGGCCAGGGGGTCGTCGTCTGGAGAGGATTCCACTCCCACCTGACGAATCAGGTCCGCCACGGCCACCAAGTTTTCATACTGCTGCCGGGCTCTTTGCTCCTCCGAATTTTGCTCCGTCTGGTCGGCCTGGCCCGCCGGATCGGTTTGTTCCGTCTCTTCGGTCTGGTTGGCCGCCATGGCGGAGGCGGAGAAGGAAAACAGCAGCGCCGCCGCGCACAGGGCAGAAAGCAAACGTTTACACAGTTTCATCAAAGCGTCCTTTCTTTCACAAGGGCGGCCGGGCGCCGCCCGACGGGGTTTGTTACATCTGATCCGGGGCGGAAACGCCGAAGACGGACAAGCCGTTTTCAATCACTGTGGCCACACAGCGGATCAAAAAGACTCGCGCGTCCCGCAGGGCGTCGGTTTCTGCGTCCCGAATGCGGCTGACGGTGTAAAACCGGTGGAAGGCCGCCGCCACATTGTTTACATAACGGTTGATACGGGAGGGCTCCCGATCTCGGGCGGCCAGACGAATCTCCTCAGGCAACCGGGCCAGCTCCCGAATCAGGTCCAGCTCCTCCGGGTTCTTCAACAAAGAGAGATCTGGGTCCTGGGCGCAGCGGACGCCGTCCCGCTCCAGGTTCCGCAAAATGCTCTTAATGCGGGCGTGGGCGTACTGCACATAATAAACCGGGTTTTCGTTGTCCTGGCGAACGGCCAGACCCAAGTCAAATTCCAGATGGGTGTCGGCGGCCCGAGAATTGAAGAAATACCGAGCGGCGTCGCAAGGAATTTCATCCAGCAGGTCGGCCAAGGTGATCGCCTTGCCTGTCCGCTTGCTCATGCGGACGGCCTCGCCGTCCCGCATCAGCCGCACCAGCTGCATCAGCACGATTTCCAGCCGGTTGGTTCCGTCCAGCCCCAGGATATCCAGAGCGGCTTTCAGCCGAGCCACATGGCCGTGATGGTCCGCGCCCCAAATATTGACGACTCGGTCAAAGCCCCGCTGCTCAAATTTGTTCCGATGGTAGGCGATATCCGCGGCAAAATAGGTATAAAAGCCGTTGGCCCGGCGAAGCACGTCGTCTTTGTCGCAGCCGTGCTCGCTGGTGCGCAGCCAGAGCGCCCCTTCTTTTTCATAGGTAGCGCCTTTCTGGGTCAGCAAGTCTACCGTTTCCTTCACATAGCCGGATTCATGGAGGGAAGATTCAAAGAACCACACGTCGTAAGAAATCCGGTATTTTTCCAGGTCCGCCCGCATTTTGGCCAGGTTTTTCTCCAGGCCGAATTTCACCAGCTCCGCCCGGCGTTCCGCTTCCGGCGTTTGGCGGTAAGCGTCGCCGTGCAAGTCGTGAAATTCCCGAGCCAGCTCCCGGATATCGTCGCCGTGATAGCCGTCTTCCGGGAAGGGGAAGGAGTCCTCCCCGTCCAGCAGCTGAAAATACCGGGCCTCCAGAGACTGGGCGAATTTATCGATTTGGTTGCCTGCGTCGTTGACGTAAAATTCCCGCGTCACCTGGGCGCCGGAGCGCTCCAATACCTCGGCCAGGCTATCGCCCAGCACGCCGCCTCGCGCGTTGCCCATGTGCATGGGGCCTGTGGGGTTGGCGGAGACAAACTCCACCATAATTTTCTCCGGCTTGTCCTGCCGCGTGCGGCCATACTCCCGCCCCTCTTTGGCAATATCCTGCAAAATGCCGGCAAAATAAGCCGGCGCCAGCCGCAGGTTGAGAAAGCCGGGCCCGGCCACTTCGCAGGCGGAGAACAGCGAGCCCTCCAGCTGAGCCTGAGCGCAAATCGCCTCGGCGATTTTTCTGGGGTTCATGCCCAACGGCTTGGCGGCCTGCATGGCGAAGGTGGAAGCAAAATCGCCGTTTTTCACATCCTTGGGAATCTCCACCGGGGCCGACGTAAAGGGATGCTCCGGCAAAAGCCCCTGGGCCGCCGCCTGCCGGTAGGCGCCGAGAATCAGGTCGGCGGCCTGATCCATGGCGATGCGCACATGATTCATATCCGATAAACCTCCAAATGATTTTCTATCTTCCGCAAGATTGGTCGCTCTATGCCGGCGGAGCCTCAAAGAGGCCGCGCCCAAACGGTCAGCCGGTTTTGGCTGACCGGCTTGCCGCCAGACAGCAGGTCATAGCAAATTTCCAGCTCCCCGCCCTGGTCGGTCAGCCCCATCTTCAGGCTTTGGGCGGCTATTTCCAGCGGCAGGGCGCCGAAGGGAGTCTGATAAGAGGCCGGCAACACCTGCCCTGGGCAGAAAGTCAGCCGCGAGGGAAAGGGGCCTCCCCGGAGAACGCAGGCCCGCCCCGGCTCCGCCCAGAGCGTGACGGACGTTTGCCCGCCCTCCGCAGGCTCCCGGTAATGCAGGTAAAACCGGCCCTCCCGCCGGTAAAAGCGGCCTTGAAAGGTCTGCTCCGTTTTGTCCTCCTGGCCGTCCTCATATCGCCGGCGGCCGACGACCTGGATTTCCGCGTCTTTTTTCACCCTAAAATCCTCCGCCTTCCAGCGGCTTGGCCGCTTTGTTCCACGCCCTGTTTTTGTGCGTCGTAAACAATTTCTTATTATATCACAGCCTGTCAATAGCGTCGCCGCGGCGGACGAAATTTGAAAGAATCAAAAGTTCTGCGGGCCAATTTTTACATTTCGTTAAAAACCTGTCTGCAAAATAACAATCTCCTTTTATTTTGCCCCGGTTTATGATAAAGTGAAAACATCGGAAATTTTTTTGCGACATCAAGATAGATGGAGGAAGCAACTGATGAAAATCAACATCACGGAAACCGTGCTCCGGGACGCCAACCAATCGCTGATCGCCACCCGTATGCCGATGAGCGATTTTGAGCCCATCCTGGAGAAAATGGACAAGGCGGGTTTTTACGCCCTGGAATGCTGGGGCGGAGCCACTTTTGATTCCTGCCTGCGGTATCTGAACGAAGACCCCTGGGAGAGACTGCGCAAAATCCGCAAGGTTGTGAAAAACACAAAGCTGCAAATGCTGCTGCGGGGCCAAAATCTGCTGGGCTATAAGCACTATCCCGACGATATTGTCCGGGCCTTTGTGCGCAAATCCGTGGAAAACGGCATCGATATCATCCGCATTTTCGACGCGCTGAACGACCTGCGCAACATCGAGGTAGCGGTGGACGAGGCCATCAAAGCCGGCGCCCATGTGCAGGGCACGCTGTGCTACACCACCAGCCCCATCCACACGCCGGAAAACTTCGTCAGCCTGGCCAAGCACTTGGAAAAAATGGGCTGCCACAGCGTATGTATTAAGGATATGGCGGGCATTATGTCTCCCAAAGAGGCTTACGACCTGGTGAAAGCCGTCAAGGCCGCGGTCAAGCTGCCCATCGTCGTTCATACGCACTGCACCACCGGCCTGGGCCCCATGACCTATCTGAAAGCTGTGGAAGCCGGCGCCACGACCATCGACTGCGCCATCGCCTGCTTCTCCGGCGGCACGTCTCAGCCTCCCACAGAATCCATGAACTACACTCTCAAGCAATTCGGCTTCGACGCCGGCTTGAAGGAGGATGTGCTCAAGGAAATCAACGATTTCTTCCGCCCCATCCGGGCCAAAGCCCTGGAAAGCGGCCTGCTGAACCCGGTGGTCATGGGCTCCGACCCGGATTCCCTGACCTATCAAGTGCCTGGCGGTATGCTTTCCAACCTCATCGCCCAGCTGAAAGCCCAAAACGCCTTGGATCGCCTTCAGGAAGTGCTGGAGGAGACGCCTCGGGTCCGGGCGGACCTGGGCTATCCTCCGCTGGTCACCCCCTCCAGCCAGATGGTAGGCGTCCAGGCCACAAACAACGTTTTGTCCGGCCAGCGGTATAAAAACATCACCAAAGAGATCAAAGCCTATGTCCGGGGCGAATACGGCCGGGCCCCCGGCCAGCTGAACCCCGAGCTGGTGAAGATGGTTCTGGGCGACGAGAAGCCTTTGGAGGGCCGCTTTGCCGATTCCTTGGAGCCGGGCTTTGAAAAGGCCAAAAAAGAGATCGGCGCCATGGCCCGCAGCGAAGAAGACGTGCTTTCCTATGTGGCCTTCCCCCAGATCGCCGAGAAATTTTTCAAAGCTCGGGAGGAGCGGGAGCACAACACCGTTTCTTACCAGATCCGTCAGATGAATTAAGGAGGCGTCGCCGATATGACAAAAGCGTTGCTGGCAATTACAGAAATGACGGCGGGCGAATCCCTGGTCACCGCCGCGCTGGGCATCGCGGTGGTCATGGCCGTGCTGGCGCTGCTGGCCGGCATCATCACTGTGATGAGCAAGGTCGTATCCCGCATGGCTCAGGAGGAGCAGGCCCCCGCCCCGGCGGCGCCCGCTCCGGCCCCTGTTCAGGCCGCCCCGGCCAAGCCCCAGGGCAAGCCTATCCCCGAAACCCAGTCTCGGGGGCAATGCGACCTGACCACTGTGGACGATAAAACCGCCGCCATGCTGATGGCCATTGTGGCCGACCAGATGGGCGAGCCGCTGAATACCCTGCGGTTCACCTCCATCCGGCCAATCGACTAAGGGAGGATAAAGAGCAAATGAAATACGTTGTGACTTTGAATGGTAAAAACTACGAGGTGTCTGTGGAAAAGGGCGAGGCCATTCTGGAGAGCGTGACAGACG
>CAJTUM010000034.1 GCA_910579575.1 uncultured Eubacteriales bacterium | reverse complement strand
GAGGGGATTTGCGGGAATTCACTTCCCGGAAATCCAATCAATCCGAAGGGGCCCCTGCAAAACCTCCGGTTTTGTGGGGACGCCATAATATCCGCAGGATAATATACCAAGGACCCCCGACAACAGGACGACGAAAATCCGGCGAACGGATTTCCGACGATTGACTCGCCGGAAATCGATAACTATATTTGAGGTGATTTTATGAAAATTCTCAGCCCGATGAGACAGAAAATTATGGATTATATCTCCAAGTACACCGATGAAAACGGCTACCCCCCTTCCGTGCGGGAGATTTGCCAGGCGGTGGGTTTGCGTTCCCCCTCTACGGTGCACACCCATCTGAAAATTTTGCAGGAGGCCGGTCTGCTGGCCAAAGACCAAGGAAAGACCCGAGCCATCACTCTGAAATCCCATGCGCCTGGCGTCAAGAAAATCCCTGTGTTGGGGGTAGTGACGGCGGGCCAGCCCATCTTGATGCAGCAGGATATTCTGGGCTATATTCCCTTTGAATACCAATCGGGCGAATATTTTGCCCTGCGTGTGCGGGGAGACAGCATGGTGGGCGCCGGCATTCTGGACGGCGACGCCGTCATCGTGCGCCGGCAGGATACGGCGGACAACCGGGCCATTGTGGTGGCTATGTTGGAGGACGAGGCCACCGTCAAGCGGCTGCGCCGGGCGAAGGGCCATGTGCGCCTGATGCCCGAAAACCCCAATTACCAGCCTATCGACGGCGACGACGCTCAGATACTGGGCCTTGTGGTGGCCGTTTACCGGGAATATCGCTATTAACAGGCCATGGCGGACAGAACCACAGAGATTCGCTACTTGAAAGGGGTAGGGGAAAAGAAGGCCCTGTTGTTCCACAAGCTGGGCGTCTTTACTTTAGGGGATTGTCTGGAATATTTCCCTCGGGATTATGAGGACAGAAGCCGGTTTTGCACCATCGCCCAAGCCCAACCAGGGCAGGATTGCTGCATTCGAGCCACAGTGGGCTCCGACCCATCCTCCCGGTTGATTCGCCGGGGGCTTACCGTCTCCAAGCTACGGGTTTTCGACCAAACTGGCGCCATGGACCTGGTCTATTTCAATCAGCCCTATGTGAAAAACCAGCTGCGCCAGGGAGAAGAATATGTGTTTTTTGGCCGGGTAGGAGGAACCCTGCTGCGCAAACAGCTGGTTAACCCGGAATTTGATCCGGCGGACCGGCAAGCGGTCACCGGCCGCATTTTGCCTGTTTATCGGCTGACGGCCGGCCTCTCCCGAGGGGCGGTGAGTCAGGCTGTCCGCCAGGCTTTGGAATGCACAGAATCGATGACAGACAGCCTAGACCAGGCGTTCCGCCAAAAATACGGCCTGTGCCATATTCGTTACGCCTATGAAAATATCCATTTCCCAGCGGATCAAGAGGCTGTGGAGATCGCCCGACGGCGGGTGATTTTTGAGGAATTTTTTCACTTTGCCTGCGGCTTGCAGCTGTTAGGCAAGCAGAACGGTCAAGCGCCGGGCGTGACGTTGGACTATCGGGACCCAGAGGAATTTTATCAATTTCTCCCTTATCGGCCCACCGGCGCTCAGCGCCGGGCGGTGGAGCAGGCTTTTGGAGATATGTGCAGCGGAAAGGCTATGAACCGGCTGATTCAAGGGGATGTGGGCAGCGGCAAAACCATGGCGGCGGCGGCCTGCCTGTGGTTGGCGGCCAAAAACCGGACCCAGGGCGCGCTAATGGCGCCCACGGAGCTGCTGGCCCGACAACATTACCAGGCTCTGGAGCCGCTGTTCCGGCAGTGCGGCGTCCGCTGCGGGCTGCTCACCGGCGCCACGACCAAAAAGCAGAAAGCCCTGCTCCAGCAGGCGCTGGAAGCCGGGGAGCTGGACGCGCTCATCGGCACCCACGCTTTGATTCAGCAGGACGTGACCTTCGCCCGGCCGGCGCTGACCATCGCCGACGAACAACACCGGTTCGGCGTGGCCCAGCGGCGGACGCTGACCGACAAAGGGGAGCGGGTTCATTCGCTGGTCATGAGCGCCACTCCCATCCCCCGAACGCTGGCGTTGATGCTCTACGGCGATTTGCAGGTGTCCGTCATCGACGAGCTGCCGCCGGGGCGCAAGCCTGTGCCCACTTATGCGGTCAACCACAGCTACCGCCCTCGGCTGGACGCTTTTATTCAAAAACAAATTGATTCAGGCGGCCAGGTTTATATCGTCTGTCCGCTGATCGAGGGCGAAGCCGGGGAAGACGAACGCCAATCCGCCGTGACATACGCCCAGAACCTGGCCCAGCGGCTGCCCCGGCTGCGGGTGGGGCTGCTTCACGGCAGGATGAAGCCCCGGGAAAAGGACGATGTGATGGCCCAATTCGCCCAGGGGGAAATCGACGTTTTGGTCAGCACCACGGTCATCGAAGTGGGCGTCAACGTGCCTCGGGCCTCGCTGATGATTGTGGAGGATGCAGAGCGATTTGGCCTTTCCCAGCTCCACCAGCTGCGAGGCCGGGTGGGCCGGGGAGAGCTGCAATCCTATTGCGTGCTGGTTTCGGACAATCAGAGCGAAAAAACCCGCCGGCGACTCCAAGTGATGACCCAATGCAGCGACGGTTTTCGCATTGCGGAGGAGGATCTGAAGCTGCGGGGCCCTGGCGATTTTTTCGGCGACCGCCAGCATGGCCTGCCGGAATTTCGCATCGCCGATCTTTCCGCCGACGTGACTTTGCTCCAGCAGGCCCGGCAGGCTGCAGAGGAGCTGCTGGAAAAGGACCCCTCTCTGGAACACAACCCGCTGCTGCTGGAAAAAATCCGTCTCCTTTTCCAGCGGGCGCGGCAATAGAAAACCAATTTGTGAAAAACGCGGTATGGCGCTGGCCATACCGCGTTCTTCTTATTCAAAAGGAAGCATGAGAAAAAGCAAAATCAAGCAAGAGAAACCCTTATTGTTGATCCAAGAACCGCATCAGGATTGTGGCGGCTTCGGCGCGGGTGGCCAGGCCCTTGGGGTCCAGCAGATCGCCGGGCTTGCCGGTGATATAGCCTTTTGCCACAGCCCAAGACATGGCTTCCTCCGCCCAAGAGGATACAGAGTCCTTATCGGCAAAGCCTGTCAGCGGCTGAATCGTATCGGTATTGTGGCCGGCATAGGTCGCATAGCGGTAAAGCATGGCGGCCATTTGCTCACGGGTGATGGCTTGATTCGGGGCAAAAGTCCCGTCCTGCATACCCAGAACCACGTTGTTTTCAGCGGCCCAAATCACGGCGTTATAGTACCAGGAGCCCTGCACAGCGTCTGGGAACTGGGAAACGCCGGTTACCGCCGGCTCTTTGTGCAGTCGGTAGAGAATTGTAGCAAACATAGCCCGGTTGACGCTGACGTTGGGGCTAAAGGTGGTGGCGCTGGTGCCGTTGAACAGACCGGCCTTCACAGCGGCGTTGATGGCTTCTTCCGCCCAATGGCCCGGCACGTCGGTGAAATTGGTCTGGTTATCGCCTGTGGCCGGCGTAGAGGGGTTCGTGGGCTTGGTCGTCGTGCCGCCGGAGGAAGAACCGCCGGAGCTGCCGCCGGAAGAACTGCCGCCAGAAGAGCCGCTGGCAACGCAGATATACTTGGTTCCGCCTTCCACGGTTTCTGTTTTAATCGAAGTCCGGCTCCCTGCGTTAACCGTGGGGACGACGCTGTCGCCATGCTGGATGGTGAAGACGATTGTCTTGGAAACCGTGGCGCTGTCGCTTTGCAGCAGGGTAATCACAGCGTCGTTGGCCGCGTCGTCGATAGCGGCTTGGAGGCTTTCATAGCCCACGTCGCCAATTTTGGCTTTGGGCGCGTCCACGCCAATGACAAATTCCGAGAAACCGTTGGGGTTGGTAAAGCTCAGCACGTTGGCCGCCACAGTTCCGCCATAGATATAGGCTTTATTGCCCTTGTTGTGTCGGACATAGAGAGCGCCGTCTTCGGCAAAGCCTGCGGGCAGAGGCACAGTCACGGTTACGGGCTTTGTGACGTTCAGGCTGCCGCTTTCCAGCTCCACGGCGTTTTTGCCTTCGCCTTCGGGCTTGATATCTGCGGCGTTGGTTGTGATCAGTTTGCGATACTTGGGCGCGATATCCAGAGCGACGCTTTTCGCGCCGTTTTCATCGGAGACAGATTTCACAGAAATCTCCAGATACGTCTGGACGACGATGGTCGCCTGCGCGTTTTCCGCCACTGTTACGCCTGCGTCAGTCAGCGCCTTTTTTGCCGTTTCCTCTGTGTGCGTATCGTTCAAGAGGATATCCGTCGCAGCCCCGTTCAAAGCGTCTCCGGAAACGCTGGGTTCGCCCGTTGTCAAAGCGGTTTGCGCCTGCTGGGCAGTTTCATTGTCTTTCAGGCTATCGGGCAGGGCGTTGATTTGCGGATCCTCTGAGACGACTGCGGTCGTCAAATTAGAGGCTTCGCTGGCCTTGACTTTGGAAATATTGAAAGCATAGTCCACAGCCTGAAGCTCCAGCTTGTTCATGTCAGGAGTTGAAATTTCGCTCAAAGCCTCGCCGATATCCAATGTCACAGAAGCGGAGGATTTGTTGATCATCTCCGGCTGGCCAATCCTTTCGCCGTCGTAATAGAACGCCAATACTTGAACGCCGCTGCCTTCGTCGGAAACGGAAACAGTCCATTTTCCGTCGGCGGCTTTGCCGGCTTTGAGTTCCGGCGCCTGGGTATCCACCTTGACGGGCATTGTCAGACTGTCCTTGGTTTGGGAGGCTTTCAAAGCGGCCAGCACGCGGGCCTTGTATTCCGGCGTCATGCCGGTCATGGTCCGGTTGTCCCGATCCCAAGCGTTGTCGTCGCCCAAAGCGTAGGCGTCGTTCTCCAAAAATTCTTTTTCGGCGACGGCATAGACTGTATAGGTATACTGACCGTCGGCTACCAGTTGGCCTTGGTCGTTTTTGCCGTCCCAGGCCATATTGCGGTTATACTTTGTGCCATATGTAGCCGCAACCTGCTGCGTTTTATTGCCGTCGGCGGGGCGAACCTCGAAATATTCAAATTCGGGGCCCATGGTGCGGATAACGGCGCCGCTTTCATCCTTAACCTCCACATACAGCGCTTTAGCGTTGCGCAGCAGAGTCAGGTTGGCATAGGCGATATCGGCATAGCCGTCTTCATTGGGGGAGATCGCAGAGAATTCGCCTTTCAGGCCGCCCGTTTCGCGGATGGTGTGGAAGTAAGTTCTCAGCTGGGTATAGGGGTTGTTCCGGTAATAGCCGTCCCATTCAGCGTCGGTAAATTGGTTGACGCCCAAGAAACCCTCTGTTCCATCCAAAACAGTGGCCATAGCGGTGGCATAATAGAGCGGATAGTCCAGATCGGTCAGCTCCAGATCGGAGATATCGTCATAAATTGTGGCCAAATCAAAGATGGGCGCGTCGGTCCAATCGCCGCGGAAGCCCATGAAGGGGATGCTGACGTCTTCGTCTTCGCTGCCAACGCTGTCGAAGAACACAAAGCCTTCCAGGAACATACCGTTGGGGAAGGTGTCGTTGTAAGCGGCCATGGTCGTTTCGTTCAGCGCGGTCTTGATCGTCACAGTGACGGAGCTGTTGGCCGGAACGGTGATTTTGGCCGGGGAAGCGCTTGCGGCATACCGGTTGACGTTGGCGCTTGGCGTATCAATGGAAGCGCCGTCGCTTACGGAATCTACTGTCATCACGGCGTCTTCAATCGGATCGATGTCGGCGCCAGTGCTCGAAACGCTCTCCACAATAGGCCGTCCAGCGGAATCCGTGGTAGCGTCTGTCTGGAGGCAGGACAGTACCTCGAAGGTCCGGGAAGCGTTGTTGTAATTCTCCAGCACAAAGCTGAATGTGAATACGTCGCCCAGCTTATCGCCCAATTCCACCTTGGTTCTGGGCGCTTCGCCTGTGTCGGGATTATAGGGAACGGTATTGTGCAAAACGACCTTGCTGTTGATGACCTTTTCAATGTTTGCCATACCGGCGCCCTGACGGCGGGGGGAGAAATAAACGTCCTGCCGCCCTTGGCTGGGGTCGCTGGTATCCTTGAAGGGCTGGTAAACCGTGGCGTTGCTGGCGGCCAGCCAGTTGATCACGTTGGTATATGCCTGGGTCCCCTTTTCAATCTTAAAGGTCTCCAAATTGTCGTCCACATACTGCTGGACCAGCAGGAAGACGCCGGCCATATTGGGGGAGGCCATGGAGGTGCCGCTCTTGACGGACAGCGCCGTATCCGAGGAGGCGCCGGCAGACCAGATGTTTCCGCCAGGAGCCATGATATCCGGCTTCAGTTTCAAAGCCTCGGTAACGCCCCAAGAGGTGAAGCTGGAGGGGCCGCTGTCGCTTCTGCTGGAAAGGCTTCCTACCCGTTCCTGCGACGTGAAGCTGACCTTAACAGAGCCGCCTTCTTTCCAAAAGTCTTTCAGCGCATCGTACACGCTGGATTTGAAAGCGCCGAAGGTGGGCATGGACTCATCAACCTGAGATGCGGAAAGCGCATAGTTTTGATCCATATCATAGGCGACAATCATGCCCTTGGCTTGGGCCGTGCGCACCGGCGCCGTCTGCTCGATAAAATCCTGATAATAATCTTGCTGTACCAGGGCGATTTTGCCCTCCAATGCGCCGGCCAGCTCTTCTTTGCCTGTGGCGGCCAAAATTTCAGCTTCTGTGCCGGCGCCGCAATCAATTACTTCATAGGAATCTGGCAAAGAGGTTCCCATCAGGGTTTGGTTGCGATCCAGGATAGCAATGGGTTCGACACCTGTAATGGGCTGGCTGTCGCCGTTTGTCAGCGTCATGGTGGTCATAGCGCCATAGGTGATATAGCCTGTGCCCTGGGCGGAGGCCACCGTCATAGGCCCAAACAGGCTGCCGGAGAAGCCGACGGCTTTGCTGTTGGGCTCAAGAGTGGAACGGCTGTTGAACAGGCCGTTTTCGCGGTTGGAACGAGCGTCGTTGCCGGCGGAAACCGCAATGGAGATGCCCGCCGCCGCCGCGCGGTTATAGGCCTTTTGGTAACCGGCCTGAGCATAGGTGTTGGCGGTGGTGAAGCCGGCCCGGATGCCCAGCGACAGGTTAAAGCCGTTGACGCCCAGGGTTACGGCGTCGTCCAGCGCGGCAAAGACGGCCTCGTCGCCTTCCTGGCCAAAGTCGTCGCTCTCGCTGAACACCTTGAAGAACAGAATCTGAGAGTCATAAGCGCCGCCCAGCACGCCGTTGACGTTGTCCATGGAAATAGGCTCATTCTCATCAAACGGGCCAGGGTTGCCGGCGGTAATGCCTGCCACATGGGTGCCGTGGCTGCTGGAATTTTCGTCCCAGACCTCCAGATCGCCATCCATATAGTCCACGGCGAAGGGGACCTTCAGGTTGTGATAGAACTCGCCGTTCTTGATCCGGGCCTGAACCTCTTTGCTGAAGCCCTGCTGATCTGTGGGGCGCTGATGGAACCAGTTTCCCCAACCGGAATCAAACAAGTTCAAAGTGGATTCGTTGGCTGTGATGGTGGCCAGCAGGTTTTCCTTGGTTTTGAAGGAATCCTGATATTCTCGCTCGACGGTCACCGTGCCATCTTCATTCACTTTAGCAATATCTGGGTCCATGTAGTTGAATAGCTCATGGGTATGCCGCAGGCTGGAATCGAAGATGGCGATGGTCTTGCCTGCGCCGGTGTAGCCCTTTTCCCAGGCGGCCTCCAGGCCCATCTGCTCCACAGAGCCGTGGTCCGACTGGATGGAAAGCCCGCTGTCCTGGCTCCGGCTCAGGTCAACGCCTGTTTCGCCATAGCGATCCTGGTAGTCTTCCAGAGACATATAATCGACAGTTTCTTCCGTCTCCTCCCAGCCCTCTGTGTAATCATATTGCTGGGTCATGTATACGTCCAGAACGCCGTCTATGCTCTTAATGGTTTCAATGTCCTTGTATTGCACGCGGGCGGCGAAACCATTGAGCAAGTTGGTGTAATGATAGCGGAACTGGGCGTCGGGAATCATAGCCGCAATCTGCGTCTGGATGTCCGATTGGTCGTCGACCATACTGACCCGGTGAGCCGCTACAGTCGTATTTGTGGAAAAGCCCACGGAGCTGGCTTGGAATTCCTCCACAAAATCGTCCACATCCAAAGTGGTTTCGCCTTTGAGTTCCACGACAACCGTAACCCATTCTTCTGGGTCCACGGCTTGCGCCGATTGGGCGACTCGGGAAAATTCTGTCCGCAGGTCCGGCGTTTGCTCGCCTGTTCCGGCGGCGCTGGCATAAGGGCATATGCTCAACGTCATTGCCAAGGCCAGCAAAAGCGCCGTGAGTTTTTGCAAGCGTTTGTTCACATTCCTCTTCCTTCCTATAGGTTTTTATTCAAGAAAGGATATATCGGTTGGCTGCGACCGGAGAGTCGTCCGCAGCGCAGCCGATAGATCCTCAGCTTGACAAAAGCATTCCGACGATTTGCAAATTTGCAAAAAGGTATACTTTCTTGTAACTGCCTTTTTACTTTACTGTGAGCATAACAATAACACAA
>CAJTUM010000033.1 GCA_910579575.1 uncultured Eubacteriales bacterium | reverse complement strand
GATTCCTCCCCCCCAACGGAGCCTGTGTGCGAGGATGAATCCCCCCTCCGCCAGCTCCGCTGGCTCCTCCCCCCTTTGGCAAGGGGGGCTCGCCTATGCCGCGGCCCTGTCTTATAGCAAGGGCCCCTCCGCCGTCCCAGCGGGGGCTTTTCTAAGCCGCGCCCCCGTCCGTCGTAAGCCTCCCTTGCCAAAGGGAGGGGGACCGCTGGCGCAGCCAGTGGTGGAGGGATTCCTGCCTCCCAACTCCACCTTGGGCAGAGGGATTCCCGCCCCAACTAATCCTGCGTCAGATACTCCGCCGTGACGTTGATGTATCGCCGCTTGATTCCCCGGTCGGTCTGGTCGCTGAGGTTCTGGCAGAAGGGGGAGCCCCGCTTGAGCCAGATATAGCCCCCGTCGCAGAGCAAAACCACGCCCCCTTGGCCGATCACCTTGGAGATCTCCCGGGCCTTCGCGTTGGGCGCAGCCTCCCCCTCGGTGTGATACCAGAGGTTGACCGTCAGGGAAACCTCCCCCTCTTCAAAGGCGGAGGTGACTATCTGATAGGTCAGGTAGGGGAAAACCGCGTCCTCCGGCACAGCGGTTTCCGCATAAGCCTCCAGCCCGAAGGAGGAAAAGAATTGATACAGCGCCGCCTCTTTGGTCATACCGGCAGCTCCCATTTCTCCGCCGTTACCTGGCTCACCTGGAAGCTGGCCCGCTCCGGGGTCTTCTTGTCGTCGCCGTCGCTGGTGACGCGGAAGATTTTTCCGTCTCCCAGCCGCTTGAACACGTCGTGATAGTCCAGCTTGGCCCCTTTGGCGCAGGTGACGGTATAGAGGCTGGTTACCCCTTCTTTCTCCGCCACGCGTGCTTCCATGTTTTGGTCGCAGACGACGGCGGCCATAAACTCCGCCCCGTCCTGCCAGCTTGTCATAAGCCCGCCTTCCCCGTCCGGGACCCGCTTTTTCTCAAGCAGCCGGCAGGGCTCCATTCCTTCCTGCAATAGGCTCATTTTGTTTCCCCTTTCTCAAACCGCTTGACGCAGTTTTGAAAATCAAGTAAAATAGTGGTAAACCAACCCAAAGGAGGGGCTGCTATGCCGACGGAAAAAGAGAGCATCATGGCCCATAAATCCATGGCTTATGACTTGCTTCAAATTTTCCGCTCCGACGCGCCGGATAAAACCTATACGCCGGAGGAGCTGGAAAAGCTGATCGTGGCCTATATCCAGGGCCTGGAACAATGAGCGGGGAGGCGGGGGAACCCGCCTCTTTTTTTCATCTCTCCCTCAGCCGTCTCCATTGGTTCAGCCGGCTGCGGAAGGCCCTCTGCCAGCCTCTGCTGGCGGCCCCCGCTTGGCTGTCGCCGCCGGCCATGGTATAGCTGTATCCCCCAAAGCTCTCGCTCTGGTAGGGGCTTGCCGCCGCCGCGCCGTATTGTTTCTGCCAGGCGGCGATTTCCTCCGCCAGCTCAACCACTGCCTTTGGCACAGCCAGCGCCCAGATAGCCCCGTCAAAGGTCTCGTCGGTCAGCCGGTCGGCCTCGTCGCCATACTTGTGCAGCCCGTCGTTGAACAAGCTGCCGCAAACCCGGTAATATTGGCCGGGCTGGAGGAAGGGCAGCGCCAACCGGCCGCCCTCAATGGCATAGACCCCGGGGCGAACGCCGTCCATTTCGTCCCGCGCCCGGAACCAGTTGTGAATCTCCCCCAAAACCTGCTCCAGCATGGCTATTTCGCAGCGGTCTTAGCCGCGGTTTTGGCGGCGGCCTCTTTCCCGGCGGCCTCTTGCCCGGCGAGCTCCGTCAGGCGGGCCGCGCCGGCTCCGCTCTCTCCGCTCTTCACCTTGGCGATCCACAGGCTGGAGGGGTTATACAGCACCGGGATAAACAGGCCGCTGGCCTTGGTCCACAGCACCTTGGGGTCGTCTTCTGTCCACTGGTCGATATAGACATAGGGATGGCTGGCGCTGTTTCCGCCTGTGGCCAAGGTCCCCACAGTGGCCTCGGGCGGGTCGCCCCACAGCCCCACGCCCACATGGCCGGATTGCGCCGCGGCGAAGAAGGAGAAGGTATCCTCCGGGAAATACCGCTTGTTTGTGATCACAGGCCGGCCGTCGCCGCCGATTTTGGCGTCCGCGCCATAGGTCAGGTCGTTGGTAATCACCCGGCTCAGGCCGAATTCCGTCTCCAGATAGCCGCTGAGGCCGATCGTGGAAACCAGCGCTCCCGCGCCGATATTGCCGTTGATCGCCTTTTGCAGCGCGGCGTTGTTGCGCATTTTGGTCAGGTTTTTCCGGGCTGTGACAAAGCCGGTCAGCGTCACGCCCTTGGCCAGCGCCGCGTCCACAATGGCCTGGAGCTGGGCGGGGATATCCGCCTCCGGCGAAAGGTCCAGCTCAAAGGCGGTCTGATCCTCCGCCACGCCGTAATCCACCGTCAAACTCAGGTTGTTTTCCGCAATCGTCATCTTGCCCGTGGCCAGCAGCTCGTTTTTGGCTACCTTCGAGCGGGTGAAAACCTGCTCCGCCAGCCGGAATCCGTCGTTGAGCGCCGCGTCCCGTAGAGCCTCGTCCTGCACGACGCCGGCTCCCTGCAGCGCCCGCATCCGCTCCGACTGGTTGATCCTCACCTTAATCAGGCCCTTTTCAATGCTGTGGGAATCCACAGGAATGCGGAAGGTGGTCTGGGCCTCGGTGTCAAATGCGTGGAACTGGGCCATCATGGGGACCTGGTATTCCGCCGCAATGGACTGCCAGGCGGCGGTCAGGTTTTCCGTCCGCTGGTCGCCGAACAGCCCGTCAATGGGGTCGTTCTGCCGGTAAGGGGTAAAGGGCACGCTCAGCCATTCCGTCTCCGGCAAAAATCCCAGAATATTGTTTTTCCAAATCGGCATTTTCTCTCTCCTCTCAATAAGGCCGGGTTGCCTTGGGCGCTTTGCGGAAGGTAAAGCCCTTGGCCTCCAAGGCCGTTTTGGCCGCCTCAGCCAGCTCGGCAGCCAGGCGGTCTTCATAAACCTCGCCGCGGGTCACAACGCTGCCCGGCATATCTCCGGTGGCGACGTCCACGTCTTCATAGACAATGCCCTCCGCCGCGGCGTCGTTTGTGGGCCAAACGGTCCCCATTTTCACATATTTGCTCCCATCCGGGCCGGTTTCGGCTCCGGCCTGGCCGATCTGCCGGGTTTCCCGCGTGCAGTCCTGGTTGTTTGCCAAAAACCATCCGGGGGCATACGCCGCCCCCTTCCGGGTTGTTCCGATAAAAGACATTTCAATTCTCCTTTCTTTCTCCGCCGTAGCGGCTGCTGTGGTAGGCGGCGTAAAGCTCTGCGCCCCGGCTGCTGGGCTGCTCCCCGCCGCTCTGTCCTGCCGGCGGGCGGGCCGTATCGGCCCCTTTGGTTTCCTCCCGGCTCACCAGCCCGGCGAAATCCCCCTGCACCAGCGCTTCCAGGGCGGAGGAATCCTTGATCTTGCCCGCCTCGTCCAGCTCCAGGGCCGCCACCTCGCCGCCGCTGCCCCGCATGGCGATCTCCAGCGCCTTGCCCGTCACGCCTTGGCCCTGGTACCAATCCCGGGCCGCCTTTTCCTTGGCCGCCTGGCTCTCCTTGGCCGCGATCTCCGCCTTGTATTGGTCGAACTGCTGCTGCAAAGCGTCGTGCTTGTCCTTCCAGCCGTCCTGATCGGCGGCCTCCAGCTGGCTTTCCAGTTCGTTCACCCGCTGCTCCAGCTGGCCGGCCCGCCCGGCCTCCTCTTGGGCCTGCTTCAGCTCCGCTCTCAGCCTGTCCGCCTGCTCCCCGTGCGCCTCCAGGATGGTGTCCTGCTGCTCTTCGCTCAGCCCCATCCCCTTCAGCATCTTTCTGGTAATGCTCATCGGTTTGCTCCTTTCGGTAAAATAAAAAGAGGCCGCCGCCTCCTTCTCTGGAAGCTGCGGCCCCTCTCGGCCCTTCCGCCCGAACGCTTACGGGCGGGGAACGATATTTTGTTTGTTTTTCACATTTGACGCTATTTTACGCTTATGATATCATATCCTTAGAAAAAGGAGGTCTTGCTATGCCTACGATTTTTGACGTAGCCAAGTTTATTTTAGAACAGCTGGGCCAGATGTCAACCATGAAACTTCAAAAACTGTGCTACTATGCCCAAGCCTGGTCCCTGGTCTGGGATGGCGACCAGCTTTTTGAAGAAGATTTCCAAGCCTGGGCCAATGGACCAGTGTGCCCCGAACTCTTTTTCCGTTTGCAGGGCCGTTTCTCCGTCTCCGCCCAAGACGTTCCTGGCGATAGCAGCGTTTTCAGTCAAGCACAACGGGAAACTATTTCCCATGTTTTGAATTACTATGGCGGAAAAGACGCCCAGTGGCTGAGCCAGCTCACCCATTTGGAGGACCCTTGGCGTCAAGCCCGCCAAAACCTACCCGCCGGCGCTCCCAGCAAAGCGATCGTCTCCAAAGAAAGCATGGCCATGTATTATGAATCCCTCTAAGCGGAAAAAAGGGCAGATTAAGCAAGGCGGAACGCCGGAAAAGGGGATCCGCATCGGCGGCAACCCGGACAGCGTCATGCAGGAAGTCCTGTCCTGGAGCTTTGCGGACTGTGACATGGATCCCCAATGCCGCTGGTCTTTTTGCCAACAGCATTTGGAGACGGATTTTTGGCAAACGATTCTGCCCAAACTCCGGCAATTTGAAACCATGACAGTCAGCAATATTTTTATGGATTCCAAAAAGCAAAACCACAAATTATCCTTGGATTCCCTCAACAAAGAGGCCCGCGACCGGTTTGTTCAGCTCAGAATCGAGGCGGAAAGCATTCACTCCCTTCGCCTGGGCGGGAAACTTCGTCTCTATGGCTTTTTGGTCGGCTCTGTTTACCATATTGTATGGTATGACAGCGACCATGGCGATAACTCCTCATGCGTCTGCCGTTCTCATCTGAAACACACTTGATCTCTCTAATCCCCCGGTTCGCCGGGGGATTTTTTCATCTCCTCCCGCCGCACCCGCATAACCTTCACCCCGTCCTTGACGGGGATCAGCTCTACCCGGTCTCCCTTCTCCAGCGCCAGCAGGATGGCTTTGATCATTTTTTCATCCATTTTTCAGCTCTTTCCCCCAAAAAATCTCCGATTTTTCGGGTTCCCCTTTCCTTGGATAGATTTCCGCCGGATGAACCGGCGCAAATCGGCTCGCGCCACTGGGCGCGTCCCATCTGCGATGGGTCCCGAAGGCCGCTCATCCATTTTTCAGCTCGTCCTCAATGATCTTGCGATAGGTTTCCGCGTGATCGGCCACGGCGGGTTTCAAATAAGGCTTGGCCCGCTGGCCGTGGGTGATATGCCAGTTCCCCTTGGCGTCCTGATAGGTCCAGGCTTCCTGCCGACCTCCGGGAACATATTTGCCCGTCCCCAGCTCCACATACGCGGCGTATTCGTTGTTTGTGCCGATGTAAACGGCGTTTTCACCCGCCGCTGTCCGGTGGGTAATGCTGCCCCGCAGGTTGCCCGTGTCCACCGGGCAGAGCTTCTTGGCGTACCCCTCCGCCGTCAGCCCGCATTTCTCCAAAGCCCGCAGCACACCCGCCTCCATCGCCGCCATTATCTCTTCTCTGTTGTCTGTGATTTCAATCTTCATGACTCGCCTCTCTAAACAAACGGCACAATGGCCTTGGTATCCTTCAAAAACTCCTTCGCCTTGGATAAGAAGGAGTTATCCGTCAGATATTCAATCCCCATGGGCGTAATCATGCAATTTTCCCAGTTCAGCGGATGGGGATATCTCAGGTTGTCAATATCCGCGAAAGTAATCCCCTCCACCAGGCTGTATTTTTGCAGATTGTAGAGGATATAGGCCCAATATCGGGGGTTGATTTCCTGCTTGTTCACCCGGAAATAATCGCTGTCCACGCTCAACATTTTAGGGTTGATTTCTTTCCCTGTTTTCAGGCACTGATACAGATAGGAAAGGATTTGATATACCAGCACCGGGTAGTCGTCTTTCGCCATGTTAGCCCTCCGTGTTCTGATTGTATATTTGGCCGTAAATCCGTTGAAGCTTTATCCCGATTTCGTCTGGCTCGTCGTTGTGGTCTACGATGTTATCCACAATGGCGTCGTCAATCGCTTCGAGAAGCGCCTCCAGATCGTTCTTTTCCAGCGCATCCTCAAACTCAACAGAATTCTCCCGCAAATATGCCTTTTGTTCTTCTGTGATTTCAATCTTCATGCGAGGATTTCGCCTCCTGCCTGCCCCGCCTCTCGCTGGCCGGGGTGGATTCCGGCTCCAACGGCAGCCCAGCCGCCATTTTCTCCCGCTCGTCCTGTTCCAAAAGCTTCTTGGCCATGGTGGCTTTCCAGCGCTCAAAATGCCCTTTTGGACGTTTCCCATCCAAAGTCCAAAGTATTGGGTCATGATAATCATAGGGCTCAGCCGCTGCCAAATCGGCTCTCAATTCATCTCGTTCCTTTTTCGATAAACTTAAGTCCATATTCTTCGCCACCTTTCAAGAATACATGGATACTGTGAATATATCCCTTTATATTCAAATCATCAAGAAACAGTTGCAATTCAGGTTCCAAGATTACAAATTTTCGAATCGCATCCATACCATCATATTCTTCTCCTTTAACAATGGTATAAATTCTTCCATTATTCCCTGCAACAACCATAGCGTCCATGTTTTCGTTAAAAATAAAATGTTCAATATCCGCTTTGCTGAAAAACAGTCCGTCTGGATGATTATGTATCGTGATATGAGGGAATCCCGCATCTGGTATATGCACCGCGCCGTCGGCGCTTTCCCCAACGCCCCGCCATTTCCGGTTTCCCTGCAAATCGCAGATTGCGCCAACCTCGGTTCCGACTGGATGCTTAGCCGCCTCCCGCAGCAAATCTTTGCATTCCTCGTGAATCTTTCGAGAAGCCTCCGCGCCAATGCCCGGGATTTCCACATAGGGTAAATTCTCAATGGTTTCCGGCACGATTTTGATATGCCTTATTGTATCAGAATCTGCCTGGTTTTGCAAATAAACCTTGCCGGCCTTCTTTTTCCCCTCCGCCCACTGGGCGTAGCTTACATTCTCTATCACCGCGCTCTCGCCGGTTTCCAGGTCCCGGGCCCGCCGCTTGGCGTCGCTTGTATCCACGCCCTTGACCTTAGCAATCGTAGTGCAGCGGCAGTTATAAATCTCGTGGGCCGGGCCTTTGGGGTCGCCAGGATACATCAGCTCATATCCGCCGACGTTAAACGGCTCGTCTTCCGCCACGCTCTGGCCGTCCGCCGCGCCGTGGCTGTGGCGGGTTCGGTTGTCCAGCGTGGCCAGCCATTGCTTTTGCAGCTTGATTCCCATCTTCGCGGCGGCGTTATAGCTATCCTGCCGCCCGCCGTTCTGAGCCCCGGTGACAGCGGTTCGCGCCGCCCTTATGGCGCTGGCGCGGTTCATGTTGGGAATGTTGGTTTGCAGCCGGTCGGCCAGCTTGGGGACGCTCTCCCCCTGCAAAATGCCGCTGGTAACCTGGGCCGTGATCTGCCGCTTGCCGTAGGCTAAGTCGATGCCGCGCTTGACGGCCCGAGCCGGCGGATAATAGGGCATTAAATCCGGCTGCTCCACAATCAGGCGTTTTACCGTCTGCTCGTCCCAGATATCGAAGCCCACGTCCGCCCCTACCTGCTGTTCGATGGTATAGGCCGCGAAATTCCGGTTCAGCGCGTAAATCCCCGGCGTCGCGTCGTTGATATAAGCCGCCGCAACCTGGTTGGCCCTGGTCATCCGCTCCGCCAGCCGGTCCCGCAGGGCCTTGAAGCGCTTGCCCCGGCCAATCTGGGCCAGCCGCCATTGCTTGTAATCCTGCTCGGTATATTCCCGCCCGTTTACCACGGTCCCAATCAGGGCCTGCTGCGCCTCGTCCCGCTTGGCAAACTGAGCGAAATAATCCGTCACGGCCTGGGATGTCTCCCGCGCCGCCGCCCCGTAAACCGCCGCAATCCGCCCCTCCAGCGCCTTTAGCCCCTCCTCCGTCAGTCGATGCCCTTCGTCAGGCTTGCCGATCCTCCCTCGCCCCCTTCAAAAAAATCCCCGCCGCCTCATAACGAGACAGCGGGGAACAAGTTATTTTTTGCTGGGGCAAAATTGATGTTCTGGGTCATACCAAATCACATGAAATTTTTCTTGTTCGCGAATGCCAATTAACCGCAATTTATTTTGCAAAGCAAAAGAAAAAATGGAATCCTGCTCATCTTCTGATAGTTTGGCTTTTATTCGCTGAAGAGCAGATGCGCTGAATCCGGACTCCAAATAATGATGTTTGGACTTATTGTCATGAGTTTGCTTTTTTACCGAATTCCAGGTCATATTACTATATTCGATAATTTTCCCCAGCACTTCCTGGTGCTTGAAATCCTTGCGGAGTAAATCAAAAGCAAACTGCCCATCTTTATCAAGTCGGTCAAAACACCATATAATTTTTTCGTTATCTGTACTGTATTTTAGACTGCTGACTTGTTTGGGACATCTTTTTTTCGTTCCGGCAATTTTCTTATTTTTCTGAGGCATTACAAATTCCCATAATATTCTCCCATACTGGTTTGCGTAATTTCATTACTGCAAGCCATACTTTCGGGAATGCCATTCCGGGCCTGTTTCCAAGGCCGCTCATTGTGGCTCTGCTCCCGCAGTTCATAGGGCGCCCAATCTCCATAATATTCCAAAACCCTGTCAATCGTATCCTTTTGATCATCGCTCAAAGCATCAGAAGTTCCCTCTTTGAGGTCATCAGCTTCGATCATAAACTTCCCCTTATGCTCTTGAAAAAGCACAGGGCACACCGGACCGTTCACCCATGCCTCAATTTTTTCGGTGAATAACGGATGTTCTGTCCAAGCCAAAGACCACGCCTGCGCATAATAACAAAGCTTTTGCAGCTTCATGGTAGACATAGGCCCTTGCTGACTCAAGATATACTTTGCTGTATCAAAGACATTTGCCATTCGCTTTACCTCCCTTTTATTTTATTATAACCGTTTTCTATCGGTTTGTAAAGATTCACGCTGTCTCGATATAAGGTTGTCAATGTGCAAAATTGGGTCTATCTATTCTTCGCCCTGTTCAAGATTATCCTCCGGCCCATTGCCGCCCTCAAACCGCCCCAGCTCCTCCGCCGCCCGGCGTTTCAGCAGGTCTTCGGCCATGTCGGCGTCGCCCAGGATGGTCAGGGCCTTTGTGGTCATATATTCCTCGTCCAGATATTGGGCCGCCAGCAAAACGGTCTGCATTTCCTCCTGCTTGTTGGTAATCTGGTTCCGGGTGTAGGTCGGCTCGTCGTCGATGCCCGCCAGCTTCAGAATGCCCTGGATAAACTCCGTCACCTGCCGCTCGAATTTGTCGCATTTCAGGTCCAGGGGCACATAGCTGGCCCGGATGGCGGTGGCCGTCTGATTGCCGGCGACGACGGCGGAGGCGTCGAAGGCCTGAAAATCCTGATACAGCCGCTTCACCAGCATATCCACAGCGGCCTGGGTCCCCGCGAAGGGGGCCTCCACGGCGTGGGGCTCGGCGGTCGCCCCTTCCTCCGCGTTGTCCATAAACGCGATATGGGTCGTCTTCACCCGCTCCAGAAATGCCGCCGCGTCCAGCTCGTCCATGCCGCCGCAGTTTTGCAGCGCCCAATAGATGATATTGCCTTCGTCCGCATTGTTCACCATGTTGGACGTGCAGACGTCCAGCGCGTCGATGGTATTGCGCTTGCCCCGCAGGGAGGAGCGGCATTCCCGATTGTTTTTCAGCGGCACAATGGGCAGCGAGGGGTAATTTTCCCCCTGATAAATCTTGTCCCGCTCCAGCGCCGCCCCGGCGATGCGCAGGATATAGGCCCGTTTGGGCCGCAGAATCTCCATTTCCCGGCCTTTGCGCCGGATGTATTCTGTGAACCCGTCCGGCTCGTAAAGCGTGCAGCGCAGCGGCTTGCCGCCGTCGATCTGCCAGAAGCGGACCCCCGCCGCCAACGCCCCGTTTTCCTCGTCGTAAAGCGGCGCGAACTCGGTGATTTCAAAAACCTCCACATGGTCCAAATTCCAGAAGCCGAACGACACGCCGCCGATCTGGGCGTATTCCGCCGCCTGGCTCACCCGGGTATCGAAATCCCGGCCCAGCCGGTTCTTGTCCGTCCCTCGGGCGAAGGTGACGCCGTTGCCCAGCAGATAGCCGGTCTGTTGATCCACCGCAAAGCCAAAAAAGGAGCTGGCGATCTTGTGGTTGGCCGTCCACATATCCGGATGGGCCTTGCCCTGCATATCGTAGAGGATTTTTTCGTATTTGTTGATGGTCGGGTTTTCCCCGTCGTAGTATTTCTGGGCGTCCACAGCGGTTTGATAGATGTCGCTGCGCTTATGGTCAGAAATGGCCGATTTGATAAACGAAATGCGCTCCTTTTCATCATCGCCGCAGGCTAAAAGGTCTTGGTAGGTTTTCAATTCGACGGCTCACCTCCTAATCCAAAACAGACCTGTATTCCCTCGTATTGGCCCGCCGGACCAGGCGCAGGGTCTTGACTAGGTAGCGGGTTGCGTCCATGCAGTGGTCGTTCTCCTTCAGCGGCGCGTCCACTCCAGCGTTAACTGCCTTGTTGTCCCACATGTAGGAACCGAACTCCGCTATAGTATTCTCGCAGCAGGGCATGAATGCCAGATTTCCGGCTCCCAGCATGGAGCAGACGTCGGAGATGCCCTCCAGAACCGCGTTGTTGGCGTCCTGCGTGTGGTAGTCCCGTCGCCTCAGCTCCGCTTTCATGGAGGCGGCGGAAGGGTCGATGATCACCCGCTTGACCGTGATACCGTCCAGCATCGCGTCCAGCCGGTCTGCCAGCTGGCTGTCGGTCAGCTGGCGGCGCTCATCCCGCCCGGAGTAGCAATCCTCTTTCAGGCAAATCCAGCGCTTAGTGCCGCGCTCCTTTCGCCACAGCAGGAACACGTTTGGATTCTGGATGCCGTAGTCGGAGGACACATAGTATTCGCCCTCGGTCTCCACCGGCGCTTTCAGGACGTGCCGCTCCTTGTCAAACATGGGGTAGACAAGACCGTCCGCCACGCACCGTTCGCCCAGGATATCCCGCCTATACCACACGCTGGACGGGTCATACTGCGCCTTGATCTCCTCCCGGCGTTCATCGGAAATGGAAAGATTGTCGTCGATGGTAAAGTGCTCGTACAGATAGCCAGGGAGGTTCGTTTCCTGATAGTGCTCTATATAGTCCGAATAAATCCGGTGGTTCGGGTTGCAGGGATTCAGGTCCCATAAAACCAGCGGGTCCATCGCCGCCGCCTGGCGGCCAAAGGCCACCTTGATAAAGCTCTCCCGGCTGTCGTCGCTGTCGTAATGCTCGTTGATCTCTGTGGCGATCCACAGGCCGTAGCTGTTGCCCAAAATGCGTTTGTAGCTGTCCGCCTTTCCTCCGCCAGCAAATACCACAACCTTCTCGCCGGTCTGGGTGTAGAGAAACAGCGCCTCGTTGTCCCGATATTTGCCCCATTTGCACCGGCCCCGAAACAGGGCCTCCAGGCCGAAGCCGTTGCACACGCCAATATTCAGTTTTGCGTTGCCGATGGTGGAGCCGGATGCCAGGTGGATTTTGTCCCGGCACAGCTCCAGGTGTGCGGCGGCGATGATGCAGTGGTCGATGGTCTTACCGGAACGGATTGCGCCCTCCGCGACGCATATCTTGCTGTCAAGGGCGGCGTTTATGTACCGCTTGTGCTTGTCGGAAAAGTCCGCCCAGGGGATGGTTTGGGTTAGTACCATCCATCTGCGCCCCCGGAACGGGGGCTTACCTCTACCATAGCAATTTTGCGCAAGTCTGCTGGGAGTTCTGCCTCCTTCATAGCTTCTTCTATGCTTTCTGCTTCAATGACCTTTTGCCCCCTGAAGAATGCGCCTTTATTTGTTTTTTCATAGATACTTGCTATAAACTCCATTTTCTCACACCCTCAACTTCTCTGCCAGTGGGGTCAAATCCTCCGCCGCCGTCTGTTGTTTGTCGTCAACCGGCTTATCCCGCCACTTATCCGGGCGGCGGTTTTTCAGCCAGAATATCTGGGCGGTGGTATCGCCTGCCAAAGCCTTGTCCAGCAGAGCGTTTTCCACCTCGTAGTCCACAATTTCCTTGCCCTTTTTTAGAGCCTGCAAAATCTGCGGATATTTTTCTTTCCAGTCGTACAGCGTTCGCGTTCCGATTTTCATTTTTTCTGCCAACTGTTCATCCGTCAGCCCATCGCGGGCCCAGCCTTCCAGCAGCGTCAGCCCGTCCTCGGTCAGCCAATATTCAAACTTTCCACGGGCCAAAGCCGCCGCCTCCCAAAATCAAGTTCACCCTCCCTTTGTCGCGGCCTCAGGGGGAGAAAATCTCCCCCCGCCGCGTGAACGAAATGAACCGCCCCGGCCGTCAACCCGGAGCCCAACCCGCGCCAAACGGCGCTATCACAAAAGGAGGCGCAGCCTATGACTGCGTCTCCATTGTAACATAGTCTGACAAGCTTTCATTGACAGTCTGTCAACGTTTGAAAAATTTATTTTTCCTTGCCCAGTAAATAGTCGGTAGTCACGCCAAAATATTCGGAAAGCTTGATAATGGTCTGCATATCAGGCTCCCGCTCCCCCTTTTCATATCGGCAAACAGCGCTTGCGCTGACCCCGCAAAAATCCCCCGCCACCTTGCCGCTCACGCCCTTCTCCCGCCTCAGCTCCCGCAGCCTGTCCGGGAATTTGTCTTCCATCCTCAATCGCTCCTCCCATCCATAAAAAATCCCCGCCGCCTCATATCTGAGACAGCGGGGGAGGGGACGATCTATTTTTGGGATTTCTCGAACTTGATGCCTTGGCGAATCAGCCGTTTGATTTCCGTCTGCTTTGCTTTTCCGTCCAGAGCGGTCAGGATGTCGGCGTCTGTGCCTTTATTCAGCTTCAGGCTGACATGAACCGCCGTTCTTGCGTCATACCGCTCTTTTGCCGTCGTTTTTCCTTCGCTCATCGTTTTGCCTTTGAGGGGGGCGGCTTTCGCCGCCCCGTGTTCCTCAATCCTCCAATGTGTTTTGCAGATCGGTCAAAAGTTCTTGCAGCATCGCGCGCATCGTTTCAATATCTTCCGCCGCAATCGCTTTCCTTAGGCTGGCGATCACCAGCCGCAGAAATCCGCCGAACTGCTTGTCTGTCTGGCCCATCTTCGCGCCCCCTTTCTTTAGGATGTATTGATTATAACATGGGTATTACCCATTGTCAAGAGGGTTCCCGAAAAAATTTTCCTCGCTGTCTCGATATGAAGCTGTCAAGGTGCTGTCGCATCGGTCAGTTCGCCCGCCTCCTTTTCTCCATCTTCCGCGCCCGCTGGATCAACACGCCGTCGGCCCCGGCGCGGCCTTGTTTTTCCTGCCAGGCGGCCTCGGCTTGGCGCAGGTGATTCTCCCGCTCCGCCCGGTAATCCGGGCAGTCTCCATGACACCCGGCCCGCCGCCGCTGGCAATGGCGGCAGCAGCGGATCATGGCCGGGCCTCCAGCATCCGCTCCAGCTCCGCCGGCTCCAGGCCGTATGCCTGAGCGATCTTGCGCTGGGATTGCGGCTTGGGCCGTTTTTTCCCGGTTTCCCACTGGCGGACGGCGGAGGCCGTCACGTCCATCCGCCTGGCGGCCTGCTCCAGGCTCAGCCCGGCCCGAAGCCTGGCCTGCCGCAGGGCCTGTCCCCGTTTGGCGGCCTGCTCCCGCCCCGGCTCTTCCAGGCCCAGGCTCGCGCCTGGAGGCATACTCCGTTTTGGCTCGGCGGTCGTTTCTCCCTCTCTGCTCGAGGCCGGGGCCTTTTGCGCGGCCCGAAACGCCAGGTATTTCCCATAGCTCATGCCCCGCTCCCGGGCCTCCCGGTTGATCGCCGCGATACTTCCTTTCACGCCTGCTCCCCTCCTTCCCGTCCGGGGCCGCGACCATTGCCCAGGGTAAAAGCATCCTCCCCGCCCCGCAGTCCGGCCGTCGCGCCGCCGCGGCCTAGGCAGGCGGCGACGGCCCTTTCCTTTCGCCGGTTCATCCGCTCCCGATAATTTTTCTGGAAATTGCTTGCCG
>CAJTUM010000032.1:5656-17780 GCA_910579575.1 uncultured Eubacteriales bacterium | reverse complement strand
GGGAGAATCCCTCCACCGCCTGGCGGCGGTCCCCCTCCCTTTGGCAAGGGAGGCTGCCGATAGAGGTCGCCTCTGACTCTGTTTCTTCTCAAATAATACTTATTATCAAAAAAAATCTTTATATTTTCCCTTTTAGTGCCGCTATAGGGGATATACTCCTCCTATGGTGGATTCCATTTTTATTAAAATCATGGTATTATCCCCTTACGGGAGGGATTATATGAATACCAAAGACAGCCTTCTCATGGAAATGGGAAATCGCTTGCGCCAACAGCGTAAGCAGATGAAATTGACTCAAGAAGAATTAGCGGAACGATCCGAATTGTCGATCAAAACAATTATTTCTGCGGAAAAGGGCCAAAAAGCCCTTCGGCCGGAAAATATCGTTCGGCTTTGTCAATCGCTTGATATGGATATCTCTTATTTAATGACAGGACAAATATCGTCTTCAAAAGATATATTTTTGCTTAGTCATCAAGAGCGCATGGCGCTCGATAAAATGATAAATACTTTTCTTTCAATTTGTGACCAAGACAAAGAACGATAAGGGGTGGAAACGACTCTACAGTGGATTCAAAGACACTTCCGGAGGGAGTCCAAAATGAAAAAATGCCCAGACTGCGGCAGGAAAACGCCTGACGAGCTTTATTTTTGCCCCGAATGCGGCCGCCGGTTGATCGAGATTTTGCCTAAAACGCGACCCGCCAGAAAAATCATCGTGGGCATTGAACAAACGCCTGTGTCGGCACTCCCCTTTACTTTTGGCGATATGGGGGCCGTTCATTATGCGGAAATCTTATGCCCAGGCGTATATTTTGTCGCCGTGAAAAGCCGCCGCAAACCGCCGTTTTTTGCTTCGGAATACTTGGTCGTAACAGAAGATTCGCCTGCAATCTCTCCGCAAGCGCGGGCTTACGGCGCGCCGCTGCCAGCCAGCCCGGGCGCGCTTTTCTATGAGTATGAGTATTCCAACAAAGGCAGGCATATTGTGGAATACGAGGCTCATAAATATCTGGCGGAGCATGGCGTTCCTCTGCCGGAGGGCTGCTCGCTGGCGGCAGATCAATCCTTTGGCATGGAAGTTTGCCCGGAGTATTTTGGCGAATTTCCCATCCCAACGGAAACGCCCTGGGGGCCGCCTCTGCGCTGCCAGCGCCTGTGGAACGGCCTTTATTGGCTGAAAACGGCCGAGATCGGGTGGGCGCTGGCCGTCGCTTATCCCCTTTGCAGCGGGCTCTGGAACGATACCCTGGAGCTGGCGGCCCTTACCGAGTACGACCGCAAAAATGGAATCGAAACCACTTGCGGCTATCATTTTTTCACTTATGAAGCAAGCTGTCTCCCGCTCTACGAGCTGCTCTTTAGCGAGGCAGAGGCTTGGAGCGAAAAAATCAACCAGGCGGCGCTGCAAAACGCAATACAAAAATTTTTCCCCTGCTATGGCTCGGGAGACGGCTGCAACAGCCCCAATTTCTCCATCGAAGAACAGATCTTTTTCACCCCCGGCGCTGGCTTCGAGTTTTATTCGTTTACAGAAGATTGCGATTAAAATTTCCCCCGGTAAAACCGGGGGAAATTTTTTTGCTCAATCTATTGAGAATAGTCGGATTCTCCACTATACTAAAGAAAGAGACCGATTTTATCAAAGGGAGGCAGACGCAAATGGCATCCAAGACCATGGAAAAGGCGAAAGAAATTCTGCGGCAGCAGAGATATTACGACAGCGTTCAGGGCCTGATGGGCTGGGATCTTTGGGAAGGGCTTTCGGCCAAAGGGCAGCCCTATCGCTCGGAGGTCAGCGGCTTCTTTACAAGGCAGGCGCTGGACCAGCTGAAATCCCCGGAAACCGCCAAAATCGTGGCGGAGCTCAAGGAAATGGCGGACGGCGATTTTGAAGACCTCTACCAGCGGGGCATGGCAAAGGAGCTTTGCCGCCGTTATCAATCTGCCGTGCAGGTGCCGGCAGATTTACAGGTAGAGCTGCGCAATTACACCGGCAAGGCCCAGCTGGCCTGGCGGGACGCTCTGGACGCCGACAGCTTTGAGCAATACAAACCCTGGATCGCCGGGCTTTTCGACCTCAAAAAGCGAGTGGCCGAGGCTATCGACCCCAATAAGCCCGCCTTCGACGTTTTGTGCGACACGGTGGACCAAGGCATCGACGCCGCCGAGGTAGCCCGCCTTTTCGCCGGGCTGAAAAAGGGCGTGGTGGAGATTCTGGACCAAATCCGGGACCAGCACGAGGCCATCGATACCAGCGTGCTGGAGACGGAATACACCCACCAGCAGCGGCGGGATATGGCGTTTGAAATCAATATGCTCACCGGCTTTGACGATCAATGCGCCCACGACAGCCAGGTGCTTCACGGAATGTGTACCGGCGTCGGCCCTCGGGATTGCCGCATCGCCATCAGCTACAAAGGCTGCTGGGGCGGCGTTTTCACCATGCTCCATGAAGGCGGTCACGCCCGATATGGGTACAATTCCAACGACCAAGCGGTGGAAAACGGCCTGTGGGGCGGCCTGGGCGGCGCGATGCACGAGGGGCAAGCCCGCTTCTATGAAAATATCATCGGCAAATCCCCAGAATTTTGGGGTCTGGCCTATCCTGTGGCGCAGAAATACTTCCCCTATCTGAAAAACGTGCCCATGGAGAAATTCTACATGGCGCTGATGCAGGTGAAGCCCAGCCTCCAGCGAATCACCGCCGACGAGCTGACCTACAGCCTGCATCCCATCATCCGCTTCGAAATGGAAAAGGATTGGTTTGACGGCAAGACCAAGACCGACGATTTTGAGGAAATCTGGCGGGCCAAATATCAGGAAACCTTTGGCCTGGCCCCCAAAGGCGCCCGGGAAGGCGTGCTTCAGGATATTCACTGGGCTTCCGGCCATGTGGGCTATTTCCAAAGCTACACCCTGGGCAACCTCTACGACGGCCAGCTGCTTCACGCCATGAAGAAAACCCTTCCCAATTTTGACAGCCTGGTGGCCAAGGGCGATTTTGCCCCCATCAACCAGTGGCTCTATGACAACGTCCATCAATATGGTCGAGCTATGTCCCCCAAGGAGACGCTGGAAAAAGCCACAGGCGAAGCGCTGACCGAGCAATATTTCTTGGATTATCTGCGGGAAAAATACCTGGTCAAGCTGAAATAAGGGGGGAGAATCCATGGTCGTTTCTCAACGGCAGATTTTGCTGAAGGACGGAACCGCCTGCCTGCTGCGCAGCCCGGAGCCGGAGGATGCGGATAAGCTGCTGCAATATCTCAAAGAAATCTGCGGCGAAACGGACAACCTGACCCGATATCCGGACGAATTGACCCAAACTGTGGAACAAGAACGGCAATTCATTCAAAACATGGCCAAAAGCCGGCGGGACGCGATGCTTGCCGCCTTCGTCCAGGAGAGGCTGATTGGCAACGTCAGCCTAAACCCCGTGGGCGAGGCGGAAAAGCTGCGCCATCGAGCGACAGTCGGTTTGGGCGTGCTGCAAAAATATTGGGGCTTGGGGCTGGGAAAGCGGCTGCTGGAAACCGTTTTGGCCCTGGCGCCCAGCCTGGGTTACGAGCAGGTGGAGCTGGAGGTTTTGTCTTCCAACCACAGAGGATTGGCTCTCTATCGTCGAATGGGCTTTGAAGAGTGCGGGCGGACGCCCCAAGCCTTCCGCCTGCGGGACGGCGGCTATGAAGACGAGACGCTGATGTTTTACCGCTGCCCCCCGCCGGCCGACCCAGAAAAATCTTTGCCGGCGGACAAGCCGCTTTGATCGCATGGAAAGGAAAACGAAAACAATGACAAAAAACAAATGGATCGCAGACCGGTGCGGAATACCGGCCCAAGAACCCCAGCAGCCGGCTCAGCCTCAGGCGGATTATCCGGACTTGATTGATCTCACCATCGGCGACCCGGATTTGCCCACGCCGCCGGAAATTTTGGAGCCCGCCTTTGCGGATGCCCGAGCGGGACACACCAAATACACCAACCCCATCGGCGACCTGGAGCTGCGGCAGGAAATTCGCAATTATTATAAGCGGTTTTATGATCTGGATATCGGTCTAAACGAGGTGATGGTCACCTCGGCGGGTTGTATCGGCATGACGGAAACCATGATGGCGGTTGTGAACCCTGGGGACGAGGTGATTGTGCCCGACCCCTATTTTATGATTTACCCAGACCAGATCCGGCTGGCGGGAGGCGCCCCTGTGCCGCTGCCCACTTATGGGGAGGAGGGCTTTGCGCTGAACCCTCAGCGGCTGGAAAGCCTGATTACGCCCAAAACAAAGGCGCTGTTGCTCAACACTCCCAACAACCCCACCGGCGCAGTCTATACCAAAGAGAATCTGGAACAGATCGCCCAGGTCTGTATCCGCCATGACTTGCTGGCCATTTGCGACGATATTTATACCGGCTTCGTCTTCGGCGGCGCTCAGTTCACGCCGATGATTACGATCCCAGGAATGCGGGAGCGGACGGTGTGCGTCAATTCCTTCTCCAAAAATTTCGTGATGACCGGTATGCGGGTGGGCAACCTGGTGGCGCCGCCGGATATCATCCGGGCCGCCGCGGGGCTCAACGATTACATGATGTACAGCGCCCCCGCCGTCTCGCAGCGAGCCGCCATTTACGCCCTGCGCCAGGCGGAGAATATCACGCCCCATATCGCGGCGGAATTCGGCCGTCGGCTGGAATATGCCGCCGACCGGCTGAACCGGCTGCCTGGCGTATCCGTTCATAAGCCCCAAGGCAGCATCTATCTGTTCCCGGATATCCGAGGAACTGGGCTGGACAGCGCTCAGGCCGTCCAATGGCTGCTGGAAAACGCCCATGTAAAAGCCCTGCCTGGCCATATCTTCGGTTCCTGCGGCCAAGGCTTCCTGCGGCTATCCTGCACCCAGAGCATTCCTGTGCTGGAGCAGGCCTTTGATCGGGCAGAAGCGGCGATAAAGCGAGCCGGAAGATAGGAAATCTTCAGAAAGCTCAAAACCTTACACCATCAGGAAAGCAAAAATCATGAAAAAGAGGCGGGCTCCGGCTCGCCTCTTTTTCATGGACAGGATAAATTTTTTCGGTGGAATTCAGCAAAAAACGCAGGGCCTTTTTGGTATGCTTGGGACAAGCCCCGGAAAACAAAAACGGCAAAGGATGTTGGCAGATGAAAATAGAGCAAAGGGAACAAGGGATGGCGGCGATTCTGGAGGGAGAGCTGGGCCATCGGGAGGCGCTGGAGGCCATGCGCAGCCTGGAGGACGCCATCGACAGCTATGCGCCCAGCAGCCTGGAGCTGGATTTTTCCGGCGTCAGCTTTATGGACAGCTCTGGAATCGCAGTGGTCGTGCAGGCCGCTCGGCAAATGCAGGCCGCAGGCGGCAGCCTGGCGGTGTCCGGCGCTTCCCGTCAGGCCATGCGGGTATTTTCGGCGGCGGGCGTCCCCAGGCTCGTCCGCTTCATCGGTTGGGAGGAAAAGAAATGAAACAGTTAATCAATCAGATGACGCTGCGCTTTGACAGCCGCTCGGTGAACGAGGGCTTCGCCCGCGTCAGCGCCGCCGCCTTTATCGCCCCCTTAGACCCCACGATAGACGAGCTCAACGACCTAAAAACAGCCGTCTCCGAAGCGGTGACAAACTGCATTGTCCATGCCTATCCCGATCGGGTGGGAACCATTGTCATGACAGCCCGGATTTATGAGCAGGGCATAGTGGAGTTTACCATCCGAGACCGGGGCAAAGGCATTGAAGATATCGATCGGGCCCGCCAACCCCTGTTTACCACCGGAGGACGGGAGCGCAGCGGTATGGGCTTCACCATTATGGAAAGCTTTATGGACAGTCTAACCGTCCGCTCTTCTCCGGGCAAGGGGGTCACGGTGCGGATGCGCAAGCGGCTTTCGCCCAGGGCAGGAGGGAGCCAGACTTGACCGGCGTGGAAGAACGAAGCGAGCTGATACGCAGAGCGCAGCAGGGGGACAAGCAGGCCATGGAACGGCTGGTGGAGCAGAACAGCCCCTTGGTATGGAGCGTGGCCCGGCGTTTCTTTGGCCGAGGCGTGGACAGCGACGACCTGTTCCAGCTGGGCTGTATCGGCCTTCTCAAAGCGGTGGAGGGCTTTGACGCCGCTTTTGACACCCAATTTTCTACTTACGCCGTTCCAAAAATCGCCGGAGAAATCCGTCGCTTTTTGCGGGACGACGGCATGATTAAGGTGAGCCGCAGCGTCAAAGAGGCCCAAAGCAAGGTGGCGCAAGCCCGGCAGCGGCTCAGCGAACAGCTGGGCCGGGAACCTCGGCTTTCGGAGCTGGCGGAGGCAACGGGTATCCCGCCGGAGGAAATCGCCGCCGGAGAAACCGCCTGCCAATCCGCTGTGTCGCTGAATGCGGAAATCGGGGAGGACGGTTTTCGGCTGATGGATATCTGCCCGGCCGAAGACGACGAAGAAGCCCGCATAGAGCGCATGGCGGTGAAGAGCGCCGTCCAGCAGCTGCCCGAGCGGGAACGGGCTGTGATTTTGCTTCGGTATTTCCGGGATATGACGCAACAAAAAACCGCCCAAGCCTTGGGGGTATCTCAGGTGCAGGTTTCGCGGCTGGAGCGCCGCGCCATCCAGCGAATACGGACAATATTGGGAGAATGAAAGGGGCCTAAAACTCGAACATTCGCAACGCGAAAAGCGGCCGAGGCCGGTTGTGCGTCTCGCGGCAGAGATATCGGCGCTTGCCGACAAAAAAGACGGCGTCCGCCGTCTTTTTTTATGGAATCTGCATTTTGTTTTTTCAGAAAACAGAAGCCGGCGCTCAGGCTGCCTCCGCCACGTCCATCGTCACGCCCATCATCAGCGGCGTGTTGGTCCGCCGGTCCAGCAGCAGGTACAAAAAGGGCCGCTCCAAGTAGATTTCATAAATCTGCTTCGGCTCCTGTGGGGCCGCTCCGTCTCCCGGCGCTACAGCGGTCACAGCCGCCGCTTTGGTTCCCTGGTTGTTCACTTCAATATAGGTCTTTTGCAACGCGCGATCCACATAAATGGGCCCGTCTTCCGAGGCGCCTAAGGAGGAAAAATCCGCCGCTTTTGAGTCAAAAGCGTCCGTCATGCCCAGTTCCTTTAAAAAATCATCCAAACGGTAATCGCCCTGGCATTTGAATTGGGGAATCGCCGCCCTAATTTCCTCCATACGAGCCGCTTCCAGCGCCTGGGCCAAGCCTTCGCCTGTAATCAGCGGCAAAAAATCCGCCATGGAAGTTCCCTCCGGCGGCAGCAAGGCCGCAAAAGCATATTGCCCTCCCGCATAGGGCTTCAAAAACCCCTGGCCTCCCTCCAGCTCCCAATAGATTTCTTCGCTGGAATACATCATCTGCGCCTGGCGCTTCTCCCCTGCTTCTGTGGCGAACTCCTCCTGCCGTATCTGGGCTTTCTGGTAGGGTTCCTCCCATTTGGCGTCAAAACACAAGGCGTTCAGCAGAATCATCACATCCGTCGACTTCAATTCCCGCAAGATAACAGGAATCATGCCCTCGGTTTTCTTGCTGACCCAACGATTGATCTGCTTTCGCGTTTCATCGTCAAAGGGACCCTGATACACTTGAGCCTGATACTGTCCCACGGCTTTTTCCAAAAAAGTCTGGCGCGGCTGAAAGGCTTCTTTCTCATTGAGCCACAGGGAGTTGGCCAGCCGCAGTTGCTCTTCCCCCTGCGTTTGGGCCAGATAACCGCCCAACCCCTGACCCAACCGGTCTGCTGGCAGACCCAAAACCTGCTCCATCTGTTCCAGCGTCCGCCCCTGAGCGCCGTTGGCCGTCATGCCCAGGGCGTAAGCGGCGGAAAGCGGCGAAAGCAAAATATTCTCTCCCTCTTCCCCTGCCTGGTACGCTTGCTGCAATAATTGGACGCCAAAGCCGGTAACGGCTTGGGCTTCCGCGCTTCCATAATCCCCCGCTTGAGCGGCGCTTTCCATCCCTTTGGTCAGCTCCTGGGCATGGCTCTGGCCGCAGCCTGTCAAAAGCGCCGCAGCCGTCGCCAGCAGCAACCCCCAAGACATGATACGTTTTTTGCGCAACAAAATCGCCTCCTGTTTCTCTGTTTGCCAAATTAGACGATTTTTTCCCTTTCTTTGTTCCAAAGCTCCAGCAGTTTTTTAGCCACGCCGTCTTGCTCTGCGCTGTCGATCACCGCTGAAGCGGCGTCTTTTAGCGCCTGACAGGCATTGGCTACTGCATAGCCTTCTTCCGCTGCCGCAAACATAGGCAAATCGTTGATTCCATCGCCAAAACAAACAACCTTTTGGCAGCCCAACCGTTCCTTCAGCTCCAAAACGGCCTGCGCTTTGGTAGCCTGCCGAGGCATGACTTCCAGCCATTGTTCTCCGGTGTAGAGCTCCCGATGGTAAACGCACTGAAATCGGTCTTTCAGCAAAGCATAAACAGGTCCCAGCCGCTCCGGCTGATCAATGCAGGTGAAATAAAAGAGCTTTCCTTGGCCCAAACCAGCCCTATCCGTCGGATTTTCTCGAATATCCCCTTTCCTGCTTTTCAAAAAAGCCTTCATCCCGCCGTTTAACTGTTCCGGCCAGTAAGAAAATTTCTCTTTGCCCTCTATTGTCGCATAGACAATGGGAAAAATCCCTCGACCGTTCAACAATTCCAGAATATATTGCGCCTCTTTCGGTTGGAAATAACAAGCTCTCAGCGGTTTTCCGCCTCCATTGGGCAAGATAAACGCGCCGTTATAGACGATAACCGGAATTTGGGGCGTCATTTTTTCTGTAATTTTGCCTGCCGTCACATGAGAACGGGCGGTGGCATAAGAAAACAACATCCCTTGCTCTGTCAGCTGGTTGACGGTTTGGATGGTGAAAGGCGAAAGGGTCTCATCGCCCCGCAACAGCGTTCCATCCAGATCGGAGACATAGAGCGTCTTCCGCCGATTCATTGGCGCCCTCCTTTCGCTCATACCTCCGCCCCTCCAGAAATTTCGCCGCCGCTCCTCTCCGTCGCTCCTTCTGTATTCTCGCCTTGCGTTTCTTGCCTGTCCTGATCCTCCAGAGCAGATTCCCATTCCTTGGGATGTTCTTTGGGCTTGCGCATTGCCATAGCCAGCCGATAGCCGGCGGGGTCGTTTTTCATCAGATAACGCAAATCCTCTGGCGGCACTCGGTCTCCGGCCCGAATACGGGCGGCGATTCGATTGCAAAGTTTCATGGTCCTAAGACCTCGCTCCAGGGAATCCAGCATTTTTTCCTCGTTTTTTCCCTGGCCCTTGGCCTGCTCTCGGCGCCTTTGGGCCTGCTCCCAATTTTCCCGGTTGCGCTGCTCCAATATCGACAGCGCCTGGCGGGAAAGCGTCAGCCGATCGCCGCGATGCCATGTCTGCAGTCCTTCTTTGCCTTGCGGTTCATTCTTGTTTTTCTGCGTCGTTATCCGCGTCGGCGCTCCCAGCTTTTTGCTCGATACCTTCAGCTCCATCTTGCTCTCTCCCTTCCGAATCGTTTCTATATTGAAGATATCGGAAGATCCTCCCCCACACTTAAGCCATAGCGGCAAGCGCCCGCAAACACACGACGAGGCTGGCGGCGCGACCAGCCTCGTCAATGGAATCAACAACCTTTTTCACAAAAGGCCGACTTGAAACGGGCCTTGGCCCTAAACGCCGATTAGATGACGCCTTTCATCACCAATACCAACAGAACGCAGGTGACCAGCGCCATCAGAGCCGCCAGCGTCACGCCCAAACTCCCCTGGGGCGCTCCGGCGTCTCCCTTGGATTCCGGCGCCAACCCCGCCTTGCGCAGCGCCGTTACCACCGGCTTGTAGAGCAGTATTGTAATGGCGGCGTTCAAGCCGCCTTTCAGCAGGTTAAACGGCAGAAAGGCAGGCAGCAACAATTCGGCCACAGCGGCCCGAGGATAACCCATATAGATGGGGGTAATCAGGTAATTCCACAGCATCATCACCGCTACCATGGCGGCCACGCCCGAAATCAGGCCGATCACAGCGCCTTTCCTATTGTGACGCTTTTTGTAAAGAAAGGCCGCCGTGCAGGCGAACGAACAGCTGGACAAAATGTTCATCAGCAGCCCCCAAAAGCCGGTTTCGCTGACGGTGAACATCTCTACCAGAGATACCACGGCAGAAATCACGAAGGAAGTCAGCGGGCCAAACAAAAATCCGCCGATGGCGATGACCACGTCCTTGGGGTCGTATTTCAGGAATAGCACAACGGGGATGCGAGCCACGAACATCACAATGTAGGCCAGCGCGCACATCATGGCAATGGTCGTGAGCTTTTTGGTATCGCGTTTCATCAAAAAACGCCTCCTTAAGTAAGAATTCCGGCGTTTGCCGGGCGCAAAAAACGCCTGGAAGGTTGCGAGTCTTCCAGGCGCGTTCACCAAAAGCAGCCGCCCCGCGCCTCCGGCCCAAGGCCAGGGCGGCGATACCGCTTGATTGCCGCACATCTTCTCTCATCCAGACTATACTGTCGGTCCTGGAATTCCACCAGGTCCTGAGCTTTCGCTCCTGCGCCTAAGCGCTCGCGGACTGTTACCGCCGATCGGGAATTGCACCCTGCCCCGAAGACATCCCAATATTCCGTTGTCTTTTGCGATATCAGTATACCGCGTCTGCCGCCAATGTCAAGAGTTTTTTTGTTTGAGAGGCGCCCGCCAGCCTAAAGCTGCTTTTTGATTTTTTCGATCACGCCCTTTTCCAGCCGGGATACCTGGGCTTGGGAGATTCCGATTTCCTTGGCCACTTCAATTTGAGTCTTGCCGTCGTAAAACCGCAGGGCCAAAATACGCTTTTCCCGGTCGTTCAGCCCGGCCATCGCCTGCTTGATGGCGATCTGCTCAATCCAGCTGTCGTCGGTGTTCTTGGTGTCCCGTACTTGATCCATCACGCAGACGGCGTCGCCCCCGTCCTGGTAAACTGGGTCGTAAAGCGACACTGGGTCTGCGATGGCGTCCAGCGCAAAAACCACGTCTTCCCGTTTCATGTCCAACATTTTGGCAATTTCATCCACAGTGGGTTCCCGCTGATGTTCGCTGGTAAATTTCTCTCGGGCGGTCAGAGCCTTGTAGGCGTTATCCCGCAAAGACCGGCTCACCCGCAGAGCGCTGTTGTCCCGCAGATATCGGCGGATTTCGCCGATAATCATCGGTACGGCATAGGTGGAAAAGCGCACGTTGAGGCTGGTGTCAAAATTATCGATGGATTTAATCAGCCCCACGCAGCCCACCTGAAATAGGTCGTCCGCCGGCTCTCCCCGGCCCGTGAAGCGCTGGACTACAGACAGCACCAGCCGCAAATTGCCGCCGATCAGTTGTTCCCGAGCCTTTTTATCTCCCTGGCGGCATTGCTCCAGCAGGCGGGCGGTTTCCTTTCCCGTCAACACCTGGAGCTTGGCCGTGTTGACGCCGCAGATCTCCACTTTGCCCTGCATAATGTCCCCCTTTTCCTTTCAGAAGGCGCTTCGTTTGTTCATTGCGCCGCTGAAGATAGTATTGCCGCCGCCAGGGGGTTTCATACTGATATTGGATTTTTACATGCTGCGGGTCATTTCCTTTTTCAACCGGCTGATGATTCGCTTTTCCAACCGGGAGATATATGATTGAGAGATGCCCATGATATCCGCCACCTCTTTTTGAGTCAGCTCGTCTCGGCCTCCCAGACCGAAACGCATGGTGATAATCTGCTGCTCTCGGGGCGTCAACCGGCGGATGGATTGCGCCAGCATTTCCCGGTCGGCGTCGTCTTCTACCGGGCGCATGACGCAATCGGGCTCTGTGCCCAAGATATCTGAAAGCAGCAGCTCGTTGCCGTCCCAATCGGTGTTCAGCGGCTCGTCAATGGAAACTTCAGACCTCTGACCGGCGTTTTTGCGCAGCACCATCAAAATCTCGTTTTCAATGCACCGGGAAGCATAGGTAGCCAGCTTGGTGTTTTTATCCGAGCGGTAGGTGTTCACCGCTTTAATCAGCCCAATAGCGCCAATAGAAATCAAGTCCTCAATGCCGATGCCTGTGTTTTCAAATTTCCGGGCAATATAAGCCACCAGCCGCAGGTTTCGCTCGATCAAAGTCTGGCGAATATCCTCCTCCTTGCCGGTGTAGCGGCTCAGATAATCAGCCTCCTCCT
>CAJTUM010000032.1:0-5638 GCA_910579575.1 uncultured Eubacteriales bacterium | reverse complement strand
CGGCGAGGGCAAGCTTTCTGACCCGCCGATATAATGGATCGACGAAGCAGGACCCAAGCCGACCCAATTCAGCAACCGCCCCAAAGTCATCCGAATTTTGTAATAACAAAACAATAAGTACCGTTTCATGGCAATCCTCCTTGTTCTCCTCGTGGGTTCCCAATCACCCGATGATGGCGCAGGCGCCCTCTGGCAGTCCCAGCAGGCTGGGGCTCAAGCCGATGAGATAATCCTGGCTGGGCTGGCCGTCCAACGTCACCCGGTCGGGGCGCAGTGTGAGCAGCAGCGCGCCGGGCTGACCCACCGCTTGATAAGGGGCCAGCAAAAAACGCCTTCCCCCCTCTTGCCCCAGCTTCTGAAAGACTTGGGCCGCGTTGCCGGCGTCCAGCCCCTCCAGGGCTCGGCGTTCCTCTGGAGAAAAAAGGGGCCAAAGGCGCTTCTTTTCCGCCACAATCACCCGTTTGGTCGTCACCGGATCCCGCAGCAGATTGCCTGTATCCCGAAGGGCCTTGAGCCGGGCTTCTCGGCCGCCTAGCGAGACGGAAATCTGAACAAAACTTCCTTTTCTTCTGGCGCCAGCGCCGCTGAAAACCAAACTGAGCAGGCAATAGGCCGCCCCAGTGGAAAGCAACAGCGTTCCCAGCGGCAAATCGATATAAGCCGCGCCTCCTTGGATGTGAATCAGCTCTCGGCCCGCCGTCATAGCCGCCAATGCCAAAGCCGCTCCGCCGAAAGCCAAGGTGACGGCCAACAAAATCAGCCCCAGCCGCAACAGCTGCCGCGGGTCCAGCGTCTCAAAGGCCAAGGCGCAAAGGCCGGCGCACAGCAGCCCTTTGGCCAGCAGGGCCGTTCCCCCCTCCAACGGCCAAAAAAAGGCCGGTATGGCCAACAGCGCCCCCAAAGCCGCCGCCAGCGCCAGCCGCCGCCTTCGGAAAGGTCTGCCGGCAAAGCCGGCGGTCACAAGCAACAGCAGATAATCGATGATCCAGTTGGTGAGAAAAAGGATATCAAGATAGACAGTCTGCATCGTTTCGCCTCCCTCCCAGGTCTGTCCCTTTCCCGTTTCTCAGTATACCGCCTGCCCTGGGGAATAAAATGTCGGGACGCCCCGACAGGCAAACAACGAGGCCGGACGAGTTGAAAAGACCCGGACGACGGCGCCAGCACAGCGGAAGACAATTTTCGCGGCGCTCTCCTGACGGATGAAACTACGCGAATACCCGTTCCCTTTCCCACAAAAGATGGGTATTGTTCTCCGCCCCTTTGGGTCTTTGGACGCAAAAAGCGGCGTCCCAGTTCCCCAATAGGGAATGCGGACGCCGCTCACAGGCCGATTTTCGATTTTTCTGTTACCATATACCGCGTTTGCCTCTCAAAAACCTGTGAAAAGTCATGATTTTTCATTAAATCGGCGCAACTTAACGCCGATATGCTCCAGAAAGAGAGCTTAAGTTCGAGCGGTCATGGGAATTTCAATCCGTCTGTTTTCAAACAGATTTTCTCCTTTGACAAAAAGTAATGTGTCCGGCTCTTCCAAAGGCTCGCAAAGCAAGCCCGATTTCTCAATCGGAGTAAACCCCAACGACAATCGAAGACAATCCGCCCCCACCGCCGCGGACAGGATCTCCCGCAGACTTCGGCCTCGCCCGCCCCATATGCCGCCGCACAGCAGGTTCGGCCATCTTCGCCGAAGCAGCAAAAGGGCGTCCCAGCCGACGAGTTCATAGATGTTCCGCCAGGCCCTCATGCAATGGAAGAGAAACACGCCTTCCCCTGCGCCTCGCAGCCCTGGCTCTGCCAGGGAATCCCCCAAACGATAAAGCTCCAGCAGCCGCGCTCGATCCTCAGGTCGCATTGGGTCCAATTTTTCCCATGGCGCGTCCGGCGCCACTCCCTCCAGCTCCTCTCCGCTCAAGCTATATCGATAATATCGCGCTTGTCGAAAACCCATATTCCGATAAAACCCGGCGGCTTGCTCATTAGAATACAAAAAAACCATATCCGCCGGACAATCTGCCATGGCCCGCTCCATCAGCCGGCGGGCCAGCCCCTTGCCCCGCCAAGCCGGCGCCACGGCGACGGAGCCCAGTTGAACGGTCTTCCATTGCCGACCTTCCAACCAAAAGGGCTGCTCTATGGCCAATAGGCAGGCGGCGACTTCCCGCCCGTCAAACAAGGCAAACGGCCGGACGCTTTTGTCCCAACCGCCGACCTGATACCAGGGTTCAAAATCCAAGCCAGGAAACGTCGCTCCCGCCAACCGGTTGAAAGCCAGCCGTTTCTCTGTTTGACGCTGAAAGTCGGCGGCAAATCGCAATCCTGCTTCTCCGTTCACGGATTTTCTATCTCCTTTCCCGCTCTTCCAACGCCCATTTCATGGCGTTCGCCATCCCCATTTCATCCAATATACGCCAGAATTCCCGCCGATTTTCCGGCAGCTTCACGGGTTCGCCGAGCTTGCCCTGCTGGGCCAAAGCCTCTTCCAACGGACGCTCCTCCAGCCAAAGCTGAGGCGCGGCGGCGGCCAGCAGCCTTTTTCCCTTGGAGGTAGAGGCCAAAACCAGGCTTACGCCCCGGCTGTCATAAAGCCTGGGAGCATAACGTTCAACGCCCCAATAATCGGCAATGGTGAGGTCCGTGCAGCGGCGGCTATCCGTATAAGGGCATTGGCCGCAGCTAGGGCGAATAACGGCGCGATTTTGGAAAAACAGGCGGTAAAATCGATCGTCCCAACCATTGGCTTCCATCGCGCTGGTTCGATATTGGAACAACTCGTTGCTATTCTGCCGACTCCACCCCAAAGCCTTGGAGCGAAAGGAGACATATTGCAGCGTTCCACCCCGCTCCCGCTCCAACAGCGCCTTATATTCTTCCCAGGCCCTGGGGCTGGGGACGCCATAGCAAATCACGTCGCAGCAGATCAACTGCCTGGCCCGGGCCAGCGGGCCCAGATAGGCTTGCAAGCCGGCGTTTTGGCAGGGGCATCCGGTAAAAAGAACCGTTCTATCCTCCAGCAAATCCGCCTTGATCTGAGCAAACGTCCGGCCCAGATCGCTCTGCACATATTTCGAAAATCGCATTGAATCCCGCTCTTCTCCAGTTTCCGCTCGACGGTGGACGGCCCGGAGCATTTTGTCAAACACAACGCCATAAACCGCGCCGCCCTGGCTGAGCGCTGCGTCGGATAAAGCGGTGAAAGCGCCGCCGGAGGTAGAAGCGGCCAGCGCCGCCGCCTGCCTGTGTTTGGCAACGTAGCAATCCGGCTCCTCCTCATGTTTCCCATGGCCTTTTGCCTGAAAGGGGCAGATTCGGGCGCAGGCGCCGCAATCCAGGCAAAGCTCCTGCCGAATAACGGGGTACAGAAACCCCTCTTCGTCCGCTTTCATCGCAATCGCGCCTGCCGGGCAGGCATAGGCGCAGGCGCCGCAACCGCTGCACCCGCTTTTCTCTCGATAAACCTGCTCCATTCCATACGCCTCTTCCTGCGGCAAAAACCGCCGTTTTATTCCAAACTGGCTCCCAGAGCCCGGACCTTTTCCAGCTCAGGGCAGCCGGCCATATCCCCCTTTGCCTTCATGCCGCCGACGGTCACAATACCCATATCATTCCATTTCAAATAGGAGCAGGTCGCCTTATACTGGGCGATAGCGGCGTCATAGACGCCGGGGGCTCCAGAATTCAACAGCAAGGCTGTTTTGGTATGGCGAAAGCCCGTTTTGCCTCGGGCGTATAGCCGGTCAATAAAGCATTTCATCTGGGCGCTGACGTCAAACCAATAAATCGGCGAGGCAAAAACCAGCATATCCGCCTGATCTACCTGCTGCAAAAGGCCGGCCATATCGTCCTTTTGGACGCACTGGCCCTCATGGGTAAAGCAATATTGGCAGCCCAAACAGGGGGCGATTTTCAAGCCGCTGAGGCTCTGAACCGCCGTCTGGTGTCCCCGGCTCTGAGCGCCTTGGGCGAAAGCCTGGGCCATAATATCCGTATTGCCCCCTTTCCGCGGGCTGCCGCTGACAATCAGAATCTTCATCTCGATCATCCTTCCACTGTTGTTAACGTTTTTTATCGCACAAGGCCGCCCAGAGGCTGGCCGGTGTAGGCGTCGATATACACCTGGTAGCTTTGCTCCTCCTGCTGGTAATGCAGCCGCCAGACCGCCCGAGAGAGGTGGGTTTCCGGGTCGTAAGCAAAGCCGTCCGCCCGGCGGTCATAGATGAAATTGGGCTCCACCACCGCATATTCCGCCGCCTGGAACTGGGCTTGCAGGCCGGCGCCGGCCAGGCTCTGCTCCGCCGCCTGGACAGCCTGTTCCTGGGAGATGGGCTGTTGGTCGCAGCCGACCTGAATCAGCAGCAGATCCAGGCATTGAGCCTCTTTCAGCTCGCCGTCCTGACCGGAAATGACAATCTGCACCTGCTGGCTGTCGGAGCGCAGCTTGGGCAGGTTTTTCAGCCGCACCGCCCGATGATAGGTCACCAGCCAATCCTCTCCCAGGGGCTCCACGCCGGCCATCTCATAATTTCCCGGGAAAGGCAAGCCCCAGTTATAATAAGCTCGAGCCCGCTCCACCGCCTCGGTGGGGGTTTGAATCGGCCGGTTGGATTCGGAATCCGCCGTATAAATGCGGCTGACCCGGGTAACCGATTCATCCTTGCTGCGGAAAGTCACCGTCCCCATGGGGGTGGAGACGACGCGCAGCTCCCAGCCCCGCTCTGGGTCGCTGGTGACGGAGATTTTCATATCCGCCTCGTCGGGCTCCTGAAAAAGGCCCTGAGCCAAGGCGCTCTCATAGCTGATGTGGGCGGGCTGGCCTTTTTCATCCAGGCAAGGGGAGCCGTCGGCATTGGTATAGCGTCCAAAGCACTTGACTTGAAATTCCAAATCGCCCATCACCTGGCGGGCTTTGGTTTTCAGCTCCTCGTCGGTCATAGGCTCGTCCACAGCCATCACCCATTTCAGGCTGTCCGCCTGCTCGGCCAGGTCCGGGTTGAGCATTTCTGCCAGCTTATTGGTTTCCTGCCGCATCCCATACGCATAGCAAACATAGCAGGCGGCGCACCACACCGCCAGCGATACGGCGGCTGCGGCCAGCCCTTGCAGAATTTTCTTCTTTCCAACGCCTTTGGCCAGCGCCGGGCCTTGCTTTTTCCGTTTTTTCTGATATTTCTGAGACATTCTGACTCTCCTTCATCACGCCCTCCTCAAAACCTGGAGCGGCGTCCGTTGGCGAATTTGACTGTTTGATTTATTGTATCATACCGGAAAGAAAAAAGAAACAGAAAAGTGGAAACGCTGGGCTGGGCGGACGAATCCCCCCTTCGCAGGCTTCGCCAGCTCTTCCCCCCTTTCGCAAGGGGGGCTGACCTAAGACATAGCCCCGTTCGTCGCCAGCCCCCTCTGGGACGGCGGAATGGCCATTTTCTAAGACGCGGCTCTGTCCGTCGCCAGCCTCCCTTGCCAAAGGGAGGGGGACCGCCGCAGGCGGTGGAGGGATTCTCCCCCCAACTCCGACTAAGCCGCAGAACGAACCCCCCAGGTGGAAACGCCGGGCTGAGTAGGAAGGATTCTTGCCCCCAACTCCGACTCGGCTCTGACGGCAAAAAAGAGGCTGGCCATATGGCCAGCCTCTTTGGTT
>CAJTUM010000031.1 GCA_910579575.1 uncultured Eubacteriales bacterium | reverse complement strand
GATCACCTTGTTCTCCGGGGCCGGGGGACCCTCCATGCCGGGGATCACACCCTGGGTCCCCGGCTCCGGGGCGGGCGGGGCCTCCGACACTTCCGGCGCGGGGGGCTCCAGCGTTTGTCCCTCCGGGGCTGGGGTCGTTTTAATTTCTTCTGCCATTCGCTTGACCTCCTTACTTTTTCAAATACAAACGGGGCCAAAACCTTATTTTGGCCCCGTCTCCTTATACGTTTTCCTCCTTTCCCTGTCACGCAAAAACGCCGCCCTTTTTACAGCCGGGCGGCGTTTTCGGTAAGGTTGACAGTCCATTTTTTTGTTGTTTATCATGTTTCCCTTTGTCAAGCGTTGCAAGGCTTTTTTGATAAATGGAAAGTCCGTCTGAACGCCAAGAAATAAGCGCTCCATCCTCCCCGTTTCCTCCACAAAGCGCTTCCACTCCATTTTCTCAAAAACCTGTAACCTCCCGGGCCTCCCCAGGCATATACTGTGGTGAAACGCTGATGGGAGGAGATACGTCATGCCAAATGATTATGAAAACCTTGCCAAGGTTCTGATGGCCAGCCCCCAGGGAGCCAAAATCGTCAAGAGCCTGGATAAACTCAACGCGGTAGCCAATTCCGACAGCGGACGACAGCTCATTTCCATGCTGGCCTCCGAAGGAGGCGACGCCATCAAATCTGCCGCCGCGGCTGCGGCCAGCGGCGATCAGGACCAAGCCCGCGTGCTGCTGTCCAGCTTGCTCTCCAGCCCGGAGGGCGCCCAACTGACGGCAAAAATCATCGAAGTAATCAACAACTAATCCAATCAAGCGGAAAGGGGGCGGCGCAATGGCGGAATTAGAGGATAAACTGAACCAGATTCTTTCCAACCCAGACAGCATGAAAAAGGTGATGGACCTGGCCTCAGGCCTGATGAGCGCCCAGAAGGCCGGCGGCTCCAGGTCGGCGGAACCTCAGGCCCCCGGTCCGGAAGGAGGCGGGCGGGATCTGGGCGCCCTATTGGGGTCTATGGCCCCCGGCGGCGGGCAGAGCCCCCCGGCTTCCGGCGGCGGGGGGCTGGATCTATCCTCCCTGCTGGCCTCCTTGGCCGGCAAGCGAGAAACGGGCCAGGCAAGCGGCGGCGACCCTCCTTCGGCAGAGGAAGTCCCTGCGCCGGGAGGCTTCGATATTGCCGCTCTGCCCAGGCTGATGCAGGCTTTTTCCGGCGAAACCAACTATCTCAAGCAGGAAAAAGTCAACCTGCTGCGGGCGCTGAAGCCTTATTTGGGGCAGCGCCGGGCGCCGGAAATCGACAGAGCGGTGAAGATGGCCAATTTGGCCCGAGCCGCTCAGGATACCCTGGGGGGATTTTTAAGGAGATGAGACCATGTATAACCGGTATCTGAACGCAGAGGGCTTTGCGGAATACTTCGCCCCCCAAGCGGAAGCGCCCGCCGCCCCGGCCCAACCGGAGCGCCCGCCTCAGCCGGCTCAGCCCGCCCAGCCTCAGCCCCAACAGCAGGACCGGCAAAGCCAGGGTCGACGCCCTGGCCTGCTGGGCAGCCTGCGCCTGCCCGAGCTGGACGCCGACACGATCCTTCTGCTGGTACTGGTATACTTTTTGATCTCAGACAACGACGAAAACAGCAATCAGGATAAAAACAGCGTTGTGGACACTCTGCTGATTGTAGGCGCTTTGCTGCTGCTGGGCTTTTAATCCGCCGGCAGCGCGCGCAAAAAAGGCCGGAGCGCCGCCCCGGCCTTGACCGTCGTTTTTTACCGGCCGCCACAGCTGTCCGCCGGGCGGACCGCCTGCCCGCAAGCGCGGTCATAATAATTCAATTTGGCCTGGATATGCTCCAGCTCCTGACGCATTTGTTCGATTTTGGCCTCCACATGGGCTTGGTGGGTCAACAGCATCTGGCGGCGTTGCTCCAGCGTGCCGTCTCCCTGCTTGCACAAAGCGATAAAAGCCCCAATCTCGTTCACCGGCATCCCTGTGTTTTTCAGGCAGCGGATCATCTCCAGCAGCTGTATATCTTCTTCGGAATAGGTCCTGTTTCCAGCGGCGTCCCGAGCCACTGGGGGCAGGATTTTTTGCCGCTCATAGTAGCGCAGGGTATAGGCCGAAAAGCCCGTCCTTTGAGAAGCCTCTCTAATTGTATAACGCATAAATCTATCGCCTATTTCATCCCTCAAACCCCCATGGATTTGGGAGATTCCTTTCCTTTTGATTGGGTTTCCAGCAATATGAATTTGTGAAAATCAATTGCGCCGCCCCGCCTATTTTATTATGATCGCATTCCCACAAAACCGGAGGGTTTTACGGGCGCCCTTCCGCTTGGCCGGATTCCCGACGTCCCATCTTCGATGAGGCCCTGATCTATTATTAAAGCGATATTATACCATGTGGCGGGGTTATCGTCAAATCAACCCTTATTGGGAGAGGGGCTTTCAACGGTCGTCGCGTTGCGATAAAAAATTGTCCTCCTGTTCAGGAGGACAATTTTTTCATTCTTTTACTTGCGTTTGGTCTTTTGGGCCGTCAAGGCCATGCCGGCCAAGGCGGCGACCGAGAGAGCCAGCCACAGCGCCAGGCGGCGGCTGTCTCCCGTCTTCGGATTGTCTGGAAAACGCCGGCCCAGCGGCACTTCGTCTTCTGGGATATACTCCCATTCCTCTTCCTCTGGATCCCAGACCTTGATATAAGTGGTGGGCACGCCGTCTTCCCAAATGGTGATTTCCTCTGGGCTGTCCGGGTCGTTGGGGTCGGGCAGCTCGGTGGGATAACCGGGGTTCTCCGGCGGGGCAGGTTCATCCGGGGTTTCGGGCGCCGGAGGATTTTCCGGCGTTTCCGGGCTTGGCGGATTCTCTGGCGTTTCCGGATTCTTCGGGTTTTCCGGCGGCGTCACAGGCGGCTTGGGTTCTTCCGGATCCTTGGGTTTCTCTGGCGGCGGATCGTCGGGATCGTCGTCATCGTCTCCCGGGTCCTCCGGCTTGTCGGGCGTGACAGGCGGGTTTTGAGGCTTCTTTTCGTTGATAAACGTGATCTCATTTCCCGCTTCTTGGATCGTCCCCGTCTGATCCTCCTGCTCTTTCCATCCTTCCGCCGCTTGCTCTTTGACGGTAAACTGAACGCCGACAGGGAGTTTATGGATGGTAATTTTCTGACTGTGTTTCAGCAGAATTGAGCCGCCGGAATGGATTTTGCCTGTTTGAGCGCCGTCGTACTCAAATTCGCCTTCCAGCTCTTTTCCGTCCTTGAACAACGTGACGATAAACGCAAAGCTCTCCGACAAATCGCTGCCTTGGACGATTTTCTCAATGGTCAAATCGCCGGTTTTGGGCTCTTCCGGCGGCGGGGTTCCCTCTCGGGCGTTGATAAACACGATCTCTGTCAAACTCTCTTCTTCAATGGGCTTTGTCGCCGGATCGCGAGGCTCCCAGCCCTCTATGGCAGACTCTGTCACAGTACACTGCGTTCCCACAGGCAGACCGCGGACGACGACGCTTTCGCCATGCTTCAGCGCAATCGAGGCGCCGGAAGAAATCGTCGCGTCGGCTTCCGAAATCGCTTTGCCCTCTTCGTCAAATTTGACGTAGGGATATTGGCCCGTCAGCGCCTGACCATCCTTCACAAACTGTACTATAAAGGTAAACGCCGTATTTTGATCTTTTGTTTCGTCGTAATGGTCAATGATCTTTTTAATTTCCAGCGACGGCTCTTTCCGGTTGATAAAATCGGCTTTTGCCGTCGTATCTTCCTCAATCGAGCCGGAAATAACGCCGGACGCGGGGGTGGGATACCAGCCGGCATAGGTTTCGCCCAGCATCTCCGTCACCTTCCATTTGGCCCCAACCGGCAGACCCAGGATCGTGACGCGCTCGTCATGGTGTAGCAGAATCGTCCCATTGTTGGCGATCTCACCCGATTTATCTTCGCCATAGAAATAATATCGAAAATCGCCTTCCAATGGATTTCCTTCCGCGTCCGTCAGCTCCACCCGAAATTGGAATAACTTAGTATAATCATTGATGTTCAACCCATCGCCTTCCACGGTTTTGCTGATAGTCAACTGGCCGGTTGGGTCATGGGAGGTTTTCTTGTCCGTGACAACCACCACATTGATGAGGCTGAAAAGATTGGTGATATCGACGTCGGTGAGATCCTCTTTATTGGCGGTGTTTTTAGAGGGATCTCCGTAGTGGACGCCGCCCAGAGACTCTTCGCCGTTCAGCGCCGGCCAGTTTTGCTTCACCCTGGCCCGCAGATAGTCTTCGTCGGTTACGAAAACAGGGTACAGGTTGCCGCCGCCGTCCACGTCGTGAAGGCCATAGTCCACTGTAGCGTTTTGGCCGTAATGCAGGTGCATAAAGCGCTGAATATCCAAACCATTGACCCCATCCAGCTTGACATCCTGCCAATGCTCCGCGCCAAGCTGGAAATGATCGCTGGGCTGGCTTTGGGCAAAAGCGGTGATATCTCGCAGGGTGATGTCCATATCTTCGCTAATGGCAAAGCGCAGCATGGTCTTGGCCAATTTGCCCACGCTGGCCATCACTTGGACGCCGTCGTCCGCCTCGCCTGCGTCGGCATAGATGGAATATTGCCCCACTTTGACGGGAATAATCGTTGGATTAACCGTATACCCCTGGGGGGCGGAGAGTTCTTTCAGATAATAATCGGTCTGATTGTTTTGGTCGGCATTGGCCCAGATCGTGGGCGCATGGCCAGGAGAAGCATCGTCCCCAGGCGAGAAAATCAACACGCCGTCCCGGCCGTCTACCCGAGCGGTAACGCCTTGGCTGGCTTCATTGGTACAAGCTTCATCTTGATACAACCCGAACGTCACGCCGTTGACGCCCTTGCCGTCCTGATCCACCTTCCAAACCCGCAGCTCCCGCTGCTCGTTGGGGATATAAATCATGGACTGAGCGTTCTGGGTAAACTGGCCCACGTTCAGAAAGCTGACGCCGCGCCCATTGGCGCCTTGTGTCACTCCATAAATCTGGTTGACCAGCGCGTCGATTGCCGCCTCATCGGACGCGTAGCTACCATCGTCAATCCTTTGTTTCACAACTCCTGCCATCGATTCATACAGCTCTTGATCCGAGCTTCCCGATACGCCGATTTCCGCCAGCGCCTTAGGATCGATAATGGCATAGGCCATCTTCATATTGGCCTCTTTGAATGAATCAGAACCAGGCTCATAATTAAATTGATATTGCTCCGCCATGCCGGGCAGCTCTTCCAACTTTCCTTCAATACGGCAGGCGTCTTCGTTCCATTCCAGATACCAGGCCGGAAACTGCCGGTGACCCTCCGATTCATTCGACGATTCAAACGAGCCGACACACTGATACAGCGCCGCTTTCAACAGGGCTTTGCGCCAATGCTCAGCGGTGCGATGGACTGGCGTCACCACATGATAGCCGCCCAAGTTGCTGCCGTACATGGCTTTCCACAAGCCTTTGTTGGCGTTGGCAGGGCCGTCGGACGTTTCTTGGTCTTCTGCCCGCGGATTTTCTCCCGCCACTTTAATCATGGGAACCGCCATAATCAAACCATTTTCCTGATCGGTTATGGACACCGGGTTTTTGCTGTCCCCAATGCTGCCGTCCTCCATATTAAACAATCCATATGTAATATTGGAATTGCCTGCGATATGGTCGGTAAAGCTGGAGACGACGCCGGTGGTCCAACGGTTGACCACGGTGATGGTATCGGTATCGTGATGATATTGCAGCAGGATATCAATCGGATTCCTGCGGTAGCCCTCGGGAGGGTTTGTCTCCCGCAGGATGTAAAATTCGTTTTCCCTATCCGCAAAGTTGAAGGGCTTGGGGTCGCCGGCTTTGCCGGCGGGATCCGAAGGCTCCTCCTCCTTCTCCACAAATTGGTCAATACCGTTTGCGCCGCTGGTCAGGGTAGCGAAAACCTCGGTTCCAGCGTTGTATTTTTTCCCTTTGGCGTCGCCGTTGGTGCCGACGATAGCGCCGTCGTCGCTTTGCAGCGCCTCATACAGCTCAAAAGACGCGCCTTGCAAAGGTTCGCCGTTTTGATCCACCTTTTTGATCTGCTGATAGAGCAAAGGCTGGAGGTTAAACCGCAGGGCGATGCTGGAATCATAATTGCCCCGCTCCAGGTAGAACATTTTCAGCGTATGCACGCTGTTGGAAGAGAAGGTATTGCCGTTCCAGCTTACTGAATCTTCCTTTCCAGCCTTTTGATAGAGCTCTCTCAACGTCGTATGGGTCACCATATTGGCAGTGTCCGCAGGATTCTCCGGGATTCCCTGGGCGTCAAAGGCTCTGCCAACATACACATCGCCGGTGGAAAAATCGATGGTTCCATAAAGCTCGCTGTGGGTGCCGCCGATATCCAATACCAAAACGTCGTCTACAAAAACCCACACGTCGTCGTCGCCAGAGAATCCAAACGTCATGGGCTGCGATTCGCCAGAACCCATTTTGATTTTGCCGTTGCTGGGCTGGCGGAAATCCACTTGTACCGTCATGCCCAAGTGATGGTTCATGGTATTGCGGGATTGGCTGACGCTGCTGGTCAACTTGCCTTGCTCATCCAGCCCGTTGAACACCTCTTCGCCCTTGTTAAAAGGGAAGAAATTTCCAATACTGTCGGTTCCGTCCGTCCGGGTTGTAGCAGGAGCGTCATAAAGGACAAATTTGCCTGACTCGCGCCCGTCTTCGTGGATTGTGCCGTCCGCTTGAAATTCGGCAAAATTCTGGCGCATATTATAGTAATAATAGCCTTCGTCATCCAACTGGAACAAACCTGTGATGTTGGTATACGTTTTTCGGAAAGCATCGGCCGCTTCCGGATCAAAGAGATACGCCAGCGATTCGACGCCAGTCTCAATGCTTTGCCCGGTTGCCCTTTCCCAAAGCGCTATTAAACCCTCGCTCAGGTTTTGGATGTTTGCTCCTTCATAAGGAGCAGGATTACTTTTATCATGCTCATTTGCGCTTATATGATCGCCGGCCAACTTATAATCCCGGACGAGTTTCTCATCTCGGTCTTGGCTCAAAACCTCTCTGGCACGGTTTAGATTCATTTCCGGGTAGCCGTCGTTGCCCAGGATATTTTTCACAATCTGCTCCATGCCGGCATATTTTTGACCAAAGAATGTGTTTTGCCCGGCGCCCTTGTTCCACAGACCGGCATGGGTCAAACCGTCGCCAAAAAGAAGCAGATGCCCTTCGTTAATTCCTTTGTTCCAATCTTCCTTAGTGGAAAACGCCACGCCATAATCGGTGAGGTCGGTTTCAGGAGAATTCCATTCTTTCGGGCGATAATGCCAATCGCTCTTTTGCAGAATATCTCCTTCCCCAGGGCTTGAATCGCTTGCAGGCGTGGGGTTCTCTCCATAATTTTCCACCCAATAATCAAACAGATTCACTGTCACATTCTCCGGCTCCACCGAATGAACAATGTGGGAATCAAGATTCATGTCTTTGAGGGTGATTTCAAGAGTTAAAATATCTGCAACTGATGAATCGCGTTGAGAATATTCAACTGGGGCATTCGAATTAACAATCAGATATTTTGAAGTGGGTTTTGCTGTTAATACAAATGTCGTATCCCAATCCAAAGATTGTGGTACATTTGTTAAATCCCATTGAATATCGACTTTTCCCCATCTAACCCTCGAAGAATAACTTTTTTCTGGTAATGTATCTGGCGAGGCGCCGGACGGATAATTCCAGCTTTCTCCGGTTCCTTCTTTTTCATCTATGAAACCCGCTGCTAATAACGCCTCCCATGTATCTTTTCCCCAATCATAAGAACCCCAGCCTCTTATTTGCTCAGGAAGTATATTTTTTAATTTTTCTACGACATTCTCCCGTTCAATGCTTACAGAGGCGAGTTCTAATCGATTATCCTCCATTTCTGTGTTGTTTCTGGAAATAAACTTCCATTGATTGATATATTTCGTAGTCGGTTCTGCATATAAATCCGCGTCTCCCACGGCCAGCAGGGCTTGCAGCGCCGGGGCGCCTTGGGCCAAGCGGTATTCTTCGGGCAAAGCGGCTTGGACGATATGCAGGCCCTCCCAAAGGCCCTCTTCGGGGATAGCGCTCAGGTCCCATACAATGGGCAAATCGGCCTCTTTGCCGCCGCCCAACTGGGCGTGGATTTCAGCAGGCAGCAGCTCCGCCAGCAGCTCGGCTGTCAGCGGCTCTTGCCGGCTGACGCCAGGAACGCCTAACCCCCATAGGTTTGCGTCCTGCACAAAAACCAGCAGCTCTTCCTCATCGAGATATTCCCAGCTCTGCACATAGTCCTCGCGGCATTTTTCGCAAAGAAAGCCGCAGGGGCTGGCGGGCTGAGCGGGGGCATAGCCGCAGTTTTCGTCGTGCTGATGATTGCAGGGCTGGGCCGGTTGAGCGGGCCGGTAAGCGCAATCCGGGGCATGGACAATAGGGGCGTCGTCCAGCGGCGTCTGCTCCTGGGGCAGCTCTTCTGTCAAGGCGTCGTCCGGCTGGTCTTCGTCGCTGGGCGTTTGCTCGGGCACGGCGGCGTTTTCGTCGCCAGGGATTGTCTCATCCCCATCGGCGGAAACGTCTCCCTCCGGCTTTTGCTCCTCTTCCGGGGTCTGACCAGGCTGAGTCGGCTCCTCCGGCGCCGACGGGTCCTTCCGGTTATCCTCTTCCTCCCCAGGGGTTTCCTGCCCGCAGTTGCTGTCGCAGGGAATCTCCGGCTGAGCGGGGATATAGCCGCAGCTTTCGTCGTGCTGGTGGTTGCAGGGCTGTTCCGGCGTTTCTGCCGCAAAGCCGCATTCCTTTGTGTGGGCCGGGTGATGCTCGCAAAGGCCCTCCTGTTCCGGCGGCTGGGCCGACGCTGACAGGGTGAATCCGTTCAGATAGGGCAGTATGATGCATATGCACAGCAATGCTGCCAGCCACCGCGGGCGTCTGAAATGTTTCCTGATTGCTTTCATGAATCATTCGCTCCTTTCCAATAGGATTATTGCTGCACTATTATACCAATCCGCGCGGCGATTCGCAAGAGGGAAACGGCTATTTTAATAAATAGGTGTATCAATTTTTCCTCGCTCCGCTTCTTTTTGGTTCTGTATGAAACCAAACGTCCTTCGCCGCTCTTCCCCTTGGCCAGGAAAAAGGCGATAGACCTGGCCTTTTTGAAACCAGAGAGCGCTCCCCCGCAAAATTCCCCGTTGACGCCCCGACCCGATATGAAGTATAATCAATGGCATCGAAAAAAGAAAAACCAATCCATTAACAGGAAGAGAGGAGGCTGCGGCGTGAGACAATTTTTTGGCTCCAGCCAAAGGGGCGACCTGGCCGAGGCTATCCGAGGGCTGCGAACCCCTCAGTTTATCATGCTGTTATCCAATAACGCGCAGTTTGAATCCCATGTGAGCGCTTTGGAGGGCCTGTTCCCCGGCGTTCCCAGCATCGGCTGCATCGGCATGAGCTATGATACCCGCATTATTGAAAAAGGGGTGAGCGTGGTCGCTTTTTATGACGGCGTGTCCGCCGCAGCCAACGTATTGGAGCAGGTTTCCACCATGCCTGTAAAATACATACAGCGTTTGGAGCGGGATATCGCCCAGGCGGGCGGCGGAAGCCGAGACACCCTGTGCATCGATTTCTGCACCGGCAACGACGCTTGTCTGCTGACTACCGTCAACACCGTGCTCAAAAAGCGGGGCATCCCGCTGGTAGGCGGCACAGGCGGCGAAGGCCGGGTTTCCGCCAACGGCAGAGTGTATCAGGACGCGGCTGTCTACGCCATTGTACGCAATCTGGGCGGCCGGGTGAAAACCTATAAGGAAAATATCTATCGCCAGATGGGGGACTACCGCTTTATCGCCTCCAACACAGACCGCGCTCGGTATATCATCGGCTCGCTGAACGGCCGGCCCGCCAAGCAGGTTTACCAAAGCATCCTTCATGTCTCCGACCAGCAGATTCTGACCCAAACCTTCCAAAACCCCTTTGGCAAGGTGGACGGCGAAGACACCTGCATCATCTCCATCAAGGAAGTCAGCGGCAACGCCTTGGCCTGCTTCCGCCAGGTCAACGATTCCGACGTGCTGACCCTGCTGGAGCTGGCCGATTATCAATCGGTGGTGCAGAATACCATCCAGCAAATCTGTCGGGATTTCCCCAAGCGCTCGGCGGTATTTTCGGTAAACTGCCTCTTCCGCTACAAGCTGTTCACCCAGCGCAACTATATGCAGACCTATTTGCAGCAAATGAGCGCCTTGGGATCCCATGTCGGCGTGGTGGGCTACGGCGAACACTACAACAGCCGCTTCGTCAACCAATCCATGACCTGCGCGGTCTTTGAATAAAGGAGGGATTCGCTTTGTTTTTGAAAAAAAGCCGGCAGACGCCGGCGGGGGACGGCGAAAAAAGCCTCTACCCAATCCTGCACGTGGCCAGCGTTTTGAAGGATTACCAAAGAGACGTGGCGCACAAAGAGGTGGAATCCCTCCACGAGCTGAGCCTGATCGACAGCTCGTTTGCCGCCGTGGTGGAAGAGGCGGATAGCTTTCAAGCCAAATTACAGGATTTCGGCCAGTCCTTTTCCAACATCGATCAATCCGCCGGCCGATTTTCTCAGGTGAAGGCGGATATCGCCCAGACGGTGGAGGGCGCTCAGCAGAAAATTGAGGAACTGAAAGCCGCTTCCGCAGGCGTGCAAAATTCTTACAGTGAGATGGAGCATATTTTCGCCCGTCTCCAGGCCTCGGTCAAGGCCATCCAGCAGTGCATGGGCAAAATCGTCTCCATTGCGGATCAGACCAATATCCTGGCCGTCAACGCCTCCATCGAGGCGGCTCGGGCCGGCGAAGAAGGCCGCGGCTTTGCCGTGGTGGCCGCCAATGTCAAAGAGCTGGCGGAGGAGATCAAGAATTTGGCCTCCGAGGTGGATTCCGGTATCCGAGATGTGGAGGTGGGTTCCAACCAACTGAACGACAGCATCCAGGCTTCTCAGCAGGCCCTGGGCGCGGGGATGGGCGCCGTCAACGGCGCTTCCGGCGCTTTTGAACAAATCACCGCCGCCACCGAGGGCGCTTCCGCTGTTCAGACCGAAATCTCCAGCGTGATCAACTCCTCCAGCCAGCAGCTTCAGGGAATCTGCCAGTTTTTTGACGACATCAAATTGCTCTACCAACAGGTCGTCCAGCATATTGATAAAGCCAGTTCCCTGGGCTCCGCCAAAAGCGCCATGTTTGAAGATGTGGACAACATGATTTCTCAGATTTCCCCCATCGTCCACGAAATAGAATCCAACGCAAATTAACAAACCGGCGTCTGCCATTGTAAGCAGACGCCGGTTTTGTTGTCGCGCGGCTCAATCGGCGCTGATTTCCACTTCGATCACCCGGCGGGCGTCCGCCTTGGTCACAACGGCGGTCAGCTTGTCGTAGCGAAACTGCTCCCCTTCCTGCGGAATGCGGCCCAGCACCCCCAGCACCCAGCCGTTTACCGTGCTGACGTCCAGAGCCGGGTCCTCTTTCATATCGAAAAGCTCCAACATATCCTCCAAGTCGGCGCCGCCGTCCACTCGATACGTCCGGTCGGAAAGTTTTTGAAAGTCGTTTTCCTCCACAGCGTCATGTTCGTCCCAAATATCGCCCACCAACTCTTCAATGACATCCTCCAGTGTGACAATACCCGCAGCGCCGCCGTATTCGTCCGTCACAACGGCCATATGAGCCTTGTTTTGCTGAAGCAGATGAAGCAATCGGGCGATTTTCATGGAATCTGGGATAAAGAGCACCGGGCTGACCACGCTTTTCACATCCGCCCGCCAATCCTCACGGCCGTAAAAATCCTTCTGGTTGACGACGCCTACAATGTTGTCGATGGCGCCTTCGTAATAGGGCAGCCGGGAAAAGCCTGTGCTGCGGAACAAGGCGGCCGCTTCCTCCGGCGTGTTCCGCTCGGAAATCGCTTTGATCTCCACGCGAGGGGTCAGAATATCCCGGACGTCCAAGTCGTGAAATTCAATGGCGCTGCGCAGCAGCTCTCCCTCCTGCTCGTCGATGCCGCCGTCGCTCTGGGCCTCGTCTACCAGGGTCAGCAGCTCTTCCTCGGTGATCGCCCGATCGTCCGTATGGCGAAAGAAATGAGAAACGAATTTTTTCCACTGCATGAACAGCCAGTTCAGCGGCGTCAGCAGCGCCATAAGGCCCTTTAGAAAAGGAGCGGCGAACATGGCGAAGCGCTCCGGCGCCTCCTTGGCCATACTTTTGGGCGAAATCTCGCCGAAAAGCAGCACCAGAGCCGTCATTACGACGGTGGATATCGTCACGCCGTTTTTGCCAAAATACGAAGTGAAAATCACGGTGGACAACGAAGCCGAGGCGATATTCACAACGTTGTTTCCAATCAGAATGGTGGAAAGCAGCTTATCGTAGTTCTCCGTCAGTTCCAGAGCAAGCCGAGCTCGCCTATTGCCGCTCTGGGCCATGTTTTTGATTCGGATTCGGTTCAGCGAGGTAAAGGCCGTTTCCGTAGCGGAAAAATAGGCCGACATCGCCAGCAGCAGTGCGAGAGCTCCGATAAGCGTAAGACTGTGACTATCCATAGTAAACTGTTTTTCCTCCTAAATAAGATACAAAAAATAAGCCGCCCAGCTCGATTTCCTGAAAGTGCGGTAAAAAGACCGCAAAAACCGAAGCCCCGCAGCTCGGCGGCGCTTTGACTCTTGCGGTCGTTTTTGTTGATTTCCAGGACAATCCCAGCTTAAAGGCGGCTCCTCCAAGAGGCGTCTCTCCCTCTTTGCAATATAAACGTTATTTTACCAGATCGATTTTCTCAACGCAAGAAGAAATTTTTACTAAAAACGCCTAAAACCCCGGCTTTCCGCCGCCAGAGGGAACGCTCTGGGCATTTCCCTTCGGGGACGCATTTGACAAAAGCGCCGGGTTTTTTATATAATAGGGCCTAAGGCCGTCAACCGGCTTTTTTTCTGAAAATTTTCAGCTGAAATCAGCTTTGATTGGAGATGGACGAGCTTTGAATATCTGCATGGCCGGCGTGGACCATTCCTTGGCCGGCATCGACGTTCGGCAGCGTTTTTCCTTTACAAAAACCAAGCAGCTTCTGCTGCTGGAGGCTCTGAAAAGCTCCCCTCATGTATTGGGCGCGGCGCTGCTGGCCACCTGCAACCGGACGGAGATCTATCTTTCCTGCCAGGAGGGCTTTTTTCCAGACCCTTTTGAGCTGCTTTGTCAGGCGGCGAACATCGATTTCGCCTCCTGTCGGGGCCTCTATCACATCTGTCGGGGAGACGAGTGCTTTCGCCATTTGTGCCTGCTTTCCTGCGGCGCCCTTTCCCAGATTTGGGGGGAAGACCAGATCATTTCTCAGGTAAAAAGCGCCGCTCTAACCGCTCGGGAGCAACGGACTGCCGACGGCGTGCTGGAGGTGCTGTTCCGCACGGCCGTCACCGCCGCCAAACGGATTAAAACCGAGGTGCGCTTCGTCCGCTCGGGAAATTCCGCGGCCACCGAAACGCTGAAAGCCCTGGAACGTCAGACGCCGCCGCCCCAGAAAATCCTGGTCGTCGGTAACGGAGAAATGGGCCGGTTGACGGCGGAAACGCTGTTGGACCAGGGCTTTGCGGTATCCATGACTCTGCGGCAGTATAAACGGGGCCAAATCCAGGTTCCCGCCGGCGCCCAAGCCTTCGATTATTCCCTCAGATATCAGTATATGCCGGCGTTCGACGCTGTTGTCAGCGCCACCTCCAGCCCCCATTATACCATCGAGGCCCAACCCTTTCATCGGCTGGCAAAAAAGCCTGCTTTGCTGATCGATCTGGCCTCTCCCCGGGATATCGACCCGGCCTGCGCTGTCCCGGGCCAGGTTGCGCTGCTGGATATCGACACCCTGAGCCAGGGCGCCGGCGACGACATCCGTCAGGCCCGAACCCAGGCTTTGGCCCAAGCGGAAACCATTGTGGAAAAATACCGCCAGGATTTTCTGAAATGGGAACGTTTCCGCCGGCAGGCCGCTTCCAACTGAAAGGGGCGGAACCATGAAGGAATGCGTTGAGCCTCCCTTCCCCCAAAAGGACCGGTTTCCTCTGTTCTGCGATATCCGAGGCAAAAAGGCCTTAGTGGCAGGCGCTGTGGCTGCCCGGCGATGTCGAACCCTTTGCCGCTTTTCCTTTGAAATTCTGGCCGTGGCGCCCCAATTGGACCCTTCCATTCTGGCGCTGGAGCGGCAAGGTTTGCTGAAAACCGCCCGCCGCCCCTTTGAGCCCCGCGATTTGGAAGGGGCTTTTGTGGCGGTAGCCGCCACGGACAGCCGGGAAACCAACCGGCAAATCGGTCTGCTGGCCCGGCAGGCGGGCTGCTTTGTCAGCGTGGCCGACCGAGCGGAGGAATGCACGTTTTTCTTCCCCGCTCTCGTCGAAACCGAAACATTGACCATCGGCGTTGCCGGCGACGGCCGGGACCACGCCGCCGTGGCCCGGGCCGCCGGGCAAATCAGGGAGGTAATTGGATGAAACTTCGCATCGGGACCCGAGACAGCAAGCTGGCCGTTGTGCAAACAGAGCTTTTTGTCCAAGCGTTGGGGAGAGTCCGGCCGGAAATTGAAACGGAAATCGTCGCTATGAAGACCACCGGCGACAAAATTTTGGACCGAACGCTGGACCAAGTTGGCGGAAAAGGCCTGTTCGTCAAGGAGCTGGACCAAGCGCTGCTGGAAGGCCATGTGGACTTGACGGTCCATTGCGTCAAGGATCTGCCGGCAGAGCTCAACCCTCAGCTGCCGTTGATCGCTTTTTCTCCTCGAGAGGACCCTCGAGACGCTCTTGTGCTGGCTCCAGGGATGGAAGAGGCGGACCTTTCCCTTCCCGTCGGCTCGGCCAGCCCCCGCAGGCGCATCCAGCTGGAAAAGCTGTTTCCCGGCTGCCGGGTAGAGCCGGCGCGAGGCAATGTGCTCACCCGCCTGCAAAAGCTGGATTCTGGTCAATATGGCGCTCTTGTATTGGCTGTGGCCGGCCTGCGCCGCTTGGGGTTGGAAAACCGCGTCAGCCGCGTCTTTGCGCCGGAGGAAATGCTGCCCGCCGCCGGCCAGGGCATTTTGGCCGTCCAAGCCCGGGCGGATTTCGACCCGTCCATTCTATCTCCTCTCAATAATAACGAGGCGGAACTTTGCGCCTTGGCGGAGCGGGCCTTCCTCCAGACCCTGGACGGCGGATGCTCTTCTCCGGTGGCGGCCTATGCCCGCGTTCAGCAGGGGCAGATCGTTCTGCGAGGGCTCTACTGGGATGAACAGGGTTGGGAAATCCAGCAGACCCAGGGCCCGGCGGAGCAAGGGCCTCAGTTGGCCCGGCGACTGGCCCTGGCGATGAAGGAGAGGAGGGCTCTTGGTGACCGGTAACGTCATTTTGGTGGGCGCCGGCCCCGGCGACCCAGGGCTGCTGACTTTGCGGGGCAAGCAGGCTCTGGAACAAGCGGAGGTTGTGGTCTACGACCGGCTGGCAGGCCAGGGCGTGCTGGAGCTGATTCCCCCAGAGGCGGAAAAAATCGACGTCGGCAAGCAGGCGGGCCGCCATCCTGTGCCCCAGAGCCGCATCAACGAGATTCTGCTGGAACAGAGCCTGGCCGGAAAACGGGTGGTTCGTCTCAAGGGAGGAGACCCCTTTGTCTTTGGGCGCGGCGGCGAAGAGCTGGAGGCCCTGGCTGCGCAAGGCGTTCCCTTTGAAGTGGTCCCCGGCGTCACTTCCGCTTTGGCCGCGCCGGCCTATGCCGGCATCCCCGTCACCCATCGCAATTATTGCTCTTCCCTGCATATTATTACCGGCCACAAGCAGAAGAACGGCAAGCTGGAATTGGACTACCAAACCCTTGCCAAGCTGGAAGGCACGTTGATTTTTTTGATGTCCGTGGCTTCCGCCCCTCAGATTGCCGCCGGCCTGCTGGAGGCGGGCATGGACGGCGGAGCCCCTGCCGCCATTGTGGAAAACGGCGCCCGTCCCAATCAGCGCAGTTTCGTTTGCCCGTTGAACCGCCTGGCCCAAACAATGGAGGAACAGGCCGTTCAGTCTCCCGCCGTTTTGTTGATCGGCGGCGTGGCGTCGTTGGCAAGTCAATTCAACTGGTATGAAAAGCTGCCGCTGAAGGGCAAGCGCATTTTGATTACTCGCCCCCAACAAGAGGGCCAGGCGCTGGCGGCTCGTCTGGCGGCGCTGGGCGCTCAGGGGGATTGTCTTCCCGCCGTTCGCCGCCAACCTCTTCCCTTCTCTTGGCCGCCGGAACAGGGCTTTGACTGGCTTCTGTTTTCCAGCATAGGGGGGGTGGACGCCTTTTTCCAAGGCTTGCGGCGGCAAGGGCTGGACGCCCGCCGTCTGGCAGGCAAAAAGCTGGCCGCCGTGGGGCCCAAAACCGCCCAAGCGCTGGAGCGATACGGCCTGCTGGCGGATTTCGTGCCCGAGGAATACAGCGGCCAGGCGTTAGCCCGGCAGATGCTGGCCCAAAATCTGCTGAACCGACAAAGCCGGGCGCTGATCCCCCGAGCGGAGACGGCTTCCCCCGGTCTGACGGACGAGCTGGACCAGGCGCATATTCCCTGGCAAGCGCTGGCCGTCTACCGCGTGATCCCTTGCTCGCCAGAGCGGCAAATCAATCCCTCTGTTTACGACGCCATTTTATTCACCAGCGCCAGCACGGCGGAGAGCTTCGCCGCCTGCTGCCCGGCGGAGACGGATTTTTCTGCCCTGCCCGCTCTGTGCATCGGCGCGCAGACGGCGGCCCGAGCCCGAGGGCTGGGCATGAATCCCGCCGTCTCGCCGGAAGCGACCGTCGATTCGATGATCGAAACTTTGATAGGAGGCTTTTTCCATGATTGAACGCAGCCGCCGGCTGCGGGGCTGCCCCGCCCTGCGAGGCATGGTCCGAGAAACCCGGGTCAGCCCCAAAAGCCTGATTCTCCCTCTGTTTTTGCAAGAGGGAACCAACATTTGTAATGAAATCCCTTCTCTTCCCGGCCATTTCCACTACAGTCCGGACCAGGCGGCCCGAGGCGTAGAAGCCGCGCTCAAAGCCGGCGTGGACAAGCTGTTGCTTTTTGGCCTGCCCGCCGAAAAGGACGCCTGCGGCAGCCAGGCTTTTGCGGAAAACGGCGTTGTGCAGCAGGGCCTTCAGGCCATTCGCCGGCAATTCGGCAAGGAAATTTACCTGATTACCGACGTCTGTCTGTGCGAATACACCTCCCACGGCCACTGCGGCATTCTGGAAGGCCAGGACGTGGACAACGATAAGACGCTGGACTACCTGACCCGCACGGCGGTTTCTCATATTGCCGCCGGGGCGGATATGGTAGCCCCTTCGGATATGATGGACGGCCGAGTGGCCGCTCTGCGCCGGGGGTTGGATCAAGCCGGTTTTCTCAACGCCCCCATTTTGTCCTATGCGGTAAAATATGCCTCCTCCTTCTACGGCCCCTTTCGGGACGCAGCGGGCAGCGCCCCCAGCTTCGGCGACCGAAAAACCTATCAGATGGATTATCACAATGTAAAGGAAGCCTTGAAAGAGGCCAGGCAGGACGCCCAACAGGGCGCCGACCTGCTGATGGTCAAGCCCGCCCTGGCTTATCTGGACGTTATTCGGGCAGTGGCGGAGCAAACCGACTTGCCCTTGGCGGCCTATAGCGTCAGCGGCGAATACGCCATGACCAAAGCCGCTGCCGCCGCCGGACTGATCGACGAATACGGCGTTATGTGCGAAAGCGCCGTTTCCGTTTTCCGAGCCGGGGCGGATATTTTGATTACCTACTATGCCAAAGAGCTGGCGGAAGCCATGCGAAAGGGGGATATCGGCTGATATGAGTCTTTCCGAACAACTCTTTGAGCGGGCTAAGCGCGTGATGCCCGGCGGCGTCAACAGTCCGGTGCGGGCTTTCAACGCCGTGGGAGGCGCGCCCAAATTTATTCAAAAGGCCCAAGGGGCCGTTATTACCGATGAAGACGGGGTTTCCTATTTGGATTTCGTCAATTCCTGGGGCCCGATGATCCTGGGCCACGGGGACCCTGCGGTCCGCCAAGCGGTGGAACAAGCCGTCCGGGAGGGGCTGAGCTTCGGCGCGGCCACCCGCCGGGAGGTGGAGATGGCGGAGTTGATATGCGAGGCCGTCCAACCCATTGAAATGGCGCGGATGGTCAACAGCGGCACAGAGGCCGTTATGAGCGCCCTGCGGCTGGCTCGCGGTTTCACTGGGCGGGAAAAATTGATTAAATTTGCCGGCTGCTATCACGGCCATTGCGACAGTATGCTGGTGAAAGCGGGCAGCGGCGCTCTGACCAACGGCGCGCCGGACAGCGCCGGCGTAACAAAAGGCGCCGCCCAAGACACGCTGTTGGCGGAATACAACGACCTGCATTCTGTAGAAGCCCTGTTGGACCAATATCCAAACCAGGTGGCGGCGATTATTGTGGAGCCGGTGGGCGCCAATATGGGCGTGGTTCTGCCGGAGGCCGGTTTTCTGCCCGGCCTGCGTCGGCTGTGCGACAAACACGGCGCGCTGCTAATTTTTGACGAGGTCATCACCGGCTTCCGCCTGGCTTTCGGCGGCGCTGTGGAATATTTCGGCGTGGAGCCGGATTTGGTCTGCTATGGCAAGATCATCGGCGGCGGGATGCCCGTAGGCGCCTATGGAGGCAGGCGGGAAATCATGTCCTGCGTCTCCCCTCTGGGGGCGGTGTACCAGGCGGGCACTCTTTCGGGCAACCCGGTTGCCATGGCCGCCGGCCTAGCCAACCTGACCCAGCTGCGGAATCGGCCGGAAATTTACCAATATATCAATCGATTAGGCGAAAAACTGGCCCAGGGCCTGCGCCAAGCCCTGCCCGGCTGTGCGGTGAACCAGATAGGCAGCCTGGTGTGCGCCTTCTTTACCCCTGGCCCAGTGACGGACTTCGCCTCCGCCAAGCAAAGCGACGTAGACCGCTACGCCGCCTATTTCCGCTATATGCTGGCCAACGGCGTCTACCTGGCCCCCGCCCAGTTCGAGGCCATGTTTGTCAGCCGCGCCCACACCGAAGCGGATATCGACCAGACGGTTCAGCTCGCCAGGCGTGCGCCTGGAGGCGTGACCCGTGTCGGCTTGAGATGATATAGCAGTCAAAATGCCCGGAGCCGGAGCTGCTCAAAAGCCCCGGTACTGGGCACTGTTTTCATAAATCGACAAAGCGCAAACGGAGTTTGCTCGAGAGGAGGAACGACATGACGCAACAGGAATTTAACGCAAAAGCCACAGAGCTCATAAAAGAAATGGTCAACGCCATAGCGGACAAAGATTTCCCTCGTCTGGCCGCCAGCATTCCGCCAAAACTCGCCTGGGCTGGCCAGATGGGAGCGGATAAAACTGTGGAGAACGCTTGCCTCGGCTTCGGCAAATGGCTGGAAGAGCAGTTGGCGTTATGGGAAGAGTACAACGGGCAAAAATACACGGTGGACCGCTTCGATCCCCAATGCCTCAATGAAACTGACGCGCTGAATGAGAAGGGGGTTTCTTTCAATACCTATAACCCCGCCAGCTTTGGCGAACAGCTTGATTTCTGGTTTGAAATGGAGTTTCAGGTGAAAAACGAGCAAATTTCCGCCGTCTTTGACGTTAATATCTAAAAAGCTGCAATTTTATCATAGAAAATATTTTCTGGAGGAAGCTCCTGTTATGCCAAGGAGCTGGCGGAGGCCATTCGGAAAGGGGATATCGGCTGACCGGATGTTCAAAGATATTTATTTAAAACATTTGCTTTCATTTAATATTAAACCGCTATGATGATTTATACAGCATGGATATGTTTGGGGAAAGCACAGACGGACACAAGTACGATACGCCTTATCAGGTTGTAAAAATGATAAACCCCAATTCAAAAGAAGATATGGAACTGTTACGGGAAGTATTAAGGAATAATCATTTTGATAATGAGGACGAGTAGCGTTTTTTCTTTTCTGTGTTGGGTAATCAAGAGGAAGAAAGAAGTGTGCATTTTCAAGGCAGAAAAATATCAAAGGGTATGCTGATTTTTGTTGTGGCGGATATATGGAACTGTTATAATATGGATATGAAGAAAGTGAATTGGAATTTGTGGAGG
>CAJTUM010000030.1 GCA_910579575.1 uncultured Eubacteriales bacterium | reverse complement strand
CTGAGGCGGAGTAACGTTTGGTCAGGCTTATTTGCAAAACGCGGCCAAGCCCCGGCATCGGGCACAAAGGCTCATGCGCCAACTCAGCCCACACAGGTTACGGCCGTCGGCCCGCGCCGACATCGGGCACAAAGGCCCATTTGCCGGCTCAGCGTTTCATTGTGCAACATTGCTAAAAACTCATCATATTTTTTGGTTATTTCGCTAAATATATCCCAATATATTGAATTTTGCTAAAAAATCTGATAAAATTATTATAGATTAAAATGGTAAATCAAAGCGGATATAGCCTGGCGCCAAGCTAAGACAGACCGCCTGCGGCGTCAGCGCCAAAGCAACCGCAAATAGCTGAGCCTGTCGTTCGCCGCAAGTTCCATCGGAAAGGAGCTTCTTTATGTTGAGCAATCGCTTTCAATCGGACAATCGACGTTTCGTGCCTACCCATCTGTTTTGGATCGGACTGTTGGGCGTCGCCGCTTTTTTCCTCACCAACCGAACTCTGACCTTCAGCGTCGTGCCTGTGGCAAACTGGCCGGTGATGGCGACGCACATCCTGCTGAGCCTGCTTTTATCCGGCTATTTCCTGGTCAGCTTGCTGCTCTATTTCTATGACCACGATTGGGGAACGCCGGCCAACCAGCGCCGCCTCATGATTGTGGCGGCGGCGCTGATTCTCCTCTTTGTGGGCCTCTCCATGCTGCGGGTTTATCAAAACTTGCAAGGGACGGAATGGAAGCTGGAGCCCTGGGAAGACGTGCGTCTCCGCTATGCCCAGCCCTCCAGAAATCAATCGCTGTATCAGCTTCGCCAAGACTACGCAAAGCAAGCTCGCCAAACCGCTGGGGACGACGACCCTCCCAAAGACACAAAATCCCTTTTTTGGGCGCTTGGCTTTTTCGCCTTGTGTCTGGTCTGCAACATCATTTACCGGCCTTACCGCATCAAAGTCGCCAGGGAAAAGGGCTATAACGCAGACAGCGTTTTCAACCTGTTTTCCGGCGTAGCCATGCTGCTGTTGGCGGTGGCCAGCGTCGCCCGGCCCGCCTGCCTGTGGATTCTGGCAGGGCTGGCGCTGATTCTGTTCGTCTGCCGCGTTCCCAAGCTGGGCTTGCTCCACGCCCTGTTTTTCACCTTGCTCCAGCCTCTGGCCCTGATAGACGCAGGCTTTTCCACGATGAAATACAACATGCTCTTCCCCCGCCGAAATATCCACCCCACCGACGTTTCCGCCTACACTGTGGGCATGAATATGGCTCGAAAAGAAGAGCTGGACCGCGACATCCAGGAGGATCGGGAGCTGCAAGAGGCCCTCCGACAGTCAAAAAAATAATAGTCAGCGCAGATGAAAAAGGGCAAAAGCGCTTTTTCATCCGGCGGACCGCCAAACCCGCCGGGCGCTTTGACTATAATCATGAAAAAATAAAAAAGTAACCGCTAAAGGCGGTTACTTTTTTACGTTATCCTTTGTTCCATGGCAAAATGGTTTCTGATAAAGAATCGTCTCCTGGTTTTCCTGCCATAAGGGCAAATTGCATCGGGCGCGAATCCATTGAAACAACGCGCTTTCCTCGCCTATTTCGTAATATTCTCCAAAGGAGCATTCGATATCGATATGTCTGTCAATCTGCGAGACGCCGCCGTAGTCAAACCGATCGACTCGATAGACGACGCAAACAATATCTTCGCTCCAATCAATTTTGTACGTCCCCATCTCATCTTTTAATTTTTCGGCAATTTCTTTGACTTGATTCCATGTAAGCAAATCTATCATGCCTTTTATCCAAAGAATAAAAAAGACCCCGCCGATTGGCAGGATCCTTTTGGAGCGGATGACGAGGCTCGAACTCGCTACCTCCACCTTGGCAAGGTGGCGCTCTACCAGATGAGCTACATCCGCGACTGCCTTATTATAATAACAAAGCGCTGAGAAAATGTCAAGAGATATTTTTAATTTTTTGTCGGGACGGCCCGACGACCGTATCCCGTGTCGGCACGGCTTAGCGATGAGCCTTTGTGCCCGTGGCCGGGGCTTTGCTTCTCCTTTGCAAGCCAAGCCTGCCGAAGCGGCGGCCCCCTCAGGCCGCTGCCGACACCGCCTAAGGCCGGCAGCCCGACGTCGGGACGGCCCGACGACCGTATCCCGTGTCGGCACGGCTTAGCGATGAGCCTTTGTGCCCGTGGCCGGGGCTTGGCCGCGTTTTGCAAATAAGCCTGCCAAACCGTTCGCGCTCCTCAGGCCCCTGGCGCCATTGCCCAAGGCTGGTTGCCCGCCCAGCCTCGTTGTATGGCCGTCGGGCCTCCCCGACTATTCCAGCGTCAGCTGGGGCTCGGGGGCGTCTTCGTCCTTGAGGATGGCGCCGGGAGCGGGCAGGGTTTTGGCCCGGTAACGTGCCAAATTGGATACATGAACTTGCTCCGCCAAAAGCGCCTTTGTAACAATTTTATTCTTTTTCAGCGCCATCACCACAGCGCCCTGGGAAGAGCGGACTGCCTTGGGAGCGACGTCCGCCGTGTCGACCAGCAGCATCCGGTTATCGCTGGAATATAGGGCCGCTTCGCCGTCCTCTTTCAGATACAGGATAGCGGCCAGCGGAGCTTTGTCACTGTAGGCGCCTGTCAAACGGCGGCGGTTGGACTTGGTGTCAAAGCTCTTCACCGGAATCTTCGCCGCCTTGCCGTTTTGGTAGACATAGAGCAAATATCCCTGATAGTCGCCGGGCAACAGCATAAAAATCGCTCGCTCGCCTTCGCTCATCTGCAATTTTTGAGGCAGATAATCGCCCAGCAAGCTGGCCTTGCCGTCGTCAAACTCATGGAGGCGACATTTATATGCCTGCGCTTTATCCGTGATAAAGACAACCTCCGCCTTATTGGAGCTTTCAGCCGCGACGGCTATTTGATCTCCCTCTTTGAGTTTATGATCGCCGCTCATGCGCAGGGATTGGGGCGTAATTTTTTTGAAATACCCCTCTTGCGTCAAAAACAGGCGCACAGGGTAATCCTCAATCTGATCCGCCTTGTCGTAATGCTGCACCTGATCGCCGGAGACAATGGCTGTGCGGCGGGGCGTTTTGTATTTTTTGTTGATTTCCCGCAGCTCGCCGATGATAATATTCTTGATTTTACCCTCGTTGGCCAAAATGTCCTCCAGCCGGGCGATTTCCTGCTCCAGCTCGTCGGTTTCCTGCGTGCGTTTGAGGATATGCTCTTTATTGATGTTGCGCAAGCGGATCTCCGCCACATATTCGGCCTGGACTTCGTCAATGTCAAAACCCTCCATCAAATTGGGAACCACCTGACTCTCTTCGGCGGTATCCCGAATGATGGCGATAGCCCGGTCGATATCCAGCAGGATTTTTTTCAAGCCCAACAGCAGATGCAGCTTTTCCCGCTTTTTCTCCAGGTCAAAGCAGACCCGGCGGCGAATGCATCCAGCCCTCCATTTGGTCCATTCCTCCAAAATCTGCCGCACTCCCATAACCCGGGGCGTTCCGTCGATCAATACGTTGAAATTGCAGCCAAAGGCGTCCATCAGCGGGGTCATTTTCATCAGCTTCATCATCAGCTTGTCCGGGTCCGCGCCCCGCTTCAAGTCGATGGCGATTTTCAGGCCGCTGAGGCCGCTTTCGTCCCGCATATCGGATATTTCTCGAACCTTGCCTTGTTTAATGAGATCGGTAGTCTTGTCGATGATGGCCTCGATGGTGGCGGTATAAGGGATTTCGGTGATTTCGATGATGTTTTCCTTTTTCAGATACTGCCATTTTGCCCGAACCTTGAAGGAGCCCCGGCCGGTACGATAAATCTCCGCCATTTGTTCCGGCTCTAAAATCAGCTCGCCGCCGGTGGGAAAGTCCGGCGCGGTCAGCGTTTCCATCAGGTCGCAATCCGGGTTTTTCAGATAAGCGACGGCCGTATTGCACACCTCGTTCAGGTTGAAGCCGCAAAGAGACGAGGCCATGCCCACGGCGATGCCCAGGTTGGCGCTGACCAAAATATTGGGAAAGCGGGTGGGCAGCAGCATGGGTTCCTTTAGCGTGCCGTCGTAATTGTCCATAAAATCCACAGCGTCGCAATCGATATCTGTAAAAAGCTCGCTGCAAAAGGAATCCAACTTGACCTCGGTATAGCGGGAAGCGGCGTAAGCCATATCCCGAGAATAAACCTTGCCAAAATTGCCCTTGCTGTCAATAAAAGGAGTCAGCAGCGATTCGTTGCCCCGGGAGAGGCGGACCATGGTTTCATAAATTGCCCCGTCCCCATGAGGGTTGAGCTTCATCGTCTGCCCCACTACGTTGGCGGATTTTGTTCTATTTCCGGTTAAAAGCCCCATTTTATACATAGTGTATAAAAGTTTTCGGTGAGAAGGCTTAAATCCGTCAATTTCCGGGATAGCTCGTGAGACGATGACGCTCATGGCGTAGGGCATATAATTTTCTTTCAGCACCTTAGTGATGGGCTGGGGAATAAATCGGTCTTGTGCCAAAATCGGCGCCTCCTTCGTTTGCTCAGCTTACTTCGGTCATATCCAGGTATTCGCTGCCATGCAGAGCGATATATTCCTTGCGCCCCTGGAGATTGTCCCCCTGGAGCAGGTCGAACATCAGGCTGGTGGCCTGAGCCTCTTCGGGCATCACCCGAATCAACCGGCGGGTTTCCGGGTTCATCGTCGTCTGCCACATCATCTCGGGCTCGTTTTCGCCCAAGCCCTTGGAGCGCTGGATGGCGCATTTGCCCCCCAGCTTTTTGACAATATCGTCCCGCTCCTTGTCCGTGTAGGCGAAATAGGTTTTTTCCGCCCCCCGTTTGCCCTTGCCCTTGGCTGTGATTTCATAGAGAGGGGTTTCGGCGATATAGACATACCCCTGCTCGATCAGCTGCGGGGTCAGCCGGTAGAGCATGGTCAGCAACAGCGTGCGAATCTGAAAACCGTCCACGTCGCCGTCCGTGCAGATGACCACCTTATTCCACCGCAGGGCGGCCAGATCAAAGGAAGAAAGCTCTTTGTTGCGGGAGGGCGCCTCCACGCCGCAGCCCAACACTTTGATGAGGTCGGTAATCACATCGCTTTTGAGAATGCGGTTGTAATCCGCCTTCAAGCAGTTGAGGATTTTGCCCCGGATGGGCATGATGGCCTGAAACTCCGGGTCCCGCCCTTGCTTGCAGGAGCCCAAGGCGGAATCGCCCTCCACAATGTAGACCTCCCGCCTCTCCAGGTCCTTGCTCCGGCAGTCCACAAATTTTTGCACCCGGTTGGTGACGTCCATGCCGCCGGCCAGCTTTTTTTTGATATTCAGTCGGGTTTTTTCCGCCTGTTCCCGGCTGCGCTTGTTCACCAGCACCTGGTCGGCGATTTTATCCGCCTCCTGCCGGTTTTCGATGAAATAGATTTCCAGTGTGGAGCGTAGAAACTCCGTCATCATCTCCTGGATGAATTTATTTGTGATCGCCTTTTTGGTTTGGTTTTCATAGGAAGTATAGGTAGAAAAGCCGTTGGTCACCAGCACCAGGCTGTCGGCGATGTCTGCAAACGTGACCTTGCTCTCGTTTTTCTGATATTTTCCCGTCTGCTTCAGATAAGCGTCCAAAGCGGAGACAAAGGCGGAACGAGCCGCTTTATCCGGCGCGCCGCCGTGCTCCAGCCAAGAAGAATTGTGATAATACTCCAGCAAAGACCCCTGATTGGAGAAACAAAAGGCCGCCTCTACCTTCACTTTATATTCCGGCTTGTCCGCCCGGTCCCGGCCTCGTTTTTCCGTCTTAGCGTAGCGGGGCGCCGTGATAGCGGTTTCCCCCGCCAGCTCGGCCACATAATCCGCCACGCCGTTTTCATAGACAAAATCCTGCTCTTCAAATTGGCCCGGCTGGGTTTCCTGGCGGAAATGAAAGAGCAGACCGGCGTTTACCACCGCCTGCTTGCGCAGGGTCTGCTCAAAATATTCTTTGGGAATGCTGGTGTCAGTAAAAACCTCCAAATCCAGCTTGAAGCGGTGGATTGTGCCGGTCTGCTTGGCGGAGCAAGGCTCTTTCAGCAGCTGATCCGGCCCTTCCGTTACGTTTTCTCCCTTGCAGAAGCGGACGGTATACCGCCAGCCGTCCCGCTGAGAGACCACCTCCATATATTCCGAGGAATATTGGGTGGCGCAGGCGCCCAAGCCGTTAAGACCCAAGGAATATTCATAGTTTTCGCCGGCGTTGTTGTCGTATTTGCCGCCGGCATAGAGCTCGCAATAGATCAGCTCCCAGTTATACCGCCCTTCTCGAGGGTTGAAATCCACCGGCACGCCCCGGCCAAAATCCTGAATCTCGATGGAGCCGTCCAGAAAATGAGTGACGTTGATTCGGGCGCCGAAGCCCTCCCGGGCCTCGTCGATGGAATTGGACAAAATCTCAAAAAAAGCGTGCTCGCAGCCCTCAATGCCGTCCGAGCCGAAGATCACCCCCGGGCGCTTGCGCACGCGGTCCGCCCCTTTCAGCGCCGAAATGCTCTGGTTGCCGTATTCTTCTTTGCCGATTTGCTTCTTATTATTTGCCATACTTTACTCTCTTTTCAAAAAATCAAAAAGACCGAACCCGCCTCTTTATTGGATACCGTCCGCAATGCGGTCAATTTTATCCCGCAGCCTATCCAAAGCTCCTTGGAGCTGGGCTCGGTTCACAGCGGCGTCGCTGGCAGAAAGGCCGGCCAGCAGCAGCATCTGGCGCAGCAGCCGGTCAATCTGTTCCAAAGCCTGATCGATGGATTCCAGCCCGCCAGGTCCCTCTCCGCCGCCGTTTTGCTCTGTCGGTTTGAATTCCTGCAAAATTGCCGCCTCCATTCCCTGCAAAATCGCTTGCGGCCGCAAAACGGCCTTGGGCATAAGCGCCCGCCCCGCTGGCATACCATAGTAAAAAACCAAGCGGCCGCTTTCTATCATAATCAAATTTGCCCAGCCTGTCAAATGGGCCCGCCGCCGGGGCTTGCTCTTCTGCCGGGTTATGGCTCGTCCCACCCTTCCAAAGCGCCTTCCAATGGAATATCGTCGCCTGTCAGGCGGCGGATATCATAGAAAGATATTTGACAGTATGACTTCTTTCTCCAATAGAAACAACGTTTTCCAACCGCCGCATCCTCTCAATTTTCGCATGAATTTCCTCTGCAAATGGAATCCGCAGCCCGCCGACCCGATCTGAAAACGCAAATTGCTCTGTCAAACGCCAAACGTCTCTTTCCATCCCCGCCTCTTTTTGCCGCCGTTTTGCAAAAAATAACCGCCCCGCCTGTTTCCGGCCGTTTTGCATAATCCCCGCCGGAATGGAAAAAATATGTCCATCCCAAGGAAAAGGAGCCCTTTTTATGAACGTGATTTTTTTCCCATTCCATAAAAGGCGCAAGCCTTCCCCAACCCAACTGCGCCAGCGCCAACAGCTGGAGGAGCTGCGGGAGGTCAAACGCCGGTTGGACGCGGCCCGCTGCTTTTTCCAGGCGGTCAGCGACCATGACCTGGTGGCCGCTTCCGTCTACGAGATCAACGCTCTCCAGGCCCGTTACTCCTATCTGCTGCATCAGGCGAAACTGGATAATTTGCGCTGCGAGAGCATTCCGCTGGCCTCGCTTTAATTCACGTTTTTGGCCCCAGAAAATCTCTGATTTTCTGGGGTCTCTTTTTGATTGGATTCATTCCCGAGCAGCGTATTCCGGGTTCGCTCCAAAACGCTCTGGATGCAAGGAGTTTCCTGACAGCTTGCGCAGCGCCAGCCTCCCTCCGGCAAAAACGCCGGCGTTTCGCCATGGCTGAAAACGCCCCCGTCTCGTTATTCGGCTGTGGCGCCGCGCCCCCATCCCTCCAGAGGATACCTTTGGACGGCGCCGACAATGCGGCCCCGCAGCCCTGGATTGCTCTTTTCCAAGCCGGCCAGCAGCGTCTTGATTTCTTCCCGCTTGGTATTTTTATCCGCCGGACAGGCGCTTTCAACGACAGGCAGATCCTGCCGCCGAGCAAACCGAAGGATATCCCGCTCGGGAATATAGAGCATGGGCCGGATACAGTTGATATCTTTGCGGCTCAGATAGGTGACTGGAGCGAAGCAGTTGAATCGACCCTCATAAAACAGAGACAACATCACGGTTTCCGCCACATCGTCAAAATGATGCCCCAGCGCCACAATTCGGCAGCCCAGCGCCAGGGCGGCGTCGTTCAGCGCCCCCCGGCGCATTTTGGCGCAAAGGGCGCAGGGGTTGCTTTCCTTGCGGATATCAAAAATCACTTGCTTCATCTGCGTATGTTTCAGCGTAAAGGGGACTTCAATCTGTCGGCAAAATTCCTCCAGCGGGCCAAAATCCATGCCCTCAAACCCCATATCCAACGTGATCGCCTCAAGCTCAAAGCCGCCCGGATAAAACCGGCGCAGCTGAGCCAGCAGATAAAGCAAGGTCATGGAGTCTTTTCCTCCCGAAACCCCTACCGCCACTTTGGCCCCTGGGGGGATCATCTGATAATCCTGTATGCAGCGCCTGGTCAGCGCCAAAAGCTCGCGCATCGTTTTCAGCAGCTCCTTTCGTGAAGCGCGCCCGGCCTTCCGCCGCCGAAAGAGCCGAGCCGCTCCGCTTGAAAACGGATTCTCCCGCCCCGCCGGCCCCTGGATTCGCCCGCGCGGCGGCTGGGGCTTTTTCTATTGTACCGGAAAACAGGGGCAAATAGCAAACAAAATTTTGTTTTTTTGCGCCGTTATTTTCAAATTTCCCCGAAAAATTTTGAATTGCATTTCGAGAATATAAGAGATATTCGCCGATATCAAGAGAAAACAAGAGCAATAGACCTGACAAATCGCATTTTTAAAAAATAACGGTTGACAGGACATTTTGCCTGTGGTATAACTAAAAAGGTCAAAAAACAAAACATTTTTATTCAATAAACGGAGGATTTAAGATGTCCACATTTATGGCGAATGCGCAAACCATCACGCGCAAATGGTACGTCATCGACGCTGCCGGCAAGCCGATGGGCAGGACTGCGGCCAAGGCCGCCGCTATTCTGCGCGGCAAGCACAAGGTTGATTTTACCCCCCACGCTGACAACGGCGATTTCGTGATTATCATCAACGCGAAAGACGCTGTGCTCACCGGCAAAAAACTGGTGCAGAAATACCGCTATACCCACTCCGGTTATGTGGGCGGTCTGAAGGCCACGCAGTATAAGACTCTGATGGCCACAAAGCCCGAGCTGGCCATGCGCCTTGCCGTCAAAGGCATGCTGCCCAAAAATTCGGTAGGCCGCTGGTCTTTGGACCGTCTGAAGGTCTACGCCGGCCCTGAGCACAAACACCAGGCCCAGAAACCCGTGGCGCTGGACGCCGAATAATCAGGAGGATTGCGAATTATGTATAAACCGAAGAAAGCCTATTTCTATGGCACAGGCAGAAGAAAGAGCTCTGTGGCCCGGGTTCGCCTGATTCCTGGCGGCACAGGCCATATCGTCATCAACAACCGGGAATTTGAAAATTATTTCGGCCTGGATACTCTGAAGACCATCGTCAAGCAGCCCCTGGAGCTAGTGGGCGTCACCGGTCAGTTTGACCTGGACGTCAAGGTTCAAGGCGGCGGCTTCACCGGCCAGGCTGGCGCTATCCGTTTCGGCGTGGCTCGGGCTCTGCTCCAGGCCAACGAGGAATATCGTCCTCTGCTGAAGAAGGCCGGTTACCTCACCCGCGACCCCAGAATGAAGGAACGCAAGAAGTACGGCCTGAAAGCCGCCCGCCGCGCTCCTCAGTTCTCCAAGAGATAGTTTCCCTCTCGAAAACCCTCAAATCCCCTGGAACCGCAAGGCTCCAGGGGATTTTTCTTGCAACAAAGCCTGACAAAACAGATATTGATACTGCCAAATTCATAGATATTGGCATAACCAAACTCTACCAGCGTAGCGAAGGCGGTCTTGCTGCAGTTGCCGCTGCGGCAGTAAACCAAGTCTGCGGCGTCTTTCTCTGGGATCGTTTCGGCGGCGGACTCCTCATCGGTAGTCCCCACCGGCAACAGAACAGCGCCGAGAATGTGACTGTCGTCGTATTTGTTCTGCTTGCAGACATCTAAGACAATGACCTTCTGGGCTAAGAGATTTGCTGATAAACGCCGTCTGCACGATTTCCTCTGCATCCGGCAAGCAACCGGAAAAGAGTAACGCAGGAAAGATTCGCTTCATTTGCGTTCCTCCTTCTGCTCCTATGTGCTTGCCCCTGCATTATACGCTGTAAACAGCAGCGTTTCAACCGTTTCCTGTTGACGTCATACTCCTGCAACGTATCCAGTTAAACATTGGAGCGACGCTGCTTCGCAGCGCTCCTTTGATTGAGCATCATTTCCCAAACATTTCTACCAGAATATTGCTCACTTTTTCGGCCCCTTTTAGGCTCAAATGGTCGGTATCCATAAAATCCGCAGGCTCAAACAGTTCCAACGCCTGATTGAAATCCACATAATGAATATCTTCCTGCGCCGCGTCCAACAGCTCCAATACGCCCGCTTTCATCTCTGGCAGGATAAAACAATTATATTCCTCAGAAAACGGCGTAATTACAACAATTGGCTGAACTTCCCGAGCGTACAGATATCGAATAAACTCTTGCAATATTCCTTTGTTTTCCTCAAAGCTCTCCTTGTGTTGAAAAATTCTGTTGTGATCCGCCGCTCGAGCCTGTCCCATCGCCATGCGTTCTTGTTTTGACACTTGCTCCCACGTTCTTCCTTTCAGATCAAAAAGCGTGCCGCGGGGACGTATCTCCGAGTAATAGCTTCCATATTCAAGGAGTTTCTGTATCGCAATCTGTTCGCAATGTTTTTGGATGGGCTCGGGGATCTCCCCGAGCCCATCCCACAGGGACCTGTGGGATGGATTTTCCCAATTATGGGAATTTCGAAAGATGGGATAATATATATTAGAAATCATCGTCTCTCAGGAAACTTTGCTGCGCGACAGATCTTGATAAGCAATATAATAACCCATAACGATAAAACAACGAGCAAATCTGCCTTTTTCAGCCGTATCCAGCGCCCGCTTCGCGCATTGGAAATCATAATAGATATCCTGAGAGTGCATGGAGCAGTTGAAAGCCCTTTTCCAGCAGTTCTCCTTGATACCGTTGAGCGCATGGGATGAACCTGTGATAAGCGTAGAACCGTCGGTTTTGGTTTTCCCCGCCTGCTCAAGCATGGCGCGCAGCCAGAGGTAGTCATAGTTGCGGGAGAAAAATTGGGCGGCAAGGTGGGACAATATTGGTTCGGATTGATCCATCATGATACCTCCTGCATCTACTTGTCCAGCTATTCCAAGGCTTTCAGAGCCTCATACAATCGAATATTTTCTTTCTCATCCTTGACAGCTATACGAATATACTGTTCTGCGTTAAAGCCCCGTTTTTCCGAAAGGTCTTTAATCAGCAAATTATGCCGTATCAGCAATTGTGTAGCGATTTCCTTAGAGCGGTAAGGCGTTTTCACATGGCACATTATATAATTTGCCTGTGATGGAAAGACCTCCAAAAAAGTAACTTCACTCAGTTTTTGCTCCAATTTTACGCGTTGTATGGCTATCTCATCGCAGGACGCTTCATAGCTGTCTGCATAAAGCGAGAAAATTTGCAGAAAATACTCTGCAAATGAGTTTATATTCCAGATGGGCATATACCGCCTGATCTCAGCAAGCAGCGTCTTATCAGATGTCGCCAGCACGCCAAGGCGCAATCCTGGAACGCCATAGGATTTGCTGATACTTTTTATTACAAGCAGATTTGGATATTGTTCCAACAATTCGTCCGACAAAAGGGTGTATCGTTTATCTTTCTGAGCAAAATCTATAAATGATTCATCTACAATGCACCGCACATTCCATTCTCGACATTTTTGTAATACTTCTTTTAATTCGGAGAGCGTCAAGAAACTCCCGCTGGGATTGTCTGGGTTGATAATTGCAAGGATGTCCACATTTTTTGCAGCCTGTATCAGGCGGTCTTTACTCAAACGGAAAGCGTCTTCTGATGCCGGCAATTCAACAATATCACAGTTTTCAAAGCAGCGGATATATTCATTGAACGCTGGAACAGAAAGAGCCATCCGACCGTGAAAGATCCGGCCTAAAACGCAAATTAATTCTGCCGCCCCATTGCCTACTACCAGATAATCCTTGTCAACTTTAAACAGTTTATCGGCAAGCAAACGCTGTACTGACATACCTGACGGGTATTGCGTTAACAGCGGTTCATAAAAATACTTCATTTGATCCAGCATTTTCTGCGGTGGAAAATACGGATTGACTAAATAGCAAAAATCCAATAATTCCGGGAATCTCCAGTACCCTCCAAAATGGCGTTCATACCTCAGCAGTTTGTCTTTTTCTTCCGCAAAGATAGTATCTGCAATATCCAGATCCTGTGCGTCATCTATCTCATACCAAGGTACGCCGTCCAAAACGAAGGCTTTTAGCTGCGCATGGGAAAGATGAGCGATCGCTTTGAGGACGGATTCATAATATTGATTCTTTCCATATGCTGTGATATACGCTTCGAGAAAAGGGATATACTGTCTACGTGAAAATTCTGCGCTAAACTTATATATATTTACAGTCTTATAATAATCATTCACATTTTGAAAACGGAAATCCTTCTTTTCAATAAATTCCTGAATAATTCTGTCGTGTGAAATAATCGCAACGGTTCCATCCATCCAGTGTTCATATTTTGCAACAGCTACGAGATTGTCCTCTGGCGACTGCGCCATTTTTCGTAGCAATTGCTTGTCAAACACCAAATCCGATTCAAGAAGAAGCGTATCTTCCCGCATAAGCTGTTCCCGCGCCAGATATAAAGAATAGATATTGTTAGTAGTGGCGTAATCATAGTTATAGACAAACTCAAATTCCATACCGCTGATATTTTTATGGATATACTCAATCAGTTTTTCATGTTCCCATCCCACAGCCATGACCAGCTTTTGGATTCCAGCAAGCTGAAGAGCCTCGACTGCTCGCTCCAGCAAGGTCCGCTCCCCGACTCTTATCATACATTTTGTGCATTCTTCTGTGTACTTGCCCAAACGCCGTCCCATGCCCGCAGCCAGCATCAGCGCCTGCATATATCGTCCCCCGTTCTGCCTGAAAGCCACATCTTTTCATTTGGTCCGTCAAGTTCCATATCTGTAGCGATCGGCAGTTGGCTTAGTATCTTGTTTGCAAAATATATATCATGAATTGCCAAACCAATATTGTATACTAATATCCTTTGTTGGCTGTTGTCGCGCCCTGCTGCTTCGCCGCGCACAACCGAAGCTACTTCAGCTACACTCTTAAATTGATCGAAGTATTTAAAATTCCTGATATGGTCAATATCATCCGCAAAAACTTTATCGAAACAAATATCGCAATTCTGAAAGCCCATACTGTGGACTGGAATTACAACGCAGCCCTGCCGATAGACGTCGCTTTCTGCAAAGTTGTGATCCGTGAAGGTGACGCAGGAAATTATAACCTCACTTGAGCGAATTGCAGACGCTGCGTCATCATGAATAACAAAATGAAGATTTTGCCGGCCCTTATATCGTTCGGAAAAGCATTCAGCCTGATTTTTATACCGCACAAGATGAATCGTCATTTCTCTGGCGGATTCCATTTCACTCAAGATATCCATAGTCGCAGTAGCCGTAACGCCAAGGCCGATAATCGCAACAGAGTTAAAATTAGGGTTGGCAAATAAGCGGACCGAATGCGTTGCGACAGCGCCGGTTCGCATGGCGGTAATATAACTTCCATCCAAAATTGCCAACAAATCGCCTGTTGACGCTTTATATAACAGAATCTGACTCGTCAGGCTTGGTCCCTGTATTTTTTCTGGATGGCGCGTGATTACTTTGACGCCAACACAGTCCTCCTGTGGCAGAATGCAAGACATTACATTGTAGAAAATATGATTGTTTTGACGCATACTGATTTTAGGAGGAAGAATAGAATGCTGTTTCTGAACAAGCATTTCCTCCACCCATTGATACGCATCCTGCGGCGATATGCCCAGTGATTGAATCGTACTATGATTTATAACTTTCATTGCTTCTCTAAATCCTCTTGGTGAATCAGCGTCCATATTTCCTCGCAAACGCGCTCTCCGCTGTGACCATCAGCCATTGGAAGATCTCTGTGAAGAATTGACTGACGGATAACGGCCTTTTCATCCTCTCCCTGGCGAATTCGTTCTAAAAAACGGATCACGCCGGCAGCGTCCGACGTGTCTTCCATCCATCTCCAATCAATAAAAAAGCCGGAATGCTGCTTATCAAATTTTCTGGTATCCGCGCTGTTTTTGGTCCATAAAAGGGGTTTATTTAAAGGAAGATACTGACACATCAGCGAGCTATAGTCAGAAATTTGTGCATCCGAGCACGAGAATGAAATATCACAAGACGCCTCATCGTCGCAGATACCATTTTCCATTGCTCCCACCGCCTCAATATAACTCTGTAATTTTGCATATACCTCCGGCGAATAATAAAGCCTTGTCACCGTATCCGTCAAGGGGTGCCGTCTCCAAATCAACGCACAGTCATCATGGGAGCGGAACCATTCCATGATTGTATCGAAATAATCAATCGAGGAGCTGCTATAATCGTACCATGTATTCCACAAAAATACCTTCCGACCCTCCACCACTTTTCTCCATTGTTTGGGGATTGGCGTCTTTGAATTTCTCAGCTTTACAACGGGATCCAGTTTCGGCAAGCCAGTTATGAGCATATTACCGCCGCCATTCACCGCATATTTTTTATAAAATCCATAGTGGCGCTCAGAAGCGCCGATTACTTTCCATGCGTGGCGGTAAACTGGAAGCTGACACAACGTCTCCTTGTGTTCCTTTAAAACAAGGAACGGCAAGAAATAAGGCAGATACACAAGACGCGTATGCTTGGCGATATTCTCTGGCCAAAATTGCTCCAAGGTACAGCTCTCATAGGGTTGGCTGATAAAGGCCAGCTCGGGGCAATCATCTTCGATGTTGTACTCGTCATAGCCCAGCGACGGAACGCCCATAGGCGTCAGGAAGTCCTTATAAAGGATCTCCTGCTCCCGCTTGCCGTCCCGCTCCACCACGCGGCCCACAGGCGTGCGCACTATAATAGGGTCAAAGCGCGGGTCGTCGCGCATATACTCGTACACGCTCTCCATTGCGTCCCACTTCTCGCCCAGCTCAGCAAAAAACACCGCGCGCGCCTGATAGGAAACGCTGGCTGGCAATTCATTTGCAAAAGTGTCAATGCGTTCGGCCAAATCGTTTCCACCGCTTTGCCACTGCGCCTCAAGCTCACAGAGTTTATCCAACACTTCGGCGCTGCATAGATCTCTGCGATGTTGCTCAAGGACGCTTTGTATCTGCACAAACATCTGCTTGCCGTTTTCCAGCAGCTCGGCACGCAGCTCGCCCTCCGAAACCGCGCTTATATACTTCGCCGCTTCAGTCAAAGTCTGGCACATTTTCACGATATATACCAGCATGGAATATCTCATATCTATCCTCCTACTGTGGCATACGAGGCAGTCTTCCCCATACCGACGTCTGTGTGTCTTCTATCAAATATGCCACCTTTTGGTATGCTTCGCTCTGCTTGAGCGCCGCGACTGCGGGGTCGTCTGGAGCGAAACGGGCCAAAATTGTTCGGACCTGGTCCGCCATGGCGCGCAGCTCCGGCGGCGTCATGAGTTCTTGTACCTCCCGCGTATGTTCGGAAAGAAATTCCACCATAGGCTTCATGCCCTCGCTGGCATCCAATCCGGCCCGCAGCAGGCGCACATATTCGATCGGTTTTCCTTGCTCCAACGCGGCGAAAGCCCGGGCGCAATACCAACCGAAGCGGTGCATCGGCGGGAGCACGAACAGCCGGTTTTCCTGCAAAGCGTCTGCGCAGTAGCAAAGTGGAAGAAATTCAGCTTCTATTTTGGCAAAAGCTTGAGCAATCGCCATCCCCTGCTCCTCATCACGCTCTTGATCCAGCCAAGGAAAGCTCTGAATCGCGGCCATCAGCATAGCTCTGGCCCAGCTTAACTGTTGAACATTATGAGGCGTATTCTTGGCCTTTTCTGCTGTTTGCAAGGCCACTGGAAGAAAGTTGCCCATATCTTTTGCTATGCGAGCGGCCAGAGAATCCATCTTCTCTATTTCCATCGATTTTTTTAAAATTGGAAAGCAAATACCGCACTCTAATCCATGGAGCAACGCAGGGGCAGGAAATAATTCCCAATTATTAACTTTATCAAGCTGTGTTTCAATCATGTCGCCACTACGCATTTCCATAACAGCAGCGGCAATGCCAATCTCACATTTATCATGTAAGGGGGCATATAACGTATAGGCATGACGATGAAAATGTTTATACGCCTTTTCCAACTCTCGATTCTTCTTTGCGAAGGATAGAGACGCTGTTCGAATAAAAGCAATTTTCCGTTGATACGCCAATGCCTGAGATGGCTGGGGTTCCAAAATTCCATCCCAAATAGTTGTAATCAAGCCAGAGGTATCTAAATCACTTTTGCAATGGAGTTCATGTAGGCCCATCAACATCTCCGAGGTCTGATTCGCATCAAGAATTGTATAATCAAACCCCTTTAAAAGCTCAAAAGCCCGATAAAACTCAGATTTGCTACAATGGGAATATGCATATGATAATAATATTTTAATTCTCTGCTCCTGCGATGGAAATGCTGATTGAAGTGTACCGACAATTCTTGCGCCTGGGTCTTTTCCGGCCCGATAATCCTCCATTGCCGCCAAGAAGCGTTCGCCTCGCAGAACACAATCGTCATAATTTTTGGCATTCCAACTACGGGTGAACATAACCCACTCCACGTCAAGGCGCGTATACATAGATTCTGGAAACCATTCCTGCGCCAATCGAGCCCATTCCTCCAGCTCTGGAAGCTTTTTTTCATTTGCAGCAGTAACTGCATGGCGAATAATAGACGGACCAATTCTTTCCCAATTTTTATATTTTTTCTTCACCATTTCAACGGTCTGACGGATATGCTCAACATAATCCGGCTCAGAGCTGCCGCTTTCAATCAACTGCATATGTAAAAGCAAATCATTTGGGTGTTTCTTGAGTTCTTTGCGAATCAAGTCTACGTTACGCTTTATCTTGGCTCGACCGATCTCTGTGGACTGGTTAAATTCCACATAACCGTCATGATCCAAAATCGTCCGATTAAGAGTAGCTCCACTGAGGTCTGCGCCCCCAAAGGAAAAAGCCTCATGAATTGCGCCTTGGTAACGCACGCCCAGGGAAAGACGAACCATACGCAGAGCCATCAAGTCCGAATAAGCTCCTATCAATTCATAATTGTTATAATTGCGAACGATAACCGTTGCGCATACAGTCTCTGTATTCTGTTGTTCTAAAAATGCCTTTAGCTCAGAAATATCTTCCCGCAGATATTCGTCTGTATCCACGCTAAAATACCACTCTCCGGAGCAACGGTCCATGACGGCGTTGCGAGCGGCAGAAAAATCATCTATCCACGGAAAATCAATAAGAATATCTGCATATCTTTCTGCAATTTTTCTGCTCCCGTCTGTGGAGCCGGTGTCCGCCATTACTAACTCACAAGGGACAACCTCCCGCAAAGGCTGCAGGCATTTCAGGCAACGCTCAATACTGCGTACATCGTTTTTAAAAATGACGCCAATCGATAGCAACGGCTTTGTCATCTAATTTATCTCCTTTTCACTGGGATATCAGGGAAAACCGTCGTTTTCGGCAGCTTTCCCTGATATCTCATAATAATGAAACGGGGGCGGACTGAAGCCTGCCCCCGTTTTGTGTTGGGCTAATGATGCCAGCTGCGTGTTCAGGCAGTCTCTTACTGGAGAAGCTGGAGCACGCCCTGAGGCACCTGGTTGGCCTGAGCCAGCATAGCCTGAGCAGATTGGATCAGGATGTTGTTCTTGGTGTAAGCCATCATTTCCTCGGCCACGTCGGTATCGCGAATGGTGGACTCAGCGTCCTGAATATTCTCCGTCATGACAGATAGGTTGTTGATGGTGTGATCCAGACGGTTCTGGGTGGCGCCCAGCGTACCGCGGATGTCAGACACCTTGTTGATAGCGGCTTTGATTTTATCAATAGCGGCGGTAGCTCCAGCCTGAGTGGCAATATCAATGCTGCCAGAATCGATGCCAAGAGACTTGGTGTCGCAGGCGCCAATCTTAACCTGCAGCTGGTTATAACTCTGGGCGTTATCGCCAATCTGCAGCTGTAGAGCTTGGCCCTTCTTGGTGTCGCCCATCTGGACCACGGCCTGGCCCTTATAATCGCCGGTAACGCCAGAATTCCAGCCATCCGCTTTGCTCAGATCCCAAGTGGTCTTATAGTCCACTGTGGATTCGTACTTCGGAGTGGCAAGGGTCTTGACCTTTTCGGTCAAATACATCTTGGAGCCGTCGGTGGTGATATCGAACATAGTGTTGCCCTTCTCACGGGACAGAGCCTCGTAAGCAGCCTTCAGCAGTCCGCTATCTCCCTCTTCATAATTCTTCAGATCGATCGTTCCGGCGCCCTTCACTTCACTGTCTGCGCCAACGGCAAAGGTATAGGTATCGTCGCCAATCTTAATCTTTGTGCCGTCCTTAATCTTTGCAGCATCCAGTGTGAAGGAGCCTTGTGCCACCTTGTTGGGGTTGGCAACCTGGGGAGCGCGGTCCACATGGACAGCCAGGTCATAACTGTGGTTGGTGCCATTCGCGCCACTATTTCCGCCAGTTGCGCCAGTCATTTCCAGTGTTGCCTGCAAATCAGCAGCAGCAGGAATAGAGGCAGCGGCAGTGGGAGCTTTCTGGGCTGTCAGCTTCAGAGTAGTGCCTGTCAATGTCACATCATAGTTGATACCCTTGATGGAATTAGAACGGGGCACTGTTATATTTTGTTGTTTTTTTCAAACTGCATCGCTTTGGCATAGAAGGTAGAGACTGGCATAGCGCAGGCGTCCGCCGCTTCCTGGAGCTTGAGTTGCCCTCTTCGCCACTTTCTGTGTATCTGCTCGAAATTATCTGGCAGGGCTTTGGAGGGACGGCCAAATTTTACGCCTCTGGCCTTTGCGGCGGCGATTCCCTCTGCCTGACGCTGCCGAATGTTGCGCCTCTCGTTTTCTGCCACAAAGGACAATACCTGCAAAACAATGTCGCTGAGAAAGGTCCCCATCAGGTCCTTACCCCTTCTGGTATCCAACAGCGGCATATCCAGCACCACAATATCGATTCGTTTTTCTTTGGTAAGAATACGCCACTGCTCCAAAATTTCCTCATAGTTGCGCCCTAATCGGTCGATGCTTTTAACATAGAGCAGGTCGTTCGGCTTGAGCTTTTTGACCAGTTTTTTGTATTGGGGTCGGTCAAAATCCTTGCCAGATTGCTTGTCCGTAAAAATATTTTTTTCCGCAATGGACAGTTCCCGCAGAGCGATCAGCTGCCGATCCCCGTTTTGTTCGCGGCTGCTGACGCGAACATAGCCATACGTATTGATTAAAATGGTTATCACGCCTCCTTTGTGCTGTTGTCGCTATCATACCTTAATCGCGGCTCTTTTCGGAACCTTTGTCTTTACGACAACGCAACCTCTGCTGCAAAGGATGAACAGCGGAGAAGCGAAAAACCACCCATAGAAGCCGGGCAAAAGCAGCGAGACATTCCGCCTCGATTTTTCCTTGACAAAACGACGCGCGATGTTTTCATTTATAGTTAGTATATGCTAACTATTGCTGGCAAGGCGGCGATCAAGAGGAACGGATAATGAAATGCTATGTTTTAAAACAGCTTTTTCTCTTTGCTGCCGTCTTACCTGGTTGTTTCAGCTTGCTTGAATTTCTTTTCATCGTCTTGTCGGGTGATGATATGAACGTCGCTATGGAATAAATCGAGCTGACTCGCTCTGACAAAGGGTTGGACGCTCCCCAAGTCGTGTCCGATCTTTGTTTCTATAAATGAGCAAATGAGAACTTCTACAACATAGAAGATAATAAATACAAAGGGCTGCAAACTGACCGCGTTAGAACGAGCAGTCTTCGCTGAAATGGCAGAGCACAACCCAGAGATGATCTAAGAAACTTCTATCCATTATCCATAGCGAATTTATTAATTTCAGGATATTATCTACAATAATATTTCTATGAAACAACCAAACACATACAAAAAGGAAATCGTCGCAGCGGCAAAAAAGCCCAATATCGCGACTTTATTATACCTCTGCCCAATTTATGATGCTGTAGTAGGCGAAGGAGGCAAGACTCTTTCCAACAGGGAGAAAAAGTGAGAACATGTCCATTGCCCAATGCATTTTGAAGGACAACCCCCTTGTCATATTGGAAGAAGCCACAGTAATTATATTAGCAAGGTCGCTTTTGTGGCCATCTGTGGCGAATTTCGCCGCAGTTTTCAAAAGAAATAAATATTTTCTAATCATTTTACTATTTAACTATAATAAAAAAGGAGCTAATGTGAAAAACTCACATTAACTCCAAGTATAGGGATAGGAAATAAAGAAAGCCAGCCTATGTCCTGCTGCGTGCAGGACATAGGCTGGGCTTATCTGGGCGTACAGGC
>CAJTUM010000029.1 GCA_910579575.1 uncultured Eubacteriales bacterium | reverse complement strand
CTCCCCCCTTTGGCAAGGGGGGCAACAATAGACGGGGGCGCGTCCTTGTAAGGGGGCAGCGACAGACGGGGCCCATCTGAACCCAATATAAAAACTCCCTCCAAGATGGAGGGAGTTTTTAGTTTTCCCGCAAAAGCCTCGGTTGCGAGCGCAGAGGTTCCCTAACAATCCGGCGGACACGACGCCGGCACTGGCGTAACTTTTCGGTGAGAGCGGTCGCCTTGGGCGTAATAGAGCTGATACATTTCCGGCTCCATCTCCAGGCTTTGGGCGGCAGCGATTGCCTCCTCTTGGCTCATTTCCGGCAGCATCACCGAAATCCCGCAGCTCTGCGAAACCTCCCGCAGGGTGGGGATCACCGTGATGGAGTAACGGCTTTTGAGCTGCTTCTGGGCCTCCATGGCCGAATGAGTGTTTTCAAAGGAAATGACGTAAAAATCCTGACGCTCCATCAGATTTTCATCATCTTTCCGCAGGCGGTGACAGCCTCGACGATCTCATACATATTGCTGACCATGCCGCAGCCCAGCTTATCGCTGATATTGTAATAATTCAGGCAGGTTCCGCAAACCATAACCTTTGTGCCCTTTTCCATCAGAGTTTTCAGGTTTTCGATCACCTGCTCCTCCTGACAAGGCAGGAAGACGCCTTCGTTCATAAAAGCGACGACAGAGGGAGGAACGTCCATCTGAGTCAAGGTGTAAAAATACATTTTGGCCAGGTTGTGGCCCAGCTCGTTGTCTACGCCGCCGATGCGGTTTTCTGTGCAGAAGACCGCCCAGGACCGGTCTTCATAAGCGTCCGCTTCAGTGGGAACAGCGTTGGGGTCCTTTTTCAGGGCGAGGGTGTAAATCCCGTCCTGTTCGGCGCTCTCGCAGGTATAACCCACGCTGGCGGCAAAACGGCTGATGTTTTGAACGGCGGTGGGGTTGTCCACCAGAGTTTCAATCTCTTCCTGGCCGGCCAGTACGGCGGCTTTGGTCATCAATACGGGCTTGGGGCAGGCTTCGCCCCGGGCGTCTACTTTATACATGACAGCTTCCTCCAATCAATCTGGAACTCACGGTTCCGGCGGCTTTTGGCCGAAAAACCCGGCGGCCGCTCTTTTTCTCATTATACCAGCTGGGTTTTTGCCAGTCAATCGGAGGAAGAGAGCCATTGAAAAGGGCTATAGGCAAGCAAATGTTTATCGGCAAAAACGATAATCAGCTGCCGTAATCCTCCAGCAGCATTTGCAGCTCTTCCTCGTCCCGCAGGCCGATGCCCTGCTGCAAAAGCTCTCGGTCTCGTTGGGGCAGAGCGGCGGTGTCAAAATCGGTGACATACTGGGGCTTGACAGCCTGAGCTGAGGGATAAATGGCGATTTTGCCGTTGTAATCCCGGGCCACATAGCGATAGACCGCCTGCTCCACCGGCTGAATGTTTTCGGCGGGCAAAGTGGGCGGAGCGGCTTGCGGCTCCGGTTCCAGAGCTGGGGCGGGATGGGATTGGGGAACAAAGGCGGCGGCCAGCGTCATGGCAAAAGCGGCGCATAGACCGACGCCTAAGGCGAAAAAGCGCGTTTTGACAGATTTCATAATTTTCCATCCTCCTTTCGGGTTTCTCCTGCTTATTTTTTCCTAAGCTGGCCTTTTCTATACAAAAGTTTCGCGTTTTTTTGTGGCAAGCCGGACAAACTGTGGTATAATATCCGCAGGATAATATACCAAGGGCCCCATCGAAGATGGGACGCCGGGAATCCGGCGGAGGGATTTGCGGGAATTCACTTCCCGGAAATCCAATCAATCCGAAGGGGCCCCCGCAAAACCATTTGGTTTTGTGGGGACGCCATAATATCCACAGGATAATATACCAAGGGCCCCATCGAAGATGGGACGCCGGAAATCCGGCGGAGGGATTTGCGGGAATTCACTTCCCGGAAATCCAATCAATCCGAAGGGGCCCCCGCAAAACCATTTGGTTTTGTGGGGATGGTAGAATAGTCGCAGCGTTCCCGCCTTTAGCGGGAACAGCCCAAAACCAATCAAAGGAGCTCGAAAAATCCAGAAATTTTTCAGGGCGCAGACGTCCGTTGTGGACGAGCCTCCGAAAGAGCGGCGGTTGCCGGCATAGGAGGCGGGAAGTCGCCCCATTTTGAGGCGAATCGGGAATTCATTTTTCAGAAATCGAACCAATAAAAAAGGGGCTCCAAAAAGCCAGAGGCCTTTTGGAGCAAAACAGAAAGGAGCGCAATTTTGAGCAATCAGGTCAACCCTCAGCAGGAAAGACGGGCGACGTCTCCAAAAAAGCGGCGCAAAAAGCAAAAACGGCGGATGTTTAACGGGATGCGGCCCATTCCCTTTGTGCTGTTGTCCATTATATTGGTGGGAATCACCAGCGCCGCCATTTGCGGCATGGCGTTCGCCCTGTATATCCATAAATACATCAATCCCAATATCGATATCAATTTGAACGATTTTCGGCTGAACTTCACCAGCTTTGTCACATACATCGATAAAAATGGAAACGAGCAGACGCTGGAGGAGCTCCATGGCAGCGAAAACCGGATTTGGGCGGATATCGACGAGATTCCCAAGAGCTTGCAAAATGCGTTTGTCGCCATTGAGGACAACACCTTTTACGAGCACAACGGCGTCAATTGGCGGCGGTCCATCGGCGCGGCCATCAACTATGTCATTCCCATCCGGGATAATTTCGGCGGCGGCTCCACCATCACCCAGCAGCTGATTAAAAACATCACTGGAGACGACGAAACCTCGGTGAAGCGAAAGGTTTCCGAAATCATGCGGGCGCTGGAGCTGGACAAGAAATATGAAAAAGACGATATCTTGGAACTTTATTTAAACACCATTTACCTGGGCCAGGGCACCAACGGCGTGCGCGCGGCGGCCAAAGTCTATTTTGGTAAAGAGCTGGATCAGCTGACGCTGGTGGAGTGCGCCGCCATCGCGGGAATTACCAAAAATCCCTATAAATACGACCCCATCCGTTTTCCGGAATTCAACCGGGATAGGCGGAACATCGTGCTGGACCAAATGGCGCAGTATGGCTTTATCACAGAAAGCGAAGCCCGGGCGGCCAAAGCGGAAGAGCTTCAGTTGCGCCAGGACGACGAGGGGGACGACGAAGAGCAGGTCTGGTCTTATTTTACTGACGAAGTCTTTAACTGTGTGGTGGAAGACTTGATGGAGGAAAAGGGCTACAGCAGAGAGATGGCTCGGCAGATGATCTATACCGGCGGCCTGCGCATCGTCAGCACGTTGGACCCGGAGATTCAAGCTAAGATGGACGAGGTGTTTTTGGACACAGAGAATCTTCCCGGCGTGTTGGGGGACGATGGAAAAATGCCGCAGTGCGCCATGGTTATTATCGATCAGCACACAGGCGAGGTCAAAGCAATGTACGGCGGCCGGGGCGCTAAAACGGGCAACCTGGTGCTCAACCGGGCCACCCGCACTACCCGGTCTCCGGGTTCTTCCATCAAGCCGGTGAGCGTCTATGCTCCGGCGCTGGAATATGGTTATATCACCCCAGCCTCTGTGCTGGACGACGTGCCCAAAGATTTTTCCATCAACGCCAGAGGGTGGCCCAAAAACTCCACCAACGGCAGCGTATGGCAGGGGCGCATGACGGTGAAAAAGGCCATTGAGGTTTCCACCAACACCATTGCGGTAGATTTGGTGATGACCATGACGCCGGAAAAGTCCTTTGAATTTGCAACGCAAAATATGGGTCTTCCCTTGGAACCCGGGCGGACGATTACCGATAAAAAGGGAAATTCCCGTCAGGTTTCCGACGTGGCTCTGAGCCCTCTGGCTCTGGGCGGCCTGACGGACGGCGTTTCGGTGATGGACATCACCGCGGCCTATACGGCTTTTGGAAATTATGGGTATTACAACAAGCCTCGGGTCTATACCAAGGTCTATGACGCCCAAGGCAACGTATTGCTGGACAATACGCCGGATACGGTGGAGGCTATGTCTCAAAAAACGGCCGATTATATGCTGGATTTTCTGACCAACGTGGTGACAGGACCTCAGGGCACCGGCGCCCGGGCCAAAATACCCGGCATTGAGACGGCGGGCAAAACCGGCACCACCGACGACGATTTTGACCGCTGGTTTGTGGGGATGACGCCTTATTACACCGCCGGCGTCTGGTTTGGCTACGACCGGCCCCAGGTAGTCCGAGGGGTTTCCAGCAACCCGGCTTTGGCTATTTGGAAAAGCGTGATGGAGCGGGTTCATGAGGGGCTGGAAAACGCCGAGTTTGACAGAAAAACGCAGATGAAGACGGTATACGTCTGCGCTGACAGCGGATTGCGGGTCAGCGAATATTGCCAGGCGGACCCGCGAGGAAATCGGTCGATCGCCGTCCGTCTGGCGCCGGCGGACGTGCCAACGGCCAGCTGCGATATCCACGTACCGGTGGAAATAGACGGAACCACCAATATGATCGCCAATGAATACTGCCCCAAGGAATCGATCAGAACAGTGGGCTTGCTTTCGGTGGACCGCAGCTTCCCGGTGGCCGGCGTGCGGGTTTCCGACGGCAGCTATGTGGCGCCGGGCAGCGATACCAGCGGCTATCCGGCGGCCTCCGGCGAAGGAGCCATGAACCATGTTTGCACCGTGCACAGCCCGGAAAACGACGGCAATAAGCCGGAGGAAGACCCGATAGACGAGGAAGACCCAAACGACCCCGGCAATTCCAGCGATCCTGACGATCCGGAAAGGCCTGGACAATCCAATCAACCGGGCCAGCCCAACAACCCAGAACAGCCCGGAACGCAGGCGCCAGGCTCTATTGTGGCACCGCTGGACCCGAACGACCCAGCCAACAGGCCCTCTGAATCTCAGCCCGGAAACAACCAGCCGACGCAGCCAGATTTGCCTGACGAGAACGACGACGAACCGCCCTCCGAGCCGTAATACGAGAGGGGGAACGCTGGCGCTCGCTGAGCTGACCGAGCGGAGGGATAAAACCTGGCGCAAAAGGGTGAAAATCTTCTCTTGCAACTGTGAGTTGACAAAGTTCCAAGCGCTTTTGGTGGCGGCGCAACCGCCGCTTTTGGTAGCCTGAGGGCATCAAATTTGCAAAGGAGCGTTGGAAATGGAAATGGACAACAGAAATTTGACCGGCTTGGCGGAGCGAATCCGGGAGCTGCGTCGGGCCAGAGGACTCTCCCAGGAAGAGCTGGCGGACCAGGTGGGCGTTTCCCGCCAGGCGGTGAGTAAATGGGAGGGAGACCAGAGCCTGCCCGAGCTGGATAAAGTGCTGGCCTTGAGCCTGCTGTTTGAAACCAGCACAGATTACCTGCTGAAGGGGGAGCGGCCCGCCCGGCGGAACCAGCCGGACGCCCGAATTTTCGCCATTGTGGCCACGGCGCTGAACGCCGTGGGGCTGATTCTTTCCGCCATCGGTTGGTCGGAAGAGCAGACGGCCAGCGGCGCAGGCGGCGGATGGATCGTTATGGCCATGGGCTGCATGATTTTTGCGGTGGGCCGGACGCTGGGGGAGGGAAACTCCTGCCGCCAGGCAGATAAAATATTCTGGCCGCTGAATCTGTGGCTGCTGGCGCCTGTTCCGCTGGCGGCGTTGGCTTGGGGGCTGCTGCGCTTCCGCTTGGGCGGCGATTTCAGCTTTGCAAAAGAGTGGATCCAACCCAGGGTAATCGTCGTATCTTTGGCGATTTATTTGCTTTTGTGCGCGCTGGGGGACGTTTGGATTCTTCAGGCTTTGAAAAAGAAAGCGCAGAAATAAGGTCAAATAAAAAAGGCGGACCAAACCGGTCCGCCTTTTTGCGCGCTATTATGAGAAAATGAAGAAAAAGCATAAAAAACGGCCCAAACAAGCCGTTTTGAACCGATAAAAGGGTTGACTTACGATTGTGAAAATGCTAAAATAATATACTGCATCGATATACAATCCAATCAAACCCCATTTTCACTACGGCTATTGTATCAAAAGCCGGCGAAGATGGCAACCGGAAAATGATAAATTAGTGCAACGCACCCTGGCGTATCGCAAGCTGACAAGAAACGGAGTGTGGCAAATGTACAACTGGGAAAAGTATGGCAAAATCCAGTGCGGCAGAAAAGAGCGGATCTGCTTTTCGCGGACCAAGGAAGTGCTCCAAATGCCCAACCTCATTGAAGTCCAGAAAAAATCGTATCAATGGTTTTTGGACACGGGCCTGAGGGAGGTTTTTCGGGACGTGGGGGCCATCGCCGACTACACCGGCAATCTGGAGCTGACCTTCTTGGATTATTCCATGGAGGAAGAACCTAAATATTCGGTGGAGGAATGCAAGGAGCGGGACGCCACCTATGCGGCGCCGATTAAAGTGCGGATGCGCCTGCGCAACAAGGAAACCGGCGAGATCAAGGAGCAGGAGATCTTTATGGGGGATTTCCCCAAGATGACCGACAGCGGCACCTTTATCATTAACGGCGCCGAGCGGGTGGTGGTGTCCCAGATCGTCCGTTCTCCTGGAATGTATTACGGCCTGGACAACGAACGGCCCGACAAGCCTCTGTTGAGCAGCACGATTATCCCCTATCGGGGTGCCTGGCTGGAATATGAAACCGACGCCAACGACGTGTTTTATGTGCGCATCGATAAAAACCGCAAGCTGCCAGTCACTTCTCTGATCCGGGCCATCGGCATCGGCACAGACGCGGAAATCAAGGAGCTTTTTGGCGAAGACGAGCGCATTGTGGCCTCTCTGGACAAGGATTCCGCTATCAAAACCACAGAGGACGCGTTGATTGAAATTTACAAACGGCTGCGCCCTGGCGAGCCTCCCACAGTGGACAGCGCCCAAACGCTGCTGAACAACCTGTTTTTTGACCCTAAGCGATACGATCTTTCCACAGTAGGGCGTTATAAATTCAATAAGAAAATGGCCATCTCCAAGCGGCTCAGCGGCCAGAAGCTGTCTCGCCCGGCCACCGACCCGCTGACCGGCGAAGTGCTGGCTGTTCCCGGTCAGACCCTGGACCGGGAAAAGGCGGCGGAGCTGGAGCGCAAAGGCGTTTCCACAGCCTTTGTGGATGTGGAAGGAAAAGAAGTAAAGGTTTTTTCCAACGACATGGTGCGCCTGAGCGATTTTGTGGAATGCGAAGAAGAGGAGCTGGGCGTCTACGAGCGAGTGCGCTTTTCCGTCCTGCGCCAGCTGATGCAGGAGCATCAGGGCGAAGACCTGCTGGAGGCCATACGGGACAGCATAGACGACCTGATTCCCAAACACATCATCGTGGACGATATCTTGGCCTCGATCAACTATCTGAACTGCTTGGCCAACGGCGTGGGCACGGCGGACGATATCGACCACCTGGGAAATCGGCGGCTGCGCAGCGTGGGCGAGCTGCTGCAAAACCAGTTCCGCATCGGCTTCAGCCGCATGGAGCGGGTGATCCGGGAGCGCATGACCATCCAGGACCTGGATTTGGTGACGCCCCAGAGCCTTATCAATATCCGGCCTGTCACCGCGGCCATCAAGGAGTTTTTCGGCTCGTCTCCTCTGTCTCAGTTCATGGACCAGAACAACCCGCTGGCCGAGCTGACCCATAAGCGCCGTATGTCCGCCCTGGGCCCCGGCGGCCTTTCCCGGGATCGGGCTAACATGGAAGTCCGGGACGTTCACTACAGCCACTATGGCCGCCTGTGCCCCATCGAGACCCCAGAAGGCCCCAACATCGGCCTGATTTCCTATATGGCCACCTATGCCCGGGTCAACGACTACGGCTTTATCGAAGCCCCCTATCGGGTGGTGGACAAGGAAACCGGCGTGGTGACGGACGAAGTCCGGTATATGACGGCGGACATTGAGGACGAGTACATCGTGGCCCAGGCCAACGAGCCCTTGGACGAACAGGGCCGCATCAAGGCCGCCCGGGTGCCCTGCCGCCATCGGGACGAGATCATCGAGATCGAGCGGGAGCGGGTGGATCTGGTGGACGTTTCGCCTAAAATGATGGTCTCTGTGGCCACCGCCATGATTCCCTTCCTGGAAAACGACGACGCCAACCGGGCGCTGATGGGCTCCAATATGCAACGGCAGGCTGTGCCTCTGCTCCAGACCGAAGCGCCCTTTGTGGCTACCGGCATTGAATATAAGGCGGCGGTGGACTCTGGCACAGTGCCTTTGGCTTTGGGAGACGGCACAGTGACCCGAGTCACCGCCCGGGATGTGACCATTAAATACGACAAGCTGGGGGAGAAGACCCACCGGCTCATTAAATTTATGCGCTCCAATCAGGGTACCTGCGTCAACCAGAAGCCCATCGTCAGCGTGGGAGATCGGGTGAAAAAGGACGACGTCATCGCCGACGGCCCCTCCACCTCTCTGGGCGAGATCGCTCTGGGCAAAAACGCCCTCATCGGCTTTATGACCTGGGAAGGGTACAATTACGAAGACGCCGTGTTGCTCAACGAGCGGCTGGTGCGGGACGATATGTATACCTCCATCCACATTGAGGAATATGAGACGGAATCTCGAGACACCAAGCTGGGACCCGAAGACATCACCCGGGATATCCCCAATGTGGGCGAAGAGGCCCTGCGGGACCTGGACGAACGGGGCATTATCCGAGTGGGCGCCGAGGTGCGGCCCGGCGATATCTTGGTGGGCAAGGTAACGCCCAAGGGCGAAACCGAGCTGACCGCCGAAGAGCGGTTGCTGCGGGCCATCTTTGGCGAAAAGGCCCGCGAAGTGCGGGACACCTCCCTGCGGGTGCCTCACGGCGCCGGCGGCATTATTGTGGATGTGAAGGTCTTCACCAGGGCCAACGGCGACGAGCTGAGCCCCGGCGTCAACATGGTGGTGCGCTGCTATATCGCACAGAAGCGGAAAATCTCCGTGGGCGATAAGATGGCCGGCCGCCACGGCAACAAGGGCGTCGTTTCCCGCATTCTGCCGCAGGAGGATATGCCCTTCTTGGCCGACGGCACGCCGCTGGATATTGTGCTGAACCCCCTGGGCGTGCCCTCCCGCATGAACATCGGCCAGGTGTTGGAGGTTCATTTGGGCTTCGCGGCCCACGCTCTGGGCCTGCACGTGGCTACCCCCGTCTTTGACGGCGCCAAGGAAGAGGATATCCGAGCGCTGTTCCGGGACGCCGGCCTGCGGGAAGACGGCAAAAGCATTTTGTATGACGGCCGTACCGGCGAGCCTTTCGACAACCCGGTAACCGTCGGCTATATGTATTATCTGAAGCTGCATCATCTGGTAGACGATAAGATCCACGCCCGCTCCACCGGCCCCTATAGCTTGGTGACCCAGCAGCCTTTGGGCGGCAAGGCCCAGTTCGGCGGCCAGCGCTTTGGCGAAATGGAAGTCTGGGCCTTGGAGGCCTATGGCGCCGCTTACACCCTCCAGGAAATCCTGACGGTGAAATCCGACGATATCGTGGGCCGCGTCAAGACCTATGAATCCATTGTCAAGGGCCACAACGTGCCTCGGCCCGGCGTGCCCGAGTCCTTTAAGGTGCTGGTCAAGGAGCTCCAGTCCCTGGGTCTGGACATCAAGGTGTTGGATAAGAATATGGAGGAAATTCACCTGAACGACGACGATGACGACGACGGCTATGAGGAGATCGTCCGGGGCGACGTGCGGGAAGAGATGGGCGGCGAAGGCGTGGCCATCGACGAGGAGTTTGCCGGCGCCGGCTTCGGCATTGGAGAAGCCGAAGAAGAGGCGGACCCGCTGGAAGTGATGAGCGAGCTGGCGGGGGTTTCGGCAGACCCGCTGGACGAAGACGAGACGTTTTAACGGAGGGGGAGAGCAACTATGGCAAATATGACGTTTGAGGCGATTAAAATCGGTCTGGCTTCTCCGGAACTGATCCGCGAATGGTCCTACGGCGAGGTAAAAAAGCCGGAAACCATCAACTATCGGACGCTGAAGCCCGAGCGGGACGGCCTGTTCTGCGAGCGGATTTTTGGGCCTCAGAAGGACTGGGAGTGCCATTGCGGCAAATATAAAAAGGTGCGCTTTAAAGGAAAAATCTGTGAGCGCTGCGGCGTGGAGGTCACCAAATCCAAGGTGCGCCGGGAGCGGATGGGCCACATCGAGCTGGCTGCGCCGGTTTCTCATATCTGGTATTTCAAGGGCATCCCCTCCCGCATGGGCCTGGTGCTGGATATGTCTCCTCGGCTGCTGGAAAAGGTGTTGTATTTCGCCTCCTATATCGTCACCGAGCCCGGCGACACCCCGCTGATGAAAAAGCAGATTCTCACCGAGCGGGAATACCGGGATATGGTGGAAAAATATGAGGACGATTTCAAGGCGGAAATGGGCGCCGAGGCCATCAAGAAGCTGCTGGCTGAAATCGACCTGGAGGAGCTGGCCAGCCAGCTGCGGACCGAGCTGAAGGACGCCTCAGGCCAGAAAAAGCTGCGCATCATCAAAAGGCTGGAGGTGGTCGAATCTTTCCGCCAATCGGGCAATCGGCCGGAATGGATGGTGCTGGACGTAGTGCCCGTCATTCCTCCCGAGCTGCGGCCCATGGTTCAGCTGGACGGCGGCCGCTTCGCCACCAGCGACCTGAACGACCTGTATCGCCGGGTGATCAACCGCAACAACCGGCTCAAGCGCCTGCTGGAGCTGGGCGCGCCGGATATCATTGTGCGCAACGAAAAGCGGATGCTTCAAGAGGCGGTGGACGCCCTGATCGACAACGGCCGCCGAGGCCGGCCTGTGACAGGCCCCAACAACCGGCCGCTGAAATCCCTCAGCGACCTGCTGAAGGGCAAGCAGGGCCGTTTCCGTCAAAATCTGTTGGGCAAGCGCGTGGACTACTCCGGCCGAAGCGTGATTGTGGTGGGCCCTGATCTGAAAATCTATCAGTGCGGCCTGCCTAAGGAAATGGCGCTGGAGCTCTTCAAACCCTTCGTTATGAAAAAACTGGTAGAAGACGCGGTGGCCAACAATATCAAGAGCGCCAAAAAGATGGTGGAACGGGCTCGCACCGAGGTGTGGGACGCTTTGGAAGTGGTGATCAAAGAGCATCCGGTTATGCTCAACCGGGCGCCTACGCTGCATCGCCTGGGCATTCAAGCCTTTGAACCCATCCTGGTGGAAGGCCGGGCCATTAAGCTGCATCCTCTGGTGTGCACCGCCTTCAACGCGGACTTTGACGGCGACCAGATGGCGGTCCATGTGCCCCTTTCCGCCGAGGCGCAGGCCGAGGCCCGGCTGCTGATGCTTTCCGCTAACAATTTGCTGAAGCCTCAGGACGGTATGCCCGTCACCGTGCCCTCTCAGGACATGGTGTTGGGATCCTATTACCTGACCATCGACCGGGAGGAAGCCGGCGTCGGCATGGTGTTTGCCGACAAGGACGAGGCGCTGTTGGCCTATCAGCAGGGGTATGTGGGCATCCATTCGCCCATTCAGGTCCGGGTATTCAAGGAAATCGACGGCGAACGGCGGAGCAAAATCATCAACGCCACAGTAGGTCGGTTGATTTTTAACGAAGCTGTTCCCCAGGACTTGGGCTTTGTGGACCGCAGCCAGCCTGGTCGGGAATTTGATCTGGAGGTGGCCTTCTCCTGCGGCAAAAAGGAGCTGGGCAAGATCATCGCCGCCTGCATCGACCGACATAATTTCGCGCGGACAGCCCAGCTGCTGGACGATATCAAGGCTCTAGGCTTCAAATATTCCACTATTGGCGCTATGACGGTTTCCGTCTCGGATATGACGGTGCCCGACGCCAAATACACCTTGATCTCCGAGACGGAAAAGCGGGTGGCCCGCATCGACAAGCAGTTTAAGCGGGGCCTGATTACGGACGACGAGCGGTATCGCCTGGTCATTCAGGAATGGGAGCAGACCATCAAGGACGTGACCCAGGCGCTGAACGACTGCCTGGACCGGTTCAACCCCATCTTCATGATGTCCAACTCCGGCGCCCGCGGCAACATGAACCAGATCCGCCAGCTGGCGGGTATGCGTGGCCTGATGGCCAACACCGTGGGCAAAACCATCGAAATTCCCATCAAGGCCAATTTCCGCGAGGGCCTTTCCGTATTGGAATATTTCATCTCCTCCAGAGGCGCTCGGAAGGGCTTGGCCGACACCGCCCTGCGGACGGCGGACTCCGGCTACCTGACCCGCCGTTTGGTGGACGTTTCACAGGATGTGATTATCCGAGAGCACGATTGCGGCGCTGAAGACGGCATCTGGGCTTTTGAAATCACAGACGGCAACCAGGTGATCGAACCCTTTGCCGACCGGCTGGTGGGCCGCTATCTGGTAGAGGATTTTAAGGACGCAGAGGGCAATGTGCTGGTTTCTAAAGATAAACTGATGGACGACGACGACGCCAAAATCATCATCGGCGCCGGCGTTACCCGCATCAAAATCCGCAGCGTGCTGACCTGCCGAGCCCGCCACGGCGTGTGCGCCAAGTGCTATGGCAGCAACTTGGCCTCCCGCAGCGAAATCGGCATTGGCGAAGCGGTGGGCATTATCGCCGCCCAATCCATCGGCGAACCGGGCACGCAGCTGACCATGCGAACCTTCCACACCGGCGGCGTGGCCGGCAGCGATATCACCCAAGGCTTGCCCCGGGTGGAAGAGCTGTTTGAGGCCCGGAAACCCAAGCGGGCCGCCATTCTTTCGGAAAACGCCGGCGTCGTCTCCATCGACGACAGCCGCAAGGGCTCTACTCGGCCCATTACTGTCACGGAGCCGGAGACGGGGGAGAGCAAGGTCTATCAGGCGCCCCTCAACCAGCCGCTGCGGGTGGCCGACGGCGACCGGGTGGCGATGGGCGCGGCGCTGACCGACGGCGCTTTGAATCCCCACGACGTGCTGCGCACTCGAGATGTGGACGCAGTGCAGGCTTACCTGATTCAAGAGGTCCAGCGGGTTTACCGCCAGCAAGGCGTGGATATCAACGACCGCCACATCGAGGTCATCGTGCGCCAGATGATGCGCAAGGTCCGGGTGGAGGAGCAGGGCGACACCGAGCTGCTGCCTGGCTCTATGGTGGATATCTTTGAATTTGAGGACGCGATGGAGTCCGCCCAGAAAAAGGCCGAGCAGGAGGGCCGGGAATTTGAGCCGGCCACCTATTCTCCGGTGTTGCTGGGTATCACCAAAGCTTCGTTGGCCACCGACAGCTTCCTGTCCGCCGCCTCTTTCCAGGAAACCACGCGGGTGCTGACGGAAGCGGCCATCAAAGGCAAAATCGATCCGCTGATGGGCCTGAAGGAAAACGTCATCATCGGCAAGCTAGTGCCTGCTGGCAGCGGCGTGGACGTCTACAACCAGGCCGGTTATGAAGAAATTGTAGAAATGGTTGACTAATCGGCGGATATCGGTTATAATAGTAAACTGCGTGAGAATTGGGGAAGGCGCGAAGCCGCCTGATCCGGTTTTCCACAGCGCCGACGGCCTTTGGGCCGGGCGCAAACGATCTGTTTCGGCTTTTCCCCCTTCTGCGGGGCCGCGGTTTCCCGCGGAAGGGGTTTGATAAAAGCAATAATCTATAAGGAGGTGCGTTATGCCCACATTCAATCAGCTGGTTCGCAAAGGCAGGGAAGTGGCGAGTTACAAATCCAACTCCCCCGCGCTGCAAAAGGGGTACAACTCCAAAAAAATGGTGACGACAGACCAGTCCTCTCCCCAAAAAAGAGGCGTCTGCACAACTGTGAAGACCATGACCCCCAAAAAGCCGAACTCTGCCCTGCGCAAGGTAGCCCGTGTCAGATTGACAAACGGCATGGAGGTCTGGGGGTATATCCCCGGCGTGGGCCACAATTTGCAAGAACACTCTGTGGTTATGGTCAGAGGCGGCCGCGTGAAGGACCTGCCCGGCGTGCGTTATCACGTCATCCGCGGCTCTCTGGACACTCAGGGCGTCAACGGCCGGATGCAGAGCCGTTCCAAGTATGGCGCCAAGCGGCCCAAAGCCGGCGCTAAGAAGTAAAAAGACGCAAAAAATTGCAAAGCGTGTGAGCTTTGCCAGGTTTAACCTTATAGATTATTGTTTATGATATTCATAAAACGTAGCTATCGGGTCCCCGGCAGGGCGCGCGACAAGGGCTGCCAGGCCCTTGAGTACCGATGAAATCATTCTGTGAAGGAGGGAAGCAAAGTGCCCAGAAGAGGATTTGTTCCCAAGAGGGACGTTCTTCCGGACCCGCTTTACAACTCGAAGCTCGTGACCAAGCTGATCAACAACATCATGTATGACGGCAAGAAGGGCGTGGCCCAGAAGATCGTATACGACGCTTTCGAGATTGTGAAGGAAAAGACCGGAAAGGACCCGGTAGAAGCGTTTAACGAGGCCATGGAAAATATCATGCCGTCCCTGGAGATCAAGGCCCGCCGCGTGGGCGGCGCCACCTACCAGGTGCCCATGGAAGTGCGCCCCGAAAGAAGGCAGACCCTTGGCCTGAGATGGATCACCCTTTATTCCCGCAACCGCGGCGAAAAAACCATGAAGGAACGCCTGGCCGGCGAAATTATGGACGCCGTCAACGGCACGGGCGGAGCGGTTAAAAAGCGCGAGGACACCCACAAGATGGCCGACGCCAACAAGGCTTTCGCCCATTTCAGATGGTAAGCCTTTGCTAAACCGTTTGTTGAAAGGAGACCACAGATGCCAAGGCAGTATCCGCTGGAATTAACCCGTAATATCGGCATCATGGCGCATATCGATGCCGGCAAGACCACTACCACCGAGAGAATCCTGTATTATACGGGCGTCAATCACAAGATTGGCGAAACCCATGACGGCACCGCCACCATGGACTGGATGGCGCAGGAGCAGGAGAGAGGCATTACCATCACCTCCGCCGCTACTACCTGCGCGTGGAATGGTCATAGAATCAACATCATTGACACGCCGGGCCACGTGGACTTCACTGTGGAAGTGGAGCGTTCGCTGCGTGTGCTGGACGGCAGCGTCACTGTTCTGTGCGCGAAGGGGGGCGTGGAGCCGCAGTCAGAGACTGTTTGGCATCAGGCCGATAAGTATCATGTGCCCCGCATGGTTTATATCAACAAAATGGACGCCGTTGGCGCGGATTTTTATCATGCCGTTGAGATGATGAAAGACCGCCTGAAGTGCAACCCGGTGCCCATTCAGCTGCCCATCGGCTCGGAGGATAACTTCTCCGGCATCATCGACCTGGTGGAGATGAAAGCCTATGTCTATTACGACGAGCTGGGCAAGGATATCCGCTGCGAGGAGATTCCTGAAGAGCTGAAGGAAAAGGCCGCCGAATATCACGCTCATATGATCGAATCCATTTCGGAATATGACGACGCGATTATGGAGGCTTATCTGGAGGGCGAGGAGATCGCCGTCAAGGATATCAAAGCCGCGCTGCGTAAGGCTGTGCTGGACGTAAAGATTATCCCTGTCACTTGCGGCACCTCTTACCGCAACAAGGGCGTGCAGAAGCTGCTGGACGCGATTGTGGATTATATGCCCGCGCCCACAGATATCCCCGCCATCAAAGGCGTTAACCCGGACACCGACGAGGAAGAGGAGCGCCATGCCGACGACAACGGCCCCTTCTCCGCGCTGGCCTTTAAGATCGCCACCGACCCTTATGTGGGCCGTTTGGCCTTTGTGCGGGTGTATTCCGGCACGCTGAACGCCGGCACGTCTGTGCTGAACAGCACCAAAAAGCAGAAGGAGCGGGTGGGCCGCATTCTGCAAATGCACGCCAATCACCGGGAGGATATTGAGACTGTGTACTCTGGCGACATCGCCGCCGTCATCGGTCTGAAAAATTCCACCACCGGCGACACGCTGTGCGACGAAAAGCATCCCGTCATTCTGGAATCCATGGATTTCCCCGAGCCGGTTATCCGCGTGGCCATTGAGCCCAAGACCAAGGCCGGCCAGGAGAAGATGGGCATCGCTTTGATGAAGCTGGCGGAAGAGGACCCCACCTTCAAGACGTACACCGATGAAGAAACTGGGCAGACTATTATCGCCGGCATGGGCGAGCTGCATCTGGAGATCATTGTGGACCGTCTGCTTCGCGAATTTAAGGTAGAGGCCAACGTGGGCTCCCCGCAGGTCGCTTATAAGGAGACTGTGCGCAAGGACGCCAATGTGGATATGAAGTACGCCCGTCAGTCCGGCGGTAAAGGCCAGTATGGTCACGTCAAGATCATCCTGGAGCCCAACGAATCCGGCAAGGGTTACGAGTTTATCAACAAAGTGGTGGGCGGCGCCATTCCCAAGGAATATATCGGGCCCATCGACCAGGGCATCCAGGGCGCCATGCAAAACGGCGTGTTGGCAGGTTACAACGTGGTGGACGTCAAGGTCACGCTGTACGACGGCTCTTATCACGAAGTGGACTCCTCGGAAATGGCCTTTAAGATCGCCGCCTCCATGGCCTTCAAAGAGGCGATGAAAAAGGCGGACCCTGTTTTGATGGAGCCCATTATGAAGGTTTCCGTCATCGTGCCGGAGGATTATATGGGCGACGTGATCGGCGACCTGAATTCTCGGCGCGGCCAGATTCAGGGCATGGAAGCCCGTAGCGGCGCTCAGCAGATCGACGCCTTTGTGCCGCTGAGCGAAATGTTCGGCTACGCCACGGATTTGCGCTCCCGCACGCAGGGCAGAGGCCAGTATACAATGGAGCCTAGCCACTACACGGAAGTGCCCAAGAGCATCCAGGAAAAAATCATTTCCGGCAAATAAGTAAATTGCCGTTTATCTCTTGCAATAAGGCCCATTTTACGATAAAATGGGTCTATTGCGGGGCAATCCCCGCAAGACCAATCGTTTTTTGAAAACAAACACCTTTAAGGAGGAGAGTTAAAATGGCCAAGGCAAAATTTGAAAGAACAAAGCCTCACGTCAACATCGGCACCATCGGCCACGTTGACCATGGCAAGACCACAACCACCGCCGCTATCACAAAGTTCCTGTCCCTGAAGGGTCAGGCTCAGTTTGAAGCCTATGATATGATCGACAAGGCTCCCGAAGAGAGAGAGCGCGGCATCACCATCAACACAGCTCACGTTGAGTATGAGACGGATTCCCGCCACTATGCCCACGTGGACTGCCCGGGTCACGCCGACTATATCAAGAACATGATTACCGGCGCGGCGCAGATGGACGGCGCTATCCTGGTTATCGCGGCTTCCGACGGCCCCATGGCCCAGACCCGCGAACACATCCTGCTGGCCCGTCAGGTGGGCGTGCCCGCTATCGTGGTCTTCCTGAACAAGGCTGACCAGGTAGACGACCCCGAGCTGCTGGAGCTGGTCGAGATGGAAGTCCGCGAGCTGCTGAGCACTTATGAATTCCCCGGCGACGATGTGCCCATCGTTTGCGGCTCCGCTCTGCAGGCGCTGGAGAGCTCCTCCACCGATCCTGAGTGCGAGGATTACAAGTGCATCAAAGAGCTGATGGACGCTGTCGACAGCTATATCCCCACTCCTGACCGCAAGGCTGATCTGCCCTTCCTGATGCCTGTGGAAGACGTGTTCACCATCACTGGCCGCGGCACTGTCGCCACTGGTCGTGTGGAGCGCGGCGTGTTGAAGATGAGCGAAGAAGTGGAAATCGTCGGCCTGATGGACGCTCCCCGGAAGACAGTCGTCACCGGCATCGAGATGTTCCGCAAGTTGCTGGACTTCGCTGAGGCGGGCGACAACATTGGCTGCCTGCTGCGCGGCATCAACAAGACCGATGTGGAGCGCGGCCAGGTTCTGGCCAAGCCCGGCTCTATCAAGCCTCACACAAAATTCCATGGCCAGGTTTACGTCCTGACCAAGGATGAAGGCGGCCGTCATACCCCCTTCTTCAACAACTATCGTCCCCAGTTCTATTTCCGTACAACCGACGTGACCGGCGTCATCACTTTGCCTGAGGGCGTTGAGATGTGTATGCCTGGCGATAACGTCGAGATGGATGTTGAGCTGATTACTCCTATCGCCATTGAAGAGGGCCTGCGTTTTGCTATCCGCGAGGGCGGCAGAACGGTTGGTTCCGGCGTTGTTACCAAGGTTAACGAATAATCTTTGTTCTTTCCCAGCGCGGCGGATTTGAAATCCGCCGCGCTTTTTTTGTCGGGTCGGCCCGACAGCCATACTGCGGCAGGGCGGTTGCAGCGTCCTTGGGCAGTGGCGTTATGGAGCTTTGTTGCAAAGGGCCCTGGTTGCGCGTACAAAGGCTGATGGATTGGTCAAACCCAAACGGGCCGCGCCTCTGGTTACATTCTTCTGGTCATAGCGCTGCCCATGCTTTGTTGGCTTCGGGGGGTGACGCGGGAATTATAGAAGGTAACAAACTTGATGGAATACAGGTCGCAGACCACATAACGGTCCTCTGTTTCGTGATAGAGGGTCACATAATTGACGCCTACAGAATAAAGGATGCCCCGTTGGGTGACGATGTTGGAGGAGCCAATCAGGAAATCGATTTCCACATAGTATCCCAGATTGTTGGCCAAGTCCTGCTGAAGAGAACCGCGTACCACCTCTTCGTTGCTTTGGGGGTCCAGCACGTCTTCCATAGGGATTTCTGGCCCCATCTGCAAGCCGCTCGAAGGGGATTGGGCGTCTTGCATATTTTGCCTGTTCGAGGCGTTCTGGAAGCCGGGATTCTGTCCATTTTGATAAGTAATATCAAACATCATTCTCCAAAACCTCACTTTATGTTTCATAATAAGCGTCCAGTGGGTTATAAAAACAATGGTCTCCGATACGCACTGTGAAAATACCCACTTCGCTGGGAAAATTTTGACGGCAGTTGGGGGAGAAGGGGTTAAAAAACCAGAGAGCCTGGCCCAAAGGCGGCAGGCGGTTTCCAGCTATCGCCCAATCAGCAATTTCATAATGGATAGACTCAGGCCGCATATTGTAGATATTTTGGGCGTTATATTGCCCGCCTTCTGTCTCGGACATACAGACGAATTGGCCGGGCTGATAGAGGATATTGCGTAGGCTGCCTCTGCCCACTCGAGCATACTCGCCGCCGGGAGCGTTGACTCGGTTCATCACAACAGAGGCCACCGCCCGCATACCGTTGTCTCCCTCGCCGCCGGCTTCGCATTGGATCAGCCGAGCCAGAAGCTCCCGGTCAGAAAAGGCCATTACAATCACTCCTTTCCCCTGTATCATATGCGCCGACAGCAAAGGAGGGTGCAAAAAATCCCGCGCCCTGAAAAGGACGCGGGGTAAAGGGTCTGTTGAGGCTATTTTCCGCCTTTGGCGAGTCTTTTGCGTTTGAGGTGGTACCAGTACATCAGGCACAGGCGGAACAGGGAGGACACCAGCACGATGCCCAGAGCCAAAGCGCCGGCAATGGCCAAAGTATGCACCAGCGATTGACCAAAGGCATATTGGTTGCCCGCGACAAGATATTCCATAGTATAATAAATCCCCGCTCCAGGAACCAGGGGCAGCAGCCCCACCACCAAAAACATAGTTACTGGGGCCTTATAAATCCGAGCCATCACTTCAGAATAGAAAGAGACAGCCATAATAGCGATGAAATTTTGCACAATATCGCTTTCCGTATAGGCCGTCATGTTATAAATAATCCAGGCAATGGAGCCGCCCAAAGGGGCCAGCAGCACAAATTTGCCCCGCATATTGTAAATCAGCGTAAAAGCAAGACAGGCGATATAGGCATAGATAAAATCCAGAATCAGCGAATGAATCGGCATAACAAGCTCCTTTTTCCATCAAAAAATCAACCGATGCAGAGAGAGCACAAAGCCGGCTCCCAGCGCCATAGAAGTGGCGGCCAGCAGCGCCTCTACCAGCTTTGCTTGGCCTGCCAGCAGGTCGCCGGCAATCACATCCCGCATGGAGTTGGTGAGAGCCACGCCAGGAGCCAGATTCATCATAGCGCCAATAATCATTTTATCAATATGCGCCGCCACGCCGGTTTCCACCCAGAATACGGCCAGCAAGGCGATAACGGCGCTGCACAGTGTGTTGATAAAAAAGGAGTTGGTATGGAAAAAATCCAGCCCGCGGCCCAGCAGCCAGCAGGCCGCGCCCAGGCTCAGGGAGCAAAAGGCGTCCATAAAGGAGCCGCCGAAAAACAGAGTAAAGCCAAAAGCGGAAAGGGCGTAAGCCGCGATTTGGGTGATCGTTCGATAATCCGGCCGGCCAATAATAGCGTCCAGCTGGCGGCGGGCTTCCTCCAGATCCGGTTTTTCTTTGACAATATCAAAGGAAAGGTCGTTGAGCCGATAAATACGGTCCAGGTCTGTGGACCGGCTGTAAATCCGTTTGGTTTTGGTCATGGTCTGGCCGCCGGGGGGATTGATGGTGACGATCAGCGTGGTGGGGACGGCGAACACGTCTACTTCTGAAACGCCGTAAGCCCGCACAATCCGACAGATGGAATCCTCCACTCGATAGATTTCCGCCCCGTTTTCCAGCAGACAAAAGCCCACGTCGGTGGCGATATTCAATAAGCCCTGAAAATCTTCCATAAGCAACCCTCCGCTGCCTCAATATGCGCCGGACCATGGACCGGACTTCAAACATTATACTGTATCAGCCGGAGAATGAAAAGGTTTGAAACAGTGAAAATTCATCGGATAATCAAAAAGTATTTGGGCAGATTGCCCAAAGAGAAAAAAGATTTTGATAAATTTTGATGAAGCGCAGAGGGTTTATTCAGAAAATTGATAAAAGCTCCGATCGATTTTTTGTCCTCATTTGGGAATGGAAATCTGTACAATAGACAAAAGCTATGGTATAATATCCGCAGGATAGTGTACCAAGGGCCCCATCGAAGATGGGACGCCGGGAATCCGGCGAGGGGATTTGCGGGAATT
>CAJTUM010000028.1 GCA_910579575.1 uncultured Eubacteriales bacterium | reverse complement strand
TCCACAATGCTGGTGGCGGAAACCAGGGTGATTTTAGCGTCCCGCTGTAAATCCGGGATATTCAACACGCCGCAGTTGCACATCGTGGAGCGCACTTTATTCAGCGACATGGTGACATTATCCTTCAAGCTGCCGGCATAGGGCACATAAGAATCCACGCCCTCTTCAAAGGAAAGCTTTTTGTCGCCGCCCATATCGTAACGCTGCCAGTTTCTAGCTCTATTGGAGCCTTCGCCCCAATATTCCTTCATGTAATTGCCGTTGATAATCACCTTGTTGGTGGGGCTCTCGTCGAAGCGGGAGAAATAACGGCCCAGCATGATAAAGTCCGCGCCCATGGCTAGGGCAAGCGTCATATGGTAATCATGGACGATGCCGCCGTCGGAACACAGGGGGATATAGACGCCGGTTTCCTTAAAATATTCGTCTCGGGCCTTGGCCACTTCGATGACGGCCGTGGCTTGTCCCCGCCCGATGCCCTTTTGCTCTCGAGTGATGCAGATGCTGCCGCCGCCGATGCCGATTTTGACAAAATCAGCGCCTGCTTCGGCCAAAAAGCGGAAGCCTTCGGCGTCCACCACGTTGCCGGCGCCTACCTTGACGTTGTCTCCATATTTGGAGCGGATCCAATCAATCGTGATTTTCTGCCAAGCGGAAAAGCCCTCAGAGGAATCGATGCACAAAACGTCCGCGCCGGCTTCCACCAGGGCGGGCACGCGGGTTTCATAATCTCGGGTGTTGATGCCCGCGCCAACCATATATCGCTTGGAGCTGTCCAGCAGCTCAAAAGCGTTTTCCTTGTGGGAGGAGTAATCCTTGCGGAAGACAAAATATTTCAGCCGCTGCTCCTTATCCACCAAGGGCAGGGAATTGAGCTTGTTTTCCCAGATGATGTCGTTGGCCTCTTTCAGCGAGGTGGTATCCGAGGCATAGACCAGTTTGTCGAAGGGGGTCATAAATTCTGTAACCTTAACGGAGGGGTCCATGCGGCTGACCCGATAATCCCGGCTGGTGACGACGCCTAACAGTTTGCCTTCCTCTGTGCCGTCTTCTGTGACAGCCATGGTGGAATGGCCGGAGCGCTCTTTCAGCGCCAGCACGTCGGCCAAAGTGCTGTCCGGCCCCAGGTTGGAATCGCTGCGCACAAAGCCGGCCTTGTAGGCTTTGACCCGAGCCACCATGGCGGCTTCGTCTTCTACGCTTTGGGAGCCATAGATGAAGGACAGGCCGCCTTCTCTGGCCAAGGCGATGGCCATATGGTCGTCGGAAACCGATTGCATGATGGCGGAAACCAAGGGGATGTTTAGGCTCATGGAGGGCTCTTCGCCTTTTTTGAATTTGACCAGGGGCGTTTTCAGGCTGACGTTGGCGGGGATGCACTCTGTGGAGGAATAACCGGGGATCAGCAGATACTCGCCAAAGGTATGGGACGGTTCGTCGTAATAGTGCGCCATGCTCAACTCTCCTATCTGTTTCTATGTTTCTATAATTCACAATAAAATATCACAAAATATGAGACAAGTCAAGGTCAAAAAAAGAATTTTTTCTCCCTTTCCGCCTGGAGAAAACAGGCGGAAAGGGAGGGAGGGTCAGCGGTCGGCCTTCAGCGCGATGCTGCTGAAGATCAGGGCTGTGGCGCTGGCCAGAGCGGAAACCGCTCCCAGCACCAGCCCGGTGATAGCAAATGCTTTTCGCATAGCGTTTTGCCCCGCGAAAATTGGATTTCGCGGGAACCTCCTTTCCCATGGAATTTGATACATGCTGCGTTATTGAAACATTATATCAGAAAAAGCGGCGGCAGAATAGAAAAATGACGGGAGATATGATAAAATTTCGGTAGATGTTCTCGCGGCGGTTGGGCCGCGGATATTTTTGAGGAGGAATTGCGAATGAGCGAACAAGTTTATACGCACAGCCAGTTTGCGCCGGGATTTTGGGTGATTGAAGAAAAAGGCGTCCGCTGCTTTTTGGCGGAGGGGACGGATCGGGCCATGTTGGTGGATACAGGCTATGGCGGAGGGGATTTGAAGCAATATCTCTCTCATCTGACGGACAAACCAATTTTTTTGGTCAATACCCATGCAGATATGGATCATATCGGCTGCAACAGCCAGTTTGGCCCGGCGCTGATGCACCCGGCGGAATTTGACCGGTACCACAGCAGCCAAAAAGGCGCCGGGCTGGAGGCCCGCCCCCTGTGGGAAGGGCATATTCTGGATTTGGGCAAATGGAAGTTTGAGGTTCTGTTGATTCCTGGCCACACGCCGGGCAGCATTGCGCTGATGGATTGGCAAAACCGACTGCTGATCAGCGGAGACAGCGTCCAGGCCGGCAATATCTTTCTGTTCGGGCCAGGCCGCAATTTGCCCGCCTACCTGACCAGCCTGGAAAAGTTAGCGGCGCTGGAAAACCAGATCGATACCGTCCTGCCCTCCCACGGTCCATTGCCGTTGAAGGCGGATATCCTGCCTGCTTTGCTGCAGGCTGCGCAGGATTTGCAGGCAGGCCGATTGGAAGGGCGCCAGCCTGACAGGGATCTGCCCGCCCTGCTCTATCAGAGCCCTGCGGCAGGGTTTTATTACGGCCGGCGATAAAGCCGCCGACGCCAGAAAAAGGAGGATACAAGATGAAAGCCGATCTGCATGTCCATACCGCCGCTTCGGACGGCCAGTATATGCCGGAGGAAGTGGCGCGTCTGGCCAAAGCCCGGGGGCTGGAAGCGCTGGCTGTCACCGATCATGATACCATTGCCGGGGTAGACCGGGCTGCGGAGGCCGGCCGGGCTGTGGGCATACAAGTCATTCGGGGCGTGGAGCTCAGCGCCAAAGAGGGACGGCGTTTTCACATATTGGGATACCATTTTTCCGCCGACGCCCCGGCGCTGACCCAGCTTTGCCAAAAGCTCCGAGCGGGTCGGGAAGACCGAAAATACCAGATTATCGATTTTCTGAAGAGCAAAGGGGTGGAAATCTCTCTGTCGGAGGTGGAAGAGCTGGCCGGAGGAGAGGTCGTGGGTCGGCCTCATTTTGCCCGCGTGCTGGTGCGCCGGGGGTATGCGGCGGACAACGAAGAGGCGTTCTGCCGCTATCTGGACGGCCAGGAATTTCGACAGCAGGTTTCGCGGTTTAAGGCGGAGGCTCGGGTTTGCGTGGAGGCCATTAAAGAAGGGGGCGGAAAAACCTCTTTGGCTCATCCTTATCAGATGGGTCTGCCGGACGACGAGCTGGAAGCCTTGGTAAAACGGATGAAAGGCTGGGGGCTGGACGCCATCGAGTGTTTTTATCCCAAATACACGGCGGCTCAACAGGATTTTTATCTGCGCCTGACGGAAAAATACGGGCTGCGCCGCACTGGCGGAAGCGATTTCCATGGAGAGCTGGTCAAACCCGACGTCCGCCTGGCCTGCCTGGATTTGGACCTGACTTGGCTGACGGCCGACGCTTGACGGAAATCCCGCTCTGCCATACAATAAAACCTGCGGAGATCACAACAGAAAGGAAAGCAATTGGATGATTGTGATGGATCTGGAATGGAACCGGGGGTATGACGACAAGCCCGTCAGCGAAATTTTGCAGATCGGCGCTGTGCGGACGGAAAAGCCCGGCGGGCCTATTTTGGATACCTTCAACGCCTATATCCGGCCCGTCGTTCATAAAAAAGCGGATCGCTGGGCCAAGGAGCTGCCGGAGTTTTCAGAGGCTCAAAAATCCAATCTGGATTTTCGTCAAGCGATGGCCCTTTTCCGCCGGTGGCAGGGGGCGGATACCGTCTTCGCCTTTTGGGGCGGCGGCGACAACAGCATTCTGGAGGAAAACTGCCGGTATTGGGAGATCGAGCCGCCGGCCATGGAGAAAATCTATGATTTCCAGAAAGCGTTTTCCCGGCGGCTGCAAGCGGAAAATCAAATCGCTCTATGGCGGGCGGCGGAATACTGCGGCATTCCCGATAGCTTTACGTTTCACAACGCGCTGAACGACGCCATGTACGCCTGCCTGATCGGCGGCTGGCTGACGGCGGATTGCCTGGAGGAACCTTTGGACAACCTGTGGATTCCAGAACTCTGCCAGATAGAATTTCCTCGGCAGCCCCGGCAAAGGGTCGGGCCGGAGGCCGAACTTGAGCTGCTGCTGAATGCGAAAAGCAGCCGAAAGCCCGCCTGCCCTCTGTGCGGACAAAGGGGAACCGTGAATCGCTGGTATGAGGGCAAGCGGCAGGGCGAGGCCCGACTGTTTTACTCCCTTTTTTCCTGCCCAGAGCATGGAAGTTTTCTCTGCCGTCTGACGGTTCTCCGATTGGAGAACGGGAGCTGGAGAGGCCGCCGCGCCGTGCCGGCGCTTTCGTCTGAGCTGCTCAAAGAGTATCGGTCGGCTGCGAAAGGGGAACCTTTTCGCTGCAAACGCTTTCGCCGCCGCCATAGACGAAGTGGGGAAGACCGACAAAATCCATAATCATGCCAAAGAAAAAACCGCCTTAAGGCGGTTTTTTTAATCCCTTTTCGGAATTGCATACCCGTTAAAAAGAGATTATAATTACACTAACGAACGGGAAATTGATAAGCAAAAAGGGGTGAAATGTGTGGAATATACAAGAGAAATAGTTGCACAATACGATAGGCAATGTATTCGAGTTTATCAAGCATACAATCCTGCCATCGCAAAAGAAGCAATTTCTTTGCAGACATTTGGGAAAAATTTTAATGTCCATCGCATGACATGGATCAAGCCCTCTTTTCTATGGCTTATGTATCGCTCGAACTGGGGGACTAAAAAAAATCAGGAATGTATTTTAGCCATAGATGTGTATCAGTCAAAGTTTAACGAAATCATGCAAAAAGCCGTGCTGACATCGCCGGACTCCAAACGTTATACTGGTATGCAGTGGGAAAAAGCTTTTGATGAAACAACAGTATATTGCCAATGGGATCCAGATCGAAATATAAATGGAAATGCAATCAATCGCGCAGCAATCCAAATAGGGCTAAAGGGAAATACATTGAGAGAGTTTTTAGATACAGGTATTTGCCGGATAGAGGACTTAACTGTGCAGGTGAAAAAATGGAATGAGCAAAGAAAAAACGGAAAACTAAACTCTAAAAATTTGCCCGTAGAGAGAATATATCCAGTCAAAGATAAAGCAATCAGAGACAGATTGAATATGACATAACAATTCCAGTTGTGGAATAGTGAATGGGAACGCTTTTCCAAAGGAAGTGTTGGTATCGTCGGCTGCTTATTCCGATTGTGCAAGGACCGGCGAAACCGCTCTGCCAACCGCCGTTCCCTGAATCGCCCGATACTCTTCTTGGGTTTTCAGAAGCTGCGCGATTTCGGGCAGCAGTTGCACGCGGTCTTTTTGAAAAAGCAAAACGATGGTGGAACCGGCCAGGTCAAAGCGGCCCTTTTCCATGCCGCGGCTTACTTGGGCGTTTTCATGGTCGTTGACAATGCCGCCGACGATCAACGCGCCGATTTCCGCCTGGATCACCGGGCCGAAATGGTCGCTCTCCAGCAGAGACCAGCAACGGCGATTTAGAGTGTACACAGGATACGTTTGGCAAGCCAGAGGCTGAACGCTGTGCAGAGCGCCGGGAATGAAATGGTTTTTGCCCTGAAACCCGTCGTCAATGTAAGAGTAATGGTGATAATCCGAAGGACAAAGCCGGAAAATCAGGCAATCGCCGCCTTGAAATTGACGGGCCAGCCTCTTGTCTGCAATCAAGTCCTCCAGCCGGTAGGGAGCGCCTTTGATGACAAAGCTGCTGTCCTCTCGAATCGGGAAAGCGCTGAGCCAGCCGTCGCAGGGGCTGACCAGGATTTCCGGCGTCTGGTCCACCGGCAAAGGCGGTCTGCGGCGCAGAAAAAATTCCTGATAGGAGCCGAAGCTCTTTTTCTGCTCCGGCGTCAGCGGAATGCCGTTTCGCCGGGCAAAGCCGCCGATGATAGGGCGGGATAGGGGGGAACGCAAATACCACACCGCGATTTTGTCCACATGGCTGCCGAGAATCAGCTTGAGCAGCAGCCGGCCCGGTCTTGTCCCGTATAGAAACCGGACGGCGGCGGAATTGGGGCCGCTCACAGGTCGGCTCCCGAAAGCAGCAGAAGCAGCTCTGCGCCGCCGAACACGAGCATCCCGATTTTGCCGGGCAAGGCCGGTTTTTTTAGGGGGATGGGGCTGAGGAAGGCCACGCCCATGGCCAGCAGGGCTCCAGGGCCCAAACGACCCAAAGGCAGGCCGCACAGCGGCCTTGCCTGGGCAAGCCCAGGCAAGATCAACGCTGCCGTTGTGACGGGAAGGCCGTAATAAATCTGCCGGGCTTCGCTGGAAATATTTTGACGCTCCTCTTCGTCCACATTGAACCAGGCCAGCCGGATGACGGCGCACAGCAGATAAAAGCCGGAGATATAAAAGCTGGCGTCGCTGTCAGCGGCCCGATAGATGATGACGGCGGGCAGCGCCCCGAAGCTGATCAGATCGCACAGGGAATCGATCTGGATGCCGAAGCGTTTTTCCTGGGCGGTACGGGTTTTGGTGGCGGCGATAGCGCCGTCGAACATATCGCAGGCGCCGGCAATCATCAGGCAGACCAAGGCGCCGTGCAGGTCCCCTCGCAGCGCGCAGGCGATGCCGGCATATGCCACCAGCATACCAAAATAAGTTAAAATCACCGTGTAGTTATAGACGCCGAGCGGCATAGAAATCCTCCTCAAATAAAATAGCCGAAAAACAGGCTGTAAGCGAAAATACACCAGGGCTTGCCCAACAAAATGATCCAAGTAAAGCGTTTGACGGGCATACCGGTCAGGCCGGAAAAATAGCACAGGATATCGTCCGGCGCCAGGGGCAGCAAAATGGCCAGAAACAAGACGACGGTATAACTCTTTTTGCTGTTGACCCATGTAGTCCAGGTCTGGTATTTTTTTTCGGGAACCATCTGGCGGACCAGCTCCACGCCGAAGCGGCGAGCCAGCAGAAACGAGATGATGGAGCCGGCGCTGATGCCGATATAATTGCACCAAAAGCCGCCCCAAGGGCCGAACATGGCGGCGCCGACGGCGCAGCCAAGAAAACCGGGCAGCACTGGCACAATCACCTGGATGGCTTGGACGACGACAAGAACCAACGGACCCAACGGGCCGAAGGAGCCGATATATTGCTGAAGGGATTCGGCGGAATCAAAACGCCCCTCCAGATACCCTTGCAACAGAAAAACGCCCGACAGAAGAACCAGCAAAATCAGCAAAATCGTCAAAATATTTCTGAGCCGGACCGCTTTTTGATCCATAAAACAGAGCCTCCGCGCAACGAATTTTGGCCCGAAGCCATATCTCCATTATAGAAGGGCTTTCTGAATAAACACAAGGCAAAATTCTTAAGAAATCCATACAGAAAAAATCGAATGGGAGGCTCAGAAAAAAAGAAGAAGCGGCGGCGCGGGTCCGCCGCCGTTTTGACGTACACAGATTATACCGCAAACGAGCCTGTTCGTCAACGTTCGACAGAAGGTATATCATGTCATCCTCCCCAGAAGAGGGGAGCGGAGCGCAAAAAAAGACGCGCTTAGCGCGTCTTTTTTGGGGGGTTAGGCGGGAACCGTATGCAGAACGGCAATTTTCTGCCGCAGGGCCTTTATGGCGCCATTGCCCCAAGCGGGGCGTCCGCTTGGCTCTCTCGACTAATATCAGTCGTGTTTTTCGTTCCGGTCCAGGGCGTTGATTTGGTTCATTTCCTCCTGCGTCAGCTCAAAATGATAGAGCTGCGTGTTTTCTCGGATGTGCTCCGGGTTGCTGGAGCCGGGGATGACCACTACGCCCTTTTGCAGATTCCACCGCAGGATGACCTGGGCGGAGGATACGCCGTGGGCTTGGGCGATTGCGGAGATCGTCGGATCGAACAGCAGCGCTTGGGTATGCCTTCGGCCGCCCAGAGGATACCAGCCTTGGACGACAACGCCCAGACTCTGAATATACGGGATCACGTCGTTTTCCTGGTAATAGGGGTGGATTTCGTTTTGCACCAAGGCGGGCATGATGGAAATCTGGGGAAGAAACTCCTTCAGCTCCTTTTCATACCAGTTGGAAAGACCCAGAGAGCGGATTTTGCCCTCTCTCACAAATTGCTCCATCGCTTGATAAGCCGTGACGTCGTTGGGGTCTGGGTGATGCAGCAGCATCATGTCCACATAGCCGACGTTCAGCCGATCCAAACAGCCTTGGATAGCCTGCTCCGGGTTTTTCATATCGGCGCCTGGATAAATTTTGGTGATAACGAAAATTTCTTCCCGGGAAATACCCAGTTCCTCCATGGACTCCCGAATCGCCTGGTCAACCGCCTCTTCATTGCCATAGGCCCGGGCGGTGTCGATGAAGCGAACGCCCTCCCGCAGCGCGGATTTGACGGAGGCGACGCAGGTCTCCCCTTGCAGACTGTAGGTTCCCAGGCCGTTGATGGGCATGGTATAACCGTTGTTGAGACGCACGGTTTTGGATTCCAAATCGAAAACCGGGGCAGAGACGGTTTGTGAAGGCTGTTCCGGTTGGGGCTCGGGCAGCTTTAAGCCCTGGAGCCAGCGTTCGATATCGCGTTTGCCTGTTCCGCCGGCAAAACGCCGGCCGGGCAGCCAATTTGCCTGGGGCGCCAGAGAATGCAGGTTGGCGTCGCTCTGGCCAATACCGCTGCTGTGGGAGGTGCAGAAGGGAACGACGGTTTTGCCGGAGAAATCCCCGCTTTCCAAAAATGTGCTGATAATGCGGGGCGCTTGACCATGCCAAATGGGGTAGCCCAGCAGAACGACGTCATAATTTGCAAGGTCTGGGATAGAACCGGCCAGAGCCGGCCGGGCGCTGGGGTCGTTTTGCTCCTGAGTCGTCCGGCTGTTTCCGTTGGAATAATTGAGATCTTCGCTGGTATAGGGTTCTTTCGCCTGGATTTCGTAGAGATCGGCTTCCAAAATTTCTTGGGCGTATTGGGCCAAAGGTTTGGTGGTTCCGGTGGCAGAAAAATAGACGACCAAGGTTTTGCTTTTTTCGGCGGGTTTTTCCGGTTCGTTAGGGGAGGGGGGCGGCGGCGCCGAAGAACCGCCGCCGATGGAACCGCCTCCGCCAGAGGAACCGGACGCCGGGGGCTGCGAATCGTCTTTGGGCTCTTGAGAAGCCCCCTGTTCTTCCGGCGTATACAACCAGCGATACAACATAGCCGCCGCCTCCCCTCGGGATATATTGGATTTTGGGTCAAATCGGCCGTCCTGCCGGCCCTGGACGACGCCCTGTTCTCGGGCCCAGACCGCCGCTTCAGCGGCGTAGGAGGCGATATCGCTTTGATCGGCAAAAGAGCCGCCGGCCTGGGCGACGGGTTGCCCCGCCTTGCGCCAGAGAACCGCGACGAACTGCTGGCGGGTCACAGGGTCTTCGCCGCCAAAGCGGCCGTCGCCGTATCCGGCAAAAAGACCGGTTTCAGCGGCCCAAGCCGCGTCGGAAAGATACCAGGCGTCGTCGGGAATATCGGTAAAGGCCGAGGCGGATTGAGGCGGCGGGTTTCCGGCTTGGCGGCGCAGAACGGCGGCCGTCATGGCTCGGCTGGCGGTTTGATTGGGCTCAAATCGGTTTTGCGCCGCGCCGCTCATCAAATTCTGCTCTAGGCAGAAACCAATCGCTTCGGCATACCAATCCTGGGCTGAAATATCTTCAAACTGATCGGCGGCCAGCTGTTTCAGCCGTTCCGCCCGAGCCTCCGCCTCCTCTGGAGCCTGACCGGCTCGGGCGCCGGGCGCCGCGCAGGCTCCGGTTTGCAGCAGCAAAAACAGCGCCAGCAGCAAGGGCAACATTCGTTTCATGGAAAAACTTCCTTTCTGTAATGTGGATTGCTTGGACAGACGGAGACGGCTGTTACCGATTGAAATCCGTCCGGCAGGCGGTTTCCGCCTGAGGCGGCGTCAGCCCTAAGCTCTTGCCCGCTTGTATGCACTGGAGCAGCCAAGCCATATTGCGGCCCAGGTTGGCCATGGTTTGCAAGCCTTCCTGATCTTGGGCGACCTGCCGGGGCGCTGGGCCGAATACCATATTCCAGTAGGTGGACGAGACGACGGGCATCTGGCAGATGCCGAAGTATTTGTACAATACGTCCAGCGAGGCGACAGTTCCGGCCCGGCGAGCGGAAACGACGGCTGCGGCAGGCTTATGAACAAAGACGTCCGCGCCGGCATAAAACATCCGATCCAGCAGAGCTAAAAAGCCGCCTGCCGGGTGTCCGAAATAAACCGGGGCGCCGAATACAAACCCGTCCGCTTGCCGCGCTTTTTCAATCCATTGGTTGGCGGGGTCGTCTTCCCAGATGCAGCGGCCTTTGCCGGCGCAGCCGCCGCAGGCCGCGCAGTCCCATACAGGTCCGTCGCCCAGCTGTAAAATTTCAGTTTCTATCCCCTGGCTCTCCATCGCCTTGGCCGCCTCCTGCAAGGATAGATATGTACAGCCGTTTTTTCGGGGGCTGCCGTTGAACAGTAATACCTTCATTTTCTTCCTCCGTTTCGTGGTCGTTTATGGGAGTTTGCGTTGCTCGATTTGAAAAACCAGATAATCCAGGCAATCGATTTTCCGCTGCTCGTCGTGGCAGCGGTCCAGCAGGCTTTTGCGGTGGTCGGCCAGCAGAACCAGGGCCTCCCTTTTTCGGTTTTGCTCCAGCAGGCCGCAGAATCGTTCAATCAGCTCCTGACTGCAGCCGGCGTCCGTCAAATTTTCGGCTGTTTGCCGGGTTTCTTGCTCCGTCATTGCGCCGCCTCCTTCTGGCGCTTATTATAAAGCGCAGTAGGCGCAATATCAAATACATATCGCAAATGCGAAACCATACTTGAAAGATATATAAAAACCTGCTATGCTGAGAAAAAAGAAAGGCGGGAGCAAGACCGATGGATATCCGCGTATTGGAATATTTTTTGGCGGTGGCCCGGGAACAGACCATCTCAGGCGCGGCTCAGGCGCTGCACATGACCCAGCCGCCTCTTTCCAAACAGCTGAAGGAGTTGGAGGAGGAGCTGGGTAAGCAACTGCTGATCCGAGGCGCCCGGCGAGTGACGTTGACGCGCGAGGGGATGCTGCTGCGGGAGCGAGCCCAGCAGATTGTAGAGCTGATGGAAAAGACCAGGGCGGAAGTATCCGCTTCAGGCCGGGAAATCGCCGGCGACGTCTATCTGGGCGGCGGGGAAAGCGAAGGGATGCGGCTGATCGCCCAAACGATTCGGCAGGTCCAGCGGGAACACCCCCAGGTTCGTTTTCATTTTTTCAGCGGCGACGCTTACGACGTGACAGAACGGTTGGACCGGGGGCTGATCGATTTTGGCACGCTGATCGAGCCGGTGGACCTGAGCAAATATGATTCCATCCGCCTGCCCCGGCCTGACGTCTGGGGCCTGCTGATGCGCCGGGACAGCCCGTTGGCGCAGAAAGAGGCTGTGACGCCGGCTGATTTGTTGGGGTTGCCGCTGCTCCTTTCCCGGCAGCAGACCGGAGAAAACGGTTTGGCCGGCTGGCTGGGCTACAGCGTTGAAAAGCTACAGACGGCGGCCACAGGCAATCTGGTTTACAATCTGCGGCTGCTGGCCGAGGAAGGGGCGGGCTATGCGCTGACCTTGGACCGGCTGAGCCCTGCCGGTCCAGATAGCCCGCTGTGTTTTCGCCCTCTGGAGCCCCGGTTGGAATCCTGGATGCACCTGGCCTGGAAAAAATACCAGGTTTTTTCTCCAGCGGCGGAGCTGCTGCTCAAGACTCTGCGGGAAAATCTTGCAGAAAATTCTCAAAATTCGGAGTTTGCGGCCACAGAAAAAGAATAAACGCCCGCTGACGATTGGGGTCAACGTATAGGAAAACAGGCGGCCTGTCCATTGCGAGGACAGGCCGCCTATTTATGAATGGATTGCCGTTTGACAGCGCGACGCTGTGAATCATAGCCGTCGGTTTTTTCCCGCCGATAGGGAACAATGGAAACAAGCGGACCAATCTTGACCGGGCAAAGGGAACAAGGCGGACAGACAAATTTCCACGCTGGCGGCAGGGTTGTGCAGCCGCCAAGCCAGGTGAACGGTCAGGCCCTGGCCTGGCGGCAAAATTTGCAGCCCATTTTGCCCCCGAAACGCCGGTTGGTTCCGAACCAGAGCGGGGCGCAGAGCCAGACCGCGTTGGAAAGCCTGGACGAAACAGCTGGCGGCGAAGCTGGTCGGTTCCGGCCCTGGGTTGACAAAAGAAAGAGAGGCCCATAAAACCGGCTCCGGCCCCTGGCGCAACAGCCGACATTCTTCCAGCGTCGCCGGGCAGGAGGCCGGCTCTCGGCAGGGCAGCCCCAGCAGATAACGGACCAGCCCGCCTGGTTTCCCCGCCATCCTTCCGCCTCCTCCGTCGTAAATTGATTATTTAGTCATCTTTAAGGTAAGACTAACAAATGTCTGTGTTAAAGTCAAGAAAAATAGTCATCTTTACGGTAGGGGTTGGCCGGTGAAAATTTACGATTACAACGGCAAAAGCAATATATCCGGCGAGCGTATCCGCCGGCGGCGCCTGGAGCTGGGGCTTTCTCAATCGGAGCTGGCCGCCCGCCTTCAGCTTCAAAACGTGATGCTGGATCAAAAGGCGGTGAGCCGAGCCGAGCAGGGGGAGCGTTTTGTGGCGGATTTTGAGCTGCTTGCCTTTTCGCGGGCCCTGAATCAATCCGTCGAAGCTCTGTTGGGGCTGGAAGAGGGGCTTGCATCCAGCTCAGATTGTGGTACAATGGTCGAGAAGTCTTGAGGGACCAACAACGGGGCCGGGCGGTCCCACGCATAGACCAATAATTTTATGGCGATGGGGCGGCCTGTTTTTCGGCAGAAGCGAAAAAGGCTTTGGCTGGAAAGCGCTTTTTTCAATATTTTTTAGAGATCGCTTTGCGGCTGCGGGCCGGCTGGGACGCTGGACCGCGGAAAGAAGGATGGAAGGGGGCTCAGCGCCGTGGAGCAGCAATCGTTATTCGGGGTTCGTTTGCCGCCGGAGCCTCTGGCCAACCGGATGCGACCGATGGATTTGGACGAATATGTGGGGCAGACCCATCTGTTGGGGCCGGGGCAGGCTTTGCGCCGCCTCATTGAAGAAGATCAGATTCAGTCTATGATCTTCTGGGGGCCGCCGGGGGTGGGCAAAACCACCTTGGCTCGGGTGATCGCTCGGCGGACGCGGGCGGAATTCGTCAATTTCAGCGCCGTCGCCAGCGGCGTCAAGGAAATCAAAGAGGTGATGACGCAGGCGGAGACGGCCCGGCTGCTAGGCCAGCGGACCATTATCTTTGTGGACGAGATTCACCGCTTCAACAAGGCCCAGCAGGACGCCTTTTTGCCCTTTGTGGAAAAGGGCAGCGTTATTCTGATCGGCGCCACTACAGAGAATCCCTCCTTTGAAATCAATTCGGCGCTGCTTTCCCGCTGTAAGGTGTTCGTCATGCAACCCCTTTCTCCCCAAGAAATTGTGGAGCTGCTGGAGCGGGCGCTGACCTCTCCCAAGGGGTTGGGAAGGCAAGAGATCCAGATCGAAAAGGAGATGCTGGATGTCATAGCCAATTTTTCCAATGGCGACGGCCGCGCGGCTCTGAACACACTGGAGATGGCCGCGCTCAACGGCCTGCAGGAGGGAGAACGAATCGCCGTGACCCGCCAGACCCTGGAGCAATGTCTGGGCAAAAAGGCGCTGCTTTACGACAAAAACGGGGAGGAGCACTACAACCTGATTTCCGCCCTGCACAAATCCATGCGCAACAGCGACCCGGACGCCGCCGTTTACTGGCTGGCTCGGATGCTGGAGGCGGGAGAGGACCCGCTGTATATCGCCCGGCGAATGGTTCGCTTTGCCAGCGAGGACATCGGTCTGGCAGACGCCCAGGCGCTGCCTCAGGCAGTGGCCGCCTACCAGGCCAGCCATTTTATCGGGATGCCGGAATGCACGACGGCCTTGACCCAAGCGGCGGTTTACCTCTCCATGGCGCCAAAATCCAACGCTTTGTATTTGGCCTATGGCCAAGCCCGGGAAGACGCTGCCAAAATGCTGGCCGAGCCTGTGCCTCTGCAAATCCGCAACGCCCCTACTCAGCTGATGGACCAACTGGGCTACGGTAAGGGCTATCAATACGCCCACGACGCCGAGGAAAAAATCGCCGCCATGGATTGCCTGCCTGCATCCATTCAGGGGAAGCAATATTATCAACCCGCCGGCCAAGGCAGGGAGGCCGCTTACAAAGAGCGGCTGGAAGCGATCCGGAGCTGGCGCCGCCAGCATGGGCAAAAGGCATAGCCGACGGGCATACGCCCCGCGCGCTTGGGCCCATGACGCGCTTGAACGGCCGGAATCTGTTGAAAGAAGGCCGAAGCGGCAAACATTTGAGTTTCCGCCGCGCCGCGCCCTTTGAATCCTTTTAAGGGAGGACGGAAATGGAAAAAATAAAAGGCCGATTCGCCCCCAGCCCCAGCGGCCGGATGCACCTGGGCAACGCTTTTTGCGCTCTGCTGGCCTGGCTGGCTTGCCGTAGCGCCGGCGGAACGATGACGCTGCGCGTGGAGGATTTGGACCCGGAACGATGCAGACCGACTTATGCCTGGCGGTTGATGGAAGACCTGGAATGGATGGGTCTGGATTGGGATCAAGGCCCTCGGCCTGGCCAACCGCCCGATCGATATTGGCAAAGCCAGCGGGGGGAGATTTATGGCCGCGCTTTGGAAAAGCTAAGGGAGCAGGGGTTGCTCTACCCCTGTTTTTGCACTCGAGCAGAGCTGCACGCCGCTCAGGCGCCTCATGCCGCCGACGGCCTGTTTGTTTATGACGGCCGCTGTCGCTCGCTCAGCCCGGAGCGGCGTCGAGAACTGGCGCAAAAAAGGAAGCCTGCCGTGCGCCTTCAGGTTCCAGCGGAGCGGATCGAATTTTTCGACGGCTGCCAGGGCCTTTGCGGGCAGGACTTGCAAACAGAGTGCGGCGATTTTATCCTGCGCCGGTCCGACGGCGCTTGGGCTTACCAGCTGGCCGTTGTCTGCGACGACGGCGCCATGGGCGTCAATCAAGTGGTCCGAGGCCGAGATTTGCTGTCGTCCACGCCGCGCCAGCTGTTGCTTTACCGGCTGATAGGCTTGAAGCCGCCTCAGTTTTATCACATTCCTTTGCTGCTTTCGGCGGAGGGCCGTCGGCTTTCCAAACGGGATGGGGATCTGGATTTGGGCGCTCTGCGGGAAAAAAGGACGGCGGAGGAGCTGACAGGATATCTGGCCTGGTTGGCCGGCTTGCTGGAAAGGCCGGAGCCCGCTTCCCCTGGCCAGCTGCTTCCTCTTTTCGATTGGGGGAAAATCCCTCGCCAGGACATTCGCCTGCCGAAGGGGCTTTTTGCGGAAAAATAAATGAAAAAACAGGGAACAAAATCCTTTTTTGGCAGTCTAAACAAACCGGAGACTGTTTTGACCGCCGAGTAGATTACATATTTAAGGACGGTATGGACACAGTATGGATTATATCGAAGCGCGTATTACGACTACGAGAGCAGGCGTCGAGGCCTTGACTGCGATTTTAGAAGAGATTGCCGGAGGCTTTGTGGTGGAGGACCCGCAGGATTTAGAGGATTTGCTCAACGCGCCATCTCCTCGATGGGATTATATTGACGAGGAGCTGGTCGCTCGGCAAAAAAAGGGCGGAGCGGCCGTTGTCTGTTTTTACTTGGAGGAAGGGGAACAGGGCCGGCTGCGGCTGGAGGAGGCTCGAGCCCGCGTCCAGGCGCTGGCCGCTCAGGACCAAACGGGCCGGTTTGGTCAGCTGACCATGAGCTGGCAAAGCGTCCGAAGCCAGGATTGGGAAAACAATTGGAAACAATATTATAAGCCTTTTGAAATAGGCCCCCGGCTGATGGTGCGTCCCTCTTGGGAACAGGCGCAGGCGAAACCGGGGCAAACAATTTTAGTGATGGACCCGGCGGGCAGCTTTGGCACAGGTTCTCACGCCACCACTCGCCTTTGTTTGGAAGCCTTGGAAGCTATGGATCTGACGGGCCGGAAGATGCTGGACGCCGGCTGCGGCAGCGGTATTTTGGCGGCGGCGGGTCTGCTGCTGGGGGCGGAGCGGGCCGTCGCCTGCGATGTGGAGCCCAGCGCCATGCGGACGGCGGCGGAGAACCTGGCCAAAAACCAGATCGATCCGGCTCGCTGCGAGCTGTTGTTAGGGGATTTTTTGCAGGATCAGAGGCTGTATCATCAGCTGGCCGGCCAATATGGAGTCATTACCGCCAATATCGTGGCGGACGTGCTGATCGCCATGGCGCCAGCTCTGTGCGCCTGGTTGGCGCCGGAAGGGGATTTGCTGCTTTCCGGCATTATTGACGAACGGGGAGACGAAGTTTTGTCCCATTACCTGGCTCAGGGCCTGGCGGTGAAAAACCGCCGCAGCCGGGAAGGCTGGATCCTGCTGCATCTGGGGCGGGAAGTGTGAACAGGATGAAAATTTTGTCGCATAAAGATTGGAAAATTTGTTTCTCGCTGGACAATGGGACCGTTTTTTGTTAAAATAATTTGTACTGCGCGGAATGAGCGCGGAGAAAGGGGCGGCGGCTTTGCGCTTTTTTATCCGTCCAGAGGATATTTCACAGGGCGCGGTCCTGCTTTCGCCGGAGGACGGCGCCCATGTCTGCCGGGTTCTGCGCCGGCGGGTCGGCGATTCCATCTCTCTGTGCGACGGCCAGGGGACGGATTATCTGGGGGAGATTGCGGAGGCTTGCCCGGAGCGGACTTTAGTCCGCATAGTGGAAGCGCGGCCCAGCCGCACAGAGCCTAGCGCCCAGGTTACGCTGTATGCCGGCCTTTCCAAGGGGGAGCGGTTTGATTTTCTCATTCAGAAGGCGGTGGAGTTGGGCGCGTCCCGTATTGCGCCCTTTACCTCCCGCTATTGCGTGGTTCGCCTGGAAGAACGGGATAAGGCGAAAAAACAGGCTCGAATGCAGAAAATCGCTTTGGAAGCCTGCAAGCAGTCGCTGCGGTCCCGGGTGGTGGAGGTCGGGCCTGTCCTGACCTTTGAACAGGCTGTGGAAGAAGCGGCCGGATATCCCTGTCCGCTGTTTTTGTATGAAAAGGAAAATAAACGCTCCCTTTCCGCTTTGCTGCGGTCTGGGGGAGCGGGGCCTTTTGCGGTTTTGTCCGGCCCGGAGGGGGGCTTTAGCCCCGAGGAAGCGGCTTTCGCCGTCGGGCGGGGCCTTCCTTCGGTTTCCATAGGTCCCCGGATTCTGCGGTGCGAAACGGCGCCGCTGGCCGCCCTATGCGCCATACTGTATGAAACGTCAAATTTTGACATCGGAGAGTGAGAACTTGAAAAAGACAGAGAAGACAGCCAAGCGGCCCGGCGCCGCGGAGAGCGATTATGTGACAAATAAAGTGCTGACGGTGTTTGCCGGCGGCATACTTCTGATGGCCTTTGCCGCTTATCTGCGGAAGGGCCTGAGCTATGCTTCTTCCTTTCCCACAGCCTATTGGGTAGCCCGGGCCAGCGAATGGGTCGGGTTGGTTTTGGCTCTGGCCGGCATTGCGGTTCATGGCCGCCAGCTTGCGCGGGACGCTTACAACGGCAAGACCTTGTTCAATGGCGTGGGCTTGCTGATGGCCGGCGTTCCCCTGTCTCTATGCGGCTATCTGATGCTGGATTTTGGCCCGGAAGCGGCTATGCACGCCCTATATCTGTTGATTCCTGCGGCGGCCATTCTGTATCTGGTGTACGCAGTTTATCCTCGGGAATTTTTCACTTTGGCCGCGGCTATGACAGCCGACGCCGTATTGCTTTGGCTGGTGGCCAAGAGCGCCGTCAGCAATAGCTTCGCCGGCATGACTTGGCTGTTTTTCGCTTTGGGCTTGGCGGTCTGCGCCTGTTTGGAGGGGCTCTATCTTTGGAGCCGAAAAGAGGGCGGCCAGATCAAGCTGGGCAAATTCGTTTTGCGGCTCTTTGACCGACAAACCAAACACGCTTTGGTGGCCGGCGTGGCTGCCGGCTCTGCGGCGCTGTTGGCGGCTGCTTTTCTGCTGGGCGGGGGTTTGGGATATTACGCCGTTTACGCGATGGTAGGCGTTTTGTTTGTCATGGCGGTTTATTACACGGTTCGCATGATGTGAGCCGATACGGCAGTGGGAAAAAGAGGCATTTTTGGATTTTTTCAAAAAACTTTGAAAAAAGGGTTGACATTTGGCCGCAAACCGCCTATAATAAGTCTTGCTCGCCGGGCTTCACAAAAAGTCGCCAGGGAGTTTGAGAAGATGGCGGCATAGCTCAGCTGGCTAGAGCATTCGGTTCATACCCGAACGGTCGTAGGTTCAAGTCCCACTGCCGCTACCATCCGGCCCGTTGGTCAAGAGGTTAAGACACCGCCCTTTCACGGCGGTAACGCGAGTTCGATTCTCGCACGGGTCACCAAAGGCAAAGATTTTCTTTGCCAGCCTTTGGAGGCATAGCTCAGCTGGCTAGAGCGTTCGCCTCACACGCGAGAGGTCGTTGGTTCGAGCCCAACTGTCTCCACCAAATTGATAAATCCGAACCTTTTTCAAAAAAGAAAGGGTTCGGATTTGTCATATATGCGGGCGAATAAACGGGGCGGCGCTGGTTGATTATTGAGCGCCGTCTTGTTTTTTATTATGGACTGCTCAATGGCAGGGGAGTGTTGCAAATGGCCAAAAAGGGGTTAAAAATTTTTGGGCGGACCTTGCTGTGGGCGCTTTTACTGGGCGTTTGTTATCTTCTCTTCGGCGGCGCGCTGATGAACGATTTTCGCGCGTCTCAGATTGAAAAGGAGCTATCGCAGGTCGAGCTTCCAGTTGATACGGAGCTGATTGAGGTAACTTCTTTTGTTGGAAACACAAGCGGAACCGGCAACCATGTTGAAATCTGGGCGGGCGCGCTGCTTCATTCCGCCCTTTCGGCAGAAGAATTGAGGACGTATTTTGATTCTCATTTTGACATTTTTGCCGTTCCTCACGACTTGGTCGGCCAATATCCCTATTTCAAGAATTTTGTCGATTTTCAGGCGCTGAACGGCGCTTCCAATGGCGACGGCTATTTTGTAATCGGAAGTTACTATGATGCTTTTACGCAGATAGATTTGAGAGGCTCCTGATAGCGTTGCTTTTATAAAGAGAAAGTGGTAATAATGGATCCAAACAAGCCGTTACCGGCGCATACAAAGCTCAATTATCATGAATGCTATGCAAAAATTGTTTTAGAGGATCTATTTGCTTCTACCTTTAGCAATTTACTGCTCAAAGATAAGCCTGATCTTCAAGACATACAAACACAAATAGGAATTGAGGTGACAATTGCCGAAACGCCAAAAACGAAAGAAAGCGAAAAGCTGTATTCTACATTGCCTTATGTTAGAGAAGAAACTCGATTAAAAAATATTGGGCGTATTGGGCAATGTGGGGCGACATATGAACATGGTATTCTTTATGGTCCAAATGGCGTAGATGATTTTACTTTGATTAATGGTAGAATTAATGTAAAGGCCAAAAAATTACACAAAGGTGAATACAAGGAGTTTAGCGAATATCACTTGTTTATATTTTCTTCTATTTGGGTGTCCGAGTCTATGCTAAAAGACGAGCTTAGTTATTTGAATCAAAAAAGACTCGTCGACTGCTTTCAGAAGATTGATATACAACTTCCAAAGAAATTACTATATTTTGATCTCACTCAAAACAGCTATAAAGTTTTTTCTATTGATGGAGACAAACAATTTCAGTGGGCAAGCGAGGCGAGAGAATGTTGTTTGGCTTACAATGGAGGCTACAATGGAGCGTAAGCGAATCAAATACGTTGCTGGATTGGCGGCGTTTCTTCTGGTCATTTGTTTGTTTCGGAGTTGTCGCGCTTTGTTTGTTGCGAGCCAGGAGGTCTACGCCTCGCCCCAGGGGACAAATACCGTTATTATCGAGTATGACCACGTATGTCGTCCGTATGTCTACCAAAAGACGTGGTTTGGGAAGCGGGAGATTTGGACTTATTCAAACAGCGGCTTTATGGAAATAGTGTCTTTCGGCGTGGAATGGCTGTCAGAGGACAAATTCCGCCTGACCTACGACGATAAAAATGACGAATTTGACGAGGAATATATCATCACGATACCAAAATAAGCGCTGTGGGGGAATGCAGACGGAGCAAAATCTTGATCTATGCAGGAAAAAGGCGTCTCCATCGCCTTGTGACGGCGGCGCAGCGAAGGCCAATCTTGAGTTTACCAAGGACTCCCATTCTCTCGATGAGGCGTAATATTGGCAAGCGAGCAATCGTCAGGGGAGCCAAAACGCGCCGTTTGCTGAGGCGATACGGCTTGTAAGGCCGCTGGTTGAAATTGAGGAAAAACCATGATACAATAATCAAAACGGTCGAAAGGCCGGGACGATTTTGCTTTGGATGGATAAACGCTGAAACGTCTTGGGCGGAAAATCCATTTTCAAATGAAAGGGGTTCTTGAAAAATCAATGAAAAAGATTGCATGGATCGGAACAGGCGTTATGGGCGCCCAACAGGCGGGGCATTTGGCCAAGGCCGGTTATCCGGTGAGCGCTTACACGCACAAATATGAAAAATTGTTAGAGCTTGAAAAAGAGTTTGGCATTGCGCCCTGCAAAACGGTGGCTCAGGCCGTGCAGGACGCCGACGTGATTTTTGTCATGGTGGGCTATCCGGCGGATGTGGAAGAGGTCTTTTTGCAGGACGGTATTCTGGACCACGCGAAGGCTGGCGCTCTTGCCATTGACATGACCACCTCTTCGCCCTCTTTGGCGGTTCGGCTTTATGAGGAGGGCAAGGCCAAAGGCGTCCGGGTGATGGACGCGCCGGTTTCCGGCGGCGACAGCGGCGCCCGCAACGGGACGCTATCCATTATGGTCGGCGGCGACGAGGCGGATTTTCAGGAGGCTCTGCCTTTGTTTGAGCAGATGGGGAAAAATATCGTCCATATGGGCCCGGCTGGCTTTGGCCAGCATACGAAGGCCGCCAATCAAATCGCTGTGGCTGGCGCCACCGCCGCTTATACCGAGGCTTTGGTCTATGCGGAAAAGGCCGGTCTGGACCCCAACCGGCTGCTGGAGGCCATCGGCGCCGGCGCTGCAGGCAGCTGGCAGCTGACCAATATGGCTCCTCGGGTGTTGAAAGGCGACCTGGCTCCTGGGTTTTTCGTCAAGCATTTCATCAAGGATATGAAAATTGTCCAGCAAGAGAGCCGCCAGAGGGGCGTGGAGCTGGAAATGCTGGACGCTGTGCTGAAAATGTATGAAAAAATGAGCGAAATGGGCCTGGACGACCGCGGCACCCAGGCATTGATCCAATATTACAGAAAATAAAATCAAAAGTTAAACATGAAAAAGGCCCCCGTTAAGGGGCCTTTTTTGATCGATTTTTTTGTTGAAAAGGCGGCGCAGCGTTAAATGGCAGGCTCGTCGTCCACTTTATAATTGGAGCCAAATTGCAAATCGTCGGGTTGATCTGGCGCGCTGTTTTCATCCTCTGGCGGCTTAATCATCTCGCAGCGGCCGTTGAGGCAGCCGCCGTCTTCCACCACCAGGGAGCCGGTGGTCACGTCGCCCACCAAATTGCCGTGCTTCTCCAGGCGCAGATGATTTTTGGCGGTGACGTTGCCTTCCACTCGGCCGGCTACGCGCACGACGTCTGCTACGATGGGGCCTTTGACGATGCCGGTAGTGGTGACAATGATGGAACCAGTCATCTCCACCTGTCCTTCAATGACGCCTTCTACCTGCACAATGCCGTCGCCTCGCAACGCGCCGGAAATGGTGATTTCCTTGGCGATCACAGTGCCCACTCTGGGCTTGGGCAGCCGAGGCGGCTCCTGAAACGTTTCCTGCGGGGGCTCCTCCATCATAACGGGGGCAGATTTTTCATTTTTTGTCTGAGTTCCAAACAGACCCATTGTTGGTCAGCTCCTTTATGGTTGGTTATTCAGCACGGGGTAAAAGGCCGCGTAGGCCTCCCGACGAGATTGCCAGTTGCTTCCTCCCACCCGTTGGGAGACAACATCCACGCCGGCCGCGCCGGGAGAAGAGGAAAGGGCCTCTCCAATGCCCGCCGCCTGCCAATAATAGCCGGCGCTTTCCCAGGCGAAAGCTTCGGCGATATAATCTGCTCCAGTGGAAAGCGGGCAGTTTTCATCGTAGACAATCCGGGAATAGACGGAAACGTCCAGCGCCAGATTGGCCGCCTGGCGCAGGGCCGCATAATAGGCTTGAGTCACCTCTTCCTGGGCGCTGCTGGAGGGGTTTTTATAAGTAATGTCTTTCAGCTCTGGTATGTATTTTTTCATCATCCAAGTGGAGAAGGCCATCTGCCCATAATCGTGGGTCAGGTGCAGATACCCGGCGCCCCGAACGCCTGCGCTGTATCCGTGTTTTTCAAAATACTCGTCGTCTCCAGATTCGGTCAATTTTTTGCCGGCGGCGGTTTCCACCGTCGCCTGGGCCAGAAAATGGCTGATCTGCTCGGGTTCGCAGATGTCGTATTCTCGCAGCACGCGGTTCAGCTCGGCCAAGGATTCCTCAGAAAGATTCCATTTCAGCTCTCCCAGCTTGCTGTCGATATAGGTCAGCTGCTTCATTTGTTCCGCCGTCACCAGCGGGGGTTCCGTCTGTTCCGGCTGCCGGTCGGGCGCAGACGGAGCCGCAGGCGCTTCGGCTTCTGGCTCTCGGTGAAAAATCAGCAACAAGAGCAAAAAAAACAGACAGAGCAGAAGCAAAAGCACAAAGCTGGGGTATCGCCGGCAAATCCTTTTGATCCGTTTGATAAGCTTTGGCAAAGCAATCCGCCCTTCCCACGCAGATTTTTTCGCAGACCGTGCTACGCCGTCTCAATTTTCAATCGAAAAATTTTCCGCCGAACCCAACGTCCGACAGAAACCGCAATTTTTCGGCAGAAAATATTTTATCACGACGGACCAAAGTTTTCAAGTCTTTATAGCCGCCGCGTTGAGGAAGAATCCATTGGATTTTTCTCCGTATGGCGTCGGCGGCCGGCCAGTAAATGGGGAAATTAGGCGTCAGGCGATGACGACGGCCAACATCTTGGCCGGCTTATCGGATACGTTGCGCACGGCGTGGGTTTTGCCCTGGGCGGTGAACATGGCGTCGCCAGGGTTGAGGACGGTTTTTTCCCCGTCGTCCCAGGCTTCCAGCGTTCCCTCCAGCATATAATAGAGCTCTGCGTCCGGCCCGTGGGGGTGTTCGCCGATGGAGCAGCCAGGCTCTACCGTCATAATCGCGCAGAGGTTGGCTTTGCCGCAGAGCTCCTGGGGCTCCAACAGGTTATAGGCGCGGATTACGCCGTCGCCGCCCCGCAAATTGGGTCTGTCCGTTGTGGTCATCTGTTCTTTTCTGCGAATCATGGTCGCTTCATCCTTTCAACAAATGATATATGCAGTATACCGCATAAGGGGAGGGCGCGTCAACGCCCGGTTTGCGCCCAGATTGCAAAAAGGCGGACCCTCGGCGGGCAAGGGGCATACAATAGAAGGGTCGCCTGAAGGGACGGCGGCGGGGACTCTGCCGCCGCGGCGACGATTTTGCGCAATTTCAACTCTATTTCGTTTCATTCCGCCTGCGCTGTCTGCGGTCGACAGAAAAGAGGGCGACGCTATGAGACAGATTGAATGGCAGGACCGATTTAACATTGGCGTGGATATTGTGGACCAGGCGCATCAAAGGCTTTTTGCCATTGTGCAAAAAATTATGGACCTTTATATTGAAAAACACGAGGATAAATTTGCCTGCGTGGAGGGAATCAAATATTTCCGGGCCTACGCAACCAAACACTTTGCGGAGGAAGAGGCTTATATGCGGCAAATCGGCTATGCCGGTTACCAAAACCACAAGCGCCATCACGACCGGATGAAGCGGGAAACCTTGCCCGCCTTGGAGCGGGAGCTTTATGCTACCGATTTTTCAATCCAGGCGGTGCAGCGGTTTATCGGCGTATGCACAGGCTGGCTCACCGGCCATATTATGATTGAAGACAGAGCCATTGTGGGCAAGGGGACCTATGAGCTGGCGCCAGTCCGTCTGGGCGACGAGCTGTCCGTCATCCGGGCGGCTTTTTTGCGCCCCTTACAGGAGGTGTTTGGAGAAGGCGTTCAGTTTATCGGCGAATTTGCTCCAGGAGATTCGATTCCAGACGCCCAGTATTATCAAGCGATTTACCGGGGCCAGGAGCGGAAGCTGCGGTTTGAGCTGGCCATCGGCGAAGAGCAGCTGCTGTATGCCGCCAGCCTGGTTTTCGGCCAGCAATTTGACGTTCGGGACGAAATTGTCCGTTTTGCGATGCAGGAAATCGCCCAAAATCTGCTCCAGAGGATGGAAATCAGCTTTGGAGAAGAGGTGGACGCTTACCAGCTGGAGACGGACCGTTTTCTGGAGCAAGAGGAATATGAGCGGCTTTTCCGAGAAAAGAAACCCTGGCACAGCCTGCTTTTCAGCGCGCCCCACGGCTGCTTCGCCATCTGCGTCGATCGGTTGCCTGTTGTTTGAAAATGGAAAATACCAAACAGGGCGCCCTGCGGGGCGTCCTGTTTTGACCTATGGACGGGGCCGCCGGCTATGCCAGCCCCCGTCGGGACGGCAGAGGGGCTATTGGTATAAGACAGGACTGCCGGCTATGCCAGCCCCCTTGCCAAAGGGGGGAGGAGCTGGCGGAGCCTACGGAGGGGGGATTCGTCCGCCCTGCCTGGCGTTTCCACCCCGCCAGGGGATTCGTCTCGAGGCTTGGGCGGAGTTGGGGGAAGAATCCCTCCACCGCCTGC
>CAJTUM010000027.1 GCA_910579575.1 uncultured Eubacteriales bacterium | reverse complement strand
AATTCCCGCAAATCCCCTCGCCGGATTCCCGGCGTCCCATCTTCGATGGGGCCCTGGTATATTATCCTGCGGACATTATACCATATACCGGCGAGAAACACAAACGTTCGTTCCCGACGATTTGCAAAAAAATCGATGAAAGGCGGTTTTTTTTTGCCGCACTCCGCTTCCTGGCGTCGCATATCCTGTACCAAGGTGTATCTGCACCTGAGATAGGAGGGAACCAGATTGAACGAATTTGATTTCAGCGAACAGGATTGGGGCGCAGAGCAGCCGATGACCCGTCGAGACTGTTCCCGCATAGAGCCTTTTTCTCGGCCTGCGGACCGGCCGCCCCGTATCCGTCGGGTGATCCGAGTGCGCCCCGACGGCGCCTATGTGGAAAGAGGAGAGCAAGGAGAGCTGGCGCCTTTGCAGGAGACGACCCCGGTTTATGAGCCTATGTGGACCTATGGCGGCCAACAGGGCCCTTTGAACCTGACTTGCAACTGCGGCGGCCCGTCCGTCGCCCCGCCGGTGTGCCCGCCTAGCGAATGTCGGCCTCCCATGCCTCCCGCAATACCCGGACCCACTGGCCCCGCCGGCCCTATGGGCCCTACTGGTCCCATGGGACCCGTGGCTTCCAACGCCTTTCTCGCTGGGGTGGACCCAGTAGTGGGCGGGCAAAGCGTGGCGGACGGCCAAAACCTGATCTTTGCTTTAGCCGCTCAGGGCGGCGCCAGCGCCCAGTTGGTCGGGCCGGATACAGTGCAGCTGGCGCCGGGCGCTTATCTGGCGCTTCTGCGGGGCTCGGTATCCAATTTTGAAACCGGCCCCCTTCGCCTATCCCTGCTGATGGAGGGCGAGCCTGTGCCCGGCGGAAGCGCTGACATCCGCCAGCCCGAGGCGGTTCTATCCGCGTTAATCAGCACCCAAGGGGGACGGCTGACGGTACTCAACCAAGGAACGGCCGCCCATTATCAGGATCTATCCCTGACGGTGGTCCGTCTGGACGGATGAAGCTCTATGTCTACGCCATCTGCCGGGACGAGGCAAAATTCGCCGCCCGGTGGATGGCCTCTATGTCCGAAGCGGACGGGGTTTATGTCCTGGATACGGGCTCTGCCGACGGCTCGCCGGAGCGGTTAGAACAATTGGGCGCCCATGTTTTTCGCCGAGCAATCCAGCCCTGGCGTTTTGACGACGCCCGCAATCTTTCGCTGGAGCTGACGCCCGAGGACGGCGATCTCTATATCTGCACAGATTTGGATGAGATTTTCGACCCCGGCTGGCGCCAGGCTCTGGAGCGGGCGGCGGCGGAGCAAAACCGGCCTCAATACCGTTACCGATATGTATGGAGCCATCTGCCCGAAGGCGGCGACGGCATGGTGTTCTGGCACGACAAAATCCATACCCGCCAGGGCTTCCGCTGGCGGTATCCCGTCCATGAGACGCTGGTCTGGCAGGGGGCGGAGCTTTGCCAGCCTGGCCTGGCGCAAGGGGTTTGTTTGCATCATTGGCCTGACCCAGAAAAGCCACGCAGGCAATATTTGCCTCTGTTGGAATTGGCTGTTCAGGAAAATCCTCAGGACCCACGATGCGCCCATTACCTGGGCCGGGAATATCTCTACGCCGGCCAATGGGAAAAGGCCCAAAGCCAGCTGCTGCGCGGCCTGTCGCTGCCCGCCAACCGATGGAAACCGGAGCGAGCCGCCTCCATGCGGTATCTCTCCCAGTGTCTGTTGGCACAGGGCCAAGAGCAGCCGGCGCTGAGCTGGCTTTATCGGGCCGTCGCCGAGGCGCCCGACCTGCGAGAAGGGTATGTGGAGTGCGCCCAGTATTTTTATCAGAGGCAAAACTGGCCCGGCGTGCTGTTGATGTGCGAAAGCGCCTTGGCCATAAGAGAGCGCAGCCCAGATTACATCAACGAAGCCTTTGCCTGGGGCGCTCTGCCCTGGGATCTGGCCGCCTTGGCCGCCTGGAACCTGGGCGCTTTTGGCCGGGCGCTGGAATATGGGGAAAAGGCCATGGCGCTGGCTCCCCAAAACGACAGGCTGAAACAAAACCTGGCGTTTTACCGCCGTTCTTCCGCCGCCAACCCGCCCGAATGAGCGAACGTTTGGCCCAGGACAGGAAACCAAAAAACTCCGGTTTTTGACCGGAGTTTTTTGCGCTTGCGCCGTCGGTGGTCAGTCCTGTGTTTTACCCCGGCTATCTTTGGATTGCGCGGCTTCCGGCGGGCGGTTCTTCGGCCGGATCAGAATTTGAATTTTCAGAAAAAGAGCGGCTTTGGCGACAATATTTCGGTTTGCAAGATACAAAGCGCCCTTGCAGGCGCTTGCTGAGAATAATCAAAAATTTTTCAAACTTCTTTCACACATTATCCATACATTCCGCCGCGGATATGCTATGATAATAACAGCACAACCCTCTCTTTATTCCCCCCACAACAATAAAGAAGCAGAAAGCGCCGCTCGGTTTCGGGCCGGCGCTTTTTGTTGTCTGCCCATCATAGTTCCGCCTCTTTCCTCATAAGAATGACAGGACAGAACAGAGGAGGAAGGGTTATGGAGATGAATCGTCTGCGGACAGGCGTCGCGGGGCTGACCGGCGTGGTTTGCTGCGTCCTGTTGGCTGTGCTGGGGCCGGATATGCCGGATCAAGCCGCCAAAACGCTGTTGAAATTTTTGCTGCTGGGCTTAGCGCCCGTTTTGGCGCTGCTTTGGCAGGGCGGCTCGCTGCGGCTGGGCTGCCCGCGGCAGGGACGCCGGAAAAGGCGTCTGTTGGCAGCCCTGGCCTATCTGATTTTTACCGGTCTGGCTTTGACCGCGGCCCGCTTTGTTGATTTAACCCCGATCAACCAAGCCTTGGCCCAAGACGGCGCCCTTTCCATCGGATTGTTTTTGACAGCCGGTTTGCTGATCGCTTTGCCCGGCGCTTTTCTGGAGGAATTTTTCTTTCGGGGGTTCTGTTTTCAGCTGTTGGCCGCCGACGGCGTTCCACCCGTCACAGCCGCTCTGTTCAGCGCCGGTTTGTTTTCCCTTTATCACGGGGTGATGATGAAGGGCTGGTTTCCGCCCTGGCAGACCTTTGTCGCCTTTTGGGTTCTTTTTGTCGTCGGGCTGCTTTTTTGCCTGGCTTGCCGGCGGATGGGCCTTTGCGCCGCCTGGCTGTGCCATATGGCCGCCAACCTGGCCTTGCTTACCGCCGGGTTGATTTGGTTTTACCTCTAAGAAACCGCCGATTGCCGCGCCTTCGTTCCGCCGCCAATCGGGCTGAATTTTGAACATTTTCAATAAAATTGGGGAAATCGTTTCCGACAAAGGCTTTTCGTGCTATAATAAAGAACAGGGCGGACGAGGCTCCGCCAAAGGAAGGGTAAAAACAAAGACGTTAAAGCCTTTTTGGGCTTTGATAGTATAAAAAAACAAGGAGATTTGGCGAAATGATTGCGATTACCAACGGCAAAATCGTGACTGTGACCGGCGAGACCTATGAAAATGGAACCGTCCTGGTCGAAAAGGGCAAAATCACCGCCGTGGGGGCCAACGTGTCCATCCCCGCCGACGCGGAAGTGATCGACGTGAAGGGCGGCTGGGTGACTCCCGGTCTGATCGACGCCCACACCCACATTTCCAACTTCAACGAGCCGGACACCATGCCCGCCCTGTGCAAGGACGGCAACGAGATGAGCGACCCCATTACGCCTCAAGTGCGGGCGGCGGACGCGATCAACCCCTGCGATTACTCCATCGACAAAGTGCGCGGCGCCGGCTTTACCACAGTCTGCACTCTGCCCGGTTCGGCCAACGTCTGCGGCGGCACAGGCATTGTATACAAGCTGCGGGGCCATACGGCCGAGGAGATGATTATTCCCGGCACAGAGCAGATGAAATTTGCCATGGGCGAAAACCCCAAGCGCGTTTACGGAACCAAAAACAAAATGCCCATGACCCGTATGGGAACCGCCGCCCTGCTGCGCCAGACCTTCTATGAAGCCAAGCATTATTCCGACGCCCTGCTGGCCGCAGAAAAGGACCCCTCCAAAGCGCCCAAGCCCGATTTTAAGCTGGACGCGCTGGTTCCCGTCATGCGCCGCCAGATGAAGTGCCGCATCCACGCCCATCGGGCCGACGATATCTGCACCGCTATCCGCATCTGCAAGGAATACGACCTGGATTTCTCCATTGAACACGCCACCGAGGGGTATAAAATCACCGACGTGCTCCAGGAAAACAACGTAACCTGCGTGGTGGGCCCCCATCTGTGGGGACCGGGCAAGCAAGAAATCCACGGCCTGAGCCTGCACACGCCGGCCGCTCTGGACGAAGCCGGCATCACAGTCTGCCTGACGGCCGACACAGGTTCTCAGACCCAGTTCCTGCCTGCTACCGTGGGTATCCTGATGGTCAACGGCCTGAGCGAACAGGCCGCCTTTGAAGGTGTTACCATCAACCCGGCCAAGCTGCTGGGCGTGGCCGACAAGGTTGGCAGCATTGAGGTGGGCAAGGACGCCGACTTGGCTGTCTTCAGCGGTCATCCCTTCAGCAGCCTGAGCAAGTGCTTGATGACCATGATCGACGGCGTTCCCTACAACAAATCCCTCTAAAAGGCCGCGCCGCCGGCGAGAAACGCACAAGAAAAAGCCCCTCGTAAGGGAGCCGCTTCAGAAAGAAGCGGTCTCCCTTTTGAGCTTTCATCATTTTTTATTAAGGCAGGTAAAAAAAGTAGAAACATAATTAATTTTAGGAAAACAGCCGAATTGAATCGCAGCGTATACGTTAATTGAGATAAAGAAGGCAATGACAAATGATCGCAAATAAAAAATATATCGATTTGGATATTCAATCTAAGTATGAATTTTTTGATTATGGACATGCTTTAGAAATACTACACGAAAGTTTTCCGGGGGAGTGGAAAGAAATACAGGAAACTTTAAGACAGCTGAAATTAACTCTAAATGATATTTCTAAAGCAGGAGGGAATGAATCTCCGGTTCCAAAGAAATTTGATGATGTTTTATATCCTTATGGGTGGCGGGAAATCCGCATTTCGGGGGATTTAATTGTAAAAAAATATCCCCGGCAGACAGCTCAACGCAGGGGACGCTTTTCAGATGAGCCGTTTGAGATAGAAACGATTAGGGGTTATATTGATGGGCATAATATAGATTTTCTAAAGAATAAGGTTGCTTTCGATCTGGAATGGAACAGTAAAGACCAGACTTTTGACCGTGATTTACTTGCTATGCGAACATATTTCGATTGCGGATTAATTGATGTTGGAGTTATTGTCACCAGAGCGGAAGAATTAAATGAGATTTTTAAAGATATAGGCATTATGGCCAAATATGGAGCGTCAACTACCTGGATGGGAAAACTGCTGTATCGCCTTGATAGCAGACGAAACGGCGGCTGTCCGATCTTAGCAATTGGCATAAAAAAGGAGTGCGTCAGCGGATATGAATAGTTTAGAGGTTACGGCAAAAGACCTATTAACCTTTACAAACGGAAAAAAATATAACACTATCTATGCCGATCCGCCTTGGCAATTTCAGAACCGCACCGGCAAAGTGGCCCCTGAGCACAAAAGGCTGACGCGATATAAAACGATGTCGCTGGCAGATATCAAGGCGCTGCCGATTCCAGCAATAGCAGATAATAAGGCGCATTTATACCTGTGGATTCCCAATGCGTTACTTCCAGAAGGTTTGGCTGTGATGGACGCTTGGGGATTTGAATATAAAGGGAATGTTGTTTGGGAAAAGGTCCGTAAAGACGGTTTGCCTGATGGGAGAGGCGTGGGTTTTTATTTTCGCAATGTCACTGAGCTCCTTCTTTTTGGTATAAAAAAGAACAGCGCGCCTAATCGGACGTTGTCTCCAGCTCGTTCGCAGATTAATCTAATCAGATCCCGAAAGCGCGAACATAGCAGAAAGCCAGATGAGATCATTCCGATTATTGAGGCTTGCAGTTTGCCTAATCGGATTGAATTATTTGCTCGTGGATCGCGTGAAGGATGGGATATGTGGGGCGATCAGGCAGTTCCCAATTATGAGCCCACTTGGAATACTTATAAAAACCATACGGTGGCAAAAACGGAATAGTGGTTCGTTCATATACGAACTGAGAATCGGCGTGACCTCAATGGTCACGCCGATTTTGTATCAAATTTTTTTAATCAGTAATTCAGTAATTTTTCGTGTCGTTTTCCCTACAGAGAGCGACCTAAGGTTTTTATTTGCCCTGGAGCTGGAATTTGACCTGGCCGTCGGGTTGGATGACGATGTTCATGGGGCGGATGTATTTTTGATAAAATTGCTGCCGCTCAGCCTCAGACATTTCAATGCGGGTGGCGCGGAAGGCGTCGGCCAGCATATCGTTGACGTTCAGGCGGACCCGCTGGTCCAGATAGCGGTAAATCTCTTGGGTCAAAGCCATCAGCTTGATATCGCCGCTGTCGCCCGAATAAAAATCGTCGATAAAACAATAAAAAATGCCGGAGTTGGAAAGCGCGGTCTTGATATCAGGACCGCATTTTTCTCGCTCCACCATCACCAAAAATTGGGCCGCCGGCAGGGCGGAAATCAAGCCCCAATAATCGGAATCGCTGGAAAGCAGCACAAAGGAATCCACGCGATTCTGATAAAATTCTCGGCAAACCCCGGCTGTAAGGCTGATATCCACCAGAGATTTATTCTGCTTGACCCGCTCGTTCATGATATGTTCCACTGGAATGGAGGTAAAGTTCTCTAAAATCCGCCAGGCCACAGCGGTATGGGGGTCGTCGTACAGCATGATTTTGCGGATTTTCTCCAGGTTGTCCGCGTCCAAATTCTTCAGTACAGCGCACAGCTTGTATGGATCGGAATTTTCGCAGTCCACTACCAATACCACGTTCATGCTGTCGTCCAAAAAATCGTAGATATTGCCCCTAGTCAGGACGCCTACGTTGGAAACCTTGCTGATATCGATAAACTCGTCGTCATGCCAACGGTAGAGCAAGGTGACGAATTTTTTGTCGTTATAAAGAATATTCCCCTCGTTGGAGGGGGGCCAATTCATATATACCTGATAAGGATAATTGCTTTTATGGGTATAATAGAGGTCTGCCGCCGCTCGGATGCCGGATTCCGTCAGCCCGTTGGGCATGATAAAAATGTCGCGGATATATTTCCAATCCACCCACAAGGGGAACAGATCCTTACAGTTGTTAATTCGGTCGGACAGAGTGCGGTTGATATCGATGATATATTGATTCAGCTTCTGCTTGCCCGATTTAATGATGTGAATGCCGTCGTTTACCAGCTGCATGACGCAATCTTGGGGCACCAGGTCGGTCAAAGTCGCCAGGCTGCGATAATTGTGGGTCATCTGGTCGTTGATCTGGCCGAAATTTCGCTCGATTGCAGTGCGCAGAATGCACAGATTTCGAACAATCCGGGCGTTTTTATCCAACTCTAATTTGTTGTAAAATTCCATTTTGGGCGGTTCATGCTCGTTTTCAAAAATCCGTTTGGGCACGCCAAGTAGATAAGATACCAGAGATACAATGGTATAAGTGCTGTCCCGGTAATAGTTTCGAGGGATGGTTTCTTCGCCGGCGGCTCCCTCCGCCAGACCTTTTCCCACGATAGGTTCTGGTTCCTCTTCCCGGAGGAACCCCGCCGCGCCGGCGGCCTCGGGCTCAAGCGGAACAAGGGTTTCCTCTGACTCGCGCTCTTCTTCTTGGGTCTCGAGCGCATATCCGTCCGAAAACCGGCTTGACCCTTGTTCTTCATTCAGGCGCGGTTCTTCCGTTGGTCGGAAGCGATACAGGTCAGACATAAATTACTCCTTTCTGCGAAGGATGACAGGGCGTATTGCAAGGCGTCCGTGCTCCTCATTTTGTGGAAAACGATAAGATTGCCGCAGGGCGGTGGAATTTTTGCCGAAAAATCGCTTCGCGCCGGCAGGCGCGTTTCGCCCCTGGTAAGGCTTTAATAAAATTGTATCACATTTCTGAGCAGAAGGAAATGGGGATTTGAAAATAAAATTGCGGCGGCTGTATTGAAACATATGCAAAAAATAGGAGACGACTCGAGGCCGTCTCCTGTTTGCTATGGCGAATACTGATTTATTGCTTTGCGGAAGACAAAATCGACATGGGGTCGATCAGTTTCCCGTCTTGGGCCACCTCCAGGTGGATATGAGGAGCCATTTTGCTTTCCACCGCCATCGTGCTGCCGCCGCCGCCCACCACGGCGCCCATTTTTACCGAATCGCCCTCTTTGACCGTGGCGTTTTTCATCAAGCCTCGCAGCGTGCTGGTCAGGCCGTTTCCATGGTCGATGGTCAGGCAGTAGCCGGTCTGCTCGTCAAAAAAGATATCAGTCACAGTGCCGTCGCCAATGGCGCAGACCTTGCCGCCGTCGTCGCAGGCGATGTCCACGCCGTTGTGAACGCGCCAATCGCCCATCGTTTCATCCTTCACCAGCTCGTCGCCGGAAAACTCCCGCAGCACCTGGCCGTTTTGCACAGGGCTGATAAACGTTTCGGCCTTGGGCGCGGCGGTCTGCTCCGCCTGCTCTACCGGCGCTTGAGCGCTGGCCGCGGCGGCGGTTTCTTTTTTCTTTTCAGACGTTTCGTCGGACCGGGACGGGTTGTCCGCCGGCTTAGGCATCGTCTCCTGCTGTTGGGCAGGCTGTTCCGTCTGCTCGTTTTGTTGGACGGCCGGCGTCTGGACGGCGTCGTTCACCGCGCCGCTGATCTGCAAGGGCTCATCCACAAATTCCTCGTCGCCGCCCGTGAAAAACAATACATAACCCGAAACCCCGATGGCCGCGGCACACAGGGCAAGGACAATGTAAAACCCTTTTCCGGCGACAAAGTCGGATACTTTGTCCATCCATCCTGAATTTTTCTGCTGCATATCATTAGCACCTCCGCTGGTAGTATTGCCATGGTCAGGCCAGTCTATACCAGCGAAAGGGGCGGACAACGCCTGGGTTTTTCAAACGATTCTAAGGGCGGTTTCAGCCCTTGATGGCGATTTCAGTCCCCTGATAATACCATTTTAGAATATCGCTGAAGCTTTTTCCCTCCAAAGCCAGAGCGCGGGCGCCATATTGGCTCAGACCCACCCCATGGCCGTAACCCAAAGTAGAAAAGACCAAGGCTTCTTCCGACGCCTGGAGGGTGAAATTGGTGGAATTGAGGCCCAGCAGGCTCCGAACCTCGGCACCGCTGACCCGCACGCCGCCCACCGACACATTGATAACGCCGCCGCTCTGGCTGCGGTTGGAATCTCGAAACCAGGTATCCGCCGGCTGGCTGAAATCCGCTTCGGGGTGGGCCTCCAAAAATATTTCGGCAAATTGGCTGGGCGCGATGGAAACCTGTCCCTGATATTTGGGACAATCCTGCTCGCCGGGGCTTTCTACGCTGGTCAGATAGGGGTGGCTGGCGCCCCAGACGTCCAGAGCGTCTTCCGTCTGGCCGGAGGATGCGGCGTGAAATACCGCCGCGATGGGTTCGCCCTGGTAAGTGACCGCCATGCCGTCAGTGTCGCCCACAGCGCTGTCGATGGCCGCGCGATATTCCGCCGCGTCTTCTCCCCAAAGGCTTTGTTCCACTTGGTCCAGATCCACATAAGCCTTGCAATGGCTGAAATCGTCGCAAAGCTGAGCGCCCATATGGCTTTCGGGAATATCCACCCCTTGTTGATACGCCTGCAATTTATATAAGGTATATGTGCGGGCGGCCACCGCTTGGGCTTTCAGCGCCTCGGGAGGGAAACTGGCCGGCATCTCGGCGGCCACCACGCCTCGGAGATACTGGGATAGGGGCATGGTTTCCACCTGTCCATGAACCAGCACAGTCACTTGAGTCTTTTCGTCATAGCTCTGGGCGGAGACCGGCGTCGCCTGGTCGCTCTGGACCGCTTGGGCTTCCTGCCCTTGCTCGGCCTCCTCTTCCGTCTGCTTGTCCTTTTCTCCGCTCATGCCCAAGGTCAGCAAGGGCAGGCCATAAGCCAATAGGGCCGCGATCATCGCCGCCGTCAACAACCGTTTCATGGGTTCTTTCCTCCTTTTTTCAGGGCTGTTTATCCTTATGCGCCCGCCGATCAAAGATATGCCTGTTTTTTTGAAACGGGATGTGCTACAATAAAGCGGTTGGATGGAGGTCGGCGCAGGCCGTTCCGCCGTCCCGGAGGGGGCTGGCGCAGGCTGCGGCCTCGTCTTGGAGCAGGCCGTTCCGCCGTCCCGGAGGGGGCTGGCGCAGGCCAGTATGGTTATCAAAAATTTTATTTTGGAGTTCCACACTCCAACTGAGGACATATCTTATGGAAAAGGAGCATTTTCATGAACAAAAGAAAGCTATTGACCTATCTTTTGCCTTTGGCAGGGGGGATAGCCGCCGCCGGCCTGCGTTATACCGCCGTTCAGCGGGCGGTGGACCCGGGCACTGGCATCCCCGTTTCCCCCGGGTGGATCGGCGCTTCCTACGCTGCGATGGCCGCCGTCGCGGCTCTGGCGCTGGTTTACAGCCTGCTTTGGGGCAAAAAGCAGACAAAGAACCTGGAGCTGGCCCAAAGCCTGCCCTGCAAGGTTTTGATAGCCGCCGCCAGCCTGTTGTTTATCCTGGCGGGGGGCGCGGCCTTCTTTTCCCTGGCTGCCCAAGGCTCTTCCGCCATGACCATAGCGCAAGCCGTTTTGGCCTTGGCCTGCGGCGGCGCGGTTTTTGCCGGCTTCAAAACGGCGGACAAATCGGAAGTCGCCGGTCCTCTGGCGTTGGCGCCTGTGTTTTATTCCGCTTTTCAGCTTTTGTCCTTTTACCGGGCCAATAACGCCAATCCGCTGATTTACAGCTTTGCCGCCGAGCTTTTTGCCTATATTGCCGTTATGTTCGCCTTCTATGCCGCGGCCGCCGTCCATTTCGGCAAGCCTCGGCCTCGGCTCCAGCTGTTTTGTTGCTTGACGGGCCTTTTTTTGCTGACCGCCGTGTTGCTCAGCGACAATTTACTTCCTTTTTTCACCAAGGGCTATATCCATCTTTCCACGGCGGATTTGCTGTCTATGGCCGCTTTTCTGGCTTTACTCTGCGCCCAGCTCTGGCCTCTCGCGCCTGTCAAGGGCAGTCATGAAGCCTAAGCGGCGCAAACAATCCAGAAAACGCCCTATCCGAAATCCCTTTGAGCCTTTGCAAGCGCAACCTGAAAAGGCCCTCCATAGGAATGCAAAAAGAATCCCTGAAGGGGATTCTTTTTTTGCGTCCTGTTCTGTTTTTCCCTTGGCTGCTGTGAATATGCGACGCGGCCAAAGAAACGAGGCGGCGTCTGGCGGATTTTTGCCGACAAAAAGAGTTTTTGGCTGGTTTCTATTTTATCGCAACCTGTTCTCGCCTCTGTATCGAGCGATACAATCGGCGTTAAATCTTGCTCGCCCATGTGGGCGGAATATTTTTGCGGCGCGGCGGGATACTAAGGGCAAAATCCATGCCGGGACAGCCGGCGGAAAGGGTTGCCTTATGGAGAATATCACAAACCAAGAATACAAAAAAATTTATCAGAAAGCCTCGCCCCGCTCGCCGCTGCTCAAAGATATGCTGTTGGCCTTTTTGGTGGGCGGAGCCATCTGCACGCTGGGGCAGGGGCTGAAAAACTATTTCATCAGCCGGGGGCTGGACGACAAAGCGGTCAGCTCCTGTTTGTCCATTACGTTGGTCTTTTTCGGCGTGCTGCTGACCGATCTCAATATCTATCCTAAAATCGCCAAATTCGCCGGCGCGGGCACCATTGTGCCCATCACCGGCTTTGCCAATTCCATCGCGGCGCCGGCTGTGGAATATAAGACAGAGGGCCTTGTGCTGGGCACCTGCGTCAAAATGTTCACCATCGCCGGCCCCGTACTGGCCTGCGGCCTGACAGCCTCTGTGGTCTACGGCCTGATCTATTATATTATGGGTTGACCCGACTCCCGGGATTCAGCCGGATTGTGGAGAAAACGTCATGAAAAAAATCGGAAACACGTATTGCTTTGAAGACCCGCCTCGAGTGCTTTCTTATGCCTCTGTGGTGGGCAAAAAAGAGGGGGAAGGCCCCCTCAGCCGGGATTTTGATTATATCAGCGACGACAATACCTTCGGAGAGCAGAGCTGGGAAAAGGCGGAAAGCCGCATGACCTCCATGGCCCTGGAACGGGTTTTGGCCAAGGGCAGCTTGACCGCCGCCCAGCTGGGCTGCATTTTGGGCGGCGATCTGCTCAACCAGTGCATCAGCACGACTTTCGCTCTGCGGCCCAGCAACGTGCCCTTTTTTGGCCTGTACGGCGCCTGCTCCACTATGGCGGAGGGGCTGCTGCTGGCCGCCTGCCTGGTGGACGGCGCGTTTGAGCCTACGGCCTGCGCCATCACCTCCTCCCATTTCTGTTCCGCTGAGCGGCAGTATCGGTATCCCCTGGAATACGGCGGCCAGCGGCCTCAAACCGCCCAATGGACGGCCACCGCCTCCGGAGCGGTCATTCTGCAAAAGGGAGGCAAAGGGGTGAAGGTGACGCGGGCTACGCCAGGACGCATTGCGGACCCAGGCGTCACCGCTCAAGCCAATATGGGGGCGGCTATGGCCCTTTCGGCATATCAAACCCTGAGCCGGTTTTTCCAGGACACCAAAACCTGCCCGACCGATTACGACCTGATTGTCACCGGCGACCTGGGTCGGGTGGGCCATCAGATTGTAATAGACCTGTTTCAACGAGACAACGTGGATATCAAACCCGTATACGACGACTGCGGCCTCATGCTCTACCACGGCGATCAGGACGTCCATGCCGGCGGCTCGGGCTGCGGCTGTTCGGCGGCGGTGCTTTGCTCTTATCTGCTGAAAGCGCTGGAACAAAAGGTGCTCAAAAAGGCGCTGTTTTGCGGCACAGGCGCTTTGCTCAGCCCCACCTCCGCCAACCAGGGTCAGAGTATTCCGGGCATCTGCCATCTCGTCTGTCTGGAGGCTGATAACTAATGGAATATATACGCGCTTTTATCACAGCTGGTATCATTTGCGCCATCAGCCAAGCGCTGATCGACCGGACCAAGCTGACCCCTGGGCGGATTTTGGTCAGTTATGTGACCCTGGGGGTCATTCTCACCGGCCTGGGGCTGTATGAGCCCATCGTCCAGTGGGGAGGAGCCGGAGCCACTGTGCCCTTGCTGGGCTTTGGCTACGCCATGGCGGAAGGCGTGAAGGAAGCGGTAGCCCAGCAGGGCTTTTTGGGGGTTTTCACCGGTGGCCTTACCGCCACGGCGGGAGGCATCGCGGCGGCGGTGGTTTTCTCCTTCATCGGCGCCATGATCTTCAAAAGCCGGGATAGAAGCTGAGGCAAAAATCCCGCTGGAATTATGTTTCTCCCGCTATAAATTCTTGACGCCGCCTGGCGGAACGTGGTATACTTTGTTCCACAGGCAGCAAGCCGCTGTGGCGAAACAGGCAGACGCAAGGGACTTAAAATCCCTCGGTGGCAACACCATACCGGTTCGATCCCGGTCAGCGGCACCATTCCCCGCAGAATCGAAGATTCTGCGGGGACTTTTTTGCGTTGGATGCGTTGGAATCGAAATCTTTGGGTTTTCTGGGGATTTCCTTTTCGGCGCGCTTGCGCCGCCCGACTTTCGGTAAGGCCCTGTCCTGCTGTTCGATTGATGTAAATTCCAGTATTCGAGCGCTCGGTTTTGTGGGATTTTTACAAAACTGAGCGCTTTTTTTTATGGATTTCGCCGAATTTCCCAAAAATTCTTTTTGATTGTTTGCCGGAAGTCGGCCAAGAAGACATTCTGGAGTCTGTTTGCAGGAGATTGGCAGATCCTAAATATATTATTCAATTTTTATACAGTAATACCAAGATAACACTATAAAACTATTGACAAAACAAAATAATATGATAAAATATCAGTTAGAAAGGAGACGAATAGCAGATGAAGATTCCGAAGCTTTCAAAAAGCGAACAAGAGATCATGGATGTTCTCTGGGCGGAGGGACGCCCCCTTTCCCGGGCAGAAATTTTGGAGCTTTCCACAGAGAAATCATGGAAGCCCAGCTCCATTCATATCCTGCTCAACAGCCTGCTGGATAAGCAAGCGATTGTCGTAGACGGCTTTTCCAAGACAGGTTCCCACTATGGCCGCACGTTTGCCCCCGCTTTTGCAGAGGGAGAAGGCATGGCCACGCAAATCAAGCAGATGGTCAGCTATCAACGAAGGCCTGGCGAAACAGTTTCCACTATTTTCAGCGCTTTGATAGAAGATAACAACCTCACCAACGAAGACCTTGACAAGTTAGAAGAGATTCTGCGCCGGAACAAGAGCTGACCGCTATGCCTACAGGATATTCTCTTCTAATGGCAGTATTTTGGTTCAGCTTGCTGGGGGGAGTTTTGGCAGCAGTCAGGCGGCGTAATCTTCCTTTGCGTTATGGATTGATCCCCGTGCTGTTTCTCGGCATTTTATTGCTGATACGAGTGTTTTTTGCCTTTGAGCTTCCCTTTACGCAGGTGCTGGACTCCGATTGGGTGCTTGTGCAGGCGCAACGATTCTGGACGGCCCCTTTTCTTTTCCTTTCCGTGGGCCAATGGCTGCTTTGCGTCTGGCTGGCTGGGGCGGCGATTGGGATTGTTCGGTTCTGGCTTCGCTTGGCCCAGGATATGAAAGGGCTGAAACGCCTGCCTCGGGCCTGCTCCCCTCAGCTGGAGCAGGCCGTTCAAAAGGCGGCGGAAAAAGAGCTGGATATCGTCGTCACAGAAACGGCGACGGTTCCCTATGTTGCGGGCTTTTTCAAACCCACTGTGGTTTTGCCGGCCTTTGACTATGACGTCGAGATGCTGGAGCTGATTCTCCGCCATGAATACCAGCATTTTTTAAACCGGGATCAATGGAAAAAAACCTTGATTCATCTGGTCCGGCTGCTTTTTTGGTGGAATCCCATGGCGATTTTGGTACAAAAAGAAATGGATCAGACGTTGGAATTGCTCTGCGATTACAGGACGCTGAAAAAGCTGCCCCCAGAACGGCATTGCGAATATTTTTCCGCCATTTTAAAACTGTGCCGCCAGGCAATCGAGCAGAAGAAAGCGGTTTTCAGCTTTGCCGCCTTGGCGCTGAAAGGTTTTGGATGCGACGCCAGATCGCTGCTCCAACAGCGTATTGAGGTGGGGCTGGCTCTGCAAAAAAACCGGCCGCTGCGGGACCGTATCGTCGCCGCCCTGATCTGTGTCGCCCTGGCTGCGATATTCGCGCTTTCTTATGCCTTTGTATTTCAGCCCCGCTATCCAGCCCCCGAAATGGAGGACGGATATGTTATATTGGGCTCTGAAGACCTTCAAAATAACATGATTTTAGTGGAAAGAAACGACGGTTTATACGAAGTATTCGTGAATAATATTTCTACTGGAACGATTCAAGATATTTCGCAGGAACCGTTTGCTTCTGCTCCGATCATATCAGAAAAAATTTGGAAATGGGGTAAATTGTCATGAAAAAATATACGCTGCAAAAATGGGGACGCAATTTGATCCTTTCGACTATGCTCTCCAGCTGTCTGATTGGCGTTACAGCTGGACCTGCTTATGCGGCTTTCTTGTCTGATGATGAAGGCGGAATTGAAGCCCATGCAGAAGAAACAGAATGGAAATTCCGGGTTTATAATGGAAAATATCAGAAGCGTTTATGGTCTATTACTTATAAAAAATGGCTGACTGAGTGGGAATATTGCTAAGCTCTCCCTCTGCTAAGGATTTCCGCTCTTAAATCTCTGGTCAAATCAGATCCAATCGAGCTGATTTGACCAGAGATTTTATTTTTTAAAAAATATATTATTTTTTTTAAAATTATTATTGACTTTTTATAATTTCATATTATAATAAAGATATCTTATTTTACAGCGCACGGTGAAATAAGAAATTTCAATTTATATGGGGGATTGATATTTTAATTTTTTATAAATCTATTCTTATATCAAACGTTACTGATTGAAAGGAGCAAAACATAATGACAAGAAAGATGAAGGCTTTGGTTGGGTTGTTACTGATTGCAGCTATGCAGATGGCAATGGTTTTCGGCGCAAACGCCGCCGACTTGAACGTGACAGAAATCGGTATTGGTATCGATGAAGAGGGAATTGACCCTCAATATATCGGTTCTTGCCCCTATGGCGACAAGCACCAAATGAGCGGTAAGGGTACCGGCCTGGCCTACTATGGCAGCGCTGGCAGCACTGATCTTCGGATTTCCGGCACAGCCAGCCAGTGCAGAAACTGCAACCTGGTTTTGATCACTCAAAATAACCCCTTTATGGTTGGCGTAACCTGGGGTAAATATGCCACTTGGAATCCTGGTTATCAGGTCAACTCTGGCGTTGTGAAAATGTACACAACCAGCTTCGGCACTGCTACCAGCCTCAACGATCCCTATGTACAAGGATTCAACTTTGGCCGTTAAGCCATGACTATGTTCCCTGGCAGCCACAAGGGCGCAACAGAAGAATCTCAGGAGAATCTAATGAAAAAGAAACAATGGATCATTGCGGCAACAGTTTTGGTAGCCTTGGCGCTGGCGGGAGGAGGTTGGCTTTTGGTTTCCGGTTCAGGAGAACAGGTCAGCCCTGGTCCGGCAGCGGTGATTCAGGCGGCGTTTGTTTGCCCAAATGACCGACTCTTTAACATGGAAGCGATTACTCCCATGGGCGAGGGCGTTGTGCTGACAGAAGAAGACAAGGCCCGCATTGAAACCGCGTCGGAACAAGTAAAAGAAAACTGGAAAGAGGATGTGGGCGAATACTTTGCTCCGGCCTGCTGGGAATCCTTTATTATGGGCCCGGCCAACCAGTTTTTAATGTCTGCGGCGCTGATGGGCCAAACCGTTGAAATCAAAAAAATAGAACTGGTGGAAAAGGGCAGCCTCTATGAAAATGTTTTGGTCACAATCTCTAGAGGTGGACAGCAATCTCAAGTTCTGACCAAATTCTCTTTGGATGAAGAGGGTCTCATCACCCGGGTGGAATTTATTCAGACAAACTGAAACCAAACGAGCAAAAACGCCGCGTACAATGCGGCGTTTTTCGCTCGTTTTGAATAAAGTCTTTTAGCAAGATCTGCGTTTATAGAGAATCAGGCGGGGCTGCGGGTCCTTTCAAAGGGGCGCGGCTCCGCCTGTCTGCATACAGTGGCGCAAGAAAGCTGTTTTGCCTCAGCCGCCCGCCTGCTCCAGGGCTGCGTCCACCGCGTCGAGAATGCCGCCGGAGGAATAGGTCGCGCCGCTGACGGTATCCACTTGGGTACTGTTGGAGGCGAGAATGTCGTCTATGACGGTCAGCGCGTCGCTGAAATAGGGCTCGTCGTCGCGGGAAGAATCAATGGAAACGTCTACGATTTTTCCGTTTTCAATGGTTACGCTCACCTGAATCATGGCGTTCATGCCCATAGCGCTGCCGGTATACACGCCGTCTTGATAGCCCTCGGAATCCCCTTTTTCGGTTGTCTGCAATAGGTTGGATTCTTCAAGGGACTGGGCTTCGCCAGGATCGGACAAGGAGCGAGGGGTTTCCGGCTCTCCCACAGCCCCCATGCAGAAGGCCGCGCCCGCGCTGGCCAACGCGCAGCACAGCGCCGCTCCAACCTGCTTCCGCGCCAGCTGAGCGGCGTTTTTTTGTTTTGACAGAGCCTTGCTCGTCCGGCAGAACAGATAGCTCAAAAACGCCGCGCCATAGACGAATACAGTCAGCTGATAGGCCGTATCCCCTCGAAGCGCGCCCGGCGCCGTCAAAAGAAGAATATGGCAGGCAAGCAGTCCATAAAACACATAGGCGCTTCGTTGAAGACGCTTCCATTTTTTCGGATGCATCGTTTTCCGCACACATGAAAAAGAAGTGACGAACAATGGCAGCATGACGATCAGCATCAGCACGGAGCAAATTGCCGCCAGCAGCTGGTTGAAAGGCAGGCTTGCCGGGTTGGCGAACAGCCGGACAAAATAAATTTTTCCATAAGCGGCGTTGTGACCCAAGGTCAAAATAGACGCGACGATGGACAACTGCCCTCGGATAGGCATGAGTTTTTTGATGGGCGCCGAACCGTTGGGAAAGGCGCCTGCGAACATAACAAGGACAAACAGCGCCCCCGCCAGCCCGCCCCGGGCCAGCACGGGCCAAAGATACGCCGCAAAACCTGCCGGCAGAGCCGCCCCGCTCCAGGAGACGGCCGTCGCTGCCAGCGCGATGATCGCGGACCCTGCATAGAAGGGCGCCGGATGTTTCCGCAGGGGTTTGTCGAACAGAACAACGAACAGAATTGCGATTCCCAGTGAAATTAAAAATACCATAATGGACCCTCCAAAAATCGCCGCCGCGGGCAATTGGTTCCGCGGCGGCGACTGATCGTTGAGACGCCTTTAAATCTCCAAAAAACTCTTTGGAAAACAGGGGGCGATTTTCGACGCGGCAAAGCGCAAAATCGATTGACAGCATAGCCCCCGCAAGAGCTTTGCCGATAGCGGCAAAAAGCTCGGTTTGATTAATGTTTGCTGGAGCCGTCTTCCCCGTCGCTGGTCAGCTGGGTCAGCTCGCTAATCAGGGAACCGGCCTCCAAAGACGTGGCGTTCGCGTCGGCCAGCAGCTCTTCGGCCTCTCCAATATGCTCTTGGAGCGTGGCGTTTTCCGGTTCTGCCGCCAGCTTTTCATTGGCTGTCGCCAGCAAAGCCTCAAGAGCGGCCTTTTGCCCAGAGGAGACGGGCAGCCCCACCGTCACGTCCGCATAGGTGTCGGAAGAAAGGATCGCGCTGTAAACGCCGCCTGCGTCCAGACCGGCGATGGCGGAAACATCCAGCGTGTAATCGGCCGCGCCATTGGCAAGATCGGTTTCCAGCAGAGAAACGACTTCCCGGCTCCGGCCGCTGCCCAGGGTATAGGAAACGGTGAGTTTTCCGTTTTCAAAATCGCTGAAATCGTCTATGGAAAGAGTCAGCGCGTCATAGCCTTCAGAGACCGAAGCGGAAACGCTGTTTTCATAAAGCGGCTTGATGTAGATGCCCTCAAATTCGTAAACATAGGCGGCGTCCGGCATGATATAGGTGATCTTGGTCACCGTTTCGCCTACCAATTTGTCCAGCTCAGGCAGGTTGTCAAAACCGGTAATATGCGTATTGTGGGTGTTGTCCTTGGATACGTTGAAGGAGACTTCATAGGGCTGCACCCAGATGCTTTGCAGATGCTCCATGCCCACCTTCAGGCCGCTGTCGGTTTCCAGAATAATGCCCTGGATGTCGGCCCCGATGTCAAACCCTTCGTCTTCGCGGGTATTGCGCAGGTGAATCGTTTCGCCGTCTGTTACGTTGATTTGATAGTCGCCCCATGTGCTGCCGGTAACCAGCTCGGCCGTTGCGTCGGAAACCGTGTCGGCGACGTTGAACCGAGTGGCGGAATAAACAGGGCGGCCGTTTTCCATGGAGACGGTTTTGTATTGAGCCGGCGCTTCGCCCTCAAGGATGACGAAGGTATCGTTGGCAGCCTGATAGGCTTCCACATCCTCGGCAGGGACGGCGACGGTTACATGTTTCACGCCGGTGATGTGGTAGCCGTCGGCGTTGGCGGTTTCGTCTACGAAATCGGTAGCCATATTGGGCATGATCTCATATTTGGAAGTGGTGGCGGAGGTCACTGCGTCGAAGCTTTCCGTGCTGGAAACGTCGCCAGAGAAAAATTCGGCATAGGTCAGGGTAGCGGAGCCAAAGACCAGCTCCTGCCCTTCGCCAGAGGAGGAAGGCTCATTTTCGGCCGGGCCTTCGGAGGGTTCCTCAGGCGCAGGAGACGCGCTGCAAGCCGCCAAAACCAGCGCCAGAATCAGCGTTAACGCCAATAGGGATATCTTTTTCATTTCTATACCTCTTTCGTTTGATTTGTCCGCCGCCTGCCGGGGATACCGCGGGTACCTGGCTGACGCGAATTGGTTAGTTATGTCTAACCTTTGAGAAAAAAGAATAGTTAGCGTGAACTAACTCTATGCCAGTATACTCACATTTGGATGATTTGTCAAGCCTTTTCGCCTGGATGCAAAAAAGTTTCTTGGTGCGCTCCATTGCCGGCCGTATGGCCTGCCATGGCGTATTTTAGCATAGAAGCAAAGCGACGGCGGCTTTATTCGCCTTGACGATTGACGGCTCCTTTCTTATACTGAATGTATCAAACAACCGAAAGGCAGGCGAAATCGTCTTGGATTTGCGCGTTTTGAATTATTTTTTGACCGTTGCCAAAGAGGGGAATATCACCCATGCTGCCGACGTCTTGCACATGACCCAGCCTACGCTCAGCCGGCAGCTCAAAGATTTGGAGGAGGAGTTGGGAGTCGCGCTTTTTGTCCGCGGCAGCCGGCAGGTTTCTCTTACCGACGCCGGAATGCTTTTTCAGCAGCGGGCCGCCGAGCTGGTTACGTTGCTGGACAAAACGCGGCGGGATTTGGCCGAGCAGGAAAACCTGATCGGCGCCGCCGTTTCCATCGGCTGCGTGGAATCGTCTGCCTCCTCGTTTTTAACGTTGATGCTTTCTGCATTTGCCGGGGTACTTTCTCCATCATGTTTTCCGATCCATATTCGTTGTCTCACCAATTCAAAAAGCTCAGCGCTGCCAGTGCATTTTTCTTTGAAGATGGAAATGTAGAAAAACGAGTTTTTTGAAATATTTTCTTGACAAATTTACTTTATGGCGTTACTATTAAACACACAAAGAAAGATCTGATAGCTCCCAAAGCGGGGGATAGTGTTATAAAAATTTGCTATTTCTGTGACCCTTATGAGCAGTGTTGGGATTATTGGCCGGATTGGGATCCGTGTTCTGGGTACTCTTGCGGCGCCTATCGTACAAGAAACGTCTAACGTATAATTTTAGAAGGACTATGAAATGTGAATGTGCGACGTTATTCATATGAGTTTATCTATCCCCTTGTTCAACAGAATAAGGGGATAGATAATATTTGGAGAGGGAAACGCTATGAAAAAATCCGCAATGTTTACCGCTTTGCTCACTCTATGCCTGCTGACTCTCGGTTGCAATCGGGAAGAATCTCCCGCGCCGGAACAGCTGGAGCAACCGCCCACCCAATCTTCCGACCAGCCGGAATCCAAGTCAGAGCCCAGCTGGGATGAAGATGTGGTTCCCTTCGACCCCGCCGGCTTTACCCAAGTACAAATGCTAGAAGATTACGATTATTTTTGGGATATGTTGGAAGAGAATTGCCCGTTGCTTCCGTTGGTAGGGCAAGTGCGTGGAGCTTCTATGGATAGCGACCAGTTGAAAGAGTTCGGGCGTCAAAAAATATTGGAGCTGTCCGACGGAGATGCAGAGGGTTTTTGTGCCGTAATGAATTATGTCTCCCATGGATTTCATGATATTGGTCATATTGGCGTGATTAGTAGTGTAGGTCCACATTCCTATTTCTTGCGCATGGAACAGCATAATGATGAAAATTCACCTGAATTATGGGAAATTTATTCTGATGAAAAAGCGCAAGCATTTTATAATTGGCAAATACAGCTTCCAATGTACAAAGATATCTGGCAAAATCAAACTAATCAAATTAAAGATAATCATTCTGTAAAAACAGAAATTCCAATTGCTACAGAACCCTCTCTTTCCTTTCAACAAGAAATTCCTGTGATAAAAATCCCTAGTTTCAGCGGCGATAAACAACAAATAATTAGCCAGTTAAAGCAACTTTGCCTAAAAGCGATCAATGCTCCTCATTTGATTTTAGATTTGCGAGGTAATGTTGGGGGCGATACCGATATTTGGCTGAAAGGGCTATCTCCACTATTTCAAGGCAAAGATTTAGTTCAATATTGCTTAGTCGCCTATCCAAACACTCCTTACAATCGGCAAATTTGGGGAGAAGAAGCTTGTCAAAATCGATTAGATCCCGCCTCTAAGCCCATTGAGCAACTGCATTCCTGTTCTATTATTGCAACGGAAAACCTAAATTGGAACGATTTAAATAATTGCGATAGTTTTGCTTTGTTACCTATTATGCGCTTACGGGCAGAGCCCGAAGCTGATTCTATTTTCCAAGGGAAGCTGTGGATTTTAACTGATAGTTCTGTCTATTCTGCGGCGGAAGCTTTTGTTGCATTTGCACAATCCAGCGGTTTAGCTACTATAGTGGGAGAAAAAACTAAAGGAAATGGAATTTTGGCCATGAGCCCGCCTAAAATACCACTTTTACTTCCTAATAGTGGTATGATAGCTCAATATACTCCATTTTATTCTATTAATTCAGATGGTTCTTGTCAAGAACTGATGGGTACTACTCCCAATATCGATGCTGGCAGCGAGGATGCTTTGGCGGTCTGTTTACGGGAAATTAGGAGATAAAGGATATGCTTGAAATTTTTCACTTTTGCAAAAAATATCTGAGTGAAAATGTACTATTTCTCTATCTATATGTTGTGCTTTGCATTTTTTTCCAGCCTCTTTTCTTTGTTGTTGCCTATAACAACAGGAAATTTTATCGATATGCTAGCTTCATATAGTAGTTTTCGGCATATCACATATTATTGTACATTATTTATAATTATTAATTTGTTGCAAATAATATCTGGATACTTTAGCGGAAGACTATATACAAAACTACAAATGAATATGGGGTATTCCTTTAATCGGGATATGATTCAGCATATGCAGCGTGTCAGTTTGCGGTATCTAAAAACAAAAGATGCAGCATATCTATCTCAACGGATCAACAATGATACAAATAATCTGGTTATTTTCTGTATTGGCGTTGTTCAAAATGTCATTATCAATTTATTGACATTGCTGTTCCCGCTGATGATTCTCTATCAGTATAATGCCTCCATATCATGGGCCGTAGCTGGTATGGTTTTACTTTACTTTATCTCATATCGTTTAACGAGGCAGCCCCTTTATGGGGTCAATCTGAAATTTCAAGAGGCGCAGTCGGCTTTTTTCTCCAGATTAAATGAGCAACTAAAAATGGCCAAATTTATCAAGCTGCAAGCTATCGCGGAAACTTTTATCAACCGATTGCAAAGCAGTTTTGATCATTTATTATCCGCAGCGCTGCGACGCCAGAAAATCTCTTATCTTTTTACGAGCTTGGATGGTATGATTGCCACACTTATGCAAATAGGTCTTTTCTTTATTGGCGGATATGCTGTGATTCAAGATGATTTAACCATCGGACAATTTACGGTCGTGTCAACTTATTTTTCGATGCTGCTATCCGCGGTACGGTATTTCTTTGGGTTAGGAAAAACAGTGCAAGAAAGCCGTGCTGCGTATAGCCGTATCAAAGAATTACAAGAGCTTCCAGAGCAGGTGTGGGGAGATAAGACAATCGAGAAAATCTCTACAATTACAGTTTCTGATCTATCCTTTGGTTATGAAGGGAAACAAATTTTTACCCGGTACAACTTAGAGTTTATAAAGGGAAATTTATATGCCATTGTTGGATATAATGGTAGTGGCAAATCTACTTTGATAAATCTGTTGATGGGAATCTACACAGGTGAGTTTGAGGGCGAAATTTTTTATAACCACATTCCGTTGCAGCAATTAAACCTGCCCCTTGTTTTAAGAAATCAAATGGGCATAGCAGAGCAGGAACCTTCTTTGCTTGCAGCTTCCCTAGCCTATAATTTGACTCTGGACGAACAGATGCATATTTCCAGGGACAATATAGAAGAACTCTCTGCTATTTTAGAGCTGCAAGACTTCTTTTCTCAGCTACCTCAGGGGTTAGATTCGCAAGTCAACACAACGACCGATAACCTATCAGGTGGAGAAAAGCAGAAAATTGCCATCATGCGATCTTTATTAAAAGATCCAGATGTGTTGATTTTGGATGAACCGACATCTGCTATGGATTACAAAAGTCAAAAAGAATTTATAAATTATTTGTATAAGATAAAAATGAGAAAATTATTATTATGATATCTCACGATTTTTCTATAGTGGATAAATGTGATTTTTGCATTAAATTGTAAAAATCCCCTGTTGAACTTATGAATAGATTCAACATGAGCGGACAGGACAAAAGTCTCCCCTATGTAGGAGAAGACAGACATAAGGGGACAATAGAAAAATAATCCCTAAGGGACGAGAAAATTTATTTATGGGAGTAGATACTAATTTATTACAGGGAAAGGAATAAAAACGGGAAACCCGCATGATTGCCGAGTTTCCCGTGGCGCGCCTGAGGGGATTCGAACCTCCGACCTACCGCTTAGGAGGCGGTCGCTCTATCCAACTGAGCTACAGGCGCATAGGGGCCTTTTGAAGGGCCTGGAGATAGTATATCAAATTTTTTCCCGGGCTGCAAGCGGAAATCTGCGCTTTGCAGCCCGGGAAGGTTTTTAAGCCGGGGCCAAAGGGGCGTCTTCCTTGGGCATTTTGCGGCGGACATACCAATAGCAGCCCACGTGGGCCAAGGCCGTGACAGCCCAGGAGATGGGATAGGAGATATACAGCGAGGGCAGCGTGCGGTAGGCGGCGAAAATGGTGAAAATCCATAGCACTCGCAGGCCGCAGGCGCCGGTGAGAGAAACGATCATCGGCATGAGAGAATAGCCCATGCCTCGCATCATGCCGGCCATCACGTCCATGACGCCGCAGAGGAAATACAGCGTGCAGATAAACATCATCCGCATACCGCCGTATTGAATCACCGCCGGGTCGCTGGAATAAATGCTCAGCAGCGGCTGGCGGAACAGATAGGCCGCCAGGCCCATGGAAAGGCCCACGGCGCAAACCAGGGTCAGGCACAGGCGCATCACCTTGCCGATCCGCTTATACTGTCCGGCGCCCAGGTTTTGGCTGGTGAAGCTCAAGGCCGTCTGATAGATGGCGTTCATGCCGGTGTAAACAAAGCCTTCGATGTTGCTGGCCGAGGTGTTGCCTGCCATGGCCACTGAGCCGAAAGAATTGACCGAGGATTGAATCAGCACGTTGGATAGGGAAAAGACGCAGCCCTGGAGACCGGCGGGCAGGCCCACCCGGGCTATTTGGATCATTTTGTCCTTATAAATGCGCAGATCCTTCAGGTTGAGCCGGCAGGGGCCCTCCATTCGGACAAGACACAGCACAATCAACCCGGCGGAAACCGCCTGCGAAAGCACGGTGGCCAGAGCCACGCCGTCCACATCCATGCCTAAAACGATGACGAAAAACAGGTTGAGCAGCACGTTGACCACGCCGGCTACAATTAAGAAATACAGGGGCCGCTTGGTGTCGCCCACCGAGCGCAGGATAGCTGCGCCGAAATTATATAGCATAATCACTGGCATACCGCAAAAATAAATGCGCATATAAACGGTGGACATTTCGATCACATCCGCCGGCGTGCCCATCATCTCCAGCAGAGGGCGGGCCAAAGCCACGCCCACGACCACCAGCGCCGAGCCGCAGACCAGGCTGAGCAAAATGGAGGTGTGCACCGCCTGGCTGGCTTCTTCTCGCTGGCCGGCGCCCACGCTGCGGGCCACCAGCACATTGGCGCCGACGGAAAGGCCGATAAAGGCGTTGACGATCAAATTGCTCACAGCGCCGGTGGAGCCCACGGCGGCCAGAGCCTGGCTGCCGGCGAAACGGCCCACAACCACAATATCCGCCGCGTTAAACAGCAGCTGCAAAATACCGGAGAGCATCAACGGGAAAGCGAACAGGAGCAGCTTGCCCAGCAGCGGCCCCCGGCACATATCCATTTCATAGCTTCTGCGCTTCATCATAAGACAAAAATCCTCCTTCGGGGTTGGTCGCCGAAACGACGTCCCTCCAATTATAGCACAAATCAATCAAAAGGATAGAGCTTATCGGAAATTTCATGAAAGGTCGGAGACGAGAGAAGGGCGTTTGCTTACGGACGAGGCTGCGGCTATTGCAAGTCCCTTTGGGAAAGGGGGAGGGTCGGCGTGGGTTGGCGGAGGATTCTGCTCAAGGCCTAGGCAGAGAGGAGAAATTCCGCTGTTCCATTCTGCGCAATCATCCGCTTGTTGAATGGTTGTTAGCAACATTACAAAAAAGGCGGAAAGCAACTTGCTTTCCGCCTTTGTGTCAGGGAGATTCGACGGCCGCGCTGGGCGACGTGAATCTTTCGCGTTTAAGGTCGGCCCGGCTTAGCCGAACATTTTCAGCAAGAAGCCGGCGGCCACAGCGCTGCCGATGACGCCGGCCACGTTGGGGCCCATGGCGAACATCAGCAGGTAATTGGATTTGTTGTATTTCTGGCCCTCCACATTGGCCACCCGAGCGGCCATGGGCACGGCGGAAACGCCGGCCGCGCCGATAAGGGGGTTGATTTTGCCGTGGGTCAGCTTGCACATCAGCTTGCCCAGCAGCAGGCCGCCGGCGGTGGAGAAGGCGAAAGCCGTCAGGCCCAGGGCGATAATCATCAGAGTCTGGGGCTTGAGGAAAATCGTGCCGTCGGCGCTGGCGCCAACAGAAACGCCCAGCAGGATGGTGACGATGTTAATCAGCGCGTTTTGGGCGGTGTCGCTCAACCGAGGCACGACGCCGCTTTCCCGGAACAGGTTGCCCAGCATCAGCATACCCAGCAGCGGCGCCACAGAGGGCAGCATCAGCACCACCACAATGGTGACGGCGATGGGGAAGATGATCTTCTCTGTTTGAGAGACTTTGCGCAGCTGCTTCATTTCAATCTTGCGCTCTTCCTCGGTGGTCAGCAGCCGCATGATGGGGGGCTGGATCAAAGGAATCAGCGCCATGTAAGAATAGGCCGCCACAGCGATGGGCGCCAGCAGCTCGGAGGCCAGCTTGGTGGCCAAGAAAATGGCCGTGGGCCCGTCGGCGCCGCCGATGATGGCGATGGCCGCCGCCTGTTGGGGGGTAAAATCAATGCCAGGGATGGTATGGCCCATGACGATGGCCAGCACGAAGGCCACATAAATGCCCAGCTGGGCCGCGGCGCCAAGCAGCAGGCTGATGGGGTTAGCCAGCATGGGGCCAAAGTCCGTCATGGCGCCGACGCCCATGAAGATCAGGCAGGGGAAGATGCTGCTTTTGACGCCTTGGCTGAAGAGATACAGCAAGCCGGCTTTTGTCCAGGGTTCGCCGTCGGGCGCCGGGGACATCAGCCCGCCCAGAGGCAGGTTGACCAGCAACATACCAAAGGCGATGGTCAGCAACAGCATGGGCTCAAATTTTTTGACAATGGCCAAGTAAATCAGCGCGCAGGCCACTGCGATCATCACGGCCTGCTGCCAGGTGATGGCCATTAGGCCGGAATCCATGACCAGACCCTTTAATGTTTCAGCGATATTCATAAGGGCCTCCTCAGGAAATCACAAAGAGGAGATCGCCGGTGTTCACCTGTTTGCCTTTGTCTACGGCGATTTGGGCGACGGTTCCGCTCTTGGGGGCGGTGATTTCGTTTTCCATCTTCATGGCCTCCAGGATAATCACCACGTCCCCTTCCTTGACGGCGGCGCCCTGGGCCACTTTTACGTCGATGACGCTGCCAGGCATGGGAGCGTCCACCCTGGCGCCGGCGGCCGCGGCCACAGGAGCCGGAGCGGCGGCGGGAGCCGGGGCAGGAGCCGCGGCGGGGACGGGCGCCGGGGCGGCGGCGACCA
>CAJTUM010000026.1 GCA_910579575.1 uncultured Eubacteriales bacterium | reverse complement strand
ATGGAATGTTTGTTACACGATAGAGGGCGTTTCTCGCTTGATTTAAGCGCATTACAGCGGCGATAAGGACAAGGATAAGGGATTTTATACTCCTACCCTCAAAAACAGCGTTCTATTGCGTAACAGAAAAGCAGAGAACCGACCACTAATGAAAGTGATGTGTTCTCTGCTCTTGCTTGCACCCTGTTTGTCAGCGTTAATAATAAGTTGTTGTAAATACTTCCTTATCAACGTAAAACTAAATTGTTGATGGGCTTTTTTCGTAAAGAGGGGCAGGACAAGGTCCAATGCTTCCATCTGTCAAAAGGTTTCCGAAACGTCGTTGGATTCTGCGGGGCCAGCGTCGCCGCTGAGCATGGCGGGCAGAGCGGCGTAATCCAGGCCGCAGACGGCGCAAAAGAGATAAGCCAAAGGGGTTGGGTCTTCATAGAAGCGGCGGTAGACGGCGTCTATGAAAGAGAGATAATCGCCGTTTTTGGCCTGAACGCCCAGAGCGTCCACATGGCCGTCCTTCACTGCGTCGCAGACCCAGCCGCCGCCATAGCAGTTGAGAAAGGTTTCGCAGAGATAGGCGTTGATATCCGCTATCAGCTCCGCAATCACGCTGTCGTCTGTCTGGGAAAACAGCTGAGCCGGGTCCAAATCCTCCCTGTCTGTTTTTCGCGTTTGCCGGCGGGTTTTGATGGTATAAGCCAACAGCAGCTGGAGGGCGGGGTCTGCCCAATCTCGAGGCATATCGGGCTCCCGATAGAGAAGCCGGGTGAGCTGGGTGTCGTCCAGGTCCAAAGCGCACAGGCTGGAGACGGCCACATCCAGGTAGAGCAGGCTTTCCGGGGTGTAATCCATGGGAAAACCGAAGCATTTGGCGCACAGAGAAGCCAGCTTGTGGGCGTTCAGGTATTTCAGCAGCCGAACAGCCTGGTCCTGGCTCAAATCCAGTTCTTCCAGAGGATGGCGCTTGAAAAAATCGTCGCTTCGGCCGCTGTCCACAATGGGTTTGAGGATGGAGAAGAATTGGTCGAAATCCTTTTGATTCATAGGGCGGTCCTGCCTTTCTTTGCGGTCCTGCCAGTATTGTATCGCCCCGCAAGGCAAATGTCCAGCAAAATCCCGCCGACGGGGGTCAACTTGAGTCCAATGAAATGGGAAACGCAAAAAAAAGACCGCTTACCGTGCTCATGCTGCCGGGTAAGCGGTCTTATCGATTGTGAATCATTTCTGTCGTCTTCCTTTCTGCTCGACCAAATCTATATAAAAAGAAGAACAAAAGCGATGTCGCCACATCCCATATCAACGCCTTTCCTGCGTCGGCTGCTACCGTCGCGCCGTCAACAAAGGGGAAAATCCAAATGCGAAGGAAAAAACGTTGGCTCCGATTCCTCGGTCCCTGCCGTTTCACATTCCAGATACGTTTCTCTGCCAAGATCGGTCTTTCCGCTGCTGAAAAAGCGCTGGCTTTGCAAAGAACCAACCTTTGCCGCTCGCCGCTCAGACGCTTGTGGAAACCCCCGTTTTCGCCCTAACCGGGCCAGCTATCGTGATCGAATGTCAAACTGCCGGAACCAAGGGCCGGCCGCCGAATTGCTGCTCGACCATGGGTCTCACGCCTTTCTGTTAAAAATTTTTTGCTATGTCGTTCTTCTTATCTCTATTATACACGAATGCGCGAAAGCGTCAAGAGAAAAAAGAAAAATAAATGAAAAACAGCAGAATAGCCAAAGAAAATTATGCAATTTGCACAAAAAAGAAGCCCGGCTGGCCGCAAAGACGACCGCCGGGCCCAGGCGAAACAAGGATCAGCGAATGTATTGAGCGCTGACATAGCCCAGAACGCCATCAAAATCCACGCTATACCAATCCTCCCAAGCGCCTAAGATCAGCATTTTGTCGCCAGCATAGGCCCGAGCCACGATAGGGGCGCTGATATCCGGCTTGGCGCGGATGTTCAGCGTGCCCCAGGAGATATCGGCGGCGCCCCACCATTGAGGAGAGGGGGAAATGAAGGGCAAGCCGAAAAACTGGGTCAAAGACACCGCCAAATTGGAGGCGATAGCGGGCAAATTGCCGACGATCCAAGCGGCGTCCTGAGGGTTGTCGTGGTAGGCCAATTCAATCAAGACCGCCGGCGCTCGGGAACGGGCTACCTCATAAAGGGTTGTCGTAGGCGTCGTGCGCACGTTGTTGGGCAGAGGATAAATCTGGCGCAGGTTGGCGGCAAAAATATCCGCCGCGCGCTTGCCCTGCCGGCTGCTGGGGTAATAAAAGACCAGCGTCCCTCGGACTTTGCCCACGTTGGCGGGGCCGGCGGCGTTGGAGTGTAGGGCCAAATAAAAATCATAATCCCCTTGGTTGGCTTGACGCACCGAGCTTACCGCCGTCATTTGGGGCGTATTGCGGGTGTAGGCAATGGTATTGGCCCGCAGATAGGGGATCAGCTCGTCGGCCAGTAAATTCATGTAATATTCTTCCGAGCCCCCGCTGACATACAAATTGCTTTCCTGAGTCGAGGGGCTTAAGTAAATGCGCGGCATAACATTCCTCCCGTTTGACATTCTCTCCTCATTCTATGCGCCGGCCTCCGCCGGCGTACCAGGTCGACGCGAGGCGACGATGCAGCCATCAAAAGTTTGGTTAGAATCAACGCCGCAAAATAGAATATCCAAACGGACCGCGTCTGAGAGAGCAGAATCTTTCGCCGATTGATGGGATAGGAGAACAGCAAACCCATCGAAATCCCAGAAGCCTCAAGAAACAAGAGCGCCCCTTTTGAGAGCGCTCTTGTGATGGCAATATCGAGCCTGCTTTAGCTTTCTGGCTCTGCCGGCGTGGTCAGGACGGCGGCGACGACGGCGGCCAAGCCGCCGACCAGCTTGGCGATCATATAGGCGGCCACGATAGAGGAGGGCTCCAGGCCGGCTACAAAGGCCATCTGGCCCCCCAGCACAAAGGCGCCGCTGACGGAAAAGGCGGCGTTGACAGCTTTGCCCCGAGCGTCCATGCGATCAAATAAGGGCAGCATGGAGACGCTGGTGGCTAGGCTGAGCAACAGGCCCACCACAGCAGGTTCGTTGACCCGCAGTTTCCGGGCCAGCCAGTGCATAGGCGGGCTGAAGCGGGTGAGAGCGATATGGGATAAAACCATGGCGCCGCAGATCACAATAGTGATTTTGCCCGTCATCACAAAGGCTTCGTTGACCAAAGCTGGGTCGGCGATTTGCCATTTTGGCACAAAGAGTCCGGCCGCCACCAGGGCGAACAGGGAAAAGCACAGCCAGCGCATCAGGCTGCCCAAACTGGAAAGAAAGCGGGTTGCGGCGGCGGGAGCTTTGAGTAGAAAAAGGCACAATAGGCCGCAAACCGCCAGGATGGGAGCGCAGTTGCGGACAAGCTGCCCGGCGTTCAGCCCCAGCATCAGGCCGCCGACAACGGCGCTGGCGGGTAAAGTAACGACGCCCAGCACAATGCCCCGCATCATGGCGGGAATATCCGGCGATTTGATGGAGGACATGGCCACCGGCAGCACAAAGCTGATGAGCGAGCCCAGGGTGGAGGCGATTGTCAGGCCGGAAAACAAGCCCAACTCTGGGGAAGCGGCCATTTGCTTGGCGATGGAATAGCCGCCCAAATCCGGCGCCAGCAGCGCGCCGACGAGCAGGGAAGGGTCGAAGGGCAAAACCTGAGCCAGCCGAGCTACAGGGCCGCTGAGGCGCTGGACGGCGGTGATGCCGATGCAATAAATCCCAACCAACGAAAGGGCCATACCGCCCATTGTGGCCAGGCCGTGGTCAAAATCCGCCCCCAATCCTCGCTTGCCTCCGGTCATTTTGTCCAAGAGACCCAGGAGGGCCAGAATCAGCATGATGGCAATAAAAATATTCATAGGACAGACAAACTCCCTTTCGTTCCAGAGAAATCGACTTATTCTACCATGTTGCCAGAAGGAAATGCAAGAGGAAAACAGGGCATGAAAGCATTTCGGAAGGGAGATTTTGCCCAAACAGCGAGAAACCCTCTCCTTTGGTCTTTTGTACAGAAAGATAGTCGTTGCAGTCTTGACAATGTTCATGATAAGCGGATTCGACACGAAGAATATCGATTTTTTCCCTGAAAAACCGATTTCAGAATATCCTTGCATAAAACCCCTCTTTTCTCTAAAATTATGTGAAAAGATTGGATGAACAGGCATGATCTTAGTATACCGTGGACGTCGGCGCAGTTCAGGCATCCCATAAAAGAGGGGGACGACGCGGGCCGTCGTCAAGGAATTTGCACTTCCCTCCAGACCGAACTTGCGCCTGCCGCCCCAAAAAATTCCCCCATTCACAAAAAGTTTCAAAATAGGGGCTTGAAAAATAGGGCCCTGTGGCATATTATAATATACGAGTTAGCACTCGAAGGTTTTGAGTGCTAACGCCTGGTTTGGATTATAATTGAGGAGGTACTTCTGATATGAAACTGCAACCTTTGGCTGACCGCGTGGTCATCAAGATGGTAGAGGCCGAGGAAACCACAAAAAGCGGCATTATCCTGACGGGCTCCGCCAAGGAGAAGCCCCAGATCGCGGAGGTGATCGCCGTTGGCCCGGGCCTGAAGGACAATAAGATGCAGGTGAAGGCAGGCGATAAGGTCATCACCAGCAAATTCTCCGGCACAGAGGTCAAAATCGAAGGCGAAGAATACATTATTGTCAAGGAAAACGATATCCTGGCCATTGTAGAGTAATTAGAGGAGGAAAACCATCATGTCGAAAGAAATCTTGTACGGCGAAGACGCCAGACGCGCTCTGGAGCGGGGCATCAACCAGCTGGCCGACACTGTGAAAGTCACCATGGGCCCCAAGGGCCGCAACGTGGTGTTGGATAAAAAATATGGAACGCCCCAAATCACCAACGACGGCGTGACCATCGCCCGCGAAATCGACCTGGACGATATCTTTGAAAACCAGGGCGCTCAGCTGGTGAAGGAAGTGGCTACCAAGACCAACGACGTGGCCGGCGACGGCACTACCACCGCCACTCTGTTGGCGCAGGCGTTTGTCCGCGAGGGCATGAAAAACGTGGCCGCCGGCGCCAACCCTGTTGTGGTGAAAAAGGGCATTCAAAAAGCGGTAGACGCTGCGATTGAGGCCATTCGGAGCAATTCCCAGGCCGTTAGCGGCACAGAGGATATTGCCCGCGTGGCCGCCGTTTCCTCCGGCGACGAGGAGATTGGCAAACTGATTGCCGAGGCCATGGAGAAGGTCACGGCCGACGGCGTTATCACAGTGGAGGAATCCAAGACCGCCGAGACGTACAGCGAGGTAGTGGAAGGGATGCAGTTTGACCGGGGCTATATCACTCCCTATATGGCCACGGACACAGAAAAGATGGAAGCCGTTTTGGACGACGCTTATCTATTGATTACCGATAAGAAAATCAGCAACATTCAGGAACTGCTGCCCCTGCTGGAGCAGGTGGTGCAGTCTGGCCGCAAGCTGCTGATTATCGCTGAAGACGTAGAGGGCGAGGCTCTGTCCACGCTGATTCTCAACAAACTGCGGGGAACCTTTAACTGCGTAGCCGTCAAGGCGCCGGGCTTTGGCGACAGAAGAAAGGAGATGCTGAAGGATATCGCCGTGTTGACCGGCGGCGAGGTGATCACCAGCGAGCTGGGTCTGGAGCTGAAGGACGCTACTCTGGATCAGCTGGGCCATGCTACGACTGTGCGCGTGACCAAGGAAAACACTATCATCGTCGGCGGCTTGGGCGACGCCGAGGAAATCAAAGGCCGCGTCGCCGTGATTCGCAGCGAAATCGAAAACACCACCTCGGATTTTGACAAAGAAAAGCTCCAGGAGCGCCTGGCTAAGCTGGCTGGCGGCGTGGCCATCATCAAGGTGGGCGCGGCTACCGAAACCGAGATGAAGGAAAAGAAGCTGCGCATTGAAGACGCGTTGAACGCCACGCGGGCCGCTGTGGAAGAGGGCATCGTAGCCGGCGGCGGCACTGCATATGTCAACGCTGTGCCTGCTGTGGCCAAGCTGATGACAAAGGTAGAGGGCGATGAGAAAACCGGCGTTCGCATCGTCATGAAGGCCCTGGAAGAGCCTATGAAGCAGATCGCTACAAACGCTGGCCTGGACGGTTCTGTGGTCATTGAGAAAGTCAAAAACGCCAAACGGGTGGGCTATGGCTTTGACGCATATGGCGAGGTCTATTGCGATATGATTAAGGCGGGCATTGTGGACCCCACAAAGGTTAACCGCTCCGCTTTGCAGAACGCCGCGTCTGTGGCGGCTTTGGTGTTGACGACCGAGGCCATTGTGGCAGAAAAGAAAGAACCTGTGCCTCCGGCTCCTGCTGGCGGCGGCATGGATATGTATTAATCGGCAAAGAGGATCGCCGAAAAACGGATCTGTTGGAAACAATAAAAGAATTCCCGCGGAATTTTATTCCGCGGGAATTTTTTTGTCGCAGTCAGCTCGTTCAAAGAGCTCCGTTGTTACACGCTTTGGCCGCCGCTTGGGTATTGGAAAAAAAGGCGTCGATTTTTTTCTTGAGCTCCTGGGGTTTCAAGTATTTCAGCAGGTATCCGGCAGGCCGCAGGGAGAGCAGCGTTTTCACAATCCCCGGGTCGTCTTGGCCGGTGAGAAAAATCACAGGGATATCGGTAAATGATTGTTCCGAGCGAAGCATTTCCAGGGTCTGTTTGCCGTTGCAGACAGGCATTTCGTAATCCAGCAGCACCAAATCGGGTCTGTTCAGCGTGATGGTTCGGATAGCGGCTACGCCGGATTCGGCCAGCGTCACTTCGTAATCTGGGTCCAGCAGGTTTTTCATGCCCTGCCGAATGGTTTGGGAATCATCCACCACCAAAATCTTCCGCTTGGGGTTTTGCTCTTCCAGCGTTTCTTCCTCTTCCCGCTGGTTCAGATATTTTTCCACCTCGGAAAGGACGTTTTCCGCTTGGATTGGGGCGGCCACGCCGCTTTCCAGCAGATGGGGGGCGATGACGCAATAGGCGAAATACCCCTCGCCAGTATCAAAGAGCAGGCTGGCCTGTATCTTTTTCCGTTGGGAAATTTTTTGGAACTGCTCAAAGGAAAGAAGGTTCTCTTCTTTTAGCTCATATTCCTCCGAAGCGGGCAAGTGCTCGGTGATCCGACCTGCGAACTGCCGGGCTGTGTAGCGGGCGGCGTGAATCAGAAGAGCGTCTAACTTGTTGGTTTGAAGGCCCATAGCCCGGCCTACAGTCTTAACCAGCAGCGATTCTTCAAAGACCATAATCACTTCCAGCCGCTCCTCTTCTTGGCCTTTTCCATAAATCAGGCGGTAATAGACGCCGTTTCCAAATTTTTCTCCGCTGTATGTGTCGCTGACCAAATGGGATTCCAGACGGAACATATCGAATACCAGTTGGATGATAAGCTCTTTCATCGCGGCCAACTGTTCGTCGGGCAAAAGATTTTCCCATGTTCCGCGGCGCTTGCCCACAATAGACAGATCTTCAGTTAGCGTATGGCCGATGAGCCAGCCGGCGCAGACGCCCAGAAAGTGGTCCACCGTTTCATCTGAATAGTTCGCTTGTTCCAGCTCGCGTTCCAGGGCGGGCAGGGTGTATGTTCGGAACCCCTGATGAATGCGACGATGCTGCTCCAGCCCTTCATAGCCGATGGAGGCCATATAGGCTTCTTCATCGGCAAAATGCTTCACAGCATGACTTTTGAAATATTTAATACCTTCCTGACAAGCCCATTGGCTGTTTTTCTCCTCCTCCCGGATGGCGGAGATTTTATTGATAATCTTAAAAAGCCGCTGATGCTCCTTGTCGATTTCTTCCACTCCAAGATTGAATTCTTCCCGCCATTCAAATTGGGCGTTCATATAAAATCCTCCTTATTTTATTTTCTTCGTCGGCCAGCGCCAAAAGCGCCGCGGCCAAGCTGATTGGAATAAATTAGCTTTATGTAATTTTGCCCAACAGAAAGACCTTCTTTCTCATAGTTTGATTCAGTTGAACCGAGGGCCGCTCAACAGCGGCGCCGGAGGCGACAGCAGGCAAAAATCGGCCAGAGAGAAAAAATAAGGATACCCTGCCAGAGCGTCTTGGGTCAAGGAAGCGAAGCCCGGCTCATGGTAGAGCAGCAGATCGATATAGCAGCGTTCTCGCCCCAGCGCGCCGCCTAACACGACGCCGGTTTCCAGGCCGCTGCCCTTGGGCCCCAGGGCTTGCTGGAGAACGTTTTCCAGTTCATAGCGCATTTGGCGGGCTTGACCGGCGTCCAACGCCGGGTCCCGAGGGTAGGATAAATAGCAGGCCCGGGCGCCATAGGCCTGCAGCGCGTCAAACTGCTCTGTTTTGCCGCCGTAGTAATCGTTGAGCAAACCGGTGTAGCAGGTTGTTCCCTCGAAAACGTCGAACCGTGGGAAAATGCTTTTTCGGGGGCGAAAACCATAGCGGACGCATCGCTCGTCTGGCCGATTGGGCAGGGGCAGATTCATGGCCTGAAGAGCTTCTCGCATTCGGGCCTCCAGCTGAGACAGGGGGAACATATTATCCGTCGGCGATTCCAGAGGCTGAGCGCCGTCGATAAAAAGCCAGCTTAGGCTTTCGCCGATGGTCAAGTCCATCATGGCGTAAAAAGCGCTCATCTGCCGCGGAGGGTCCAGTTCACACAGAGCGGGGTGATAAAACTCCAGCTGGAAGGAGGCGGAATCCGGATCAAAACGCAGGGCCAGCGAGATTTGATCGGTGGAGCAGCGAGTATTATAAATAAGGAAATCAAAGGAGGCGCCGCCGCTGCCCGACACGAAAGGATGAAATCTCCAATCGGACAGAGAGCCCGGCTTGCGGCTGACCACATAGGGCAGCAGGTAAAACAGGGGCTCCTGCCCGCCGGCGGAAAAGCTGAATTGACGCCGACCGCCAAAGGTATAGCGCAGGTCTGGAGAAAGCAGACGGACGCCTTGCTCCACAAAAGCCGCCGCCTCTTGGGGGTCCCGTTCTCCGGGGCAGTCGGCCAGTCGCTCCAGCGCAGGACGATTTTCCACAAACCATTTCCAAAAAGCGTCTGTTTTTTCTAACAGCGTCACAAAGAAAGCCTCCTTGCGGGGAAAGATAAGGGTCTGGGCAAAGGCTTTCCGCCCAGGTCATGGGGTATAAGGTTTGGATGGGTCGATTTGGATGGAGCGGCTTGCTTCATCCCACAGCACCTGGAAATCCAGCAGCTGAGCCAAATCCCGTAGCTTAAAATAATTGGAGCCGCCGATGTTGTATTTTTCCGCCTCGAAAGGCCGTCCGCCAAAGCTGACGCCGCCGTCCGACGGCTGCCGCCCTAAGGCGGGGACAGCGCTCAGCGGTTCGCCGGCGGCGCCGACTGCCGGCTGATAAACCTTTCCTGCTTCAATGGAAACCTGGCGGCTTTCGTTGTCCCAGCCCACGTTAAATTGTTTAGCCGAGCCGCTAAGGGCTTGCGCCAGGTCCCGAAGCTTGAAATAGCTGGAGCCGCCGATGTTGTAGATATCAAAGGAAATCTGGGCGTCGCCCACCAAAACCAGCGTCTGGGCGGGGAGAGCCTGGACGGGACAGGGGCGGTAATTTTTCAGCATACGGTCCACCTGGGCTTCGTCATAACCGGCGGACAGCGCGAAGACGGAAGGGGCGTAATCGGAGATCAGCGAGAAGCCTTGGTAGTAATCGTCCATTTTTTTTCGGTATTGAGAGCCGGAAAGGGAAACCAGTTCGCTGTCTTCGCCGACGCAATAGTAGGCGGCGCCCTCCGACGCCTCCATATATTGAAATTGCAGCTGGCGGCGGAGGGTTTGGCCTTCCAGGCTGTATTCATACAGGGAAATGCCGCCGGACGCAGAGAAACCGTTTTCCGCGGAATGGGAATATTCTGCCGTCAGCTTATATTGGCCGGTCTGGCTGTTGAAATACAGCCGCAGGTTCTGAAGCTGCCGGCCTCCCCAGTCCTCTCCTTCTTCCATGGCCAGGGGGGATAGGCGGCCTTCTCCAGCGGTATACTGGCGCTGGGTCAGCCCGTCGCTGGAAAGGGTGAAAAGCTCCGGCGCGCCGTCCAGATTCAAATCGGCCAACACGGCGAAAAGGCTTTGGGGGCCCGCCGCTCCCTGGGTCAGCAGCCGACGCAGTTCCCCTTTGTAAAGGGTCTGCCAATCGTCCTGCGGGGCGGCCCAGGCAGGCGCCGTCAGCGCCAGCGCGGCGGAAAGGGCCAGAGCCGCCCCTCGGCGGGCCAATGAACGGATTGTCAAAATAAAAACCTCCCCATAAGGAATGGACCAAACAACAGATGAAAGCGGCGCTTCAAGGCTTGCGCCTCAGGCCCCGCGGCACGCCTCCATTATATCACAGCAAAGCAAGGGCGGCAAGAGGGCTGGCTTTTGGAAACGCTCAAAAGCGAGGCGGCGGGCTTTTCTCTTTGGCCAAGGGAGAGGGGCGGCCGAAGGCTGACGAGGCCTATGGTCAAAGCGGGGTTGGGTATGGGAATCCCTGGCCCCGCCGCGCTGCCGCAGCCGGCAAGAAACGCTTTACTAAACGGAAAAATATGATATAATGTTCACAAGAAATCTTTTATAAGGCGCCGCCTGCGCCAGACAGATTTCTGACGACTGTTTGCCGGAAACATTCCATCAAAAGGGGGGATAAACCGATGCCGCTGTCGATTGTATGGTTGATTGCCGTAATTGTTTTCGTTTTGGTCGAGGCTTCCACCATGGGGCTGACCTCTGTGTGGTTTGCCTGCGGCGCGTTGATCGCCATGATCGCCGCTCTGCTGGGGGCCAACCTTTGGTGGCAGCTCAGCCTCTTTGTGGCGGGCTCCGCCTTGCTGCTGGCCAGCACCCGCAAGTGGACGGGCAGCCTGCGGCTGGGCAAGGTAAAGACCAACGCAGATCGGATTGTGGGTCAGCAGGGCGTGGTGATTTTGGAGATCGATAATCAAGCCGCCCAGGGTCAAGTCCGCATCAACGGCCAAGTGTGGACGGCCAGAAGCCAGGACCCGGCGCCGATTCCCGCAGGCGCTCAAGTAGAAGTTGTGCAGATTTCCGGCGTCAAGGCCATTGTCAAGCCGCTGGAACAGTGAATGGAGGAAGAAGAGTATGTTAACCGTCGCATTGGCCGGCGCCGTGGCGCCGATTTTGGTCATTATTCTGTTGGCGATTTTTGCGCTGGTGGTGCTGGGATCCTGCGTGACCATCGTGCCCCAAGCCAACGCCTTTATTGTGGAGCGATTGGGCGCCTATAGCGCCACTTGGGAAACCGGTCTGCATTTCCGCATCCCATTGGTAGAAAAAATAGCCAATAAGGTGACGTTGAAAGAGCGGGTTTCCGATTTTCCGCCCCAGCCTGTTATCACCAAGGACAACGTGACGATGCAAATCGATACGGTGATCTATTTTCAAGTTACCGACCCCAAGCAGTTTACCTATGGCGTCGTGCATCCTATGGCGGCCATTGAAAATTTGACGGCCACGACCTTGCGCAACATCATCGGCGATATGGAGTTGGAACAAACGCTGACCAGCCGGGACCATATCAACACCACTATGCGCTCTGTGCTGGACGAGGCCACCGACCCTTGGGGCATCAAAATCAACCGGGTGGAGCTGAAAAACATCATGCCGCCCAAAGATATCCAGGAAGCCATGGAGAAACAGATGCGGGCCGAACGAGAACGCCGGGAATCCGTTCTGCGGGCCAAGGGCCAAAAGGAAAGCCAGATTCTGGTTGCAGAGGGTGAAAAGCAATCCGCCATCCTGAAGGCGGACGCCGCCAAACAGGCCGCTATTCTGAAGGCCCAGGGCGAGCGGGAGGCGCGGATTATGGCGGCTGAAGCAGAGGCTCAGGCCATCATGCAGGTGCAGCAAGCCATGGCCGATTCGCTGAAGCTGCTGAACGCCTCGGCGCCCAACGACCAGGTCGTCAAGCTCAAGGCGCTGGAAGCCATGGAGAAGATTTCGGACGGCAAGGCCACCAAGATTATCATTCCTTCGGAGATCCAGGGCCTGGCCGGCTTGGCCTCTTCCGCCAAAGAGATTTTCCACGATTAAATTCAGTTGAGCGCGCAAACAAAGGGAAACGCGAAAGCGTTTCCCTTTGTTCTATCCTTTGGCGGTTGATCTCCGGTTTCTGGCCGCGCCGGAAAAGCGGAAGGATGCAGACAATGATTCGCTCAAGAAAAACGAGGGCGGTTTCCGCCGCTCTTGGGGTCTCTTTGCCATGCTTTGCTCCGCGTTTCCTGCGCGCCGGCTGAGCTATGGCCGCCGCTCTTGCTGGCCGAGCAGGGGAGCGAGATATTGGCCGGTGTAGGATTGAGGAACTTGAGCGATTTGTTCCGGCGTGCCGGCGGCTACCACAAAACCTCCCTTATCGCCGCCCTCGGGGCCCAGGTCGACGATATAGTCCGCAATTTTAATCACATCCAGATTGTGTTCAATCACAACGACGGTGTTGCCTGCCTCCACCAACGCTTCCAATACCTCGGTGAGCTTGTGTACGTCGGCCATGTGCAGGCCGGTGGTGGGCTCGTCCAGGATATAAATGGTTTTTCCGGTGTGGCGGCGGGAAAGCTCTGTGGCCAGCTTGACTCGCTGGGCCTCGCCGCCGGACAGGGTGGTGGAGGGCTGGCCCAGCTTGACATAACCTAAACCCACGTCGTAAAGGGTTTGAATCTTCCGCTGGATTTTGGGCACGTTTTCAAAGAAGGTCAAGGCCTCTTCCACCGTCATCTCCAGCACTTCGTAGATGTTCTTGCCCTTGTATTTCACCTCCAGCGTCTCCCGGTTGTACCGTTTGCCGCCGCAAACGTCGCAGGGCACGTAAATATCCGGCAGGAAGTGCATTTCAATTTTCACCAGCCCGCCGCCGCCGCAGGCTTCGCAGCGACCGCCCCGGGTGTTGAAGGAAAAGCGGCCCGGGCCGTAACCCCGCGATTTGGCGTCCTGGGTTTTGGCGAAAATATCTCGGATATCGCCGAACAGGCCGGTGTAGGTGGCCGGGTTGGACCGAGGCGTACGGCCGATGGGCGATTGGTCGATGGCGATTACCTTGTCCAAATGTTCCAAGCCCTCGATTTTGTCAAATTTGCCCGGTCTGGTCCGGGCGCCGTTGAGCTCGGCGGCCAGGTGTTTGTATAAAATCTCGTTAATCAGCGAGCTCTTGCCCGAGCCGGAAACGCCAGTCACTACTGTCAGCGTTCCCAGGGGAATGGAAACTTCCGCTTCCTTGAGGTTGTTTTCCCGAGCCCCTCGAACGGTGAGGAAATTGCCGTTGCCCGACCGACGAACCAGGGGCAGGGGAATGACCTTCTTACCGCTGAGATATTGGCCCGTCAGGGATTCTGGGCAGTTCATAATCGTCTGGGCGTCGCCGGCGCAGATAATCTGGCCCCCGTGAACGCCGGCCCCTGGGCCCACGTCGATGATATGGTCCGCCGCCAGCATGGTTTCGTCGTCGTGCTCCACCACGATCAAGGTGTTGCCCAAGTCCCGCAGCCGCTTCAGGGTGGCCAGCAGCTTGGCGTTGTCCCGCTGGTGCAAGCCAATGGAAGGCTCGTCCAGAATATACAGCACGCCCATCAGCGAGGAGCCGATCTGCGTGGCCAATCGGATGCGTTGGCTCTCTCCGCCGGACAAAGTGCCGCTGCTGCGGGAAAGCGTCAGGTATTCCAAGCCTACGGAGCGCAGAAAACCAAGGCGGGCCTGGATTTCCTTGAGAATGCGCTCGGCAATCATGGTTTCCCGCTCGGTCAGCTGCAAATGATCCAAAAAGTCCATGGCCTGGACGATGGAGAAATTGGTAAAATCCGCGATGTTCAGGCCGCCTACCGTGACGGCCAGGGCCTCGGGTTTCAGCCGCTTGCCATGGCAGGCTTGGCAGGGGATAGGGCTCATGCACTCCTCAATTTCCTCCCGCACGGCCTCGCTAGAGCTTTCTCGGTACCGCCGCTCCAAGTTGTGCAAAATGCCCTCGAAAGCTTGAACGTATTGCCCGGAGCCTCCAGCCCGTTTCCAATGCAGGTTCAGCTTTTCTCCCTTTGTGCCGTAGAGAATCACGTCAAGGGCCCGCTTGGGAAGCTCCTTGACCGGCGCGTCCAGGGAAAAATCATATTTTTCCGCCAAGGCGTTGAAATACATTCGGGCGATGCTGTTGTCGTCCAACGTGCTCCAGCCGGAGGCTTTGACGGCTCCTTCGTTGATAGAAAGGCTGGCGTTGGGGATAATTTGGTCCGGGTCCAGCTCTAATTTCATGCCTAATCCAGTGCATTCTGGGCAGGCGCCGTAGGGGTTGTTGAAGGAAAACAGCCGAGGCGCCAGCTCCTCAATGGAAATGCCGCAGTCCTCGCAGGCGTAATTTTGAGAAAACAGCGTCTCCCCTTGGCCAGGCACATCCACAACCACCAGGCCTCCGGAAAGGCTGGCCGCTGTTTCCACCGAATCGGCCAGGCGGCGCTGGACTCCTTCCTTCATCACAATGCGGTCCACAACAATCTCGATATTGTGCTTTTTGTTTTTTTCCAGCTTGATTTCTTCCGAAAGGTCGTATAAATTGCCGTCCGCCCGCACCCGCACAAAGCCGCTGCGGCGGGCGTCCTCAAAAATCTTCTGATGTTCGCCTTTTTTGCCCCGGATTACGGGAGCAAGAATCTGCATCCGGGTTCCTTCGGGCTGGGCGGTCAGCTGGTCGATAATCTGGTCAATGGTCTGCTGCTTGATTTCCTTGCCGCACTTGGGGCAGTGAGGCGTGCCGACGCGGGCCCAAAGCAGGCGCAGATAGTCGTAAATTTCCGTCACTGTGCCCACGGTGGATCGGGGGTTTTTGGAGGTGGTCTTCTGGTCGATGGAAATGGCGGGCGACAGGCCCTCGATATAATCCACGTCCGGTTTTTCCATCTGCCCCAAAAACATCCGAGCATAGGAGGAAAGCGACTCCACGTAACGGCGCTGGCCCTCGGCATAAATGGTGTCAAAGGCCAGCGAGCTTTTGCCAGAGCCGGAGATGCCGGTGACCACCGTCAGCGTGTCCCGGGGGACGACGACGTCTACATTTTGCAGATTATGCACTCGGGCCCCTTTTACTATGATTTTATCCAGCATGGTTTTGTTACAGTTCCGCTCAAGCCGAAGCTGGGCGGAAGCCCTTTCTATGAGAAGTAAAATTGGGATTGCTTGAATCAAAAATAGAATCTTCCTGAGCGTTGGTAAGAACTCCCGCGTTGGATCAAACGGATTCGGCTCTCAACTTCTTCAGCTGGTCCCGGAGAACGGCGGCGTATTCAAACTCCAGCATCTTGGCGGCTTCCCGCATATCCTTTTCCAGCTTCTTGATGGTTTCTTCCTTCTGCTTTTTGGTCATTTTTTTTAGGCTGTCCGCCGGCAGGGCCACGGTAGAAGCGTCCCGAGAAATTTCAATCACGTCTCGGACGCTTTTGAAGATGGTTTGAGGCACAATGCCATGGGCTTTGTTATAGTCGTCTTGAATCCGGCGGCGGCGCTGGGTTTCGTCGATAGCCCGGCGCATCGAGGGGGTCACGGCGTCGGCATACATAATGACTTGGCCCTGGGCGTTTCGAGCCGCTCGGCCGATGGTCTGAATCAGGGAGGTTTCGCTGCGCAGGAAACCCTCTTTATCCGCATCCAGAATAGCCACCAGAGAAACCTCGGGCAGATCCAGCCCTTCCCGCAGCAGATTGATGCCCACCAGCACATTGAATTCGCCCAGCCGCAGATCGCGCAGCAGCTGCATTCGCTCGATGGTGTCGATATCGTGGTGCATATAGCGGCAGGTCACGCCGTTCTGCTGGAAATAGTCTGTCAAGTCCTCGGCCATCCGCTTGGTCAGGGTGGTCACGAGAACCCGCTCCCCCCGCTGCTCCCGCAGGCGGATTTCGTCCATCAAATCGTCGATCTGGCCCTCTACAGGCCGGACAAAAACCTCCGGGTCCAGCAGGCCGGTGGGGCGAATCACCTGCTCCACCGTCTGGGAAGAACGGCTGCGCTCGTATTCGGCGGGGGTGGCGCTGACATAGATTACCTGATTCTGCCGCTGTTGGAATTCCTCAAAATTCAGCGGCCTGTTATCAAAGGCGGAGGGAAGGCGGAAGCCGTAATCCACCAGCATTTCCTTTCTGGCGCGGTCCCCGTGATACATGGCCCGCACCTGGGGAAGGGTGACGTGGGATTCGTCAATAATCATCAGATAGTCCTTAGGAAAATAATCCAGAAGGGTGTGGGGCGAGGAGCCGGGCGCCCGGCCGGACAGCACCCGAGAATAGTTTTCAATGCCGCTGCAAAAGCCGATTTCCCGCAGCATTTCCATATCGTACGCCGTCCGCTGCTTGATGCGCTGGGCCTCGATCAGCTTGCCTTCCTGCTCGAACCAGGCCACTCGTTCTTGGGCCTCCCGCTCAATTTCCCGGATGGCGATTTCCAGCTTGTCTTTGGGGGTCACATAGTGGGAAGCGGGGTAAATCGCCACATGGTCCACCACCCGACGCACCTGACCGGTGACCAGATGGATTTCCGAAATGCGCTCAATCTCATCGCCGAAAAACTCCACTCGAATCGCGTAATCGTCGGTATAGGCCAGGTGGATTTCAATGGTATCCCCTCGAACCCGAAACCGGTTGCGGTCAAAGCTGATATCGTTTCGCTCGTATTGGATTTCCACCAGCCGGCGGCAGATTTCGTCCCGATCTCTGGTCTGGCCGGTACGCAGGGAGATCACCATGTTGGCGTAATCGATGGGGTCGCCCAGGGAATAGATGCAGGAGACGCTGGCCACGATAATCACATCCCGCCGCTCGAACAGAGCGGAGGTGGCGGAATGGCGCAGCCGATCCAGCTCGCTGTTCACATCGGAATCCTTTTCAATATAAGTATCCGTGGAAGGGATATAGGCTTCCGGTTGATAATAATCGTAATAGCTGACGAAAAACTCCACCGCGTTGTTGGGGAAAAACTCCCGAAATTCCGAGCAAAGCTGGGCGGCCAGCGTTTTATTGTGGGCCAGCACCAGGGTAGGTCGCTGCACTTGCTGGATGATATTGGCCATAGTGAAGGTTTTGCCCGAGCCGGTGACGCCCAGCAACGTCTGCTCCGGCAGGCCCAGCTCCACTCCCTGGGCCAGTTTGGCGATAGCCTCCGGCTGGTCGCCGGAGGGTTTATAATCGCTGACAATCTCAAATTTCGGCATGACGCTGCAAGCGCTCCTTCCTGATATTTCAGCCGCCCGAAGGGGCCGCCGACCCTATTATACCAAAACGTCCGTTCTGGAACAACTGTTTTTATTTGGTCGAGCCGCGTCGGGCTGGCCCGACGGCCCCGCTCCGTGTGGACATAACCCATTCGTCCGCATTCCCATCGCAGGCTGCGGTCTTGGCGGTCTGCGCGGCGCTTCTGCGTCTTCTGGGCTTCTTAAAGCCTTGTCTGCCGTTTGATCCCGGCAGGGACTCCGCCGGGCGGCTGGGGAAGGGGGCAGTTCTTTTACAGTATGCCCGAATCCGCCAGAGAAACAAAATCGCCGTCGGCCACGATGATGTGATCCAGCAGCCGGACGCCTACAGCGGCCAGAGCCTGCTGAAGGCGCTGCGTGGTGGAAAGGTCCTCTTGGGAGGGCAGAGCCATGCCGCCGGGATGGTTGTGAGCCAGCACGGCGGCCGCCGCGTTGAAGCGCAGAGCCGTTTCCACCACTTTGCGGGAGTTGACCTCCGCGCTGTTGACGCTGCCGGCGTGGAGCAGCTGACAGCCCAGCACGCGGCACTTGGCGTCCGTGCAGACCAGAAACACCGTTTCCACTCGCCTGCCGATGAAGCGAGGCGTTAGGTATGCGCCGCATTTTTCGGAGGAATCCAGAATGACATGGTTCTGCTGCTCGGAATAATAGCGGCGGCACAGGCCGGGCAGCAGCCGCAGCAGCATGGCGGCGTTGGGGCCGATGCCGGGCACCTTCATCAGCTCGGCAGAGGGCGCGTCCAGCACGCCGGTGACAGAGCCGAAGGTCTGCAAAAGCTCGTGGGCGATGGGGTTGGTGTTCACGCGGGGCAGAGCGCAGCTCAGCAGCATTTCCAGCAGCTCATGGTCGTGGAAACCGTCGTCCCCTTGCTGTTCAAAGCGCTGGCGCATTCGCTGCCGATGTCCGTCGTGCACGCCCATAAGCCGCGCCTCCTTTTCCGGGTTTATCCTATCAAAATAACCGCCGGGCGCCCGCCCGGCTTGATACGAATATTTTAGCAATCTATTTGTTGTTTGGCAAGAGGCTATCGCGGCGGAAAGCGAACCGAAAACAGGGCGACAGAGCGGCGCGCCCTTATGGGTCGGCGTCTTTGGCAATCCTCTTGACAAACGGCAAAGGCGGCCTATAATAATGTATATACATCAAAAGGAGGCGCCGCCGATGAATCAGGAACCGTCGCCCTGTTACTGCTTACGGATGCGCAAAGCGTCGCTGGCAGTGTCTGCGTTTTACAACCGCATTTTGGCGCCCAGCAAGGTCACTTCCCGGCAGTACTTTTTGTTGGCGAGCATCGGTCGACTGGGCTCTTGCAGCGTGCGGGAGCTGGCCGACGCCGTCGAACTGGACCGCTCCACGCTGTCCAGAAGCTTGAAACCTCTGCGGGAGCAAGGCATGGTCGCCGATCAAAAGGTAGGCGGGGCCAAAAGCAGCCGGCTGGAGCTGACGGATCAGGGCAGAGCCGCGCTGAGCGAGGCCCTGGAGCTTTGGCAAAAGGCCCAGTCCTCCCTGGCGGAGCAAATCGGCCCCGAGGGGTTGGAGGCGCTGGAGAAGACCTTTGCCGCCCTAACGGGACTGAACGTCCCATAGAGGAAAAGGCATTTTTTATTCGATTTATACAGATGCGTCTCGAATACCTATTACATCGATCAGGAGGAAGAGCAGATGGGACCAATCAAAACCGTTTGCGCCATGTATTTCAGCCCCACACAGACCAGCAAAAAAGCGGCCTGCGCCGCCGCCCAAGCCATGGCGCAGAAGCTGGGCGCCAAGATGGAGCAGATTGACTTAACCCGGCCGGAACACCGAGGGAAGCCCTATTCCTTTGGTTCGGAGGAAGCGTTGGTTTTGGCTTACCCCGTTTACGGCGGGCGGATACCGGCCTTGCTGGAGGAAACGTTGGAAAAGCTGAAAGGCCAGGGAACGCCTGCCGTCGTCATAGCGGTTTATGGCAACCGGGCCTATGAAGACGCCTTGCTGGAAGGGGCGGATTGGCTGGAAAAACAGGGCTTTCAGATGGCTGCAGCCGGCGCTTTGATCGGCGAACATTCCTTTAGCGCCGCGCTGGCCGCCGGCCGGCCTGACCAGGACGATTTGGCCCAGGCCGCCCGGCTGGGCGAAAAGGCGGCGGAAAAAACCCTGGCCGGCGCCTTGGAGCCGCTGCCGTTGCCGGGAAATCGGCCCTATAAGGAGCGGGGCGCCGCTTCGCAGCAGGTTTCTCCCAAAACTGGCGAAACTTGCCTCCATTGCGGGACCTGCGCCCAAATTTGCCCCATGGGCATTATCCATGGCGACGACCCCTGCGTCACAGATCCAGGCTGTATCCGCTGCTGCGCCTGCGTCAAAGCCTGTCCGGCTGGAGTCCGGCAGTTTGACGACCCAGGAATCGCCCAGGCCAAGGCTTGGCTGGAAGGCAATTTTTCCGCTCCCCAAAAGGTTCAGCTGTTCTGGTGATTGAAAATCAAATGAAAAAGGACCCGACAGAAGCGCCAGAATCAAACATGAAAAGGCAAGACAGACCGCTCTAGTCTGTCTTGCCTTTTCTTTATAAAATCGCTGTATGCATTGTTGTAATAATAGGCCTCTTCCAAAACGCCTTCCTGTTTGAAACCGATTTTTTTGTAAAATGCCAGCGCGTCCGTATTCAACCCGACGACCCCGATGGAGACGCGGTGCATTTTGTACTCGTGAAAGGCCATATCAAGCATGATATGAACGGCTTCTGTCCCATAGCCTTTGCGCTGCGTCTCCGGATCGGGAATGATGATGGTAAGGTCGGTTTGCCGCCATGGGAAAAACATGCGGAGCAAGCCGGTTTCGCCTATGGTATTGCCGTCCAGATCGGTGATGGTGAACCAGACCGAATTTTCCGACTGATGATCCACGGCGATACAGGTTTTCATCTGTTCTTCGTCGACAGGCTTTTCAAAGCCGCATTGAAACATGACTCGGGGCTGACTGAACCAATGGGCGAAAAACGGAGCGTCTTCCTCCCGCTGCTCCCGCAGAATGATCCTTTTTCCTCTGATTTCTTTTTTCATATGCTTTCATAAACCTTTCTGTGGTCCCGAAAAATAGTTCGCCCGGCACCGAAGCGGCGATTACACCAGCTTTCGGTTTTTCCATTTGCCGTTTTGGAAGCGCCACAAGGCGGGGAAACTGTTCAGCGACCAATGGGTTCCCATGGCCAGCCACATCCCGACGATGCCGAAATCCAGCCACAGGGCGAAAACGAAGGAGAAGAACAGCCGCCCAATCAGCAGGGAGCAGACGGACATTATCAAAGTGAAGCGAATATCGCCGGCGGCCCGAATGGCCGAAGGCAGCGGGCCGGAAGTAGTTCCCAGCAAAATGGTCCATATGGTGTGAATGGTCACCAGAATCGTCACATACCGCCGGGCCTCTGGGGACAAGGCGTACAGATTGAGCACAAAGGGGAGAGAAAAGAGCACGGTGAAATTGACGACCATGGAGCCCAGCTGGGCGATGCGCAGCATTTTCTTGATATAATAGGCGGCCTGGTCGTAATCGGCGGCGCCGACGCATTGGCCCACCACAGTGGTCAGCGCCAGGCCCATGGCGGAATTGACGATGGTATTCACATTGTCGATGGAAAGAGCCACGCCGTTGGCGGCGATCTGAGCGGCGCCAAATGTGGCGATAATGCTGGTCATGGCCACGCGGCACACCTGGAACAGGCCGCTTTCGATGCCGCCGGGAATAGCGACGCCCAAAATCCGCCGCAGCAATTTGCCGTTCCAGCTGAAAATATCCTTCACCCGCAGGGAGATGGGTCGTTTTTTGTCCAGCAGCAGGACAAACATCAGCAGAGCCGCCGCCGCCCGAGAAACCAGAGAGGCTACGGCTACGCCCACAACGCCGGCGCGGAGCACGAATACGCCGACAGCGTTGCCGACCACGTTGAGGATATTCATGCCCAGGGAAATCTTCATGGTGACGCTGGAGAGACCCATGGCCCGAAACAGGGCGGTACAGGCGCTGTAGGCGGCCATAAAGGGGTAAGAAAAGGCGGTGATAATCAGGTAAGTCAAAGCGGCGTCCATCACCTGAGGCGAAACCTGGCCGAAAAGCAGGTCCAGCAGCCCGCGGTTGCCGACTGCAATGGCGGCCAGAAATAGGGAGGACAGCAGCACCGAGATCATCATCAGCTGGCCGGCAGATTTTCGGCCCTGCTCCAGATCCCGGCTGCCGATATACTGGGACACAATGATGGCGCCGCCAGCGCCCAGGGCGTTGAACACATAGAGGAACACCCCGTTGACCATGTCCACCAGGGAGACGCCAGAAATGGCGGCTTCGCCGGCGTGGGAAACCATCACCGTATCCGCCATGCCCACCATCATGGCCAGCACCTGCTCGATAATCAGCGGGACAATCAGCGCTTTCAGGTCCTGGTTGGAAAACGTCTGCCGCTCTTTTGGAATCCCGTGCCGGGGCTCGATCAGGCGGTTCAATATCGTTGTCAAGTGCATTCATCCTTTCTTGCTTTTTCCGAATCCACAGTATACCGGCGGCGTCGGCAAAAAACAAGAAGGGAAATCAATGTCCCTTGGGAAAGTAAAGGTTCCCCCTGCCAATGTTTTTGCATTTGCGGCTCCCCTTTTATTGTCAAAGCGCTTCTGCGCTTTTTCAACTGTGCTGACTTTATTGGAGCGGTCCCTGGCGAACCGCAGGGTCGGAGGGGCGAAAGCTCCGTCTGCGGCGGATTAGATTTCTCCGGCGGCGTTGACGGTGTCCGCGGCGGCGCCGGCCTTGGTTTCTGGGCAGGGCGACGGTTTGGACGCAGGGAGGCACTGGGGGTGAGTCAGCTCGTATTTGTCGCCGGCGTTCTGGGCGCCCCAATGGCACATGGCTTCCAAAATGGGGCACAGGGTCTGGCCCAGAGAGGTCATGGAATATTCCACCTGCACCGGCACGGCGGGGGTAATTTTCCGCTGAATCACGCCGTCCGCCTCCAGCTCTCGCAGTTGGTCGGTCAGCGTCCGCTTATAGGCGGTCCGCAAAAAGCGCAGGATCTCCCCATAGCGTTTGGGGCCTTCCCGCATCAAATATTGCAAAATCAGCAGCTTCCATTTGCCTTCCATTACCTTCAGCGTGACCTCTATTTCGCAGGAAACCTGAATTTTATCGCTCATCTGCCGGCTCCTTTCCGTTTCGCGGCGCGACGCCGCAACGCCTTTTGCTCTTGACAAAAGTACGACATCATGTTATATTATTTTTGGTCGACAAACTGTTATACATTAAAAAGAATGGGGGAATACAATGGTTCAGCAAGTATCGGACGCCGAGCTGGAAATTATGAAAATCGTTTGGGGAAACCCGTCGGAGACGACCCTTTTTCCCTATATCATGGAGAGCCTGGCGGCCAAAGGGAGGCCTTGCCAGAAAAACACGTTGATCGTCCTGCTGTCGCGGCTGACGAACAAGGGCTTCCTGTCCGCCAAAAAGATCGGCCGCCGCAACGAATACAGGGCGTTGGTTTCGGAAGCGGAATACCAAACGGCGCAGACAAAGAAGTTTCTCCACAAAATCTATGAGGGCAGCGCGAAAGGGCTGGTTTCCAACCTGATTATGGGCGATTTGCTGGCGGACGAGGAATATGAGGAGTTAAAAAAGCTGCTGGAGAGAGGGCGAGAGAAGCCATGAACGCCGTGTGGAAAGTGTTTCTGTCCATGTCCTGCTCCGGCGGTTTGCTGATTTTGGCGCTGCTTTTGGGAAAGCGGTTTTGGAAAGACAAAATCAGCCGGCAATGGCAGTATTACAGTTGGCTCATTGTCCTTTTGCGGCTGCTGCTCCCCTTCGGGCCGGAAACCAATCTGCTGGGGAAAACCTATCAGGCTGTGGACCAAGCGATTGGGCAAGCCTCGTTTTCGCCTTGGAGCGCTCTTGCGATTCCAGACGACGTGCCTGCGGCTGACGACGATGCGAGCGCAAGCCATGAAAACAGCTTGGCGGGGGATGGGGCGATAGTCCGCCCGCCGCAAGAAGCGAAGGCGCTGTCGACCGATTGCATTTGGCTGATCTGGCTGGCGGCCGCGCTGGGCTTTCTGATACGGAAGATAACGCTCTATCAAAGCTTTATGCAGTATATCGACGCCGGATTAACCCCGGTTTCCGATATCGAGCGGTTGGACCAACTTTCCTTGCTTGCGGAACGGGCGGGCGTGAAAAGACCCATGGAGCTTTGCGTCAATCCGTTGGTTTCCTCGCCGCTGCTGATTGGCTTTTTTCGCCCGCGTATCGTGCTGCCCAGGGCGGATATTGCCGAAAAGGATTTTCAGTATATCGTCCTGCATGAGCTGACCCACTACAAGCGGCGGGATCTGTTTTATAAATGGCTGGTTCAGACCGCGGTTTGTCTGCATTGGTTTAATCCTCTGGTTTACTGGATGAGCCGGGAGCTTACAAAAGACTGCGAGTTTTCCTGCGACGAGGCGGTTTTATCCCTTGTGGGATACGATCGCGCCTCGGATTACGGAAAAACGCTGCTGGACGCCATGGCGGCGGTAGGACGCCCCAGAGAGATTCCCGGCGCTTTGTCCCTGAGCGAAAACAAACGATTGTTGAAAGAAAGGTTGAGCGCGATTATGAATTGCAAGAAACGGTCCAGAGCGACCCGAGCTTTTACCGGGCTGCTGACGGGATGCGCCGTGTTTGCCGCGGCGTTTATCGGCGTTTATTCGGAGGCCGCGGCGCCTGAGCCGGCGGCCGGCAAGCCCTCCATAGCCGGGCAGTACAAAAGCGCCCGACAGAGAGAGGCCGGCGCCAGCGGCAAAAGCGGCGTTTCCCAAGCAGAACAATACTACGAGGCTGGCAGTCTACCGCTGTTTCAGTTCGCCTTTGCCCAGCTGGACGAAAAGGCCCAGGACGAATGGCTGAACCGCGTTTACACAGATCGGCGGATTGCGTTTTGGGGCGTCGCAGTCGGTCTGCTGGACAAGGACAGCGCGTTCATTCCGCGTTACGCAGAAAAAGCCTATGAAAACGGCGACGCCGAGTTTTTCTCCGTTCTGGCCATGCGCATGAGCCAGGATACGCTGGAGGTCTGGCTGGACAGGGCGATGGAAGACGGCAAATGGGTCTTTCAGTCCCTGCTGTTCCACGCGCTGAATCGGGACGACGAATTGGACGCGCTGGAAGAGAAGCAAGAAAAGGAATGGGCCGAGGCGCAAAATAGGGAATACCAGGCGATAGGCGTGACGATAGACGGCAAGAATTATTATTACCAGGGCCGGCTGGTCAACGTTTTTTTGGATGCCCGGGCGGCCCAGGGCGACCGGGCTTTCTGTACATTGAACACAAACCCGGCGGGGACAGTCAATATTAAAATCCTTCGCAATGAAACCAATGAAATCGTTGGGGTCGCCTATCTGACCGAAACGGAAATTGTGGAGCTGCTGGGAAGCGACGAGGAAGAAGAGGATTGGGATTTTTCTTGGGCCGAGGAGAGCTGGGATAAATGGGACGAAAAGGAAGAAGATCAGGAGAGGGAACAAGCGTATGGGGCTTGGGGCGTAACGACAGAGGGAAAGTCCCGCTATTATCAAGGGAAGCTGGTCCATATTTTTCTGGACCAACGGCCCAATAGCTCCTTTTACGTCCTGGATCGAAACCCGTTGGGGACAATCAATATTAAAATTCTTCGCAATGAAACCAATGAAATCGTTGGGGTCGCCTATTTGAGCGAAGCGGAAATCGAAGAGCTTTTTGGCGAGGAGGATTGAGCCCGGCGGCAAACCCTTTTTATTTTACAATCAACCGCGCAAAAAAGCAACCGTGCCGGACGGCGCGACAAAAAAAGAGGCAGGCGGCCAGCCTGCCTCTTTTGAGTTGGGAGCTTTTGAAAGGGTTTACTGTTGGGGATTCTCCGGCGTCAGGCCGAAGCGCCGCAGGGCAGGCGTCAGCGCCTGGAAAAGAAGCAGCAGTACGACTACCTCGACGGGGATCATCGCCGTGTTTTTCACCAGGCTTTTGGCGGCGTAAAACCAAAACGCCTTTTTGAACAAAATGGCGTTCCACAGGGAGCCAAGCCCCACGTTGACCAGATAGGCGATGCAGACGCGAGCGCCGACGAGCCGGGGCAGGTTGGGCTTTTGCTTATAAAGGAACAGCCCATAGAAAAACAAGCCCAGCATGGTATTCAGCGTGTAGCCGGGAAAAAAGCTGAAGCCGCTGGGGAACAGGAAAAATTCCGTCACATCAATGACGGCGCCGGCGGCCAGGCCCACAATGGGCCCGCAGATCATGCCAAGCAGCGCCCGAGGAATAAAGGAAAAATACACCCGCAGGCTTTCGCCCACCGGGATGAACAGCGCCCCCATGGCGATGGAGATGGCGGAAAGCAGCGCCGCGATCACCAAGGAGCGCAGGTTGCGGGTTTCTTGCAGCGCCTGCCGCCAATATTCCAGGCGGAAGGGGCTGAGATAGCGGTTTTCATTCAAATTGGGCATAAAAGAAGCCTCCTCATGGTTGTGTTGCCACATAGAGGAGGTCTGGCCGCCGCTCCGATATGTGACAGCGGGATGCGGCGGTTAATGGCAAGCCAAGGCTTTGCGCTTGCAGGGCAACTCCCCGTCCCTGCCGCGCCGGACCACTATCCGCCTACTCTGTCTGGAAGACTTCCTCAGTATACACGATTTTCTCCAAAATGAAAAGGGGAGAAAACAGGAGAAAACCGCCGATTGGGGCCGATTGGCGCGGCGCGGCGGCGTCTAAAAGCAAAAACGGTTAAAAATTGCGCAAAAAGGGTTGCGGACAGGCAGATTTGGCGATATAATGAAAACATCACCGGCAAAAACGCCGGCACATGACGAAAAAGGAGTGAGCGACGTGAGCCCTGAGCCTCGAAGTTGCAGGCTTATCAAAATGTGCGGCCCCGTCGCGGTCTTGACGCGCCTGGGGCTTTGAAAAGGAGCGTTGAGAGATGATTGCATATTACAAAACAGAAGCGGGCCGCATGGCCCGTCAGGAAACGCTTTCCCCGGGCTGCTGGGTCAACATGATCCAGCCCGACGAGCAGGAAATCGCCGCCGCGGCCCAGGCTTTGGAAATCGACCCCTCCTTCCTCCGGGCCGCTCTGGACGAAGAGGAGGCCTCCCGTATCGAGGTGGAAGACGGCGTCACTCTGCTGGTGGTGGATATTCCTTACAGCCGGGAGCAGGAGGACGGCGGCCAGCTTTTTTCCACCCTGCCTCTGGCCATTGTCGTAACGGCCCGCAATGTGGTGACGGTTTCCCTCCAGGAAACCTCGGTCGTCCGGGATTTTGTGGCCGGTCAGGTGAAAAATGTGGATACCGCCATGCGCACCCGCTTTACCTTGAACCTGATGCTGCGAGCCGCCGGCAAATACCTGCTACATCTGCGGCAGATCGAAAAATTATCCAGCAAAATTGAAGGCGAGCTGTATAAATCCCTGAAAAACGAAGAGCTGATCCAGCTGCTGACGTTGGAAAAATCTTTGGTATATTTCACAACCTCCCTCAAATCCACTGAAACCACCCTGGAAAAGCTGCTCCGGGGCCGGATTTTGCGGCTTTATGAGGAAGATCAAGATCTGCTGGAAGACGTTATCATCGAATTTAAGCAGGCCATTGAGATGGCGGATATTTATTCCAGTATCCTCAGCGGCACGATGGACGCCTTTGCCTCGGTGATTTCCAACAACCTGAATATCATCATGAAAGTGCTCACTGTCATCACCATCTTGATGACCATCCCCAACATTGTGTTTAGCTTTTATGGCATGAACGTTGTGGATATCCCGCTGCCTTATACCTGGGCTCCTGTGGCTTTGGCCCTGGTCGTCACCGGCCTGACCTGGCTGGTGCTCAAGAAAAAGAAAATTTATTGAGAAAAATCAAGCCCTCCGCCAAAAAGCGGAGGGCTTGTCTATGCCTCGGCTCCTTAAGCAGGAGGCCTCCCGTGCCAAAGGGAGGGGGACCGGCGAACGCCGGTGGAGGGATTCTGCTCCCAACTCCGCTGCGGTGGAGAAGTCTCCCGCGGAGAGGGCTGGGCGGAGGAATTCTGCCATTGACTGCGCCAGAGGCGGGGCGAAGAGGCGCAAAATTCGTCTTGTCCAAAATTTTTTCATAAAAATATGGTTGCAATCTGGGGAGAAGGGTGGTATAGTTAAAGCTGTAAAACGGCTGTCAAAAGGTATATTTTTTGACACTCGCAGGGGGTGATTGCGCGTAAGTTGAAAAGCAGCCGTTACATTACGAAAAACACAAGGAGGAAGCAAAAGATGAAAAAGAGATTTTTGTCAGCGCTTTTGGCCATGGCCATGGTGCTGACAATGCTGCCGACAGCCGCTTTTGCGACTGGCGAGGCAGTAGTAGCTGGTTTTTCTGCTAATGCGAATGACGCAATTACAGATATTGATACAGCTACAAAGTTAAATGCTCAGTCCGTTAATGTGTATGGCTTTGAGAATAACACTGTTGGCACAAAAGCGATTGCCACTACAACGGTTACGCTTCGAAAAAACAATCAAGGTAAATGGGAACAGGTGAAGGTTCCTTCTGCTGACGAAGCTGCTATTGGCGAGCTGAAATTCTTTGCCGATGGCGCCAAGGCAAATGCTGTGCTGAATAAAACGGACAGCGAGCGGGCGACCATGATTGTTCCTTTCAGCGGTTTGGCTCAGGGCACAACTTATGCTCTGACGTTGGTTTATCCTGATGGCGTCGACCATACAATGTCCAACGACGCTATTACAATCAACGAAGAAAAGGAAGAGCTGATTGCTAATCCTGTAGCTACTGCTGAGAAAAATGCGGGTTCTTATTATTTCTCACTGAATGCTTGGGAAGGCAGCAACAACCCTGAGTATCTGGGCCTGGGCGCTGGCGAGTATACAGTTAATCTGTATACTGTAACTGGTGAAGAAGGCTCGAAACAGTATACGAAGGTTGATTCCAAAACAATTACTCTTGCTGAAGTGACTGTTGATTTTGGCGAAGGTAAAGTTGCTAATGATTTGATCGATCAGCACGAAGACAAGGGTCAAGATCATTTCTTTGAGATTGATACCGACGCTAATAAGGTAACATTCTTTGTAAATGCTGCTGATATCGAAACCGTGAAGAATGCCGCTGAAACATTGAATAAATTTATCACTGTGAAGGAGACTCTCACAGGCGGCGTGTGGAACTATGATAGCGCTGCTAAGACCTTTACCTATGGCGAAGCTCCTGTAACATACGCTATCACAGCGGCGGCTGGTATCGCTAACGGCACAGTGACTCTGCCTAATCCTGCGACTGCTGCTGCGGGCGCAAAGGT
>CAJTUM010000025.1 GCA_910579575.1 uncultured Eubacteriales bacterium | reverse complement strand
GCCGCGTAATCGATCAGGGCAGAGGATACCAGCATACACCGAAGAGAGCGGAAAAAGAACCCTTTGCCCAGCAATTTATAGCACAAAATCGCCACGGGAATATTGAGCAACACAGTCGTAAAGCCAATTGGCAAATCAAACAGCTGATATAGGATGATGGAAACGCCGGAAAAGCCCGTCATGGGAAAAGCCGCCTCCACCGCGAAATTATAAATGCCCAGGGCGATCAGCGCCCCGCCCAATGTTTCTGCCAAAAAATCCGTCCAAGCCCGTTTGTTCGTCAGCTGTTTCATAGCCAAAAATCCCCTTTCCGCTTGTTTCTCTTAAAATGCGAAAAAAGAGCGCCATTGCGACACTATGATCCGCAATCACGCTCTTTTCTTATTTTCATTTTATCACGCCGGGCCTATCCTCGTCAACCTCGCCCGTTTCCGAAAATTTTTTGCCCTACCCCATTGACTTTGACGCAGCGTCAGCCTGTACAATGGATTTTGTAAGGAGGGAAACGTCCATGAACGATGCAGAATATTCGGTTCAGCAGCTGTCCCAGCTTTCCGGCGTCAGCGCCCGGACGCTGCGCTGGTATCATCAAATTGGCCTGCTGGAACCCCGGCGCGTCGGGGAAAACGGCTATCGCTATTACGGCCCCCAGCAGGCGGATCGCTTACAGGACATCCTGTATTACCGCGCTTTGGGAACGCCGCTGGCCCAGATCAAAGCCTATCTGGACGACCCTGCTTTCAACCGAATCGCCGCCCTGCGAAGCCATCTGGCCGCTTTGCAGGCCCAGCAGGCCAGGCTGGAAGAGCTGATACGCTCCGTGCGGCAAACCATTCAAGCGCAAGAAAGGAACATCATTATGAAGGATGAACAGAAATTTGAAGCGTTCAAACGGAAAATTGTGGCACAGAACGAGGAAACCTATGGCCAAGAAGCGCGTCAGAAATATGGCGACGACCAGGTGGATCAATCCAATGAAGTTCTGTTGAACCTGACCCAAGAGCAATATCGGCAGTGGACCGAACTGGGGCAACGGATCCAAACCGGCCTGGAACAGGCAGTCCAAGCGGGCGCCGCTCCGGAAAGCCCTCAGGGCCGGGATATCGTCCAGCTGCACCGCCGCTGGCTCGCCGTCGCCGGCAACGATTACGACGCCGCCAAGCATCGAGGCTTGGCCATGCTCTACACGGCGGACCCCCGTTTTATCGCCTACTACGATAAGAATACTCCTGGCTGCGCCCAATTTTTGCAGGACGCCATCCTGTGTTGGACGCCGGCAAACGCCGGCGAACAATCAGAAAGCGCCGACGGACCTATTTCGTGTTGTAATCAACACAATTAAAAAGCAGTGAAAACTTCTTTTCAACTGGCAGACCTACGAAAGATTATGCCCATTCACCCCCAAACGCCGACGTTTGGGGGTGATTTGATTTCATCGCCGCCATGCGATCTCGGTCGTTCTTTCGCCAATTCCAGGCACAAATCGGTTAGTTCCAGCAGCTCTTCCTCTCTGCCAACCTCGCTCAGCTCGTATGACAGTGGATTGGCGCCGAAATCCTCCAGCGCCTATATGAGAATACGCCGCTGCGCCGCCCCGGCTTCCAGACAAATTTTGAATCCGATTCCTCGCCCTTCAGCAAGCCAAAGTCCGCCAAGCCGCTTGGATCGCTCCCCGCAGAGGGCGGCCAGGTCAATCGCCACGTCGGCGGCGGGCGGGATCTCCCTTTTCTCTTTCGCTATGCCTGCCGGGCTGCCTGCTCTCTTTTTTGTTTTTCCATCGCCCTGCGGCGCCAAGGGCTGAATTTATAGAACAAGGTCATAAAGGCGGCGCCAACGCACCAGCCGATGACCATGGCGTAATAAAGCGCGTCGGCACTCTGCATGGCGCTGATCAGCCAATACATCAGCGGAATGCGGATCAGGCAAAGGCAAGTCATGGAGTTAATCATGGGAATAATAGTATTGCCAGAACCCCGCATGACGCCGCTGAGCAGATCGTTGACTGCGATGACCCAATAGAAGGGGCACAGGATGCGCAGCAGATGCATTCCTTCGGAAAGCAATTCGGCCTCGGGGGTGAAAAGCATCAACGGATATTTCCCAAAGAAAAACAGCAATAACGAGAGAAAACCGGTGATGGAAACCGTCAACAGCAATCCTTGGCGGCAACCTTTGTCCACTCGCTCCATATCGCCGGCGCCCACATTTTGGCCGGTATAGGTGGTCATAGCCAGGCCCAAGCTCATCAAGGGCATGACGCAAAAGGCGTCCACCTTCATGGTCACCACATAGGCCGCCATGACATACTGGCCAAAGGAATTGATGGCGCTCTGCACCAGCATCATACCGGCGGAAAAGGCGGTTTGCTGGATGCCAGAGGGCAGGCCCAGCCTGACCATACGGCCCAGCATATGAACATCTGGATGGACAAAATCTCGGGAAATCCGGGTGTATTCCGCCATGCGGTGAAGCTTTGTGGCGCTGAACAACACAGAAATGCTCTGGGCGACGACGGTGGCCCAAGCCACGCCGGCCACGCCCCAGTCGCAAACAATGACGAAAAACAGATCCAGCCCAATATTAATCATGCTGGCGATACCCAGGGCGATCAATGGGGTCTTGCTGTCTCCCAGAGCCCGCAGGATGGAAGCCACCATATTATAAAACATCATGGGGACCACGCCGCAGAAAATCACCTGCAAATAGCTGCAAGCCATGGGATAAATATGCTCTGGGGCATGAAGCGCTTGAAGCACTTGCGGCGCCAAAGGCAGGCCAATCAGGCTGACCGCCAGCCCCAGCGCCAGCGTCAGCAGCAGCGCTGTGTTGACAGCCCGCTGGATGCTTGGATAGGCTTTGGCCCCAAAAAATTGAGAAATCAAAATGCCTGCTCCCAAACTCATCCCCAAAAACAGGCCGACCAACAGGTTGATAACCGGCCCGCTGGTGCCCACGGCGGCCAGGGCCTCGCTGCCCACATAATTGCCCACCACAGCGGCGTCCACTGTGTTATAGAGCTGCTGAAACAGGTTGCCCAGCAGCAGCGGCAGGGCGAACCGGATAATCTGTTTCCAGGGCGTCCCCTGGGTCATATCCACTGCCCCCATCTGCAAACCTCTTTTTGTTTTTACCATTTGCATTTCGCCCGTTTCACCGCGGGCCTCCTCCTTCTTCCAAGGCAAGTTCCGCCTCAGACGGTACCAGTATACCAGCAATTTATCCATAATACAAGGATGGGTAATCCTATAATAAGTCCAACCGGCGTCCTTGCAAAAATAGAACCCGTTCCCTTCATCCGGCGTCATTGCCTTGACTTTTTTCCGCAAAATTGTATACTTAAAGCATAGGCCCAAGGGCCAAAAAGGCGGGAAACCGCCGGGAAGGACGAGAAAATGGCATATTCGATTGGCGAAATGGCAAAAAAACTGAATATTGCTCCTTCGGCGTTGCGGTATTATGATAAAGAGGGTCTGTTGCCCTTTGTGGATCGAACGCCCGGCGGCGCCCGGGCGTTCAAGGAGAAGGATTTTCCTTGGCTTTCTACCATTGAATGTCTGAAAGAAACCGGGATGCCCATCAAGGCTATCAAATGCTTTATCGATTGGTGTATGCAGGGAGACGCAACCATCGAGCAGCGTCTGGAGCTGATCCGCCGGCAGAAACAAGCCGCGGAAGAGCAAATGCGTCGCCTCCAACAGGCTTTGGATATGCTGGAGTACAAGCAGTGGTACTATGAAACCGCGTTGGAAGCAGGTTCCTGCTCTGTCCACGACAACATGAAAGAGGAGGATATCCCGCCAAACTTTCGGGAGACGCGGGATCGCGCCGCCCATCTGACCCACTTGGAATAGCAAATGAAAAAGGGTATGCCGCTTGTTGCCGCATACCCTTTTCCATTGTCATTCTCCCGATCCTTTTCGCTCCAGCTGCTCCAACAGCTGGACCAGGGTTTCGGCTTGATAATCCGGCTTGCATTCCGGCGGGCAGGGGCGGTGAACCAAAGCCGCCGGAATGCCCAGGGCTTGCGCGCCCCCAATATCCGCCTGGGGGTTATCCCCCGCCATCAGGCAGCGGGCGCCGGGGCCGGCCAGCCTTTGTGCGTATTGAAAAATCTCGGCGCGCGGCTTATCCCACCCCAGCAGACCGGAAACCGCCATGCCGTCCAAATACGGGCTCAACCCCAGTTTCTCCACAATCGCTGGAAGCTCTGGATAGTTGTTGGACACCAAGATATTCCGAATTCCCTGGCTTTTGCACCGAGCCAGCGCCCAGACGGTATCCTCAAACAGGCAATATTTCTCCGGCTGGAGAATCCGCTGTCGGACGCCTTGGGCGGCCCGGCGGGCCAACCCCGCTTCCACGCCGCCTCGTCGATAAGCCTCCGCAAACTGCGGCTCCATGAACCGCCACCAGTCTGCCCCTCGAATGGTTCGATATTGCTCCTCCGGCAAATCCCAGGGGTAGAAATCCCGCATCAAAGGGCGCATCTGCTCCAAATCCATGGGAAAATCCGGCGCGAGAGCCAACAGAGCCTCCAACGCCGCGCTGGGCCACAACCGATGAGAATAGACCAACGTGCCGTCAAAATCCCAAAAAATCGCGTCAAACCTGGGCATGGATTCTCCTTTTACAAAGCCAGCAGGTCCTTGGCCAGGGCCTGGGCGTCTTCAAGGGGCGTGGCCCAGCTGGCGCAAAAGCGTACCGCCGTGTGGCCCTCGTCGGTTTTACCGAAATTGGCGAAGGCATAGTTTTCCGCCAGCTTCGGCAGGGCCTCGTCGGGCAGAATGGGAAACTGCTGGTTTGTGGGCGAATCGCACAGAAACGGGAAGCCCTTTTCCTGGCAGGCCCGGCGGATGACGGCGGCGGCCTGGTTGGCGGCTTTGCCCATCTCATAATACAGGCCGTCTTCAAACATAGCCTCAAACTGGACGCCCAACAGCCGGCCTTTGGCCAGCATAGCGCCTTTTTGTTTGATTAAGTACAGAAAATCCTCTTTGAGCGACGGATTGGCCACGACTAAGGCCTCGCCGAACAAAGCGCCCACTTTGGTGCCGCCGATATAAAACACATCGCAAAGCCGGGCCACGTCCGCCATGGTCACGTCGGTCCCCGGCGCCGTCAGGCCATAACCCAGCCGGGCGCCGTCCAAAAAGAGATAGAGGCTCTTTTCTCGGCAGACCTGCGCCAGCTCCTCCAGCTCCGCCTTGGCATACAGCGTGCCCAGCTCGGTGGGATGGGAAATGTAGACCATCTTGGGCTGCACCATATGGACCTGGGTTTCGTCGTTATAATGGCTTTCCACAACCTGACGAACAATCTGAGCCGTCAGTTTGCCCTCCGGGCAGTTTGCCTGCGCCAGCACCTTGTGGCCTGTGGCCTCAATAGCGCCGCTTTCATGGACGTTGACATGACCGGTGTCGGCAGAAATCACGCCTTGGTGGGGCCGCAGAGCGGCGGAAATCACCGTCAGGTTGGTCTGAGTTCCCCCTGTCATGAAATGGACGTCCACATCCTGCCGGCCGCATTCTTTCCGAATCAGCTGAGCGGCGCGACGGCAATGCTCGTCCTCCCCATAGCCGGGGGTTTGCTCCATATTGGTTTGAACCAAGCGCTCCAAAACCTTGGGGTGGGCGCCTTCGGAATAATCGCAGTTGAATCGAATCATCGTCTCGCTCTCCTTTTCTTGTTCTTGTTATTTCAGATTGCAACATTTCAATTCCGCCGGTTTGGTCGGACAAAAGGCGGCCTGATTTCCTGGTTTAGCAAAGGGCCGTAAAGCTCCGGCCGACGGTAAGCGTTTCCATGAACCTCTCGGTTTCGATAAGCTCTCAGCTGGTCCACGTCCAGCTCCGCCAGATAGATCCCCTCTTCCTCCCTTGCCTCCAGAATGCACATATCCCGGCTTCCTGGCTCATCGGGCAGGTAAGCGACGCCGTCAAACAAAGTGGAGCGGCCGTTGCAATCCGGCTGGCCGGCGGGATAATTGACGGTTGCCAAAGCCAGCATATTTTCGTAGGCTCGGCCTCGAAGCTGGCTCAACCGGTTGATTTCCATGGGGCAGGCGTTGGGAACCAAAATCAGCTCGGCGCCCTGGAGCATCAGGAGCCGGGCGCTCTCTGGAAACTCCCGGTCATAGCAGATCATCGCTCCTACCTGAATCGGCCCTTGGGCCGTATCCAGCTCTGCGGTTTCAAAGCGGTCGCCAGGGGTCAGCCGGGCTTCGTCCCCAAAATCGCAGGTATGCGCTTTGGCATAAAGCAATCGGCGAACGCCGCGCCGGTCAAAAAGGGCCAGGCTGTTTCGGGGCAGGGGATCAAATTGCTCCAAAAAAGTGATTCCCACCGCCATCTCCAGCCGGCAGGCCAAGTCGCCGAAGGCGGCGACCCATTCCCCTTCCGCCGGCGTTGCCAAAGCCCTCAGCTCGTCGAGGCGTTCTGGTATGCGATAGCCGCAGCTCCACATCTCGGGAAACAAAGCGATGTCCGCCCCCAGCGCCTTGGCTTTCTGGCAGGCTTGCGCGGCTTTTTCGTATTGGCGCTCCAAGCCGTCGGCGGGCAAAAGCTGCATCAGAGCAATCGTCAGTTTCATGTTTCTCCTTTCCAGGTCAATCCTGTCGGTCAAAGTTCTTGCGCTGGTAGTATTCCACTGTGCGATAATCGCCGGCAACGTCCATCTGCTCAGGGGTCAAAAGGTCTGTAACCTGGCCGTCTATCACATAGAGGCCGGAGGTATGAAGGGCCTGGAGAACCTCCATGGCTTGGCTGGTGAACTGCAGGTAGGCGGGGCCTTTCCAGCCGCACTCCGCAAAGAGCTGGTTCATCAGGAAGCTGGGAGAAATATCCGGTCCCTGACCGCTGAAATCCCGGCCCAAGGTCTGTTTGGCGGCGTCGTTGGCCCAAATCAAGTAACGCGTGGAATAATAATTGAAAAACCCTCGTTTGCTGGAAGGGTCCAAGTCGATGCCCAGAGCCTTGTATACGCTGTTGTCGTCTCCCAGCCAGGGGTTGTGGTCGCCAAACAGCACAATCACCACCGGCTCCTCTTCCTGCCGGAAATAATCAAAAAATTCCTTCAGATGCCGGTTGGTGCTCCACAAGGAGCCCAGATAGTTTTCCAGGATGCACTGTTCCTCTGCAGACAGCCTGCCGTTCTCGTTGTGAATAAAATCTCCTTTGTAGCTCCACCAATATTTTTGGCTGTCATAAGGCCCATGCCCCTGGTAACTGACGTTGAAAGAGAAATAGGGCTTGCCGGTCTTTTTATTTTGCTCATACAAATCGATGATTTCGGGCAGCAGCACTTCGTCCATAGCGATATCGCCGTCGGTAAACTCCCCATAGTAATTTTCCACAAAATAATAATCCTCAAAGCCCAAATAGCGGTTGACGTTTTCCCGGTTGTAGAACCACTGGAAGCAGGGGTGACTGCCTTCCACTCGATAGCCTTGGTCCCGGAAATACCAGGGATAGGCATTGGTATCCTGCCGGAAATCCTGGAGCTGGCTGAAGCCCGTCAGAAAACAGCGCTCCGTATCGATGGTGCCGCCGGCAAAGATATTGGTGACCAAATTGCCGGAAACTCCTTCCTGCTCCAGCTTGTGGTATTCCTCATAGACGTCTAAATTGAGTTTGACCTGGGGGAACCGGCTGAAATCGTTGTAGGCTTCCAACATAATGCCGATTACGTTGACCTTTTTATCCTCAGGAATATCCGCGTCTTCATATTGAGCCAAAATCTGCTGGGCCCGCTGCTTGTCGTAACCTGCCGGCGCCTTGTCCGCCGCCTGGGAAACGCTGTGCAAAAAGGGATAGACAAAGCCCTTGGACACATAAACTTGAGCCGAAGCCCAGGGAGTAATCAGCTCGCTGTTGTCCGTCGCCAGATCATAGAGGTAAAAATCCTCGTCGGACCAGAGCCGCCGCAGGGGCAGCAGCGCCGTCAGCGCCGCGCCGAATAGCGCCAGCCGCGCCCGCGCACAGGGCCGCGCCTGCATTCCCAAAGCCAGCAGCAGGGTTACGGCGGCCAGCGCCGCCAAGGCGGCCCACATATCGGCAGTAAGCGCAATCTCATATTTGCCGGCCATATTCTGGGCTTCCCGCACCAAGGTCACGTCCGCCGCCAAAAAGGGGTCATTGCGCAAAGCCAGCTTAAACCAGTTAATCAACGAGCCGACCAGCACCAACGAGCCGTTGAGCAAAAAAGCCAGCCATTGCCGGCCCAAGGCGGCATAGAGCAGCAACCCCAGCAGCAACACAGGGCCTAAATTGAGCCAAATAAGAGCGGGTAGCTCGAAATAGCTCTCATACATGGGCCGGCCGTATTCTGAAGCGGCAAACCACAGGGAAAGAACCCTCAACCCGGTTGTGGCTCCAAGATAAGGTAACGTGTTCCACAGCCAGAAAAGCAGCTGTTTCCGCCCAGACGCCTCTGGCTCCAACTGCCGTTGAAACAAATAAAACTGTCGCAGTTTCGGCGGTATTTTTTGCTCTATCGCCTGAAGAGAGGCTTGTATTTTACTTTTCCAGATGGAAAGCCGCTTCCCTCCGCTTTGGGTTTCCGTTGTCTTTTCGTTGTTTTCCATATCCTCCTCCTTTTCCATGCCGTCTTTCGTCACCAATCAAATTGTTGTTTCGGCGCTCGGGGCAGGGGCGTTTGTTCCCGCTCCTGCCGCTCCTGAGCCTGTTCAAAGGAGAGTCGCTGCGTTTTAAGAAAAAAGGCGTACAACGGCTTGAGCTGCCGGAAATCCCGAACCAGCCGGGCCCCCAACTCCGGGCTGTACAACAGATCAAAGCCCTCCGCTCCGCCGTTGTGGGAGACGGCGATATTCTTTTGATCCAGCCACTGCCGCGCCGGCCCTTGGATATCCGGAAACTTGCTTCGCTTATACGTTTCCCCCTCCAGCGCGAAATAGCCGTCCTGCCCCACGGCCCGGCGGGCGGCGTCAAAATCCGGGTCTCGCCGCAGAATCAAACCCCGCATCGTATCCATATCCCGCGAGCTGGCCCGGTAATAGCCGCAGCCCCAGCGCAGCTTGCTGGGAGAAAACTCAAAATAAAAAGCCGGAGGCCCTTCATAGAGCTTTTTTTCCCGCAAAAAAACGCACCAGACCACATCTCGAAAGGTTGATTTGTCCTTGGAAAACCGGGTGTCTCGATAAATCCGAGAGATGGAACGCCCTACCTTGGGCTCGGCGATCAGGCGGCCGTCGATATCCAACATGGCCGGCGCAATCTCCGCCACCAACGCCCGCATGGGGTCCAGCACCAGCCGATCATATTGCTCCCGATGCTGGCGGAACCAATCCTTGCTGTCGTGAAATTTGTTTTCCATCAAAAATTCCACCGCCTGTTTTGTAAAAGCCATCCCGCAGCTCCTCCCGCCATATTATTTTCAATACGCTTTATTTTGACTGTTTCCGCGGAATTTGTCAAGCCGGGTCGCCTCGCCGCCAATCTTAAGAAAATCGACAAGGATTCCCCTCTTGTTTTTTCTCCTCTACCGCTGTATTATTACAGATAGTACAGTTATCATCCAAAAGGAAGGAGCTTTGGCAAATGAACCGATTTCGCCATTCCCTTGTTTCAGCTGGAAAACGCCAGCGGCGGGCTTTGTTTTTCCTATTTCCTTTGTTCCTCAACCTGGCGCTTTACGCCAATCTGATCCCGCCGGCCAGTTTGGCGGCTCAGACGCCCCGTTTCGCCTTTGATCTGCCCGGTCTGGCCCGCTTTGTCCTGTCCTGGCTGCTGCTGACTATTGTGTTTTTTCTCCTGTCTTCCATTGTTTCTCGCAGGCCCTGGCTGGCGGCTCTGCTGCTGGCCTTGCCCCTTTTTGTGATATCTATTGTGGATTTTTATAAATATTACGCCTTGGGTTCCCGCATTTCGGCAGAGGACATCGCCATGGTATTCAGCCTGACAGACCTGTGGACGCCCAAGGGCGCGGCAGGCGCCGGGCTGTTTTTCAGCCCGATGCTCTTTGTCACAGGCCCGCTGCTGGCCGCTTACATTTGGCGCATGAAAAAACTTGGAATCCAAGGGCCCCGGCTGGTCAGCCGACGGCTGACCGGCGGCGTTCTGGCCCTCTGGCTGTTCGCCAGTTTTTCCATGAATAGTTTGGCTTATCAGATTTTCGACCCCCAGCTTCAGGATTATCAGGTTTTTCCTTCCTCCCAGCATTCGCCCCAGCTTTCCTCCATCGATTGCCTGATCGGCTCCTTATATTATGACGAATTTACCGACGAACGAGCCACGGCGGAGCGTATCCAGCAAATCATGGAACCCTATGCGGCGCAGGGCGGCGAAAAACTCCGGCCAGATATCATTGTGATTATGAGCGAATCCTATTTTGATCTGAATCGGGTGCAGGGGCTGGAGCTGAAAGAGGATTTATACCAAAATTTCCGACGGATGCAAGACCAAGGCGCCGGCGGACGGATTGTGGTCCCCGCCTTTGGCGGCGGCACAGCCTCCACCGAATTTGAGGTTCTCAGCGGTTTGCCCAACGCCTCTCTTCGCGGAACCCGCTCCCCTTATGGCGATATCGGCGCCCAAGACCATCTGCCCTCTTTCCGGGATTATTTTGGCCAACTGGGTTATCGAAGCGCCTATATCCACCCTTTCAAGGGTTCTTTTTACAACCGCCAAAACGCTTTTGCCGCCATGGGCTTTGACCAGATTCTCTTTCAGGAGGATTTGACCGTCCCCATTCGGGACTATTCTCGAGATATGCACATTGGAGACGAGACGCTGACCGATCAGATTATCGCCCAGTTGGAGGAGGGCCAGGGCCAGCCGCAGCTGATCTGGGCCACCTCCATGCAAAATCACACCCCTTATGTCCAGCTGGCGGAAGACGACCCTATTCTGGTAAAGGACCCTTCCGGCCTGCTTAGCGAGGGCGAGCTGGAGGGGCTGAACGCCTACGCCGTGGGCATTCGGGACACGGACCGGGCCTTAGGGCGGCTGCTGGACGCAATCGACAGGCGAGAACGGCCCACAGCTCTGCTGTTTTTCGGCGACCACCAGCCTTTGCTGGAGGGATATAAAAAGCTGAACCGCATTGCCAACGATCAGATCTATGAAACGTTGGATTGCTTGACCACCGATTACGCCATTTATGCCAATTACCCAGCCTCGTTTGCCTCCATCGACGGCGACCAAAAGAATCGGATCGAGCGACCCTTCAGCGCCTATTACCTGATGGATGTGCTGATTACGGCGCTGGACTTGCCCAAAACCCCTTATCTTTCCCTATTGGACCAGGCGTTCCAGGCGCTGCCTATTTACTCCTTATCCATCCAAACAACCGGCTCGGACCCAGAACAGGCTCGTCGCTGCCAAGATGCCTTGGATATTCTGGCCTATGATAGAACGCGGAGCCGGCAGTATTCTCTGAAATGGGACAAGCTGAATCTGCTCAACAACTGAAAAAAGAGGTTTTTCTATGACAGCTCTCTATGAATCTCAGCGTCTGCAATTCGGTTTATGGCGATTGCAGGATCTGCCGCTGGCCCAGCGGCTTTGGACCAACCGGCAAACCTGCCGTTATATCGCGGCCTCCGGCGCCATGACGCCTCGTCAAGCGGAGCAGAGGATGGAGCGGGAAATCCAACAATATCTGCAAACCGGTCTGCAATATCACCCGCTGTATCGCAAAGAGGATGGAGCCTTTATCGGCGTCTGCGGCCTGCGGCCTTACCAGGCCAAAGACCCAGCCAGACAGGGGCAAACAATCTGCGAACTGGGCGTCCATCTGCTGCCCGATTATTGGCACGCCGGTTACGCCTTTGAGGCCGCCCGCCGCACGATGGACAGGGCCTTCGACCAGCTGAGCTGCCACGCCCTGTTCGCCGGTCATAACCCTAAAAACACCGCCTCCCGAGGCCTGCTGCTCAAACTGGGCTTTCGTTATGACCACGACGAATTTTACCCGCCCACCGGCCTATACCACCCCTCCTATTTTTTCGATCCATAAGAAAAAGCCGTCGGAGCTCCTCGCTTCGACGGCTTGTTTTATTCGATTACAGCGCCTTTTCCCGCATAATTCCCGTGTAATAGGGGCCGTCTGAACACTGGCCTTGGGGCAGAAAACCCCTTTTTTCATAATATTGACCAAGCTGCCGGTTGTTTATGTCGGAATCCAAGCGCAAAGCGACCTTGCCCTGCCGCCGGGCCAAAGCTTCCACAAAATCCAACAGAGCCCCTCCCGCTCCAGAGCAGTCTGGGTCGGATACTAGGTTATGCAGATAGAAAGCCGGCTGATCTGCCGGCCAATTTTCATCCTGATCGAGCAACGCCGCAGCGGCGACAATTCTTTTCCCCTGAATCGCAACCCAGAAATCGCCGATATGCTGTTGAAAATAATCCAGCGGATAGGCTTCCAAATAACCATTTTGGTTCCACTGACGCAGCCCCTTTTGCTCCATCCATTCCACACGGCGAACGATCAGCTGAAAGATTGCCTCTGCATCTCCTGACATAGCTTGACGAAATTCCACGCTCTTTACCTCCTTGTTGGGCGCTTTGCAATTGCTATTATCAGCCCATAACACGCCGCTTAGCGACGTGTTAGGCCTCAAAATAGTTTTTTGCCTATGTTTTTTAAAGATGAAATACCTGCAAGATTTCAGGACTATGGATTAGCGACGGCCCATCGCGCTCCTTCTTCTGGAACAAAAGGCGGGAGGAAGTCGATCCATTTAAGCAAGGCTACGGTCGTTGACTTATTTTTCTAAAATAGATTACCTGTCCAATCCCGTTGTTTGGCCTTCCAACCGCCTTGCCAAAAAGCAGCGGGCGTTTTCATCCATCTGCCGCTCTATTTCTAAGGGGCTTTTGCCAAAACGGCGGACTAAGGCCGCCGCCGTCATCCGGCTCCAAAGGGGCGAAGGGACCCCTTCTTTGCCAATGCGCAGCGGCTCTGGGCCGTCGGTTTCCAGTAGCAGCCGGTCTATGGCGAAAAAACCGGCCAGCCGCTGGTCCCGCTCAAAGCAAATATATTCTGGCGTCAGCGAAGCATAATACCCTGCCTCTGCAATGGCTTGCGCCACAAAATCCGGCGCTTTCAGCCAATGAAATACAGCTCTCTTCACTCCATAAGCTTGCAGCCTTTCCAAACAGGGGCGGGCCATATCGTGAACTGCGTGAAGAATGAGGGGCAGATCTGTCCGTCGCGCGGTTTCCAAAAAGAGCTCCAGCGCCTGAAACGCCGCCTTTGGCGCTTCCCCGCCCTCCAGACTGTACCAGGGAAGGCCGATTTCGCCTATCGCCCAAATTGTATCGCGGTTTTGCTCGATCCACCGACAGAGCGCTTCTGCCTGCCGCAGCGCCGCCTTCCCCTGCTCCCCCTGCCAATTCCGCTCCGGATGCAGGCCGGCGGCAGGAAAGACCTTGCCCGGAGCGCTCTGCGCGATCTCCAAAACCTGATCCAGCGAATCGCGATCCATGGCTGGGGCCACAATCGCCTCCAGCCCTTGGGCAAACCAACTTGCCAACAGGCTGTCCCGGCTTTCTGGCGGCAGCTTGTCCAGATGGTAGTGGGTTTCGATCATGGCTTTATTGGGGCAGCTTTTTCAGCGGCTTATCCAGCAGCAGACAAACGATCACCGAGATGACGGTATTGGGCCCCATGTAAGAGATGTTATAGAGCACGGAAAACACATAGGGATTGCTGACGGTCATGCCCATCACGTCAGTGGGAACCAGAATCCTATAAATGGTAATCCCGGTGATGAAATGAACGACAAACCGAGCCAGGCAGCCCACAAAAGCGCCCAGGGGAAAGCCCCATTTGCGGCCCTTCAACAGACCGGCCATGCCCACCATGGCGTATGCCGCGGTATAATCCAGCAGCATAGACGCCCAGTTGATGGCGAATCCGCCGGTTAAGAAAAATTTTAGGGTGCCATAGGCCGCGCCGGCCGCCAAGCCCCACCCCAGGCCCCAACGAACTGCAAAGATGATGACGGGAATCATGGCAAAATTGATGGACCCGGCCTGCAAAAACTGAATCTTCACATAGCTCAAGGCCACGGCGGCGGCTACCATCAAGGCGCCTTCGCACAGGATTTTGGTTTTTTGGCGGCTGGAAACCGCCGAAATGCTTTGGTTGGACATTGCGCAACACTCCATTCCGCCGCCTGAGGCGGCAAATTTGAGCCGGTTTCCCGGCGGGAGCCGCGCGGTTTCTCCTCCCCGCCCTTCGTCGAGGCATAAACAAATCCGCACAGCATTCCAAAAGTAATGCGGTACGGAAAATAAACGGTTTTCTTTTTCCTTACGCCGGCATTACCCGGATCAAGTCCAAGGGTTCAAAACCGGTTTAGGTTTCGTCTCAGCCGGGCATCCGCCCAGCGCCCCTGCCCAAAGTCTCCCTTAGGCGATTTTTATTATAGACCCCTGCCGACCCGTTGTCAAGCCGCGTCGTCGCAGCGGCGCCGCGCCCAATCACGAAGCTGGACGTTTTCGTCGGCCTTAGGCGCTTATTCCGCGGACTTTGGCGCAGGCTTCAAGGCCCAGAAAGGGGCGGCTATCCCAAAGGATAGCCGCTGGCCTCGCCCTTGAGGGCTCAAATGATCGCAACCAGCTCTTTGCACAACGTTACCAAATCATAGCGAATTCCTTCCCTGCTGCGCCAACCTCGGTCCGACCATTCCTGGCCGGACAGGTCGTCGCCGCCATAAATCAGCGCGCCGTAAGCAAAACCTCTGCATTGCGCGACGGCAATGCACCCGGCCTGCTCCATTTCCACAATTTTTGCGCCCTCTTCCTTCCGCCTGCGAATCCGCTCGACTGTTTCCCGAAAAATCGCGTCCGTCGTCCAAGTCAGCCCGCAAAGATGGGGAACTTCCTTTTTCTCTAAATAGCGGCAAATTTTAGCCGTAACCTCTGGGTCTGCATAAATCACGCGGGAGGGCGCAACATATTGGTAAGAAAACCCTTCGTCGCGGATAGCGCCTTCCACCGCCAGCACTTGGCCGACTTGGATATTTCCATCCAAAACGCCGCCGCCCCCACAAAACATAACCTTGGAAACGCCCATTGCATGAAATAAATCCAAATTCCCTGCGCAGGCAGGGCAGCCAATTTGCCCCAGAGTCAGCAAGATATCCGGCCGCTCTGTAAAACGATAGATCCGGATAGGGTTTTCGCCGTCAATCGTCCGTTCCTCGGCGATTTGGCCGGTTTTCAGCAGCTTCTCCAATACCTCTGGAAAAAACGTGATAATCATTTTATCGGTTTCAAATTTGCGTTTCACAAAGTGAATCGGATTGATCTTTGCCTCCGCGCTGTCGTCGAACTCCAATACTGGGAAATCGTTTTGGGTAAACATATATTTCTCCTTTCCGCCTCTATGCAGTCCATTTCACTTGCTGTTACTTCTTTTTTCCCGTCTTGCCGCCTTTTTCAAATTCCTCCCCGAACATCTGATGGAAAATATCCTTCGGGTCTATATCGGCAAAATTGGGGGATTGAGCAGCCTTCAGGCCCTTTCTTTGCAGCATGGCGACAAAGGACGCATACCCTTCCATCCGCGGATGCAGAGCAATCTTCTCCCCATCTGGAAAATAGAAATACCCTTCCTGAATGGGATAAGCGATGTCGGCGTTTTTCAGCTGCTCCCACGAATATTCCCGGCGATCCTTCCGGGACAGGACGAAGATCACTTTTTCATCGTCATAAAAAAACCCCCAGCCGCTCCTGAAAATCATGGAACGCAACAGAAAAAGAGCGGCGCTGCCAAAGAGAAGGCCCATGATCGCGCAGACGACTGGCGACTGGCCCCCATAAAACAGCTGGCAAAAGGCCAAAAACGCCGCAGCCCCGCAAGCGACGACGACGAAAACAGACAGGAAGCGATAAGAGGCGGGAGGCGCGCATTTTTTCATTTTAGGCTCTCCTTTTGCCGCTTGCTTGCAAAATCAAGCCAAGCGACGTGTTGCAAAAAGGGCCGGGTCCTTTGGAAAAGCGGCCCGGCCTTTTGACGCGTTGTTTTGCGGCGAAGGCGTTATTTGTTTTTCAGCTGGAATCTTCTGGTCTGCTCCTTGAGCATATTCACCTGCTCAAAGAGCTCGGAGCTGACGGCGGCGGACTGCTCGCTGCTGGCGGAGTTGGTCTGCACCACAGCGGAAATCTGGCCGATTCCCTCTGTCACCTGGCTGATGGACAACGCCTCGCCTTGAACCGCTTCGGCAATAGAACCGATGGCCTCGTTGGACTTTGTCACCAGCGCCAAGGTTTTTTGCAGCGTCTCGGAAACTTCGTTTACAATGCGGCTTCCCTTTTCTGTGGCCTGGACGGCGTTTTCAATCAGCTCCTTAGTAGCCTTGGCCGCCTGATCAGATTGGGCCGCCAGACTGCGCACCTCGTCGGAAACGACGGCGAAGCCCTTGCCTGCCGAACCGGCTCGAGCCGCTTCCACAGCGGCGTTCAGCGCCAGGATATTGGTTTGGAAGGCTATGTTTTCTATAGTAGCGATAATTTTGTCAATCTGCTGGGACGCTTGGGTGATATCCGCCATGGCGGCCACCATCTGCTCCATCTGCTGGCTGCTGATGGTCACCTGTTGGCCCGTCAGGCGGGCGTTTTCCTGGGCGTCGGAGGCCGCTTTCACATTTTGCTGAGCGCTCTTGGAAAGATCGTCCAGCGTGGCATACAGCTCTTCCACTGCGCTGGCTTGCTCTGTGGCGCCTTGAGCCAGGGCCTGAGCGCCGCTGGAAAGCTGCTCCGCGTTTTCCGAAACCCGGCTTTCCGCCTGCTGGATGCTGCCCATGGCCTGAGACAGCACGTCGGTGAAGCTGTTGATCGACTGAGCGATGGTGCTGAAATCGCCGATATAGGCGGCAGAAGTGGAAACGTCAAAATTCCCCTCGGAAAGCTGACCCATAATGCGGTTGATATCCTCGATATAACTGTGGATGAGCTGGATAGATTGTTCCAGCGTGCGCGCCAGATCGCCCAGCTCATTGTTGGCGCTGTAATCCAGCTTCATATTCAGCTGACCCTGCTGAAGGGGCTGAACCTTCTCGGTGATATGAAGCATTGGCTTGACCACGTGCTTTAGCACATAGAGCACCAGACTAATGAGGCAAATCAGCTCCAAAGAGAGACCGGCAATGGAGGTCGCGTGCATCATAACAATGGTTTTCCGCATGGTTTCCGCGCTGCTGTTGCTCAGGGCAGTTCCCCGCTCCACCACTTCGTCTAAATGACCCACCAAGGTGTTCAGATTGCTCTGAATCGTTTCATTATAATATTGCTGCGCCTGGCGGGGGTTGGTTTCCATCAGCTCCAAAACATTGGCGGCAGATTCATGCAGCTCCTTGTGCAGCGGCTCTATTTCCTCCCGCAGCTGCAAAATTCGCTGGTCGTCTGTGCCCGCTTCGCCATAAAGCCATTGCCCCAGCACACAGGTGGCGGGGTCCATGCTGCCGGTAAATTCTGTGCCGGCATAAAGAGCGTTGCTCAGGTTGCTGGACCATTTATAGTGGGCGCTTTCGGCCTTCTGGCTTCTGTCCAGCAGCGCGTTGGCCTGGGCGCTGGCCTCCTGGGTCCTCTCCACCCGCAGGATATTGACCGTCATCGTCACGCTGAACAGCAGCACAGAAACCAACGCGGCGATCACCCGAATTCCCACCATTTGTTTAATACTTTTTCGCATCAGCATATCATCCTCTCTGTTTGGAGATGTTTCCGCCCCAGCGAAAACACTGGAGATATGATATCACATTCCCGGCGGTTTTTCAATATGGAGATTGGCGGCTCCCCAAAGATCCAGCGCTGATTCCAACCCCTCAATATAGCTCAAACAAGCCGCCAACGCGGCAATCTTGTCGTTGCTGTTCTGCGCTCCGGCAGGCGGCGGCACATCTGGCTTAACTCCAAATTTCTCCAGGCTGGCGTCATCCATATTTTTTATTTTTTTAAACTCTTTTTCTTTATTCGATTTAAGCGGAAAACGACGGAGTTTTTCAAATATTTTTCGCTCTATTGTGCGGTAAGGATTTAAGGTAAAACACCCAATCAAAAGGCGGCACATATTATGATGGCGGAGGGATGTTATGAACTGCTTGAATCCAGATTTTGAACGGCCCGCAAACTGCGGATGCTGTATTGCCACTTGTTATATCCCTGGGCCTACCGGCCCCATGGGTCCTATTGGTCCTATGGGCCCCGCCGGCCCCATGGGCCCTGCCGGACCTACTGGTCCCACCGGCCCTGCCGGCGCGGCGGGAGCCACAGGCGCGACCGGCGCTATGGGTCCTGCCGGGTCTACTGGCCCTATGGGTCCCATGGGCCCTGCCGGCGCTACGGGAGCCACGGGCGCGACTGGCGCTATGGGCCCTGCCGGACCTACTGGTCCCACTGGGCCTGCCGGCGCTACGGGCGCCACGGGCGCGACCGGCGCTATGGGCCCTGCCGGTCCCACCGGGCCTGCCGGCGTTGTCACTCCTGCCGCCCCTGTTGCGGACGCTGAAAACGTATCCGATATCGTAACGCAATTCAACGCGCTGTTGGCCAATCTGCGGCTTGCCGGCCTGCTGACCGTCTGATTTCTGCCTCTTTTTCGGCCGCTGGCGTTTTCGCCGGCGGCCCTCCTTATCCCTCCGATTTTATGGCCAGCCCCGTTGAAAAGTTCCACAAAACGTCGCAAAACGGCCCTCTTGCCTGAGCTTTCTATCCAAAGCAACCGCGATTCGCGCCGCGTCTAATGGAGTTTTCATCTGCGTCCATTCGATCAATACATTTTCTTACTTTTCAACAAAATAGATTTTTCCTGTTAGAAAACGCTTGCGTACAAAGACTGCCGCGCGATCTACACGATTCTATGCCGCCTGAAAAAATCAAACGGATTTTGATCCTTTTCACTTGCTTGACTATAAAACGCCCGAAAAAGCGCACAATAGGGATGTGAGGTGATTGAGATGGGTATTGTCGGACCCAAAATCCAACGACAATTTGATTCTCTTCCTCTGGAACTGCGTCAAGCAGTGCTGGAGCGAGGCGGCGTTATGGAAACCATGGAAGACCTGATGCGCGTTCTGGAACAAATTGCCGAAGAATAGGAAGAAGGGGACGGCCTTGCAGGCCGTCCCCTTTTCGTTTTTGAGCTTATTGCTGCAATTCCTCGCCCCATCCGCAGGCCAGCAGCGCGCCGACGGCAGCGCAGGCCAAATGCCCAGGCAAGCCGCCGGGCAAACGAAATTCGCCGATTTCCCAGGCGCCGCCCAGCAAATCCGGCGTCTCCCGCTGGAGAGCTACCACGCAGCTCTCCCCCGCAGAAGAAAGGCTCAGCGTGCTTTTGCTGGCTCCGTAGGTGAGAATCGTTCGAGCCTGCACTTGGCGAGCCAATACGCCGGCGTCCTCATCATAGGCAATCAGAATGCCGGTCTGGCAGGTCGGCGCCGCCTTTCCCGCCATGGGGCCGGCCAGCACGACGTCATACCGACCGCCAGACGCGGCCCGCTCTGTCTGAAAAATCCATCCTCGACAGGCCGCCCAGCGGCTCAAATACGCTTCGATTTCCTGGCTTTCCTGTCCCATCGACGCAATTTTCATCTCTCATCCCCCATTTGCGCTTATCGTAAGCGCAGTTAAACAGAAACCAATGGAATTCCGTTCAACGAAACGCCGCGTCGCGGCGTTTTGGCCAGCGCAACGGCCTGTCGCGCTTGACTTCACAGGAAGCTTTGCGCACTGGCGGACCGAGGGTCCAGCCGTTGAAAAAGGGTCGTTCCCCCTTCTCTGCGTTGACTATATTTTATGGGAATGGCGCAGATTTATGCGGCAAATCAAAAACGGCGCTTGCCAGCTATTTATGGAAAAGCTGCTTGGTCTGGTAATCGGGTTCGCAGGTCAGATTGACGCCCAGATTGCGGAAGACATTGTCGTCTACCTGAGAAAGCAGTACCGAAGAATGGGCTTCGCAGCCTCGCAGCCGGCCCAGCTGCTTGAGGGCCAGCTCCGCCGCCGGGTTGGTAGCGGCGCTGATCGTCAGCGCCATCAACACCTCGTCAGTGTGCAGCCGGGGGTTTTTGTTGCCCAGATAGCCGGTTTTCAGCCGCTGAATTGGCTCGATGAAATTGGGAGAAATTAAATGGATATCTTGGTTGATTCCGCCCAACCGCTTGAGGGCGTTGATGAGCATGGCCGAGCAGGCGCCCAACAGGGCGGTGGTTTTGCCGGTGACAATGGTTCCGTCGGGCAGCTCTATGGCGCCGGCGGGCTCGCCGGTTTCGGCGGCCTTTTCCAAGGCGGGCGCCGCCACCCGACGCATGGAAATTTCCACTCCAGCCTGGGTCATAACGCTTTCCACCTTGCGCACCGCCTCTTCGCCCACCTGACCCAAGCGGTAATCCCGGCGCACTTTATAATAGCGGCGAAGGATTTCCATTTTCGCCGCTTCCCGGACGGCTTCGTCGTCCGTGACGCAAAAGCCGGCCATATTGACGCCCATGTCCGTAGGCGATTTATACGGGCTGGCGCCAGCGATGGTTTCAAACATAGCGTTAAGCACCGGAAAAACCTCAATATCCCGGTTGTAATTCACCGCTGTGGCCCCATATGCCTCCAGATGATAGGGGTCGATCATATTGACGTCGTTTAAGTCGGCGGTGGCCGCCTCATAGGCCAGATTGACCGGATGCTTCAGCGGCAGATTCCAGATAGGGAAAGTTTCAAACTTGGCGTAGCCGGCGCTGACGCCCCGTTTGTGCTCATGGTAAAGCTGGGAGAGGCAGACCGCCATCTTGCCGCTGCCCGGGCCCGGCGCCGTCACCACCACAAGGGGACGCTGGGTTTCCACATACTCGTTTTTGCCAAAGCCCTGATCGCTGACAATCAGCGGCACGTTGGCCGGATAACCGGCGATGACGTAATGCAGATACACATGGAGGCCCAGTTTTTCCAGCTTGTCCTTGAATTGATCCGCCGCGGCCTGGCCGGCGTATCGGGTGATGACCACGCTGCCCGCATACAGGCCGATGGAGCGAAAAGCGTCGATAAGCCGCAGCACGTCGGCGTCATAGGTGATGCCCAAGTCGCCCCGAACTTTGTTTGTTTCAATGTCCGCCGCGTTGATAGCCATGACGATTTCCGCCTTGTCCGCCATGGTTTGGAGCATTCGAATTTTGCTGTCCGGCTCAAAGCCGGGCAAAACCCGGGAGGCATGGAAATCGTCAAACAGCTTGCCGCCGAACTCCAGGTACAGCTTGCCGCCGAAATGGCGAATCCGCTCCAAAATGTGCTCTGACTGCATTTTCAAGTAAGTATCGTTGTTAAAACCCTTTTTAAGCATCGCTCATTCCCCTTTTTGACTGGCTTTTAGACCTCTCTTTATTGATTATTTTATCATTTTGCGCGCCGCGTTTCAATAAAAAGGCTTCCCTCTTCCTGATATTTCTCCAAGGCGAAGGCTCAGGGCTTGAACACCGCCCCCAGGGCCCGGGCCATGGCCACAGCCTGTCCGATATCAATGCGGGCGCCGTGAAAATCCGCTCCCAAAATGTCCAATCCGTCAATAACGCTGTCCCGCAAATCCGAGCCCCGGAAGCTGGCGCCGCTGATCACCGCCCCCTCCAGATTGCAGGCCCGTATCCGGCATTTTTCCAGTTTAGCCCGGTTAAAATCCGCCCCCTTGAAATTGATCTCTTCCAGCCGCATTTTATAAAATTCCTGTTCCCGCAGGTCGGTATAAGACCAATCGCCTCCCTCAATGGTCATGGCCGCCGTATTGGCCCCGGAAAAGGAGGAGCCGGTGAGCTTGCATTGCCGGAAAACCGCGCCGAACAGGCCGGCATATTGAAAAGAACAGTTGACCATACGGCAATCCTCAAACCGGGCGGCGTTCAGTCGGGCGCCGGTAAATCTGCATGTTTCAAAGCTGCAATGATAAAACGACGACTCGGCAAAATCCGCCCCATTAAAGCGGCAGTCCGTAAAGCGCAGCCCCTGGTATTGCTCGCCCGCGCCGATAAAACCGGAAAAATCCCGGTCGATCTGCTCTTCCTCTGTCCATACATTCAGCTCTTCTGCCATCAAACTTCCCCCTATCCAAACAAAACAAAACAAAAGAAAGAGCGGGAAAATTTCCTCGCCCTTTATTCTACTCTCGAAACGTCCTCCTGTAAAGGACGGCGCTTCCCGCCGGCTAAAGCTGCTCCGCCCAGTCGACGCCCGGATAGCGCTTACCCGTCCGAATGAAATATTCAACGGCTTTGACGCCGGCTTCCATATCCGTAAGGGCTAAATACTTTTCAATGGGCGATTGACCGCCGCTTTCGATTGGGGCATATTCCTCTACCCCAGCATATTGGGGGTTCCAGCTGTAATAATTTTTCTCGTTTTTCGTTCCCTGGCAAACGCTAAGGCCCAAGGCCAGCCATTGACCGTCGCAGTTGACCTCCAACCAATCGTCTTCTCCATTGGAGTCCAAGGACAAATAGAGATCGATCCCTTGAGGGATTTCCTGCAAGATACGAGCAATCAATTCTTCTGTAATCTCTTCTTCCCCATAGGAGGGCTCAGGCGAATCGTAAAAATCGATGTGTTTGATTTGAATTGCCTTCGTATCAAAAGCGGGCGTTTCCTCCTGTTTCGGCATGACTCGTACTTCCATGCCGCAGAGCGTTTTGACGACGTTAGACTCCATATCCGTTATCCTCTCCTTTGTTTTCGCAATCTGGCTCTTTGTGAATAGGATACCATAGCGGACGACGGATTTCCACATTCCTCTTTGCCTTAATGGACGCTTGTCAACAGCCAGGCCAAGGCCAAACCCGCCGCCAGCCAGCGGCCTCCTTTTTGCCGGGGCTGCGCCAGCGAAAAAGCGGCGGCAAACGCCACGGCGCCTGCCGCCGCGGCTAACGACAGACTCAGAACCTCTGCCGGCGCTCCCCCCAAAGCGGCGCCAAGCGCCGCTCCCGCCGCCAGCGGCAAACCGCTGACCGAAGCGGCAAGAACAGCCCGCCAACGCGGCCAGCCCCCTTGCGTCAGAGAAAGAGCCGCCGCCATGCCGGCAGGCAGGTTGTGCAGCGCGATGAGCCCTGCGCGCAGCCACAGCCGCTCAGGCCCCGCCGCCCCCACAGCAAAGCCCTCAGGCAGGTTGTGCAGCGCCAAAGCGGCCAACAGCAGCAGGCCTGTGGCGCCGGGCCGCGCGTCCTTCCCGCCCCAACGGCTCCGCCGAGCCTCCGTCCATTCGGCAGCGGCCGCCAACAACCCGCCCAGCGCCAGCCCCAAGAGGGCCAGCCAGAAATCCCCTTGAATCAGCGCCTCGGGCAACAGATCAAAAAACGCCATGCCCAACATTGTCCCCGCCGCAAATCCCAGCGCCGGCCCCATGGGCCAGGCGTTCCGCCGGCAAAGCGCCGCCAATCCCCCTGCGCCGGCGCCGGCCACGCCGGCCAACGTCGCCGCAAAAACAGTTTCTCCCATTTTCTATTCTCTCCTTTCTTTTTCCCTGCGCTTGAATTTTTGCAATCAAACCAGTATAATAATGAAGCGATCATAACCTGTTCAAATCTGCCGGCGTCGGAAGCGTCAGACTGGAGGAAACCCATTATGCCCAAAAGCCCCCCCATCAAACTGCCCGCCGCCCGCTGGACCATGCACGAGTTTTTCGCCGGCAGCGGCCTGGTGGCCTATGGCCTCCGAGGGATGTTTAAGCCCGTGTGGGCCAACGACGTCAGCCCTCAGAAAGCCGCCGTCTACCGGGCCAATTTTGGCGGCGGCTACTTTCATCTGGGGGATATTAAGAACGTCCACGGGCAGGATCTGCCCCTCGCTCACCTTTCCTGGGCCAGCTTTCCCTGCCAGGACCTGTCTTTGGCAGGCGCCATGGGGGGGATTCACGCCGCCCGCAGCGGTTTGGTGTGGGAATGGCTGCGGGTGTTGGACGAGACGGCCCAGAAACCCAAAATCCTGTTGATGGAAAACGTCTCTGGTCTGCTTTCCGCCGCCAAAGGCGAGAATTACCGAGCTCTACACCGAGCTCTGGCGGACCGGGGATACCGGTGCGGCGCCGTGTTGCTCAACGCCTCTCATTTTGTGCCTCAGTCCCGGCCCAGGGTGTTTGTGGTCGCCGTGGAACAAAGTGTGACCGTCCCCCAAGAGCTGGCCGGAGACGGCCCCTGCTGGCTGCACAACAAGGCCGCCGTCCAGCTGGGCGCTTCCTTGCCTGGCTGGGTCTGGTGGCAGACGGAAAAGCCTTCCCGCCGCCGGCAGGACCTGCGGGATATCATTCAGCCCGACGCTCCTTTTGATAAAGACCATGTTCTATCTCTGCTCCCTCCTGCCCACCAGGCCCGCCTGGCCGAGGCGGAGGAGGTTTGGGCCACTGGATATCGGCGGACCCGTCGGGGCGCCGTCCAACTGGAACTTCGCTTCGACGGCATCGCCGGCTGTTTGCGGACCCCCGAGGGAGGCAGCAGCAAGCAATATCTGGTCGTCAAGCGGCAGGGTCAAACCCATGCCCGGCTGCTGACCGTTCGGGAAACCGCCCGGCTGATGGGGGCGCCGGACCGCTTTATTCTGCCCGGCAGCGACAACGACGGATACAAGGCCATGGGCGACGCGGTTGTGGCGCCGGCGGTGCGGTTTTTGGGCCAGCGGTTTCTGATTCCGCTGGCGGAGGCGGCTTATGGCGATTGATCCTCAGGCCCGGCTGGCCGCCTTCCAGCGGGAAAACCGCGTTCATACCAAAGGTCCTCTATCTCTTGTGATTCAGTTCACCCGCTCGGCGCGAGACAAACGCTTTCCTTTGTCGCCAGAGGACTTTCAGACCAGCGGCAAAGGTCAGGTGGCCGGTCTGGGCGGCGGCAATTTGAAAAAGATTCTGAAAGAGCACGGCATCTTCCAACAGCTTTCTGCCGAAGGCGGGCGCACCAGCCGGGGCAGCATGGGGTTAATGATTAAATATGTGGAATTTCTCAACGGCTGGCAGCGGGAAGAGCCGGTGGATTTTGGTCTGATTGAAGCGTTTTGGGCCCAGCAAGTGCGGGATTATTTCAACAATCAGCCCTTTACCCTAACGGCGGACCCCTCCAAGACGATCAGCGCCGGACTGGACGACCTGTTTGAACAAGCCCGAAAACGGCAGCGGGAAAACCCCGGCGCCCAGTACTTGGGCGCTGTGCTCCAGCACCTGACGGCGGCCTGGCTGCGAACCCTGCTGCCCGAAGGTTCTTTCCAGGTCCACGGCGCCTCTGTGGCCGACGGTCCCACCGACCGCAGCGGCGATTTTGTGTTGGGCGATATGGTGATTCATTGCACCACCATGCCCAGCGCCCTATTGATGGAAAAATGCAAAGCCAACTTGAAGGCGGGCTGCCGGCCGGCGATTGTCACTATTTTTGAACGGGTCAAAACCGCTTTGGATCTGGCGGAGGACGCCGGTCTGGCGGGCCGGGCGGAGGTCTGGGATATCCGCCAGCTTTTGTCTGCCGCCGTTTACCAGGGATGCCTGTTCCAGGAGGCCCGGCGGACGGACCCTATGGCGGCGCTGATCCAGCTCTACAACCAGATTGTGCGACAAACAGAAACAGACCCCAGCCTGCGCATTGAATTTGAGGCGAGATAAGATATGGCGGACGTATTTGACAAAAACAAGCGTTCAGACATCATGCGGCGAGTGAAATCCAACAAAAACAAATCCACTGAACTGCGTCTGATTTCCGTTTTTCAACAATATCACATTGTGGGCTGGAGGCGGAACTATCCGGTGAAAGGCCATCCCGATTTTGTTTTTTTGGAACAAAGGATCGCCGTTTTTGTGGACGGCTGCTTTTGGCATGGCCACGACTGCCGCAATACCCGACCGGCGGATAACCAGGAATACTGGCAGAAAAAGCGAGAACGCAATATGCGCCGGGACCGAGAAACCACCGCTCTGTTTGAAAGCAGGGGGTGGCGGGTCATCCGCATCTGGGAATGCGAGTTCAAAGATAAAAATCGGGCGATTTTGCTGAAAAAGCTGGAGCCGCTGCTGGCCAAGGACGGCTCCAACGAATAACTATGCGGCGGCGGCGCAATGGATTCCCTTTTCCGCCCGATCAGCGAACGACAACAGGAGGAACGACAGATATGAGAAGGAAATTTTTTCTCTTATTGCTGAGCGTCAGCCTATTATTGGCGATAACGGCCTGCAAAAATCAAACGCAGCCCGAAGAAGAGCGGCAAGAGACGGCGGAGGTCGTCCAACTGACCGTTTGGGGCGCGGAGGAAGACGAAGCCCTCTTGCAGCAGATTTTCGATTCTTTCCAACGCCATTATGCGGGCCAAGCAGAATTTCGCATCACATACCAGGCTCAGAGCGAATCCAGCTGCAAGGATGTTCTGCTGGGCGATTTGGAAAACGGCGCGGACGTGTTTGCCTTTGCCGACGACCAGGCGGCCGCGTTGGCCGCCGCCGGGGCGCTGGACCCCATCGAAAACGAAGCCGAAATTCGCGCCGCCAGCCTTCCCGCCGCCGCGGACGCCGCCAGCGTAGACGGGGTGATGTACGCCTATCCGCTGACGGCCGACAACGGTTATTTTCTTTATTATAATAAGGCTTATTTTTCAGAAGAAGAAATCCAGAGCCTGAACCGTATGACAGACGCGGCGGCTCGAGCCGGACGGGAAGTGACCATGGATTGGTCCTCCGCCTGGTATGTCTACTCCTTTTTCGGAAACACAGGTCTGGAAATCGGCCTCAATGAAGATGGAATCACCAATTACTGTACCTGGAATAGCGCCGACGGCCCCATCCGGGGCGTGGACGTGGCCCAAGCCATGCTGGATATCGCCTCCAGCCCTGGATTTTCCAGCCGGACAGACTTAGATTTTCTGGCCGGCGTTCAGGACGGCTCTGTCGTCGCCGGCGTCAGCGGCGTGTGGAACGCGATGGCCATCGAACAAGCCTGGGGCGAAAACTTCGGCGCGGCCAAGCTCCCTCTCTTCACCTGCGCAGGGCAGGAGGTGCAAATGGCCTCTTTTTCCGGCTGCAAATTGGTCGGGGTCAACGCCTATTCCCAGCATCCCCAATGGGCCGCCCGTCTAGCCGAATGGATTACCAACGAAGAAAATCAAGTCCTTCGCTTTACCATGCGCGGGCAGGGGCCCGCCAACCTCAATGCGGCCAATTCGCCGGAAACTCAGGCTTCGCCTGCCATCGCCGCCCTGTTGGCCCAATCGGAGTTTTCCCATCTTCAGCGGGTGGGCGGAAAGTTCTGGGACCCTGTGACGGTTTTTGCCGCTAGCATGGCCCAAGGCAACCCCTCTCGCGAATCTTTGCAGGCCCAGTTGGACCGCATGACGGAGGGCGTGACGGCGCGATAGCCGTCTACGCGTTCAGGATTCTGACGATTTCGGAGGAGATTGCATGAAAAACAAGCTGACTCTACAGCAGCGGTTGATTGTCCCGATTATCCTGCTGGGCTTGATCGCGCTGTTATCCAATATCCTGGCGGCGTTCAGCATCAACAACGTCAACGCCAACGCCGGCGTCATTGTCAACGACTATATGGCCAGCGAAGAGCAACTGGAGAAAATCCGTCGCTCGATTATGGACGTCCATCGTTTGGCTCTCTCCCATATCGTAGCGGCAGACCACGCCAGTATGATCCGGCTGGTGCAGCAAATCAAGGCGGAGGAGGCCGCGCTGGACCAGGCGTTGGCCGATTACGAAAGCTATGTCGCGCCGGCGGACGCAGAGGTTTACAACGCTCTGCTAAATGAATATTCCGCTTTTAAGCATTCGTTGGTGGGCTTAGTCTGCGCCAGCGCAGACAGCAAAACCCAGCAGGCCTACGCTATGGCCAACGGAGACGTAGCGTCTCACGGCGCCGCCGCAGAGGGGCATATCGATTCTCTTTATGCTTCTGTCAGCAGTCAGGCCCAGGCAGCTCGGCGGCGGCTGACCATGGTTTATATCACTTCCCTGCTTATCAGCGCCGCAGCCCTTTTGCTGGGCGTGCTCTTGGTGGCGGCGGCTTTTCGCATCATCCGAAAATCCGTCGTCGCGCCCATTCAGGGAGCTATGGACACGCTGCAAAACGGCTCCCGACGCATCAGCGGCGTGGTGGGGGACGTCCGCAGCCGAACTCAAAACTCCAAAGACAGCGTCCAGGCCCTTTCCGGCTTGACGACGCAGCTCTCCGCCGCGCTGGACGAAGTAGCGCGCAATTCTTCGGATATCCGCGCCAGCGCCTCCAACGCCCAAGGCGATGTGGCCAATATGGCGGAAGAATGCGCTCAGATTACCGCTTATTCGGCGGATATGCGGGGGCGGGCGGAACAGATCGAGCAATCCGCCCAGCAGAAGATTGAAGAAATCCGAGCCAGAACCCAGCAGATTTTGGCCGTTTTGGATCAGGCCATTCAGCAGAGTCAAAGCGTGAACCAAATTGGCGTTTTGACAGAAGATATTCTGTCTATCTCTTCTTCCACCGACCTAATTGCGGTCAACGCCTCCATCGAAGCGGCGCGGGCGGGAGAAGCCGGCAAGGGTTTTGCCGTGGTGGCGCAAGAGATTCGCCAACTGGCAGATTCCTGCGCCACTGCCGCCGGGCATATTCAGGAGGTTAGCGGCGCTGTGACCGGAGCCGTTGCCTATCTTGCCAGCAGCGCCCAAGAGCTGGTGGATTATTTAAGCGGCGCAGTTTTAGCCCAATTTGAACAGTCGGTTCAATCCGGGCAGCAATATCGGCAGGATTCCGTTTACATTGAGCGCTCCATTGAGGCCTTCAACAGCCGAGTAACGCGACTCCTCGCCATGATGGATGATATTACAGGCTCTATTTCCAATATCTCAGACGCCATTGGCGACGCGGCTTCCGGCGTCAGCGGCGCCGCAGGCAGCACCCGCAGCCTGGTAGACGACATGGCCGGCATCGCCGCCCGAATGAACGTCAACCAGGAAATCGTGGGCGAGTTACAAAAGCAAGTGGAAATCTTCGCAAACCTTTAGTCGGTATGAACCGATAGCTGCGCTCCTTGTCCGCCGGATTGTTAGGGGACCTCTGCGCCCGCAACCGGGGCTTTTGCGGGAAAAATAAAAAACTCCCTCCATTTTGGAGGGAGTTTTTGTATTGGGTTCAGATGGGCCCCGTCTGTCGCTGTCCCCTTACAAGGACGCGCCCCCGTCTATTGTTGCCCCCCTTGCCAAAGGGGGGAGGGCCGCGCAGCGGCGGGGGGATTCTTCCGCCCTCTCGGCCTGGCAGGAGCGTTCCAAGGCTTGGGCGGAATTCGTATGTGAGAATCCCTCCGCCGGTCCCTCTCCCTTTCGCAAGGGAGGCCGCCTAAAACGAGGCCCGTTAGCCGTCGGGGCCTTCCCGACACAAAAAAGAGCGGCCTTATGGCCGCTCTTTTCGGGGTGATTCGTTTGTAGGTCTCGCAGCTTACTTCACGATGTGACGATACAGGAAGGTCACGATCTGGCCCCGGGTGCAGTTGTTGGCGGGGCTGAAGGTTGTTTCCGTTGTGCCAGTGGTGATGCCGTTTGTGGCGGCCCACTGCACAGCGTTGATATAATACTCGCCAGCTTCCAGATCTGTGAAGTTATTGGATCCGCTCACAGCGGGGGAACCGGCATAGCGATACAGGAATGTCACAGTCTGAGCGCGAGTCACAGTAGCGTTGGGGCTGAATGTGGTCTCGGTTGTGCCTGTTGTGATTCCCTTTTC
>CAJTUM010000024.1 GCA_910579575.1 uncultured Eubacteriales bacterium | reverse complement strand
GCATTGAGGCCAGACAGGACACATTGTTTCAGTAAATGCCTATATTCTATATCATCCAACCATAGGCCGATAAAATGTTCGCGTTTTCGCATGGCAGTCTCCTTTTTATAATGCGTCTCACGGTGAGACGTATTTTCCGTAGACTGGGGGTTTTAAGGGGGGTGTGCCCCCTAACAAGGGTCGTTTGTGTTTAACAAATGACATACTTGCTCGGACAGCACCGCCTTTTGGCGGCGCTGTCCGCTGTGGTGCCGCTGGGTAGGTGATTCCTTTTTTAACGGCGTTTTTTCCACAAAAGTAATGCGTCTCACGGTGAGACGCATTTCCCCAACATCGTGCTGAACAGTAGAAAAACTGTAAATGCTCATAATACGTACTATTTGATCTGCGTTCCTCTCTTAACTCGTATCCATCCATCTCCAGTCGTTCCGCGATGGGGGTAGGGGGATAGATAGATTGATTAGTATGGATAAAATTAGTTTGGTTTTTATCAATATAACTTGGGTTTGCATTTGAAACCTCAAGAGGTCGATTTTCCCGACGCCTTGAAGTCGATTTTTCCGACCTCTGGATGTCGGAAAAATCAGCCGATGAAATGGGTGCGGCAGGGCCTTGGCCGGGTGCCTCCGTATCTTCCTGTACAGTGATCCGCTTGACAAAAACCCTGTCCGGCTTGCCCTGGCCCTGCTTGACGCGCTCAATCAGGCCGATTCCTTTGCTGGTATCCAACTCTGCCAATAACCGCATGGCCTTGTTTCGCCCGCAGCCTATGGCTTCGCAGACTTCTTTTACAGTGAAGTAAATATAAACCCGCCCGGTGTTGTCGTGCCAGCCATTTTTTGCGGACAGGCTCATGCGGTTCAGTAGCATACCATATAGTAGCTTGGCATCAGTGGACAGGGGCTTGAAATGAGGATGGGTGATAAGCTGGCGGGGGATGCGAAAGTGTGAAAACTGTATTTCTTCATCGCCGCAAAAATAGTCTGATAAAGTTACGCTCGGCATAGATTGCCCTCCTTTTTGAAAGTGAAAAACGCACGATTGACTTTGATTGTCAAATCGTGCGTTTTTCTGCTTGTTTCATTTTGTCACAAAGGTTTGCTTTTTCGGTAACTGCCTTATTATATGTTGTTTTTTGGCTTGTCCTTTATGCGTACTGACCTTAGCGCGATGAATCTGTTTATCAGTGTGGGCGGTGTAGCAATTTATGCTGTCCACATTGGAAAAGGAGATCACGAAGGAGCCAATACAGTATTTCGGCACGGAATCCTTCTGTTGCTCTGCGCCGCTGCGATCCTCAGCCTTGCAGGAACGCTTTTTACGGATAGTATTTGTTCGTTTTTGGGCGCTGGCGAAGCCTTCCGCCAGTATGCGGTTGATTATTTGTTTTGGTATTCGCTCTTTATCATCCCCGCTGCTCTATCTGCGGGATTGCAAAATTATTGCCGGAATGACAACGCCCCCGGCTTGGTGGGCATGGCAGTGATCGTTTCCTCGATCTGCAATGTTTTTGGAGACTGGCTGCTGGTCTTTCCTTTGGCAATGGGAACAAAAGGCGCGGCGATTGCCACTGGCGTCTCCCAGACCATTGGCCTATTTATTATGCTGACTCATTTTGCCCGTAAAAACGGGAATCTCCGTTTTGGCAAAGTTACGCTGAATATGGGCCTGTTCCGAGAAATCATAGTTCACGGTCTGCCGGAGGGAGTCAGCCAGTTGGCTACCCCGATCATGAAGTTCTGTATGAATTTTGTCCTGATTGAGCGAATCGGTGATCTTGGTGTCAATGCTTTTTCAGTGGTCAGCAACATTGCGATTCTTTCGATGGGAATTTTTTCTGGCGCAAGCGAGGGCTTGCAGCCCTTATTTGGCCAGAGTTATGGAGCAAAAAATGAAAAAGACTTAAAATTCTACTTCAAGTCTGGACAGATTATCAGCTTTGCAGGTAGCGCTATGATAACAATATTGACTGTTCTGCTCAGAGAGAATATCTGTGCCCTGTTTGGCTCTGATGCCGCAACAACAGAATATGTTTTGCAGATCTATCCGATGTTCTCCATTGGTCTTATTGTTATGGCAGTCAATGTCATGATAACAGCCTACCTGTATTCCACTGAACGGTCGGCTTTGTCCACAAGCATCAGCCTTTTGCAGAGCGTGATTCTTAATTCGGCAATTATTGTATTTCTGCCCAATATCTTTGGCGATGGAGCAATTTGGTTTTCGATGTTTACCTATGAAGCGGTCGTATTGGTGATCGCAATGGTATTGCTGAAATATTCGGAACGGAATACAGTTTAAGTAAAGGGGAACGAACATGATGATTTCGATTAGCCGGGAATTGGAAGCGGAGGCCGGAGTTGGAAAAGCGTCTGGCCGATTTGCGGGGTAGGCTACAGACGCTCCGCCTGAATCCAAAGAAGATAACCCTACAACAATAAAGTGGGATAGGCCCTGTACGGGCTTATCCCATTTGTGTGTTTTGGGGCTGCATATCCGCTTCACAACTCCGGTCTGCCGGGGAAATTGTCCCGGCACAATTGCAGAAACAGCTTCAGCAGGGGGTTTCCTGTTACGCTTTTGTAGTACGCCCCATAGGACAACGGTTCCACGCCTTCGATTGGAATGTAGGCCAGCGCGGGATCACGCAGGGAGGGGAAGTCAGGCTGAATTGCGATCCCAAAGCCTGCCTTGACCAGCGTAAGGCAGACGTCTGCAGAACTGCACAGGAACAAATCGGAAACGGTCCGCCCGGTTGTCAATTCATGCTGGACCGCGTTCAAACTGTCCGGGCATCGCTGCGGGTCCAGCAAAATCAGTCTTTGTGACAGGAGATCATTCCTGTCCAACGCCTCCTTTTCCGCCAGCGGGCGCCCGGCAGGCAGAACGCCGGCGATGTGAACCTGCGCCAGTTCCCGGTAGATGCCAGTTTCTTTTTTCTGCTCCTTTTCCCGGAATGCTGTGACCACATCCACCGTTCCTTCCTCCAGGAGCTGATAGAGATGCTGGAAGGGTATCACCTGAAAGAGCGGATGCAGCGTGGGACAGGATTCTGTCATTCGCCGCAGAATGTCAGGCAGCAGGTGCATTTCGTTGTGGCTGTGACAGCCGATGGAAAAGAACTGCCGCTTGTCTACAACCGGCGCCTCAAACCGTTTTTTAGCTAAAGTAATGATATCCAGCACGTTTTTAGCGTCATTCAAAAAGAGCAGTCCCTCTTGCGTGAGCTCCACCGCCCGGGTGGTGCGCCGGAATAACTGTGTGTTCAGCTCCTCCTCTAAGGAACGGATCTGGTGGGTGACAGCCGGTTGGGTAACATGGAGCTGTTTAGCGGCTTTTACGAAGCTGAGCGTCTCCGCGACCGTCAAAAAACAGGCGAGCTGAAATGTGTTCATGCCGGCTCCTCCACAGATTGATAAAAGTCTTTAATATCTTATAACATATTTTGAATTAACATTCAAGAGAAAATGAGTATAATAGGGGATAAAGATTTCCTGCTGAATGATTGAAAACCGAACAAAACTGCAAAGGAAGTCATTGCCCGCCGCCTTTCCATGGTTCAGAACTCTGACTGCATCATGGTTCTGGAGCAAAGCCGGATCATCGAGCGGAGGACTCACGACCAGTTGATGGGGGCAAAAGGACGGTACTATCAGCTTTATACAGGCAATGCGATTGGAGTCTAAATAGGATCAAGGAGGAATTTTACATGAGTACAGAAGCAGTTGCGATCAACCCGCTTGGGACAGAGCGGGTTGGCAAATTGATGGTCCGCTATGCTGTCCCCAGCATTATTTCCATTGTGATCAACTCCCTTTACAACATGGTGGATCAAATTTTTATCGGTCAGGGCGTCGGCTACCTGGGCAATGCCGCCACCAACATCATCCTGCCCCTCGCCTCCATCCTGCTGGCATTGGGGATGATGATCGGCGATGGAGCCGCGTCCTACATGAGCCTGAGTTTGGGAAAGAAACGCGCAGAGGACGCGGCCCAAGGCGTTGGCAACGCAGTCACCCTGACGGTTGGTATCAGCGTGTTTCTGCTGGTTATCTTTGAACTGTTTTTGGAGCCGCTCTGCCATTTGTTTGGCGCCACAGAGGGAAATCTGCCCTATGCCCTGGAATACGGGAGCGTCATTCTATTAGGCTTCCCCTTTGCCATGATCGACGGCGCTTTCGGCAGCGTCATCCGGGCGGACGGCAGGCCTAAGGTCAGTATGGTCGGTTTGCTGATTGGCTGCATTGCCAACATAATCCTCGACCCTATCTTTATCTTTGTATTCCATTGGGGCGTTAAAGGCGCGGCCTGGGCCACCATCATCGGGCAGATTCTGAACGCCGTCTATTTCGTCGTGTGTATGCTCCGCTTTAAGACCATTGAGGTAAGAAAGCAGCACATGATCCCAAAGTGGAGCGTCGTCAAACGAATCTTGACCCTTGGAACTTCCAGCTTTATCTCCCAGGCGGCGGCTGTCTTTGTGATCGCGGTGATGAATAACTCTCTGGCGAAGTATGGCGCTCTGTCAAAGTATGGCGCTGACATCCCCCAGGCGGCGCTGGGCATCACCATGAAAGTGAGCCAGCTCATCACCGGCATCGCCCTGGGAATCGCCACCGGCGTCCAGCCGATTTTTGGGTTCAACTATGGCAGCGGCCGGTACGACCGTGTGAAGAAAACCTACAAATTGGCCCTGACAAGCTGCACCTTGATTTTGGTGGCGGCCTTCTTTATCTTCCAGTTCTGCCCGGAGTATATCATCAACCTGTTTGGGCAGGAGTTGGACCTATACATGGAGTTTGCAGTGAAGTGCTTCCGGGTGTATCTGCTGGCCTGCTTCATGATCGGCGCTGGCGCCGTGACCGGCATCTTATTCCAAGCCATTGGAAAGCCTGTCCCCGCCGCGCTGCTCTCCTTGTCCAGACAGATCATTTTCCTGATCCCGGCTATGCTGTTCTTTGGGCGTCTATGGGGCGTTGAGGGCATTTTGTGGGCCGGTCCTGTTGGCGATGGAGCGTCCGGCGTGATTTCTCTGATAACTTTAGGTGCTTTCTGGGAAAAGATTTTCAACAAAGAGGTGACGGAAAAATGAAAAAATGTGTGATTACCATAGGCCGTCAATGCGGCAGCGGAGGCCATACCATCGGAAAAACTGTGGCGGAACGGCTGAGCGTCCCCTTCTACGATAAAAAGCTGGTGCAGATCGTGGCGGAGCGCAGCGGGCTGTCCGCCGAGACGGTACGGCGGGAAGGGGGATATTCCTCCGCCAGCAGCCTGTTCACCAGTGTTTCGTCGCGGGGCTACTCGGCCTATAGTGCCAATCAGAGGGAGAATATGGCTCTGCCGGACCAGATCAACGCATATCAAACCGAACTCACTAAGGAACTGGCAGAAAAGGAGTCCTGTGTCATTGTAGGGCGGTGCGCCGATTACATCCTGCAAGGGCGGGAGGACTGCTTCCACGTCTTTATCACCGGCGCTCTGTCCGACCGGGCCAGTCGAGTTATTACAGAGCATGGAATCGCCCCCGCCGCCGCCGAGGGCCATGTGAAAGAGCGGGATAAGAAACGTTCCGGCTATTACAAACATATCACCGATCAGACGTGGGGAATGGCGGCAAATTATGATTTCTGTTTGAACAGCAACAAGTTGGGAATCCACTGCTGTGTGGAGCTGATTCTTGCGGCAGTGGACATGGGGGCGGGCCATGTATGAGGAAGGGGAACGCCGGCGCAGCGTGCTTTTTCGCATCTTTGACACTCCCCTCGGCTTTAGCCGAGGGGAGTGTCAATCAGTGTGTGTATTCCTGTGATAGCCGGGATAAACTGGTTTTTGGGCTGGATGTCCTCCGCTTACTGTCGATTTGCTGAAAGTACTATCCGAGAAGGATGTATATATAGGAAAATTCCTATAACATTTTGGACACGGTTGCTGGCTGCTGTGATTGCGCTGACCTGCGGCTATCTCAGCTCCAATTCGCAGGAAAATAAAAAGGTTGTCATCCAGAAAGTTTCCACATCCAATGCAGAAGGCAGCGTAACTCCGGCTTTTGAACGCTTAGCCGAGGAACAGAAGATCACAGTGGAAAAAATGCGGGCTATCATCGCGGCCCGCATGGAAGCTGGGATGAATGACCCGGACCCGGAGAAACAGGCATCGTGGGAGCGGATACCACGGACCGGGGAAATCCCCATGCCGGAAGAATGGCTCCGCTATGCGGCGGAGCGGTTGGAGGCGGAAGGGCGATGGGACCTGCTACGCTGGCATAAAATCTTCTGATTTTGACCTTGCGCCCTCTTTGAGATTGACCCCCTAGGCAAAAAGGGCGCGCGTTTGTATCAGATTAAGCCGCCTTTGCCATGCAAGGACGATTGTTTTGATACAAGCGGATTTTTTAGCGCTTTTTTGCTTTTCGAGGGTTTTGAAGTTTTTGTAATTTAAGGAGCCGATTTGCATTTGCATGGGAGATTTCGTCCATTGGGTCTTGGCCAAAAATCCCTTTAACAAATGCGGATGGAAACAGAATCAACGGCGCTGCATATTGTTCCGGTTTGCGTTTCATACTAAAGGAAACGAACGCGAATTGGGAGGACGAATATGAACGAACAGAGCGGTTATCGAAAATGGACGGCGTTGGTCGCCGCGTTTTTGATTATGGCGGGGCCATACAGCATTATCAATACCATTCACAGCCTATTTATTCATCCGGTGGTCAACCAGTATGGGTTTTCGCTGAAATCTTTTTCCTTTGTGTTCACTCTGAGCGCCATTGTGATTGCGCTGGCCTCGCCTGCCGTAGGGCGAGCCGTTGGAACGATAGGGCTGAGGCCCGTTATGGTTCTGGGCGCGCTGCTGGCCGGCGGCGGCTTTTTTGCCTATGGTTTCGCCCGATCCATTGCCGCCTTTTATGGGATCGCCGCCGTAGTGGCTCTGGGGGGGGCGGCGCTGACAGTGATCCCTCTTTCTGCCATGATATCCGCTTGGTTTCCAGAAAAGCGGGGCTCTATGATGGGCGTGGCGTTTGCCGGCGCTGGGGCGGGGTCCTTTGTATGGATGCAGGCGGCGAGCCGGCTGTTGGCGGCCCAAGGGCCGGCTTGGACCTATCGTTTCCTCGGGCTGGTTATGCTGGCCGTCGCCCTGCCGCTGAGCCTGTTTTGCGTTTCTATGCCAAAAGGAGCGCCAGAGGGGCGGCAGGGGCAGAAAGGAAAGGGGCCGGCGATTGATCAACCTCGGTTTCTGTTGTTTGCCGGCGGCGTTTTTTTGATGGGGGCCATTGTTTCGGGGGTTCAGGTTCATGTCCAGCCCTATCTGGCGTCGCTGGGTTTGCCCGCCGTTTTGGCGGCCAACGTAGGCTCTCTGCTGGCCGCTTTTGCCCTGGCGGGCAGTATGCTGGGCGGATGGCTTTTTGATAAAGCGGGGCCGGCTCGTTCTTTGGTCACGGCAGGTTTCCTGTCCATTGTCAGTCTGTTGCTTTTGATCGTAGGCGGGCAGGACTGGCTGCTCTATCTCTTTGCCTTGACCTATGGTTTGAGCTTGTGTATGCCCTCTCTATGGCCCTCCTATGGCTCGGCTCGGCTGTTTCCCAAAGAGGATTATGCCGCCACTTTAGGGACGGTCAACCTGTTCTTTACCGCCGGCGCGGCGGCAGGGCCCTTTGTTTCCGGTCTGTTGGCGGATAGCCCCTGGGGTTATCCTGGGGCATGGCGGATTTATCTGGCGCTGACAGTCCTCTATTATGCTTTGTTTCTGCTCAGCCTACGGGCTCGGCAAGAGTAAATGGCGAAAAGCCGCCCGTTCTCGGTCTGGGGAACGGGCGGCCTTGTTTTTGGGAGCAGGCGGGTTAAAGAAACAGTCGGTTTTCTTTTCGGCCGGACAGCCGGCTTTTCATGGCGGCGTTGGCGGCGGCATACAGAAGCCCGTTGACCTTCCGAGCCTGGGACGGGCAGTGGTCAATACAGCGCATACATAAAATACAATGGTCTTTGTCTGTTTTCAGCGTCGTTTTGTCGATGGCTTGAGCCGGGCATTGCTGCGCGCACAGGCCGCAGCGGGAGCAACCGGCGGCGGTTTTGGGGGCGATAGGCATTCCGTTTGCCTGCCGATAAGGCCGGTTGCCGGGCAGGGAAAGAGGGGCGGGAGATTGGGCGGATTGAAATTTTTCCATAATCTTTTTGGAAAAGCTGCGGAGCTGCTCCGCGTCTTGGTCGTCCGGCCGTCCGGCGCCGTACTGGCGGAAAATCGAATGCTCCGCCACAGCCGCGGCGGCGGCGATGGGCTGGAAGCCCGCCTTTTGAGCCAAATCCTGCATTTCGGCCAGAGCGTCGTCAAAGGCTCGGTTGCCGAATACGCACAGCAGCGCGCACCGGGCGCCGGCGCCTTTGATTTGGGCCAACCGGCCGGCGGCCAGAGCAGGAACCCGGCCTTCGTAACAGGGCAGAGCGATCAGCGCCAGGTCGTCGGGCGACAAGACGATCTGCGAAAAGTCCTCCTGGGGGCTTGTCAGGTCTATGGTTTTGGCAGGGCCGTTCCATTCCGCTGTGAAGATATCCGCGGCCTTTTGGGTTCCGCCGGTGGGGCTGAAAATAATTTGCACGAGATTCATGGTGAAATTCCTTTGTAGTTTTAATTTTTACATCAATAGAATAGCCTTCGCTGCTGGCTTTGTCAAGGGCGTTTTGGTATAATAGACAAAAGCGTTTCTGGGGAAAAAGGAGGCGGGCGGAATGCGTCTCAGCATGAAATGCTCTGTGGCGGCGCATTGTTTGATTTTCATCCATGAATATGGAGCCAGCGCCAAGGTAACCAGCGAGCTGCTGGCTCTTTCCACTGGCATCCATCCGGTGACGATTCGCAATATCGTCAGCGCTCTGAAAAAGGCGGGCATGGTTGAGGCGAAACCGGGGACGGGCGGCGCGATTCTCTGCCGATCGCCGGGGGAAATCGACCTCTATCAGGTGTGCCAAACGGTGGAACCAGATTTTTTGGAAAAGTTGATTAGCTTGCATCCGGCGCCTTCCTCTTTTTGTCCAGTGGGCCGCAGCGTTCAAAAGGTTTTATCCGCTTCTTATGAGAAAATCAGGAAGGATTTGGCCGGCAGTTTGGCTTCGGTTACGCTGGCGGACCTTTTGGAAGAATATCATGGAATACAGAAAAAAGAAATTTTCTGAAAGATGAAAAATTTTTGCGCAGAGAGGGAACTTTTTGAGGAGGGCCTTCGTCTAACCCAGCGTCCGAACAAAACAAAAAAGAAGATTGCATATTGCAACAAATTGAGGAGGAAACTGGAATGAATCATTGGAAAAGAACTGCCGCCGCGTTGGCTGGCGTCGCATTGTTGGGGATGAACGGGCTGCCTGCTTTGGCGGCGGAGCCCGCTGCAGACGGTACTGCGGCGACGCCAGAGGATCAGCAAATTGCTCCCTACGCCATAGGCGGTCAGGCGACGATCAAAAGCCTGCCTGGGCAGGACAATGAAAATCAGCTGCTGGTATCCGTCAAGAACCCCGGGGAAGAGGCTTGGGACCTGGCGCTGAATCTCAGCGACGAGACGGTGTTTCTGGACAATACCGCTGGAATCCCCGTTTCTCTTCAGGACTTGAAGGAGGGACAGGAGGTTTATGTGTACTACAGCGCGGCGATGACCAGAAGCCTGCCGCCTCAGTCCGCCGCCTATGCGGTGCTGACCAATGTGGGCGAGGGGACGCCCGCCAAGTTCCATGTGGTGGAGCAAACCTTGGCTGGCCCTGACGGACAGATTACTGTGACGACGGACCACGGCTCCATGATGGTCAGCGCCACAGAAGAGACCAAAATCTCCAGCTTGAAGGACAAAAGCATTGTCACAGCCCAAGATCTGAAGATGGGAACTCGATTTTTTGCCTGGTACGACGTGGTGGCGTTGAGCTACCCCGGGCAGGCCGCGGCCGAGCGGATTGTGCTGCTGCCCCAGCAGGATCAGCAGGAAATTGAAATTCGGGCCAACGGCAAAACCCTGGAAGTCAAGGCGCAAATGAAGGACGGCGTGTGGATGGCGCCGGTGCGCCAGGTGGCCGAGGCGCTGGGCTTCACCGTCGGCTGGGATTCGCAGAAGCGGGAAACGCTGCTGACCAGCGCGCAGGGCAGCGTGGCCCTGTCCATCGGCCAGGATAGCTATCTGTTGGAAGCTGCCGCCGAAGACGGCATAGCGGTCTGTACCGCGCCTCAAAGCTTCGGCGCGGCGCCGGAAATTCAGGATCCCGGCGTCACTTGGGCTCCGGTTCAGGTTTTTGAGCTGCTGGCCCGAAAAGAAGCGATCAGTTTTGTGGACGGCGCTCTGCAAATCGTCGTTACTGCGGAATAAAGCCTTTTAGCCGCGCCCGAAAAGCCGTCGGGCGCGGCTTTTTTTGCGTCTAACGCCTTTGTCGGCAAAAAAATGAAAAACATACGCAATCTGGCGCCCACAAAGACGAAAAAATATGATATAATACCACAATGTCATGCCGATGGGGCCGGACAGACCTGGAACGGCGTCAGAGAAACAGGCCAATGTTTGAAAAGTTATTTCGCAGAGCGCATGAAAATTGAGAAATCTCGGTCAAAGGATAAAATTTGTGGATATTCCCCTAATACATAAAAAGAAATAGAAAAAGAATACGGGAGAACACGACAATGAAACACTTTTGCAAGCGGTTTGCCGCAGGACTTTTGATTTGCCTGATGATGTTGACAGGCGCCTGCGGCGCTGGGGCAGGCCCCCAGGAAAATCCGGCCAGGACGGATATGAAAGGCGTGTGGGTTTCCACCGTCTATAATTTGGATTATCCTGCCAAGGCTACCACAAACGCCGAAGAGCTCCGCCGGCAGGCCGACGAGATTTTGCAGGGCAGCGCGGATATGGGCATGAACGCCGTATTTTTGCAGGTGCGTCCCTGTGCTGATTCGCTGTATCCGTCGGAAATTTTCCCCTGGAGCGTCTACCTGACAGGCAGTCAGGACGCGGCCCCTAGCCAGAGCTTTGACCCCTTGGCCTACTGGGTGGAAAAAGCGCATTCCTTGGGGCTGGAGCTTCATGCTTGGATCAACCCTTTCCGGGTAACCCGAGGCGGCCAGGAGGAATGGGAGAAATCCTCCGCCCAATCTCCGGCCCGGCTGCATCCCGATTGGGTGGTAGCTTACGAAGGAAATTATTATTTCAATCCAGGTATTCCAGAGGTGCGGGAGCTGGTGATTCAGGGCGCGGAGGAAATTGCCAAAAATTACGATGTGGACGGCGTTCATTTGGATGATTATTTTTACCCCGGCACGGATTTTGACGACCAGCAGACCTTTACGCAATATGGCGGAGAATTCAAGGATATCGCCGATTGGCGGCGGGATAATGTGAACCGGTTAATCAAGGAGCTGGGAGAGCGTCTGCAAGCCGCAGACCCGGATTTGTCCTTCGGCGTTAGTCCTGCCGGCGTCTGGGCCAACAAGGAATCGCTGGCCGAGGGATCGGATACCCGGGGCAACCAAACCTATTTTACCGCCTATGCCGACACCCGCCGCTGGGTGAAAGAGGGTTGGCTGGATTATATCTGCCCCCAGATCTATTGGTACATCGGCCATAAAAATGCGGACTATAAAACGTTGGCCAATTGGTGGGCCCAGACAGTGGAAGGGACCGGCGTGCGCCTTTATATCGGCATGGCCGATTATCAGGCGGGCAATGAAAACCCGGATTCCCCGTGGCATGGAACCAAAGCGCTGGAAGATCAACTGGCCTTGAACAAAACGTTGCCTCAGGTGAGCGGCGAGGTTCATTTTCGCTATAAGCTGATGGCGGCCGACCCAGAGATCGCGGCCCTCTATCGGCAGGTTTACGGTCAGGGAGATCAAAACCAGGAAAAACCGGAGCAGCCGGAAACGCCGCCGGCCCAGCAGCCGGAAACGCCCCAGGCGATTCCCAGACTGAGCCAGGAGCACAGCGCCTATATCCAAGGCGCCGACGGTTTATTCCGCCCAGAAGACAGCTTGAGCCGGGCTGAAGCCGCGGCGATGCTGGCCCGGCTGACGGTGGACGAACAAGGACAGCCTCTCTTTGACCAGGGGCAAACATATCGGCATTCTTTCGCCGATGTGAAGGATCAGTGGCACGCTCCCTATATCGGTTTTGCGGCGCAATACGGTCTGGTCAACGGCTATGAGGACGGGACCTTCCGCCCGGATCGGCCGGTGACAAGAGCGGAGCTGGTCAAACTGCTGGCCGCCTATTTCCCGGAATCTGCTGCTGGAGACGGCCAGACCGGTTTCCGCGACGCGCCCCAGAGCCACTGGGCCGCCAAAGCCGTGGCTTACGCCGCCCAGGCGGGCTGGACCGGAGGCTATGAGGACGGGACCTTCCGCCCCGACCAACCGGTGACAAGGGCTGAGGCGGTGCGCCTGATCAACGGCGCCTTGGGCCGCAGACCGGATTCGGCTCATATCCAGCTGCTGGAAGAACAGAATCCCTTCGGCGATATGGACGCTTCTCATTGGGCTTGGGCGGATATTTTGGAAGCCGCCTGTGGGCATGAGGCGAAATAGAAGGGAACGCATGAAAAAACGGAACCCCGCAGACGGGCGGTCGTAAAACAGGTTTAATCCAAATTGTGAAACGAGCGTCTGTCAGGCGGGATTGGATGAAAAAACTATCAAGAGAAAATTTGTTAAAAATGATTTTATCTAAAAGATGAAATCCCTTGATAAATGTCAATTTGTCGATTTATCGCGAGTTTTGTATACCGTTAAAGCGAATGACAGTCAACTTTCATTTATTTTGATGCGCCCCTGCTGGAGCCGACACTGGAAGAAGTGGACGAGATGGAGAAAGTGGTCAGCACCGAGCCAAAAGTCGCGAGAAATGGCGTTGCGCACAGGGGAAGAAAAAGCAGCAGGAACAGAAAATCGCATAAAACGCTAAAGGGCGGTCTGCATTGGAAAGCAGGCCGCCCTTTTTGCGCTCCAAATCTACGAAAGGAATATTGCTTGAAAAAACCAATGCCGCATTTGACCTACCGACAATTTCGCACCGTTCAGGTCCAGGTAACGCCGTTGCGCTGCGCCGCCCCAGAGGGCGTATTCCAGATCACATTCGAAAAAGGAGATATCCAATTCGCTGGCGCCGTAGTTGAAATCAAAGGAGACGCCGCGCTTCTCTTGCCCCTTGAACCGGTAGGGGATCTCAATGCCGCTGTAGCGGTCCTCTTTTGGGTCGGCCCCCTTCTTGGGGATGGAGTTGACCGCTTTCCCGGCGTTTCCGTTGAAAATGCTCAGGGTCAGGTCCTGGGCCAGGGCGACGATGATCGTATTGCCGCCCAGGTCGTAGACCTTTTTGCCGCTCTCGTCCAGGCCGAACTCCGCCAGCGCCGTATCCCGCAGGGTCTCCCCATCGGCGCCCCGGGGCTCGGCGTACTCATCCAAAGCCGTACTGGGAGATGTTTTTTCCACCATAGCATATGCAAAGCGCAAAAAAACCATATGCAGCCAGAATAGTTGCACAAATGTTTGGAAGATGGTACACTTGTTTTAGAATTTATTTGAAATAGGAGGAGAACCGCCATGACGCAAGCGGAAACGCTGGCCCGAGAGATTTTGCTTTTGTCCCGCAACACGCTGTTAGTCAACCTACGCTTTTTGGACGCCGCTCTGAGCCAATTTACCCTGACCCCCGCAGCCCTGCCCTTCGCCACCGACGGCCAGCGGCTATACTACGACCCCCGCCACGTCCTTCTGCGCTACAAGGAGGAAAAGGAGCAGTCTGTCCGGGACTATCTCCATCTGGTGATGCACTGCGTTTTTCGGCATATGTACGTCCACACCCTGGTGGACCGGCCGCTGTGGGACCTGGCCTGCGACATCGCGGCGGAGGAAGTTGTCAACGGCCTGGACCTGCCCAGCGCCGCCGCCAAGCGCCAGGAGGGGCAGGCCGCGGCGCTGGACAGGCTCCGGAAGGAGGCCGGGCAGCTCACCGCCGAAAAGCTCTACCGCTATTTTCTCGACCACCCGCCCCGGGACCTAGAAGCCCTGGGGGAGCTGTTCCGGGGCGACGACCACACCCCCTGGTATCTCCCGCCCAAGGACCAGGCGGCGGCCGACGGACAGAAAAACCAGAACAACGGGCCGGAAAACGGCATAAGCGGCGACGGACAGCAGAACCGGGACAACGAGCGGAAAAGCGGTGAGAACGGCGGCGCTTCCGCCTCCATGGAACAGACTTGGAAGGACATCGCCCGGCGGATGCAGATGGATCTGGAGACCTTCTCCAAGCTCCAGGGCGACCGGGCCGGGTCGCTGACCCAGAACCTGCAGGCCGTCAACCGGGAGCAGTACGACTACACCGCCTTTTTGAAAAAGTTCGCCGTCCGTGGGGAGGTCATGCGGCTGGACCCGGACGAGTTCGACTATGTCTACTACACCTACGGGCTGAAGCTCTACCACAATATGCCCCTCATCGAACCGCTGGAATACCGGGAGGTCAAGCGCATCCGGGAATTTGTGATTGCCATCGACACCTCCGGCTCCACCTCCGGGGAGCTGGTGCAGAAATTTGTCCAGAAGACCTATAATGTGCTGAAATCCACCGAGAGCTTTTTCAGCAAAATCAATCTCCACATCCTCCAGTGCGACGCGGACATTCAGGAGGATGTGAAGATCACCAGCCAGGAGGAATTTGACGCATACCTGAAAACCATGACCATCAAGGGCCTGGGGGGCACCGACTTCCGGCCCGTGTTCGCCTATGTGGACGAGCTGCGGCGGGGGAAGGAGTTCCAGAATCTGAAGGGCCTGATCTACTTCACCGACGGGTACGGCGACTTCCCGGAGAAAAAGCCGGACTACGACGCCGCCTTCGTCTTTGTGGAGGACGAGTACAACAACCCCGATGTGCCCCCCTGGGCCATCAAGCTGGTGTTGCAGAAGGATGAAATTTGACTTTTTCAAATTCAAATATTTTTCAGGAGGAATTTTACCATGGAAAACATGCAGGATTTTGTTATCAAGGAGGGCGTTTTGGATAAATACAAAGGCCTCGGCGGCGATGTCGCCATCCCGGAGGGCGTCACGGAAATCGGGAATATGGCCTTCTATGGCTGCAAGAACCTGACCAGCGTCACCATCCCGGAGGGTGTCACGGAAATCGGGAATATGGCCTTCCAGGGCTGCGCGAACCTGACCAGCGTCACCATCCCGGAGAGCGTCACGGAAATCGGGAATATGGCCTTCGAGGGCTGCAAGAACCTGACCAGCGTCACCATCCCGGAGGGCGTCACGGAAATCGGGAATATGGCCTTCCAGGGCTGCGCGAACCTGACCAGCGTCACCATCCCGGAGGGTGTCAAGGAAATCGGGTGGAATGCCTTCTATGGCTGCGCGAAACTGACCAGCGTGACCATCCCGGAGGGCGTCACGGAAATCGGAAGTGGGGCCTTCTCTGGCTGCACGGGCCTGACCAGCGTAACCATCCCGGAGAGCGTCACGGAAATCGGCAACAAGGCCTTCTCTGGCTGCACAGGCCTGACCAGCGTGACCATCCCGGAGGGCGTCAAGGAAATCAGGTGGAATGCTTTCTCTGGCTGCACAGGCCTGACCAGCGTGACCATCCCAGAGGGCGTCAAGGAAATCAGCGGATACGCCTTCTATGGCTGCGCGAACCTGACCAGCGTCACCATCCCGGAGAGCGTCACGGAAATCGGGTGGTATGCCTTCTATAACTGCACAGGCCTGACCAGCGTGACCATCCCGGCGGGCGTCACGACGATCCACAAGTCCGTATTTGAGGACAGCTGCCCGGCAATCATCGCGCCCCATATCCCCGTTGCCGGATTTGACGCGGCGGACAAGCCCGGCGCGTGCTGCGGCTTTGCCAAGCTGTACCTGGACGGCGCAGCGCTGGACGAGGAAATCAAAGCGGGCTACCTCAAGTACATCAAGGGCCAGAAAAAGCGGCTTTTCCCTTTGTCGGTTCAGCACGAGGAGCTGCTGCGGGTGATGCTTGCAGAGAAGATGATCGTCCGCAAGGACATCGACCCCCTGCTGGAGGAGTGCGACAAGCAGAGCAATATTTCGGCCAAGGCGGCGGTGCTGGACTACGCGGGCAGGAGCCTGGAGCCTGCGGACCCCTTCGCGGAGATGGAGAAGGAGCTTGCCAAAATGGAGCGGCAAGCCAAACGTTTTGAGAAGACGGGTCAACTCCCAGCCAGTGAATTGAAAAAAATCTGGTCCACGAAAAAGCTGGAAGACGGCACGTTGGAAATTACTTCTTACAAAGGTGCAGACACCACCGTTTCTGTGCCTGCCGTCATTGGCAAAACGGCGGTAACCGCCATAGGCGAGAAGGCCCTCAGCCCTTTGGCCTCCCGCTTGACGCCAGAACAGAAGCGGGTCCAGGAAACCCTGGAAAGCGTGACCATCCCGGCGGGCGTCACGGAAATCGGGGGGAGTGCCTTCTATGGCTGCACGGGCCTGACCAGCGTGACCATCCCGGCGGGCGTCACGAAAATCCGGGTGGAGGCCTTCAAGGACTGCTCGAACCTGACCAGCGTGACCATCCCGAAGGGCGTCACGGAAATCGGGGGGTGGGCCTTCAAGGGCTGCGCGAACCTGACCAGCGTGACCATCCCGGAGGGCGTCACGGAAATTGGGGCGTGGGCCTTCCAGGGCTGCGCGAGCCTGACCGGCGTGGCCATCCCGGAGAGTGTCACGGAAATCGGGAGCTGGGCCTTCACGGGCTGTCCGAAGCTGGCGAACCAGCAGGGAATGGTCATCATCCATGGTATTTTGTTTGATTATATGGGTTCCAACCGGGATGTGACCATCCCGGCGGGCGTCACGGAAATCGGGTTCAGTGCCTTCAAGGACTGCACAAACCTGACCAGCGTGACCATCCCGGAAGGCGTCACGAAAATCAGGTGGAATGCCTTCTCTGGCTGCGCGAACCTGACCAGCGTCACCATCCCGGAGAGTGTCAAGGAAATCGGACAGAGTACCTTCAAGGGCTGCGCGAACCTGACCAGCGTCACCATCCCGGAGAGTGTCACGAAAATCGGGGAGGAGGCCTTCTCTGGCTGCGCGAACCTGACCAGCGTGACCATCCCGGAAGGCGTCACGGAAATCGAGCGGAGTGCCTTCGATGGCTGCAAAAAGCTCACCATCCACGCCCCCGCCGGGTCAGCGGCAGAGCAGTACGCCAAGAAGTACAAGATCCCGTTTGAGGCCATCTGAACAGGAGGTATTTTATGAACATCAAACAAGCCAAAACGCAGATCCAAAACGCCATGACGGCGTATTTCACCAAGGACCCCTTCGGCAATTACGTCATTCCCATTGAGCAGCAGCGGCCCGTGTTCCTCATGGGCCCTCCGGGCATCGGCAAGACCGCCATCATGGAGCAGATCGCGGCGGAGCTGGGGGTGGGGCTGGTGAGCTACTCCATGACCCACCACACCCGCCAGAGCGCGCTGGGCCTGCCCTTCATCGTCCGCAAGACCTACGGCGGCAAGGAATACGACGTCTCCGAGTACACCATGAGCGAGATCATTGCCTCCGTCTACGACCTGATGGAGGATGCCGGGGTGAAGGAGGGCATTCTGTTCCTGGACGAGATCAACTGCGTGTCCGAAACCCTGGCTCCCTCCATGCTCCAGTTTTTGCAGTACAAGATTTTCGGCCGCCACAAGGTCCCGGAGGGCTGGATCGTGGTGACGGCGGGCAACCCGCCGGAATATAACAACTCCGTCCGGGAGTTCGACATCGTCACCTGGGACCGACTCAAGCGGGTGGACGTGGAGCCGGACTTTGATGCCTGGAAGGAATACGCATACAGCCGGTCCACCCACCCCGCCGTGACGACCTATCTGGAGATCAAAAAATCGGACTTTTACCAGGTACAAACCACCGTGGACGGCAAGAGTTTTGTCACCGCCCGGGGCTGGTCGGATCTATCGGACATGATGCGCCTGTACGAACAGCATGGGCTGAAAATCGACGAAAATCTGGTGGGGCAGTACCTGCAAAACCGGAAGATCGCCAAGGACTTCGCCGTGTACTACGACTTGTTCAACAAATACCGCTCCGACTATCAGGTGGACAAGATTCTCTCTGGCAAGGCGGACGAGGCCATCAAAGACCGGGCCCGGAAGGCCAAGTTTGACGAGCGGCTCAGTCTGCTGGGCCTGCTGCTGGACGGGGTGACAGAGTATCTGCGGGCCGTGTGCGCCGCCGAGGCGGTCCAGACCCTGCTGCTGGAGGCGCTGAAGGCGGTGCGGACAGAGCTGATCAAGCCGGGAGCGGAGGAGTCCAAGCTGCTGGAGGGACAGCTCAAGAGCCAGCGGGAGGCCCTGGCCGCCGGGCGGCGGGCGTCCTCCATGAGCCGGGAGGACCAGGCGGCGCGGGAGAACCTCTGCGCCATCCTGGAGGACCAGCGGGCCCTGTTGGCACAGGAGCGTCCAGCGGACAAAAAAGCCGCCTTCGCCCTCATCAAGGGGGACTTCGACCGGCGGACAAAGGAGCTTCGAAAGTCCGCCGGGGATGCCGGGAAGAAGCTGTCCAACCTGTTCCGATTCTGCGGCGAGGTGTTCCCCGACGGGCAGGAGCTGCTGATCCTGGTCACCGAGCTGACCCTCAACCCCCACTGCGCCCGGTTCATCGGGCAGCACGGGTGTGAGGAGTACTACCAGCGCAACCAGGAGCTGCTGTTCTACGAGCGGCAGCAGGAGATCATTCAGAAGATGGAGGACTTTGACTGGAATTTGGATTAGGTTTAGAATGAAAATCAGAAATCATTTGCGGGAGGTATTTTATCATGGAAAACAAGCAGGATTTTGTCATTGAGAACGGCGTTTTGCAGAAATACAACGGCCCCGGCGGGGATGTGACCATCCCGGCGGGCGTCAAGGAAATTGGGGAGTCTGCCTTCGAAGACTGCACGGGCCTGACCAGCGTGACCATCCCGGAGAGCGTCACGGAAATCGGCTACGGTGCCTTCTATGGCTGCACGGGCCTGACCAGCGTGATTATCCCAGAGGGCGTCACGGAAATTGAGTGGAATGCCTTCGAGGGCTGCAAGAGCTTGACCAGCGTGACCATCCCGGCGAGCGTCACGAAGATTGGCCCCTATGCCTTCCAGAAGTGCGCGGGCCTGACCATCCACGCCCCCGCCGGAAGCTATGCGGAGCAGTACGCTAAGAAAAATAGCGTCAAATTTGAAATGCTGTAGGAGGAATCTGCTGTGAATCAATCCAATTCCAACCGGGAAGCGTCCAGAGCCAAAAAAATTGCCACTGTGCTCAGCTCCACGCCCATGACGGCGGCGGAGATCAACGCCGCCCTGGGCGAGTCATACACGCCGCTGCAAATCGCCAACGCAGTCAAATTCATCTCCGGCGTAATCTTTGCCCGGACGACGCGTATGACCCGCAACACGAAAGGGCTCCAGGTAGAAAAGGAGTACGCCGCCTATTCTTTGGAGGGTCCGGACGCAGGGGCGGTTTCGGCGTCTCAGAGCGCTGGCCGGCTTCAGGCGGACGGCGGCGCTCCGGCGCGCAGGCCCGCCGCCTCCAAAGCAGAGCAGCAGGGGCAGGCGCAGGCCATCGCCAGCGTGCTGACGCACATACCCATGACAGTGCTGGAGATCAACGCGGCCCTGCATTCAGACTACACGGCGCTTCAGGTAGCCAATGCGGTAAAATGGATCCCTGACGCCGGGACGTGTAAGGTCCGGCGCATGACTGCCAACATCCGGGGCGAGAAAGCGGAACGGGAGTATACCGCCTACTTCATCCATAATGAGCAGAGGCGAAACCGATGACGGACGACGCCGAGGCGAAAAAATCGACTCAGCTTTGTGGTTTGGGCATAGGGTTTTCTGGATCATCCGCCAGCTTGGCCATGTGAAGATGGTCTTCCCATTGACCCTGGATTTTCAGATAGCGCAGAGCCAGGCCCTCTTGATGAAACCCCAGTTTTTTCAGCAGCGCCAGGGAAGGGGCGTTGGAGGGCATGACGTTGGCTTCTACCCGGTGAAGGCCTAACGGCTCAAAAGCCAGGGACAGAACCCGCTCCAAAGCTTCGGTCATATATCCCTGGCGCAGGAACTGCTGATCCATATGATACCCCAGATAACAGGATTGAAAACAGCCTCGACTGATTTGGCTCAGATGAGCCATGCCGATCAGCTGTTCCGGCCTTTCTGGAAGGGAGAGCCAGAAGCGATACCCTTGGCCCTGGCGGGCCTGCCGAGCGTCCTGCTCCATTTGGGTCTGCCAGAAGGGCAGAGAGAAGTATTCCGGCAGGCGAACCGGTTCAAAGGGCGCTAAAAAATCTCGGTTGCGCTTCAGATAATCCGCCGCAGCCTGGGCCAGTTGCGGGCAGGATTGCCGCAAAATCAACCTTTTTGCGTCATATTGCTGTTTCAGCATGGAGACGCCTCCTTTTGGTTTGATTTGTGTTAAAAAGGAAAATGCAATTGTAGCGGAAAACAGAAGGATTGTCAACTGAGACGTATTGTGTAAAGGGGGGGCGCCACCCAAATAGCATTGGCTGACGGTTCATTTGTGGCAAAATGGCACAGGCTGAAGGAGCGTTGATCGACCGGCAGGAGAGAACGGAAGCAGGGGCGTCGGGGGGCCTGGACGCTTGTTACAGGCCCCCGGCAAAGGCGCGCTTACTCGCCGCCCGCTTGCGGGCGGCGGTACTGCCGGCGATAGTCGTGCATTCTCCGATGGAGGCCAGCCGTATCCACAGCTTCATGTCGAAGCTGTGGATGCGGCGTTCTCCTTTTGCCGAGCAAGTTCGGCGTCGCCTTCTCCGGCTCTTTAATGGGAGCAGCTTCTGTCCATTTTCATTTTGCAGGGCAATACAGCGTTCGTGAAACGAACGCACAGCCAGCTCCGATCACGGGGCTGTTCAAAAGGGTTGGAACGCTGTCCCAACAAACAAAACAAATTTTCGGCGGTCACGCCGGAGAACTGTTTTGAGTCTCTGGGGGGACAAAAGAACGGAAGTTCTTGAATTTTGGGATAGCCGGTGGTAGAATGGTCGTTGCAGAGACAGAACGATTTTTCGCAGTAAGGAAACCAACGATTATGGATGAAAAACATCGGATACTCAAAGAAATATTTGGATACGACCAATTTCGGGGCGGACAGGAACCGATGATTGACGCCATTCTGCAAGGTCGGGACGCGCTGGGAGTGATGCCCACGGGGGCGGGAAAATCCATCTGCTATCAACTGCCCGCTTTGATGATGCCAGGCGTGGCGTTGGTGGTGTCGCCCTTGATTTCCCTGATGCGGGACCAGGTTCAGGCCCTGCGCCAGGCCGGAGTGGCCGGGGCCTATCTCAATTCCTCCCTGACGCCAGGGCAATATGTCAAAGCCCTGGAAAACGCTTATGATGGGAAATATAAAATCATTTATGTGGCGCCGGAACGGCTGCTGACCGACCGTTTTTTGGAGTTTGCCCGGCACGTTCCGATTTCTCTGGTAGCGGTGGACGAAGCCCACTGCGTTTCGCAATGGGGTCAAGATTTCCGGCCCAGCTATCTGGATATCCCAGCCTTTGTGGACGCTTTGCCTCGCCGGCCTGTCCTGGCCGCCTTCACCGCCACCGCCACGCCCAAGGTGCGCCAAGATATCCGCCAGCTGCTGAAGCTGCAATCGCCAGAGGAAACCTGCACGGGCTTTGACCGGGAAAATCTGTTTTATCAGGTGCAGCGTCCATCCTCGAAAAAGACCGCCTTGCTGGAGTGTCTGCGTTCGTTCAAGGGGCAAAGCGGCGTCGTCTATTGCGCCACCCGCAAAGCGGTGGAGGACGTCTGCGCTTTTTTGCGGCAATCCGGCGTCTCCGCCGCCCCATATCATGCTGGATTGGAATCCGAGGAACGCAGCCACAGCCAGGAGGATTTTATCTTTGACCGAGTTCAGGTGATTGTAGCCACCAACGCCTTCGGCATGGGCATCGATAAATCCAACGTCCGCTTTGTCATCCATTACAATATGCCAAAGGACATGGAAAGCTATTACCAGGAGGCCGGCCGGGCCGGGCGGGACGGCGCTCCGGCGCATTGCATTCTGCTGTACAGCGGCCAGGATGTGATGACCAACCAGTTTCTGATTGAGAAAAGCCGAGAGACAGAGGGACTGGACCCGGAAACCGCTCGGCGCATGATTCAGCGGGACAAAGAGCGGCTGCGGCAGATGGCCTATTACTGCCAGACTACCGATTGTCTGCGGCAGTATATCCTCCGCTATTTTGGCCAGGACGCCCCAGAACGCTGCGGAAACTGCGGTTCCTGCCAGGACGAGCTGGAGAAGGTGGATTTCACAAACCAGGCTCGGCGAGTGGCCGCCTGCGTTCGGGAGACGGGCCAGCGCTTTGGCGCGGGAGTGTTGGGGGAGATTCTGCGAGGCGCTGAGACAGAAAAAACGATCAATTGGAATTTGAGCCGCTACGACTGCTTTGGCAGCCTGTCTCATATGAGTCGGAGGGAAATTCTGGACGCAATACAGATGATGATCCAGCGAGGGTATCTCGCCGTTAAAGAGGGCAAATTTCCCATTGTCCAGCTGGGGCCAAAAGCCGAAGGATTGTTGGCGGGGCAGGAACAGGTGGAAATCAAGGTTCGCCGCCAGACCAAGCAGAACCAGAAGACAAGCCGGGCTTCCCGTCAGGCTCAGGCGGCGCCCAATCCGGTCCTCTTTGAGCGGCTGCGGGGGCTCCGCTCCCAGCTGGCCCGGCAGCAAGGAGCGCCGGCTTATGTGATTTTCAACGACGCCACGCTGCGGCAGATGAGCGGCCAGGCGCCGGATAGCTGGGCCGCCATGCTGGAAATATCCGGCGTAGGACAGCAGAAGATGGAGCGGTATGGCCAAAAATTTTTGGACGAGATCGCTCGATGGAAACAGGAACAAGGGGGATAGCCTATGCGCATTGGAGCGGATATCGAGGAACACGGCCGTTTCCGGCGGCTTGTGGAAAAACCGTCCTTTGTGGAGCGGGTTTACACCCCAACGGAACGCCGGTATATTCAGGCCGCCGGAAAACGGGCCCATTTGGCGGCGGCGGGGCTTTTTTGCGCCAAGGAGGCGGCGGCGAAGGCTCTGGGGCTGGGGCTTTTCGGTCTGCGGCCCAATGAAATTGAAATAGACCACGACGAAAAGGGAGCGCCGATTCTCCGCTTGTTGGGAGCTGCGAAAGCCCGGTTCCCCCAGGCGGAGTTTTCCCTCTCCATCTCCCACAGCCGGGAGTATGCCATGGCCGCAGCGCTGACCTGGGACCGGCAGGCATAATTCGCTTTTCCGCCGCTTATAGATAAGCGGAAGGGGGCGGCAGGCATGGACCGCAAAAAGGGGAAAAACAGAACAAACAAAAAGAAAATAGGGGCGCTGGCCCTGGCGCTGACCTTGGTTTTGGGCGGATGCGCCAAAGAGGAAGAGGCCCCGACCGCCCGAGCGGCGGAATATTACCAGGGGTTGGAGAGCGGCTCGGCAATCGCCGAGGTGACGACGGATTCGGGCGTGGTGATGGAATATCGGTTGGCGGTGGAATGGGACGAGGAAGGCAGCGTCGCCACCGTTCTGGCGCCGGAGGAAATCGCCGGAGTGCGCTGCCGGATTACAGAAAACGGCGCTCGACTGGAATATGAAGACGCCGAGTTGGAGACGCTGCTTCCCAACTTGCCGGGCTTTACCCCGGCGGACTGCGTAGACGGCCTGTTGGACGCTCTGGCCGGCGCGGCCCCTTCCGAGTGGACCTGGGAAAAGAAAGGGGAACAGGAGTGTCTGGCGTTGACTTATGAGATGGAAACCGGCGGGTATCAGGCCGTCAAGCGGGTGTGGCTCGACCGGCAGACCCTGGCCTTGACGCAAGCGCAATGGTATCTGGATGGAAACCAGATGATGAGCGCTTGTTTTACGGATTTTCAGGCGCAATAAAAGAAAGATCGATTCAAAAAGGAGGCCAGGGCCTCCTTTTTTGCGCGCTCGCCCATTGGAATTAAGAGGAGAACCCCATAAATTAACATTGCTCGCTGGAGCGAAATATGATATGCTAACAAGGACGCAAAGGACTCGCGCCGCATAGAATAATGGCGGGGGGTACGGCGACCCTGCCGCGCGCTGGCGCAAATTCTGAAATGGATGATTAAAAACGGAATTTGCGTGGGAAAATAAAAGAGCGGTCAGACCGACTTTTACCAGCGGAGCGTGAGCAATTTTGGAACACTTTTCTTCATCCATCAAAAGAGGAGATATTTATTACGCCGATCTGAGCCCTGTGGTGGGCAGCGAGCAGGGCGGGATGCGCCCTGTGCTGATTGTGCAAAATAACGTTGGCAACCGATTCAGCCCCACGGTGATCGCCGCGGCGATCACCTCGCAGGTGAACAAGGCGAAACTGCCCACCCACATTGAGATTGAGGCCCGCACATACGGCCTTTCCAAAGATTCCGTTATCCTGCTGGAGCAGGTGCGCACTTTGGATAAACGGAGGCTGCGGGAAAAGATGGGCCGGCTGGACGAAAACGTCATGGGTCGGGTGGACGACGCCATCGCCGTCAGCTTTGGCCTGCGCCACGAGGGCGATCGGCAGGACACGGAAAGATAAGGGGAAAACGGCAATGCAAAGGAAGTGGACGTTATCGATTTTTTGCGGCCTGGCGGCGCTGCTGGCAGGCGGCGCGGTTACGGCGCTGGCCGCCGGCTATGGCTCGGCAGAGGATCCTCTGGTGACGCTGAGTTACATAACCGAGGTGGCGGCGCCGGAGGCCGACAGCCGCATTGATTCGGTTTTTTCAGAAAAACAGAAGGCCCTGAGCGGTGAAATTGATGAAAAAATCGGCCAACTTCGGTCAGAGATGGAAAAGCAGGCCAATCAGCCGGCTTTCAGCCAGCAAACGCTGGACGCGGCGGCGGAAGCGGCGGCTGCCAAGCTCGGCGGCCAGAGCGGCCAATGGCGGGAGATTTCGCTGGCCAAGGGCCAGCAGTTGGCCGGCGGCGTGGGCTGCCAGCTGATTCTGCGCCGAGGGGCCGCTTCCTGCTATTCGGGCATGGTGAACCTGTCTTCTGGCGAGACGCTGAGTCACGGCCAAGCAGTGGCCGCTAACAACCTGTATCTGGTGGGCACAGAAGGCTGCGGTTTTATCGCTTCGGAAACCTGCGCGGTTTTAGTCAACGGCGCTTATACGCTGCAATAGGTTCAGTCGGCGAGGCCCTATAGCCAGATAACGAGCTGAAACATTGCCGGCCCTCAGCGATGTCGCCGGGGCCGGCGATATATTTTGGTTTCCTTTGTCCAACGCGTCCGATTGGAGGCGAGACAAAGCCTCTGCGCCTTCGGCGACGTCTTTCTTTTGAAGCCTGGTTGTCGCCCGTTGCGGCGGCGCATTCATCAAAGGGTCGTCTTTCGCATAAGATACTGCGGAAGGCGGCTTTTTTACGCTTACAATGGGAGAAACAGGAGGCGGCGGAATGGGCGAGTGCGATCTGAAGATAGCCGGCCGGCGGATTGGCCGAGCCAGTTGGCGGGCGACGGGGCCGGATTGGCAATTCCGGGCCCATTGTCCGGCGGAGCAGGGGTTTGTCTATCGGGTGTTGCTGGAAACGGCGGAAGGGGGACAGGTCTTGGGGGTAATGGCTCCAGAAGGAGATTTTTTTGCCTTGGAAAAAAAGCTGCCTCTTTCCTTGACCCGGCGATTGGGGCCTGAGCTGGAAGGGATACGGGGCGCCGCCGTCATTCGCAGCCGCCCTGGCGAATACCAGGGGGAGACGGGGCTTCTGCCTTTTCCGCTGGAGGCTTTTGAACCTTGGACGGCGGAAACCGCTCCGCCTTGCCCTTTGCTGGCAGAGGCGTTGGAGGGCGAAGGCGCTCTGGTGCGCCGCTGGGGGCCGGATTATTATATTGCGGCCCCTCTGGAGCCGGGGCGGCCCTTCGGCTTGGCCTGCGTCTTTTGCTTGGCTCTACCCATGCAAATTGGCCAGAGGCAATATGGAGTGGTGAGATTGGATGAAAAAAGAAATTTTTCCTTCGTGAATACCGAAGCGCAAAATGGGGCAGACTACCTTTGAAATCAACGAAAGGAAGTGGCCCATATGCCCAATCTGACGACAAAGGAGCTTTCTTACCTGAAAGACCAGCTGACCAGCGAGCAGAACGAGGTGGCTCAGTTCAACCTGCTGGCCCAGCAGTGCGAAGATCCGCAGCTGAAAAGCAAACTGGCCGGCATCGCCTCTCGGCACCAGAACCATTACGATACGCTGTATCGGTTTTTGGCAAACTGAGGCTATTTCGGCGGATGTAAAGGATTTCTGCGCGCAGGCCCGCCGCCTCAGGCAGGGGACAAGCCTAACTTAATCGCAAAGGAGATTGATCGCACATGAGCAACGATCAGATTATCATCACCAACGCCTTGAACACACAGAAACACTTGACGGCTATGTACAACACAGCCGCCGGCGAATGCGCCCATAATCAACTGCGGTGCGCTATGATGGACCTGTGGAAGGACGAGCACGAGATCCAGAACGACCTGTTTACCGATATGAACAGCCGAGGCTGGTATCCTGTGCAGCAGGCCCAGCAGCAGGAAGTGGATCAAGCGGTCCAGCAGTTGAACAAAAACTGATTGAAGGTTGTTGCGGAGCAATAAAAAATAAGCGCCTTGGGCGCTTATTTTTTTGCTATGCAGCCGGTTCTTTGGGTCGAGATTCATTTATTCTGGAAGGCTTTGAAAAATTGCCCGGTTGTGGAGAACTGCCGGAGAATCCGGCTTGAAGGAAGCGGCCAGTTCGTTGAAAGCTTCCGCTCTCTTCCGATCGCCCAAACGGCTGTAGCAAACGCATAACTGGATACAGGGGAGATAGCCGTAGCAATCTGGGGAGACAAAGCCTCCGCGACGATCGTCTCGGACGCAGGTCAGCGCCAGAGCATACCAGTAGGCGGCTTGGCGGTATTGTTCCCTCTGAAAGAACCAGCGGCCAATTTCACAGCAAATTTCAGCTCGAGGTCGGTCATAGACAAAGGTGTGAAACAATGCCTCCAGCGCCTGGTCGGGCTGGTTCAGCTCTTCGCGGCAATAGGCGCAGTGGCAGCAGGCGTCGATGTTGTTTTCCACCCAGCCCCGGCCTTCCGCTAAAAAGCCTTTGAAAACCTTCAACGCCTCTTCCCAGCGATGGTGGTAATAGAGCTCTCGGCCATAATAAAATTGCTGCCGGGGCTCCAATTCTTTTCCCATAGCCAGTTGGGTTTGATAGATGCGCAGATTCCGGTCTGGGTCAGATGGGCGGACTTTGCGGTGGGTGACGGCAAAATCTGCGTAAAGAACCTTTCCGATTGGAGTAACGACTTCGTGGACGGCCCCCGTCCAGCGCATACCGGCTCTGTTTTTGATGAGCCGTTCTCGGTAATAAGAAAACGTCGTTCGGCCGGCTGCGTCAAACCCCGTGCGGTAGGGGGCCATCACCACCGAGACGTCGGGATCCAGCGTCTCTTTTAAGGCAAGAAACGCGGTTTGATCCTCTTCCAACAGCAGATCGTCTGCGTCCAGCCAGAGGCAATAATCCATCGACGCATGGGAAAAGGATTCGTTTCGGGCGGCAGAAAAGTCGTCCTGCCAGGGAAAATCAAAAATCCTGTCGGTAAAGCGGGCCGCAATTTCTCGGGTGCGGTCGATGGAGCCGGTGTCCACAATAATGATCTCGTCTGCCAAGCCGGCGGCGCTCTCCAGGCAGCGCTCCAGCACATCCTCTTCGTTTTTTACAATCATACATAGGCTGACGCTCGCCATAACGGAGCCTCCTTTTGCGTTGTTGTGATCTCGCCTGCGCGCTGGACCAGCTGCGGACGGGACTCCGCCGGACGGGCAGACGATGCGATAAGACGCAAAATCGCTTTTGCGATTTGCGGCGGTCTACAATAAACGTGAAAACAATTTCTTGTCAACGGTTGATGAGAGAGCTCTCGCCGGTTCTCGCCGGCGGGAGCTTTTGTTTCGCTTGCGTTTAGCTCAGTCGGATAATGGTCAGCGACGCTCCAGCGCCGCTGCCAGTCAAAATGGCGGTTCCCGCGATTGTGGCGAAGAGTTGCAGCGTGATGGTGGAGTTCGCGGGCAAAACGACTTTGATTTGATTCTCAAAGTTGGAGGTGGAAACCACTGGATTAACGGTGGAAGGGGTGTTGTTCACCCCGTTGATGACCAGCCGAGTCCCCATCAGCAGGGCCAGGGTGGTATTCACATGGTATGAGATCTGATAAGTGCCCGCCGTGGCCACAGTGAATACTGTGTTCCCGGCGTTGACTGTGATATCGGGGGAGAGAACCTGGGCGTTGGGCAAAGCGACGGCGGAGCCCCCCAGCGCCACCAAAATGCTGCTTCCTTGGGTGTTGGCGGCAAAGCCGGCGGTGGCGGTGGGGTTAGGTCCGGTAGCTCCCGTTGCGCCGGAGGCCCCGGTTGGGCCTGTCGCCCCGACGGCGCCTACCGCGCCTACAATACCGGTTAAGCCTGCCGCGCCGTCTGGTCCGGCAGGGCCTGTGGCGCCAGTTGCGCCGGCAACGCCGTCCGGTCCGGTTGGACCTGTCGCGCCGGTTGGACCAGCCGCGCCAGTTGGGCCTATGGGGCCGGCAGGGCCCGCTGCGCCGTCTGCCCCAGTAGGTCCGACGGGGCCTTGAGCTCCGGTTGGGCCTGTGGAGCCGGCGGGACCTGCTGCGCCAACCGCGCCAATCGGGCCGTCCGGTCCAGTTGCTCCCGTTGCGCCTGTGGCGCCGGCAACGCCTTCAGCGGGCCCGGCAGGGCCTGTGGCTCCGGTGGGGCCGGCGGGGCCGGGAAGGGTTGGAGCGCTCATGGCTGAAGTCAGCTTGCTGGTCAACAGCATTTGCTGCTCCATCACGTTGGAGAGCGTCTCTTGTACGCTCTGATTGGTCTGCATAACCTGATCCAGAGTCGCCGCCTCGGCGAGGCCCGGCAAAGAGCCCAGCACATATTGCAGCTTTTCGCCTTCGGCGTTGAGGATGTGGCTCAAGCTCAGCTCTTCGGCGGCGATGGAGGAGATGATATCGTTGAGGCTTCCCTCCCGAGTCAGAGGGGGATCAATCTGGGGAAAGGTTGGCAATGACATAAGATATCCCTCCTCAGCTCAAGCGGGTGATGGACAGAGTCGCGCCGGCGGAGCCGGGCAGCAATGTGGCGGCGGAGGCGATGCCGAACATTTGCAAGGAAACGGTGTCTCCAGCGTTCAGGTTGAGAAGAATCTCGTTGGAGAAGTGGCTCAGAGACGCCACGGGCGCTACGGTAGAAGCCGTGTTGGGCGCGCCGTTGATGAGCAGACGGACTCCGCTGGCCAGAGCTGCGGTGGTATTGACATTATAGGAGAGCTGATAACGCCCGGCGGCGTTTACCGTAAACACTGTGTTGGCGCCATTGACTGTGATATCCGGGGACAGCTGTTGGCTGTCTGGCAGGGGCACCAAAACGCCTCCCACGACGACAGTCAGCACGATTCCGCTGGTGTTGGCTGCAAAAGAGGAGGTGGCGGTGACATTGGGTCCTGTAGGTCCGGTCGGGCCTGTGGCGCCTGTTGCGCCCGTTGCGCCCGTCGCGCCAGCGGCTCCAGTCGCGCCGACAGCGCCTGCAATGCCGGCAGGGCCAGTCGGCCCAGTGGCGCCTGTTGCGCCGGTAGCCCCCGT
>CAJTUM010000023.1 GCA_910579575.1 uncultured Eubacteriales bacterium | reverse complement strand
GCCCTATTGGGAGTCTATCTTTTTTTCGCCTCCTCCGCCACAAAACTACATTTTTCCTCGGCGTTTTTTTACATTTTATCACTGGTGTTGACAGAAATAAGAAACGACCAAACAACACTGGAAAGGAAGTAGTATTATGGCGAAAAAGCAGACGGCCGGTCGTGACAAGCTGGGTACTCTGGCCCCCAAATTTGCCCAGCTCAACGATGATGTTCTCTTTGGCGAGGTGTGATCCCGGGAGAGCGAGCTTTCCCCCCGTGACCGCAGCATGATCACCATCGCCGCCCTTTTCTCCGCCGGGCAGTATCCCCAGCTCAAGTCCCACCTGAATCTGGGTAAGGAGCATGGCGTCACCAAGCAGGAGGCGGTGGAGATCGTGACCCAGCTTGCCTTCTACTGCGGCTGGCCCAAAGCATGGAGCACCTTCCCCCTGATCCAGGAGGTCTACGGCGATGAAGATTGAGTCCAGGGAGGCCTTTGAGGCGATCAATGTGTTCGGCCTGGGGGATGAGAATGTAAAGAACGCCCCCTATTTCTCCGGCGCCTCCTGGCTCAACCGCCTGACCCCCAAGGGGGCTGCTCCCGCCCTGTTCAATGTGACCTTCGAGCCGGGTTGCCGGAACAACTGGCACATCCACCACGCCTCCTCCGGCGGCGGACAAATGCTCATCTGCACGGCCGGCGAGGGCTGGTATCAGGAGGAGGGAAAAGAGGCGGTGAGCTTGGTCCCCGGCGCGGTCATCACCATTCCCGCCAATGTGAAGCACTGGCACGGCGCTAAGGCTGGGAGCTGGTTTGCCCACATCGCTGTGGAAGTCCCCGGCGCCGGTACCCATACGGAGTGGTGTGAGCCGGTAAGCGATGAGGAATTTGGCAAGCTGTAAAATATTATTTGAAAAAGCCGCAGATGGAAGATCTGCGGCTTTTTTGTATCAACTCCAAGGTTGATGCTGTTAAACTTATCTGAACTTCTCTCAGCCGCACGGCGGTGTTATCCTATACTTGCAAAGGGCAACATCAAAACAACTTCTCAGGAGGAGATCAACATGAAAGTTTTGCTTGTCAACGGCGGCCCCCATAAGGACGGCTGCACCAATGCGGCACTGTGTGAGGTAGTTGCCGCTCTCAACAAAGAAGGCATCAACACTGATATTTTCTGGATCGGCAACAAGCCCATCGGCGGCTGCATCGGCTGCCGTGGATGCGCCCAGAAGGGCGAGTGCGTCTTTGACGATAAGGTCAATGAGTTCCTGTCCATTGCTGGGGATTATGACGGCTTTGTCTTTGGCTCTCCTGTTCACTGGGGTGCGGCCACCGGCGCCATCACTTCTTTTCTGGACAGAGTCTTCTACGCTGACTTTTGCAGCGGCGGAAACCGTTTCCTTCTGAAACCGGCCGCCACCGTAATTTCGGCCCGTCGTGCCGGCGCCACTGCTACATGGGATCAGCTCAATAAATACTTCGGTCTGATGCAGATGCCCATCGTTACCTCCCGTTACTGGAATATGGTCCACGGTAACAAAGCCGAGGACATCCAGAAGGATGAGGAAGGAGTCCAGATCATGCGTATCCTGGGCAAGAACATGGCCTGGTTCCTCAAGTGCAAGGAGGCCGGGGAAAAGGCCGGTATTTCTCTGCCGGAGCAGGAGAAGATCAATTTCACGAACTTTGTCCGATAAGGAGCGATCCCGATGAAGCAACGAACTCTGGGGAAAGACCTGACTGTTTCGGCGGTCAGTCTGGTTTTTTACGATATATTTATTTCATTCAATTTCAGTGAGTACACAATTTCGAAAAGGGAGTAAAAATATGCGGCTATCACATAGTATGCAAAAAGCCAGGTCCTTCGGGACCTGGCTTTCTCCCCTATGACTCCCTCGATCTGGGAGACAAATCGAAAACATCCTATAAGCGCCCTTTCCGGCGTCGCTTATTCGTCGATTCGTTTTACTTGCAGCACTCGCCGGGCCGGGTCCACCACCACAGGCCAGACGGAGAAATAGCCTTGGCTGTCCAAACGGCACATATTGTAACTATAGCAATTGGTATACACCGAAGCGTCGGGTTCCATATCGATTCCAAAGGCCAAAGAGCCGGCGGTAAACTGGGGCACGCCCTCCAGCCAGCCAGAATAAGCGCTGTGCAGATGGCCGGCAAAGACAGCTTTTACCTCTCCCTGGCGCAAAATATGCCGATATTCCTCCGGCGCCGCCATAGGTCCCCAGGTCTGCTGACCCACCGCAGGGTTGTGCATCAGCACAATGCTGCCTCGAGGCGGCTGGTTTTCCAGCCGACGAGCCAGATAATTCATCTGATCCGCCGGCAGGCTGCCCCGCATCCCGTCGGCATAAGGGGAATCCAGCGAGATGATTTGCAGGCCTTTGATCTGAGCCGCGGCCAGATAGGGGCCTTCATCCATGGTCTGTTGGCCCAAAAACCCCTGACGAAACGCAGCCCTTCGGTCGTGATTGCCCAAAGCGCAGCACAAAGGTAGGCCGGGCAGATACCGGTTGACCAGCGCCCGATAATTCTGGTAATCCTCCGCTTCCCCTTCATGAATCAGATCTCCTGTCAACAGCAAAAAATCTAAGTTTTGGCAGCTCAGCGCTGCCAGACATTCCTTCAGGTTTTCCAGCGGGTCCCGCACCTCTCTTTGCACCCGATGCAGAAAGGCGCTGCTTCCTGCCGCCACAATGTGGGTGTCGCTCACATGGGCAAAACGAATCTCTTCCATTTTTAATCCCTCAATCTTTTTCAGCGTATCCGGCTCTTCGCCTGGGTGTATTGATACCATTTATAATAACCATAGCAAGTATTGACAAACATTGCCGTCACTGTCACCAACATGATATAGGCGCCAGAGGAGACATACATAATGGCATAGAGGATCAACGTCATTAGCCAGGCATACCATTGCTCGGAATGGCGCAGCAGCAACAAAATGCCGTTTGCCATGCCGCAAGCGCTGGCCAAAGCGTCGATATAGGAATCGGTAGCGCCGGGCAAGCGGCTGATGAGATAACCCACGACAACGCTGAACAAAATAATGCCCGCCACAGCCAAAACGGCCTGCTTCCAACTAAGACGCCGGACCTCCGTCAGTTCCTCCTCCTGCCGGTCTGGATGGCGGGACCATTGAAGATAGCTGAAGATATCGATGGGAATCCAGAAAACCATCGTCGTGATGGCGACGGTATACCAACCCATGGCTATGCACAGGATAAATTCGGGAATCTCAATCAGCAGGGCGTCCACCAAGAAATTCAGCTTGCTTTGCTTAGAAATCAGCAGTTCGCAAACCGGATTGGCCAGCACAGCCACAACCGAGCAAGCCGTCACAAATTTGCTGGACGTTTCCTCCAGCATCAGGTCCGGGAAAAAGACGGCAAAAGCAGCGGTAATCAGCAAAACTGTCGTCAGATAACCGATCTGATAGGGGGTAAAAGAGCGCAAAAAGCGCCTTGTTTTCATCAGCATGGGGCGTTTGTTCTCCTTATTTTTCGTTTTCTTTCTTTTTTTGCTTTTGCAAAAAATCCGCCAGCCGGGGAAAGGCCCGCAGGCAGTTCTGCCGGTAAACCAGATCAAAATGCTCCGGCGCAAACATTTGGCGAATGGTTTCGTCATATTCCTCCAGCTGAGCCAGCTGGATGGGCGGGCAAAAATCCGTGCCATATAAAATCTTCCGCTCCATGCCAGGTTGGCTATGGACCGCCTGGCAAAAGCAGTCAATAGCGCCCTGCACGTCGTTTCCTTCTTTGGTCCCGGTTTCATAGGCGCCGGATACGTCGGTAAACATATTGTCGTGCTTGGCCACAAGTTCCACGCACGATTCAAAATGAGGGTCGTCCATATGAGCCAGAATAAAATTGACTTCTGGATACCGTTCCGCCGCCAAAGCGATATAGCGGGCGGAGGAGCCCTCTATGTCGTTGTCCGAGGGCAATACCAGCGAACAAAGACCCGTATGGAAGACGACGGACAGACGATGTCTGCGGGCAAACTGATAGACGGCGTCCAAGGGCGGGTCTGCCGCCGTCCCCGCTTGGTAGCTTAGGTAGATTTTCAGGCCCACCGCCTTATATTCGTCCAGGCGAGGCTCCAACGCCGCCAACTGTGGGGGAATCGGTTGTTTTAGGTCGATACAAGGACACAAAAACAGTCGTTCGTCTTTCGCCACAGTGGCAATACAATCCGGGTTTGCCAAAATGCTTTCGGGCATCTGCATCACCAACGCCAGCCCCTCCGTCCGGCTGAAATACTCCTGCCGGATTTCTTCTGTGAAGATGTGGGTATGGCAATCAATCTTTTGGATTTTGCTCAACACTTCTTATTCTGCCTTTCTGTAATTTACCTGTTTGGCGGCTTTCCAGCTCTTCGCCAAAGCAAGTATATCCTATTGTAGCGAAAAACCCGGCCCATATCAAGGGCCGGGTCAGACAAATTTCCAGAATATTTTCCATCGAAATTTGGCGGTTTTTTCTTGCCGTTTACGGATTCTCGGTCTCTTGAGCCAGTTTGTCCCGGATCTCCATCAGCGCGAAGCCCAGCAGGTTTTGGCCCCGCCAACGCAGAGGGTTCTCGATATCGGCGTTGCCGGCGGCCATGCCGATTCCCCAAATTTGGTCGTAGGGGCTGGCTTCCACCAGCACCCGCTCGCCGGTGGCCAGCAAAAATTGACCCATAGGGAGGTTTTGCGAAAATTTATAATAATTTCCCTGCGCCACGATGGCGCTCTTTTTCTGATCCCAAACCCCGCTATCGAAATTGAGGACTTTTTTGCCTAATTTTTTGCATTCCCCTGGGTGTTTGGCCGCCATGATTTTGTGAAAAATTTCTCGATCTTCAAAGAGCAGCGCCTTCTGAGCCATCATATATTGTTCGGCCCATTGATACCGCTCCCCCTCCGCCTGAAACTGACTGGGATACCACTGGCTGAGGCAGGCTTTGGTCGTCGGCCCCTTCGCCTCGTTATGGCCCCAGAAAAACAGATACTTCGGCCGTTTTCCCAGCTGATACTCCTGACGCAGGCTTTCCAAATCATATGTCATTGTTTCAAATCTCCTTTCTCAGATTGTATTTTTCCGCCGAATCTGTTATTCTATATGTCGAGAAGACACAACGGCTGTCGGCGGAGGCCCCAAAAGCCCGCGCCAAAGCTCGAAAGGAACAAAACGATGCAAATCAAAACAAAACTCAAGCCGGGGGATTTCGCGGCGGGGCTGCTGATTTTCTCCTTGGCCGCCGGCATTTATTGGGCGGGCTTGGGGCGGGAAGGGCCGTTGGAGGCTCAGATCCGCCAGGACGGCCAGCTGGTGCGCACAGTGTCTCTTTCCGGCCTGAAACAGCCCGTGCGAATTGAATTGGAGCAGGACGGACGCCGCAATGTCATTTTGGCGGAAGACGGCCGCATTTGCATGGCCGAAGCCAACTGCCCCCATCAGGACTGCGTTCGGACAGGCTGGCTGGACAAAAGCGGTCAAAGCGCTTTTTGCTTAGAAAATCGAGTCAGCGTCGTCGTCGCCGGCCAGAGCGAAGCCGGACCGGACGCCATAGCCCGCTAACGCGCAAGGTGAACGCCATGACAAAATCCAAAAAAATCGCCTTATGCGGCATTCTGGCCGCTTTGGCCTTGGGGCTTTCCCTGTTGGAGAGCCTGTTGCCCCTTCAGCTGCTGGTTCCCCTGCCCGGCGTCCGTCTCGGGTTGGGCAATGTGGTTATTTTAACGGCCCTCTATCTGTTGGGCGCCTCTGCCGCTCGGGCTGTGCTGCTGTGCCGCATCGCCGTTTTATATCTGGCGGCCGGCAATTTTACCGCCTTGTTTATGTCCCTCTGCGGCGGTCTGCTGTCCCTGCTGGCCATGGCCGCCGCCCATCGGGCGCCTCGCCTGTTTTCCATTTATGGCGTCAGTTTTCTTGGAGCCGCCTTCCATAATATCGGCCAAATCCTGGCCGCCCGGCTGCTGCTGGGCAGCTGGAATATCATTTATTACCTGCCCCTGCTTTTGTGCGCCGGTCTGGTCACCGCCCCTGTCGTCGCCGCTTTGGCAGGCCAGTGCTTGAAGCGGCTGGGTCCCCGCAAAACCTAAACGATTTTGCGGGAACCCTTTTTTCGATGTTTCAACGCCGTTTAACTGTTTTGAGACGCCTTGTCCGCAGGGACAAGGCTTTCTTTGTTGCCCATATAAGGCCGCAGCGCTTGGGGAATTTTCACAGAGCCGTCGGCTTGGAGATTATTTTCCAAAAAGGCGATGAGCATCCGGGGCGGCGCCGCGACAGTGTTGTTCAGCGTGTGCGGGAAATAATTGGGCGCGCCCTTTTGCCGCACGCGCAGGCCCAGCCGGCGGGCCTGTGCGTCGCCCAAATTGCTGCAGCTGCCCACCTCAAAATATTTCTGCTGCCGAGGAGACCAAGCCTCCACATCCACGCTCTTGACCTTCAAATCCGCCAAATCGCCAGAGCAACACTCGATCACCCGCACCGGAATATCCAAGCTGCGGAAAAATTCCACAGAATAATTCCACATTTTTTCAAACCACTCCATGCTTTCCTCTGGCTTGCAGATTGTCACCATCTCCTGCTTTTCAAACTGGTGAATGCGGTAGACGCCCCGCTCCTCAATTCCGTGGGCGCCCACCTCCTTGCGGAAGCAAGGGGAGTAGCTGGTTAGGGTTTGGGGCAGTTGGCTTTCATCCAGGATTTCGTCGATGAATTTGCCCACCATAGCGTGTTCGCTGGTACCGATGAGATACAGGTCCTCCCCTTCAATTTTGTACATCATGTTTTCCATCTCGTCAAAGCTCATCACGCCGTCCACAACGCCGCCGCGAATCATATAAGGAGGAATATAATATTCAAAACCCTTGTCGATCATAAAATCCCGGGCATAGGACAGCACGGCGGAATGGAGCCGGGCCACGTCGCCCTTCAGATAATAAAAGCCGGCGCCGCTGGTCTTGCGGGCGCTGTCCAAATCGATTCCCGCCAGCCGCTCCATGATTTCCACATGATAGGGAATGTCGTAATCTGGGACCGCCGGCTCGCCGAAGCGCCGACGTTCCACATTCTCGCTGTCGTCTTTCCCAATCGGCACAGAAGGGTCGATGATATTGGGAATGACCGTCATCCGCTGGCGCACCTCTCCTTCCAGCCGACGGGTCTTTTCTTCCAATTCCTCCAGCTCTTGCGCCATGGCGGTAACCTGGCTTTTGATCTGCTCGGCCTCTTCCTTCTGGCCTTTGGCCATCAAACCGCCGATCTGCTTGCTCAATGCGTTGCGCTGGCTGCGCAGATAATCGCACCGGGTTTTCGCCTGGCGGCTCTGCTCGTCCAGCTCCAAGACCTGGTCCACCAGAGGCAGCTTGTCCTCTTGGTATTTTTTGCGGATATTTTCCCGCACCGCCTCCGGGTTGTTTCTCAAAAATTTGATGTCGATCATGTTTCATCCTCCAATTTTTCCGGGCCGGGCAAAAGAAAAAAGCTCCCAACCCATTTTCACTCCATGGGACGGAAACTTTCCGCGGTACCACCCAAATTGCAGGCGTCTGAAAAACGACGTCTGCCCCTTTCGTCGCGCTGTAAGGGGCGCGCCCCGCGGCTCCTCGCCGCCGGCTCCGAAAGCGGAAAAGCAAAAGTCCCCCGCCGACTCGCACCGCCCGCCGGCTCTCTGCGCAGTTTCTTTCGCCGCTTCTTTCATCCTGGCCGCGGCGCTTTCGCGCCGTTTTTCTTAGTATATCCCTATTTGCCCTGGGAATCAAGAGGCTGCGCGGGTTTTTTCAAGTTTTCCTGGCGCAGGAGAGGGATCCTCCGCTTCAAGCCCAGGAGGGCGGGAATCAACTCCCGCCCTCCTGGCTGCCGCCGCCTATAGCCGTCTGTCTCTCCATACGTTCCATCCGATTCCCCATCCCTGCGGACCGAGCCCGCAGGATGGCCTCCAATTTTCGTTTGGGCGCGGCGGAGTTTTCATCCAAAGCGGCCACATATTCTTCAAAAGTAATGGCGCCCCGCTGAAACAGGTTTTCCAGCGTCTGTTCCTGCGCAAAGCGGGAATAGGGGCTGTTGGGCGAAGCGTCGATGCGGATCTCCACCCGCAGGCGGCGCAGCTCCTCCCAGGTCAGCGGGTCCGGCCCCTGCGTCAGCTCCCGAGGAGAATACACGGCCCACAGCTCAAACCAAATGGCGGCGATGTCTTCGATAAACTGTCGAAAATCGGCGATTTGCTGGTTCAGCGGCAAGGCCGCCTGATCGCGGGCGGCGATGATGGCCGCGCCGGTGGCCTTTTCCGGGTTGACCTGACCCAAAACAGCGTCGCCTGCGCCGGCTAGCTCTCGGGTTTGGGTCACCAGTTCCTCCGCCAACAGCCGGGCGTCGGGCGACATCGGGGCGGCGCCCAAATAGGACACCACGTCTGTCACATTGCTGGCCTGCATATCCCGCACCTTGATGGCGGCTCCCACCTGATCCAGCGCCTCCTTGTTGAGCACTTTGTCCGCATTATAGACCAACCGAGAAAAGGCGGTCATTCGGGCGTTCATCAGCCGGCGGGCCAGCATCTTGTTGGTTTCGATCTGGTTGGGAATCAGCGCCAAAACTTCCCCTGCGCCCCGCGCGGAGTTCCGTCGGCGCATCCAGCTCATGCCGGCCACTGGATAAAGGGTCAGCCCTCGTCCTCCTGCCCAAAGCCGTGCGGGAGGGCGATAAAAGGTCTGGCGAACGCTTCGAGCGCAGCAGACTGCGCCGTCCTCGTCCCGCCAGAAGGACAGCAGCGCCGTGCAAAAACGCTCCTCTTCCTCTCCCTGAAAAAACTCTTTCTCTTCTTCCTCCTGTCTCCCCAAAGGGCCGTCGTCTGGGACGATTTTCATCACCTCTTCCTCAGGCAGCCCCTGTCGGCGGGCCTCCTGGCGCAGCTGCCCCACCGTCTGACGCCGAGCGATGATCAAATAAGGCTGTTTTTGCAGATCAGAGCAGGTTTCGTCCGCCAGATATAGATCGCAGGCGTCCACTGTTTGGGCCTGACAGTCGCCGTCGTAAAAATAAAGATAACCGTCCCCGGCAATGCAGGCGTCCTTCACAGTCTGCCAGCACAATTTGTCCATTTTCAGCCGCTCCCATTGCCGGGCGGCGTAAGCGGTAAGCCGCTGGCAAATCTGGGCGGCCCGAGGCTCCAGCGGCCCGGCGTGGTCCAGAGGCGTATACGAAATGGTCATGGTATTCATAGCCACTGCCGCCGTTTTGTGGTCTACAATGGGCTGGATGAAATTATAAAAAGGCAGATTCTGTCCTTCGGCGTCCACCCCGCGCCATTGATCTCCCTGGTAAAACCGATGGGCCAACCGGACGTTTTCATAAGCGCCCGACGTCCGCCGGTTGTCGTCGCTGCGGCAGTACCACTGCCAAACGCGCTCCGCCGTCATTTGCCTGCTGGGCTCCATTTATCTTCCCCCCCTCCCGGCCGTCATAGCGGTCGATCCGCCCCATCAGGCGGCGCAGACGCCCTTGCTCCTGATTTTCCAAGTCGGTCAAGCGGGGCGACGTTCCCATCTCTCCTCTGCGCGCTAAGCTGCTGCCGTCCCGCAAACCCTGGCGGTAACAAAGCGCCGTCCCTGCGCACCAAAGAGCCGTCAACCCCATGGTCCAAATCCATTCCATCCGGTTTTCCCTCCTATTTCTGTTGCTGCTTGGCCAGCCAAGCCCGGCGCATCTGTTCAATCTGATCTGCGTTGAAGCCCAGAGCGGCGTATCCAGAAAAATCTCCGTATTCCGCCAAGGCTTTGGCCGCGGCCAGCTGGCGGGTAAAGGCGTTTTGGGTTTGGCTCTCCTGCTGCTTCTGTTGGGAGAGCAGCAACTGAGCTTGCTGGTTTTCCCCCTGGCTCTGCAGCTGAAGTTGGCGCAGCTGGGCGTCCTGCTCCAGTTTCTGCTGAGACAGCAGGTAATCTGGGTACCCTTGGGCCATTTCCAACAGCGCTTGCGCTTGGGCTTGCGCGCTTTTCAGATCGCCGGTGAGATAGACGTCCTGAATCTGGTTTTCCAGCCCCAGCAGAGCGTTTTGCCGGGCTCGTTCTCCAGCCAGCAGATTGTTCTGGTAATCGGCGCTTTGGGCGGCCGCTGTGGTTTCCGCCGTTCCCTGGCCTTGAAGGCCCAAGCGGCCCAAGGTCTCCGGCAGGTCCCGTTTTTCCTTCATATAGTTGACGTAGGCTTGGCGAGCCAAGTCGTCGTAATCCGCCTGAATTTGGGGGCGCTGAGCCGCCAGCCTGGCCGCCCCCTGCTGGGCCGCCAAGCGATAGGCCTGGGCCGCGGCGTCTCCCGCGTCCTGATACTGCGTTCGCACAGAGGCATAGCTGTTGGGGAGATATTGGCTGCCGTCCGGGCCGCCGCTGTATCCATAAGCGGCTCGGATGTTTTCCGCCGCCTGATGAGCCGCCGTCATCCCCGCCTGATCTCCAGCATTTTTGGCGGTCTCCCAGGCGCTTTTGGCCGCTTGAATCTGGCCATAGGCGCTGGCGCTGGTTTTTTTGATGTAGGCGTCGTCAAAATTGCCTAATTTTTTATAAGCCATATGTTACGGATTCTCCTTTTTGTCGTAGCGTTGTTCGTCGGCCTGGCGGCTCCTCACTCTGCAATGAGCACGCCTTGGGCGTTGAGGCCGGCTTTGTGGCTGGGGACGGCGAAGGCTGGACGGATGCCGGCGGCACGGGAAGCGACCTGCTCGCCCATAGAGCCGTCGGTTTGAAGGGCCCAGAAGGCGTTTGCTCCGCCTGTCTTGGGGGAGCGGGTGGTCCAAATCTGCGCCGCGCCGTTGTAGAGGGCCTTTTGAGCCTCCGGGTCCTGCAAAAACAAATCCAAGGCCCGGCCTTCCAGGTTCATGTCCGCAAGGCTGCCGCCGCCTACCTCTGTGGCCGAGAGCAAAAAGACTTTGCGCTCCAATGCGCCCTGTACGTGAGAACCGCCGCCAGTATAGGGAATGGAGCAGGATTTCACAACAGCCTGGACATCCTCGCTCAAAGAGGAGAAAAAAGTTCCCGTCAGCCAACTGTCCGCCGCGCCGCCGTTGTATTCGTTCTGGCCGCCGCTGTTCATGGCCCGGCGGCTGTGGATATGGCGGCGGAGCAGCAGAGTAGCGCCGTCGTCTGGCTGAGGATAGCCGTGGCACACTACCAAATATTCCTGTTCCACGCCGCTTTCCAGCACCTTCACAACATCTCCTGGGTTTAGATAATGCAGTCCTCGGAAAGGCAGAGCCGTTGCCGCCGCCTGGCAGTAGGCGTTTTGGTATTTCTGGTCCTTGTTCCGGGCAAAGGCCCGATAATAGTAGACGGTTCCCACAACCAAGCTGCTGTCAATTTTCTCTGTTCCCGTTCCCTGATACACCTGCGTCCCGTCCTGAGGATTTTGAGGAAAACGGTCCGTCCGCCGCACAATCAACAAGCTGTCCCGATTGGGGTCCTCCTCCCAGCTCCAGGTCAGCCGAATCTGGCCGGCGTTGTCCGCTTGAGCCGTAAACCTTGCCGGCTGCCGGGCCAGCGTCCCTTGGTATTGCCCGCCTCCCCGGCGCATCATGATACAATCTGCCATCTCTTCTCTCCTCATTTCAAAATCACAAGCCGCAGCGGCAAGGCCGCCGCAGGTTTTTCGTCGTAACAAACGGCGGTCAGCGTGCCCGCGCCTGCGGTCAGGCGACTCACCTTGGCCCAATCTTCCAGTCGGGCCCTGTCAGTAGCCGCTTGGCCTGTCAGCGCCACGTCCGCCAACGGCGCGTCCCCCGCCGTCAACCCAGATACCGAAACCTGCTGGGTATAAGGGCCCCCGCCGCTCCAGGTCGCGCTCAATGTCACAGTCAGCTCCTGACTGCGCCAATCCTGAGGGCTATACCCGCTGTCCACAGGGTTGCCCTGCTGGTCAAAGATCGCCAAATTGCCCCCTTGGGCTCCCAGGGCCCGGTTGGCCTTGCTCCCCGTCTGCGCCAGATCGGCGCAGAATTGGGCCTCCGTCCCCTGGTATCCTCCCGCCTGCGCGCTCTGGTAAGCCGAAGTTCCCGGCGCTCCTGTCGCGCCCCGTGGGCCTTGCTCGCCGGCAGGGCCTTCCGGCCCTCTTGGGCCGACAGGGCCCTGGACGCCTGCCGCGCCGTCTGTTCCCGGTTCCCCTTGAGGGCCTTGGGGGCCTGTCTCTCCCTGGAGCCCTGCCGGCCCCTGGAGCCCCCGAGGCCCCTGCTGCCCTGGTTCCCCCGCCGGCCCGGCAGGCCCTTGTGGACCCGGCGCGCCTTGTGGCCCGGCAGGCCCTTGGATGGGGCCGATATCCTGCCAACCGCTCTCCTCTTTATTCCAGATATATACGGTATTTTCCGACGCCTCGCCCACTGCGTAGGCGTCTCCAGCCTGCCCCTGGGAATGAGCCGCCTCCAGCTGCGCCAAGCTCTGGTAGCGGGCCAAAATGGTGAAACTGCGCCCATCCGCTCCGGCAGGGCCCGGTTCCCCGGCGGGGCCCTGCAAACCTTGCGGGCCCTGAGCCCCTGCCGCTCCTTCTGGGCCCCGCGGCCCTTGGGGGCCGATTTCCCCCTGAAGCCCTCGGGGCCCTTGAATCCCCTGGATTCCCGCCTCTCCTTGGGGGCCGCGTTCGCCTCGAGGACCTGTGGGCCCCATCGCCCCTTCCGGCCCTTGAATCCCTTGGATTCCCTGGGGGCCTTCCGGGCCTTGGGCGCCTTGAACCCCCTGAATTCCTTGCGGACCTCGGATGTTCTGTGGCCAAGGCGGCGCCGGCTGCTGCTCCAGCTTCCAGCTCAACACTCCCCCTTCGCTGACAACAGGCGTCATCACTGCCCCTGCCGGGCCTTGCTCTCCCGCTTTTCCCGGCTCTCCCGCCGGCCCTCGAGGGCCTGTTTCCCCTCGTATTCCCTCTATCACCGTCACCCCGTCTCGGTCCGTCACCGTCCCGTTGACAAACTGCATCCGGTTTCGCTGCGGCAATAGCCTCCCAAACGAATCCATCACCAAATGACCGCCGCTTGCCGCCCCCTGCCAATTCACTCCGTCCGGGCTGACTTCCAGCTTCCCATCTTCGTCCAACCGCAACGCCGCAATATCCGGCGAGAGCAGCGCCTGCTCCAGCGTCATCCCCATCTTCGCGCCGATCTCTCCGGCTCCTCCCTGAGCCCGCAGCGCGTCGATCAATTGGTTGTGTCGCGGCGCCATCAGCTGCTTCACCAGCCGGTCAAACACTGCTTTGTTTTCCGAAGCGCTCCCCGTCATCCGATCCGGCGCCGAAGATACTCCCAGCCCTGCGTAATCTCCTTCTACTATCTTTAACTTTTCGATCCCCATTTCCTTTTCCTCCTCCCTTTCGCTGAATGGATTGCCGTCTCTACTTGATTTCTCCTTCTCTCGTAAACGTCTTGATAATGCCGTAGACCCCGAAGCCCTCGTTCAGCCGGTCGTTTTTCACCGTAATCTGCAAGGTCAAATACCGTCCGGCCCGCAGGCCGAAGGGAATCACCCGCGGAGCGTCGTTGGCGTTGAAGTCCATCCGACTAAAATCAATGTTTTCCCAATCCCAAATATCCATGGCGGCCGATCCCACGTCCCGCCCCATATCCCGGTCGGTGCGCAGATTCACCTGGATGCTGCTGCGCGGATAGGGTTTAATCATCACGCCGCTGCCCCGCCTATCCATGGTCTTGTATTGCGCGAAGCTGCCGTCGTCGTCTGCCTTGGTGCTCCAGGCGCACACAATGGCCTCTCCGTCGTCGTTGTATTTCTCGACGCCCTCAATATCCGTATTAAACCGGCAGATTCGTCCGTCCTCGGCGCCGAAATACAGCGCCTCTCCCCGGGCCGCCAAGCATCTTGCAGGGATATTTTCCCAGCAATAGCACTCATACAGAAAATCGCCCAAACTGCGGCTGCGCCAGCTTTTCTCCTGCCCGCCGTCCAGCAAATAGCATTTTCCGCCTGCCGCCAACACATAAAAGCCCTGCCATTCCACAGCGGACGCCTGGTCCAGTCCAGGTTCTCGTGTTAGAGCCGCGTCGATATAATAGCTGCGGTTCTGCACAGCCTTTTCCTCCCCCAAATTGGCGGCGCACAAAGCGAACACCCCTTGGGCCGATAAAAACAGCGGGTCGTCCAGCAGGTTGCCAAACGCATATTTGGATATGGCCCCTACGCCGCCCACTCCTTGACGCACAGGGAAAACGGCTTTGCCGTCCAGCAGGCTCTCCTGCCGCAGATAGACAGTAGCTTCCTGGGCAGAGGCCGCCTTGACAATGGCTTGGCAGGCCCCCGCCGACAGATATCCCATAATAGGGGAATTGGAACCGATCCGGGCGTATCCCCTATCGGGAAAATAGGTAGGGTCGCCCACGGCAGACCGATAATCAAAGGCGGGCTTATCCGGGTTGCCGCCGACAAACACCCGACTGGCATACATTCCGCAAACGGTGCATTTTTCAATGGGATTCGTCTCCGCTTCCCGAGCCGCGCCAAAGGTGATTTCCAAATTATCCCTTCCATTCACCAGCGGCTTGGACGGCGGCGTATGGAACGTCACCGTTCCCTTGGTCCGGTCCGTCTGAAAGCCGGCGACAGCAATTCCTTCTATCCTGCATTCCACGGTGGAATCGTCTAATTCATCGCAGTCCAACTGATAGGTTTTGGAGGTTCCGTCGCAGCAAAAGCTGTTGCGCCGCCGGTTGGTCAGCAGATTGGCCTCTTCATAGGCCGTCCCGCCGCCGTCGGCCTGCCGGCTGATGGAGGTCAGCGGCGCATAGGCAAACGTCTTCGAGCCCTCGTACCAGGGCTTGCCGTCCTTCTCGCAGACGCGAATGTATTCGCCGCCTGTGAGAAAATACAACGCTCCCTCCATCGAAAAGGCTTGGGAGCGCTCGTCGGTCACCGGTTCGATCAGCTTCCATAGCTTGTCCTGCTCCGGTTGCCAGCAATAAAGGGTTTCCCCTGCGTGGACGATTAAAAACTCTTCCTCTCCGATTTGAAACTCAAAAATCCCATTGATCCTTTTGGGCAGCTTTTTCAGCGTCCGCCAACCAGGCCGCTTCTCCGGCATTCCTCCTGCGTCGGAAATCAAATTGGGCGCAAAAGGGGAGCGGCTGGCGTCCACCAGCGCCGGATCTGTGGAAAAATCCACGCCCCGAAACCGCTGATATCGGGTGCAGTACCGGGTCGGCTGTCGGGGCGCTTGAAATCTGGCCATCTCTCTTTTCTCCTTTCCCTCATCCTGTCAAAACGGCCGAGCTTCAAATTCCGCCCAGCCAGGCCTGCCTCGCCGTTCCCGTTCCCGCAGCTGCAAAAGCTCCCGCCCCGCCTCAAACTCGTTGCGCCAAAGCACAGCCAACGGAGCGTTGTCGTGCTTATACAGCTGGGAAGCGATATAAAGGGGCAGCAAGGTCAGCGCGTCCTCCTCCAGTTCAAAAACATGAGAATCCGGCGTTCTTTGGTCTATGGGCTCTTCCAGGGCGCAATAGGCGATGTCGTACTCTCCTTCCTTCAGCCATAAAAAGCTCCCTTCTCGCCGGTAATCCAAAGTCGGCGCAACTTGTTCCCCCTGGACTCGGGCCACCGTCTCCAGCCTCCAGAATCCGGGCAAAGCCTGGGGCAAGTAAAGGGGCTCCTCTTCTGCCCGCATCCGGACCCGTTTCCAAATCGGCAGTCCGGCCGTGGCCAGCAGAGCCAGCCCCTCGTTGGCAGCTTGGATCATCCGAGGCAGATATTCCGATTCCAGCAGTCTGTCCGGCCCGTCCAGCTTGTCCAGCACAGTCTGCCGTATTTGTCCCCAATTCATCCTCCTCATCTCCTTTCACCCCGACTCTATCATCCTCTGTTCGTCAAAAACGTCTGCCGGCGAAAAAAGCGCAAAAAAAACGCCCGACTGTCCAAAAACAGTCGAGCGCGTTTCAAATCCAATCGATTGAGCCGGCGCTTATGTTGCAGCAAAACGCCGCAAAGCAGCCTTCTCCTGCAACCAGCGCCGCCCTTCACGGGGTCAGTATGCCGTCGCAGCCTTGTATTCCATAATAAGACAATGGTCTGCCCTCCATCTGCAAACGCACGCCGCGGACGCCTTTCTGGGCGCACATAGTGGCCACAATGGCTTGAATCGCCGGCTCGTCCAGCTGTTGAAGCCGGTCCGCGCCAATATCCAAAAAATTCAAAATGCAAACGCCGTTGTCGGTGGAAATGCTGCGCAGCATCATTCCGGCGGGAGCAGGCGAACGCAGATTTTCGTCCTCAGGCTGCCGGGCCAGTTCGTCGAAAACGGCGTTGGGGTAGACGCCGTTTTCTTCGGTTTTCAGCGTGCGGGGGACAGGCTCCAGCTGCCCGGTTTTTTTGTCAATCAGATAAAGCGTAATTTCAAACGTATTGTATTGAATCGGGTTTTCATCCAATATCACGCTTTCGTCCGTCAGATAAAAGTCGCTTTCCAGGCCGTATTCGTTCTTTGCGCAAGAGATTTTCACAAAATCCACAAAGTCCAGTTGAAGAAGCGTCTGAGAAAGAGCCGCGGCCGCCAACGTCCGGCGAATTTCCGGCAGATCTGCGTATTCCTCGGAGAGTTGAATGGTCACGCTGCCGCCATAAATGGAAAGAGACTGCGCCTCCACCGCAGAGGGCAAAGCCGGCTGTTTGCCTGCGCCGGCAGGCTGCCGCATCTGGTCCAGAACGCCCCAAACAGTCTGCTCCGGCCCGGCTCCCGTTTCAACAATCTGCCGCTCTCCCTCCAGCCCCCGGGCCCGACCTGATTCCGAGTCCGCGGCGATGTAATAGATCAAAATCGCGCTCCCATCGTCTTTTTGCTGCGGCAGCCCCTGCCAGGCCACGGGCAGCAGCAGCGCCCCGCAAAGCAAAAGAGCCAAGGCTTTCTTTTTCATCAAGGGGCCTCCTTTCCAGCCGCGGCAGGCAGCGTGACGGTGAAAACAGAGCCTTGCCCCAACTGGCTTTCCACCTGGATCTCTCCGCCCATGGTTTTAATCCAATCGGCCACAATGGCCAAGCCCAGGCCGGCGCCGCCCTTTTCTCGGCTGCGGGCCTTGTCCACCCGATAAAAGCGCTCAAAAATATGAGGCGTTTCCTCCGGCGCGACGCCGATACCGGTATCTGCCACCTTCAGCCGCACCCGAGGCAGCCGATCGCCCCGCTCCACCAGCTGAGCCGATACGGTCACAACGCCGCCGGGCTTGTTGTATTTGACGCCGTTTTCCACCAGGTTAAAAACCACTTGATACAGCCCGTCTTGGTCAAACAACGCGAAAAGTCCAGGCGGAACCTGGTTTTCCAGCCGAACCTGGGCCTGAAGGGCGGTTTCTCGCAACAGATCGGTTACTTTGCCCGCCAACTTGTGCAGATCGCAGCGAGAGGCCGCGGCGGCCGAACTGTAGTCCAATCGGGTCAGCTGCAAAAGCCGCTCGGTAATTCGGGTCAATCGGTCGATTTCCTCGTTGATATCCCCCAGAAACTCATTCACCGCCTCTCGGCTGATGCCCTCGGTCTGCAAAATAGAATCGGACAGCAGCTTGATGGAGGCCAGAGGCGTTTTCAGCTCGTGAGAAGCGTTGGAAACAAACTGCTGCCGCAGCTCTTCGGTTTTTTGCAGCCGGCCGGCCAGCTCATTGAATTCGCCGGCCAGTTCGGCCAGCTCGTCCTGCCCGTTCATATGGATTCGGGAGTTATAGTCGCCGCCGCTCATCTGGCGAATGCCTCCCACCAGCCGGTCAATGCGCTTGCCAAAATAAGCGATAAAAAAGCCCAGCACCGCGCAGCCCAACACCGCCAGCAGCAGCGAGATGCGGAAGATGTTGCTCCGCGTGCTGCTCAAAAAATCCGCTTGCTCGGTGTCGTAATCGTAGATATACACCGCCCCAATGGCTTTTTCCCCCTTCATCACCGGCACGGCGGCGCTGGAGGCAAACGCCTCCTCGTCATACCGGCAGCGAAAGACGTCGGCTCCCTCCAGCGCCGCTACAAGATCGGGCAGCAAAGCGTAGCGGCCTGCCAGCGGGCTGACCTTGGAGTTGTCGTACAACACGCCGCCAAAACCGTCCGTCACCAAAATCCGCTGCTGCTTTTCCAATTCCAGCACCTGAACAGACAGCACAATATTGTCCTGCGTCAGCGAGGCAAAGCCTTCCAACGTCAGCGCCAGCCGCTGGGCCCGCTCCAGCAGTTCGGTCTCCTTGGAGCTGACGATCAGCCTTCGCACCGCTTGCGCCGGGTAAAAATTCATCACCGCCAGCAGCGTGGCCATAATGGCCGCCATGGCGGCGGCGATGCGGAAGCGCAGGCTTTTGGTGAATTTAGTTGCCGCTGGATTTGAAATAATAACCAACCCCCCATTTGGTCAGGATATATTCCGGGTTGGCGTCGTCCGTCTCCAGTTTTTCCCGCAGTCGGCGGACATGGACGTCCACCGTTCGGATATCGCCCGGGTAATCCTCCCCCCAAACGGCGCTGAGCAGCCCTTCCCGGCTGAAGACCCGACCCGGGTTCCGAGCCAGCATCACCAGCAGATCAAATTCCTTGGCCGTCAGGTCGGTGGATTTCCCGTTTTTAACCACAGAACGCTGGGCAGTGTCGATGCGCATATCGCCGGCCTGAATTCGGTCGTCCGCCGCTTCGGCAGCAGGCTGCGCGCCGGCCCGCCGCAAAATAGCTCGAATGCGGGCCTTGAGCTCCAGAATATCAAAAGGCTTGGAGACATAATCGTCCGCCCCGTATTCAAAGCCGATCAGCTTGTCCACCCCTTCGCTTTTCGCGGTCAGCATAATCACCGGCACATTGGACGTCTCCCGGATTTTGCGGCAAACTTCCAGCCCTCCGATTTCCGGCAGCATCAGATCCAGGATAATGATGTCATATTTTTGAGTCCGAAACATGGCCAGGGCCTGAGCGCCGTCAAAGGCGGCGTCCACCTGATACCCGTCGTTTTCCAGGTTAAATTTAATGCCCTTCACCAATAATTTCTCATCGTCCACCACTAATACTCTCATAAGCTCCTCCATTGTCCGTCGGTTCACGGCCCGATGGTCACGCGATCCCGGATATTCATAAAGATTTGTTCCCCTATGCCCTCCACCGCCATCAGCTCCTCCTTGTTTTCAAAGGGGCCGTTTTGCCGGCGGTAAGCGACGATATTGGCTGCCTTGGCGGGGCCGACGCCGGGCAAGCTCTGCAATTCCGCTTCGTCTGCCTGGTTGATATTCACCGGCGGCAGGTCCTCTTCTACCCGGTCGTTTTCTTCCACTCGATAGAGCGCCAGCGCCGCCGGAGGCGCTTCCGTCAGTCGGGCGTCTCCCGTCAGCGTCGGAGCCGGCCCTTGGGCCAGCAGACTAAAGCGACCGCCCAGAAAACCGACGGCCGCCGCGCAGCAAACAATCGCCGCCGCTCCAAACCGCTTGTCCGCCATGTTTCGCCTCCTTTTTTCTGCCGCCGCCCTCTTTTTTCTTACAAAACTGTGAAACTTCCCCCCGCCTCATTGCGTCAAAGTCAAAAATTTGGTACAATAGCCGCATACCAATCAATCCCCTTTTCCAGGGGGACATCAGATAGGGGGAGCCCCATGAAAACCAAACGCCTGCCCGCTCTTTTGCTGGCGCTGTTCTTTTTCTTTTCGGCGGCCGCACAGGCTGCGCCGGAGGAAGAGGCGGAAGAGCTGACCGTCAACGCCAAGGCCGCCTTTCTGGCGGAAACCACTACCGGCCAAACGCTTTTTGAATACCACGCCGACGACAAGCTCTATCCTGCCAGCACCACCAAGCTGATGACCGCCCTGGTGGCCTGGGAGCATTGCGCCCAGGAGGACATGATTCCCGTCTCCGAAAGCGCCGTAGAAGGGTTGGCTGAGAGGGGCAGCAGCGTTTTTCTTCAAGCTGGAGAGCAGATGAATTTTATGGATATGCTCCGCTATCTACTCATTGGCTCTGGAAACGACGCCGCCAACGCCCTGGCCGAATATGTAGCCGGTTCCAACGAAGCGTTTGCGGAGCTGATGAACCAGAAAGCGGCTCAGCTTGGCTGTGAAAACACGCATTTTTCCAACCCACACGGTCTTCACGAAGAGGATCACTATACCTCCGCCCGAGACTTGTATAAGATCGGGAAAGCGCTGATCGACATTCCCGAACTGCGGGAAATTGTAAGCACGTCTCAAGTCAAACTTCAACCTACCAATATGCATCCCAACGAAAGCACCATTACCACTACCAATCACTTAATCTCCCGGCTGAAAGACACCCGTTATTTCGATAAAAACGCCTTTGGCGTCAAAACAGGCACCACCACCCCTGCCGGCTTCTGCTTGGTGGGCGGCGAAACCAACGGAGATTTGGAATATATCTCCGTGATACTGGGCGGAGAAAAAGACCAGACGACTGGCGACATTGGCTGCTATACAGAGACGCTGAAGCTCTTTCGCTACGCCCGGCAAAATTACTCTCTGGAGGTCCTTTCCGCCAAAGATTCCCCCGTGCAGGAAGTCGGCGTTCGCTTTGCCGCCGGCAAAGAACACACCAAGCTGGCGGCCGCTCAGGATACCACGGCTCTGGTATCCAAGGATCTGGATCTAAGCCAGCTGACGTATGAGGTAGAAGCTCCCTCCGCGGTGGACGCCCCAGTGGAAAAAGGCCAGAAAATCGGTTCCGCCCGGCTGTTGATTGACGGAGTGGAATACGGCCAGGTAGATTTAGTGGCCTCCGAATCCATCCCCCGCTCCGACGCGCTGTATGTGGTTCATCAAATTCAGGAGTTTTTCAGCGGCACAATTTTCAAAATCATTCTGGCGGCCCTGCTGGCTTTGGCCTTTTTGTTGATTCTAATGGCCTCCAACCGCCGTCGAGTCCGCCGCAGAAGAAGAGCTCGCCGCCGTCAATATCCCCAGGATTACCACAACAATCGCCGGTAGTCGGCAGAGCCGACGAGCATACTCCGCGTCAGCTTGGTCAAATCAGGAGCCTTTCTCCTCGATGCAGGCGGTCGGCGAGCGCCGACAGGCAAATAATAAGGCTTAGACGGCGGGACGGCGTTGTCGTCCTTTGATCCCAACGCGGCCTCGTCCATCGCAACTCCCTTTGGAGACTGCGAAACAGCCGCCGCTGAAAACAAGACTGCGTGGATCGCTTGCCCCCTTTTTCAAAGGGGGCTTTTCGTTTATTTTCCCTGTTCGATATCGGAAATCATATCGATACGCGTTTGATGGCGGCCGCCTTCAAAGTCGGTTTCCACAAAAAGCTGGGCGATCAGGCAGGCCAAGCTGGGGCCCAGCACGCGGGCGCCCATGCACAGCACATTGGCGTTGTTGTGCATTCGCACAGCCTTGGCGGTAAAACAATCGGAAACCGTAACCGCCCGAATTCCCTTCACTTTGTTGGCGGCGATGGCCATGCCCGCGCCAGTGCCGCAGATCAGCACGCCCCGGTCGGCCCGGCCCCCCACCACCTCGGTAGTCACTTTTTGGGCGTAAATCGGATAATGGCAGGATTTTTCATCATACGTTCCAAAATCCTCTATCTGGCAGCCCATTTCCTGCAAGTGTTTTTTTACTTCCTGTTTGAGCGCAAATCCCGCATGATCCGAACCGATGGCAATTTTCATTTTCCAGCCTTCCTTTCTATGTCCTGATTGTTCTGTTTCATTCGTTCCGCCTGCGAAAGCCGCAGATACAAGGGCTTCAGCTCGTGGCAGTCGATCAGCCGGCCCTCCTGGGCCCCTTGCCAGGCGCAAAGGGCGGCGGCGGCGGCGTTCTGCCGGCAGCCTTGGGCCAACCAAACCTGGGTCTCCAATCCGTTGCAATATTCCAGCAGTCCTTCCGCCCCAGTGCCTGTCAACCAGGGAATTTCTCCTCTGCGCCGGATTTCTTCGGCAATTCTCTGAGCTCGGTCCGCCCGGTCTTCCGTCAAGCGGCGAATGCGACCTTCTCTATTTTCAAAAAAAGCATAGAAAAATTCATCTGCCCGGGCGAGGACAGCGGCGCACAGCAACCCTTCATGTTCCCGAGCCGCCCAGGCGGCGGATTCCAAAGAGGATACGGCGGCGCAGGGCTTGTCCAGCGCCCAAGCATAGCCTTTGATCGCCGCCACGCCGATGCGCAAACCGGTAAAAGAGCCCGGTCCGGCCGTCGCGGCGAATAGATCCGTCTGATCCAATGAAATCCCCTGTTGGGCCAGCAGCTCCTCCGCCGTCGGTAAAATGGTTTTGCTGTGGTTCATCTCCGAGTCCCTTTCCCGGTAAGCCAGGATTTTTCCATTCTGACACAAAGCGGCCGAAGCCGTGCGCCAAGCGGTATCCAGGGCCAAAATCAGCATAATATCCCCCCTTCTGTCACAATAATGCGCCTTCTTTCCGGCGATAGAATCTCCAGTTTCACAAAAAGCGTATCCGGCGGCAGAGCCCCCAAAATATTTTCGCTCCATTCTACCACGCACAAAGCGCCGGATTCCAAATAATCCTCCCAGCCGATGTCATATAAGGCGTCGCCGCCCTGTATGCGATACATATCGAAATGACAAACCGGCCGAGGGCCCCGGTATTCGTTGACAATGGCGTAAGTGGGGCTGGAGGCTTGGTCCAGGCATCCCAACCGTCGGGCGATTCCCCGGGTCAAAGCGGTTTTGCCCGCACCCAGACCTCCCAGCAGAGCGATCACCCGCTTTTCTGGGTATTTTTCCGCCAGATAACCGCCAAAAGCCTCCGTCTGCTCTGGCGATTCCGTTTCCGTCCGTTCCAATTCCGTCAAATGTCTCCGCCTCCCTTCTATCTATCAAACTGTTCTCCCGCCAGACCTCGGGGGAAAACCATCATGCAGCCCTTAGCCGGGTTGACGACCTGGCTGACGCGCAAATCTCCAGCCAACGACAGCAGCAGCCCGGCCTGGGCGTCGGTCAACCCGGCGTGCTCCTGCAAAAAACGGTGCATTTTTCGGGCCGCCTTCACATTGCACACATCCAACGAAGGGTCCGCCGCCGTCGTAATATAATGGGTTTTTGTGGTCAAAAAAGGGGTTGGGATGTCTTTCCGGCCTTTGAGGACGTCTGCTTTCACGGTAACCTGCCCCTCCATTTCCAGGGCGCAGATCGCCGTCTCTCCATCCCCCTGCAAAGCGTGAAGATCTCCCATGGACAGCAAGGCTCCAGGGACGTTGACGGGCAGATAAAGGGTCGTTCCTGCGTTCAGCTCTCGAATATCCAAATTGCCTCCGTGTTCGCCAGGCCAGGTGGAGGGAACGCTTCCTTGGGCCGGCGCCGTGCCAATGACGCCGATCATCGGGCGCACAGGCAGGCGAATGCCCTTGTCAAACAAAATTTCCCCTTGCTCCACAGAGAAGCGGCGGCAATGACAACCCTCAATCTGGTAAACGCCTGCCCCGTCTCGAGCGCACATGGCGCCTTCCGCAGCGATTTTGATATCCAGAATTTCCACCCGCAATATGTCTCCCGGCATAGCGTCTTCGATATACAAAGGCCCTGTGGCAGGGTTGTTGCGGCTCATATCCATCTGCGAAAAATCCATGCCGTCCTCGTTCAGTTGGCCGCAATAACAATCTTGACATTCAAAGAGAAAAATCTCCCCGCTGCGCCCCCGCGCCTGAGGCGGCTGCTCTGGGCAGAAGGCAAAATGAACGCGCTCTTTCTGGATGGTCTGCATTGCGATATCCCCTTTTCACTGCCGGCGAGGCCTAACCTTTTGGGAGCCTCGCCGGCTTTTTTTATGTCTTCGCAATCCAATCAATCGGGGTCTTCCAAGACTTCCGACGCCGACCTGGGCTGTCGCTTTTCCAGCTTCCCTGCGGCGCCGCCTGGTTCATTTCGTCTTCGTGCAAAAACCGTTGGCGCCAAGCCTTGTTGTACGACCGCCGCGTCTATGGGATCATTATATCATGAATTGCGGATAGATGGAACGCCCTTTTTGCCGGCGGGCGGGGCCGTTTTGATATGGAACAGAAAATAATAGTATTTCAGCGCTATGACGGCGGCAATGCCTCCGCGAGCCCAGAGATTTTCCGTCAAGCAAAAAGGGACGAGCAGTATCAGGCTCACCGAGCCCAGCAACAAGGCTTTGCTTCGAGCCGTCATGCTTTTTGTCCGAACAAAATTCTCCAAATACCGTCGATACAACCCTGTTCCCCGAAACCAAGCGTGAAACCGGTCGGAGCCTTTGGCAAAAAAGAACGAGGCCAACAGCAAAAAGGGGGTTGTGGGCAAAATGGGTAGCGCGGCTCCCAAAGCCCCCAAACCAAAGCAAAGCAGCCCCAGGCCCAGATACAGCGCTTTCAAGACTTTTTTCACTCTCCTAATCCTCCTTCCGGCGGCGCCCTTGAGCGAGCCCGCCTATTCTCTCCATTCTATGCGCCGGGGCCAGCCGCCGCTTGCCTGCATAGAATGAAAAGAGTCGTGCGGCGCGGCGGCTATTGCCGGCGAGGCGAATCGACGATTCGCCGGCCGGAAATCGATCCAACCAAAAAAATCCCCGCAAAATCCAAAGATTTTATGGGGAAAAGGAGGCTTTTTGATGTTTCAAAAACCATACAACAGAACTGCAGCCCTGGCGTATGCGCGGCGCTGGGGCCGGGGGCGAAACCCGAAATATTATGATTTCAGCGATTTGGGAGGAGACTGCACCAATTTCGTCTCCCAATGCGTCTATGCCGGCAGCGGCGTCATGAATTACACCCCCACCTTTGGCTGGTATTATATCAGCGCAGACGACCGCTCCCCCTCTTGGGCCGGGGTGGAATATTTCTATAACTTTATGGTCGGCAACGAAGGGTTGGGGCCTCATATGACGGAAGTTCCCGTTTCCCACCTAAGGCCTGGCGACGTCGTGCAGCTGGGCCGGGCGGACGGCAGCTTTTATCACTCCCTTTTCGTGGCCCGCACTGGCTTTTTCCCTTCGATAAACAATATTTTCATCATTACCCACAGCATGGATTCATTCATGCGCCGGCTCAATACATACGACGCCGAACAAATGCGCTTTCTGCACGTGGATTACGTCAACGCAGAGTGACCTACTCTCGGCTTCTCTGCCGCAAAAAAACAGCCGGAATCGGTTTGACCGATCCGGCTGTTTTCAGCATTCGTCTCTCTTCGCTTCCAGGCCTCTGGCAAAAGGTCACAGCGTTTCTTCCTCTAATTCTTGGAAAAGTCGGCCGCCCAAGCGGCGAAACGCCCAGACCGCCGTCAGCGCTCCAACGCCAACCGCCAAAAGACCCCACAACGGGGTTCGACCCGGAGACTGCGCTTCTTTCGGCGCTTTATCCGCCCGAAGCCGGCTTTGATAGGCCGTTTCCCGGCTGTCCCAATCCAGCTTTTTTTGAGCGTAAACCGCCAAGACATCCTGCCCCGCCGCCAGTCTCTCCAGCAATTCTTGACGCTCCGGCCCGTCAAAATCCAAATGGAGCATAAGGGTCGTGCGCAGATACTCCGGCGCCTCTTCATCTTCCAGCAGCTGATAAAGCCGAGGATCCGCCTGGGCCGCGTCCTGCCGCAGTTCCCGCAGCTGCACGACGGCGCCCCTAAAATAGAGGTCCTTCTCCGGGTTCAAAATAACGTCCGCCAGCTGCTCCTCAGTCAATTCGTCGATGCGCTCCGCCATAGCCGCTCCCCAAGGAATCAAAGCGTTGTCCTTGTCTTCCCAACCGCTCTGATCCAGCAGCTGACAGGCTCTCTCCAGATCCGCCAGCAGCTCCTCCGGCGTCAGCCCCTCCAGCTTGGCGTACATCTGGTCAAATTCCAGCTGTTCCTCCTCTAACAGCGCGTCCGAAGGCGCCGCCCAAGCCCAGCCTGGGCAGAAAAGCGCGAATATAACCAGCGCCGTCCAAAAAGCGCTTCTCCATTTGCGTTTCATGCCGCTTCCCCCTATCAGTCGCTCTGGCCGCAAAGGCGCTTGACGGCCTTGCGAAGCTCTTCATTGGAGCGATATCTGTTCCACAACCGTTTGACCACGTCCTTGTAATAATTGGCGTCTGATTTTAAGTAATCAGAAGGAGCCAACGTCCGCTGCTCTTGTTCCGCTCGTTCCAGCGCGTTTTCAAAGCAATAGCCCAACGCTTCGTTGCCTACCGCGTCAAAAATCGTAAAAAACAAGTCCTGCTCTTCCGCCGTTTTGCAAGAAATCAACCGCTCCATCTGCCCCATCTGGCGCAAAACCGACTTGAGCTCGTCGGCGTTTCCGATCAAACTGGCGACGGTGTCATAAGAAAAGACGCCATAGGAAATTTTGCACAAAAAGGCGACGCAGGCCAACTGAAATGTTTTCCCATTTTTCATCATGGGCAGCGTCGTTCGCTCGTCATAGCCCCGATCTTTGAGATTGTCCTTGACGAATTGATCGTAATACCAAGAAATCTTCAGCAAATCGGCGATCACGCCCGCTTTGGCGTTCTGCGCAAAAATTGGGTAATAATATTCGTCCTGATACATCCGCTGGAGGTTGCTTCTGGCAGAACCGGGCATCTGCAAAACGGCGGCCAAGCTCCACTTTCCCACCTGCTCCAACGTGGCATATTGATACGGCTCGCTGTATTTCTTGGGGATTTTATCCCCTTTTTTTGTAATATAGTAGACGCCCTTTTCGCTCAAACGCTCCCGCAGCCGCAGCTGCTCCGGCGTATTGGATTTGAGATCCGCCTTTTTCACAGCCTTCTGAGCGTTGGACGCCTCGGCAATGTTATGCGTAAATCGGTCCTTTTCGTCAGCCGTGCCGCCTTTGATTTTCACCACCTTGCATTGCAGCAAAAAATCCCGCTCGATATCCATTCGCCCAATACGGTTGGTGGTCTGCCCGCCGTTGATAATGGAGAAATTCCGCAGGCGCAAAACTGTTCCGTCGATCTCATAATCCTCACAGATTATGATAATTCCGTTATTTTTATACCAGAAATTTTCCGGCTCCTTGCGAATGGTGTTGTCGATGCCGTCGTCCACCGCTTTTTGGCGCACATAGAACCGCAGGTTCATACCCAACAGGCCGTTTCGCTTCAAATTCTGCAATTCCTGCAAAGATTGGGCGGAAATATTCACAATCGCCGAATCCTCATATTCCAAATAATTGTCCCGGCGGTCCAGGCGCAAAACGCCATAATCCGCATAAAGTTTGCCGCTATCCACAATCTCCACTTGGGCTTCGATATCCGCCCGGAAATAAAATTCCAAATCATAAGAACGGAAAATTTCTTCATTGCTTTTTTCGATCTTATTGCGCTCTCGTTTGTTTTTCGGCTCATAGGAGGAAAAAAATACAATGCGGATCTGCCCGTTGTCCCCCATCTGGCTCTTGGCGTTTCGATAAGCGGAAACCATCTTTTCGCTGAGTCCCTCTACCCGATGGGAATCGATCGATTTGATGGTTTCTAAAATTTTATAAAGCTCTCCCGCCGCGTCTGCCCCGGTCAACTGAGAATTTTCGTAATATTTGCTCTGCACGATAATCATGTCGTTATCTTCGCTGCCAGGGTCGTTGAAGACCGCGTCAATGCCGCCGTCGCCTTTCCCATCCGTCAGATATTCCGCAGCTTCTTCTGCATCAAAATTGGCTCCAGCCTCATGAAAAAAGAAATATTTGACGCACATTGCCGTAAAGACGCGGTAACTCTGCCAAGCCGAAAATTCAGGATGCGTCCGCTGAAACGCGTACACTCTCTCCGCAATAAAATTTTGCCGCTCCATATCGTTACCCCCGTTTTTTTGTTCTCTATTCTATGCTCTAATTATATCACAGACCAAAAATCGAGGAAACCCCTTTATTGCTGAAGACTTCTTTTCTTTATCAAATATCCGCTTCTCAATTTTTAGTTGACATTGTAGACCTCACGCGATATAATTAGTCTACAAAATAGACCAAAGGAGATTGTCTCATGAAACATGCCATCTATTTGACAGAAGCAGAATGGCGGGCGATGGAGCCCCTGTGGGAACAGTCGCCTCGAACGGCTATGGAGCTGGTTCGGGATCTGGAGAAGCGGGCCGGTTGGGCAAAAAGCACCGTTATGACAATGCTTTCCCGCATGGAGGCTAAAGGTCTGTTGCTCTGCCAGCAGCAGGGGCGAACCCGGTTTTATTCTCCCTGCCTGGACCGAACGCAAGCGGCTCTGAAGCAAACCCAGCGATTTCTGGACCGAGTGTATCATGGGAGCGTCAGCCTGATGGTCAACGCGCTGCTGGATCAGGGCAGCATTTCTTCCCAACAAATCCAGCAGCTGCGGGACCTGCTGGACAAAGCGGAGGAGGCCGAAAAATGACCATTGTGTTGCTTCGCTGGGCCTTGGTTTCCACTCTGGCTATGGCCGCCGTGCTGGCGCTGCGAGGGCTGACGAAAAACCGGATTTCCTTTCGAACCCGTTACGTCTTGTGGCTTTTGCCGCTGCTGCGGATGCTGGTTCCCCTCTTCCCAGGCGCCAGCCCGGCTTCCGCCGCCAATCTGGCGCCGCTTTCCCCTCTCCCTTCTGCAAAAACCGCGCTGGAAGGGCCGGCTTCCCTGCATACCTGGGCCGCCCCAACTCCTTCCCCAGCCGAATCCGCCGCCCTTTTCTCCTGGATTCCCGTCCTGTGGGCGGCGGGCGTCGCCGTCGCGCTTTTTTGCCTGTTGGCCAGCAATCTGCTTTTCCAAAGCCGTCTGACCGCTTCTCGCCGGCCCTTACAAGAATCAAGCTGTCCTCTTCCCCTTTATGAAGCGCCAACATTGGCTTCTCCTCTTTTGTTGGGGCTGTTCCGGCCCGCCGTCTATCTGCCCCTGGGCTTGGAAGAAAAAGACAAACTCTATGTTTTGGCCCACGAGCTGGCCCACTGGCGCCATGGCGACCCGCTTTGGTCGCTGCTGAGGGGGTTGGCCTTGGCTCTCCACTGGTACAATCCTCTGGCTTGGTTCTGCCTATCCCTTTCCCGATTGGACGGCGAACTGGCCTGCGACGAAGGCGCTCTGGCCAAACTGGGCTCTGACAAGCGCTTGGAGTATGGCCGAACGCTGACAGACCTGGCGGACCGACAGGGGGAGCGTCAGATGGGAGGCTCCGCCATGACTGGGAAAAAGGCTTGGCTGACGCTGCGGGTGCAGGCGTTGATTTGCCAGCCCCAAAAACGCCCCTCGGCGCTACTTTGCTCCGCCGCGGCGTTGATTCTATCGGCGCCTCTCCTGTTTTTAGGTCCTCGGCAAACGCAGTCGCCGCCTCAGCAAGCGCTGGAACAGCTGGAGCAATCGCTTTCCTATCAGGCGGGCGGCGTGACCTTCACCTTGCCTGAAGGTTACCAAAGCCCAGAGGATTGGAACATCCACATTGCGGGCCGGGCGGTTTATCCCGACGGCTTTAGCCGCAGCGTTCATTTTTTCGACAGCCAAAACCAGGCTCATACCTGGCAGGCGGGCCAGCGCTATATGATTGCCATGGACGAGCTGAGCAACTGCGTTGAATTGACGATGGATATCGAGCTGCCCGACGGCCAAGGAGGACAATGCCGCTTGTCCATCGATTTATTGGCCCTCTCCGCCAACAAAACAAAACCGGCGGCGGCAACCAGAGGACTTTAATCCTGCCGGGGCTCTCCCAGTCGCTTTATTCGATTATCCGATTGACAAACCAGGGCTTACTGGGGTATGATTGGTGTATCATAGTGCGTTTTCACCATTATCGCCCTTTTGTTTTGTGCAGTTTGCATAAAAATCCGCCGCCATTTTCGTCAATTTGGCGAAACCTCAGCGGATGGGGCCAAGAAAAAGGAGAGATTACAATGATTGACACAATCGCCATGAAGGCCGTGGACCAAAACGCCCAGGCGCTGGAGGACCTGGCCAAAAAAATCTGGGACAACCCTGAAACCGCTTTCAATGAAGTAAACGCCTGCCAGTGGACGGCCGACTTGCTGCGCCAAAACGGTTTTGAGGTCGAGGTGGGCTATGCCGGTCTGCCTACCGCCATCAAGGCCACTTGGGGCAAGGGCCATCCCGTTGTGGGTTTCCTGGGCGAATATGACGCTCTGCCCGGCCTGAGCCAGAAGGTGAGCACAGAGAAAGAGCCTGTTTGCTCCGGCGCTCCTGGTCAGGGCTGCGGCCACAATCTGCTGGGCGTAGCTTGCGTCGGCGCCGCTCTGGGCATGAAGGCCGAGCTGGAGGCCACCGGAAAAGAAGGCACTGTGGTCTTCTTTGGCTGCCCGGCAGAAGAAGTGCTAACTGGCAAGGCATTTATGGCCCGCAACGGCGCTTTTACCGATTTGGACGTGGCTTTTTCCTGGCATGGCTCCTCCGCCAACATGGTTACAATCGGCACCATGACCGGCCTGAACAGCGCGATTTTCCATTTCCATGGCGTTACCGCTCATGCCGGCGGC
>CAJTUM010000022.1 GCA_910579575.1 uncultured Eubacteriales bacterium | reverse complement strand
GGCTTCGTTTCTGTCAATTCTGTTGTTAGCCTGTTTCAAAGTTATGGATATACAGCAAAAGCCTATCATGGAGATAATAACACTCTAAAGCAACGTTTAATTTCAGGAGTGCCTATTATCGCATTTATACGCACGCCTGATGATACGCACTATGTTGTAGTTGTTGGATATGATGAGAATTTCATATATCTGGTAGATTCAATCTCTGATAACGTCAATGCAAATGGCGGCTGGTATAACAGAAAACTCAGCACAGAGGAATTTGATGAGATTTGGAGAACGAATATATACCCTGTTAAGAATATCTATATTGTCATATCAGGATTATAAAAATATAATTTCCAGATTATGGGGAGATTTCATCTTTTGGGTGAAATCCCCCTTGACAAATGTTCTCTTGTTCAGCGATACTGTGCGAAACAATCTGAAATATGGCAACGAGGCCGCTTCGGCAAAAGACGTTGAGCGGGCTGTGCGCATGAGCCGCTGCGAGGAAGTGATTCAGAAACTTCCCAATGGGCTGGATACTGTTTTGATCGGGTCTGGAGAATCCGTCAGCCAAGGGCAGCGGCAGCTTCTGGCCATTGCCCGCGCTTTTGTCATGGACCCGAAGATACTGATTTTGGACGAGGCCACCTCCAATGTGGATACCCGCACCGAACAAGCCATTCAAGACGCTATGCAGATGGTCATGCGGGACCGCACCAGTATTTTGATCGCCCATCGTCTATCGACGATTCGGGATGCGGATCAGATTGTCGTGATGGACCATGGTAAAATCGTGGAGTGCGGCGACCATGAAACGCTGCTTCATGCAAAAGGGAAGTATTATGAGCTGTATATGACGCAGTATGCCGGAATTGGAATATAACAGAAAGACATTCAAAAGAACCGAAAAGGCTCTGCCCGCTTCCAATGGAAAGCTGGCAGGGCCTTTGAGATTGTCTCAAAAGCATGACGGAAGGCATGACGGGAGGAAGACGTCGGCTGTCGGCATACTTGACAACAGAAAAACAATCTGCTATAGTATTATTCGTAAAACGTTAGGACTGAAAGAAGTAACAGGCGATGTGCGCTTCAGAGAGGCTGCGGACGGTGAAAGCGGCTGCGAAACGCCTGTGAAATACCTTCACGAGCGGAACCCCCAACGGAATCCTGTCATTCCCAGTAGGCGGTTACAGGCTGCGCCTGTTATAGCGCAGGGGCGTGTTGGCGCTCCATGAGGCGTATCGCCGCAAGGGATATGCAAAATAGAGGTGGTACCGCGAAATGTTTCGCCCTCTATCCCGGCTGCTGGGGTAGAAGGGCGTTTTTTATGCCTGCCCAGCCTGGAGAATACAAAAAGGAGATGGAAACCAATGACTTTGTATGACGAGCTGGTCGCCAGAGGTCTGGTGGCTCAGGTAACCAACGAAGAGGAAATCCGCGATCTGATCGACAACGGCAAGGCCACGTTTTACATTGGTTTTGACTGCACGGCAGACAGCCTGACGGCAGGTCATTTTATGGCGCTGACTTTGATGAAACGGATGCAGCAGGCGGGCAACAAGCCTATCGCCCTGATCGGCGGCGGCACGACCATGATTGGAGACCCTTCTGGCCGCACGGATATGCGCAAAATGCTGACCAAAGAGGATATCGACCACAACGCCGCCTGCTTCAAGCGACAGATGGAGCGGTTTATCGATTTTGGCGAAGGCCCGGGCAAGGCGTTGATGGTAAACAACGCCGATTGGCTGCTGAAGCTGAACTATGTGGAGCTGCTGCGGGAGGTAGGCGCTTGTTTTTCCGTAAACAATATGCTGCGGGCGGATTGTTATAAACAGCGGATGGAAAAAGGTCTTTCTTTTTTGGAGTTCAATTATATGATTATGCAGTCCTATGATTTCTATCATATGTTCCAGACCATCGGCTGCAATATGCAGTGCGGCGGCAACGATCAATGGAGCAATATGCTGGGCGGCACAGAGCTAATCCGGCGGAAATTGGGCAAGGACGCCCACTGCATGACCATCACATTGCTCACCGATTCCCAGGGAAATAAAATGGGCAAAACCGCAGGCAACGCCGTCTGGCTGGATCCAGACAAAACCTCGCCCTTTGAATTTTATCAGTATTGGCGCAACGTAGGCGATAAAGACGTCGTCAAGTGCCTGCGGATGCTGACCTTCTTGCCATTGGAACAGATCGACGAAATGGCCCGTTGGGAGGGTTCTCAACTCAACCGAGCCAAGGAAATTTTGGCCTATGAGCTGACCAGCCTGGTTCACGGCGCGGAAGAAGCGCAAAAGGCCCAAAACGCCGCCCAGGCGCTGTTTGCCGGCGGCGGCGACAAGAGCAATACGCCCTCCACCGCCTTGACCGAAGCCGATTTGACGGACGGCGGCATCGGCATTTTGGATTTGATGGTCAAATGCAAATTGGCCCCCTCCAAAAAAGAAGCCCGCCGCCTGGTGGAGCAAGGGGGCGTTTTGGTCAACGATGAAAAAATCGCCGACCCTGCCGCTCGTTTTGACAAAATCCAGTTGTCTGGCGAATTTCTAATTAAAAAGGGAAAAAAGACATTCCACCGGGTGACGATAGAATAAAAAAGACAACGAGAAATACAAACAATCGCAGCGCAAGCGCTGTTTTCAAACAGTTAAAACCCCGCAGATTTCATTGTCTGCGGGGTTTTTCTGTTTGTGATCGATGAAAACAAGCGGCGAAACGAAAATCAAAGTCCTAAAATATAAAAGCCGTTATAGTCTGTTCCGTTTTCCAGCCAATTTAATAAGACCTGATAATCCAAGGGCTTCCTTTCCTGTATCCTCTTTGCAATGAGGTTGCTGTGCCGCTGCGAATAGTAATTGATTCCACAAAGATCGACTGGGCCGCTTCTTCCGTTATGATAAACGCCGTCTATCAAAAGGTCTCCATACTGAGATACAAATAGAGTATCGTCGTCGCCATAGAGATAAAGCGAATCATTGGCCCAACAGCGGATCGCGTCAACCGAAACGATGGTTTCCAGCGCGACGCTTTGCGCCAATCGGCAATGCTGCAATTCGATAAAATAAGAGCCGCCAAATTCTCTGCGCTCTTCCTGGGAGCGAAACGAATGAAATAACAAAACGACAGTCTCCTTTCCTGTGGGCGGGGGAGTCGCCTTACAAAATCAACATCGCGTCGCCGAAGCTGAAAAAGCGATAGCGCCGCTCTACCGCTTGCCGGTAAGCAGCGAGAATAGATTCTCGGCCTGCCAAAGCAGAAACCAGCATCACTAAAGTGCTTTCAGGCAGATGGAAATTGGTAATTAGCCCGTCGACGGCTTTAAAGGAATAGCCCGGATAGATAAAAATATCGGTGGAGCCCTGGCCAGGGCGAATCGTCCGGTTGTCGTCGGCTACGGTTTCCAGCGTACGGCAGGACGTGGTGCCCACGGCGAGAATCCGCCCGCCCGCCTGCCGCGCTTGGTTGACGATTTCCGCCGTTTCTGGAGAGACGAAATATTGCTCGGCGTGCATCACATGGTCGGCAATCTCCTCCTCCTTCACCGGCCGAAAGGTACCCAGGCCCACATGAAGCGTCACGGGGGCAAAAATCACGCCTTGCTTTTTCAGCTGTTCCATGAGCTCCGGGGTAAAATGCAGGCCGGCAGTGGGCGCCGCCGCCGAGCCAGGCTCTCTGCTGTAAACCGTTTGATATCGGTCTGGATCGGTCAGCTTTTCCTTAATATAATGGGGCAGGGGCATCTCGCCCAGTTGGTTCAAAATCTCCAAAAAAACGCCTTGGCACTCAAAATCAATCACGCGGTTTCCATTCTCCAAAACCTGGCGAACAGTAGCGTTCAGCCGTCCGTCGCCAAAGGTTAGTCGCGCGCCGGCTTTCAGCCGCTTGCCCGGGTAGACAATGCACTCCCAGCCGCCCTGGCCCAGGTCTTTGAGCAATAATACTTCCGCCGCGCCGCCGGTATCCGTTTTCTGGCCGTAAAGCCGGGCAGGAATCACCCGAGTGTCGTTGACGACCAGGCAATCTCCAGCGCGCAGATAGTCGCCGATCTGATAAAAATGCCGATGCTCCATTTGGCCGGTTTGCTTGTCTAAAACCAGCAAACGAGAGCCGTCCCGCCGCTCCAGAGGCGTCTGGGCAATCAACTCTTCTGGCAAGTCATAGGTAAAATCGCTTTTTTTCATGTCGTTCACGCAGCAGGGCCCACCTGCACTCCTGTAAAATAAAATTTGACGATTTGCTGGTAATCGAACCCCGCCTTGGCCATGCCGTTGGCGCCCCATTGGCTCAGCCCCACATGGTGGCCGCTGCCCGAACCGGACACGGCGTAAACCCCGCTGCCCGCCGTATTGGCCGAAGAGGCCGAAGACGAGACGTTCAGCGCAGCTACGCCTTTGCCTGTAACAGCAAAGAGATTGCCGGAGGCCACAGGGGAAAGGCCGCTTTTGCCAACGGCCTGCAAGCCGGAAAGGCTGATTTTCTGGTCGTTGACATAGGCCGCGCCTACGCCGGCGGACGACCCGTCGGAGGGACTGCCGCCGTTGCCGGAGACCGTATATCGCTGGCTGAGGAAAGACACGCCGTAGGCGGAGCTATTTAAGATTGTACGGGCCTTTTCGCCGGAGAAGACCAGAGGACTGCCGCTGGATTGCACCACTGTCAGCTCTCGGACATTGCCGCTGCGGGTCAAGCCGCTGACATAAAGGTCCGTCACAGAGGAGACGCTGTAGCCTTTGCCACGCAGAATGGCCGCCACGCTTTCGTTGGTCAACTGGGCCGACCAACTGATCTTGTTGGTCAAATATGTATCCTCCACGCCTCGCAGATAGGGAACATAATCGTCCCAGATGTTTTCCACATCCTCCGTGGCGCCGCCGCTGGAGGCATGGTAAAACGTTTGGGCGATCTGACCGTTGTAGGTGACGTATTGACCGGAGACAGCCTCCACAGCGTCGTCGGAATTGGCGGTGGCGGAGTTGGTTCCCCGATACACCTGGCAGTCGGTGGAATTGCACAAGTCAAACCCCTGGGTTTTATGCTTGTTTTTGTTTTGGACGCAGTAGGATTTGGCGCACAGGGCCTGGGCTTTCAGCGCTTCTGTCGGCCAGGAGGCGCTCATCTCATAGGGAACTACGCCCTTGAGGTAATCGTCCATTTCCACCACGTTGATTACAGTGACGTCGTTTCCGTTGACCCGGTTGTATTCAAAGCCGCCGTAATATTTATATCCTTTGAACCAGGTCTGGGTATGCTCCCCGCGGGGCTGGACGCCCAAACAATGGCCGCCGCTGTCCAGCTCGAATAAGATGTCGTGGGAGCCTGTGGCTGTGACGGTATAGCAGCTCTGGCTGTATCCGCAGATAGACACCTCGCCCGCCGCAGCGGCCACGGCGGCTTGGGCGCTCTGGGCCTGGGCAGAAGAGCCGTATTGCCCGATTCGGGCGACGTAAGCGCCGTCGACATAGGCGGGAAACGCCTCCATGGAAAGCGATTGGCAAAAGGCCAGCGCCTCCTGCCAACTGGAGAATCGCCGGCTGGTCTGCAAATGATAGGGGCCGACGGTCGAACTATAGTTGGCCGGAGCCACGTCGGTATAAGTTTTGTCGGCGCTGATGTAGAGCAGCTTATCCTTGACAATGGTGATTTCCACTGTGTCAATTTCCATCAAAGAGGTAAAGCGGCCGGAGGGCCAATCGAAATATCCCAGCCGATAACCGGACCCCATGCCGGAGACATTTTGCAGGTTGGCGGCAGGCAGAGCGTTGGAGCCATAGTATAGGCCCACGCGCACCACCGGATTTGTCTCCAGCGCCCGGCTTTCCGGCCCCAGCAGACAGAAAGAAAAAAGCAGCAGCGAGAAACAGAGTAAGAAAAATCGTTTTTGCAGTTTCATCCCAATCCCCTTTCCGGGAGAAGTTTTCTGTTATAACGGCTATATTATATCTATTATTATATAAGGAAGAATGCGCAGGCGCGGGCCGGCCGGCCAGGCGTTCTTGCTCTATTATATCTCAATTTCCGACGGGATTCAACCGCGACAAAGCGTCTTTCTTTTTCCATTGGAAGAATGGAGAGGCTTTGCCGGCTCGCCCGTCTTGCGGCAAAGGAGAAAGTTTGATATAATAATCTTGCGCCATACGATCCGCAAAAATCACGACAAAAACGCGGCAAAGCCGCCCTTAGGAGCGATCGATAGATGACAATACAATTTTTTGATATGGATTTGCTGAAAAGCAGCCTGACGGAATCGGGAGAGGATTTCATCCGTCAATGCGAACAAGACTACCTGGATCAGGTGGACTCTGTGGCCGCTTCGCTGGTCCAGGAAAAGAAAGAGCGGCCTGTGGTATTGCTGTGCGGTCCCTCGGGCTCGGGCAAAACCACAACAGCCGCCCGCCTGGCGCAGGCGCTGGAAAAGCGGGGTTGTCCGGCTCGTTTTTTGTCTATGGACAATTATTTTCTGCCGATCCCCAGCCCCAATATCCCGCTAACGCCCGAAGGAGACATCGATTATGAATCGCCTTATCGGCTGGATATTCCGCTGTTCAGCCAGCAGATGCAGGAAATTTTTGAATGCAGGCCGGTAAACGTCCCTGATTACGACTTTCCCACCCAGACCCGGAAGCCGGGGTTCCGCTTTCAGCGGGCGCCCGAAGAATTTGTGATTTTTGAGGGTATTCATGCCTTAAATCCCGCCGTGTCTGGGGCGGCGGACTTTGCCAGCAGGGTTTATATCAGCGTGCGCACGCGGCTGCGGACGCAAGAGGGCGACTGCCTGCACCCTTCGCGGATTCGGCTCATGCGGCGGTTGCTGCGGGACAGCCTGTACCGAGGACGGAATTTTGAGCAGACGATGGCTATGCTGCCCGCCGTGGCCGCCGGGGAGGAGAGCCATATCCTTCCCTTCAAGCGAATGGCCGATTTTGAGCTGGATTCCTTTATTCCCTATGAGGCCGCGCTGTATGCCAGCTTCCTTTCGGCAGAAAATCTGCCGAAAGAGGGCAAGGCCGGCCGCCTCAGCCAAGAATTGCTGCGCTTCTTGCAGGCTCTGCCCGCCGTTCTGCCAGAAAAAGCGCCGGCGGATTCGCTGCTGCGGGAATTTATCGGCTCTGCCGGACGATAGATCACAAGAGAATCAAAACCGAATGAAAAACTGCGGCTCAGCCGCCCAAAAGAAAGGACGATTTGTTATGACCAGCAACGAAATATGGAGCGTCATCGACCGGCGTCAACAGGATTTGTTGGATTTTTGCGCCAAGCTGATTCAAATCCCCTCAGAAAACCCGCCCTGCGATGTGGAAGAGGTCACAAAATTCCTCTGCGATTTTTTGGATTCCTACAACATTCCCTATGAGGTTGTGCGTCCTGTTCCTGATAGGCCCAATATTCTGGCCACATTCGGGAAAAAGGGAGGCAAACGAGTGGTGTTTAACGGCCATTGCGACGTTGTGCCTGCCGGCGACCGGGAGAAATGGGAATTTCCGCCCTATTCCGGCCAAATTGTGGACGGACGGATGCTGGGCCGAGGAACTTCGGATATGAAATGCGGCCTGGGCGCCTCTTTGTTTGCCATCGCCATGCTGGCCCAGCAAAACGCCCAGCTGGAGGGCGAAATTCTTTACGCCATTGTGCCGGATGAGGAAACCGGCGGCTACCATGGGACGCAATGGCTCTTTGAACATGGGTATATTCAGGGCGACTGGGGCATTGTGCCCGAGCCCACCGGCTATGATAACATCGAAGTGGGCCAAAAGGGCAACCTGGGCGTCCATATCGTCATGTCCGGCCGCAGCGCCCACGGCAGCCTGTCTCCTTATGTGGGCGAAAGCGCCGTGGAGCGCATGGGCGAGCTGATGCAGGCCATGAAATCCCTGCGGCAGATTCGGGGGGAATATGCCGGCGAAATCGCTCAGGTGATGGAGGTTTCCAAGCAGGCCATTCGAGAGATCCAGAAGGTTCCTGGAGTGGAAAACTGCATGGACCATGTGACGCTGAATTTTGGCGTCATTCAGGGCGGTTCCAAATACAACATGGTGGCGGACAAATGCGAGCTGGACGTGGATTCCCGGGTCCCCATCGGCGTGTCCGGCAGCCAGGTCAAAGAGCGTCTGCATCAGATTGTGGCCGGCCTGGGGCTGGAGGATTGCTGCCAGATTACATACCGGGGCGGCGAAACGGGCAACTATTGCTCGACAGACGATCCCATTGTTCGCTCCGCCCGGCGCTGCGCCAAGGAGCTGATGGGGGTCGAGTTGATCGCCGCCTACCAATGGGCCAGCAGCGACACCCGCTATTTCCGGGAAGCAGGCATTTCCACCATCCAATACGGCCCCTCCAACGCCGAGGGTATTCACACATATAATGAAACCGTGGATGTGAAGGACGTGGTCAACGCCTGCAAGATGTATGCCGGCATGATCCTGGACCTAATCGGCTGAGCCCATGGAAGGGATCATGCCCGCCGTTTTAGCTCTTTTGTGTCTGGCCAATTTGCTGGCTCTGGGCGCTCTGGCGCTCTGGCTGCGGCAGGCCCTGGGGCGGCTGGATAAGCCGGACGGGGCGGGGGAGACCGCGCTGGAAATCGCGGCCCTTTCCGCCAAAACAGAAGCCCTGGCCCAGATGCAGGCGCAGACGATGAAGGACCAGCTGACCGCCCTGCGCCAGCAGCAGGCGGATCAGATGATGCAGACCGAGCTCAAGCTGGAAAATATGCGCCGTTCTCTGGGCGGCTCCATGGCCCAGCTGCGCCAGGATAACCAAAACCAGCTGGAGCAGATTCGCCATACGGTGGATCAGCGACTGCAAACCGCCTTGGAAAAAAAGCTGAACGATTCCTTTGCCATCGTCAGCCAGCGCCTGGAACAGGTCTATCGGGGGCTGGGGGAGATGCAGACCCTGGCCGCCGGGGTAGGGGATTTGAAAAAAGTGCTGTCCAACGTCAAGACCCGGGGAACCCTGGGAGAATTGCAGCTGGAAGCCATTTTGGAGCAGATTCTGGCGCCGGAGCAATATGAGAAAAACGTTCACACCAAGCGAGGCTCTGCCGCCGTGGTGGAATTTGCCGTTAAACTGCCCGGCGACGGAGATAAGCCGGTGTGGCTGCCCTTTGACTCCAAATATCCGGCGGACGCTTATCAGCAGCTGTTGGACGCCTACGACGCCGGCGACCCCCAACTGGTAACCCAAGCCCGCAAAGCCTTGCGGGATCGGTTGCGTCTGTTTGCCAAAGACATCCATGAAAAATATATCGATCCGCCCAATACCACCGATTTTGGCCTGATGTTTCTGCCCATTGAGGGGCTATATGCCGAGGCGGTGCGCATGGGGCTGGTGGAGCAGCTTCAACAGGAATACAAGGTGAATATCGGCGGCCCCTCTACCACGGCGGCTCTGCTCAACAGCCTCCAGCTGGGCTTCCGCACATTGGCAGTGCAAAAGCGCTCGGCGGAGGTTTGGAAAGTGCTGGGTTCTGTGAAAGGGGAATTCGGTAAATTTGCCGCTGTGCTGGAAACCACGCAGAAAAGGCTGGCCCAGGCCAACGAAGAGCTGGATAAGCTGGTGGGCGTGCGCACACGACAGATTCAGCGGGCCCTGCGCCAGGCGGAGCTGGCGGAAAGCCCGCCCGGCCAGGCGAAAAACCTGCTGCAAGAAGAGACGGAATGGGGAGAAGACCATGTTTAAGATCATCAAAAAAGAGGGGGCGGCCCGCCGGGGCGAATTTACCTGCCCCCATGGAACTGTGCAAACCCCGGTATTTATGAATGTGGGCACTCAAGCCGCCATCAAAGGCGCTCTTTCCGCTCAGGACCTGAAAACCGTGGGCTGTCAGATCGAGCTTTCCAATACCTATCATCTTCATGTCCGTCCTGGGGACGAGATCATCCGCCAGCTGGGCGGGCTGCACCGCTTTATGCGCTGGGACGGGCCGATTCTGACGGACAGCGGCGGCTTTCAGGTCTTTTCCCTGGCCGGTTTGCGAAAAATCAGCGAGCAGGGGGTGTTGTTTGCCGCCCACACAGACGGCCGGCGGATTTTTATGGGTCCAGAGGAGAGCATGAAAATTCAATGGAACTTGGGCAGCGATATCGCCATGGCTTTTGACGAGTGCATTGAAAACCCTTCGCCCCCGGAATATGTGAAACACTCCATCGACCGGACGGCCCGCTGGCTGGAGCGATGCAAGACGGCCCTGGAGCAGCTGAAGCAGCGGGAGGATACCGTCAACCCGGGGCAGGTTTTGTTCGGCATCAACCAAGGGGGCGCTTATCCGGCTCTGCGGGTGGAGCATATGAAGCGCATCGCGCAGCTGGATCTGCCGGGCTACGCCATCGGCGGCTTGGCGGTAGGGGAACCCACCGAAGTGATGTATCAAATCATTGAGACGCTGGACCCCCATATGCCCCAGGACAAGCCCCGTTACTTGATGGGGGTGGGCACGCCTTCCAATATCCTGGAAAGCGTGGCCCGCGGAGTGGATTTTTTCGACTGCGTTATGCCCGCCCGCAACGCCCGCCACGGCCATCTGTTCACATCCCAAGGGATTCTCAATATCAAAAACGCCAAATATCAGCTGGACGACGGCCCTATCGACCCTGAATGTCAGTGCCCGGTGTGCCGCCGTTATTCCAAGGCCTATCTGCGCCATTTGTTTAAGGCGGAAGAGATGTTGGCCATGCGCTTTGCCGTGGCCCACAATCTGTATTTTTATAACAACCTAATGCGGCAAATCCGGGACGCGCTGGACCAGGGCCGCTTTGAGGCCTTCCGCCGGGAACATTCTGAGAAACTGGGCAGGCGAATTTAATCTTGCCATTTTCGCCAGGATGCGGTATACTGTGCTTTACAGCCCTGTGAATCGGACAACTTGGAGGAGGACACAACCATGATGGACTGGACCGCCTATATCTGGATTGGCGCCACGATGCTGCTGTTTTATTTTCTGCTGATTATGCCCCAGAAAAAACGGGAGAAAAAAGACCGGATACTTCGCAACTCCCTGGAGGCCGGCGATCATATTGTTACCATCGGCGGCATTGTGGGCAAGATTCTGACCGTCAAAGAAGACGAGATCACCATTGAAACCGGCGCAGACCGCACAAAACTGACGCTGAAAAAATGGTGCGTGCAATCCAAAGAAGCCTCTACGGACGACGAATAAGCAAAAAGCGCATAAAACAAAAGCCTTCGGCATAAGTATCGAGTATGATACTGAAATGCCGGAGGTTTTTTTATGATGACGCAATCCGAAAAACGCGGAGGCGCCCAAGCCTTGTTGCCAGTGGTTTGGGCGGCGGCGTCCGGCTTGGGGCTGACGTTGGTCTTGCTGCTGCTGGGAGCCGTCCTTCTTTCCAGCGGAGCGCTATCCCCAGGGTGGCTGGGCGTTTGCCCCTATATCGCCTTGGGAGGCGGGGGAGTTTGCTGCGGCGTCTGCGCCGCCAAATGCTCTAAGCGCCTATATGGGGCTTTAGCCGGCGGTCTGCTGATGGCGTTGGTCTTGCTGGCGCTGGGCTTCTTGTTTGTCCAAACCGTTTTCGCCCCTGTTCAGGCTGGGCTGAATCTGGCGCTCCTGTTGGCGGCGTCTGCGGCGGGCAGCGTGGCGGCGGCTTTGTTTCGGTGAAGGCGAGCGAGGAAGAGGAGCGGCAAACGCCGCTCCTCTTTTTTGCGCCCGATGTTCTGGCTCGATTATCGATAAAGCGCGTTGAACAGCATCTTAAAGGAGCCGTTGGTCTGGCAGCGGTGCTGAGGCGCGAAGCCATAGAGCACGACGTCTCCCTTGCCGCACTGCGCCCGAACTAGAGCCGGCGTGCCGGCAATCAGCTGCTCGCCAGTCAGCAGGCCGCTTTGCAGCACGTCCTGTTTCACATAACAAGCCGCAGTTTCAAATTGCTGCGCGTTGAATTTTTCGGCAATTTCCAGCACAGGGCCGTCCCAATGGAAGACCAGAGCCTGCTTGGGCATACCGTAACATAGGGGATTCTGATTATCCACCTGGACGCGCAGCGTGGAGCCATGGGTGTTGAATTCGGTGAGCTTTTTGTCCGCCGCCAGGTTTTTGACCTTCAGCTGGCAGGCCTTAATGGCAAAATCGCAGGACTTATTGAAAGCCAGCAGGCGGCCGCCGTTTTGCACAAAGGCGCGGACCGCTTCCAAGCCCTCCTGGCCCAGGCCGCTTTCCTTTTCTGGGGGCTGCTGGCCCACATACTGCATCATGCCTTCAAACTTGGGGGTGTCTTTATAATATTTGGGGCCATAGAGCATCTCGTACTGGTCGCTGGGCAGGATCAGCACGTCGAAATCCTTCAGCTTGCCGCCCAAAATATCCGCGTCCATGACGGTGGTATAATCGTAGGCCGTCCGATCGAAGAGCAGGCGGGTCCAGCCTTCGTCGGCGTTGCCGGTGTAATAGCGCTGGTACATGGCGATTTTTACCGGCTTGATTTCAAACATTTTGTCATAGGGCTTGTCCACGGTGCGAACAGCGGCTTGGGTTTCGTCGATAATCCGGCTGATCTCGTCGGCGTCGCCCTCCACATAGAAATCCCGCCAGGGGCAGGCTTCAATGCGGGAAACCTTGTAACCCTTTTTCAGCAACAGGTTGACGGCGTGATAACCGGCGTTTTCCTTGGCGGAAATCACATAGCCGCAGGCCTTCGGCAGGTTGGCGGGCGCCGGGGCCTGGACGGCGGTCAGTTTTTCAAACTTGCCTTCCACCGGCGCGCCCGCAGGCAGAACCTCCACGCCCATGTATTCCGCCACAGTATCGCTGGCGGTGTCGAAGGCGGTGAAAGCGCCGCTCAAATCCCGAGTCCAGAAATTATCGGGATACAGCGTGCGGCCCAGCAGATTCATGACCACGCCCATCTTGGGTTGGGCCAGAGGAACCACATAGGTTCCGGCGGGGTATTTGGCCTGGCCGGCCTGGAATTCCTCCGCCGCTTGGCGAACCTCAATCCCCTGATTCAGCAGGATATTCAGCAGGCCCCGCAGCGCGCCCTTATCAAACTGATCGGCAGGGATCAGGAAGGCCTGTTCCTGGCTGTCCGCGCCTCTTTGGGTCTGGCGCAAAGCCTTTTGGGTCATATTAAACAAGATTTGCGCACGGTTTTTGGCCATAGTGTCCAACACTGTGTAGGCCGCGCAATATTGGCGCTTGACGATATCGCCCAGCCGCCACCAGCCGCCGGGCCAGGGATGGGTGAAATGAACCTGCTGGCCATAGAAGGGGGTGGATTTATCGTGGTTGCCCTCCAGCTGCTCGGGATGAATGTAGAGGGGGGTGGCCAGCTTGGCGTTGGCGCTTTCGCTGAGCATACCGGCGATGTTGTGGCTGTTGGTAATCCAGTGGTAGCCATAGTGCCCCCAACCGGGGAATTGAGACATCATCGAAGCGCCGGTCAGCCCTTCCTGCTCCATGCGATAGCACATATTTGCGCCGTAAAGAGACAGCTCGTTGTAAACCAGAGGGTCGGTATGAGGCCGCACAGGGTTTTTATAAGGCGGCACAAAGATGCGGGCGCCATAGCTGCCCATATGGTGGTGGTCAAAATAAGATTGAGGCGTCCACTCTTTGAAGAGGATATCGCCCACATACTTGGATTCCACGATATTGTGGGCAAAAGCGTCCCGGTTGTTGTCGTGGCCGGTGTATTTGTGGTAAAGGGAAGGGTAGTTGCAGCCCTCGTAGGGGGTGTCCAATGTGGAGTTATACCAGTCGGTCACCATAATTTGGCCGTCCGGGTTGAAGCAGGGAACCATCACCAGCACGACGTTTTCCAGGATATTTTGAATCTCCTGGCTGTCGCCGGTCAGTAGATCGTAAGCCAGCTGAGGGGCCATCTGCGTTCCGCCGATTTCCGTGGCGTGCAGGCTCATGCTCTGGACGCTGACGGCCTTGCCTTTTTGCACCAGGCTGTCAATCTCCTCTTTGGAAAGGCCCCGAGGGTCCGCAATAGTCTGGTTGATCTGGCGGATTTCTTCCAGATGAGCAAAGTTTTCAGGCGAGGTGATAATCACCTTCAAAAAAGGGTTGCCCTCTGTGGAGGGGCCCATTTCCGTCACCTGAATGCGGTCGGACTGCTGGTCCAGCAGCTTATAGTACTCCACGATCTTGTCCCACCGGGCGATTTTGCGATCTTCGCCCAGCGTGAAGCCAAAAAAGGATTCAGGGGATGTGATCTTTTGCATCGTAACTGACCTCCTTGTGTCCGATATCTCTGGCGGTTTGCGCCAACAAACGGCGCAAAAGGAAAGGACGACCCTTCCCCAACTTGAGAATAGCACAACTTTAACCAAAAAACAATCGCAAAACGCAAGAAATTTTATTGAAACTGCTTGGCGAGGATGTTTCGCTTTCTACCAGGTCCCAAAAGAGGGGAGGGAAGGCGGCAGAAGATAAATTCGATCAAACCGGAGAAAAACAAAGTTATTCTTCGTTTTTTTGTTAAAAAAGATAATTTAAACCAGTGATTCAACCAAAATAACGCATCTTATTTAGTTTACATAAATAAGTTTACATAAATAATTCGTCTTTTTCGTGATTTCAGATAGAAAAAAACTTGCGTTCCGGCCCAAAGACCGATATAGTTAAGAGGAGAAAAAGGCCGCTTCCGCCTTGGCTCAAAAGCATATCTGGTTTTGGACGAGCATAGGGATAGGCTGAGGTGAGCGCGATGACGAGAACAAACGCCCGGCCCCAACAGGGCGGCTGGTTGGCTCCGCTGGCAGTCTGCCTGGCGGCTGGCGCAGGCTTGGGGTGCCTTTCTTTTGTCAAATGGGGCGGCGGCCCGGATTTGGCTGCGTATTTGGAGAAAATGGCCTATGGAGGCCGGTTTCGGCTGTTTTTCTCTCTGCTGTTTCGCCAGCTGGCCTACCTGGTTCCGCTGTTTTTATGCGGGTATTTTCGCCGGGGCTTGGGGGCGGCCGCATTGCTTTTTGGGGTCAAGGGCTTTTTTGCCGCTCGGCTGGCGGCGGCTTTTTTGCACGCTTATGGGGGAAAAGGGTATGCGGCTTTGATGGCGGCTTGTTTTTTGCAATCTTTTTGCAGCGTCTTTTGTATGCTGCTGCTGGGCTGCCGCACGATGAAGCTGTGCGCCGACCGGCGAACCATTCCCCGAGGCCGGCGGCGGTTTTTGCGTCCGCCGGCAGACCCGTCTTATGACGCCGCCGGCGTAGCCTGCTTTCTGCTGTGCTTGGGTTGTTCGCTGGCGGGCTGTTTGCTGACGCCGTCCTTGAGCCGGGCCGCCCTGGCGCTGATTTCATAGCTTCAAGCAAGGGGGAAGACCGGATGGAAGAGAAAAAGGGGACAAGACAAAAAGAAACCGGCCGTTTCGCCGGTTTTCTCCTTTATCTAAACGAACAGAAACGGGCTTCCGCAAACACGATTCAAGCCTATCTGCGGGACGCGGCTTTGTTGGACGGCTTTTTGGGCTTTCAGAGCGATTGGGATTACCAAAAGGCGGATCTGCCGGCGATTCGGCGGTATTTTTCCTTTTTGCAGGAGCGGGGGCTTTCGTCCTCCACCATCCTGTGCCGGCGGGCCTCCCTGGGCTGTTATTTTGATTATTTGATTCGCCTGGGCGTCGTTTCAGAAAACCTGCCTCGGCAGACGCCCGTTCCGCCGCGAAGCAGAAAAATGCCGGAGATTTTGACCGCCCAACAGGTGGATCGGTTGCTGAGCGCCCCTGCGGGGGATTCCTTCAAAAGCAGGCGGGACAGGGCTTTGTTGGAGCTCCTGTATGCCGGCGGCCTGCGGGTTTCTGAGCTGTTGGGGGCGGACGTGACGGACGTCAACCTGCAGCTGGGGTTTCTCCATGTCCGGGGCCCTTGGGCTCGAGATCTGCCGCTGTATCCCTCCACCGTTCAGCCGCTGTGGGATTATTTGGACGGTTGCCGCCAAAGCGTCGTCCAGGAGGGAAGCGAATCCGCTTTGTTCCTCAACCGTGTCGGCAGGCGGATGAGCCGCCAAGGCATTTGGAAATTACTGAAGGATTATGCCTGGCAAGCTGGGCTGGAGCCTGTGTCTCCCCAGCAGCTGCGCCATTCTCTGGCAGTGCATCTGCTGCAAAACGGCGCTTCTTTGGAAGAGGTTCGGGCCGTTCTGGGCCATTCCGCTCGGGCTTCCACCCAAATTTATGCCCGGCTTTTTCAGCAGACGCTGCAACAAAAATATCAAAAGATTCATCCGCGGGGGCGGCAATAACAGCCGACGAAGCAGAAAAGAGGTTATCCATTATGACAATCCGAACCATGGGGCCTTCCGATCGAGACAGGGCGGCGGAAATCTGGTTGGAGGGCAACCTCCAAGCCCATGCTTTCATCGACCCTTGTTATTGGAAGAGCCATTTTGAAGAGGTAAAGGCCCAGCTTCTTCAGGCGGAGGCATATGTTTGCGAAGGAGAAACCGGCGTGGAGGGTTTTATCGGCCTGGAAGGCGATTGGGTTGCGGGAATTTTCGTCTGGCGGCCGGCGCAGGGGCGCGGCGTGGGCAAAGCGCTGTTGGAGCAGGCAAAAGAAAAGCGCAGCCGGTTGAGTTTGCGCGTTTATCAGGACAATAAGCGAGCCGTCGCCTTTTATCAGCGGGAAGGGTTCCATATTCGGCGGGAAAGCGCAGACGGCGATACGGGCGCGCTGGAATATGTGATGGAGTGGAGCAAACGGCAGACCGCTTTTTAGGAAAACGAAAGGGAAGAGCGATAAATGGGAGAGCAAAGCAACAGGCTGCAAGGCGTTTACGCCAGCCAATACCGGTTGATTCGCCGCCGGCTGGTCCGTCGGGTCCGCCCAAGCGATTCGCGCCGGCAAGCGCTGGAGACGATCCAGGCGATGCTGGCCCAGGCCCAGCGGGAAGGTTTGCCGCCTGAGACGGTATATGGCGGCGATTTTGAAGATTTTTGCGCCGCGCTGCTGGCCGAGCTGCCAGAGCATTATACCGCCAGGCAGCGCCGGCAGCGGTTGACCATTCAAATTGCGGCCGGAATCGCCGCGGCCGTTTTTGTTTTTGGCTTGTGCGCCGGCCTATACCTGGTTCGGCTGGGCGCGCCGGCCGTTTGGCGCGACGGCTTTGCGGCTTTGGCCCAAGCCCGGCAGGCGGAAAACCAGCCGATTGCAGGCGAATTTTATTTGACGCTGGATCTGGCCCGTCCCCAAGAAAATTTGGGTCAACCACTCTATCAGGACAAAGAATGCGCCATTACGGTGGCCGGGGTTTACCCTCAACCGGACGGCAATGTCTTTGTGGCTCTGCGCTGTCAGGGCGGCTATGGGCTCAGAAAGGGCCGGCTGGTTTCTTTTTCCGCCTTTTCCAGCGATCAGGCAGAGCCTCCCGGCGTCCGGTTTCAGGCGGAGCTGGGCGGACAGATCTTTGAAGGCGGCTATGCTTTGCCCGGGGCGCTGAATCAAGAGGGCTGCCAGTGCGGCCTGCTCCTGTTTTCGGCGGCTCAGCTGCCCCAAGCCGCCGGCTGGCGGGAAGGGGAGGAGCAAATTGCCCGCCTCCGTCTGGAGGGGCTGACGCAGACCGTCTGGCGCTGAACCAGAACAAAGCCCCGGCGAGATCCATTGGATCTCGCCGGGGCTTTGTCGTTGTATCATCGTTGGTTGGGATATCGCTTACGGAAGCTCGGTTCGTCAATGGGCGCGCTGAGGGGAATGCGTTCCAACAGCCAATGCTCCATGGTTTCCACGATTTCCTGCGTGCTTCGAGAAGTAAACGCAAGGAGCGGATTGTTCCAGTCGTCGTTTAAGATGGTTACAAGTTCATAGGCTCCTTGGGGATCGCCTTCTGGATACCATCCCAAATCAATGGCGACAGACTGCTCGTCGCTGGTTTTGCGCAGATACAGCATATCCTGAACAAATGTGAAGAGCCAGGCAGGGTCGTCTTCCGCCAAGTCGCCGGGCTCTATGGGTCTCAGATGATTCCACAAAAGGCTCCATTGAGGGGGAATCCGCAGCGGCTGCAAGTTTTCATGCAAAATTTCTCGTTCCTTTCCGCCTTTATTCCTGACTTGCCGCGTTTGGAGAAAGGGGCGGGGCGGTTTCCTCCGCCTCTTCTTGCGCCGCGTCGCCGGTTTCCTCCCGTTTTGTGCGGTCTGGCGGCGGCAGGTTGGCAAAAGGGCTGTTCAGCGCGGCCTGTTTCATGTTTTCGTCGGTGACATGGGTATAGATCATGGTGGTGTTCAGGCTTTCGTGGCCCAGCACCTCTTTCAGCGTCCGCACATCCACGCCGTTTTGATACATCAGGGTGGCGGCGGTGTGCCGCAGCTTGTGCACGGAATAATTTTTATCGCCCAAACCGGCGTTTTCCAGCTGGCGGCCCACCATCCATTTCACGGTCTGTACGCTGATGCGCCGCCCCAGCCGGCTGATGAAAAGGGCCGGCGCGGCCTCGGGCCGGGGTTTGATCCGGCGGGGCAGATAAGCTTGAATGGCCTGTTGGCAGGCCTGGTTCAGGTAGACCAGCCGCTCTTTGTTGCCTTTGCCCAGAACCCGCAGCGTGTCGCCTCGGACGTCGCTGAGATTGATTCCCACCAGCTCGGAAACCCGCAGGCCGCAGTTGAGAAACAGCGTAATGATGCAGAAATCCCGCTCCGGGTATTCGCTGTCCACGTTTTGCAGCAGATCCATGCTTTCCTCCATGGAGAGATGCCTGGGCAGGGATTTTTTGTTTTTAGGAGATTCCAGGGTCTGCACGGGGTTATGCTCTAATTTATGTACTTTTTCGGTGAGATATCGATAAAAGGACCGCAGCGCCGCCACTTTTCGGGCTCGGGCGCTGGAGCCGTTGCCATAGGGAGTGGCCGGGCTTTTGTGATAAGTGGGCAGGTCGCTTTGCGCAAACCCCAAAAAATCATAGAGGTCGGTCAGCGTCACGCTGCCGATTAGCGCTAAGTCCACGCCGTCGATGGAGATTTCTTCAAAAGGCACGTCTGGCGCTAAGCCCCGTTTTTGCAGCAAAAACCGAAAAAATGTCCGCAGATCCAGATAATACTCTGCGCAGGTTCGCTCCGACCGCCCTCGGATTGTGCTCATATAATTGAGATAATTGCGAATTTCCTCCGGCGCTTCGGCTCGGTAGTCCATGCCAACCCCTCCTTTTTATTTTGCGAATCAAAATAAATCAAAAAATCGAAAAAACGCTAATTTTTATGCCATTCGTCTCACGAAAGCCGTTTCGAGAGCCAACGCCATAATATAATCACAATTTTATCATAAAAAAGCCGTAGGCGCAAAGAAAATTGCCGGGCGCGGCCCGAGCTTGGCTTGTCAGCTGGAGAAACGCAAACAAGGCCAAGCTGCCGGACCAATTCCGACAATCCGTAATTCGTTCAAGCGGCGGCGCGTTTGGAGAAAAAGCGCAAATCATACAAGTGAAGTTCATGGAGCGTAAACAAAAAACGCAAATCAGCTGAGAAAATACAAAAGCGCGCAAACGTCAAAATACAAAATACAATCAAAATCAAACAAAGAGTCAAATCCGTCAAAGACTGCGCAAACAAAAAACAAGGCCGCCAGGCTCAAATAGTCCGATTGCCGGAGGGAGGCTGAAAAAACCTCCCTCCAATTATACAAAACATCAATTTGGTATAATTGATAGTTTTGGTTTTACCCCTCTCCTCCCAGGTTAACCTTCCGATTGCAATCTTGCTCTCGCTTTTGCGGCGGGCGCAGATTGGTTTTCGCGTTGTTCCAAAACGCGCCCCGAAATCTCGCAAGATTGGGGCGCGCTTTGGCGCAGAGGATTTATTCCGACCGGATGGCTTCGATTGGGCTGAGTTGAGCGGCTCGCCTGGCCGGCAGCGCGCCAAACAACAAGCCGCAGCCGCCGGCGGCCGCCTCGGCCAAAAGCAGATAGCGCAGATGAAACGCGAGCTTTACCCCCAGCAGCTTTCCGCCGGCCCAAAGCAGCCCGGCCCCTGCCGCGCCGCCGGCCAGCCCGCCTAGCAGGCAAAGGATCACGGCCTCCAACAAATAGCATCGCACAATATCTCGGGGTCTGGCGCCGATGGCCAGGTAAATGCCGATCTCTTTTTTTCGGTTTTCAATGGCGGAAACCATGGAATTCATCACGCCGACGCCCCCTACCATCAGCGAGACCCCTCCTATGGCGGCAATCAACAGCGATACGGCGGATAAAATAGCGGAAAAGCTGTCCAGATACCCGCTGATATTTTCTGAAGAGAATTTTCCGCCCTGGCTCTGGCGAGAAAGGCTGCGAATCGCCGCGGCGGCCACCGCCTCCGGGTCTTCCCCATCCTGGCAGGATATGGCCAGCTGCTCAGCCGGCTGATTGGGCGAATAGCGGGCGTCCGACGTATAGGGCAGATACAGGAAAACTGGAAGCTTCCCTCCCCCCATCAGCGCCTCCAGGCCCCCTTTCTGCGAGCGGATTACGCCGATGATTTCATAGGATTCCCCAATAGAATCCTTGTAAATGGTAATCGCTTTACCCACTATGTTTTCTCTATGATAAATCCTTTGCGCCAGCGTATCTTCTACAACGGCTACCCGAGCGCCCTGCCGCACGTCCTCCGCCCCAGGCAAGCGGCCGTATTTGAGCTCCACTGGGAAAATAGCAGGAAATTGTTGATCAATTCCCCAGACGGCCGCAGAGCCCTTCTGGCCCCGCAGCTGATAAGAGCCGTAATCTACAAAAACAGGCATAGCCGCCTTGATTTGAGGATATTGCTTGGGCAGCCGCTGAATTTGCTCCACGCGCAGCGCTTCCGCGGCGGTTCCTTCGCTGAAAATCATTACGCCGCCCAGGCCGCTTTTTTCGATTTCGTCCACAATTTTCTGCTTGGCGTTGGCGGATATTTCGCCTACCAGATAAGCGGAAGCCGCGCCTACGCAAACGGCCAATGCGCACAAAACGGTTTTCCAGCGGGCCCGCAAAACGTTTTTTAGGGCCAACGCCCCAATATCACGCGCCTTCATCGGCGATCTCCCATGCAATTCTCTGTCCGTGGTAAAATTGTTCCGGGTTTTGGAGCGCCAGCTCCCCCGGCTCTAACCCCGCTTGGATTTCCACCAGCTCCTCCAGCTCCAGCCCCGTGGCGATCAGCTTTTTCCGGGCCCTCCCCTGCCAGATCGTCATCACATATTCCCGGTTTTGTTCGTCCTGCCCCACATAATCGTAGGGCAGCAGCAGGGCGTTTTCCTTACGCTGGGTTTTCACCGAAACCGAAGCGCTGTATCCAGGGCGCAAACTTCCCTGCCCGTTTTCCACAGACACCAATACGTCGGTGACGATTTGGCTGTCCTGATTCAAAATGGAGCCGCTTTGCGCATAAGGCGCTATGGATTCCACTCGGCCGATCAAGTCGCGGCCGGGAAACGCTTCAATCGCAATCTCCGCCTCCATGCCAGGAGAGATTTTGTGCAGATTCTCTTCCCCCACTTGGGCTCTCACCAGCATCTGGTTCATATCCCCCACAACGGCGCAGGGCGCCAGCGGCGAAACGGTTTCGCCCTCGCTGCAATAGACCTCCATCACCAGTCCGTCGATGGGCGCGGTTAGCGTCAGCGGCTGCTTTGGCGTCGGCTGCGGCGCAAGAGCGGCGGCAAAGGCCTGGGCGATTTGGTCTGCCTCCGCCGGGTCCAGCTCCCCTTGGGCCGCTTGCAGGGTCAGCCGCTCCGCCAGCTGTTCCGCCGCCCAATCCATGCCCTGCCCTGGGTCCGCGGGCTCCAGCAGCGCCAGCGGGTCGCCCTGCGCCACTTGATCTCCCTGGCGGACGTAAAGCTCCTTCACTGTGGCCGTCCAGGGCGCGTAAGCGCGGCTTTTGCGCAGAGTTTCGGTTTTTCCTCGCATCGTCACCGCGTTATAAATATCCGCCTGGCGGCAGGGCGCGGCCTGGGCCTGGGCCAGCTCGGTTTGCCGGCGATAAGGGCTGGCCAAAAACATCCCGCCGATGGTCAAGCCGGTCAGCGCGATACAAAGCGCTCCTTTCATGGGCGGTTTCCTCCTTTTTGCGTCGTCCCTTATATTTTGCAGAAAAGCGGCCAGAATATTACCGGAAAAACAGAGAAACGGAGGGGAATATTTTGCGGATTTGCTGCAATCAATCAGCCTGTATTTATAATCGGCTGGGCGAATGCCATCTGGATCACGCCGCCCCCGCCGGCGATTTTCCGCCCCCGGAAAACGCCTGCGTCTATTTTGTGGGCTCTGCGTCGGCTGGCGCCGGCGGGTATAAGCCGGGTTCGTTTCGCTCAGGTGAAAACAATCCATGAAAGCCGTAAGCAAAGGGCAAGGCGAACCGCTTTGGTTCGCCTTGCCCTTTTAACCTGCCGCAAAGTCGCTCAATCGCCTGGCTTTGTCGCCGGCTCGCCGGCGTTTTCCGGCGCAAAAGCGGCTTTCATCGCTTCGCGGATATCGTGGACGGGAATGAGCTCCAGCTCGGGCGGAGCCTCTAAATCTCGGCTGCCGGCGGCAGGCAGAATGCACCGGCGGAAACCAAGGCGGCGAATCTCCCGCAGCCGCTGCTGAGCGCCGGAAACCGCCCGTATCTCTCCCGAGAGGCCAATTTCCCCAAACAAGGCGGTATTGTGGTTCACCGGCTGCTCCAAGTAGCTGGAGGCCACGGCCACCGCCGCCGCCAGGTCCGCCGCCGGTTCGTCTATGCGCAACCCGCCCACCACGTTGATATAAGAATCGTAATTGCTCAAAATCAGCCCGGCTCGCTTTTCTAAAATGGCCAGCAGCAAGACGGAGCGGTTGTAATCGATGCCGGCGGCCATCCGCCGGGCCGCGCCATAGCTGGTTTTGGCCGCCAGAGCCTGGACCTCGGCCAGCAGCGGGCGGGAGCCCTCCAGCGTGCAGACGATGCAGCTGCCGGTGGAATCCTGGGGTCTGCCGGCGATCAGCGCCGCCGACGGGTTTTCCACCTGCTGCAAGCCCGCTTGCGCCATTTCAAACATTCCAATCTCGTTGGTGGAACCGAAGCGGTTTTTGGCCGCCCGCAGCATTCGGTAGGCGGCGTATTTTTCCCCTTCAAAATAAAGAACGGTGTCCACCATATGCTCCAGCACCTTGGGCCCCGCGATACCGCCGTCTTTGTTGACATGGCCCACCAAAAAGGTGGAAACCTCCCGCTGCTTGGCATATTGCATCAGCCGCAGCGTGCTCTCCCGCACTTGCGATACGCTGCCCGGCATGGATTGGCTGGTATTGCTGTAAATCGTCTGAATGGAATCAATAATCAACGTCTGGGGCGAGAGCTTGTCCGCCGCCGCGAAGATTTGTTCCAAATCCGTCTCGGGCAAAATCATCAGATTGGGGCAAACGGCCCCAATGCGGGCCGCCCGCATTTTGATCTGCGCCAGCGATTCCTCGCCGGTGACATAGAGCGCCGTCTGGGCGGCGGCCAGGTTTTTGCAGGCCTGGAGCAGCAGCGTGCTTTTGCCAATGCCCGGTTCGCCGGCCACCAAAGCCAGCGAACCCACCACCAGCCCTCCCCCCAGCACCCGGTCCAGCTCGCTGATGCCGGTGGAAATCCGTTTATCCGAATTCAGGTCGATATCGCAGACGGAAACCGGCCGCAGGGCGCTTTTGGGCTGCAAGGGGGCCAAGGGCTGCTTCTCCTCCCGCAGGACGATTTCCTCCAGCGTCCCCCATTGGCCGCAGGCCGGGCATTTGCCCAGCCATTTCACGGTTTCATAGCCGCATTCCGAGCAGACATAAGCCGTCTTCTTTTTCAAAGCTTCCTCTCTTCCTCCTGGCCCACAAATTGCAGATAAGAGCCCGTGATGGCCAGGGCGATTTTTTTCTGGTAATCCTCCTGGCTCAGCAGCGCCGCCTCCTGGGGGTTGGACAAAAAGCCGCACTCGGCGATGACCGCCGGCGCCTGGATCTTTTTCATAATGTAAACGCTTTCGGGAGCAGGCTTGGCCTGCCGGCTGTTTTCCGGGTCCAGCACGCTGCGAAAGGCCTGCTGCATCAAAGCGGCCAGCTCCGGCGATTGGCTGTTGCGCCCATAAAAAACCTGAGCGCCCCGGTATTGAGCCTGCTCAAACTGATTCATATGGATGCTGATAAACACGCTTTCCGGAAATTGTTCCGCCGTCTCCGCCCGCGCCCGCAGGTCGTTTTGCTTGTTTCGGCGAACCGTCTCCCCCTGGCGATAGTCCAAAGAGATATCGCTGTCCCGGGTCATAACGGTATCCGTTCCCATCAGCCGCAGCAGCATTCTGGTCTTGCGGGCGATGGCCAGATTCAGGTCCTTTTCCTGCAAGCCGCTGGCGGAGACAGCTCCGCCGTCCATGCCGCCGTGGCCCGGGTCCAGCACCGCTTGGGGCTGGACGTTGATCGGCCCGGCGGCCAAACGGCTTTGGTCCGCTCCAAACTCCCAGCGCAAAAAAATCCCCGCCGTCAGCAGAGCCCCCAACGCCAGCCCCGCCCATTTGCTTTTTTTCATCCTGTCCGCCTCTCCTTCCCTTTGCTCTTAGTTTACGCAAAGAGGCGGTCGGGCAGAACCGATTCCCAAGAACCTTCGCCGGACGGCCCTTTTATTATATAAGGAGCAGCAGGCGCTATTGGACGATTTCCCGCTCCACGTATTTTCGCCCTTCCGCGTCTCTCCGTACCGGCAGCGCGTAAGGGAATCGGTCGAATTGGACGCACAGATCAAAATCCTCCCGCGGGGCGAAGCTCTGGTCTTCGGGGATAAAAAAGCGCCGCCCGTCCCCTTGGCGCATGGTTTCCACCGCCTGCTCCTTGTCAAAGGGCAGGCCCAGCAGCAGGGCGCGGATATATTGCGCGCACAAGGTGTCTTCGTCGGTGGGGCGGCGGGCGGCCAGCCCCATGCACACCAGGCTCACCTGAGAAGGGTTCCGCCGGCGGAGATATTCCGCCGTAGCCTTGGCGTTGACCAGCGAGGCCGCCAGCAGAAAATCCGCCCCTTTGGCGTTTTCCAGCCCCTGCGTGCCGGCGCTGGTGGTATGGATCAGCACGCGGCCCGTCAAATCCTGCTTGGCGATTTCCAGCGGGGAGTTGCCGAAATCGCAGCCCGGCTGTTTGCGCCCTTCCCGCTCGCCGCACAGCAGATATTCTGGGCGCGCCGCCTTGAGCCGCCGGGCCTCCTCCAAGTCGCCCACCGGGTAAATCCGGCGCAGCCCTTGGGCAAATCCATAGCATTCCACGCTGTAGGCGCGAAACACGTCGATAATCACAGCCGCTCCCCTGGCTTGGCGGGCCCCTTCCAGCAGCTGGAGAATGGCAATCTCCATAAAAATTCCCCTCCTGTTTTTTTGCGCTTCTTCTTAAAAGTTTATCTCATCCGCCGCCAATGTCAACTAAAAAATAAAAAAATCTTGGGCCGCCTCCCCGCCGGCCGGCCGCCGGATTGTCACCAGCGGGCCGGGTTGGAATATGATGTACTGAAGGAAACTTCAAAATAACTTTTCAGGAGGTAATCAATTTGATGCCTGATAAGGTTTCACCCGGACCGCTCTGCGGCAACCACCCGCCCAAAGAGGCTGTTTGTATCCATACCCGGAAGGTATACGATTCCTGCCGTGAATAACAAGAAGCGTCTTATCAATTTTTCTTGCAGCCTGCTCCGCCCTCTTTGCGCCCAAGCTTCGGCTCTCAGCCGAGCAATGCCAAAGCAGTGCGGTTGATAACTGGGAAAGGGCCTGCCTTGCGCCGCCAGGTCTTATGGACGGGGAAATGAGGAGGTTAAGATGTAAAGGGGTTAACCTTTACAGATATTTACTTCCATAGTGTTTTACTCTATTATTTGCGTCCCCATCTTCTCTCCTCAAAAAAACGCGCGATTCCCCCAAAACGCCTCCATCCGGGGCGTTTTTTTGCCCCAAAATCCGTCCTGCTCTGGGTTAAAAGGGAATCGGCAGGTCCGCGGGGGCGGGCAAAAAGCCCTGCCGCTCATAGGGAGTTTCCGGCTTGCGCCGGTCGTCGGCTTGGGTAAAGGTCTGAGTTCCGCCGTCAAACTGCAGCAGAATTCTGCCGGTCCGCCCTTCTTTGTTTTTCACGGTTTCCAGGTAGCGGTTTTGGTTTTCCAGGCTGTCTTCCTGCTGTCGGTAGAGCAGCAAAACGGCGTCGGCGTCCTGCTCGATCTGGCCGGATTCCTTCAGGCTGTCCATCCGGGGCTCGCCGCCGGCCGAGCGGGAGAGCTGGGCCAGGGCCACCACGGCTACGCCCTGGGTTCTGGCCAGGGTGTGCAGCGCCATCGAAACTCGGGCCACTTCCTCCGCCCGGCTGCGGCCCTGGGCGGGAATCAGCTGGAGGTAATCCACAAAAATCGCCTGGTAGCGGCCGGACAGCGTCATGGCCTGAATCTCCTGGACGCTCATGCCGCCGGCGTTGACGATGGAAAGCTTGCTTTCCCGGGCGGCCTGCCGCTGCTCCTCCAGCCGCTGTTTGTCCAGGGGCGTCAGGGCCCGGCGCTTCACCCGGCCAAAATCCACTCCGGCTTGGCTGGCAAAATATCGGTCAAAGAGCTTTTGGTCGCTGGTTTCCAGGGAGAAAAAGGCGGTTTTATAGGTTTTAGCAATGTGGGCCGCTAAATTCAACGCCAGAGCCGTTTTGCCCGCCGAGGGCCTGCCGCCGACGACGATGAAATCCCCCAAGCTGGCATACAGGCGCTGGTCCAGCTTAGGAATACCCCAGCGCAGGTAATCCACAGGCTGATCTTGGCGGCGCAGCAGCTGCTCAAAGCCCTGAGCCGCCGTTACGGCCCGGCTGTCCTGCCGCGGGGCAAACAGCCGGTTCATCTGGTCCAGCCGACTTTGGGCCTGGTCCAAATCCTGAGCCTCGCCCAGCTGGCGGCAAAGCTGCCGCAGCCGATGCAGCCGGCTTTCCCGCCGCAGCGCGTCCAGATGAGCGGGCCATTGGCTCTGGGAAACGCTCAGATCAATGCAGTGAATCAGCAGGTCGTCATATTGCCGGCCGGCGGCGTCCTGCAGGGTCACCGGGTCCAGGGGTTTTCCCTCCAGCCAAAGCCGGCGGGCGGCCTGAAATAAAGTGCGGTAGCTGGGGTCGATGAAATCCTCCGCCTCCGCCTGAGCCAGAATCTGGCCCGCTTCCTTGGGGTAGAGCATGGCCGCGCCGATCAGGCTGGCCTGGGCGGTGAGGGTCAGCTCCTGTTGGGCGGCCGTCACCATTCCTCCACCTCCTGCCTGTTCCGCTGAGGCGGCGGGGCCTGCCTGCGCCGCAGCTTATCCCAAGCCACGCCCTGGTAGTTGGAGGCCATGGAATCCTGTATCGCGTCGGCCACCGCTTGTCCGCCGTAGCGGCCGGCGCAATCCTGAGCCCGAGAAAGCAGGGCTTTCAGCCCCTGGGGCTTGTAAGATTCCCGCCGCTCCCGCTTGTAGGCCAGCCACTCCAGCATGGCCTGTTTGGCGGGCTGGGGCAGATTGGCCTGCTCCAAAGCGGCTTCCGGCGAAAACCCTTCCTTTCCCTGCCCCTTGGGGGGTAAGGGGGGTATATTCTCTCTTGTTTTCTTCTTCCTATCAAAAGTCCCCCGATTTTTCCGGGGAGGCTCCTCCGATTTTTCTGGGGACCTCCCCGGTTTTTTCGGCGGCGCGGGGGAAAGCGCCTCCTTTGGCTCCTCTTCTCTTGTCTGGCGCTCATACCGCTCTTGGGAAACCCAGATCCGCCGCTGCGCCACCTGGTTGGTATCCGCCTGGCGCAAAACCTCTGTCCAAATATGCCCTTCCCGGGCCAAATCCCGTATCAGCTCGCTTATGGTCTTTTCCGTCAGCCCATAGAGCTGGGCGAAATACCGGTTGCTGGCCCAGCAATATCCCTCTCGGGACGCCATGGCCCGAATTTCGCCATACAGCAGCTTGGCGTTGGGCCGCAGCGCCTTGTCGTAACGCACCGACGCCGGAATCACCGCGTCAAAGCCGGGCTTGTCTCTGCCTTGCCCTTCCCCTGTTCCGTTCATAGTTTCCCTCTTTTCGTTTTTTTCTCTTGCTTTTTGGTTGAGAATGTGATATAGTATAGCTATCTTACAACATTGTTCATATTTCCTCCAAAAGACCCCGCCGTCGGATGATTTCATCCCTCGGCGGGGCCTTTTCCGATCCTGCTTTCATTGTGTCGTCTTTTCGGCGTCTTTTTCGTCAATTTCCAGGCAGCGCAGCCTGTTTTTGCCCCTCCGGTTCCCGGCGGTAGAGCTTCAAATCCGCTTCGATCTGGTCGGCGGTCAAGCCGTCGTAAAACCACGGCCGGCAGGTCAGCCGCTCCAGCCGGCGCAGGCCGTCGGGTATGCCGAAAGGGTCCCCGTGAATCACGGTCACATGGGCGGTATAACCGTCCTTCAGCGGAAACTCTCGTTCCAGCGCAATATCCCCTTTTCGATAATCGGGGCGAAACCGCTTCCGTTCCAAACAACCACCTCCGCCCCCATGATATGCGCCCTCGCTTGTCCGCTAAGCCTGGGCCAAAAGGCCGCTTCTGCCATTGAAACGACAGACCGGCCGTGCTATAATGAAAGAAATACGTTGGAGCAAAACCGCTCAGAAACGGGTGTAATGACGTTGATGTTTCGGAAGAAAATTGGGAAGGAACATACCATCGTAAAAACGCCTTTTGAATGCAAAAGAGAGCGTCTTACCGTTCGGGGGAACCGAATATAGGCCAAAAGGGGCAAATTTGCCAATCGCTATCGTTTGCCACGGCTTTATGGCGTTTCAAGCTACCGTAAGCCAATATGCCGCCGCTTTGGCGGAAATGGGTTATGTAACCTATACGTTCGATTTTTGCGGAGGCTGCGCGATCAACGGAAAAAGCGACGGATTGACCACCGAAATGTCCGTATTGACGGAAGCGAAGGATTTGGAAAGCGTGCTCGATTATGCGGCGAGCAGGTCATACGCAAATCCAAACCATATTGTCGTCATGGGGTGCAGCCAAGGGGGCTTTGTTTCCGCTCTGGTCGCGGCAAAAGAACGATACAAGATCAAAAAATTGATTCTCTTTTACCCGGCGTTTTGCATTCCAGACGACGCCCATGCAGGAAAGATGCTGTTTGCAAAATTTGACCCCAACCATTTGCCGGAGGTTATCCGATGCGGCCCCATGAAGCTTGGCAAACGCTATGTGGAAGACGCGATGAAAATCGATCCGTTTCAAGCCATAAAAGGGTATTAAAACGACGTTTTAATTGTTCACGGAGCAAACGATACAATTGTAGCGCTCCATTATTCCGAAAAGGCATATCGCCTATATCAGGCTGCAATTCCCCATGGAACCGTTCAAATGGAAATCATCCCAAACGGCGGACATGGTTTTTCCAAAAAGATGGAACCGTTCAAATGGTTTTTCCAAAAAGAGCGATAAAATCGCCGTCGAACGGATCCGCGCTTTTTTGGCCTGAGAGAGCGGGACGCGACGCCTGTTTTCGGACCGAAAGCTCCCCTTGAAAGAGATTGTTTACCGCACATTCTAAAAAGGAGGTCATGCTTGATGAAAGCGGCGATTTACCTGCGCAAATCCCGGGCGGAGGCCGGGGACGAAGACGCGCTGGGGCGACATCGGGAGACCTTGCTCCGCTTCGCAGAGCATAACCAGATTGTCGTGGAGGAAATTTACGAAGAAATCGTTTCAGGCGAAAATTTATATCTGCGCCCCCAGATGCTTCGCCTGCTGGACGATATCAGCCAAAAGCGCTATGACGCGGTGCTTTGCATGGATATCGACCGTCTGGGCCGGGGCGATATGGCCTCTCAGGGCATGATTTTGGATACGCTGCGCACAGCCGAGTGCCTGATCGTCACCCCCCGGCGGGTTTATGATCTGAACAACGAGATGGACGAAACCTACTCCGAGTTTGAGGCCTTTATGGCTCGGCAGGAATACAAGATGATTACCAGGCGAATGCGCCGGGGCGTGACGGCCGCCGCCAAAGAGGGCTCCCATATCTCCGAAGTCCCTTTCGGCTATCGGCGGGCCTGGGAGGGCAAGCGGGCCTCCCTGGAGCCACACCCGGAAAACGCCCCTTGGGTGCGGCGGGCCTTTGACCTGTATGTCAACCAGTTTCAGGGCTGCCAGGCCATTGCCGATCTGTTCAACCGGGAAGGCCCTCCCCCCAAAAAGGCCCAGCAATGGGGCCGAACCGCCATCCGGCGCATTTTGCGCAACCCCATCTATACCGGCCAATGGGTCTACAACCGCACGCAGTGGCAAAAGCGCCGCAGCCTGACGGATAAAAACGTCGCTCTGCCCCGCCCCAAGGAGGATTGGATTGTGGTGGACGACGCCTTCCCCCCGCTGGTGGATCGGCAGACCTTTGACCAGGCCCAGCAGATTTTCGCCAGCCGAGGCCATTCCCCCTATTTTACCGGAGAATTCAAAAACCCGCTGGCCGGCCTGGTCTATTGCGGCAAATGCGGCAAAAAAATGCAGCGGCAGCATCAGCCCTCCAAGGGCCTGGCCCCTTGCCTGCGCTGCCCCGCCGCCGGGTGCGCCAAATCCATTCGGCTGGACCTGGTGGAACAAGCCCTATTGGAAAGCCTGGCCGAGACCGTCAGCCGGCTGCGGAGCGGCCAGGCCCGCGAGCCCCTTCCCCAGCAGCCCGATTTGACCGCGGGTTTGGAAAAAGAGCTGCAAACTCTCCAGGCCCAGCAAGACCGCCTTTACGATTTGTTGGAGCAGAAGGTTTATACCATCGACCTCTTTCAAACCCGAAACCGGCAGCTGGCCCAGCGCAAGCAGGCTCTGGAAAGCCAGCTAAAGGCCGCCCGCCGCCGGCAGGGTCAAACCGCCTTCCGCCAACAGCTGCTCCAGCGGCTGGACCATGTGCTGGCGTGCTATGAAGCCACAGAGGATATCAACGAGAAAAACGCCCTGCTGAAAACCGTGGTGGAGCGGGCGGATTGCTACCGCCCCAAAGGCGCCTCCGC
>CAJTUM010000021.1 GCA_910579575.1 uncultured Eubacteriales bacterium | reverse complement strand
ATCCCTAAGTTGGCACAGGTTGTGGTCTTGCCCACACCTCCCTTTTGGTTGGCGATGGCGATGATTTGCGTGTTCAAGATAATCACCTCGTTTCTTGGTATGAAAAAAGGGAGAATGTGACCGGAATCAACATTCTCCCTTAGAAACGATATGTGATTGTGCAATAATCTGTCTTTTGTGAGGTTAGCTTTTGAGAGCCATCTCGCCGCAAACCCGCATGAATACTGGATTTTTGCCTGTTTGCTTTCCCTTTCCCCAATAACCTGTGTTCAACGATTTTTACGCCAAAGATACCAGCAAAAAGGTTCGTTCTGTGATGAAAACCCGTGGCACCAGCGGCAAGCACCTGGGCAAGCCGCCCTATGGCTACCGGTCTGACCCGCAGGACAAAGACCACTGGATTCTGGACGAGGATGCCGCCCCGGTGGTCAAGCGTATCTTTGACCTGGCGATTGCCGGAAAGGGGCCGAGCCAGATTGCCCGAATTCTGGAAGCGGATGGTGTGCTGACTACCAAGGCACTCTACGCCCAGCGCAAGGGCAAGCCCATGCCGGAGCGTCCCTGCCACTGGGTAGAACAGTCTGTTGCCGGTATCCTGGAACGGATGGAGTACACTGGCTGCATCTGCAATTTCAAGACCTACTCCAAGTCCTATAAGCTCAAGAAGCGCATCCCCAACGCCTTGGAGAATATGTTCATTTTGCCTGGAGCGCAGGAGGCCATTATCACGCAGGAGCAGTGGGACAGGGTGCAGGAGCTTCGCCAGCACAAGCGCCGCATGACCAAGGCGGAGCGGCAGGGACTGTTCTCCGGTTTGGTGGTCTGCGCCGACTGCGGAAGCAAGCTCCACTTCGCCACCTGTAAGAACTTTGAGGGTAGACAGGATCACTACGTCTGTGCCAAGTACAAAAGCGGGCGGGGAACCTGTTCGGCGCACTATATCCGGGAGGACGTTCTGCGGGATGTGGTTCTGGAGCGTATCCGGGCCGTGACAGAGTATATCCGGGCCGATGTGGAGGGTTTTCAAGAGGAATGGCTGATGTGCCGGAGGGAGGAACAGGAGAAGTCCATCCGGGAGGACAAGCGGCGGCTGGAGAAAGCAAAGAAGCAGCTGGCGGACATCGACAAGCTCATCACCCGTATCTATGAGGACATGGTACTCGGCGATCTAAGCCAAGAGCGTTACCAGAAGATGCTGGAGGGCTATGAGGCGGAGCAGGCGGCGCTCAATAACGAGGTCATCGGTCTTGAGGACTGGGTTGCGACCCGCGAGGAAATGGAGGACAATGTTGACCAGTTCCTTGCCCTGCTGGAAAAGTACGTGGACATCCCGGAGCTGACAACCACCATCGTGAACGAGTTCATCAAGCAGATCATCGTCTACGCCCCGGAAAAGGTCAACGGAAAGCGGACGCAGAAGGTCAAGATCGTTTTCAACTTCCTGGAGGAAGTGGAAGTACCGGAAATCAGCGAACCTGTAATTACGCAAACTACCTATGGACGCAGAAAGACGGCGTGACACTCGGTCACGCCGCCCTCTGCGGCGAATAGTTACTTGTCACTATTAAGCCTTGATGTCACTGGCTTTTCGCCAGTGACATCTATACCGTTTCGCTTTTATGGTGCGGGCAACAGGACTTGAACCTGCACGTCGAAGACACCAGAACCTAAATCTGGCGCGTCTGCCAATTCCGCCATGCCCGCGAATCGATATCTATTATATAGAACCGCCGGCAAAAAGTCAACGGAGACAATCCTTGTAATTTTCCCCAGTTCAAGGCCCCGTCAATACAAGCGCCAGACAAGGGTTTCTCCGTTTTTCAGTCTTCGGAGATTGCTCAAAAGAACGTCCCAAGCCAGCCGGCCTGCGTCGCCATAATCGCTCTCAAAAAAATCGCAGACAAACCGATCGATCTCCGCTGGGTTCGTCCTCTCCGCCAGCGATAAGATTTGCGCTCTATTCCGCTTGGAAAAGGCGATGATATCAAAATCGCCCGTCTGACTGCGCCAGAGCGCCTCCGCCCCTTGAGGGCCTGCTTCCTGCCGAAGGTCCAACCCAAACGCCGCCTTCAAATAATGAAACAACGCGATAAACGCTTCGCCGGCGCATAGATCGTTTTTCATTTGAGGCGCAGACGCCTGCCATTCTCCGCAAAGCTCCTGAATCAGCTTCTCTGCCCTTTCCGTTTCGCCGCCCTTGGCGGCCGCCGTCAAAGCCAAATACTTTTCCTCTGCGCACAACCCGAACGCCCCGATCATGGACATTTGCGTTCTCCTCCTATTTTCTTCTTGTCAAAAACAGCGCGGTTTTTCGCTTTCCATGCGCCCTGGCGTTTCCGGCGCTGGATAAAAGAAAAGCCCCTCTGCCCCGGCTAATTGCGCAATCAATCCCTTCAGCCGCGGCTCGGGATGATACAGGCTCATGTAAAGATCGTCGCCGCTCAAGACAATCATTGAATTGCACTGAGGCAGGACGATATGGAGCGAATCCCGCCGCCCTTCCAAACAACGGCCGATCCATTGAGCAAGCAAATCTGGCTGGGGGTTTTCTGCGGATTCCTCTCCGGATGAAACCCAAAAATCGTAATAGCAATATAATTTAAGTAGGAGCCGGCCGAATTTCTCGTTCCATTCCCTTCTGTTTTGTTGAAAATATTCTTCCACCGCAAAATATCGTCCATCCGGCGTTTTTGGAACAGTATATGGAAAGATATCAATCAAGTAACAGGGTTCGTCCATCATCTCTTCTATTTTCGCCGCAATATTCGCCATCGATGCGCCCCTCCAAAAAAACAGATTCAAAACTTGGATTGATTGAGAGATTTTTATTCGCCCGCCATCGGACCTTGCGGCCGGGCTGCGGCGGAACCTCCCAGAGCGCCAGCTACGGCGCCGACGACCGAAGCCCAAGGCCCCAAGGTTCCCAACGTCACATGGGTCCGCACCGGCGTTAGGCTGGTCGTCACCGCCCGAATAGCCGGCAGCACCGGCCCCAGATGCTGGGCCGCGGCTCCGCCGATCACCACAATCTCTGGATTGAGAAGACAGACTAAATTGGCGACAGCCCAAGACAGGAACTGAATAAATTGCTGGATCATGCTGTGAGCCGGCTCTTCTCCCCGTACATAAGCGACCACAGCCTGTTCCGGCCCCAAACCGCCGCTCTGAAGCAGGCCCATCAGCTTGTGTTCAAAAACCCCCGGTTGGCCCAATTCGTTGTGCAGGCCCTGGGCCGCTTCTTGCCCGCTCAGCAGATAACCAATCTCTCCCGCTCGGTTACAGGCGCCGTAAATCAAGCTGCCCTCCGAAATGACGGCGCCGCCCACCCCCTCGCCCAGGGCGATGTAGAGCAGATTGTCCGTCTGCATGGCCGCTCCTCGCCAACGCTCGCCCAAAGCGGCGCAGTTTGCCTCGTTATTCACTGCAATCCGACAGGGAAGGCGCTCCGCCAAGGCGCCTTGCAGATCATAATTCCGCCACCCCAAGCAGTTGGCTCGGACGACTGTCCCTTTTTTGTTGACGACGCCAGGCACGCTGACTCCCAGAGCCGCCACGTCTTCCATGGAAATGCCGGCCGCCTGTGCGCAGCGCCAGGCCAAAGCGGCAATCTGCTCCGCTTCTTCGGAAGCAGGAGCCTGCATACGGTACAGAATGCGCCCCTCCAGATCGGCAACTGCGGCCAGGGCTCTATCTGGATGTAGATCGACGCCCAGACCATAGGCGGAAAGCGGGTTGAAGCCCAGCATCTTCGCCGGCCGACCGCTGCCTTTTTTCGGCCCCTTTTCCCCCAGGTCCACAATCATTCGGCTGGCCAGCAGCTCGTCGCAGATGGCGCTTACCGTGGTTTTGCTCAGCGCCAGCTCCCGGGCCAACCAAGCCCGGCTAACAGGCTGCTCTTTTTTGATTTTGTCCAATATCAGCTGCCGATTGATCCGCTTGATCATCTCTAAGCTACCAGTATTGCTGTTCATGCTCCTCCCCCTCTGCCCCTTCTCCCGCGGCTTCTTCGCCTCAAATGGGCGTCTTTGTCATTTTATAGTGCATTTTCCTTGCCGTCAAGATGTTTTTTTCCTTTCTCCTTTTGCTCGGATTATCGTTGACACTTCCGTCAGAAACCGATATGATAGAGACGAGCAGAAATCTCGATGAAAAAAGGCGTTTTTGCTCTGTTTTGAAGAAAAAACGTTAAAACTTTGACGAAATGCGGGTGGTTTTTTTGAATCTGAACAAGAATTTGACCATGCTCACCGACTTCTATGAATTCACAATGGCCAACGGCTATTACCAAAAGGGGGTAGGGGATACCGTCGCTTATTTTGATATGTTTTACCGCAATGTGCCAGATAACGCCGGTTATGCGATTATGGCCGGCGTGGAGCAGCTGGTAGACTATCTGCGCAACCTTCATTTCCGCCCGGAAGACATCGCCTATCTGAAAAGCAAGGGCTGCTTCTGCCAAGAATTTTTAGATTATTTGGCAGATTTCCAGTTTTCCTGCGACGTGTGGTGTGTGGAAGAGGGAATGCCCATTTTCCCCGGCGAGCCCATTGTGGTGGTGCGGGGGCCGGTGGCTCAGGCCCAATTTATTGAAACCATGGTGCTGCTGACCATCAACCACCAAAGCCTCATCGCCACCAAGGCCAACCGAATGGTCCGGGCCGCCGACGGCCGGGCTGTGCTGGAGTTCGGCTCTCGCCGGGCCCAAGGGGCGGACGGCGCCGTGCTGGGCGCTCGAGCCGCCTATATCGGCGGCTGCGCCGGCACAGCCTGCGTGATGACCGACCGAGATTACGGCGTGCCCGCCGCCGGCACGATGGCCCACAGCTGGGTGCAGATGTTCAGCAGCGAATATGAGGCGTTTAAGACCTATGCCGAAATCTATCCCCAGGACTGCACGCTGCTTATCGATACCTACAGCGTCATGAAACACGGCCTGCCCAACGCCATATGCGTGGCCAAAGAGGTGCTGGAGCCCATGGGCTGCCGGCTGAAGGGCGTGCGCATCGACAGCGGCGATATCGCCTATGTGAGCAAGCAAATCCGCGCCAAGCTGGACGAAGAGGGCCTGACGGACTGCAAAATCGTGGTTTCCAACTCCATGGACGAATTTTTGATCCGTGACCTGATTCAGCAGGGCGCCCAAATTGATACCTTTGGCATCGGCGAACGGTTAATCACCTCCCGCAGCGCCCCCATTTTTGGCGGCGTATACAAGCTGGCCGCCATTGAAGACGGCCAGGGCGGCATCATCCCCAAAATCAAAATCAGCGAAAATGTGGAAAAAATCACCACACCCCATTTCAAGCAGGTCTGGCGGTTTTATGACAAGGAAACCGGCCTGGCCTCCGCCGACGTGGTAGCCCTTCACGACGAGGCCATTCCCCAAGGCGAGCCCTATACCATTTTTGACCCGGTGTACACCTGGAAAAAGAAAACTCTGACCGACTATCAGGCCGTCCCCCTGCTCAAACCCCTGTTCCAGGGAGGCCGCTGCCTCTATGAAAACCGGCCCATTTCCCAAACCCGAGATTTCTGTCGCCAGCAGGTCGACTTGCTGTGGCCGGAAGTCGCCCGTTTTGAAAATCCCCATTCCTATATTGTAGACCTCTCCCCCAAGCTGTGGAAAATCAAGCAGGATTTGCTGGAGCGGTATTGATTGTAACGCCAACCAGCCCCGACGGCGCGCCGTCGGGGCTGGTTTTATCTTTCGTTTTATTCCAGCTGAAAAAGCTCCTCCACTGGAATTCCCAGATAACGGGCCAACCGCATGGCCAGCTCTAAGGTGGGGTTGTATTTGTCATTCTCAATGGCGACAATGGTCTGCCGAGAAACGCCCAAAGCCTCGGCCAAATCCTGCTGACGATATCCTATGGCCTTGCGCCGCTCTTTGATGCGGTTTTTCATGAGCGGGCTGCCAGAAGAAAAGCGGCGCCTGCCGCCGCGGCCGCCGCCGTGGCGCAAATCAGCAGAACCGAGGCGATAAGACGCCCTGTCTTGCTGGATTCCTCGTCGCCCTCTGTTGCGCGGCGCGTCAGAACAATCTGAGAAAAGGACTGAATCAACACCGCTCCTATCAGCAAACCACAAGGCGTTACATTGAGAGGCTCCTGCCGGGCATAAACCCCATAACTCTCCCAGAGAGACCAACCGAGCAAGGCCAAAGCCAAAAAGACATAGCCGTTTCGCTGGGCTTTGAGCAGAATCAGCCGCTGCATTTCGTCCGCTTTGCCAAAGCCCATATTTTGTAAAATCCCTTTCATCGTTTCCCTCCAAAAAGCCAAAGATTCTTTCTATGGATAGGATAGAACCTTTCCGTAAGAATGTCAAGAACTTTTTACTTTTCTGTTTTGGGGATGTGGTTGAAAAATCGACCTTCCTGTGGTAAACTATCAGAAAGCGCCGCGCCGTCCACCGGCTGGATCAGGCCGGGGCTGCGGAACCAACGCCGTTTCACCGAAACCTGCTCAATCCGCCTGGCGGCTTGGGCAATCAGAAGGAGATTTCGTTTCATGGACGATATGTATCGCAAATCCGCCGGCCGGCGTTTCGTCGCCGGCCTGCTGGCAGCCTTGCTTCTGCTGGGCCTGTGGGGCTGCAATCAACAACCGGAGCAACCGGAGCAAACCGATCAGACAGAAGACCCAACCCAGGACAAGCCTGCGCTGCCAGACCATGAGGGCCCGCTGACCAAGGAGGAATATGAAGCCGTCTGCCAGCAATATTACGACGAGCTGATGCAGGCCAGCAACGAAGCCTCCATCAAGTTAGACGAAGCCGTCAGCGCCCCGTCGGAGACGGAGGAGCAAAAGCAAATCCGTGAAAACAAAATGGACCAGGCCATGGGCTTAGTGGAAAAAATGCCGCCCCTTTACACCCGTTTCATCGATTTAGAGCCGCCGGAAGTCTATGCCGAGGCCCACGAGCTGATCAGCAGCGGCGCCGTTTCCTCCGGCGAGGTGCTGCGTTTGACGGCGGCCATCGCCGAAGCCGCGAAAGACGAAAGCAATCTGGAAAAAGCGCTGGCTCTTCAAGAAGAATTGGAAAGCCACACCGCTCAGGCCCAAAACTTTTCCAAAGGACTGCGTATGGTGCTGGGCGACCAGGTTGGCGTCGGCGAAGACGCAAACTAAACCAAACACCGCAAAAAAGGATATGCCGACGCATATCCTTTTTGTTGAATTGTGCGCAAACTCTCCGTTTGGAGGCTATTATGAAAGATTTCCCGATTCCCCAAGCCGCGATTTTTGATTTCGACGGCACTTTATTCGATTCCATGTGGGTCTGGACCCAGCTGGACCACGATTTTCTGCGGGCTTTCGGCGTGGAACCGCCGCCGGATATCGCCCGGGAGGTGGAAGCGATGACCATCCGCCAAGCCTGCGAGCATTTCCGCCGCCGCTTCGGCCTGGCAGAAAGCGCGGACCGGCTGATGGAGCGGATGTTGGATATGACGGCGCAAGCCTACGCCCAGCAAATCCAACCCTTCGGCTGGGCGCTGGAATACCTGCCTCGGTTGGCCGAACGCGGGACGCCGGCCGCCATCGTCACCGCCGGCCATGAAAGCCATGTGCGGTCCGCTTTGGTCCGCTGCGGCCTGGAAAATCATTTCGCCGCCGTCCTCACCCCGGAAAACACCGGCTTGACCAAAGCCCAGCCGGAAATTTTTCTGCTAGCCGCCCGCCGAATGGGGATAGCCCCGACGGATTGCCTGGTTTTTGAGGATTCCATCCATGCCGCCCAGGCGGCGTGGGCGGCCGGCTGCTCCGTAGCTCTGATGGGTCCGGACGGCCGTCCCCATAAAATCGAGCGATTTTCCTAGGACTCCTGGCGGATTGAATCAATTTCCATAAAATAAATCCTCCAGCAATAAACAAACGAACGCGGCAGATCATTGGTCTACCGCGCCAATTTTTTTATGAAGCTTACCGTCTTCTCCCCTTGGCGCCCAGCCAGGAAATGAGCAGCATAAAAGCAACTGAGGCAAGGTAAGAAGGAAACATTCGACGACTCCAAAAAGCCAGCGCAGAGCCGACAGGCAAAGGCGGCAACAGAAAAAGCTGCGTCCAAGCGCCAAACCAGTTGGGCCAATAGGATCCTAAAATGATTTCCTGAATCCCCAACAACAGCAAATCGATTGTGGCGGCGGCATTCAGCAGAAGCGCCGCTTCTTTCGCATGTTTGGCCAAGGGAGAAACTGCGAAAGCCAGCAAGCCCCAGAAAATCAGGAAAGCCGCCGAAATGGGCATAAAATACTGAGCAGAACCGGCGCGCATAAAATACCAGTTCATCAACCGCCCCGCAACAGCCGGCAACAGCCCCAAAGCGACAAGCAGAAATTTTCCTCCAACCCCATTGACTTTTCTTTGTTTCACCAGTCGTCTCCCTTCTTGAATTTGCGCAAAACAACCCGCTGCCTTTGACCTTCGCAACCAAAGGCCCTGGGCCTCGTTGTTTCCGGCCAGCCGCGCCGACTATAGAAATTCCTTTAGACTATGGACCGTTTCCCCATCCAGCCGGGGACAAGGCTCGGCGCAGACCATGCTGTTGAGCACCGCCTCCTCCGTAGCCTCGGCAATGGCGCGGAAAGCCAAGTCTATTCGGATTTCATTCATCTCTTGGCTAGGCAGGATATCGGAGGTGGGCCGGTTGGGAATGCGGCGGGCCGTGGTAAAACCGATCATCACCTCGCCGCTGCCGTGGGCCACATAGCTGCCCAGACGAGCCAGGCCCACGCTGGCCCGGCGGAGAATGCGACCCAGCTGCCGAGGGCTGCAAGGCAGGTCTGTAGCCATGACAATGATTGTGCTGCCCCGGTTGGCCGTCACGCCCAAGTCTCGGACGGCCAGGCCCTCGCCCAAGCGCATTCCATCCACTGTCAGATCCTCCAGCTTGCCGTGATTGCTCTGCGCCAACACGCCCAGAGTATATTTTTTGCCGTCCAGCATCACCACGCGAGAGGCGGAACCCACGCCGCCCTTGAGTCCATGGCAGATCGTGCCCCGACCGGCGCCCACGGCGCCTTCTTCAAAATCCGCCGAGGCAGATTCAATGGCCTCCAATACGTGTTCCGGCTGCACTGCTCGATGGAGGATATTGTTAATGCGGCTGTCGTTGCATTCGCCCACCACTGGGTTCAGGCTGTACAGCTCAATCCCGTCCTGGGCGCACTGCCGGGCGGCGTATTCGACCAAACCATCCCACACCAAGCCCACATTCATGGTGTTGGTCAGGGCGATGGGCGTTTCCAGCACGCCCAATTCGTCAATCTGCATCAAACCGGCTGTTTTTCCATATCCATTCCAAACAAAAGCCGCCGCCGGCAGCTTTTGGTCGTAAACGTTGCCGGGCGCCGGCACAATGACTGTGACGCCGGTTTTATTCTGTTCGTTGTCAATGGTTTTGTGGCCAACCAACACGCCGGCCACGTCGGTAATTTTGTTTCGGGACCCCCGCGGCAGCCGCCCCACGGTGATACCATATTCATTGATTCGCTTTTGATACATCTTCATCGTCCTTTTTCGTCAATTTTCTGTTGCCCTCATTATACGCAATTTCCCCCCTTTTTGCAAGCCGGACAGACGGCAAAAAGCCTCCCCCTGCGTTAGCAGGGGAAGGCTCCTGTGGCGGTGCGATAATCCAGCCGGACCATAGCGCCGCCCAAAGCGGCCTCCGCCTTCAGCCCCATGCAATAAAAGGCGGCGGGAGCGGCGGAAACGCCGCCCGAACCCGCAGCGCGCCCGCCGGGGCAATCCAGCGGCTCAGCGAGAAAGATCTGTTCCATCGGCACAACGGTGTGCAGCATGGCAAGTCTCCTTTCCCTTCTTTTCTGCGTCAATCATGGCGTGAAGACAGTCTAGGGCGTCGCTGAGGCTGCCCAGACTGTCGATTAAGCCGATATCCACCGCGTCCTTACCGTAAACCACGCTGCCCACGTCGGTGGTCAACTCCCCGGTTTTTAGCATCAAGCGGCGGAATTCCTTGGCTTTCACATGGCTGTTGGCCACCACAAAATCGATGATCCGCTCCTGAATTTTTTCAAAATAGGTCATGGTTTGAGGCACGCCTATCACCGTGCCGCTGAGGCGCACGGGATGGATGGTCATGGAAGCGGTGGGCGCGATAAAACTGCGCCGGGCGGAAACTGCCAGCGGCACGCCGATGGAATGTCCGCCCCCCAGCACCAGGGAAACGGTGGGCTTTTTCATGCCGGCAATCAGCTCCGCAATGGCCAGCCCGGCTTCCACATCGCCTCCCACTGTATTTAGCAAAATCAACAGGCCGTCGATGTCGTCCGTTTCTTCGATAGCCGCCAGCTGGGGCATGACGTGCTCATATTTGGTGGTTTTGTTCTGAGGCGGCAGCAACATATGCCCCTCCACCTGGCCCACAATGGTCAGACAATGGATGGAGGATTTTTTCTCCTTGCTCTCCATGGTCAGCGAGCCCATCTGGCGGATTTGCTCCAGCTCTTCTTCGCTTTGCTCCTGGCTGCTTTGACGATCTGGGTTTTCTTGGCCGCTCGGGTTTTCGCCGCAGTTCAGCTTTTCTTCGTCAATCTGGAAATTTGCCTTGTTTTCATCATGTCGCGTGTTCAAAAAAACACCCCTGCGCTCAGTTTGCGCAGGGGCGTCTGGTTTTATTCCGCGTTATTCTGTTTCTTTCATGGCTTGGGCCATCTCCTGCTCCAGGCTTTGGCGCAGCGCCTGGCGGTCGCCGTCGTTTTCAATCAGCACGTCGCACAGGGCCTCGTAAAACTCCCGATCAGGCTGGGCGGCCAGACGAATGCGAGCCTGCTCGGGGCTGATGCCGTCTCGCCGAACAATCCGCTCCTCCCGAGCGGGCTCCGGCGCCACCACGCCGATGACAAAATCGCACACATGGTCCAGGCCGCTTTCATAGAGCAGCGGCACGTCCAAGCCGATACGGCGGCAGCCCTGGCTGGTCAGCACCCGAATGCGGCGCAGAATCTCCCGCTTGACCGCCGGATGGGTGATGGCGTTGAGCCGCCGCATGGCGGAACGGTCTTCAAACACAATCTCTCCCAGGGCCTTGCGGTCCACATTGCCGTCGGCGCCGGCCACCTCGGGAAATTGATTCAGCACAGTGCCGGTCAGGTTGCGGTCCAGCATCAGCAGCTGATGATACACCAAGTCTGCGTCGATAATTTGCCAGCCCATCTCCCGCAAACAGGCGCCCACGCTGCTCTTGCCGCTGCCGGAAGTGCCGGTGACGCCCACCACCATGGCTTTCGCCGGGCGAACGGCCTGGAAACCGGCGGCCTTCTGGATGCGGTTGCTCACCGCCAGGCCCTCGCCAAAGGGGCGGGGCGCTTGAGCCAGAATGCGCTGGCAAGAGGTTTCGTCCAGCTCCCGCAGAGCGGCAAACAGCTGATGAGCCTGGGCCTGCTTATCGCTGGAGGGGCCGTAAGTGCGCACAGGCCCTTTTTCGTCGTCGTAAAAATCGTGGTATTCGTCGAAGCAGAGCACAGCGTCGTGAGGCTGCATTTCCTGCTCAATGGCCCGAGCCGTCACATCCGGCGCGCCCACAAACAGAGTCAACGGCGCGCGAGGCGCATAGTGGCGGTATTTCATCCCTGGCGAACGCACCGGCTGGCTTTCGTCCACTTTGTGGAAGACGGCGTCGTCCACCTCCACTCGCCCCAGAGCTTGGCGGATTTGCTCGGGAGTGACGGCGCCGGGGCGCAGCACGCGGGCCACAGGGCCTGTTACGTCCACCACGGTGGATTCCACCCCCACCTCGCATTCGCCGCCGTCTACAACAGCCTCAATCAAGCCCTTCATATCCGCCATCACATGGCGGGCTTCTGTGGGGCTGGGCTTGCCGGACCGATTGGCCGAAGGAGCGGCCAGAGGAGCTTGAGCCGCCTCGATCACCGCCCGGGCGGAGGGATGCTGGGGCATCCGCACAGCCACGGTGTCCAGCCCAGCGGTGACGATTTCCGGCACCCGGCCGCTTTTGCGGAAAATCATGGTCAGCGGCCCAGGCCAAAACAGACGAGCCAGCTTTTCCGCCGCCGGCGGAACCTGCTCCACCAAAGGAGGCAGATCCTCCATGGAGGCGATGTGTACGATCATCGGGTTGTCCTGGGGGCGGCCCTTGGCCTGGAAAATTCGTTCCACCGCCGTGCTGCTGGTGGCGTCCGCCGCAAGGCCGTATACCGTTTCCGTGGGGATAGCCACCACGCCGCCCTGGCGCAGCAATTCTCCCGCCCGGCGGATATCTTCCTTATCATATGCGTTCAGCATCAATGTTTCCATATTCTATCAGCTCCTTTATTCTGCGCGCCTCCCGCGGCGCAGGGCGTTTCATTCCATCCGGCCGCAAAAATGGCGTTCGTATTGCTCCATCGCCTGCCGGATCACGTCTATAGCCGCCTGCCTGTTTTGGCGGCTGCACAAGGCGGTGCTTTTGTGTTCCAGCGTTTTATAGACCTCAAAAAAATTCACAATCTGGTTGAGGATATGAGGCGGCAGCTGATCCAAATCTTTATAATAATTCCAGGTAGGGTCCTGAAGGGGGATGGCGATGATTTTGTCGTCGTTTTGCTGCTCGTCCATCATGCGCACCGCGCCGATGGGGTAGCATTCCACCTCCACCAATGGATCCAGCGGCTCGCTGCAAATCACCAGCACGTCCAGGGGGTCGCCGTCGGCGGCGTAGGTCCGGGGGATAAAGCCATAATTGGCCGGATACTGGGTGGAGGTATAGAGAATGCGGTCCAGGCGCAAATGGCCGGTGGCCTTGTCCAGCTCATATTTTTTTTTGCTGCCGGAAGGAATTTCAATCACCGCCAAAAACTCCTCCGGCTTCACTCTGTCCGGTTCGATATTGTGCCAAAGATTCATTGGAATCCCTCTTTTATTGTTTCAAATCGTTCTGATTTTCCATCAAAGAACCCGCTCCGGCCATTGCCAAAGGCAAAAAACGTCGCCAAAGCTCGTCACATGGCCGCCGCGCCGTCGCCCCCGGCTCTCAGTTTTTCCGCCTGGTCGGCGGCGGTAAGCGCGTCGATAATCTCATCCAAATCGCCGTTGAGCACGGCGTCCAACCGGTGGAGCGTTAGGCCGATGCGGTGGTCCGTCACCCGGCCCTGGGGATAATTATATGTGCGCACTCGCTCGCTGCGGTCGCCAGAGCCCACCTGACTGCGGCGCTCGCTGGCCCGCTCCTTGTCCAGCGCTTCCTGCTGCATTTCATAGAGCTTGGTCCGCAGGATTTTCATGGCCCGATCCTTGTTTTTGTGCTGGCTGCGCTCGTCCTGGCATTCCACCACCAGTCCAGTGGGCAGATGCGTGATGCGGATGGCGGATTCCGTCTTGTTGACGTGCTGTCCGCCGGCGCCGCCGGAACGGTAGGTATCGATCTGCAAATCGGCCGGATCGATCTGCACCTCCACCTCCTCGGCTTCAGGCAGCACCGCCACCGTAGCCGCCGAGGTGTGGATGCGGCCGGAGGATTCTGTCTCAGGCACGCGCTGAACCCGGTGGGTTCCGCTTTCGTATTTGAACCGGGCCCAGGCGCCCAACCCCCGGACCTCGAAGCTGATTTCCTTGACGCCGCCCAGCTCGGTTTCGTTGAGGCTCAGCACCTCGATGGCATATCGCTTGCTTTCGGCATACATGGAATACATCCGGTATAAAGAGTGGGCGAAAAGGGCCGCCTCTTCGCCGCCGACGCCGCCGCGGATTTCCACAATGACGTTTTTGTCGTCGTTTTCGTCCTTGGGCAGCAGCAGTATTTTGATATCCTGCTCCAACTGAGCCAAGCGCTCCTTGGCGTCCTCATATTCCGCCTGGGCCAGCTCCCGCATTTCCAGGTCGTCTCCTCCCATCAGCTCCTGAGCGTCCGCCATATCCCGCTCTGCCCGGCGGTAGGCCCGGTAAGCCTCCACCACCGGCGTCAGCTCCTTCTGCTCCTTCAGCAGCTTAGCCGCCGCAGCCGGGTCGGAATACAGGTCTTCCGCGGCCAGCGCCTTTTCGATTTCCATCAATTTTTCTTCCACAAGTTTCAGCTTTTCCAGCATACGTTTTATATTCCTTTACCTGATATTCAATGGGTTTTTCTTCCATTCACAAACAAACCGCCCGGATACTGTTTACAGACTGTTTTGGTCAAAATAATAAAGTCCCCCGTCTGCCGATATGGAGTTCAAAGGCAAACAGACCCGCTTCTCCCAACCGAAGACCCGCTCTTTTGTCTCTGCCATGGTATGGCCCAACTCTCCCAAAAAATTTCGATTTGCGAACCCTTTCTCTCAAATCAACCGCTTGCTATGCGATACGACCGACAAAAGGAAACCTCTGCCGAAGCCTCGGATAAAACGCGTCTTCTTTCCGCTTTTCTCACAGTCTCTTATATTATAGACGAAAGACCGGCGGCTTGCAAGTGCTCCCCGGCGGTTCCTACCAGATTTTCAGGTCTTTTCCTCCCAAAACAGGCGTGATAAACAAAAAACGCGCCCCTCTTTGCCGAGGAGGCGCGTTTTATGCCTAACGTTGCGTAGCTTACAGGGTTACAACGTTGGCGGCCCGCAGCTTTTCGCTGTTCTTGGGATCGGGCTCCACGTCGAAGCTGACCTTCTGGCCCTCCCGCAGAGTGCGGAAGCCTTCAGCCTGGATGGCGGAGAAATGCACAAACACGTCGTCGCCGCCCTCGTCGCAAGACAGGAAGCCATAGCCCTTTTCCTCGTTGAACCATTTCACTGTACCGGTCATAATGGTACCTCCATATATAGATTAGTGCGTATTGCTGAAAAAAAGACTCACGTCTTTTTGTAAATCATCATGAATACGGACAATGACTTACAAAAAGATGTGAGTACAATCGTTCATTCCAGAATATTCACATTAGCGACTTTTAGTATATCACCGGTCCGCCGGTTTGTCAAATATTTTTTTACATAGTCCGCCGCCCGCCGGGCACAATAGCGGTATCGTCCCCGCTTGCCGGCAGGCGGCAGACTGGCTGGCAACGATAGTATACGCCTTTTATCCCCAAATACTACTGTGCAAAAGGAGTTTTTTCCGCCATGAAAAAACAGGATGAAACCTCCCCCGGCAAACGGAAAGGCCCCGCGCCTGCGCGCACAGAATACACCCACGCCGGTATGCGGCGGGACGGGCGCCGCCCGGACACCGGCGCTCCCGTGCCGAACGACGAAAGCGTGGAAGAAGAGATGCGCTGGGTGATGGAAAATCAGAAATAACGCGGCGCAGCCGCAGAGGAAAGGAATGTGCTCTGATGAACAAACGATTTTTGTCTTTCATTGCGGCCGCGGCTCTGCTGCTGTCGGCCGGCGCCTGCTCCAGCAAAAACGACGCCAACAACCCCGGCCAGGATCTGAAGGACGCCGGCTCCAACCTGAAGGATGCCGGAAAGGACGTGCTGGATTCTGTGGAAGACGCCGCGGAAAACGGCTTGGACGCCGTTGACGACGCCTTGGACAACGACCGGACGGACAACGATAATAACAGCAATACGAACAACAATAGCAATACGAACGTCGACAAAAAATAACCGCGCTTGCAAGGACTCCCCCGCGAAATTAAAATTCGCGGGGGAGTTTTTTGAATCAGCCCCCAGCAGAGGCGATAAGACGGCGCTTAAAATTCCTCATATCGCCGGACGCCGTCCGTGCAGATCAGCCGCCAAAGCAACCCGCAGGCAGCCGACAAAATCAGACAGGAGGCCCCGCAGAACTGATAATAGCTCAGGAACTTCCGGCCCAACAGGAGATATCCTCCAATGAACAAAGCCAGCAAGCCCATGCCCCCGAGAGTGGAAACCATCACGCTGGCGCTTTGCTTGACTACCGCGGTATCGCTGGCATAATCGAAGCGAGGCAAACACAGGTTGGCATAAAGCCCGACCAGCGCCATAAACAGACCAAAGCACAGCGGCGCAGCCGTCAGACAAGCGATATCCGCCCAACGCAAGGGCAGGGACAGAGACAATATAACGGCGCTGACGGCGACAGAGGGAAAGAGCAGCGCTAGATCTAAGGCCAGCTTGCCGGCAAAGACCTGCCGGGGGGCGATGGGGCTGCTGCGCATAATCCACAGTTTATCCCCCTCCAAAGAAACGCTGGGAGCGGTGGTGCAGATCATCAGGGAGCAAAAACACAGGGCGGCCGTCAGCAGCTGGGATAACAGGCCCTCCAGGGCCGCCGACGCTTCGGCAGGCAGATCCATCGCCATCAGCGAAACGACGCCCTCTCCCTTCAACGCCGCCATCGCCGCCAAAATCACCATCAAAAAGGCGCCCACAGAGCTGTTGAACAGATAGGTCGGCATGGAAACCAGCCGAGCGGCCTCTTTTTTCAACACAGCGGCCCAGGGGCTGCTTTCCCGCAGGGGGCGGCGCTTATAAGGGGTTTTGACCCCAGAAGCGGACCCTACCCGGAAAAAGCCCTTGGCCAGCAAGAAATAGAGCAGCGCCGCCGGAACGACGCTCCATAGGGCGCAAATCACAAAGGAGCCCCAAGCGCCTTGCTCCAGCGCCGCCGCAAAATGATAAAAGGGCGGCAGGGATTTGCGGAACACTCCCGCTAAGCTCTCCCCTCTTTGCAGCAGCAGGAACATATATTGGTTCAGGTTCATGCAGAAATAAAAATACAAGCAAAAGGCGCCGACGGACAGCAAAATGACAATCAGGTTTTTCAGCCGGGCAAAGCGGCTGCTGACCAGGGCAAACAGATAGCCCACGGCGCCAGCCAGAGACAGGGGAAGCAACGGCAGCAGCAAGGACAGCAACAGCAACATGGGATAAAAAACCCAGCCCGGCCGCATCAGCCAACAATAGACCCCGACTGTGGGAATCATCACCACGAAATTATAAAGATATTCCAGCGCCAGCATACTGAGCAGGCGGCTGGCTGCGATCTGCCCCGCCGTCAGCGGCAGGGACAAAAGCTGATCGTTGTCACGAGCCTGAAAAATTTGAGATTGCGTGGAAAACACCGTCAGGATAAAGCACAAGGCCGCCGCCAGAAAGGCGCCCAGCGCCAGGGCCAGCCAAGAGAGGCCCAGGTCCTTTAGCTGAGAAACCAGCGCATAAGACATACCGCCGAACAGGAAGGCCATTACCCCGACCAAATAAACCATCAGCAACGCAAAAAGAACCTTTTTCCACCCGGCGATTTTTTTGCCTCGGCGGCCTTTTATCTGCAAGGCGCCCCGCAGGCGCAGCCGAATCAATAAACTAAGCTCTCTCATCGTCCACCAGCTCCAAAAACACCTGCTCCAACGATTCGTCGCCCCGGACCTGGTCCATGGGGCCGCTGGCCGCCAATTTTCCGTTTTTGATAATCGCCACCTTGTCGCACAGCTTTTCCGCAACCTCCAGCACATGGGTGGAAAAGAAGATGGCCCCGCCTCCGTCGCACAAACGCCGCATGATCTGCTTCAGGTCGTGGGCGGCCTTGGGGTCCAGCCCCACAAAGGGTTCGTCCAGCAGCATCAGCTTGGGCTCGTGAATCAAGGCGGCGATCAGGGAGAGCTTTTGTTTCATGCCGTGGGAATAGGCGCCGATTGAGCTGCCCAGATCCCCCGTCATGCCAAAAATCTCCGCATACTGGTGAATCCGCTCCTCCCGCTGTTTTTTGGGCACCCGGAAGAGATCGGCGATGAAATTCAAATATTTGATTCCAGACAAAAACTCATAAAGATCTGGGTTATCTGGGATATAAGCGATTTTGCGCTTGCAGGCAATGGGGTCCTGGCGGACGGAAACGCCGTCTACCAGAATCTCGCCCTGGGTAAAGGGCAAAATGCCGGCCACCGCTTTGATGGTGGTGGTTTTTCCCGCCCCATTATGGCCGATAAAACCGTAGATTTCCCCGGCCTGAATGTCCAGGGACAGATCCTCTACCGCCTTTTTGCCGTTATAATCCTTCGAATAATGAGAAATTTGCAACACGGACATCAGGTTTCCTCCGTTTCCGCATCCAGCTTTTCCTGCTGGTCATAAAAATCCAACAGCTGGTTTTCCAATTGCTCTTTTTCTTCAAAAAGCTCCGCCAGGCGCACATGGTCGCTGCCGCATTGGGCCATCAACAGATCCAGCTCCTCCAGCCGCTGTTCGCCGGCGGCGACCTGCCGCTCCAGCTCTCTGCGGCGGCGGCGCTCTTCCCGGCTGTCCCGCCGGGGGTTCTGGGTCTTTGCCGCCGGCTTGGGAGGCGCTTTTTCCGGCGGCTCTCCCTGGCGCTGGGCGGCTCTGCGGGCCCGGGCCTGCTGATACTCCTCGTATGTGCCGATATAATCCTCGATTTCCCCGTTTTCAAAGCTCCAAATCCGCGTGGCGAACCGATTGATAAAATACCGGTCGTGGGAGACAAAGATCATCGTTTCGTTGAAATCGTCAATGGCGTCCTCAATCCATTCCTTGGTCAGAATGTCCAGGTGGTTGGTGGGCTCGTCCAAAAACAAAGTATTGACCTCGCTGTTCATAAAAATACACAGCTTGAGCCGAGCCTTTTCGCCGCCGGACAGCACATACACCTCTTTGAAAACGCTTTCGCCCTTAAAGCCGTAGGCCGCCAGCCTGTCCCGGCTGTCCTGGACGTCCAGATTGGTTTCATAGAGCATGGTATCCAAAATCGTCCTGTCCGGCCGGGCGAATTCCACCACCTGAGGCAGGTACCCCAGCCGCAGGCCGGCGCCGGGATAAACCCGGCCGGCGTACGGGCTCTTTTGGCCCAATATCGTGCTTACTAAGGTGGTTTTGCCGCAGCCGTTGTCGCCGATGACGGCGATGCGCTCCCCCCGCAGCACGGCGGCGTCAAATGGTTGATGAAAGGGAAATTCATAGCCGGCTTGCAGACCGGACAGCTGGTAAACTTCGTCCCCCGAACGGCCCGCTTCCTTGAAGCGGTTTTTCATTTTGTGCTCTTGGCGGATGGTTTTGACTCGCTGAATCCGCTGAAGGCGGCGCTCCATGGCAAAGGCCCGTTTCATCAGCTTGGCGTTGCCCATGCCCCAGCCCTTCATCCGCTCCACGGTAAAGCTGAGCCGGGCGATTTCTTTGTCCTGCCGGCGCTTGGCCGCTTCCAGCTGCTCGATCAGTTGCTGTTTTTGGTCCACATAATAGCTGTAATTGCCCGGGTAACTGGTAATCTGCCCCTCCTCCAGCTCCAGGATGCGCTGAGCCACCCGGTCCAGGAAATACCGGTCGTGAGAGACGACCAACACCGCCCCTTTGAAGGAAGAGAGATAATCCTCCAGCCATTCAATGGAATGAAGATCCAGATGGTTGGTGGGCTCGTCCAGCAAAAGGATATCGGTATCCGTCAGAATCACCCGGGCCAGGTTGACTCGGGTCTTTTCCCCGCCGGAAAGGCTCATAAAGGGCCGCTCCTGCATAGCGGGGGGGATATCCAGGCCGTTGGTCATTCGGTCGTATTTGACCTTCAGCTCATAACCTCCCGCCGTTTCAAAGGCCGTTTGCAGCCGAGCGTATCGGTCCAGGTCCTGGGAGCTTGGTTCTTTTGCCAGAGCCTGCTCCAGCTGACGCAGCTGACCCTCCATTTGAGCCAGCTCGTCAAAGGCCTGCATCAGCACCTGACGGACCGTGACCTCCAGCGGATACTCGGGCAGCTGGTCCAGCAGGGCGATTCGAGCGCCGTCCCGAATGGTCAATTCCCCGTCGTCGAACCCTTCTTTGCCGGCCAGGATATTGAATAAGGTGGTTTTGCCGCAACCGTTGGGGCCCACAATGCCCACCCGCTGGCCGGCGTAAATCTCAAAAGAGAGCTCTTTCAGCAGGTGGAAATCGTTATAGAATTTATTCAATTTATTGACGATAATTTCTGCCATATCGCAACCTCCATAATCAGGGTCTATTATACGCCGAAAGCCGTCAATAAGTCAAATACGCTCTGCCCCCGCTTTTTCCAAAAGCGAAGATGAAAAAATTGTCTTTCCGCCTATGGCCACGGTTCGGGCGGCGAGCCCGCCCGCTCTTGCCGCCAAGCCTGTAAACCCGCCGCCGTCAGCGCCCGGATCATTTGGGATTGCGTACAATCATAAAACAGCTCCTTTTTCGCTTGATCCAGCAAAGCCTTGATTTCAGGCGTAGCGGCAAAGGTCATCCGCTTCATGGAGGAAGAAGAGGAAACCATAAGCCGCCTCCTTTCATGGTTCAGAACTTTTAAACTATAGGATAACACCGCCCCGCTTTTCTGTCAAGCCCTTTGCTTGACAGCGGGTATGAACCTGTGTATCATATGAACCAAGGAAGCGATGACCATGCCAACTCAGAAGCCCCGCTATACGGTGGTTGTAGACGAGGAGTTGCTGCGACAGATCGACGATTTCCGATTTGAAAACCGATTTCCCAGCCGTTCTGCCGCCACATTGGAGCTGATTCGACTGGGAATCCAGCAGCTGGAGCGCGAAAAACAAGAAAAACAAAAGCAACAAGATTGAGTTTGGGTTTCAGTTAGCAAGAGCCGACCGCCCTTGCCAGACGGAGCGAATAGCCCGCTGAAACAATCGCGTCGGGGACCCGCCCCAGGCGGGACGCGCCTTTTGGCGCGAGCCGATTTTCGGCGATTCATTCGCCGGAAATCTATTCTATGAAAGGGGGCCCCGCAAAATCGTAGATTTTGTGGGGATATAGACAAAAAGTTATGGTTTTATATGTAACTCGTCATGGACAGACTGTATGGAACGTGGAGCGCAAAGTATGCGGCGCGTCCGACGTGGAGCTGACGGAAACCGGCTTGGCCCAAGCTCGGCAAGCAGCCCAAGAGGCAGAGGGAAAGGGCGTCGGTTTGATTCTCTCTTCTCCGCTGAAACGAGCCTTGACCACCGCCCAAATTGCGGCAGACAGGCTGGGGCTGGAGGTTTATACCGACGACCGATTGCGCGAACAGAATTACGGGGCTTTTGAAGGCGTAGATCAAAACAACCCCGCTTTTTTGGCGGCCAAGCGGCAGTTTGCCGCCCGAATGCCCCAGGGCGAATCCATTTTAGATGTGGCCGCCCGCGTCTATGGCCTACTGGATGAGCTGAAAGAGCGCCGCCTCAACCAGAACGCGCTGATCGTAACCCATGGCGGCGTCTGCCGGCTGATCCACAGCTATTTTATCAGCATGACCAACGATGAATTTGCATCTTATTTCCATGAAAACGGCCATTTAGAGCCCTATTGTTTATCGGCGTTCGAACGCTCTGGCGCGCGTGCTACAAAACTGGACCAATAATCGGCCTTGGACCATGGCGCCGTCGGCCTTTTGCAAAAAAGGCCCTCGACGCCAAGCGCCGAGGACCCATCTGTCCGCCTCGCTACAGCGAGCTTTGGCGGCTGAAAGGAGAACTATTGTGTTTTTTCAAATTTTTGCTATGACGGCATTGGCTTTGTTTTACGGCTGTTATTTCCTCAAACAGCTATCGCAGCGACGACAGGGCGTCCAAACGAATCAAGTTTGCAAAGAAAAAGCGGGTTTGACCTTTTGGGTTGAGGCGTCTATGGGGATCGCCTCTTTAGCCGCTCCGGCAGCGGAGCTGGTTTCCATCGGGCTGAACCGCTGGGCCGGGCCGACGTGGCTCCGGGCGGCAGGCGCGGCGGCCTCCTTGGCGGGCGTCGCGCTGTTTTACGCCGCTGTGCTAACCATGAAAGACAGTTGGCGGGCCGGCGTCTCTCAAGACGAAACAAGCCTGGTGACTAATGGGATTTTTCAATGGAGCCGCAATCCGGCTTTCCTGGGTTTCGATTTGGTCTACCTGGGCCTGCTGGCAATGTTTTTCAATCTGCCTCTGTGCCTGATTTCTCTTTTCGCCGTCGCAGCTTTTCATCTTCAGATTGTCTGCAACGAGGAACCCGCTATGGCCCGGGCTTTCGGACCGCAATATGCGCGCTATCAGCAAACCGTCCGCCGGTATTGGGGCCGGCGGGCCGGCGCCGATCGGCATATCTCGCGTTAACGGCCGCCGCGCCGCCGGGACTTTTGGGAACTATAATCGATAAAAAGCGGAAGTCGGGGCGGTCGGACGGAAAAATACAACAGAAAAAATGTCGCCAACGCCAACGCGGCGGCGGATAAAGCGCCTTGCGCCTGCGAAGTCTGCTCTCCCAGCAGCCGCCAGCCCAGACCCAGCCCATGGGCGCTGGACCACAGAAAAATACCGATATCCGCCGGCAAAACCGACCAGGTTCCGAAAGCGCCGGTATATGTATAGAATAATCCAATCACATGAAACAAGCAAAACAAAACGGCCGCCGCCATCGCTCGGCAAACAGCGGGCCAGCCCGCTTCCAAAACCGCTCCCCGAAGCAACAGCGCCAGGCACAGGGGCCAGAACCCCAGCTTGCCGTGCTCCCACACGCTTTCATTATGGGGGAAAAGCAGCCCTAGCAGCCGAGCGCCGCCAGACCATTGGTAGAAAAAATGAGAAGCCGCGCCAAATATCCAAACTGGCGCCAAATAGGCCCAAAACATCCTCAATCACCTCGGGATATTCTATGGCGGAACCGCCGATTCGGTGACTGGATCCGGCCAATTTGCAAAAAGCCCTCAGGCGCGTTCGCCTTCTTTATCCAGGGGCCAAGAGGACCGCTCTTGAGCGGCGGAAGAGCTCCCCTTTGGCTTTAAGGAAAACGACGCCTGCCGATTATACTAGGCGCAGGCCGTCCTTCAGTTCGGCTTCCAGAGCCTGCTGATGTTTCGGATTATAAAGCGCGGGCGTTCCGCCGGTGTGGAGAAAAAGCGTCCGGCTTCCCTTAGGAATCTTGCCTGTCTCCATCATATCCAGCAGGCCGCCGAAGGCTTTGCCAGTGTAGCAGGGGTCCAACAAAATAGCTTCTTTGCGGCCCATGGTATAAATGGCCTGGCGAGCCCGAGCATCCACCGAATTGTATCCTTCGCCCACATAACCGGTTTCGATGTGGAAATCCTCCCGTCCGGCCAGCTGAGGCAGGCCAAATTCCTGGCAGCCTTGGGCGTAATACTCCATCAGCCGTTTTTCTTTCTCCGTTCCCCAGGGGGAGATGGCGACGCCGGTCACGTCTCCCGACAAACCGTAATGCTTGGCGCCCATCCACAAGCCCAGATAGGTGCCCAAGCTGCCGGCGGCGCAGACAATATAGTCCGGCGTCCAGCCCAGGCCGTCCAGCTGGTCTTTCAGCTCCCTAGCGCAGGCAAAGTAACCCCGCAGCCCCACAGTATTGGAGCCGCCCACTGGAATTTCATAGACCTTTTCTCCCGCCGCCTCATATTGAGCGATCACTTTGCGGCTCAGCTCCTTGATGTCTCCGCCGTCCTGGACGTAAACCTCCGCCCCCATGATTCGGTCCAATAGGATATTGCCGTTTACCTGGTCTGGGTGTTTGTCCGGGCACAGGATGGCGCATTTCATGCCATACCGGGCGGCGACTGCGGCGGTAAGGCGACCATGGTTGGTCTGAGCGCCGCCGTAGGTCAGCAAAGCGGTCGCTCCCTGGCGGCGAGCGTCCCAGAGCAGATATTCCAGCTTGCGCAGCTTGTTGCCTCCCATGCCCCAATCGGTCAAGTCGTCCCGTTTGATCCAGCAGTCGCAGCCCGTCAGCTCTGAAATGGCGTTTAGCCGCTGCACAGGCGTGGGCAGCGTGATCAGGTTTTCTTTTTCGTATCCGAATAACATTGTCAAAACCCCTTTCCATGTCCTTGCGTCTTTGGTCGATACAAATAGCATACCCCTCTGCGGCGGCAAAAGCAACTATTTTCCTGCAAATGCGTTCAAAATTTATTTACATTTATGCCCTTGACTTGAAGTTTACTTCAAGTCGTATACTCAAATCACGTTCAGATCAGACGGAGGGCATTTATTATGGAATATCGGAAACTTCCCCATGGCGAAGAACAAATCAGCGCGCTGGGCATGGGCTCCAGCTATATCGGCGCGGCGCCTGAGAAGGAAATCTGCGAAACTGTGACCATGGCGGTGGAAAACGGGGTCAATTATTTCGACTTGGCCGCCGCAGACGCCAACCCCTTCCCCGCTTATGGAAAGGCTTTGGCCGGAATGCGGGATAAAGTTTATTTCCAGATCCATTTTGGCGCCAACTATGAAACCGGCAAATACGGCTGGACCACAGACCTGGAGACGATAAAACGCTCTGTGGATTGGCAGCTCAAATCCCTGCAAACCGATTATATTGATTTCGGCTTTATCCACTGCATCGATAAACCGGAGGATTTAGAAAAATACGTTGCCGACGGCGGGCTGCAATACATCCAAGATCTGAAAGCGCAAGGGGTTGTGCGCCATATCGGCGGCTCCACTCATGCGCCCGCTTTAGCCAATAAGCTGCTGGATCTGGGCCTGCTGGATATGATTATGTTCAGCGTCAACGCCGCCTATGACTACAAACAAGGCAGCTACGGCATCGGCGAAGTGGACGAACGGATGAACCTGTATCGCCGCTGCGAAAAAGAGGGCGTGGGCATCTCCGTCATGAAACCCTTTGGCGGCGGGCAGCTGCTGGACGCCAGCGCCTCCCCCTTTAAGAAGGCGCTGACCCACTACCAGTGCCTGCAATATGTGCTGGATAAACCCGGCGTGTTGACCGCGCTGCCCGGTATGCGGAACCGAGAAGACCTGAAACATCTGCTGGGCTTCTTCAACGCCAAACTCGAAGAACGGGATTACTCCATTATCGGCGGCTTTACGCCTCAGGACGCCGAGGGCATTTGCGTTTATTGCAACCACTGTCAGCCCTGCCCCGTGGGTTTGGACGTAGGATTGATTAACAAATACTATGACCTGGCCCTATCAGGCGACGACATGGCCAAGGACCATTATAAAAAGCTGACCCTCAAAGCCGGCGCCTGCGTGGGCTGCGGCCATTGTGAATCCCGTTGCCCCTTCCATGTAAAGCAAATCCAACGGATGGCCGAAATCAAGGAGTATTTCGGCGAATAGTCGGGCTGGCCCCACAGGCATGACCTGCTTTGGCCTGGCAGACTAATTGGCTGTCCTGCCCAAAACCGGGGTCTCAGGCGCGGCTTTCTACAAAAGCTATCTCCTCTCAATTTTCTCTCAATATTGATCTAAGCCAAAAGGCCGGCGCTCTGCCGGCCTTTTGGCTTGCTTTGTTTCAATCTTTCAATTCGCTGTTGGGGATATCTGTAATCAGCATATGCCCTGGCGAATGGGTAATTGCAAAGGGCGGTTTGGCCTGGGTTACCACGTTTTGAGGCGTCACGCCGCAGGGCCAGAATACCGGAATTTCCCCTGGCTTTTGATCCACGGCGTCGCCGTAATCCGGCCGATCGATCTCTTGAATGCCGATGGCCGCCGGATCTCCCCAATGGATAGGCGCGCCGTGGACCCGGGGCATGGCCGCCGTCACGTTGGCGGCCCGAATGGCTTGGGCCGGCGTCATGGGCCGCATACTGACCACCATATTGCCATGGAAAACCCCGGCAGGCCGGCAAGGGAGATTGGTGCGATACATGGGCACATTGCGCCCCTGCTCGATATGCCGTACCGGTAGGCCCGCCTCTAGCAGCGCCCCTTCAAAGGAAAAACTGCATCCGATGAGAAAGCTGACCAGATCCGGCCTCCACAGGGCCTCCGCGTCGGTATATTCCCCTGTCAATTCGCCGTTTTCATACAAACGATATCGGGGAAAATCCCGAGCCAGGTCCAGGTCCTGGGCCAGCCATTCCAGCCGACGGCTGCCGGCGTCGCTGACCTCCAGCACCGGACAGGCCCGGCTGTTTCGCTGGGCGAACAGCAAAAAATCATAGGCCAGGGACTTGGGCAGGGCGATCAGGTTGCACTGAGCAAAACCCATACACAGACCAGCTGTGGGCCCCTGATATTTTCCTTGACGAATGGCCCTCCGCATCTGGGCAGGGCCATATTGGCTCCAATCCTCCATTGTCATATCGCTCCTTTCCAATATTCAGCTGTCCATTTTGCCAAAATCCCTCGAACTTGCCGGAGAATCCGCAGGTTTTCCTCCAAGCTCAGGCCGTCCACCGTAAGCTCCTGTCGGCCAGTGACGCCGTCCACGCCGCCGGCCTCCACAACCTGGGCTAAAACCTCCGCCTCCTCCCGGTCGCTGGGCAACAGGTCCCGCCCCGAGCAAAGGGAAAGAAGAGCTTCGATTCCCCAGCCCCACCAGTTGGAAACGCCTGCCGCCAAAGGATATTCCGCCGCCTGCTGGGCGCAGATCAAAGGCCCCTGAGGCACGCCGGCGTGAATCTGGGCGGCAAATGCGCCCATGCCCAGCTCGTTTCCTCCATCGCCAATGGCTATGGAGCAAGGGGCCAGGGCCAACAGCAGGTCCGTGTCCGCCGTCAAATGATCGATCGTTTGGCCCCGCATATTGTGGAAATGGCCGTCCGCCCCTTTGCCCGGCCGCTCGATGGAAATGACTATTTCTGGCCGTTCCTGCTCCATCAGCCGGCGGCAAGCCTCCGCCGCCCCCTGCCAGGGGATGATTTCCACCCGAGCGCCCGGCGCCCGACAGGCGCAAGCGGCTTTCAGCAACGCCTCGGACCATTGGTCGGTAACGATGACGACTTGTTTACCCAACGCAGTCAAGCCGTGGGCAATGTGGGCCGCGCCCAGAGGCCCGTCTGTCTCCCCCACGCCCCGGCAGGCCACCGGAAAACCGGTCGCAACCAAAACCCGGCCAGCTTTCGCCAGCTTTCCCGCCGCCTCTGCCAAATTCGCCTGCGGCAAGGAGGCCAGCAGCCCTCGTCGCCCTGGGTCCCAGGCCAATATCCGGTTCAGCCCATAGGCAAACCGTCCAAAATCTTGTATCATTTCTACTCTCCGTTTTTAAATATTTATTTTATTTGTTTTGTATTAATTTTTCAAAGAAAAAGACCCGCCGAAAAAACGCCCTTTGGGCGCTTCAGCGGGTCTTGCCGCCCTTGAGGAACGCCGGCAAAGGCGGCCCCAGGCGGTAAAACGCTTTTCTATTCTTATTGTATTCCCTCATCTCCGGTCTTGTCAAGCCAGAAACGAAAGCTTTTTCTATCCTTAAATCCTGTTGAGATGTATTGTATAAAGGGTGGTTTCACCACCGAATACATTATATGACTGGCAGGTTATTTGTGACAGAATGATATAAGCTGGAAAGGCCGTGCTCGACCAGCAAGAGAGAACCGAAGCGGGAGCGTCCAGGGATGACTTGGACGCTCCGTTCTCTTTGCCGGTCCTCTCGAAGAGCGCGCCTGCTCGCCACCCGCAAGTAGGCGGTGGTACTGCCTGCGGCAGCTGTGCGCTCTCCGAGGGGCGACCCGCCGTGCGTTCCTTCCCTGCCAGCATGGACAGGCCAGCAGACGCCGCCGGCGGCTTGTGCATCGGGCGAAACTACACCGATGCACTGTGGGCTTGGGGGCGTTGACCACTAACAAGCTGCGCCGGGTATACACTGCTTGCTACTATCAACGCCTATAAACGAGGATTGACCGTTATTCGCACTGATGATATACTTTGCTTGTATGAATTCGACAAATACAGATTTTTGAGGCGCACTATAACTATGAAGAAACACACTTGGCTGATAGGGCTTGTTGTAATGATGGTATTGTTCGTATCTTGTTTTGCGTTCTGGAGACAAGCCTGTATCGAACGCACCAAGATGGTGGATTTGTGTCAGGGCAGTGTGTGTCGATCATTAGAGAGTTTCAAAGAATATTCGGCTAAAGGAGACAATTATCTCTACATATATGGAGTAGCAGAATTTAGAAGTTTTATGGATGCGTATCGCTATCTAAACGATAATCCAAACGATCCAGAGTATCTATATTGCAATATTATTTACGGCGAAATGGCGCTCAACGCCGAAAAGGTACAGGCAAATATGCAAGGAGTAATTGAAGCCTTAGCGATTTTGGCAGAGGATTACACAGACCCAAACGGGTATATCCGTTTGAACGAGTTAGGAAACCTTTTGCGCTATGGGGAGGAATAAACCAACTACATTGATAACTTTCGGTTTATCGAGAGGATGTCATCTTTTTGGTGAAATTCCCCTTGACAAATGCTCTCTTGTCAAATTATGGCGGTTGAATTCCCCCTTGAAATGGGGACAAACTTCTTTTATTGTCCCCGATGCTTCTGCAAAGAGGGCGAGGCTGATGTATGTGACCTATCCTGCTCTTTTTGAGCTTGGTCTACTTCTTGTTGGCGTCATCAGGCTTTGCCTGAAATATAAAAAGAAGTAGCCGTCTCCCTCGAAAGATTCGGTTACTTCTTTCCGTAACACATAAGGGAACGAAACCTGATCTTGCAGCAACATCCCCTTTTCTGTCTTTATTACATTCCCTCATTACATTTCCTCATTACATTCCCTCTCTCTTCCTTTTTTTCTCAAGGCCCGCGGGAGGGTTCCAGGCCAGGAGGTCGTTTTCATGTCTTATGCCGCCACAACTGTATTTCTCACCGGCCAAGCCAAGCCCGCCCGAGAGGACGCCATTGCCCAGGTCCACGGGTTTTTTTACCTGAGCCTGGTGGTGGATACCGCCGACAACCGGATTGTAGACGCCCAGTGCAACTCCATTTTGCCCATGACAGATCGTTTTGTCCATTCTTTGGTGGTCGGGTATGATCTTATAAACCAAATAGAGGAAATGGAAGGCCAAATCCGCGGCCGGTATTTTGCGTTGACCCAGCGGGCCCTGCTGGCCTGCCTCAAGGACGCCCGCAGCCAATACTTAAATCTGTTGCGCCGCCGGCAGGAGTCGGAAAAAAAATTGCCCCCGAACCCTTAACTTTTACAAAAAGCGGCCGATGATAGTAGTGAAAGCGCCGCTCAAGGACGAGCGAGCGAGGGCCAAGGAGCAAAAATGGCCCAGATCAATGGATTTCAGCCGGTCTGCAGCCGGATGAGATATAGAAGGCGCTAACTTTGGCCGAGGCTGGCCAGCGACGCCAAGGCGCGGCGCAAACAACCCCATAAGCCGGGCGAATGGATTTGCCCGAGGTATGAAAAGGAGTTTCTTTTTTTATGCGTATTCAACACAATATTATGGCTATGTCGGCCTACCGGAACTACACCAACAACGTCAACGCGATGAAGAAGAACCTGGAGAAGCTTTCTTCCGGTTACAAGATTAACCGCGCTGGCGACGACGCCGCCGGTCTGGCCATCTCTGAGAAGATGCGGGCCCAGATCACCGGCCTGGAGACTGCCCAGAAAAACGCCAAGGACGGCATCTCCCTGGTGCAGACAGCCGAAGGCGCTCTGACAGAAGTCCATGATATGCTCAACCGTATGGTGGAGCTGGCCACTCAGTCCGCCAACGGCACGTACGACAACACCACCGACCGCGCCCAGATGCAGAAGGAAGTCAACCAGCTGCTGCAAGAAATCGACCGCATTGCTGACAGCTCCAACTTCAACGGCATCAACCTGCTGGACGGTTCCCTGGGTCTGAACAAGGATGCGCTTGCTATCACCACCGCAGGCTATCAAGGCGAAAGCTCTGTGGCCGGCCTGTTTGGCGATCTTCCTGATGCTGGAACCACCAAGATCACCAACACCATTCTGCACACAGACAGCACTAAGGGCGTGAAGGGCTCCTTCACTCTGGACTTCAGCCAGATTCTTAAGAAGGCTGATAACGCTGGAGCCGCTAAGGTCGATGTTAAAGTTGGCACTCTTACCCAAACTGTGGCAGCTGCTGATAATGCCACCGATCTGGATGGCAAAACGATTGCCACAGAACTGCTCAAAACTGGCACCGGCGCCCTGGAAGGCGGGCTTGTTATCAAAGCCGATGGCACCATGGTAAAGGCGCAAGGCTATACAGCAGCTGTGGGCGATGTAAAGTACACCGCTACCAACAATAATGACGGCACTATCACCTTTACTTTGAGCGATATCTGCACAACAGCTGGCACGTTCACTGCGGTTGGCAACTCTGACGCTGATTTGGCGAAGCTGTCCGCTATCCCTGATGCCGCCGTCAACGCCCACAAATTGAACTTCAATGTAGAAGTTAAAGACAACACCACTGCCGGTAAGGGCGCGTTGACCGGCACTGAAAACGTGGCCGCCACAAACATTACTGCCACTGTCAAGGCTGAGGCTGGCAAACTGGCCAACTTTGTCTTGGATATTGATGTAACAAAGCTCCAGGACGGCATGAAGCTCAAAGTGGGCGACAAGGAAGTTACTGTGGCTTTGGGCAAAAACAGCGCTTATAAAAACGCTTCTGGCACAAAGCTGGATCTGACCGATATGGAAGCCGCCGATCTCTCTGGCAAGAAGGTCGACGTTCTGGACCGCATGACTGCCGCCTTGTCCGGCAATGGTTATTTCACGGTTGGTCAAAGCGCTGACAACAAGCTGACCTTCTCTGAGATTGCCAATGGTTCTGGCGTTAGTACGCTTGACGACGCTCATCAGGCCGAGCTGACTTCCATCGACAAAATTACGGCTTTGTTCTCCTCCAAGATGCCGGCAAGCAACGCCAAGACCAATATCGCTATTACCCCCAGCAAGCTGACCGAGGGCAATACAGTGAGCATCGGCGATAAGAAGTATGTGTTTACCAATGACACAACTCAAACTGCTCCCAGCGGCACCACCTATATTGACATCAATAATGCCGCTACAGGTCTGGCGACAGCGTTGACTGCCGACGGCTTTAACGCTGTCGCAAACGGCGACACCGTGACAATTACCGCCGCCGCTAAGACAGACGCCGCTCCTCAGGTTCTGGGCAAGGGTCTGACCCTGCAAATCGGCGACACTGCCGACAACTTCAACCAGCTGAACGTTTCTGTCCAGGATATGCACGCCAAATCCCTGGGCATCGGCGGGCTGGATATCTCCACCGAAGAGGCTGCGCAGGCCGCTACCGATAAGATCAAGGCTGCGATCAACACCGTGTCCGACGTCCGCGGTACTCTGGGCGCCACCCAGAACCGTCTGGACCACACCATCAACAACCTGTCCGTCATGACCGAGAACA
>CAJTUM010000020.1 GCA_910579575.1 uncultured Eubacteriales bacterium | reverse complement strand
GCGTCGGCGCGGGCCGACGGCCATACTCCGTATGGGACTTGGCGGATTCATGGGCTGCTGTGCTCGAGGCCGGGGCTCTTTTCGGCAATAGCCGCTGGCGTCGGCGCGGGCCGACGGCCATACTCCGTATGGGACTTGGCGGATTCATGGGCTGCTGTGCTCGAGGCCGGGGCTCTTTTCGGCAATAGCCGCTGGCGTCGGCGCGGGCCGACGGCCATACTCCGTATGGGACTTGGCGGATTCATGGGCCGTTGCGCTCGAGGCCGGGATTCTTTAATTGACGTCTCAGCGCCGTCATATGCCTGCCGGCTTAGCCGACCTTGCAGATGAGGCGGTCCAGCTTGACGTCCAGGATATTTTGGGCGTGGGCAGGGCGGAGAATCCAGGCGGTGTCTGCGCCCGCGCCGGTTCCGCCTACGCACACCACAGGTCCGGGCTGAATGGCGCCGCAGTCCAACGCCATGACGGCGCATTCCACGCAGACCTTGGTCCCTTGGCCCAGCATCCGCAGGGTGTGGGCGATAATTTCCACCGGATAGACGCCGCCGAAGCGGTTGGAAAGCCCTCGCTCTGCGCCGCTAAGCGCATGAGCAGCGATTACCAGCTGCATCCCGTCCTGCTCCAGTTGGCGGCGGACCTCTTGGGGGAAATCCTGCTTCCCGGGTTCTTTGAACCCATTGACCCGGGCGACGACCACGATCTTCATGCCCTCTTTGGCGGCCTGCTGAAAGAAGCTGGCAGTATAGCCGCTGCCGCTGGCGACCACAATGGTTTGAATCCCCGCCTCTTTGGCGGCGGCAATGGCCAGCTCTGCCGTTTTGGCGGTGTTTTCTTTGCCGGGTTTTTCAAAATACATGGCGAACGCTCCTTTTCTGGTTGATACGATTCATCCTATCATCTGCGGCCCAAAAACGCAAGGGATGGAGATTGATTTATGATTTTATTTCCAGTTGCCCAGGCTGGGCGGACGCAGTTGAAAAAAGACCTGGAGCGGACTATAATGAAGGGCAGAGAATGCAAAAATAGAAAAAAGAAAGAGGGAATGAGATGGATACGCCCACATTATTGGTGCTGGCGGCGGGTATGGGAAGCCGGTATGGCGGGCTAAAGCAGATTGACCCGCTGGGGCCCAACGGCGAGATCATCATCGATTACTCGCTGCACGACGCTTGGCTGGCCGGGTTCCGCCGGGCGGCGTTTGTTATCAAAGAAGAGCTGTTGGAGATTTTTGAGGAAAAGGTGGGGCGCAAAGCCCGCGAAAAGATGGAGGTAGTTTATGCCTTCCAGAAAACGGACGCCTTGCCCGAGGGCTTTTCGCCGCCTCAAGGTCGGGTCAAGCCCTGGGGCACCGGCCACGCCGTCCTGTGCGCCAGGGACCAAATTCCCGGCGCCTTCGGCGTGATTAACGCCGACGATTTTTACGGCAGACAAACCTATCGGCTGCTCTATGACTTTTTGACCCGGGAACGGCGACCGGACAAGCTGGATTTTTGTATGGTAGGCTATGTGCTGAAAAACACGCTGACGGAAAACGGAACGGTTTCCCGAGGCGTCTGCCAGGCGGAAGGGGGTCTGTTGCAATCGGTGACCGAGCGGACCCAAATTCGTAAAACGGCTCAAGGCGCGGACTATACTGAGGATGGGAAAACATATGTTCCTTTAGACCCGGAAAGCCTGGTTTCCATGAACGTCTGGGGCTTTGGCAACCAGATTTTTGATTGCCTGGACCAGGGCTTCCGGCAGTTTCTCAGCCAGCCGATGGCCGACCCGCTGAAGGCGGAATATTATCTGCCCGCCGCTGTGGACGGGCTGATTCGCCAAGGCAAGGCTCAGACCCATCTGCTGCGCACGGACAGCCAGTGGTTTGGCGTCACCTACCCAGAGGACAAAGAAACTGTGCGGGCCGCCCTGCGGCAGGCCCATGAACAGGGATTGTATCCGGCGCTTCGTTGAGGAGCGCCCTGAGAGAGAAATGAGGAAGATATGAAACGGAAATTGGCCTTTTTATTGGCGATTTCGGCGCTGGCTTTGTCTGTAGCGGCGCTGTGGACCCAAGTGTTGGCGCCGGAGGGCGGCAAAGAGGGGGAGAAAACCCCTTCCTTGCTGGGCGGCTTGTTCGCCGACCCGGAGCTGGCTTACCAGGAGGCCCAGACCCTGTATGACGCCGGCGACCTCTATGGCGCTTTGGAGCGGCTGGGCCGGGCGGAGGAAAACGAGAAGACGGAAAGCTACAAGAATTTGCTGAATCTCTGCAACAGTCAGGCGGCGGAGGAGCATTTGGCGGCGGCGCAGGCTGCCGTCAAGCAGGCGGACTATGCTTCCGCCCAGGCTGCTTTGGAGCAGGTTTACCAATACCAGCCGGAGCGGCGGACCGAGACAGAAAAGCTGTATCAGACCTGTATTGATTTTCAGAATTTGGAGGATTATCAGGGGCCGGTGGAGCATATCTTTTTCCATCCGCTCATCGCCTACCCGGAGCTGGCCTTCGACGGGGACGCCCAGTCCAAGGGCTTTGACGATTATTTCGTCACTGTGCCAGAATTCAAAGAAGTGATGCGGCAGTTTTACGAAAACGGCTATGTGCTGATCGATATTCACCTGCTGTATGAGGTGGACGAAAACGGCGTGGCCCAAAAGCCGGAAACGCTGATGCTGCCTGCCGGCAAAAAGCCGCTGGTGCTCTCCATCGACGACCTGAACTTTTATCAATATATGCGGGCTAACGGCATGGCCCACGGCTTCGCCCTGGACGAGAACGGCAAGCTGGTGACCTATACCGACGACGAGGCGGGCAATCGAACCTATTCGGACGACAACGCCATCCCGCCTATTTTGGAAAAATTCGTGGAAGAGCATCCGGATTTCTCCTACGGCGGCCAGAAGGGCATGATTTGCTCCACTGGCTATGAGGGCACGCTGGGTTTCCCCACCGATTTGATGGACGACCCCGCTTACCCGGAAACGCTGGCTGAGGCCAAAGCGATTGCGGACAAACTGAAGGACATGGGCTGGTGTTTCGCCAGCCACAGCTATGGCCATAACTCTCCCTCCAAGCGGTCCTATGAAAAGATTGCCGCGGACAACGATAAATGGCTGAAAGAAGCGGTTCCTGTGCTGGGCGAGACGGATATCTATGTCTACCCTTATGGGGAACTGATCGACGTCGACGACCCTAAGCACCAGCATATGCTGGAAAACGGCTTCAAATTTTTCTGCGGCGTTCAGAGCCGCAGCCCTTATATCAAATATCGGGGAGAAACCGGCGTGCTGATGCAGCGGCGAAATATCGACGGCATTTCCCTGAAAAGCGACAGACTGGACGACCTGCTGGATACCTCCGCTATCCTGGATCCCTGCCGGCCTCAATAAAAGACGGCGGCAAAAGCCCTGAGAGATTTCTCTCAGGGCTTTTGTTGTGGATTAGCGCAATCCGTCGGCAAAAACGGCGATCCATTGGGATAGGGGCAGAGCAGGGTCTTTGGTCTGATAGAAGTAGACCCGCAGCATGACGTTGCCCTTGACCAGCGTCGCTGTGGGGAAAACGGCAGTATAGGCGGCGGCATAATCCACCCCCAGCTCTTGGGCGGAGGGACAGTCCAAATCCGCATAATAGTCCCGGTTTCGCGCTTTGTCCAGCCTTTGATATTCCTTGGCCAGCCGCCGGGCCAGCCAGGGCCAGCGCGCTCGGTAATATTCCACCGTCAGGCCGCCGGAAAGGCTTTGCCCTTCCCCCTGAACAGAGCCAGTTTGCCACAGGGAGATCGCCTGGGGCGCCAGCCAAGTGGAGCGGAAGGAGACAGTATTTGTCTTTCCCTCCATAAAATCGTCATAAGTAAACTGTCCGTTGGGAATCAAATCCTCCATGGAGGCGAAGGGCAGGTCGCCCGCATAATCCCGCAAAGCCAGCTTGCCCGGCTCTTCGAGATCCAGCGCCCACAGCCGCGCAAACAGGCACAGCCACAGAGCCCAAAGGGCGCAATAGGCGAAAGATTCTCCCCGGCGGCGGGCGGCGCGGGCCCGCCAATCCTTTTTGTGCTCCAGCGGCAGACCCTGGCGCAATCGGCGAACCAACTTGCCCAGATGCGCCGCTTTGGTCAGAGAGCGGCCCAGGGACCAGAGCATCAGCCCCAGGGACAGCAGCGTCAGCGGCAGGCCGATGTGGACCGCCGTCAGCCAAAAGGCTCCATGGAGCCTCAGAAGAGGCCAAAGAGCTACCCAGAACAAGGTGGAAAACAGGCTGGCCCTGGCGTTGCTCCGCACTTTTTTCAGCGCAATGGCCTGCACAGCCGGGTCGGTGTTCAGCTCTGGCGCCTCCGGCTGGTCGGAGGCGAAGATATAAAAATCTCCCCGGCTGGCCACATATTTCCAGCCCATTTGGCGGCTCAGCTCCTCCGCTTCCGGGTCCGGATGGCCGCCGTTTTCCGACCACATCCCGGCCCCTCTGGGGGCGGCCTCCAGCCGGTAACGCATACGCCGAGGCGCTTGCTGCTGAAAAGCGCCGACGCCAAAGAAAAAGCCATCTTGCTCCAGAACCCAGCCCTGCTCCGCCATAGCGCTCAGCCAGCTTTCCATGGCCTCCACATCGTAAGCCGGGCAAGGGGGCAGGCGATGAATGCGCCTGATTTTTGGGTTGCCTCTCATTCCACAAAACCTCCTTCGCTGCGGGCGTCCGCCAAACAGCGGCTCAGCCGGTCTATCTCCTCCCGATAGGCCTCGGCGCCCAGGCCGGTGATTTGATAGGTGCGCTTGCGCCCTTGGGCGGAAAGCTCTTCGATGTATCGTTCCTTTTCAAATTTGGCCAAAATGGCATAGAGGGTGGCGGGCCCCAGCCGAAGCCGGCCTTCTGTTTTGCGCTGAATGAACGCCGCCGCGTCCGCGCCGCATTTTGGCCCGGCGTTTAGAGCCATCAGCACATAAAACATGGATTCTGTCAGAATCTCTAAGGACTTTTTGGGCATAACCGACCTCCTTTCTCGAAAGGGCTGCAATATCGTTTCTCGATATCGTATAACGATATTATAGACCGCCGGAGGTCCTGCGTCAAGGGCTTATTTGCTTTTTGGGCGGCGGAGGATTATAATGGGGGCAAAAGAGGAGGGAGAAAACGATCGGAAAAAGGGAATAAGAGCGCAGCCCAGCCGGGCTCGCTCTTTTGCCGCAGAACCGTTGTATTTTCCCGCAGGGAATAGTATAATAAATCGAAAATGGCGAAAGGGGCGATGGGATTGGCCAGCTTACAGATTCAATTTATCGGCGAGAAGCGCTGCCGGGATCAAGAGGCGGAGGAGTTGATGGGCCGCAGCGCTCAGGCCGCCTTAGAGCGGGCGGCGCCCCAGTGGAGCTGCTCGGTGGATATTACGCTGACAGACGACGAGGGAATCCGGCAGCTCAATGCGGAATATCGGGACAAGCCCGCAGCCACGGACGTGCTGTCCTTTCCCTTGCTGGATATGGAAAACGGCGTTTACGAAGGCAATATTGATTGGGAGCAGGACCCGGATACCGGCCGGATTCCCTTGGGGGATATGGTGATTTCGGTGGAGCGGGCCCGAGCCCAGGCCCAGGAATACGGCCATTCCTTTGACCGGGAATGCGCATATTTGACCTGCCATTCCATGCTGCATCTGCTGGGGTATGACCACGAGCGGGGCGAGCAGGACCGGCGGCTCATGCGAGGGCTGGAAGAAGAAATCATGCAGCGGCTGGGGCTGCTGCGGGAGACAGGAGAGAATACATGATCGAAAAAACCGGCGTATTTTCAGTAGTGGGCCGGCCCAATGTGGGCAAATCCACTCTGACCAACGCGTTGTGCGGCGTCAAGGTGGCCATTGTGAGCAATAAGCCTCAGACCACCCGCAACCGCATCACCGGCGTGCGCAACCAAGGGGATACCCAAATGGTTTTTCTGGATACCCCTGGCCTTCATAAGGCTAAAAACGTCTTGGGCGATTATATGGTGAAAATTGTGAACCAGACGGTGACCGACGTAGACGCGGCCATCCTATTGGTCGAACCCGTAGCCCGCGTCGGCATCCCAGAGCAAATGCTCATCCAGCGGGTGAAGGAGGAAAAGCTGCCCTGCATCCTAGTTGTCAATAAAATGGACATGGCAAAAAAAGAGGATTTGCTGGAAACAATAGCTCTTTATAGCCAGGCTCATGAGTTTACCGCCGTGACGCCTTTGTGCGCCCGCACAGGGCAGGGCGTGGACGGGCTGCTGGAAGAACTGAACAAGCTGTGCGTCTCTTCGCCTCAGCTCTTTCCCGACGGCATGGTTTCCGACCAGCCTGAGCGCCAGCTGATTGCCGAAATTATCCGGGAGAAGGCCCTGCAAAAGCTGGATAAAGAGGTGCCTCATGGTCTGGCAGTGGAAATTGAGCGCTGGGAAGAGCGGGAAGACGGCCTGTTTGAAATCAACGCCGCCATTTACTGCGAGCGAAAAAGCCACAAGGGCATTATCATCGGCAAGCATGGCGCCATGCTCAAAGAAATCGGCGCCGTCGCCCGCTATGAAATCCAGCGCCTGCTGGGCGGCAAGGTCTACCTGGAGCTCTGGGTCAAGGTCAAAGAAAACTGGCGCAACAACCCAAATCAAATACGAAATTTTGGGTACGAGGATTTGAAATAGGCAGAGGAAGCGCACAGGGAAAAGCGCCAGTTTTCTTTCCGGCGAGAAGCGCCGCGCCGCTTGCGGCGAAGCGATTTGTCGGGAAGGCCCGACGGCCAAATTCCGTATGAGCGCAGAGGACAGAGGAAGCTGAGCGCCCGAGGCCGGGGCTTTCCGATTACCTTTTGTGCGCCTGGAGCATAGCTTCGGCAGTGTTACGAATTGCCGCTTGAAATCTTAAAACAGGGCATGATATGGTTGAAATGGAAAATTTAACAGATGGGGGTCGGAGAAATCGTAGAAAAAACATACGCAACGCCATGCGGCGCCATTCATTATTGGATTCATACAATGGATTCTGATGCTACGACATTGGTTTTTTTGCCAGGATTGACAGCAGACCATAGATTATTTGAAAAACAAATTGAATATTTTCAAAACAAATATAACGTTTTTGTATGGGACGCGCCTGCTCATGCAGCCTCATGGCCATTTGAATTTGATTTTGACTTATTTGATAAGGCAAAATGGTTAAACGGCATTTTTGAGCAGGAGAAAATAACAAAGCCTGTTATTGTAGGGCAATCCATGGGCGGTTATGTTGGGCAGGTATATGCCGAACGATATCCCGAAAGGTTACAAGGATTTATTTCGATTGATTCGGCGCCGTTGCAGAGAAAATATGTAACGAGGCTGGAAATCTGGCTCTTGAAGCGGATGGAACCTGTCTACCTTTGTTATCCTTGGAAATATTTATTAAAATCAGGAACGACTGGAGTTGCAGTATCGGAATATGGAAAAACGCTCATGTATGATATGATGATGGTATACGATGGAGACAAAAAGCGATACGCCCGGATAGCAGGTCATGGCTTCAAAATTCTTGCAAATGCAATGGAAAGAGATTTGCCGTACGCAATCAGATGTCCGGCGTTGCTGATTTGTGGAGAACAGGACCGCGCTGGCTCCTGTATTCGATATAACAAGGCGTGGAATAAAAATACGGGCATTCCGCTGGAATGGATCAAGGAAGCTGGGCACAATGCCAACACTGATAAGCCGGAAACTGTGAATCAACTTATTGAGAAAATAGTCGAGCAATTATGATAATAGATCGCCCAATGAGCGCCGAATGGCCGGCGATTTTGGACGGGTTTGGGTTTTTGGTTTCGTTGGCCGCCAGAGCGCTGGGGTATCCCTTGGTTTTGGCGTCGGTCTTGTTGTTTCGGCGGCAAGGGCCGGGCTTGAGAGGCGGGGGCGGACAATCTTTGCTGGGCTGGGCCGCTTTTTATCCGCCGCGCAACGAGGACGTTATATTTTTCCACAGCTGGTTTCATTTTTCACGGGTTTTCCCATCCCTTTGGCGGTAGACTGAAAGCAGGAGGGATGCGCCATGAAAGAGCCGGAACCCAAAGAAACCCAGGGCGCGGCTTCGGCGGCCTGGCAGCTTTTTTGCCAAACCGGCCTGCCGGAGGCTTATCTGGTATACGCCATAGAAAAGGAGTGCGAAGAGCCCTGAGCGCCCGGCGCTCTTCGCTTACATAGACCATGCATCTGACCACAAAGGGCCTGGTGATCCGCACAGTGGATTGGCGGGACGGCGACCGCCTGCTGACGGCGTTGACCGAGGATTACGGCCTTATCACCGCCAACGCCCCGGGCGTGCGGCGGCGCAGCAGCAAATTTGGCGGGGCTGGGCAGCTTTTTGCCTATTGCCAATTTTCCCTTTATGAAAAAGGGGGGCGCATGACCGTGCAGGACGCCCAAGTGCTGGAACAATTTTTCCGATTGGCGGAGGATTTGGACGCCCTGTCCCTGGCCTCCTATTTGTGCGAGCTGCTGGGCGCCGAGGGAGAGGAAGGGACCCCCTCGCCAGGGGCGCTGCGGCTGGCGCTGAACAGCCTGTACGCCTTGGCCAATCATGTGGCGCCGCCCGCTCTCATCAAGGCGGCCTTCGAGCTGCGTTTTTTGGCGATCTCCGGTTACGAGCCGGATTTGCGCCGCTGCGCCGCCTGCGGCGCCGAACCGGAGCAGCCTCAGGTCAGCTTGCTGGAAGGGCGGCTGCACTGCGCCCCCTGCCGGGCCGCGTTTCGGGGGGTCAGTCTGCCTTTGAGCAAGGCTTCTTTGCAGGCGGCCCGCTACGCCCTTCGATGCGATTTGAAAAAGCTGTTCTCCTTCCGCATCCCGGAGGAGGATTTGGCGCTGCTGTCTCGCTTTGCCGAGGCCTATTGCTTGGCCAGGCTGGAGCGGGGCTTTCATACGTTGGATTTTTATCATTCCCTTCCACAGGGAGGTTATTGCTGATATGACAGAATTACAAAGAAAATCCTGCCGCACGCTGGAGCTGCCGAAGGTGCTGGAGCTGCTGGCGCGGCAGGCGGTTTCCCCCAAGGCCAAGGAAATGGCTTTGGCGCTGGAGCCGGAGCAGGACGTAATCGCCTGCCAGCGTTTGCAGCGGCAGACGGAAGACGCCGTTAAGCTGGCCGGGCTTTTTGGCAGTCCGTCTTTTTCTGGCGTGCGGGACGTTTCGCCTGCGCTGGACAGAGCCGCCGCCGGCGGCTGTTTGAACCAGAAGGAGCTGCTGGATATCGCCGCTCTGCTGCGGTCCGCCCGGTCCGCCAAGGGGTATCTGGAAAAGGACAGTCAGGTGGAAACGTCGCTGGAGGACTATTTTCATCGGCTGACAGGGAATAAATATCTGGAGGAAAAAATTGAGCAAGCGATTCTTTCGGAGGAGGAGATGGCGGATAATGCCAGCCCCGCCCTGCGGGATATTCGCCGGAATATTCGGGTTTCCTCCTCCCGGATACGGGAAGCCCTCAACCGCGTGATTACCTCCGCCGGCAGCGCCAAGGCCCTGCAAGATGCGGTGATTACCGTGCGGGACGGCCGCTATGTGGTGCCGGTGAAAGCGGAATTCAAGGGCAGCGTGCCCGGTTTGGTTCATGACGTCAGCTCCAGCGGCGCCACAGTATTTGTGGAGCCCATGCAGGCGGTGGAGCTGAACAACGCCATTCGGGAGCTTCAGGCCAAGGAAAAAAACGAAATCGAGCGCATTTTGATGGAATTTTCCGGCGAGGCGGCGGCTTTTGCCCCCGCTATCCGCCAGGATTATGAGATTTTGTGTACATTAGATTTTATCTTTGCCAAAGCCAAGCTGGCTTATGAGATGAAGGCCTTGCGTCCGGGGCTGACTGGGCCGGAGACGGCTACCAAGTTGAAGCGGGCTCGGCATCCGCTGCTGCCCCAGGATACCGCCGTGCCCATCGATTTCACCATCGGCGGCAAGACCGACGCGGTGATTATCACCGGCCCCAACACCGGCGGCAAGACAGTAAGCCTGAAGACCCTGGGTCTGCTGACGCTGATGGCCCAATGCGGCTTGCAAATTCCCTGCGGAGAGGACAGCGTGATTCAGGTGTGCCGCAGCGTGTTGGCGGATATTGGCGACGAGCAAAGCATCGAGCAATCTCTTTCCACCTTTTCCTCTCATATGAAGACCATTGTGGAAATTCTGTCGGAGGCCGGCCCAGGCAGCCTGACGCTGATGGACGAGTTGGGCGCCGGCACAGACCCAGTGGAGGGCGCCGCCTTGGCCACGGCGATTATCGAGCGCCTGCGGGAGCAGGGGGCGCTGGTGGCCTCCACCACCCACTATGCCGAGCTGAAAACCTATGCTTTGCAAACCGAAGGGGTGGAAAACGCCTCCTGTGAATTTGACGTGGCCACGCTGAAGCCCACCTACAAGTTGATATTCGGCATTCCGGGCAAATCCAACGCCTTCGCCATTTCCCAGCGGCTGGGGTTGGACGCGGATATTATTGAAAAGGCGAAAGCGGGTATCGACAGCCAAAGCCTGGCCTTTGAAGACGTGATCCGCGCTCTGGAGGAGAAGCGGCAGCAAATGGAAAGTCAGCTCCAGCAGGCGCGGCGGGACAGAGAAAAAGCCGAAGAGGAAAAACGCCGGGCGGAGCAGGCGTATCAGGCGGTGGAGCAGGACCGGAAAAGCCTGATCGAGCAGGCTCGGGACCAGGCCCAGGAAATTATTCAGCAGGCCCGACGAGCGGCGGAGGAATCCATGGAGGAGCTGCGCCGCCTTCGCCGGGAACAGCAGAAAAACCCGGCGGAATCCAATCTTTCCGAGGCTCGGGCTGTGATGATGGGCCGGCTTTCTGAGGCGGAGCGCAAGGCGATACAAAAGAAAATCAAGAGGCAGGCCGCGCCTTTGCCGCGGGCCTTGCAGGAGGGGGACGTGGTGGAGCTTGTCTCCAACGGAATGCGTTGCACTGTGGCTCAGACGCCTCAGCCCGGCGGCGCAGTACAGCTGACGGCGGGCATTATGAAGCTGACGGCAAAGCCGGAGGAGCTGCAGCTGATTTCCGCCGCGCCGCCCAAAAAGCAGCAGCCCAAGGGCGCCGTCAAAACCCAAGCGCCCAGCCGGCCGGAACGGGGCGGCAGCGAGGTGGACCTGCGAGGCATGACGGTAGAAGAGGCCATATTGGAAATGGAGCGATTTTTGGACCTGGCCTGGCGGCTGAAAATGCCTTCGGTGACGGTGATTCACGGCAAAGGAACCGGCGCTTTGCGCCAGGCCGTTCACGCTCGGCTCAAAGGAGCTCCTCATGTGCAGTCCTTCCGGCTGGGCGCTTATGGCGAAGGGGAAACCGGCGTCACCATCGTCGCCCTCTCCCTTTAGCCGAGGCGGCCGGGCTTTGGGCGCAAGGGCCCGTGAATTCCGGGAGATGCCCGTCGGCGTCTGCCCGCCCGACCCGGCTAATTTTGTGCAAAAGTTCTAATTGTTTTTTCCGCGATTCCGCGCTATGATAGGGAAGCTGTGGTTCCAAATAGAGAAAAGGGGGCGGCAGAATGCCGGGGATGGGGACGCTGGCCGATATGGCTATGATTCTGGCAGGCAGTTTTGTTGGGATGCTGCTGAAAAAAGGGATTCCAGAGCGGTTTAAGAAGACCATTTTCGAGGCGCTGGGCGCCGCCGCTTTTCTCATCGGCCTGTCTGGCGTGCTCACCGGCGTGCTGAAAAGCGACGGCCAGGGCGGGCTGGAGAGCCAGTATATTCTGCTGCTGATCTTGTCCCTGGTGATCGGCGGCGCAGTAGGCGAATGGCTGCGGCTGGACCGGTTGTTTGACAAAGTCGGGGAGGCGATGAAGCGGCGCGTTGGCAAAAACGATTCGGGGACGGATATCGGCGCCGGGTTCGTCAACTGCACGCTGCTGTTTTGCGCCGGCGCCATGTCCATTGTGGGCGCTATTCAGGACGGGCTGGGCGACCCTACGACGCTGCTCGCCAAAGGAATGCTGGACTGCGTCAGCGCCATCCTGTTTACCGCCGTTTACGGGGCGGGAGTTCCGCTGAGCGCCTTGGCTGTGGGCCTGTATCAGGGCGGGCTGACGCTGCTGACCTTTTTGATTCGCCCTTGGCTGACGGAGGCCGTGATTTTGCAAATGTCTCTGGTTGGAAGCGCTGTGATGATGCTGATCGCTTTCAGCCTTTGGGATATCAAGAAGTTTAACGTGGCCAACCTGATTCCGGCGGCCCTTATGCCGCTGGCGTTTTCGCTGCTTTCCGGCCTATGGGCCTGACGGCGCGAAAATCACTCTTGCGCAAAGGGCGTAAGTTTGGTAGAATATACGAAACAGAAGCATAGAAAGCGGGGTAGCTTAAGATGTTTTCCAAAGAAGTTACAGTCAATAATCAGGTGGGGCTTTATGCCAGGCCGGCCACCTTCTTTATTCAAAAGGCCAATGAATTCCGCAGCACCATCATGGTGGAAAAAGAGAACCGCAAGGTCAACGCTAAAAGCTTGTTGGGGGTCTTGTCCTTGGGCATTACCAAGGGCACAGTGATCAATATCTCGGCGGAAGGGTCTGATGAGGAAGAGGCTGTCAACGCGCTGTGTACGTTGGTGGCGTCCAACTTCGGGGAATAAAGAGCGAAGTCCGGGCCAGGCTCGGGCGCGCCGTTACAAATGGAATCGCCGGGCGGCGCCGCGTGAAAGCATGCGGCGCCGTTTCCGCGTTTGGGGAGGAGAAGAGCCGTTGACCCATGAGGAGCTGAAGGAAAAGGCGCTGCTGCTGCCGCTGCTGCCCGGCGTTTATATTATGAAGGACGCCCAGGGCGCCATCATCTACATCGGCAAGGCCAAGGCGCTGAAAAACAGGGTGAGCCAATATTTTGCCAACCTGGCTTCCCACACGCCCAAAACGGTGAAAATGGTCTCTCAGATCAACGAATTTGAAACCATCATCACCGGCACGGAATTTGAGGCGCTGCTGCTGGAATGCGCCCTGATTAAAAAGCATAAGCCGAAATACAATATCCTGCTCAAGGACGATAAAGGGTATCCCTTTCTGCGCCTGAGCAAAGAGGCTTATCCCCGGTTTTCCATCGTATCCAAGCCTGCGGAAGACGGCGCCCGGTATTTTGGCCCCTACGCCGGCCGCAGCGGCGCCAAAAAAGCGCTGGAGGCCGCTTTGCAGACCTTTAAGCTGCCCGATTGCTCGCTGCAATTCCCGCGGGATATCGGCAAGCGGCGGCCCTGCCTCAACGCCCATATCGGCCGCTGCTGCGCCGTGTGCTCGGGCGAGGTTTCCCAGCAGGAATACAATCGGCTCATAGGCCAAATGTGCAGCCTACTGGACGGCAAATACCAAGGCCTTGTAGACGATTTGGAAAAGGAGATGGAGCAGGCCGCGGAGGAAATGCTCTTTGAGCGGGCCGCCGCCTTACGGGACAGAATGCGGGCCGTTCAGCGGCTGGGCAAAAGCCAGCTGATTTTTTCCGGCGCCCTTTCTGATCTGGACGTCATTGCCTGCGATTTCCGGGGCAGCCGGGCCTGCGTGGTGATCCTCAACTATATCGGCGGAAATCTGTTGGACAAGAAAAAGGAATTTTTCGACGGGGCTTCCGAAGAGGACGCGGGCGATATTATCGAAGGGTTTATCAAGCAGTATTACGCCATGACCCAGCGGTCGCCGCGGGTCGTGCTGACCTCTCACGAACTGGAGGACTGGGAGACGCTGGCTCAATGGTTGGCCATGCTGCGCCGGGGCAAGGTCTATCTCCAACAGCCCCAAAGGGGAGAAAAGCGAAAACAGATGGAACTGGCCCTGGAAAACGCCCGGCAGGAGCTGGAGCTGCTGGAAAAGCGGGAGCAGAAAACCGCAAAATCCTTGGAGCTGTTGGCCCAGATTTTAGGGCTTCCCCAGCCTCCCAGCCGGGTGGAGGCCTACGATATCTCCAACTTGGCTGGGGCGGACGCCGTGGCTTCCATGACGGTGCTCAAGGACGGCCGCTTTGCCCGCAGCGCCTACCGAAGATTCAAAATCAAAGAGGCTCAGGGCGGCGACGACTATGGTTCGATGGCGGAGACGCTCCGCCGCCGGCTGGACCGGGCGGCGGAGGGCGACCAGAGCTTTTTGCCCCTGCCCGACCTGATGCTCATTGACGGCGGTCAAGGGCAGGTCAACGCAGTGCTGGAACAGATGGAGGGGCGGGGCTTGGATATCCCCGTCTTCGGCATGGTCAAGGACGACCGCCACCGCACGCGGGCTCTGGTGGACGGCCAAGGCCGGGAATTTGGCATTCGCACGCTGCCAGCCGTTTTTGCTTTGGTGGGTAATTTGCAGGAGGAAACCCATCGGTTTGCCATCGAATATCAAAAAAGCCTGCGCTCCAAATCGGTGAAAGGCAGCGTTTTGGCCAATATCCCCGGCGTAGGAGAGCAACGCATTCGGGCGTTGCGGCGGAAATTTGGCTCCATGGCGGCAATTCGCCAAGCTAGCGAAGAGCAGCTGGCCGCCGTCACCAACAAAACGGTGGCTCGGCAGATTCGGTTGTATTTCGACGGTCAGGAGAGCTGCGGAGAGCAGCCGGAAGCCAAAGCCCGAGAGGAGGAAACGCCGTGAGAGTGATCGCCGGCAGCGCTCGAGGCCGCAGGCTGCAAGCGCCCCAGGGGCGAAACACCCGCCCCACCACCGATCGGGTGAAGGAATCGATTTTCAATATCATCCAGTTTGACATTCCAGGCCGTCGTGTGCTGGATTTGTTTGCCGGATCAGGCCAAATGGGGATTGAATGCCTATCCCGAGGCGCAGAGAGCTGCATTTTTGTGGAAAGCGACCGTCGGGCTCAGCAGATCGTCCGAAAAAACCTGGAACTTTCCGGCTTGGCGGACAAAGGACGGCTGACGGCTGGAGACGCTTTCGACGCCTTGGACAGGCTGGCTGCGGACAAGTTCGGTTTGATTTTATTGGACCCTCCCTATGGCGGCGAATTGCTGAACCGAGCCTTGGCCCGGATCGGGCAAATTGACAACCTGCAAACAGGTGGTATAATAGTATGCGAAAGCGCCCGGGAGGACCAAATTCAGCCCCCGCCGGCCCCATACCGGGTCAAAAAACACGTTTTTTATGGCGCTACGGCGATTACCGTCATCGCCCGGGAGGGAGAGCAATCATGAAACTGGCCATTATCCCCGGCAGCTTTGATCCGCCTACCTATGGGCATCTGGATATCATCCGCCGGGCGGCCCGGATTTTTGGCCGAGCGGTAGCGTTGGCAATGATCAACGACCAGAAACAGGCCCTTTTCACCCCAGAAGAGCGACTTTTCATGCTGAAGGAGAGCGTCCGGGACATTCCCGGGGCGGAGGCGGATTTTTATGGCGGCATGACTTATGAGTATATTGCCCAACATGGGGCGGAGGTGATTGTCAAGGGCTTGCGGACGCCCGCAGATTTTGATTATGAATGCCAGATCGCCCTGTTTAACCGGCGGTTCGCGCCTCAGGCGGAAACCATGTTTCTGTATGCCGACCCGGATTTGCAGGGCCTGAGTTCCAGCGGGCTCAAGCAGGCTTTTTTGGAGGGCCGGGACGTCCGAGACAAGGCGCCGCCGGTCGTGTTGGAAATGCTGGCCAAAAAATACGGCAAGCGATAGAGGCAAGAACATCAGCGGCAGGACGACGAAGATAGGGGAGACGACATGGCAGGAAACGCAATCGACGAGCTGGTAAGCACCTTGTATGAAATGATCCAAGACGCCGGCGGCGTCCCCCTGTTTGGGGACCGCTGCGTCATTGAGCGGGAAAAAGCCTTGGATATCCTGGACGAGATTCGGGCTAATATCCCCTCCGACTTGAAAATGGCCAGAGAAATTGTGGAAAAGCGGAGCGAGATGATCGCGGCAGGCAAACGGGAGGCCGAAACCATTCGCCAGCAGGCCGAGGCCCTGGCTCGGCAAAAAGTCAGCGACAATGATATCACCAACGAGGCCCGACGCAGGGGGGCGGAGATGATTGCCACCGCCGAAAAGCGGGCCAAGGAGCTGATGAACGCCGCCAACGCCTACTGCGACGACGCGATGAAGCGCACGGAGGAGGCTGTGGCCCAGGCTCTGGAAGAGCTGAAGGAGTCGCGGGTTAAGTTCCGTCAGGCCGCCAAGGCAGACAAATAAAAAACACAAAAGGCCGGCCGCCTCAGCCGGCCTTTTTTTGCGCCCAGATAGGCGAACGCCGAGCAAAACGCGCTTTTGAAAAGCTGGCGAACAGGACGGATGGGACGCTGCCGGAAACAGTTGGCCAAAGAAAAGGGAACAAATAAACGAAACGAACAAAAACAGGAAATAAAACAGGCGTTTGTAGGGCAGTCGAAAAAGGGAAAAGTCAAAAGAACGTTTGTTTGTTGTGCAAAAAAGAGTCGATTTTTGCGCAAAAAAGGGGTTTTATCGCAAAAAATAATTACGGAAAGGCTATTGCAATTCAAGGGGCTCGACGGTATAATGAAAGAATAAAGTGGCGGAAAGTGGTGAAGCGTACCACAACGGCCCCCGAGGAGGCGCGAGCGGGTGAGAGGCGAATACCAACACAGTATCGACGCCAAGGGCCGCTTGTTTATCCCCGCTAAGCTCCGAGAAAGCCTAGGTTCTGCCTTTGTGGCTACAAAAGGGCTGGACGGATGTTTGTTTTTATACTCCATGCAGGCATGGAGTATATTGGAAGATAAAATCAACGGGCTGCCTATGTCCAAATCCCGGGATTTGCAGCGCTTCTTTTTCTCCAGCGCGGCGGATTGCGCGCCAGACGCCCAGGGACGAGTGGTTATCCCTCAAAACCTGCGGCAATATGCTGGTCTGACGAAAGACGTTACGGTGATCGGCGTTTCCGGTCGGGCGGAGATTTGGGATACCGACAGGTGGCTGCGCTATAACGGGGCGCTGACCCCGGAGGCCATAGCCCAAGCTATGGAAGAGCTTGGCTTCTGATTGCTCGGCGGCCTGATTTTTGCCTTTTCAGCATTTCACAAGGGGCGCTGGCCCTGGAGAGGGTGGGCGATATCGAATTTTCACATATTTCCGTGTTGGCCGGCCCCTGTATCGAGGCGCTGAACGTTCGGCCGGACGGCGCGTATATCGACGCCACTACCGGCGGCGGAGGCCATTCCCTGCTGATAGCGGAAAGATTGGGCCCCGGCGGCCGGCTGTTTTGCTTTGATCGAGACCAGGAGGCTCTGGACGCGGCCCGGAAACGGCTGGCGGGGCATTTGGAAAAAGTGGTTTTTATCCAAAGCAATTTTGCCCGGATGGCTCAGGCGCTGGCGGAGCTTTCCGCCCCCAGGCCGGATGGGATTCTTTTTGACCTGGGAGTGTCGTCATATCAACTTGACAACAGCCGCCGGGGCTTCTCTTATAAGACCGACGCCCCGTTGGATATGCGGATGGACAGGGGACAAGCCTTGACGGCTCGGGAAGTCGTCAATAAGTATTCGCAGCAGCGGCTGCGGCAGCTGCTCTGGGAGTATGGGGAGGAGCGGTACAGCGGCCGCGTGGCGGCGGCCATTGTTCGGCGCCGGGAAGAGCGACCCATTGAAACGACCTTGGAGTTGGCGGAGATTATCCGCGGCGCCCTGCCGCCCCAGGCCCTGCGGGAAAAGCAACACCCGGCCAAGCGCAGTTTTCAGGCCATCCGCATCGAGGTCAATGGAGAGCTGCAGGCGGTGGAGCAAGCTTTAAACGACGGTCTTGGCTTGCTGAACACGGGAGGGCGCGCGGCGGTAATCAGCTTTCATTCCTTGGAAGATCGGATTGTCAAGCGAGTGTTCGCCCAGCAGGCCAAAGGCTGCGTTTGTCCGCCGGAGTTTCCTGTGTGCGTATGCGGCAGAAAACCCCAGATCAAGCTGCTGCACAAGGGCGTGATCTTGCCCGACAAGGAGGAGATGGAGCAAAACCCAAGGGCCCGCTCGGCTAAGCTGCGGGCGGCGGAAAAATTGTAAGGAGGCGAACCGCCATGGCCACAAGAGGCTCTTCAGCCGCCAGAAAGAGCGCCGCCCCGGAAAGGCCGGCTTATTACCCCACGCCGGTTCCCCGGCCAACGCCGCCGCCTCCTCAACGCCGCCCCGAGGAGCGGAGAGACCCCCAAGGGCGGCCGAGCAAGCGCAAAGCGCCTTATGGAAAATACGCCGTCCTCTGCTGCGGCGTTTTTGCCACGCTGCTGGTCATTGTGTTCCATTATATGAAGGTGACGGAGTTGACCGGGCAAAACGCCAAGCTGAAACAGAATCTGGAGTCTTTGGAAAGCGACGGAAAGGCTCTGGAGGCCAGGCGGGAGCAAGTTTTTAACCTTTCCTATGTGGAAGACCGAGCACGCAACGCGTTGGGCATGGTCAAGGCGGACAAAAGCCAAGTGGAATATTTGGATCTTTCGCAGGCGGATTTGGTGGAAATTCCGGAAGATGGCGGCGGGGCCCCGGCCTTTGTGAGCGGGCTGATCAAGAGCTTGCTGGGAAAGGAAGACCAGGAGAAAGCGCCGGCAGAGGGAGAAGCTCAGCTGACGGAAACGCCGGCGGAGGGAAACTTCCAAGCCGCCGGGCAAGCGGCTCAAAATTTCAGCGCGATGTTGGAATATTTGAAATAGAAAGAGCGATATAATGAGGGTGAGGGTAAGCGACGTGAAAAAGTGTTTCTTGCTCTCATTTTTTAATAGATAGGTGAGGTTTTATGGCTAAATCGAGAAAAGCCAACAGCATGATGCGCCGGCGCACGTTGTTTGCGGCGGCTGTGCTGGGCGCGGGCGCGTTTTTAATTGTGGCGGGGCGCCTCTTTCAGCTTCAGGTGCTGAATTATGAATTTTATGAGGAAAAAGCCGTGGCACAGCAGACCAGGGACAAGGTGATCGAGCCTCTGCGAGGCACGATATACGACTGCAATATGAAACCGCTGGCTATCAGCGCCTCGGTGGAAATGGTGACGCTGGAGCCCCGCAAAATCAAGGACGAAGAGCAACGCCAGGCCATTGCCCAAAACTTGGCGGATATTCTGGGGCTGGAGTATGACGACGTCTACGCCAAAGCCTCCAAAGAAAATTCCGCTTACGAGGTGATCGCCCGGCGGGTGGAAAAGGAAATCGCCGACCAGGTGCGGGCATTCAAAGAACAATACAACAAAGAAATACAGGCCTACAACAAAAACCGGGAGGAAGGACAGGAAAAAAAGTCTGAAATCACCAGTATCTACATGACGCCGGACGCCAAGCGGTATTATCCCTTCGGCAATTTCGCCGCTCAGGTGTTGGGGTTTGTGGGCTCAGATAACCAGGGATTGGCCGGCATCGAGGCGAAATACGATCAATATCTGGCCGGCGTGCCCGGCCGGGCGATTCGAGCGGCCAACGCCCAGGGCGAGGAAATGCCCTTTGATTACGAAATGTATTACGAAGCGCAGGACGGCAACGACCTTGTGTTGACCATCGACGAGGTGATTCAGCATTATCTGGAAAAGAATTTGGAAATTGCGGCCTACGACAATCTGACCGCCAACCGGGTTACCGGCATTGTGATGGAGGTGGATACCGGCGCTATCCTGGGCATGGCCACCAAAGGGGATTTTGACCCCAATCAGCCCTTTGTTATCGCCGACGAAGCCGAGGCCGCGGAGCTGGCCGCCATTACAGACGAAGAGGAATACAAGACGCGGCGCAATGAGATTTTGCAGGCGCAATGGCAGAACAAAGCAGTGACGGATACATACGACCCTGGTTCCACCTTCAAAATCATTACGGCGTCCATGGCGCTGGAGGAAAAGGCTATTTCGGTGAACAGCACCTTTTATTGCCCAGGCTACGCTATGGTGGAAGGGTGGCCTTTGCCCATCAAGTGCTGGCGGTATCCCCGAACCCATGAAACCCAGAACCTTTATCTGGCTATCCAAAATTCCTGCAATCCGGCCTTTATTTCCATTGGCCAGGCGGTGGGCGCAGAGAAATTTTTGAAGTATTATAAAGCCTTTGGGCTGGACTCCCCCACGGGCATTGACCTGCCCGGCGAAGGAACCAGCATTTTTCACTCGGAAAGCCAGTTTTTATCCAACAAGGTGGACCTGGCTACCGCCAGCTTTGGGCAGAATTTTCAGATTTCCCCGATTCAGTTGATTACGGCGGTATCCGCCGTGGCCAACGGCGGCAACCTGATGAAGCCCTATGTGGTCAAGGAGATTTTGGATTCCAACGGCGCCATCGTCCAGCGGACGGAGCCTACGGTGGTGCGGCAGGTGATCTCCCAGGATACCTCCGATTTGATGTGTGATATTTTGGAGACGGTGGTCAGCAAGGGAACCGGCAAAAACGCCTATGTGGCCGGCTACCGCATCGCCGGCAAAACCGGCACTTCGGAAAAGAAGGCAAAACAGGCCGCTACCGGCAGGGACGACCTGCGGGTCGCCTCCTTTATCGCCTTTGCCCCGGCAGACGACCCCAAAATCGCCGTGCTGGTGATTTTGGACGAACCAGGCGTACAGCAAAAAACCGGCGGCATCACGGCGGGGCCGGTGGTTCGCCGCATTATGGCAGATATCTTGCCCTATTTGGGCGTGGAGCCCACCTATACGTCCGAGGAGCTGGCGCGGAAGGATATTCCCACGCCGGACGTGGTGGGATTGACGCAGATCGAGGCGGAAAGCCAGCTGAGTAAAAGCGGCCTGAGCTTCCGCACGGTGGGCGACGGGGATGTTGTGACAGATCAGGCGCCTGTGGGCGGCGTGGCCATTCCCTCCACAGCCCAAGTTGTGTTGTATATGGGCGGTTCCCGCCCGACAGAGCCTATCGACGTGCCCGATGTGACGGGTCTTTCCGTCTCGGCGGCCAAGGCCAAGCTGGAACGGGCCGGATTTTATATGAAAACCTACGGCGCAGACGACAGCGGCGGCAATATTATGGCCACGAAGCAGAGCGTCTCAGGCCAGGCCGTAATGGGGACGGTGATTACAGTCGAATTTACCGATATGGACCAGAGAGCCGAATAGGCGGCGAACAGAGATAGAACGAACGACAGAAAGACAGGAAGGTGGCACAATGAAGGTCATTGAATTACTCAGCAATGTGAATGTGATCAAGTATGCCTGCGAACAGGATATGGAAATTACAGGCGTCAGCTATGATTCCCGAAAGGTGGAGCCCGGAAACGTTTTTGTGGCGGTGGCCGGTTTCCGCACAGACGGACATAAGTACATTGCCCAGGCTGTGGAAAAAGGCGCCGCGCTGGTTGTCTGTGAAACTCCGCCGGAAATCAGCGTCCCCTATGCGCTGGTAGGCGATTCCCGACTGGCGCTGGCCAAAATCAGCGATAACTTTTTCCATCATCCGGCTCAGGATCTGAAGGTGATCGGCGTTACGGGCACCAATGGCAAAACCACTGTCACGATGCTGATTAAATCCATACTGGAGCAGGCGACAGGCAAAAAGGTGGGCCTGATGGGCACCAACGCCAATTTTATCGGCGGCCAGGAGCTGCCCGCCGAGCGAACCACGCCGGAATCTTATGAGGTATTCAGTCTGCTGAGCCAGATGAAGGAAGCTGGTTGCGAATATGCTGTGATGGAGGTTTCTTCTCACGCTTTGGCCCTGGACCGGGTCTATGGCGTCCAGTTTGAAACCGGAGTATTCACCAATTTCTCTCGCGATCATTTGGATTTCCATGAAACGATGGAAAACTATCTGGAGGCAAAAAGCCGCCTGTTTTCCGTATGTCGCTATGGCGTCGTCAATCTGGACGACGGAGCGGCGGAAAAGCTGCTGAAAAGCGGATCCTGCCAATTCCAGACCTATTCCGTCAAATCGGACGGAGCGGATTTAGTGGCCAAAAATGTAAACCTGAAGGCCGACCGGGTGGAATTTGAAGCGGTGGTGGAGGGCTCCATCAGCCGCATCAGCTTGGGGATCCCAGGAATGTTTTCTGTTTACAACGCTTTGGCGGCGGCGGCTTGCTGCTTGACGCTGGGCCTCTCTTTGGCCGATATCGCGGTGGCTATGCGCCATACGCCGGGCGTCAAGGGCCGGGCGGAGGTTGTGCCGACCCCTGCCGATTATACCGTCGTCATCGATTACGCCCATTCGCCGGACAGCGTCCAGAACATTCTGAAGGCTGTGCGGGGCTTTGCCAAAGGGCGGGTTATCGCCCTCTTCGGCTGCGGCGGCGACCGGGACCGGACCAAGCGCCCGCTGATGGGCAAAGCCGCGGCGGAGCTGGCGGATTTTTGCATTGTCACCTCGGATAACCCTCGCTCAGAGGATCCGCGAGCGATTATTGAAGAGATTTTACCCGGCATGAAGGGCGCTAAAAGCTCTGTGACGGTGATCGACGACCGGCGGGCCGCCATCGTCCACGCTCTGGACAGCGCCAAGGCTGGGGACGTTGTGGTGTTGATGGGCAAGGGCCACGAGACGTATCAGGAGATCGACGGCGTCAAGCATCATCTGGACGAACGGGAAGAAGTGGCCAAATATTTCGCTGGGAAAGAGAAAGCATAAAACCGAGGAAGCAGGACATAGGGGACGCAACCCGCGCGCGGCGCCGTTTGGCGCGGCGCGCATCCCCATGCTTGCGGGGGCGGCTCCAGGCAAAACCATCAGACAGGGGAAATACCATGAATACAATGGCGATAACGGCTCTGTGCGCCTGCGGGACGGCTTTTTTGGCCGCCGCGGTTTTGGGGGCGCCGGTGATACGGTTGTTGAAAAAAATGAAGTTCGGCCAAAAAATACTGGAAGACGGACCTACCTGGCACATGAAAAAACAGCATACGCCCACTATGGGCGGCGTGATTTTTATTTTGGCGCTGCTGGCCGCTTTGTGCGCTTGTTTTCCCGCGATTATGACAGCGGGGGATTTTAAGCCGGCTATGATTTTTGCCTTTTCCGCCGTTTTTGGCTTGATTGGGCTGATCGACGACTATGCCAAAATCAAAAAAAAGCAGAACCAGGGCCTGACGCCGCTGCAAAAGCTGTTGCTGCAAATCGCCGCCGCGGCGCTGTTTGTCACCGCTCTGCGGTCCTTGGGTTATCTGACAGGCCAGGTCTATATCCCCTTTTGGGACCAGACTTTGGCGTTGCCCTGGAGCCTTTATCTGCCTTGCGCCATTTTCGTCATCGTAGGCGCGGTCAACGCCGTCAACCTGACGGACGGCATCGACGGCTTGGCCGCTTCGGTGACGGCTATTGTGGCCGCCTTTTTCACCGGGGTCTTTTTGCTGCTGGCCGACGTTTCCGCGGCGTTTTCTGCCGGTCTGTTGGGCGGGTTGTTGGGGTTTTTGCTGTATAACAAAAACCCGGCCCGGGTCTTTATGGGCGACACAGGCTCTCTGTTTTTGGGGGGCGCGGTTTGCGGCATGGCCTTTGCCTGCGATATGCCGCTGATCCTGGTTCCAGTGGGCGTTATCTATATCGTGGAAACTCTGGCAGATATTATCCAGGTAGGGTATTTTAAGCTGACCCGCCGTATTTTTGGGAAGGGCAGACGCTTATTTCGCATGGCGCCGCTGCACCACCATTTTGAAAAATGCGGTTGGAGCGAAAGGAAGATTGTGTTTGTGTTTTCCGCCGTCACCGCGGCGATGTGCGTCTTTTCCTATTTTGGCGTTCGGGGGCATCTGATTTAGCTGGGGCGAACCCAGCGGAGGCCCCGGCCGCCGCCGGCAGATTTCTGGAGGTGCGTTCCCATTCAAAAGACAGCCAGCGTGGAGCTGGGCGGCAAGCCTCGCCCCAAAAAGAAAAAAACTACAGGTATGGACCTGCCCTTTTTCATCCTGATTCTGCTGTTGCTGGGCATCGGGCTGATTATGTTGTTTTCCGCCAGCTATGTCCAGGCCATCAACGACACGAAGCTCACCAAGGGCGACGGCGCCTTTTTTTTCAAGCGGCAAGGGGGCTTTGCGCTAATGGGAGTGCTCGCTATGCTGGCGGCCTCCCGGTTTGATTATCGCAAATTCCATTATTTCGCTCTGCCGCTGCTGGCGCTTTCGATTGTGCTGCTCATCGCCGTGCTGATTCCCGGCGTGGGCGTCACCCGCAACGAGGCTACCCGTTGGCTCAATTTGGGCGTGGAGTTTCAGCCCTCGGAAGTGGCCAAATTCGCGGAGATCCTGTGCTTTGCCAGCATGATTACGTTGTTCGGCCCCAAGAAAATGCGGACCTTCCGCTATGGCATTTTGCCCTTTATCGCCATTATAGGCGTCCTGGCCGGTCTGCTGGCGCCGGAGCCTCACCTTTCTGCCATCGTGATTATCGGCGCCACTGGCATGATTATGATCTTTTTGGGGGGCGCCAACCTGGCTTGGTTGATTGGCATGGGAGTCTGCGGCGTAGGAGGCGTGGTAGGTCTCATCTTCCTGTTGCCTCACGCCATGGCCCGAGTGAAGGTTTGGCTGGATCCTTTCAGCGATTTCCGGGGAAACGGCTGGCAAGGAGCCCAGTCGCTGATGTCCGTGGGCTCCGGCGGCGTCTGGGGCCTTGGGTTGGGCCAGGGCAGGCAGAAGCACCTATTTCTGCCTGAGCCGGAGAATGATTTTATCTTCGCCGTCATCTGCGAGGAGCTGGGCATGGTGGGCGCCGTTTTGATTATGCTGGTGTTTGCCGCTCTGATCCTGCGGGGCTACCAAATCGCCCTGCGGGCGCCGGACCGGTTTGGCACGCTGCTGGCCGCCGGCATCACCACCCAGCTGGCTGTGCAGACGATTTTTAATATGTGCGTGGTCACCGGTCTGGTTCCCGTCACCGGCGCGGCGCTGCCCTTTTTCAGCTATGGCGGCACCTCGCTGCTGATGCTGTTGGGGGAGGCGGGTATCGTGCTGGGGGTGTCCCGTCGGATTCCCGCCCCGGAGCAAGGGTAGCGCGAATGCGGCGGGCTTCGACGGCAAAAAGCGGCGTTGACGCTTTTCAAGCTTACAGAATGGAGTTGGCAAAGCCATGAAAATTCTCTTTACAGGCGGCGGCACAGCGGGGCACGTCAACCCGGCTCTGGCTGTGGCCGGCTATATTAAATCGGTCCGGCCTGAGGCGGATATCCGTTTCGCCGGCGCCCAGGGCGCCATTGAAGAGCGATTGGTCAAGCGGGCGGGGTATCCGCTGTATACCTTCCCCTTGACCGGCCTTTCCCGCCAGCTGAGCCTACAGGGCCTGCGCAAAAATGCAGAGGCTCTGGCCAAGGCGGCCAAGGCCCGGCGTCAGGCGGAGCAGGCCCTAAGGGAATTTCAGCCCGACCTGGTGATGGGCGCCGGCGGATACGCCAGTTATCCGGCGGTGGCGGCGGCGGTGAAGCTGGGCATCCCCAGCGCTATGCTGGAGGTCAACGCCACGCCGGGCCTGGTGGTCAAGCAAATGAGCCGCCGGGTGGACTGCGTGTTTACCAGCTTTGCCGAAACCGAGCCCTATTTGAAAGGGGCCAAAAAGGTGGTTCTCACCGGCAGCCCGGTGCGGCAGGAAATTGTCTCCGCTCAGCCGGAAGGGCTTAAGCAGCGGCTGTTTGGCCCAGAGGCCGGGCCTATGGCTCTGTCCTTCTGGGGCAGCGTGGGCGCCTATTATATGAACCAGAAGATGAGCCGCTGCATTCAGCTGTGCGCCGAGCAAAAAAAATTCTGCATGGTCCACGGCGCCGGGTCCAATAATTATCAATGGATGCCGGAATATATCCAAAAAATGGGCGTCGATCTGAGCCAGGCTCGAAATGTGGATTTACGGGAATATATCTTTGATATGGACAAGGTTTTGTGCGAGGCGGATTTGGTGGTGTGCCGAGCCGGCGCTTCCACTTTGGCGGAGGTCTGCGCCGCCGGCAAACCCTCGTTGATTGTGCCCTCCCCCTATGTGGCGGACAATCACCAGGAGAAAAACGCCCGGCTGCTGGAGCGCCGGGGCGCCGCCCAGGTGATGCTGGAAAGCGAGGTCGACGGCCCCGGTCTCTATCGGGCCATTGAAAGCCTGCTGGCCGACCCGGACCGGCTGGCGCAGATGGGGCGGAAGGCTAAGGAATTGGCCAAAACAGACGCCTCCGCCCGCATTTACCGAGAGATCTGCCAGCTGATCGGCCAATAGCTGAACAAGGGCAAAGCAGGCGGCATAGTATGGGGTAAATGAAGCGCTCGCCCCGGTTTTGCCCGGCGGCGGGCCGCCCACAGGAGGAAGATACTATGAGCAGGCTTATCATCAACGGCGGCAGGCCTCTGTATGGCGCGGCCCAGGCCGGCGGCGCCAAAAACAGCATTCTGCCCATTCTGGCCGCCGCAGTGATCAACGGCGGCGAAAATATCATACATAATTGCCCGGACTTGAAGGACGTTCATTCCGCCGCCGCGATTCTGCGGCATTTGGGCTGCCAGGTGGAATGGCAAGGGGACGCGATTGTCGTCAATTCTGCCGGCATGAATCGGTGGGATATCCCAGACGAGCTGATGCGGGAAATGCGGTCTTCTGTGATTTTTTTGGGGCCTGTGCTGGCCCGCTGCGGCCAGGCTCAGATGACGTATCCCGGCGGCTGCGAGCTGGGTCCGCGGCCCATCGACCTGCATTTGCGGGCCCTGAGCCAGCTGGGCGTGGAAATTCAGGAGGATGGCGGCCGGATTTGCTGCCGCTGCGGCAAGATGCAGGGGCGGGATATTGCTCTGGCTCTGCCCAGCGTGGGCGCCACAGAGAATATCATGCTGTGCGCCGCCGCCTGCCCAGGCCAGACTCGCATTGTCAACGCTGCCCGAGAGCCTGAAATTTGGGATTTGCAGCAGTTTCTGCGCAAAGCCGGCGTCCAAGTATCCGGCGCGGGCTGTCGGGATATTGTGATTCAGGGCGGAGCGCCTGTACAGCGGAGCGTGGAGCATTGGGTCATACCGGATCGCATTGAATCGGCTACCTATCTGTGCGCTTGCGCCGCCGCCGGCGGGCGGGTTCGAGTGGAGCATACAAAGTCCGCCTATTTTGCTTCGGTGACGCATTTGTTGGCGGAAAGCGGATGCCAGGTGGAAACCGGGGAGGACTGGGCGGAAATCCAGGCCCCGCGCCGCCTCAAAAGCCCGGCGCCTGTGCGCACGGCGCCCTACCCTGGGTTTCCCACTGACGCGCAATCTCCGGTGATGGCCGCCCTATGCTTGGCGCAGGGGTCTACAGTTTTTTCCGAAAATATCTTTGAAAACCGGTATCGGCATTGCGCAGAGCTGGCTCGGATGGGCGCGGATATCCGGGTAGAGGGGCGGACGGCCATTGTCGTCGGCGTGGAACGGCTGCGGGGCGCCGCCGTCAAGGCCACAGACTTGCGGGGCGGCGCGGCTTTGGCGGTGGCCGGCCTGGCCGCTCAAGGGCAGACGGAAATCCAGGATATCGAGCACATCGACCGGGGATATCAGCGCATAGAGGAGGCTTACGCCGCTTTGGGCGCCGATATTCGGCGGGAGGATTGATAAATCCAGGCGGAACGAAGGAAAAGGCGAGATATGAACAAGGAAAACAGAAAAAACGCGTCCATGGCCAAGCCGCAAAAACGCCGGCGCCGCAGAAGGCGGGGCCCTGGCCTGCTGATACCATTTTTTTGCCTGACGCTGGCCTGCGCCGCCGTTTTGACTGCGGTGACCATCTTCTTTAAGGTGAAAACGGTAGAGGCTGTGGGCGAGACGCGGTATTCCAAACAAGAAATTGTTCAGGCGGCGGGCATAGAAACTGGGGAGAACCTGATTTTTATCAATAAAATCGCTGCAATCAACCGCATATTTGACGGCCGCCCTTATCTGGACGAAGTGAGCGTCCGCCGCCGCCTGCCGGATACAGTGGAAATTTATGTGACAGAATGCGTGCCGGCGGCGGCTCTTCCGGCGGCAGAAGGCCAGTATTGGTTGATGGATAAAAAAGGGAAATTGCTGGAATTGGTTTCGGCGGAGGAAACGGGAGGGCTCTGCGCCGTCGTCGGTTTGGAGCTTCAACAGCCTGAAGCAGGCAGTTATGCCGATTTTTTGGACAAAGAGAAGGAAAAAGCTCTGTTTACCATATTGAATACGGCAACAAATAGTGATATACTTGAGGAGATTATCAATATAGATATCAATCAGATCTTTGAGATCCGTTTGCGATATACAGAACGTTTTGTGGTAGAGCTGGGAACGGTGGAGGATTTAACCAAAAAAATCGGGTTCCTAAAAAGCGTAGTGGAACGCCTGGGCGAAATGGATACTGGGGTCATCGACCTGACGAACCCACAAACCGCCCGGTTCCGGCCGGAATAAAAGCCTTAGGAGAGCGCAGGGCTTTTAGGCTTGGGAATTCATGAGCGAAGTGGAGGCAGGTTATGAGCTTTTCGTTTGATACGGAAATGGAAAACAACGTAAATATCAAAGTGATCGGCGTGGGCGGCGGCGGCGGAAACGCGGTCAACCGCATGATCAGCAGCGGCATCCGAGGCGTGGAGTTTATCGCCGTCAATACGGACAAGCAGGCGCTGAATTATTCGGCCGCGACGATCAAAATTGCCGTGGGCGAAAAACTGACCAAAGGATTGGGGGCCGGTTCCAACCCGGACATCGGCAGAAAAGCGGCGGAGGAGAGCGCCGAGGAGCTGAAAAAAGCCCTGGAGGACGCTAATATGGTGTTCGTCACCGCCGGCATGGGCGGCGGAACCGGCACTGGCGCCGCGCCGGTTATCGCCCGAATATCCAAAGAAATGGGCATTTTAACAGTGGGTATTGTGACCAAGCCCTTTGCTTTTGAAGGAAAAAAGCGAATCGACCAAGCCAACCTCGGTATCTCCGAACTGAAGGATCAGGTAGACGCTTTGGTGACAATTCCCAACGACCGGTTGAAATACGTCAGCGAACAGAAAATCACGCTGAAAAACGCCTTTGAAGTGGCGGATAACGTGCTGTTGCAAGCGGCCCAGGGCATTAGCGATCTGATTACTGCGCCGGGTATGATTAATCTGGACTTTGCGGATATTTCCACCGTCATGCGGGAAGCGGGCTACGCTCATATGGGCGTAGGCCGGGCCTCCGGCAAGGATAAGGCCCAGGAGGCGGCAAAAATTGCTATTGCGAGCCCGCTGCTGGAAACCTCCATCGCCGGCGCCCGTCGGGTGTTGCTGAACATCACTGGCTCCGAAGATATCGGTTTGGAGGAAGTGGAGCAGGCTTCTGCCATGGTGCAGCAGGCTGCTCACCCCGAGGCGCACATCATCTTTGGCACAGCTATTGATGAAAATATGGAGGATGAGGTGAAAATCACCGTCATCGCCACTGGATTTGACGACAAACCTGGTATGCCGAAAGAAGAACCTATGCCTACGCTTGTGCTGGAGCCGGCCGCCGCGCCTATTCCAGCGCCGCAGATTCCGATACAGCCTCAGCCTGCGCCGCCGGCAGTTGAAACGGCGACGCCGCAGTTTTATGCCCAGCCGCAACCGCTGCAACCTCAGCCCCAACCTCAGCCACAGCCACAGCCTCAACCACAACCTCAGCCGGCGGCGGAGCAGCCCAACGAGGTTGAGGGTAATGTGATTTCGACGAAGGAAGAAAAAGACAAGGCATTTGAAGAGATTTTGAAGATATTTAACAAACAGCGCCGGGATTTTTAAGCCCTACAAGCTGGACAAGTTGATCAAAGAGCGGCGGGAAATTTCCCGCCGCTTTTGGCAAGCGGCCGATTGATTGGATGAGAAAGGAACGAGGAGTATGTGGGATTTACTGCTGAAAAACGGGATTGTTATCACCATCGACAAAGAGCGCCGAATCTATGACAAGGGTTATGTGGCGGTAGAGGGTGATAGTATCGTCGCTGTGGGGCCAATGGAACAGCTGCCGCCCCAGGCGCAGGCTGCTCGAATCGTGGACTGCGAGGGCCATGCCGTGCTGCCTGGTTTGGTGGACGGCCATGGCCACGGGGGCCATTGCCTGACCCGCACGCTGGGGGAGCATCTGGACGACGATTGGGAGCCCATGGCGGAGGAAATTTATTACCGCTGCACCGATTGGGAGTTCTGGCGGGCGGAAGGGGCTCTGGCCGCAGCGGAACGGCTGAAATTTGGCTCCACCACCGGCGTTTCCATGGTCGGCAGCACCCCGCGGGTGGACAGCCTTCAGCCCGTGGAGGCCAATTTGGAGGGCTCGCTGTCCACAGGCATCCGTCAGCTTTCGGGCGTCGGCTGCCCCTATGGGGCTTTTCCGAAAAGAGCTCGGGTCTGGCGGGAGGACGGTTCAGCGGAAGACATTTTGGTGGAACCGGAAACCGCCTATCAAACGACGGAGCAGGCGGTCAAGCGGCTCAACGGCCGTCATCCCCGGGGGACCTGCATTGTGGCGCCGGGGCGTATGGGTCGCCGGCCGGATGAAAGCGACCAAGCCAACATTCGCCACAACCGAGAAATGCACCGCATCGCCAGCGAATACGGCGTGCCGCTGCACACGCACGCCTATGGCGGCGACGTACAATTTCTGATGGACCACACGCCGGAGGTTCTCACGCCTCGGCTGAGCTTGACCCACAGCACGGGCTATAGCCGGCAGGAGCTGGAGATTTTGGCGAAAACCGGGGCCTTTGTTTTCCACGGTCCCACAACCCACGCCAATATCGTGGGGCATTGTCCTGTCCAGGAAATGCTGGAGTTGGGAATCAATTTGGCGGTGGTTACCGACGGCACGGCGCCTGACCGCAGCTACGATTTGTGGCGGGATATGAAAAATGTACAGCTGTTCCAGCGCTTCCGCAAAAAGGACGGCAATCTGATCCCCTGCGGCCAAGCTCTGGAGCTGGTGACGATAGAGCCTGCTCGGGCTTTGGGGATGGATCATCTGATCGGCTCGCTGGAGCCGGGCAAGCGGGCGGATATCATCACGATAAACGTCAATCAGCCTCACTTGGCGCCCTTTGGCGTCATGCCCGTTCAGCGCCTGGTTTACCATGCCATGGGCCAAGATGTGGACATGGCCATTGTGGACGGCGTCGTGGCCATGGAAAACCGCCGCCTGACCCAAATAGACGAAAAGAAACTGCTGGAAGACGCCGCTCGGGCTTTTGAGAAAATGACGTCCCGCCTGAACCGGCCGGAGGTCATGGAAAACCCCAACCTTTGGTCCAGCAGACCTGCCGGTCAAAGGTTGGGGTAGGATTGATTTTTTGGCGTCGAGCGCTGGGGGGACTTTGGCTGTGTTCTATTCAGCCAAAGTCCCCCTCTCCTGGTTTTCTGGGAGACGTAAACAGGCTTTTCCCCACGGCGGCCCGTACGTTGCTTATACAATCAACTCCCTTTATAATTGTCATCGCCAGTGATAAAATGTAAAAAAACGCCGAGGAAAAAATGTAGTTTTGTGGCGGAGG
>CAJTUM010000019.1 GCA_910579575.1 uncultured Eubacteriales bacterium | reverse complement strand
AAGGCCGAATTTGCGGAAGATACGGTCCATGATGAATGCGACGCGAGCCATATAGCCAATGTCTTCCAATATGGATAGCATCAGGAACAGCACCAGCATCTGGGGAACAAAGCCCAGCACGGCGCCGACGCCGCCGATAATGCCGTCTACCACTAACCCAACCAGCCAATCGGCGCAGCCAAGGCCGGTCATCCAGCCTTCCACAGCGGGAGGAATCATTTCGCCAAACAGCACGTCGTTGGTCCATCCAGTGACCCAATCGCCCACTGTGCCGATGGCGATGTAATAGACCAAAAACATCACAGCGGCGAAGATGGGCAGCGCCAGAATCCGGTTGGTGACGATTTGGTCGATCTTATCGGAAGTGGAAAGGCTGTGTTTGGCCGCCTTCTTTTTGACAGCTTTGCCCACAACGCCGCTGATGTAAGAATACCGCTGGTTGGTGATAATGCTTTCCGCATCGTCGTCCAGCTCCTGTTCGCAGTCGGCGATGTGCTGCTCCAAATGACTCTTCAGTTCGGCGTCCAGAGCCAGCTCTGTCAGGACCTGCTGATCGCGTTCAAAGACTTTGATGGCGTACCAGCGCAGATAACGGGGGCTGACCAAACCGCTGATGGATTCTTCAATGTGGGCGATTGCGTGCTCCACGCTGCCGTTAAATACATGAGGCGGTTCGGCGGCTTGTTGGCTTCGGGCCAGCTCCGCCGCTTTCTGAGCGGCCTCCATTCCGCCCTGGCCCTTGAGGGCGCTCATCTCCACCACAGCGCAGCCCAAAGATTCGGAAAGCTTTTTCAGGTCGATCTGATCGCCGTTTTTATGCACCAGATCGATCATATTCACCGCCACAACCACGGGCAGCCCCAGCTCGATCAGCTGCGTGGTCAGATAGAGATTTCGCTCGATATTGACGCCGTCCACAATGTTCAGAATGGCGTCGGGCTTTTCGTTGATTAAGTATCCCCGGGCCACCGCTTCCTCCAGCGTGTAGGGAGAAAGAGAATATACGCCGGGAAGGTCTTGAATCATAACGTCTTTGGCGCCTTTCAGCCGGCCTTCCTTTTTCTCCACCGTGACGCCGGGCCAGTTGCCCACATATTGGTTGGAACCGGTCAGGCTATTGAACAGCGTGGTTTTGCCGCAGTTCGGATTGCCTGCCAGCGCAATTTTGATTTCCATGTTCAAACTCCTCTTCTTGCATTTGTTTCAGCAGCGATACGCTGAAAAAAGAAAGCTGGGACGTTAGGCGATTTCAATCATTTCCGCATCCGCTTTGCGGAGGGAAAGCTCATAACCGCGGACATTCAGCTCCATAGGGTCCCCCAGCGGGGCCACTTTGCGGATATACAGGTCCACGCCTTTGGTAATGCCCATATCCATAATGCGCCGTTTCACGGCGCCTTCGCCATGCAGCCGGACTACAGTGACGGTGTCGCCCACTTTGGCGTCTCTCAGGGTTTTCATCCAATCCTCTCCTTGTGAAAAATTAAATCAGAATGCGGTTGGCCATCGTTCGGTCCAACGCCACCCGGCTGTCTTTTACCTGTAAAATCAGATTGCCGGCTATTTCGCTGACCACTGTCACGGCGGCGTCCGTTACAAAACCCAGCTCGGCCAAATGCTGGCGCACCTCGTCTTTGCCAGTGATTTTGCGTATGATCGCCGTTTCCCCAGGCTTTGCCATTGTTAGGGGCATCATGCCGCCTCCCTCCTTGAAATATCAAATTAGCAAGCGCTAACTTACGGCCCTTAAAAAAGATTAGCTCGAGCTAACCTTCCCTGCGAGAATAAGTTTACACTGGCTAACCGATTCTGTCAAGGGGGAAATGAAATTTTTTTTGTCGAATGCTTGACAAAGCGGTTTATCGCTGATAAACTAACTGCGTGGTCTATCGAGAATAAACCAAAGAAAGGAGGCGACGGTATGAACGATTATAAATTGGGGGAAATTGAGCGGCGCTTTGCGGACATTGTGTGGGATAACGAACCGCTGTCGTCGGGTCAGCTAACGCAGCTTTGCGCCCAACGGCTGGATTGGAAAAAATCTACGACTTATACGGTGCTGCGCAAACTGTGCGGCAAAGGGCTGTTTCAAAACCAGGGAGGTCAAGTGACTTCTTTGGTTTCCAGGCAGCAGTTTCTGGCGCTGCAAAGCGAAAAATTTGTGGAGGACGCCTTCGGCGGCTCGTTGCCCAAATTTTTAACTGCTTTTTCCACGCAGAAAAAGCTGAGTCCAGAGGAAATTCAGGAAATTCAGAAAATAATCGAAAATAACAGGGGGGATTGAGATGAAGGGCCGTTTGTTGGCAGCCGTGTTATCCATGAGCTTGGCAGGGTCCGCCGCGATTTTGCTGGTTCTTCCGCTGCGGCGGCTGCTCAGAGGGGCGCCCAAGGCGTTCTGCTATCTGCTGTGGTTTGGCGCGTTATTCCGCTTGCTGTGTCCGGCAGATATTGGTCTGTTTTCGATTTCGGCGCCGGCGCCTTCTCGTTCCACAGCCGTTCAACAGGAGTTGACGTCGCCGGCGGATACCATAGCGTCGAACGACTGGACTGGTCAAGGGGACCCAGGGCAGACATTGGCGCTAAACCAAAAGAAAAGGAACCGTATAAGCTGGAAAACAACGGCGGAGGCTCTTTGGCTGGCTGGCGCGGCCTCCATGACGCTGTATGGAGCAGGGTCTCTGCTGCGCTTGAAAGGGCGGTTGGCCCGTTCCGTCCCTTTGCGAGATCGTATTCGTCTGGCAGATCACATTCAAAGTCCCTTTGTGCTGGGGTTGCTGCGGCCTCAGATTTATCTGCCCTCCGGGCTGGCGGAACGGGAGCGGGATTATCTGATTCTGCACGAGCAGATTCATATCCGGCGAGGGGATCATCTGGTGAAACTGTTGGCCTTTGGGGCGCTGGCGATCCACTGGTTCAACCCGCTGGTCTGGCTGGCCTTTCATCTGATGGAACAGGATATGGAGATGTCCTGCGACGAGGCTACGGTGAAACGAGCAAAGCGGGATATCCGGGCGGAATATGCGGCCTCGCTGCTGAAATTCGCCGCCGGCGCCGCCGTTTCCCATACTCTTCCTGCCTTTGGAAAAGGCGAAACCAAAAACCGGGTACAAAACGTGATGTCTTATCGGCGCCCTTCCTGGAAGCGGATTTTTGGCTCTTCCGCGCTGGTGGTTCTATCGTTTGCGTTGGCCGGATGCGGCTTGAAGCAGGAGAGCGCGCCTCAGGAGCAGGCTTCCGGGGAATCTTGGATGGAGCGATACGACGTGCCGGAGGATTTTATGCGGCAGACGACTTGCGCGTTTGTGCTGTCTGTGGAAGGGGATCAGTTGGAAGCGGACCCGGCGGAATACGTCGGGCAGGAGGACCGGCAGCGGATACAAGAACTCCATTTGACGGAAGCGGCGGATATGCCGGACGGATATTATATCTATAACCCAGAGCGGCAGACCGAAAGCTGGACGCTGACCCAGGATACCCAGTATATCTTCATTGACTGGGGCCGAGATTTTGTGGAGGACCCAGACGCGGAGGACATCGTCATTTGCACCCAAGACCAGGCGCTGTTTGAACGTTATCTGGCTACCTATAGCCAGGGCAGCCCCAAAATGCCTTTTTTCTTTGAGGTGGAGGAGGGAATCGTCCGCCGGGTGATCGAATATCCCTTTGCTTAGGCGGAAACGCCGGGCGGGTATCCGATTGGGTTGACCAATCAATAAAAAAACATCCCTTCTGCGCCGGCAAAAGGGATGTTTTCTATGGAAGCAGGCAGTATTACAATTGGCGAGAGGATTCGTCGGAGCCGGTATAGACCAACGGCATTCTCCGCTTGTGCTCCGTGATTTGATGAGCCCGGCGGATGATGGAATCCTGAGCGCCGCCGCAGGAGCCTTCCGCCATATACATCTCAATATCACGATATGTAACGCCCATTTCCGCCTCGTCTGTCTGGCCCTCAAACAGGCCGGCAGAGGGGGCTTTTTTTCGGATATTTTCCGGCGCCTTCAAATAGGCCAAAAATTCATAGATCTCGCTGACGGTCAGGTCGGCGATAGGGTTGAAGTCGCAGGCGCCGTCGCCCCATTTTGTAAAATAACCCATGTATCGCTCGCATTTGTTTCCTGTGCCGGCCACCAGGGCGTTTCGGCTCTGGGCCACGGCGTAAAGGGTCGTCATCCGCAGGCGGGGGGCGACGTTGGCCAGAGCGGGCTGAGTCAGCTGCTGCAAGGGGGCGATCTGGGCGCACAGAGCCTCTTTGACCTGGCTCAAATCCACCGTCAGCGTTTCGATGTCAAACTGTCGGGCCAAGGCCAGGGCGTCTTCCATATCCTCCCCAAAATTGCGGGTGGATTGGCAAGGCATAGCGACGCCTATCGTATCGGGGCAGGCCAGCTTGCACAAAACGCCCACCAAGGCGCTGTCCTTGCCGCCGCTGTTGCCGAAAACGACGCCTTGACAATGAGCGTCTCGCAGCGCAAATTGGATAAAGGCTACGCGCTGCTTCAGTTCCTGCTCGTAATCTCTCATCGGTTTCTCATCCTTTTCATATGTTCGCTTGTTTCCTCAAAATCGACCGGCTTTCCGAGAAAGTCCTGCTGATGGAGAAAAAATTGGGAAAACCCTTCGCCGGCTGCGGGGGGTTGGCCCGCGGCTCAGATTGTCACGGTTCCCTGGAAGACGGTTCGAGCCGGGCCGGTCATCCAGACCGTTTGGCCGTCCCAACGGACGGTCAGATCGCCGCCCAGCAGCTGAACGGAGATATCCGTATTTTTGCCGCAGTAGCCGGCCAGCACGCTGGCAGCCGCGGCGGCGCAGGCGCCGGTGCCGCAGGCCAGAGTTTCGCCGCTGCCCCGCTCCCAAACCCGCATCTGAATGCGGTTTTCCCCCAGAACCCGCACAAACTCTGTATTGACGCCCTGAGGGAACAAAGGATTGCGTTCAAAAAGCGGGCCGATTTCTTCGATGGGCAGCTCCTTCAGCGCTTCTGGCCAAAAAACCACGCAATGAGGGTTGCCCATGGACAGACAGGTGATGGAATACTCCGCCTCGCCGATTTGGACAGGACGGCTGACGACGGCGGGCCCGGGCAGGTTCACGGGGATTTGGGCCGGTTCCAGCAGAGCGGGGCCCATATCCGCCGTAACGCTTGTCACAGCGCCTTTTTCCACCTGGAGCTCCAGCCGCCGCAGGCCGCTGAGGGTTTCAATCGTCATCGTTTGCCGGGGAACCATACCGGTTTCATAAAGGTATTTGCCCACGCAGCGGATGGCGTTGCCGCACATCCTGCCTTCGCTGCCGTCGGCGTTGAACATCCGCATTCGGGCGTCCGCCCTGTCGGAGGGGCAGATGAGCACAATGCCGTCGCCCCCTATGCCGAAATGCCGGTCGGAAAGAGCGGCCGACAGGGCGGCCGGATCGGCAATCGACTGCTCAAAACAGTTGAAATAGATATAATCGTTGCCCGCCCCCTCCATTTTGGTGAAGGATAGGACTTGGTTTTTTGGGCTTGCTTGCATAAAAAGTCCTTTCCGCCCAGCGCCGGGCGTTATTCAAATTGGCGTTTGGAATGGCCGCCTACGTCTACAGGAAATTGGCCGGTAAAGCAGCCGGCGCAAAACCGGGCTCTGCTGCTCTGGCAAGCCTCCTTCAGCCCTTTGACGCTGATATAGCCCAGACTGTCCGCGCCGATAGCGCGGCGAATTTCCTCCAAGGACATTCGGTTGGCCACGAGGTTTTCCTCGCTGTCGATATCTGTGCCAAAATGGCAGGCGTGGGTAAAGGGAGGGGAGGATACCCGGACATGAACCTCGCGGGCGCCGGCCTGTTTGAGCATTCGGACGATCTTGGCGCTGGTAGTGCCCCGGACGATGGAATCGTCCACCAGCACCACCCGTTTGCCCTGCACGTTGGCGCCCAGAGGGTTGAGCTTGAGCCGCACGGCGGCGTCCCGCTGGGATTGGGAGGGGAAAATGAAGCTGCGGCCGATATACCGGTTTTTCACAAAACCCGGAACGTTGGGAAGGCCGCTTTCGGCGGCGTAGCCGATAGCGGCGTCCAACCCGCTGTCCGGCACGCCGCAAACCAAATCCGCCTCTACCGGATATTCGCGGGCCAGCTGCGCGCCCATGTTGTAACGGGCTTGGTAGACGCTGAGGCCGTCTATCACAGAATCGGGCCGAGCAAAATACACATATTCGAAAATACACAGGCCCCGGTTATCCTTTTCCAATATTTCGCGGCAGGAAAAATCGCCGTTGGGGCCGACGACGGCCATTTCCCCCGGCTCGATATCCCGGACGAAGCGGAAACCGGCGCTGTCCAAAGCGCAGCTTTCCGAGGCAAAGGCATAGCCGTGCTCATTTTTGCCCAGGCACAGGGGGCGGAAGCCCCAGCCGTCCCGCACGGCGACCATAGAGCCGTCGGAGGACAGGACGATCAGCGAAAAGGCGCCCCGCAGCTGGCGGACGGCGGCGGTCACAGCCGTCTGCAAATCTTTATTGCGGACGATTTCATAGGCGATCAGGGCAGAAATCACCTCGCTGTCCGTGGTGGCGGCAAAGGAGCAGCCGTATTGGGCCAGCATCTGCTTGAGCTCCCCCGCGTTGACGATGTTGCCGTTGTGAACCACGGCAATGCGCCCCCACAGAAACTCTGCGGCCACCGGCTGCACGTTGGCGCGCACATTGCCGCCGGTGGTGGAATAGCGCACATGGCCCACGCCGATGCCGGAGGAGGGCAGCTCGTCTAAGACGCCGCCGGCGAAAACCTCGCTGACGAGCCCCATATTTTTGCGGCAGACAATGGCGTTTCTGGACAGCACGGCGATGCCGGCGCCCTCCTGGCCTCGGTGCTGAAGAGCGGATAGAGCGTTATAAGTCAAGCCGGCGGCTTCCTGGACGTTGATATGCACGCCGAAAACGCCGCATTCTTCGTGTAATTTATCTCCAGACATGGACGCGGTTCCTCCGTCATTTTCCCGGTTTGCGTTTGTTATAGCTCGTATGTTTTCAGAATGTCCTCGGCCACGGCCCGGCGGGTGAGGCGCAGATCCATGGCTTGCTTTTCAATGGCCCGGTGGGCTTGGGCCTCGCTGAGCCCCAAGACCTGCGTCAGCACGCTTTTTGCCCGGTTGACCAGGCGGATTTCGTCCAGCTTGCTTTGCAGGCGCAGATTTTCCTGCTCCAAAGCGGCCAGCCTCCGTCGAGAGGCCAGGGCCAGGCAAAGAGCCTGACGGAATAGAGCGGGATCCAAAGGCTTGGAGAGAGTCAGCACGCCGTAGGGCGCCAATCGGTTGGCCGCGGCTTGCCAGCAGCCAGACTGAGCCAGAAAAACCACGGCCCACCCTCCTTTTTCCGCCGCTTCCACAGCCAGATCCGCTCCAAATTCATCGGGCAGAGGCCCGTTGACGATCAAAATACCGGCCGAGGTTTGGCGCAGAATCAGCCGGGCCTGTTGGGCGCTTTCCGCCATATGAGGCGGCCCTGCCAGCGGCGCGGCCAGCCGGGCCAGGGAATCCCGGGCCTTTTGGCCGCCCGCCGCGATTGTCAGCTCCGCCCAATCCATATGACCGCCTCCCCGGATTTGCGCATTTGCGGGAACGTCGTTTTAACCCATTTGAAGATATTGTTCCCGCTGAGCGCCCACGGATACATAGCGGATGGGGCGTCCCACGGTTTTTTCCAGGTAACGGATGTAATCCAGAGCCTGCCGAGGCAGCTCTTCCGGGCGGCGGCAGCCGGAGAGATCGGTTTTCCAGCCGGGCAGATAGTCATAAACCGGTTTGGCGAAAGCCAGCCGAGGCCCGACGGGGAATTCCTCCGTCTGTTCGCCTTCTATTTGGTAGGCTATGCAAACGGGAATGGTATCCAGATAGGACAGCACGTCTAATTTGGTCAGGGCGATTTCGTCCGCCCCTTGGAGCCGGGCGCCGTAGCGGGAGGCCACGCAGTCGAAGGGCCCCACCCGGCGGGGCCGGCCGGTGGCCGCGCCATATTCGCCGCCAGCCTGCCGCAGCCGGTCCGCCTCTTCGCCGAAAAGCTCCACAGTAAAGGGGCCTTCTCCCACACAGGAGGAATACGCCTTCATGACGCCGACGCTTTTATCCAGCTTGCGGCCAGGAACGCCCGAGCCGATTGGGGCGTAAGCGGCGATGGTGGAAGAGGAGGAGGTATAGGGATAGATGCCAAAATCGATATCCCGCAAAGCGCCCAACTGAGCCTCAAACAAGATGTCTCGGCCCGCTTGGGCCGCTTCCTCCAGATAGAGTCCCGTGTCGCAGACAAATTCCTTCAGCGGGTCTCCATAGGTTTTCAGCCAGGCCATAACGTCTTCCACGCGGATCGCCTCCGCCTTGTATCCGTTGGCTACAGTGAGGTTTTTCCACTCCACAATGCTCTGGAGCCGGGCCTCCATGGCCTGAGGATACAGCAAATCCCCCATGCGTAGGCCCCGCTTCATGTATTTGTCGCCATAGACCGGGGCGATGCCCCGGCGGGTGGAGCCGAATTTGGCGTCGCCCAACCGGTCTTCCTCTAAGTTGTCCAGCATTTTGTGATAAGGCAGGCAGATCACGGCTTTGTCGCTGATTTTCAGGTTGTCCGGGGAGATGGAAACCCCGGCCTGGCGCAACTTGTCCATTTCGCCGTTTAAATGCTCCAGATCGATTACCATGCCCGGGCCCATGATATTGGTCACTTCGGGCCGCAGGATGCCGGAGGGCAGCAGGTTGAGAATGAATTTTCCCAGGGGGTTGACCACGGTGTGGCCTGCGTTGTTGCCGCCCTGGTAGCGGGCTACGATTCCATAGGTTTCGGACAAAAGGTCCACCATGCGGCCTTTGCCCTCGTCGCCCCAGTTGATGCCTGTGATTGCGGTAAGCATAATAAATCGGTTCCTCCCTTTGAGTGAAAGTCCGGCGCAAAAAAACAGACGCCCATTAAAGGACAAAAGCAACTCTTTCACCCTTTAATGAACGCCTTTGTTCATCGCCCTATTATTATATATGACGCGGAAAACCCCGTCAAGAGGCGGGGGGCATTTTGCAAAAATTTTATCGCTTTCTGAGGCGGAAGGCCGCCGGGAGAGATTGCGGATCTTTGAAAAAACGCTTGACGTCGGCCGCCGACCGGAGTATGATAAAACAAACGGCAAAGGCGCCGCGGGACGGTTTCGTCCTGCGGCGCTTTTTGTTTTTTTGAACGCAGAGGAACGACGCGAAGGAGGAACGAAGATGACAAATTTACCGGAAACCTTTGGCTCCATGGTCTTTGACGACAAGACCATGGAGCAGCGCTTGCCCAAGGAAACTTACCGGGCGCTGAAGCAAACCATCCGTTTGGGCAAAAGCCTGGATCAAAACGTGGCCGGCGTGGTGGCCAACGCCATGAAGGATTGGGCGATCGAGCGGGGCTGCACACATTTTACCCATTGGTTTCAGCCCATGACCGGCATTACGGCGGAGAAACACGAATCTTTTCTCACCCCCGCCCGCGGCGGCGTGATTATGGAGTTTTCCGGCGGCGAGCTGATACGAGGCGAAAGCGACGCCTCCAGCTTCCCCTCCGGCGGCCTGCGGGGCGCCTTTGAGGCGCGGGGATACACCGCCTGGGACCCCACCTCCTACGCCTTCATTAAAGACGGCGTTCTGTGCGTGCCGACTGTTTTCTGCTCCTACGGCGGCCATGCGCTGGACAAAAAGACGCCGTTGCTTCGCTCGGCGGAGGCTCTGAGCCGCCAGGCTCTGCGGGCGCTGCGGCTTTTTGGCAATCAGGAGGTCCAAAAGGTGATTCCCACCCTGGGCGCGGAACAGGAATATTTTCTCATCGACCGGGAGCTTTTTGAGCGGCGGCAGGATTTGGTGCTCTGCGGGCGCACGCTGTTCGGCGCGCGGCCGCCCAAAGGGCAGGAGATGGAGGACCACTATTACGGCTCCATCAAGCCCCGGGTTTCCGCCTTTATGAAGGAGCTGGACGAGCAGCTCTGGCGGTTGGGAATTTATGCTAAAACTGAGCACAACGAGGTCGCTCCGGCCCAGCACGAGCTGGCCCCGGCCTTCACTGACGTCAATACCGCCGTGGACCACAACCAGCTGACCATGGAAATGATGAAAACCGTGGCCCAGCGCCACGGCTTGGCCTGTATTCTTCACGAAAAGCCCTTTGCCGGCGTCAACGGCAGCGGCAAGCACAACAATTGGTCGCTGGCCTCCGACGCCGGCGTCAACCTGCTGGAGCCCGGGGATTCGCCAGAACAAAACGCCCAATTCTTGCTTTTCCTCACTGCAGTCATCTGCGCTGTGGACGAATATGCCGACCTGCTGCGGGTGGCCGTGGCCACTGCCGGCAACGACTGCCGCCTGGGGGGCGCCGAGGCGCCGCCGCCCATCGTCTCCATGTTTTTGGGAGACGAAATCACCGCCATTTTGGAATCCATTATGGAGGAGAGCGAATATGTCCGCCGGGATCGGATGGAAATTAAAGTGGGCGTCCACGCTTTGCCTCCCATTCCGAAGGACGCCACCGACCGGAACAGAACGTCGCCCTTTGCCTTCACCGGCAATAAATTTGAGTTTCGGATGCCGGGTTCCGCCGTTTCCCTTTCTGGGCCTAATTTTATCCTCAACACCATCGTGGCCGAGCAGCTGCGGCGCTTTGCGGACCGGCTGGAGGGGGCGGAAGATTTCAACGGCGCTCTTCAGAGCCTGCTTCGTCAGGCTCTAAAGGAGCACAAGAGGATTATTTTCAACGGCAACAACTATGCGGAGGAATGGGAACAGGAAGCGGCTCGCCGGGGCTTGCCCAACCTAAAAACCGCTGTGGACGCGCTGCGCTGCTTTACGGCGCCGAAAAATATCCAGCTGTTTGCGCGCCACGGCGTGTTGACCGAAGAGGAAATCCGGTCTCGAACCGAAATTATGTTGGACAGCTATTGCAAAACGCTGCGTATCGAGGCGCTGACTATGATCGATATGTGCAGAAAGCAGATCATGCCAGCCGCCAGCCGCTATGGGGCCGATTTATGTCGAGCCGCGTTGGACAAGCGCAGCCTGAGCCCGGAGATTGACGCCGGATACGAAACCGAGCTGTGCGCCAGGCTCTCCTCGATGAACGCCCTGCTCGGCCGCCGGGTGGAGCAGCTGGAGCGGGAGCTGCTGGGGGTGAAGGATCAGGAAACCGCTCTGGCCTGCGGGGAATATTACCGGGATGTGATCTTTGTCTCCATGCAGGAGGTTCGGGCGTTGGCCGACGGGCTGGAAGCCGTCGTGGCGGAGGAATACTGGCCGTACCCCGCCTATGCCCGGCTTTTATTCGGCGTATAACGCGGAAAGGAAGGAGCGATTGGATGAAAACGCTGATACTCAACGGCTCTCCCCGGCCCCAAGGGGACACGGCCGCTTTGATTCAGGCTTTTCGGGAAGGGCTGAAGGGAGAGATTTGGCAGATCGACGCTTACCGGATGAACGTCTCTCCCTGTGTAGACTGTCGAGCCTGTATGCGGGGCGGCGGATGCCGGATTCAGGACGATATGGAGCAGATTTACCAAGCCGCTGCTGAAGCGGACGTGCTGGCGATTGCTTCGCCTTTGTATTTTTCCACGTTGACAGGACCGCTGCTGTCGTTGTGCAGCCGGTTTCAAGCTCTTTACGCCGCCCGCCGGCGGGGGATCGTTTTGCCTGGACCGGAAAAAGCGGGGGTGGCGCTGCTGGTCGGCGGCGGCAGCACCAAAGACCCTTCCTGCGCTTTGCACACCGCCGCTATCATTCTGCGGGAGTTGGGCGCTCAGGTTTGGGGGCAGGCCGTCAGCCTGCGCACCGACAAGCTGCCCGCCGCCCAAGACCAAGCCGCGCTGGCCGAAGCCCGGGAAATGGCTCGAGGGCTCAGCCGTCTTTGCGGCGAATAAACGGGGCCGCATAGGCAACAAAGGAATAATTTTTTTTACAATTGTTTCGGATCGCGATGGGCTGGAAATAGCGAGGTAAGGCGTTGGGGAGACAGAAGCGGGTCGGGAGATGGATAGAGAGGCGCTTTGGAACGGAAACACATCAAGCCCGCCGGCGTTTGTCGGCGGGCTTGATGTCGTTGTTTTTGTTCGATTCGGAGCAAAGACGCAAAGAGCCGCGGCGGTTAGGCGGTCAAAGTGGATTCCGCCCCTTCCAGCAACAGCAAAATATTGCGCTCTCGGCCGGTCTGAGCGTCCAGATAAACCAGACAATGACCTCCGTCTGGGGTTTGGCACAGAAATTCATAGCAGTCCAGCTCTTGCTGGCCGGCGGAGGGGATTAGGGCCCGGTCCCGGCTTTCCACTGTCAGCAGAGGGGAGAGGTTTTGTTGGGCCTGATCGATGGATAGGGCGGAGGCCTCAAACTGCCGGGTATGGTGGTTCATCAGGTAGCCTCGGCTTTCAAAGCCCACGGTTTCGCCGGTATCCAGAGCCACCTGAACTTTAATCAAATCGGGATACAGCGTGCGGCCCTGTTCCACCGGGGCAAAATTGACGGTGACGGCGCCTTGGGCCGTTTCATAGTAGCTCCGTTTCATGCCGGGAAAACCCTGGGCCTCCAGAAACTGTTCGGCCAGCTGAGCGCCCTGTTCTGGAGAGAGCTGGGCCGGGCCGATGTCTCGGCCGTTGGAATAGAGCAGCACCTGGCCGCCTTGGACGGTGATATACAGACTGGTTCCGTTTGATTCAAACCGATAACAGGGCAGAGCGCCTTGGGTTTTTTCTGCCAGCGTCGGGTCCTGATCCCAGCCCGCGAAGGCGGCGGCTAGCCGGGCCGCGTCTCCGGCGGAAACCTGGGGCAGGATTTTCAGCGCTTGGGGCTCCTGCTGGTCCAGGTGGTCGGAAAAAGGGCCGTCATAGGTCAGAGACGGGTATTCTGCCAGTTGGGGCGACTGGGAGTCAAAGCTGGATACCGCCGCGGCCGGCGCGCCGAATTCCAGCGAATCTCCCAAAACGGCCTGATAATCCATCAGCCGGGCGCACAGGCTGTCCGCCGCCTGCCGTAGGTCGGCCAGGGTCTGGTATTGCTCCTGGCTCAAAGGCTGTTGGCCGCGGACTAGGGAAAAGGCGTATTCTCCGGTTTGATTGATAAATTTTTGGGCTTCCTCTAGCCCCGGCGTGTTTTGCGGCAGGGCGGCCAAAGCGTAGCTGGCGCCGGCGGATTCCCGCCAGATTTGGGCGCTCAGCTGATCCAGCATGGCCTTGTCGCCGGAGCACTGGGCCTTGGCTAAAGCCGTTTCCATGGCGGAGACGCTGCTCACCAGCTGGGCGTAGGCGGATTGGCTCTGCCGGCTGAGCCGGTTCTGGGAATCCTCATATTGGCTGCGAAAATGGAAGGCCGCCCCCAGGGACAGCAGGCAGGCGCACAGCAGAAAGCTGACGACCCTGCGGGGCATATTCTGTTCGTTCATGGCGCGTTCCCCCTTGCGGTTGGATGTCAACGAATTATCTGATTGGTATTCTGGACAAAAATCTCGGGAATTATCCTGTAAAATCTGCAAAAGTCTTGATACTTGCCAAAGAATTGTGGTAATATCATTCTATACGCCCTGCGGCGCTCCGACCAGGGCCCCGAGCCCGACCGCCTGCCGGCGGAGGGCGAGGAGCGCCTTTGCCAGGCGGCGCAGGAACAAAATTTGAAACAGGAGGAAAAAACCATGACGGAACAGAACGCGGCCCCGCAGAATGGGGCGGAACAACAGAAAAAAACCGTTTTCAGCGGCGTGCAGCCCTCGGGCAAGCTAACGCTAGGCAATTATTTGGGGGCTTTGCGCAACTGGCCCGCCATGCAGGAGGAAAACCGCTGTATTTTCAGCGTGGTGAATCTGCATTCCATCACTGTGCGCCAAGACCCGGCGGCTTTGCGTCGCCAGACGCTGGAGGTGCTGGCTCAATATATCGCCTGCGGCATTGACCCGGAAAAAAGCCTGCTGTTCATCCAGAGCCATGTGGCGGCTCACGCCGAGCTGGCTTGGGTTCTGAATTGCTATACCATGTTCGGCGAGCTATCCCGCATGACACAATTTAAGGATAAATCCCAGCGGTACGCCGACAATATCAACGCCGGCCTGTTCACTTATCCGGTGTTGATGGCTTCGGATATTCTGCTCTATCAGACGGACATGGTGCCCGTGGGCCAGGACCAGAAGCAGCACGTGGAAATCGCTCGGGATATCGCCCAGCGGTTCAATGGGATCTACGGCCCTGTCTTTACCATACCAGAGCCTTTGATTCAAGGGCCAGGCGCCAAAGTGATGTCGCTGGCGGAGCCCACGAAAAAGATGAGCAAATCCGACTCCAATCAAAACGCCTTTGTGCTGTTGATGGACAAGCCCGAGGATATCATGCGAAAATTCAAGCGGGCCGTCACCGATTCGGGCAGCGAAGTGCGGCGGGGCGAAGGAAAGGACGGGATCAACAATCTGATCGCCATCTACAGCGCCGCCGCCGGCTGTGCGCCAGAGCAGACCGAGGCGGAATTTGCCGGCAAGGGATATGGCGATTTTAAGCAGGCCGTTGGCGAGGCTGTGGTCGAAGTTCTGAGGCCCGTGCGGGAGGAGACTGAGCGGCTGCTGGCCGACAAAGCGTATCTAGAGCAGGTTTATGCCGAAGGCGCCCGGCAGGCGGGCCGCATTGCGGCGCGCACGCTGGAAAAGGTCTATAAAAAAGTGGGGTTTGTCAAAAAGCCCTTTTGAATGATGAGGAGCATGGGAAAATGATCGATAACAACGTCTTGATCACCTCGTTTTTTGCCTTCGCCGGGGCGTTGGCTATTTCTTTTGCCACAACGCCAGTGGTCAAAATCTTCGCCAAGAAGGTGGGGGCGATCGACGTGCCCCGAGACGCCCGACGAATGCACAAAACCCCCATTCCCCGGCTGGGGGGGCTGGCCATCTTTTTTGGTTTTTTGATCAGCGTCCTGCTCTTTGGCAGGCTGGAAAGCCAGATGAAATCCATCCTGTTGGGGGCGGTGCTCATCGTGCTGTTGGGCGTGGCGGACGATATCCGCCCCATGAAGCCCTTGACCAAGCTGGCCGGCCAGATTCTGGCGGCGCTGATACCGGCGTGCAGCGGCGTGGTGGTGGAGCGGCTGATGAACCCCTTTGGCGAGGGGCGGTATTTTGAGCTGGGAATGCTGGCTCTGCCGCTGACAGTGATTTGGATTGTCGGCGTGACCAACGCCGTCAACATGATCGACGGGCTGGACGGCCTGGCGGTGGGCGTCTCGGCCATCGCTTCCATTACAGTATTCACCATCGCCCTGTTGGTCAGCGAGGGCTATATTGCCGTGGTCACGGCGGCGTTGGCCGGCGCCTGCATCGGCTTTATGCCTTATAACATGAATCCAGCCAAAATTTTTATGGGCGACGCCGGTTCCATGTTTCTGGGGTATATTTTGGCGACGATTTCCATTCAGGGGCTGTTCAAATTCTATGTGGGCATTTCCTTCGCGGCGCCTTTCATTATTCTGGGGCTGCCCATTTTTGATACGTCGTTCGCCATCGTCCGCCGGCTGGCCAAAGGCCAAAGCCCTATGCACGCCGATCGGGGCCACGTTCATCATCGGCTCATCGATATGGGCTTTGATCAAAAGCAGTCTGTGGCGATTCTCTATATGCTTTCCGCCCTGCTGGGGTTGGCCGCCGTGCTGCTGGCCACCAGCGGCGAGATGAAGATCATCATTCTGGCGGTGGCTATTCTGGCGTCGGCCCTCATCGGCCTAAGCGTCACCGGTCACGACCAGAAAAAAGAAAAACAAAAGCGGGAACAGACGGAAGCGCCGGAGCAACTGGAAGCCAGGGACAAGCAGGAGGGGCAGGATGGAACGAAAGATTAAGGTAATGTCTATTTTTGGGACGCGGCCGGAGGCTATCAAAATGGCTCCGTTGGTCCAGGAGCTGGAAAGCCGGGAGCAGGTGGAAAGCCTGGTTTGCGTCACCGCGCAGCACAGGGAAATGCTGGATCAGGTGTTGGACGCGTTTTCAATCCAGCCCGATTACGACCTGGACATCATGGCGCCGGCTCAGACGCTGATGCACATCACGGTTAAGGCCTTGGAAGGGCTGGCCGGCGTGCTTCAGCAGGCTCGGCCCGACCTGGTTTTGGTCCATGGCGACACTTCCACCACCTTTGTGGCGGCGCTGGCCGCTTTTTATGAAAAAATCAAGGTGGGCCATGTGGAGGCCGGTCTGCGCACGGGAGATCGATATTCCCCTTTTCCAGAAGAGATGAACCGGACGCTGACGACAGACATTGCGGCCCTGCACTTTGCCCCTACCCCGGCCAACGCCGCAAATCTTCGGCGGGAAGGGGTGGAGCAGGGGATCTATGTCACGGGCAATACTGTCATCGACGCTTTGACCTCCACAGTCCGGCCGCAATATACCTTTGATTGCCCGAGGCTCAACCAGATCGATTTTCAAAAGGAGCGCGTGATTTTGCTCACCGCCCACAGAAGGGAAAATTATGGCCAGCCCTTTGAGCATATTATGGAGGCGGCAAAGCAAATCGCCGCCCAGGCGGAGGGGGTTCGGGTTGTGTACCCGGTTCATCTGAGCCCCTATGTGCGGCAGACGGCTCAACAATATTTGGGTCAAGTTCCCAATGTGGATTTGATCGAGCCGCTGGGCGTCATGGATATGCACAACCTGATGGCCCGGTGCGCCCTGGTGATGACGGATTCCGGCGGCATCCAGGAGGAAGCGCCCTCGTTGGGCAAGCCGGTGCTGGTGCTGCGGCGGGAAACGGAGCGGCCCGAAGCGGTGGCCGCCGGCGCCGTCCGCATGGCCGGGGTGGAGAGCGACCAGATCGTTCGTCAAGCCCTGACGCTGCTGGAGAACCCGGCGGAATACGCGAAGATGGCCCAGGCCGTCAACCCCTATGGCGACGGCCGCGCTTGCCGGCGTATTGCAGACGCCGCCCTGTATTCCTTTGGGTTGCTGCCTGCGCCGCCGGCGGATTTTGAGGCGGGGGCCCGGTGAAAAAAAGCAATATGGCGCAGGCCGCCGCTGCGGCGACTTTGCTGCTGGCGGCTATGGCGCTGACCAGCTTGTATCTTTCCCATCGTCAGACCAGTCAGGCGGGGATTGTAGCGCTGCCTCAGGAACAAAGCGGCCCCGGCAGCCAGCCGGCGGAGCAAGGGCCGCTGGCAGACGGCGTCACAGTGGATACCAGCAATGTGCTGCGGATCATCCGCACGTTAAATCGGCCTCAGGAATATACGTTTGAGGCGGAATCCACCTTGTCCTATTACAGCGCCAGCGACACGCTGCGGGTGCGGGGGACCGTGAAAGGGCGGCGCAGCAAATTGCAGATGGTGTCCGCCGCCGGCGCAGTGGAAAAAGAGATCATTGTGGCGCCATCAGGATATTATGCTTGGCAGGCGGGCCGAGCCAGTCTTTATAGCGGCGCGTTGGGCGGCGATTGGCCGGAAGACGGCGATTTGGCCGCTTTTTGCGACGAGGCCAGCCGGATTCCAACCTATGAAGACGTGCTAACCTTGGGCGAGCAGGACCCAGATTGCCTGCTGGACGCCGGATACGCGCAGCGGGACGGTCAAGCCTGCATTTATGTGTTGGTGGAAAACAAGTTGGCCGGCGCGCAAGATAGCTACTATATCTCGATTGACACTGGACTGCTTTATGAGGCCCGCAGCGAAAAAAAAGGCAGAACCATTTATCAGATGAAACAAACCGCCTTCCAGCAGGAGGCGGTGGAGGAGAGCCAGTTTACTTTGCCAAACGGTCAGCAGATAGCGGAAGAATAGCGGCGGGCCGCCTGATAGGACGGCCGGAAAAGGAGGAGCTTCTGATGAAATTATTGGATATCATTGAGCTGAAAGAATTGCAGCAGGTGCAGGATTTATTTGCCCAAGCCACAGGGCTGGCGGCTGTGACGGTGGATATGGACGGAAACTGGATCACGAAACCCAGCAATTTCACAGATTTCTGCCAGCGTTTTGCCCAGAGAGGGCCGGCAGGGGGCTGCCAAGGCTGCGGCGCTCAACAGCCTGGGGTCTACCGGTGCCCGGCGGGGCTGATGAATTTTTACCAGCTGCTTTTGTTGAACGGCGAGCCTGTTTGCGCCTTGTTGGGCGGTCAGGCGATGGAGCCTGGGCAGAGCGAGGAGTCCCTTCGTCAGGCGGCGTTGTCCTTGGGCGCTCCGGTGGAAGAGGGTCTTCAGGCTTTGAAAAAAGCGCCTGTTTGCTCAGAAAAGCAAATCCAGGCCGCCGCAGAGCTGGCGGTGCAGTCCATGAATAATTTGATCGCCCTGCGCTCCGCCAGCCATGTCAGCCTCACCCAGGACACGGTATTGGCTCGGGAGATGAGCAATATGGTGGAAAAGACCCGGGAGATTGCTCGAAAAACCTTGGATCTGAAAAAGATATCCACCCAACAGAAGCTGCTTTCTATCAACGCGGCCATCGAAGCGGGTCGGGCCGGCGACGCCGGCAAGGGATTCCGCATAGTGGCGGATCAAATGGGCAAGCTGGCCGAATCCTCTGCGGAGATTTACGAAGGAATTACAGAGGATTCCAATATCATTTATGCCGCCGTCGAGCATATGAAGGATTTCCGGGATAAGATGTAAGGCGCTCCTGCGTTGCGGCATGGGGTTTGACGAACTCAAAGAGCGAAAGAAGAGAGAAAGGCCCCGCAAAATCACAAGAATTTTGCGGGGCCTTTTTGAAGGCGATTCATACGCTTGAAAGAGGGAAAATTGATCTTTCGCCGCGGGAAGCAGCCGGTCGCAGCTTTACATCATCTGGCGGCGCCAGGATAGGTTCATTGTGCCGTCCTGCATGACGGACAGATTGTCCAAAGTTTTGCCGGTGCCCAGAGCCACGCAAGAGATGGCGTCGTCCGCCACGCGGGTGACGATGCCGGTTTTGGATTCGATCAACTTGTCAAACCCATAAATCAAGCTGCCGCCGCCGGTCATCACAATGCCGTTGGTGGCGATGTCGCCCACCAGCTCGGGGGCGGTGCGCTCCAGCACATAGTGAACGGCCTCCACAATCTTGGTGGACACCTCTTCAAACGCCTCCAGCAACTCGGTGGAGGTGACAGTGAACACCCGGGGCAGGCCGGTCATCAGGCAACGGCCTTTGACCTCCATGCTGGCTTCCTCCTCCCGAGGATAGACGCAGCCGACCGTCACTTTCAGTTCCTCCGCCGTCCGTTCGCCGATGAGCACATTGTGTTTGCGGCGGACGTATTTGACAATGGCTTCGTCAAATTTATCGCCGGCCACCTTGATGGAGGTGCTTTCCACCATGCCGCCCAGGGAAATGACGGCCACGTCGGTGGTGCCGCCGCCAATATCCACGATCATATTGCCGTCAGGCTTGGAAATCTCGATGCCGGCGCCGATGGCTGCGGCCACTGGCTCTTCAATCAGATAGACCTTTTTGGCGCCGGCCTGAGCGCCGGCGTCGATCACGGCCCGTTCCTCCACCTCTGTGATGATGGAAGGCACGCAGATAACCACGTTGGGCTTGAACAGCCGGAAGCCCAACACCTTGTGGATGAATTCCTTAATCATTTTTTCCGTCATCTCATAATCGGAGATGACGCCGTCCCGTAGGGGGCGGACAGCGATGATGTTGCCCGGCGTGCGGCCCAGCATTTTCTGGGCGTCCTCGCCGATGGCCAGGATTTTGCCGGTGGATTTATCCACCGCCACAACGGAGGGCTCGCACAAAACGATGCCCTTGCCCTTTACGTAAACCAGTACCGAAGCGGTACCCAAATCGATTCCAATATCTCCAGCAGACATATCTTTACTCTCCATTTCTCCGGCCGCCCTGCCGCCGGCGCCGCTCCCGCTGCCTGGCAGGGGAGACAAAACGATAAATTTATATGTGCGTATATGCGATGAAGGCAAAAAAGCCTCTTCAATTCTATATCTTGCTCTATTATACCCAAATAAAACGGCCTTTTCAACATATTCTTTCTATTCTTTTTTTACTTTGTCAAAAGGGTTTTCCGCCAGAAAGGCCGACGTTTTTTTTGCCCGTTGCCTGGGTTGCGAAATTTGTCGGGCAGTGTTATAATAAAAAACTAAGTTACAGACAGGAGGAGCCAGATGGGCAAGCAACCGATAACGATACCCAAAGAGGAGCTGGAGCGGCAGAGGGAATTTTCCGAGCAAATCCGCCGGCATTATTTGGAGACGCTGGGCCGGCAGCCGCTGGCTTGCGTGGATACCTACGGCTGCCAGCAGAACGAGGCGGACAGCCAGCTGCTGCGGGGCATGATGATCGACATGGGATTTGGATTTACAGAGGAGCCGGATCAGGCCGACCTGGCTCTTTTCAATACCTGCGCCGTGCGGGAGCACGCGGAGCAGCGGGTTTTTGGCAACATCGGCGCGCTGACCCACGCTAAGCGCCGCCGGCCGGATATGATTGTGGCCATGTGCGGCTGCATGGCGCAGCAGGAGCGCATTAAAGAAAAAGTGAAAAAGAGCTTTCCCGTGGTGGACCTGCTGTTTGGGTCCCATGTGTTATATCGCTTTCCGGAGCTGCTGTGGAAGCGCCTCCAAAGCGGCAAGCGGGTATTTGATATTTCCGGCGACGAAGCCGGCGTGATTTTGGAGGGAATCCAGCCTCAGCGAGACAGAGGAGTCAAAGCATGGCTGCCTATTATGTACGGCTGCAATAATTTCTGCTCCTACTGCATTGTGCCTTATGTGCGGGGCAGGGAGCGCAGCCGCCGGCCTGAGGCGGTAAAGGCGGAGTTTCGCCAGCTGGTGGAGCAGGGATACAAGGATATTACGCTTTTGGGCCAAAACGTCAACTCCTACGGTAAGGGCTGCGATTTTGATTGCGATTTCGCCGACCTGCTGGAGGAGCTGAGCAGGGAGCCGGGGGATTTTATTCTCCGCTTCATGACCAGCCACCCCAAGGACGCCTCGGAAAAACTGTTTGAAACCATGGCTCGGCACGATAAAATTGCCAAGCATCTGCATTTGCCCTTCCAATCCGGCTCCAGCCGGGTGCTGGAGCAGATGAACCGCAGCTATGACCGGGAGCAATACCTGGCGCTGGCGCAGGCCGCTCGGCGGCATATGCCTGGCCTGACGCTGAGCAGCGACGTAATCGTGGGTTTCCCCAACGAGACTGAGGAGGATTTCGAGCAGACCCTCAGCCTGGTGGAGCAGGTTCGGTTTGATAATTTGTTTACGTTTATCTATTCCAAGCGGGAGGGCACGGCCGCCGCCCGCATGGAAGATCAAACCCCGATGGAAGACAAAAAGCGCCGCTTTCAGCGGCTGCTGGACGTTCAAAACGAGATTTCCAACCAGCTGAACGCCCAATGCGTGGGAAAAACCTTCCGGGCGCTGGCGGACGGAACAGGCCAAGACGAGGAATACCCCCTGACCGCCCGGACAGAGGGGCAAAAGCTGATTCGCCTCAAGGGCGACCCGGCCCGGATTGGCCAATTTGTGGACGTTACCATTGAAAAGCACACCACTTGGGCCCTGTTTGGGTCTTTGCGGCAAGGATAGGAGGGCGGCATGGCTGGCAAAGCGGCAAAGGCGGCGGAGCTGACCCCTATGATGCGCCAGTATATGGACATCAAGCGGCAGCATGAAGACTGTATCCTGCTCTACCGTCTGGGCGATTTTTATGAAATGTTTTTCGAGGACGCCAAAACCGTTTCTCGGGAGCTGGAGCTGACGCTGACCGGCCGGGACTGCGGGCTGGAGGAGCGAGCGCCCATGTGCGGCGTGCCCTTTCACAGCGCCGAAGGTTATATCGCCCGGCTGATTCAAAAGGGATACAAGGTGGCCGTCTGCGAGCAGATGGAGGACCCGGCTCTGGCCAAGGGACTGGTGAAACGGGACGTCATCCGCATGATTACGCCGGGCACTGTCATCGAATCCGCCATGCTGGAGGAAACGCGGAATAACTTCATCTGCGCCGTCTATTTGGACAGCGGCGGCGCGGGCCTTTGTTTCTGCGATATTTCCACCGGCCAAACCCAAGCGGCGGAGCTGACCGGCCCGGGGGCGGCGGAGGCCGCCGTCAGCGAGCTGGCTCGCTTTGAACCCAGCGAGGCAGTGTTGTCGGACGGCGCGTACAGCTGCGACGCCATTCGCCAATATTTGACGCAGCGGCTCAAATGCCATGTGGAGCGGGCGGCGGAGCGGACCTTCCTGCTGGAGTCCGCCCGGGCTTTGGCGGGCCGTCATTTTGATCTGGAAAGCCCTTTGGGCCGGCAATGCGACCAGAACCCCCGGCTGCTCCAGGCGACGGGAGGGCTGCTGCATTACCTCCACGATACGCAGAAAAACGACCTGAAGCACATCAATCAACTGGAAATTTATACACAGGCGCAGTTTATGAAGCTGGACCCCGCCGCCCGGCGCAATTTGGAGCTGTGCCAGTCCATGCGGACGGGGGGCAAGCAAGGCACTCTTCTCTGGGCCTTGGATCGAACGAAAACCGCCATGGGAGGCCGGTTGATTCGTCAATGGCTGGAAAAACCCCTGGTGAACGTCAGCCAGATTGTGCTGCGCCAAAACGCGGTGGCCGCTTTGGTCAAGGACAGGCCGGCCCGAGACGCCTTAGCGCAAGCCCTGTCTGGCGCTTTGGACCTGGAGCGGCTGGCGGGCCGCATTGTCTATGGGACGGCCAACTGTCGGGATCTGCGAGCTCTTTGGCAGACCTGTTTGCGCCTGCCAGAAATCCGACAGGCCATGGAGGGGCTTGGCTCGCAATATTTGGACGATTTGCGGGAGCAAATCGACTGCCTGGAGGATGTTGCCGAGCTTGTGGACCGGGCGATTGAGGAACAGCCGCCTTTTTCTGTCCGAGAGGGCGGCATGATTCGCCGGGGTTTCGACAGCCAGGTGGACGAGCTGCGAGACCTGCTGGAGGGGGGCCAGAGCAGCTTGGCCGCCGTGGAGCAGCGGGAAAAAGACAAAACCGGCATTCCAAAGCTCAAGGTAGGGTATAACAAGGTGTTCGGCTATTACATTGAAATCAGCAAATCTTATGCAAGCCAGGCGCCGGAAGATTATATCCGCAAGCAGACGCTGACCAACTGCGAGCGTTTTATCACCCCGGAGCTCAAGGAGCTGGAGGCCCGAATGCTCAGCGCCGGCCAGCAGATTGTGGGCTTGGAATATCAGGTTTTCTGCCAAGTGCGGGATCAGGTCGCCGCGGCGGCGGATCGGATTCAGCAGACGGCCCGGGCTGCTGCGGCGGCGGACGTGCTGCGCTCCTTTGCCGAAGCGGCGGAAAAACAGGGGTATGTGGCGCCGGAGGTGGATTATTCCGATAAAATCCAAATTAAAGACGGCCGACATCCGGTGGTGGAAATGATGCTCCAAGACAGCCTGTTTGTGCCCAACGACCTGGAGATGGATTGCGGCGAAAACCGAGCGGCCATTGTCACCGGCCCCAATATGGCGGGCAAATCCACCTATATGCGCCAGGCGGCGCTGCTGGTGATTATGGCCCAATGCGGCAGCTTTGTGCCCGCGAAAAGCGCCCATATCGGCGTGTGCGATCAGGTGTTTACTCGGGTAGGCGCTTCCGACGACCTGGCCGCCGGGCAAAGCACCTTTATGGTGGAGATGAGCGAGGTGGCCGATATTCTGAAAAACGCCACTCCTCGGAGCCTGTTGATTCTGGACGAAATCGGCCGGGGCACCTCCACCTTCGACGGCATGGCCATCGCCCGGGCTGTGCTGGAATACGCGACGGATAAAAAAACGCTGGGCGCCAAGACTTTGTTTGCCACCCATTACCATGAGCTTTCCGAGCTGGAAGGCCGGCTGGACGGGGTGAAAAATTACAATGTGGTGGTGAAAAAGCGGGGGGACGACATCACCTTTATCCGCAAAATCGCTCGGGGCGGCGCCGACGACAGCTATGGGGTGGAGGTGGCCAAGCTGGCGGGCCTGCCCCCGCCTGTGGTCCGCCGGGCCAAGGAGCTGCTGCGGCAGCTGGAGCAAAGCGGCCCGGCCCGGGCCGAGAGTAAGGCTTCGCCGGCCGAAGAAGCGGAGGAGCCGCCCCAGCTTTCGCTGGGCGCCATGGCCGGCCAAGCCGCAGTGGAAAAGCTGCGGCAGATTTCGCCGGACACGCTGAGCCCCATCGAGGCCCTGAATCTGCTTTACGAGCTGTGCAAGCAAGCCAAGGAGTGCTGAAAACGATGGCAAAAATATCTGTGCTGGCCCCTCAAGTGGCCAATATGATCGCCGCCGGCGAGGTGGTAGAGCGGCCCGCTTCGGCGGTGAAGGAGCTGATTGAAAACGCGGTGGACGCCGGCGCCGACGCGGTGACGGTAGAAATCCGCCAAGGCGGCGCCGCCTATATCCGGGTGACGGACAACGGCTGCGGCATGGACTCGGAGGACGCGCAGGCCGCTTTTTTGCGTCACGCCACCAGCAAAATCCGGTATGAGGGGGATTTGAACGCCATCCGCACCCTGGGCTTCCGGGGCGAGGCTCTGGCCGCTATCGCCGCCGTCTCCAAAATCGATTTGTTCACCAAGCCCCCCGCCGCCCCTACCGGCTTTCATGTGGCCGTAGAGGGAGGCGAGATTGTCGAGGCGGAGGAAACCGGCTGCCCGGACGGAACGACCGTGGTGGTGAAGGATTTGTTTTACAACACCCCGGCTCGGATGAAATTTCTCAAAAAAGATTCCACAGAAGCGGCCTATGTGGAGGCCGCCGCGGAGGGGGCGGCGCTGGCTCGGCCCTCTCTCTCTGTGAAGCTGATTAAAGACGGCAAAGAGGGCCTGTATACCCCCGGAGACGGCAATATGCTTTCGGCGCTGTACGCTGTCTACGGCCGAGATTTTACCCGGCAGTTGGCGGCCCTCAGCGGCTCCCAGCGGGACGTGCAGGCCGGCGGGTATATCTCCCGGCCCAGCTTCTCTCGGGCCAACCGGGGAATGCAGAGCTTTTTTGTCAACGGCAGGCCTGTGCGCTCTAAGCTGCTGACGGCGGCGGTGGACCAGGCTTACCAAGGTCGGCTGACGGGCGGCCGATTTCCCGCCTGTTTTCTGTCGCTGCGGGTCAGCCCCTCGGCGGTGGACGTTAACGTCCATCCGGCGAAGCTGGAGGTCAAATTTGCCCGGGAACGAGAGGTTTTCAGCGCGGTGTATCAATTTATCACCGCCGCCTTGGACAGCGCCGACCCGCTGCGCCCAGAGCCGGAGACAGAACGGAGGACTGTCGGCCCGACCCAGCCAGAGCCGCCAAGACGGCAAGAAGCGGCGCCGAAAACCGGATACCGACCGCGGCTCTTCACCTTCCCAGAAGGCCGCCCCCAGGGCGGGGAACCGCTGAAGAGCGGCGGGCAGATCCCATATCAGACGAAATTTCAGCCGGCAGGCCCTGGCAGAGGGGATTCGAATCAGCCTCTCCCGCCAAAGGAAACTTGGACGGAATCGACTCGGGCTGTCCAGCCTGCCGGCGGGCCTACGTCTCTGATTCCAGAAGCAAAGACTCCGGTAGAGCCGCAAACACAGCCGGATTCCGTGGTTTTGCCGGAACAGCCGGAGCCGCGGAAGGAAACTCCGGAATTTCGGGTGATCGGAGAGATTTTTTCCACCTATATCCTGGTCCAGACCCAGGACTCTCTGGTGATGATCGACAAACACGCCGCTCATGAGCGGATGATTTACAACCGATTGCGGCAGAACGCCGGCGGCGGAGACGGCCAAACGCTGCTGACGCCTCAACGAGTCAGCCTGAGTCGGCGGGAAAAAGAGGTTCTGTTGGAAAACGAATCGCTGCTCTCGCAGGCTGGGTTTGCAATCGAAGATTTCGGCCAGGGCGCGTTGATGATCCGCCAGACGCCCATGTATTTGGAGGGGGAGGATATCGGCTACGTCCTTTCGGATATCGCCGGACAGCTGCTGGAGGGCAAGACGCCCCGGGCGGAGGCCTATGAAAAAATCCTCAAAAGCGTGGCCTGCAAAGCCGCCGTCAAGGCGGGAGGCTTTACCAGCCCAGAGGAGCAGGAGAATTTTGTGGCCAGACTGCTGGCGGACCCCCAGGTTCGTTCCTGCCCCCATGGCCGGCCGACGCTATTTGTCCTGAGTCAAGGGGAGATTGAAAAGCAGTTCAAGAGGACGTTGTGATGGGGCGGCTGATTGTTGTGGCAGGCCCCACCGCTTCAGGCAAGACGGAAATGGCTCTCCGCTTGGCGCAGGCTCTGGACGGCGAGGTGATTTCGGCGGATTCCATGCAAATCTACCGTCGGATGGACGTCGGCACAGCCAAACCCACCCCGGAGGAGCAGGCCAGAGCCCGGCATCACATGATCGACGTGGCCGACCCGGGGGAGGAATACTCTGTGGCTCGGTATGCGGAGCAAGCGGATCAATGTGTGGAAGACGTTCTGGCGCGGAGCAAGGTTCCCATTGTCTGCGGCGGCTCTGGGCTGTATATCGAGGCCCTGATCCGAGGCGGGGAATTCAGCTCAGGCCAGGGAAATTCCCCTCTGCGCCGCCAGTTGGAGGAGGAGTGGGAGCGGAACCCGGCGCGGCTGTTGGCGGAGCTGCGGCAGGCAGACCCAGAAAGCGCCGGGCGTCTTCACCCCAACGACAGGCGGCGGGTTCTGCGGGCTCTGGAGGTCTGGCGGGCCGAGGGACGGACGATCTCGGAGCATAACCGACTCAGCCGGCAAAAGCCGCCCAAATATCAGGCTCTGTGGTTCGGTTTGCGGCCTCAGCCTCGGGAATTTTTGTATCAGAGGATCAACCGGCGGGTGACGGCAATGCTGGAGCGGGGCCTGCTGGAAGAGACGCAGACGCTGTGGCGACAGGGCCTGCTGGAGGGCACGGCGGGCCAGGCCATCGCCTATAAAGAAATGCTGGGCTACCTGAAAGGGGAATGCTCTCTGGAAGAAGCGGCGGAGTTGCTGCGGCGTAAAAGCCGCAATTACGCCAAACGCCAGCTGACCTGGTTTGGCCATGTGCCCGGCCTTCGGTGGCTGGATTATCAAAATCTCCAGCAATATGATGCCGTCTTGCAGGAATCGACAAGGATTGCCCAGGGCTTCGCGGTAAGATGATAGAGATCTCATAAAAGAGACTCTATTATATGAACGGAGGACACAAGCATGGCAAGCGAAAAAAGGTCGGTTTTGCAGGATTCTTTTCTGAACGAAGCCCGGGTGCGGCGGACGCCGGTGACGGTATTTATGACAAACGGATTCCAGCAAAGGGGCGTTATTTCCTCCTTTGACGGCTTTACTGTGCTGCTGACCAACGAGGGCAAGCAGTATCTGGTTTATAAGCACGCGATTTCCACCATCGTTCCGCAAGAACGGGTGAGCTATCGGGAGGGCGCTCCGGAATAAAACAGGGCGGAGGAGGCCCTGGAGTCGATGACGCAGAAACAAGTTTTCACTTCGGCGGCGGCGCTGGTTTTCGCGCTGCTGGTGGTCTGTTACATGGGATATCAGGTGGCGGTCAATCTATCGGAAAAAATCATCACCGCCGACGCGGTGTCTGTGGCGGTGGAAGATGTGATTTCGGCAGACGGCGTTTTTATCCGCAGCGAGCGGCTGGTTTACGCCGAAGCGGGAGGCTCTGTGGAGTTTTTGGTGGAAGAGGGGGCGAAGGTGGCCAACGGCCAGCAGATCGCCGGCTTTTTCAACGACCAAAGCCAGCTGGCCCTTTACCGCCAATCGCGAGCGCTGGAGCAGCAGATTGAAAGCGTGAAATACGCGTTTTCTCATATGGCCGACGGTTCGGACAGCGTCAAGCTGGATTCGCTGATTAAGATGAATCTGTTGACCATGGGGGACAAGCTGGACCGAGGCGCCCTGAGCCAGGCGGAGGAATACGCCGCCAAGCTGGACGCCATGATTGTGCAGCGGGGCGCCGCTCAAAACGGACAAACGGATTATGCTTCCATCCTGGCCGACTTGGAGAGCCAAAAGGCTGCGGTAGACGCCCAGATTTGGGGCGGCGCGGCGGCGCTGGCCCCTACGGGCGGATACTTTGTGGGCTCTGTGGACGGGTTGGAACAAACGCTGACTCCCGAGATCTTGGAAACGATTTCTGCTCGGCAGATCCGACAGGCCCTGGAGCAGCCCGCCGCCCAGTCCGACGGCGCTATCGGCAAAGTGGCGGACGATTATCAGTGGTATTTCGCCGCCTTTGTGGACGAGGAACAGGCCGACCGGCTGCGCAAGCTGGATCGAGCGACTCTGCGCTTTCACCAGCTGCTGGCGGAGGACGTGGTCTGCCGGATCGAAAGCGTCCGCCAGGATGAGGACGGCCAGTGGATCGCGCTGTTTTGCAGCGATTATATGAACGTCGCCCTGCTGCGAGCGCGGGATCAGCAGGCGGATATCGTCCTGCAGACCTATTCGGGCTTGAAGGTGCCCAAGGAGGCTCTTCGCCAAAATGCCGAAGGCCAATGGGGCGCCTATTGCTTGGAGGGCGCCCGGGTGGTTTTCAAGCCGGTAAGCTGGATTTTCCAGACGGAAACCTATTATGTGGCGGAGCCCGACGCCGAGAAGGGCGGTTTGACCCTTTACGATAAAATGGTGGTGAAGGCTAAAAACATCGAGAACATAAAGGTGGTAAGATGACGATGGGGACGGAAGAACAGAAGGTTATAGAAGAACGGGTCTGGAAGATTCGCCGCCAGATGGAGGAAGCCGCCCGCCAAGCGGGCCGCAAGCCCGAAGAGATTTTGCTGCTGGCGGCCAGTAAAACTCAGAGCGCACAGAGAGTGGCCTTTTCCGCGGGGCTGGATATCGATCTCTTTGGCGAAAACCGGGCGCAGGAGCTGGTGGAAAAAATGGACGCCGGCGCCTATGGGGGCAAGCCGGTCCATATGATCGGCCATTTGCAGAAAAACAAGGCCAAATATGCGGTGGGCCGGGCTGCATTGATTCATTCGGCGGACAGCCTGGAGCTGGCTCAGGAAATCTGCCGCCAGGCCCAGAAGCGGAATCTGGTGCAAGACGTGCTGATCGAAGTGAATCTGGCGGGGGAACAGAGCAAATCCGGCGTCGCTCCTCAGGAGCTGGAGGCTCTGCTGGAGCAGGTCTGCCAGCTGGACGGCTTGCGGGTTCGAGGACTGATGGCAATTCCGCCCGTTTCCCGGCAGCCAGGGCAGAACAAACCCTATTTTTCCGCCTTGCGTCAACTTTTCGTTGACATAAAGTCGAAAAAATACGATAATGTCAATATGACCTGCCTGTCCATGGGGATGTCGCAGGATTTTTGCGACGCGATTGCAGAAGGAGCCACTTTAGTGCGCATCGGCTCTGGGATCTATGGTCCGCGCAGCTAAAGGAGGGACAGATTTGGGTTTTTTGGACGATTTGAAAACTTGGGCCCGGGGAGACGACGAGGACGAGGAGCTGGAAGAAATGACGGCTCGCCCGCCCAGAAACAACAAGCCGGCGGAACCGGACAATGATTATGCGGAGCAGGCCGCCCGGCGCAGCGACCGGGTGGTGAATATCAATACCACCGCCCAGCTTTCTGTGGTGCTGGTAAAGCCGGAGAAATTTGAAAATGCCGCCGAGGTGGCCGATCATTTGAGGGACAGGCGCACTGTGGTGCTCAACCTGGAGGAGACCAACAAAGATACGGCCCGCCGGCTGGTGGATTTTCTCAGCGGCGTCACCTATGCGTTGGATGGGAAAATCAAAAAAGTAGCCGCCAGCACGTATATCATCACCCCCTTCAATGTGGAGATTTCGGGCGATTTGATCGACGAGCTGGAAAACAACGGCCTGTATATCTGATTGGAGGGACGTTTTTGACATACGTCTATTATATGTTCCGCAGCATTGCGCTAAGCCTCATTTCTGTCCTAGAAATCCTGATGCTGGCGCGGGCGGTGATGAGCTGGTTTCCCCAGGTGCAGGGAAACCGGTTCCACCAGGCGGTGACCGCCTTTACCGAGCCTGTGATTATGCCGTTCCGCAGCCTGGTCAACCAGATTCCGGCGCTGCGGGGGTTTCCGCTGGATATCAGCTTTATGCTGGCTTATCTGGCGCTGATTGTGATCGAAACCATTATCTAATTCCGCCTGCGGGCGGCCCGGAGCCGGGGCCTCCCGGTTTTTCAAAAGAGAGAATTGGCGGGTGGAAGGAGTAAAAGGATATGATTTCCCCTCAGGAACTGCAAAGCAAAAAATTTGAAAAGGCCGTTTTCGGCGGCTATGATATGGCGGGCGTCGATGAGTTTTTGGACCTGCTGCTGCCCGATTACGCGGCTCTTTACAAGGAAAACTCCACGCTGAAAAGCAAGATGAAGGTGCTGGTGGACAAAATCGAGGAATACCGCAGCGTGGATACAGAGATGCGCAAGGCTCTTTATGGCGCCCAGGTATCCTCCAAGGAGATTGTGCAGAAGGCTCGGAGCGAGGGGGAGCAGATCACGGCCGCCGCTCGGGCGGAGGCCGAGCGCCTGTTGGCCGCCGCCAAGGCGGAGGCTGAGCGCATGGTTTCCGGAGCCAGAGCCGAGGCGGAGGCCCGGGTGGCCAATATGCAGCAGTCGATCCAAGCCGAGCAGGAGCGGCTAAAAGAAGCCCGGGAGGTTTCCGGCGCTTATGCCGCCGCTGTGGTGGAGCTGCTGAAAAAAAGCATTTCCGCAGTGGAAATCATCGCGCAGAAGCCGGTGGAAGACTATATTGCTCCGCCGCCTGCGGCGAGCGTGCCGGAAGAGCCGGCGCCTGTTCCGCCGCCTGCGCCGCAGAAACCGGTTCTGGACGCTGTGGAAGAGGCTGAGACAAAAGTTTTTGACCCGAGTAAAGGCGCCCCGGGCCCCGCGCCGGAGCCGGAGGAGGATGTGCGCCTATATAACGAAGCCGCCTCCCACTTTAAGTTTGAAAATTTGAAATTCGGCAAGGATTATCAGCCGGAGGACGACCGAGATTAAACAGAGGCCGTCCGCCGGCTGCGGCCTGTTTGGAAAAGCTTTTTCCAGCAGCCTTTGCCGCGATTGTGGAACGTGAGATTGTCAGAGCGGCGGGAACCGCATAGGCGAACGTTCAACGGCCCGAATGCAATCGGGCCCGCAGCCGCTTGCGCGGCGGACGAGACGGCGAGCTTCGCTTGGAAAAGAACCGATTTGACGTTTTGCCGCGCTGACATGCTGACAATAAAACCGATAGAGAGAAAGAAAACGAGGTGCAAACGCCAATGGCCGACTACAATAAAACGCTGAATCTTCCCCAGACTGATTTCCCTATGAAGGCGGGGCTGGCCGCTCGGGAGCCTGGGATGCTGGAAAACTGGGAAAAAATGGACCTTTATCACGAGTTGCTGAAAAAAAACCAGGGCAAGGAGCTGTTTTCTCTTCACGACGGCCCTCCCTTTAGCAACGGCGCCTTGCATATGGGCCATGCGCTGAATAAATCCATCAAGGATTTCATTGTCCGCGCCGCCGCCATGCGGGGTTATTATACCCCCTATGTGCCCGGCTGGGATAACCACGGTATGCCCATTGAATCCGCCATCATCAAGCAGAATAAACTGAACCGCAAACAGATGAGCGTGCCCGAGTTCCGCTCCGCCTGCCATGATTTCGCCCAACATTATGTGGACGTGCAGATGGAGGGTTTCAAGCGTCTGGGCGCCTTGGGCGATTGGGAACATCCCTATAAGACTATGGACCCAAGCTTCGAGGCGGAGGAAGTGAAAATCTTCGGCGAGATGTATCAAAAGGGGTATATCTATAAAGGGTTGAAGCCTGTTTATTGGTGCCCCAGCGACGAGACGGCTTTGGCTGAAGCGGAAATCGAATATCAGGACGACCCCTGTACTACCGCCTATGTGAAATTTGCGATGAAGGACGATCTGGGCAAGCTGCCCGGCTATGAGAAAGACAAGCTGTTCTTCGTCATTTGGACTACCACGATCTGGACCTTGCCGGGCAACTTGGCCATCGCCCTGCATCCCAGAGACAGCTATGTTCTAGTCAAAGCGGAAAACGGCGAGACCTATATCATGGCCGAGGCGCTGACGGAAAAGGTAATGAAGGCCGGCGGCTTTGACACCTATGAAATTCTGGAAAAACATCCCGGCGCTTTCTTTGAAAATATGCTGGCGCAGCATCCTTTCCTGGATAAAACCTCCCGGCTTCTGCTGGCCGAGTATGTCACTATGGACAGCGGCACAGGCTGCGTTCATACCGCCCCCGGCTTTGGCGCCGACGACTACCAGACCTGCCGCCGCTATGGCATGGAGATGGTGGTGCCGGTGGACGACCGGGGCCGCCACACCGAGTATGCCGGAAAGTACGCCGGTATGAAGACTGAAGAATCCAACTCTGTGATTCTGGAGGACATGAAAGAAAGCGGCGCTTTGTTTGCCAGCGAAGAGATTGTCCACAGCTATCCTCATTGCTGGCGCTGCAAGAAGCCCATTATCTTCCGAGCCACGCCGCAGTGGTTCTGCTCGGTGGACGCTTTCAAAGAAGCCGCCGTGGCCGCCTGCGAGCAGGTGCGTTGGGTTCCCAGCTGGGGCAAGGACCGGATGATCGCCATGATTCGGGAGCGAGCCGATTGGTGCATCAGCCGCCAGCGCCGCTGGGGCCTGCCCATCCCGGTGTTCTATTGCCAGGATTGCGGCAAGCCGGTTTGTACCGCCGAAACCATCGCCGCCGTTTCCAAGCTATTTGAGGAAAAGGGTTCCAACGCCTGGTATGAGCTGGAGGCAGAGCAGATTCTGCCCGCCGGCTATCCGTGCCCCCATTGCGGCGGCGTCCGCTTCACAAAGGAAGAGGACACGCTGGACGGTTGGTTCGACTCCGGCTCCTCCCATGTGGCTTCGATGAAGCGGGACCAGGGTTTTTGGCCGGCCAACGTCTATATGGAGGGCTTAGACCAATATCGGGGTTGGTTCCAATCCAGCTTGCTCACCGCTGTGGGCGCTTTGGGAAAAGGCGCGCCCTTTAAGGAATGCGTGACCCATGGCTGGACGGTGGATGGAAACGGAAAAGCCATGCACAAATCCCTGGGCAACGGCGTAGACCCTGCGGATATCTTCCGGAAATACGGCGCGGATATGATTCGTCTGTGGGCCGGCTCTGCCGATTATCATGCGGACGTTCGCTGCTCTGACGCCATCTTCAAGCAGCTGAGCCAGAGCTATTTGAAATTCCGCAACACCGCCCGCTATTGCTTGGGCAATTTGGACGGCTTTGACCCCGATAACCTGGTCGGCGCCGACGAGATGTTGCCGTTGGACCGCTGGGCCGTTACGCGGCTTAACCAGCTGATTGAAAAATGTTTCGCCGCTTATGACGACTATGAATTCCACTCGGTTTCCCACGCCGTCAACGATTTCTGCGTGGTGGACCTTTCCAGCTTCTATTTGGATATCATCAAAGATCGGCTGTATTGCGAGGATCAAAACGGCTTGCTCCGTCGCTCCGCTCAAACGGCGCTCTGGATGATTTTGGACACTATGACCAAGGCCTTTGCGCCCATTTTGTGTTTCACCTGCGACGAAATCTGGCAGGCCATGCCTCACCGCAGTCAGGACGACGGGCGCAACGTGATTTTGAACCAGATGAATCAGCCCTTTGCGGAATACGCCCTGTCGGAAGCGGAGATGGCGGAATGGCAGAAGATGATCGACCTGCGGGACGACGTGAATCTGGCGCTGGAGGCGGCGCGGGCCGCCAAGGCCATCGGCAAGCCGCTGGAAGCCGCCGTTACCCTGTGGTGTCAGGAGCCGGCGCTTTATCAAGACCTGGCCGCCAAGACGGATTTGCTGCGCACGCTGTTTATCGTCTCCCAGGTGGAGATCAAGCAGGGGCAGGGCGGCCAGCCCTGCGCCAAGACCGCCGGCGTGGGCTGCCAAGCCCAGCCCGCAGAGGGAGAGAAATGCGAGCGCTGCTGGATGCACAGCCATACTGTGGGCCAGGACGACGCGCATCCCACCTTGTGCGCCCGCTGCGCTGCGGTAGTGAGCCGGCAGTAAAACGGGCTGCCTGAATCGATTCCAAAACGCGGCGGAAGCCCCACCGGCCCCGCCGCGTTTTCGTGCGAACAAATTGAAAAGCGATTGAATGGGCGAAGAGGAGAAAGGCCCCCCAGCGTCGAAAGCGGGCGGGCCTGCTTGGGGATAGCAATCTTCGTCCCTCGTCGGCGTTTGCCGGCAGATAAGTGAGAATGATACCTATGATTTATTTTATCATTGCCGCTTCCATTGTGGCGGCAGACCAGGGGGTTAAGCTGTGGGCGGTGCGGGCCTTGGGGCCCGGCGGCTCGCTGGGGTTGATCCCCAATGTGTTTCACCTGACCTATGCAGAAAATCGGGGCGCGGCTTTTAGCATCCTGGAGGGCAAGCTGGGCTTTTTTGTGGCGGTTACGGTGGCGATGGTGGGGCTGCTGCTGTATATGGCGGCCAGAGGGTATATCCGAGGCGTTTTTGGCAGGCTGGCCGCTGTTTTTATCATCGGCGGCGCTCTAGGCAATTTGATAGACCGGCTTTTTCGAGGCTATGTAGTGGATTTGTTTGATTTCCGGCTGATTCATTTTGCCATTTTCAATGTGGCGGATGTCTTTATCACCATCGGCGGCATTATGTTAGCTGTCTACTTTATTTTTTTGGAGGGCAAAACTCTGAAGGGAAACGGCGATGGAAATCAAAAACCTGAAAGCCGGTCCTGAGCATAAGGGAATGCGGTGCGACGTTTTCATCGCGCAGCAGAGCGGCCTTTCCCGCAGCGCCGTCCAGCGGCTGATGGAATTGGGCCAAGCGCGGCTCAACGGCGCCGTCGTCGGCAAAAAGGAGTTCATTCAGCCTGGAGACCAGGCGGAGCTGCGATTGCCCGACCCCAAGCCTGCTCAAGCGCAGCCCCAGCAGATTCCGCTGGATATCGTCTATGAAGATCAGGATGTCGTTGTCGTAAACAAGCCTAAGGGCATGGTAGTGCATCCGTCGGCGGGCAACGAGGAAGGCACTCTGGTCAACGCCCTGTTGGCTCATTGCGGCGATTCTTTGTCTGGCATTGGAGGCGAAACCAGGCCCGGCATTGTCCATCGCATCGATAAGGATACCAGCGGCTTGTTAATTGTGGCCAAAAACGACGGGGCTCACCAGGCTTTGGCCGCTCAGCTGGCCGACCATTCTTTGTATCGGGAGTATGAGGCCGTTGTGCTGGGCAATTTGAAAGACGACCAGGGAACTGTCGACGCCCCCATTGGCCGCAGCCAGAAGGACCGAAAAAAGATGGCCGTCGTAGGCCGTGAGGGCCGTCGAGCTGTCACCCATTATCAGGTATTGGAGCGGTATCCGGGCTATACTTATGTGCAATGCCGGTTGGAAACTGGAAGGACGCACCAGATTCGAGTGCACATGGCTTCCATCGGCCATCCCATTGCAGGAGATCCTTTGTATGGGAATAGGGGGGACCGTTCGGGGCTGAGCAGCCAATGCCTTCACGCTCGGCGGCTCTCCTTCCGTCATCCGCAGGACGGCCGGGAAATGACGCTGGAGTGTCCGCTGCCTCTGGAGTTTGTGGAATTTTTGAGAAAATTGCGGCGGTCGGCGGGCGTAGAAGACGAAGGGGGAGAATAACATGAAAAGGCAGCTGCAAGGAATCGGGCTGCTGCTTTTCGGCGTGCAGACGATGCTGATCGCCTTGCTGGACCCATGGATTCCCGTTGTGGGGGATGTGGGAAAAGCGTTGTTTCCTGTTTTATCGGCTGGTTGCGGCGTCGCAGGGTTGGTTTTGTGCTTCAAAGGAAAAACGGAGTAGAGAAAGGGGACAAACGGGATGGGGCGGTTTGACGGCGTGATGATTCTGACAGATATGGACGGCACGCTATTGGATTCCCAAAGCCGGCTGAGCCCGGAAAATAGGGACGCTATTTTGCAGTTTATCGCACAAGGCGGGCGGTTTTCTGTGGCCACCGGCCGGGTTAAGCGAGCTATGGAATATTTTTTGCCCAACCTGCCGTTGAACGCGCCGGCAGTGCTTTTCAACGGCTCGACGGTCTATGATTTTCAGCGGGGCAAAACCGTCTGGGAGAAGCGTTTGGACCACGGCCCGGCCCTGGCTTTCGCCCAGGATATCATGGGCCGCTTCCCTTGGGTCGGGGTGGAAGTCTTTTTGGCTGAAGACGAATATGTGGCTCAGAATAACGATAGGACCCGCCGGCATTTTCAGTTTGTCCGACTGGAGCTGAAGGAGAAGAATATTTTAGAAATTCCCCAGCCTTGGGTGAAATTCAATCTCACCGGCCAAGCGGAGCAAATGGGGGAGCTGGCGGATTACTGTCAAAATCGCTATGGGCGGCAATATTTCATGCAGTTTTCGACCTCTGATTTTTATGAGGTGATGGCGGCAGGAGCCAATAAGGGCGCCGGAGCCCTGGCCGCCTGCCGAGCCTGCGGCCTTTCTCCCAACCATCTTTATACTTTGGGAGACGGATACAATGACAAAGAGCTGATGGAATGCGCCAAGATGTGTTTTGCGCCGGAAAACGCGGCGGAGCCGATTCGCCGCCTGGCCCATCGAATTTTGCCGGACAACGACCATCATACCCTGGCCGCCGCCGTTCAGGCGCTGGAAGAGCTTTATCCCGAACAATAGCCAAGCGGCAGAGAAGCTCTCTCTGCCGCTTGGGCTTTGCCCGCTGAGGGAAGCGTGGAAATCAGCCGATAAACAGCTGCGTCCAGCCCTGTTGGGCGGTATAACCGATACCGATTTGGGTGAATTTTTCGCTCAGGATGTTTTTCCGATGGCCTTCGGAATTCATCCAGGCGTTAAATACCTGTTGGGCCGTTTTGTACCCGATGGCGATGTTTTCTCCGGCAGTGCGATAGGAAATTCCCTTTTCGCCCAGCACAGTGAAGCAGCTGCTGCCGTTGGGCCTGTTGTGGGAATAGACCTGGCTCAGCTCCTGCGCGCGGGTCTGGGCCGCGCTGTTCAGAGCGCTGGTAGAGCTTAGAGGCTGGAGCCCCGCTCCCGCTCGAGCTTGGTTGACCAGCTTGAGGATTTGGCTGCGCACAGAGTCTGTGTTGGAAGGTTGTTGGGCGCTGGAGCCAGAACTTTGGGAGCCGCTTCCGTTTTGGTTCGAGGAATCGGGCTTCTGCTGGCTGCCGGAGCTGGAGCCAGTACCCGAGCTGGGCTTCTGGCCGCTGGAGCCTTGGTTGGAGGAGCTGGGTTTCTGCTGGCTGCTAAAATTAGAGCCGGCGCTGGGATTGCAGGAAACCTTTTTGTTCAGCAGCTGGAAATAGATCTGCTGGAGGGATTTGCTCTGATAAGTAACCGATTGGGAAATCGGGGATTGGACGGCGGCGCGGCGGGCCGGCAGACCGGCGGCGGAAGCGGAAGAACCGGCCAGCAAGGCGCCGGCGCACAGCAGCGCGATGGCTTTGTTTTTCATGATGTGTTTCTCCTTTTCTCTATGGTTTTTGGGGGAGAAGGAACCCCCTGCCTCTTAGTATACACAAAAGAGTTACAAAACGGAAACAAAACATATTGGAAGCCGGACTATATGGCGGAAATGATGAGATTTAATGGGGAAATCGCCTAATTCAGGCGGAGAAAGAGAGGCATTTTTGATGAGTATGATCAATTATCGCACCCCTTACGCAGAAGGGTCGGATGAATTTACCGAAAAAAAATCCCGCTTCATCGGCCATATTTTCAAAGTGACAGAGGGCGCTCAGGCGGTGGAAATCATCAAACAGATGCAGAAAAAATATTGGGACGCCAGCTGCAACGCCTATGGTTATATTGTGGAGGAGGGCCGGGTGATGCGGTATTCCGACGGCGGCGAGCCTCAGGGAACGGCGGGCCAGCCTATTTTGGAGGTGTTGAAAAAGGAGGAGCTTTTTGACGTCCTGTGCGTCGTAACCCGGTATTTCGGCGGCGTCAAGCTGGGCGCCGGCGGGTTGACCCGGGCCTATGGTCACGGCGCTAAAATCGCTGTGGATGCGGCGGGAATCGCTTTGATGACCCCTTATCGGCAGGCCGACGCCTTGTGCCCCTATCGGCTGCTGGAAACCGTTCGCAGTCTGCTTCCCCAGCTGGAAGCGGAAGAAACCGGGGCGGATTATGCCGCCGACGTAACCCTTTCTTTTTCTTTGCCCGATGAAAAATACCAGGAATTTGAGGAAAAGATTGTGGACGTCACGGCCGGGGTCGTCCGTCCTCGGCCTGGGGAGGTGAAATTATTTGCCAAAAGAATCCGCTGAAATTGTTTTTTTGCCGCAAAAAAAGAGGAATCCTTTTCTTTTTGGCGTATGATAAGGATAGTGGGGTTGATTTTGCATAACAATGAAAGGATAGGAGGCGCGGCGTCATGGAAGAGGACGCAATTCGGCGGCGATTGGAAGAAATTGAAGAACGGACCCTGTCGGCAGGGGCGGCGCTGGCCAGGCAGTCCCGAGGCAGGCTGAGACCTGAGCCGGAATCCGGCGCCCGGACCTGCTTCATGCGGGATCGAGATCGGATTATCCATTCCAAAGCCTTTCGGCGGCTGAAACACAAGACGCAGGTTTTTCTTTCTCCCGAAGGGGATCATTACCGCACGCGGTTGACCCATACGCTGGAGGTATCGCAGATATCCCGAACGGTAGCCAGAGGATTGGGGCTCAATGAGGATTTGACGGAAGCTGTGGCTCTGGGCCATGATCTGGGTCACGCCGCTTTTGGTCATGCTGGGGAACGGGCGCTGAACAGCGTTTACCCTGGGGGTTTTGCTCACAACGAGCAGAGCCTGCGGGTGGTGGACCGCTTGGAAGCCGGCGGCGCCGGCCTGAACTTGACCTGGGAGGTGCGGGACGGAATTTTGTGCCATTCAGGCTCCCGTCGGGCGGCTACTATGGAGGGCCGCATCGTCCAGTATGCGGATCGCATCGCTTATATCAACCACGATATCGACGACGCCGTCCGAGCGGAAATCTTGTCTGACCGCGATTTGCCTATAGCCGTCGTGGCTGTGTTGGGAGACAATCATTCCCGCCGGGTCAACACGCTGGTGACAGCGATGATCCAATTTGGCCTGGAAAACGGAGAAATTGGACTGGACGAACAGACGGAAGAGGCCATGATGGAGCTGCGGGAATTTATGTTTCAGCGGGTTTACTATAACCCGGAGGCCAAAGGGGAAGAGCACAAGGGCGAAGACATTCTGCGGCAGCTCTATCGCCATTTTACCGAGCAGCCTGCCGATCTGCCTGCCGACTATATGCAAATTGCTATGAAAGAAGGGGCTGAGCGGGCGGCTTGCGATTATGTGGCCGGCATGACCGACCGCTTTGCGGTAGATACTTTCGCAGATCTTTACATTCCCCAGGGCTGGAGCAAAGTATAGGTTGGCGGCTGCGCTTCATATTGACGGGGCAGATGAATGCCGTCGCTCCCCCATGACTAAGGACTTTTGGGATGGTTTTGCCGCAACGAAAACACTGTCGACATAGAAATTCATCAAATGAAAAGGGGACCCCACAAAATCGGAGATTTTGTGGGGAAGGGCCCCGTCGCA
>CAJTUM010000018.1 GCA_910579575.1 uncultured Eubacteriales bacterium | reverse complement strand
TGTAACGCCCTTGTCAACAGCCCACTTGACGGCGTCATAGTAATACTCGCCCTCAGCCACGTCGGTGAAGGACACGGCAGGAGCCTCGCCCTCAGCGAAGACGGCCTTCACTTCCACGCGGGAAGCGGGCATCTTGAAGGTGTACTTTGTGGCGTCGACCTTGGTCAGCTCGATGGTATTGCCGTCCTTGTCAGTGACAGTCAGGCTCTCCAGGTGATAGCCCTGGTTGGGAGAAACTGTGATTGTCACAGTGGCGTCCTTCGCAGCGTTCCGCGGATTCACAGTCACTGTGCCGTTGGACACGGTCGGGACATTCACGGAGTAAGTGGTTGTGCCGGAAGAGCCGCCACCAATACCGCCAGGAGCGGGGCCTGTGCCGCCGCCGGAGGACTTATCGCCGATCACGGCATACAGAACCAACGGGCTCTTCGTACCGTTTTCTGCTGTGGCTTTTGCAATCCAAGCATCCAACAAAGCTTCTGTCAAAGTCTTATCTGTGAAAGCAGCAGCTGTAGCAGTAGACTCATAAGCCCAGCCCTTGAATTCCTTACCGTCTTCCACATCTTCTTCTGCTACTACCGGCAGAGTCCAACCAATGTTAGTGACATCATAATCATCTGCAGCCAAAACATCGGTCGCGCCATTTTTGAATGTTACATTGACAGTTCTATTGTCAACGGTCAATTCATAGGGGCTGAATGTAGTAGCGTTAAAGGAAGCGGTGTAAGCGCCTTTGTCCTCTGTAACAGTAGTAGAAATCCATTCTTTCACTGTAGTCTTGGTATCGTCAGCATAATGCTTGGCGATCACAAAATCCTTGGTGTCATTAGTAACAAAACCAGTAGGCAGCTTCACAGTGAAAACAATCGGCTCGCTGGCTTCATAACCATCCAACTTGGTAGCGGCGGCGTCAGCCTCGTTCTTGAACTCGCCGTGCTTGGCAGGGTTAACGCCATCCGCAGGAACAGCAGGCACACGCTTCACCATCGGAGTGATATTCAGCGTGATGGTCGCAGGTTCCGCAGGCTTTTCGCCTTCCGCAGCTTTGGCCGCAGCATAGTCAACGACTTCTACCGCGAAATAGGAGACAACATGAACTTCAGTGAAGTCGCCAGCGGCTTCGCCAGTCTCGCCAACATCAATTTTGTCTGCAGTCAAGAGAGCGGCAGCATCTTCCTTACTCTTCGGGATAATTGTATCGACTTTCGCATCGCTCAGAAGATCGGTTGCATCGGCGTCAACAGCAGTAGCAGCGTCAAAGCCAGCCGCTGTCAGAGCCTCCCGAATCTCTTCCTTAATCTCAACTTCGGGATCTTTAGCAACAATATCAACGTTATCCGCCAAGAAATTTACGCCAGTTGCGTCAAGAGTATATGTTGTGTCGCCAAAGAGGGTGATCGCGCCAAGCGTCCATTTTTTACCTTCTTCAGCATCCGCATCATAGGTAACTTTGACGGTACCCGTATTATCGGCGCTTGTTTTGTACTTCAGTGTAATTTCTTTGTCCGCGTCCTTCATGTTGCCAGTCAGGACAATCTTATTGCCGTCAACCGCAACACTCAGACCAGCAGCATCTTCGACGCTGATCTCAGTGATCGTCTCAGCCTTCAGCTCAACTTCCTTGCTGTCGATAGCAGGAGTAACAGCTCCTGTTGTCGCTTTAGCCTGATAGACGTTGACAGTATACTTACCGGCGGCCAGGGTTACATCTGTGAAGGTATAGCCTTCAGCCTTAGCAACCGCAGGGGTGGGAGCTACACACTCCGTTGTGAAAGACTTCAGAACCTCGTCGCCAGCCTTCAGCTCGATCACATAACGGCCCAGCAGGTCCTGATTGAATGTCACCTTGACAGTCTTTTCAGCAGCGTTGGGAGTAACTGTGTCAATCTTCAGGGGGTTGGCGCCGGTGGTGATTTCCTGCGTCATGGGATTGCCAGTTGCCGGCTTCGCAGTCACAGCAGCGTTAGTCTTCCACACATTGATAACCAGCTTAGCGGGTACTTTCTCGTCGCCCTTATTCTGGCCATTGTGCAGGAAACTGGTAGAAATCATGCCCAGCTTGGCGGCATTGGCCTCGTAGTCCATAGCGCCTTCCCAAAGGACTTTGGTTCCATCGGTAATCTCATACCAATAGTGATTGCCCTTCTCGGTAGTCGCAACAGGCTCGTTGACCATGAACCAAACAGTCTGATCCAGCGCGTCTTCCTTGTTCTCTCTGTTATCGGTCTTGCCAGCAGCCTTAATCGCCGCGTCCCGAGCCGTGTTAACCTCGGCAGCAGTCCAGCCAAAGCCGGCGGCAATGCCTTCGGTCACAGGATCGCTGGCCTTAACAAATGTCACAGTAACAGTGACATTGGCAGCAGGCATTTTGAACTTGCCATTTTCTACTGTCACTTTTTCTGTGCCGTTCATGACAGTAATTTCGTCCACTTCATATCCAGTAGCAGGCGCAGCTGTGACTGTCACTTCTGTGTCTGCAGCAGCTTTGCCAACAGGATTTGTTGTCACTGTGCCGTTCTCAGGAGTAGTCACTGTGATAGTGTATTCCTGAACTTCGGAAGTTCCAACCTTAAAGCCGCCTTTACTATCGGCGTCTTCAACCAGTGTAAGCTTCTCAGTGTCAACAACTTCGCTCCCCTTTTTCAGGGTAAAGGTATAATCGCCAGCTGCAATATCAACCTTAGCGCCGGAATGGTTCGTATCGTCTTTCACAGTCGGATCAAAAGTGAAATAAATACGGGCAAATCCTCTTGTAGCCTGAGCTTCAGTAATGGTGTAATCGTCCGCACCTATTACATCCTCAGTGGCGGCATCTTTGAGTCTTGTAACAGAAAGATTATATACTTCATCTTTTGCTACGCCGTTAACTTTGACCCACATGGTCATATCGTCGCACCAATTTGTCGAAGGCTCGGTATCACGATCAATTCCCAAGGCTTTTTCGGCGTCTGCCGCAAGGGGATTATAACCAACTACCATTTCTGCTTTGGTAGCGGGAGGCGTTACTTCTTCCTCTTTGACTTTAAAGCTGCCATTCTCCTCAACCAGCTCAATAGATGTTGTCAGGGGCTCTTCGACGCCATCTTTGGTTACCGAAAAAGTATACACGCCCGCAGCCAGATTAATCGTTGCTGTGGAATGTGTCTCGCCTTCCGGCTTTGTTGTTTTGTCAAAAGAGAAATACACTCTGGAAAATCCTCTATCTACAGAGGATTGCGCAACTGTAAACTGGGGCTCTGTGTATACATCTTCAGAGGAACCATCTTCTTTTGTATGTGTAACCTTAAGTGTATATTTATCATTCAGAGCCACGCCCTTAATCAAAACATACATTGTCTTCGGGTCACACCAAGTGCTCGAATCGTCCTTTTTTCTGTCGATGCCCAGCTTCTCTTCAGCTTTAGCCGCTTCCATTTCAAAGCCAGCTTCCAGCGTCCCAATAGTCGCTGTTTCGCCGCCGCCTGTTTCGCCAGTCGCAAAAGCGGACATCGGCAGCATCGTCAGCACCATGGCCATGGCCAAAAGCGCTGACAAAAGTCTTTTTCTCATGTTCATTTGTCTCCTTTTTGTTTTTTCGTGGGTTCTGTTCATTCGCTCTTTGCATCCTCCTCCCTTTTCCGCAAAATGCGCGCCTTTTCAGCCGCCGGCCTTTTGCCTGCGGTAAACCCGCAGGCGGCGATAGAAAGTGGATTCGCTGAGGCCCGTTTTGTCCAGCGCTTGCTGAAACGTGATGTCCTTGCGCTGCCACGCCTCTACCACGGCGGGAAACCCCGGGGGAACCGGCGCCTGAGGGCGGCCGAAGCGCACTCCCTGGGCCTTAGCCCGAGCGATGCCCTCCGCCTGCTGTCCGCGGCGGACCTGTTTGGCGCTTTGGTCTGCGGTGGATAAAATCTGCCGCACCAGCATATCGGCAAAATCCCGCGGCGAAGCCGCTTCGCTCTGCGATAAATTGCTGCGGTATAAATCCTCCGTCAGCCGCACCAGGCGTTGGTATTCCTCCTGGCTCACCATCCGGGTCATCCGTGCTCCCTCCTTTCGCTTTTGCTAAAAAGACGAGTTGCCAAAAGGTATACATTCTTGCAACCCAAATAGCCGGAAAAATTTTTACGAAAAAGGCCAAAAAAAGTTTGAATCGGCTATTGAATTTTAGAAGGAATTATGATAATCTCTATCCGTAAGCCAAGAGGCGGGTTCTTGCAAGAATGTATACTTTCTTGCAAGAATCCGCCTCTTTGTTCTATGCCTTTCTCAAAGCCCTTGCCGCTCAAGGCTTTTCGCCCTTTTCTCCCCCGCCGCAAAAAACAAAAAAACTCTCTCGGACTTTTTGCAACTCTGCTCCGCCTTTATCCTGAAACGAATTTCCTGCTCCGAGATTTTTTTGCGAAACCCCTTGACATCCTGATTGTACTGTTGTATCATTGTAGCAGTTACTTAATACAGCAGATCAGAAAGGAGCGAGCGAATGGGTTGGCATTTTGACAGCGACCGACCGATTTACACCCAGTTGGCGGAGCACATTCAGTTTCAGATTGCCGCAGGCGTCTATTTGCCGGGGAGCAAGCTGCCCTCTGTGAGGGACTTAGCCGCCGAGGCCGAGGTGAACCCCAACACCATGCAGCGGGCCCTGGCCGAGCTGGAGACGGAAGGACTGATTTTCGCCCAGCGAACCGCGGGCCGCTTCGTCACCCAAGATACGGAGGCCGTCAACCAAAGCCGGCAGCGGCTTTTCCAGAGCGCTGTGGAGGCTTTTTTGAAAAACATGGGAAGCCTGGGCTGTTCTCCCCAGCAAAGCCTGGAGATTCTCAAACATCATGTGGAGGGATTGCATTAGTATGGACGCTTTATTGGAATGTCGGGGGCTGACCAAGTCCTATGGACGAAAAACCGCCCTCTCCGGCGTGGACCTGACTATTTCCCGGGGAAAGATCGTCGGCCTGTTGGGCCCCAACGGCAGCGGCAAAACCACGCTGATTAAGCTGGCCTGCGGCCTGCTGACCCCTACCGCCGGCCAGATTCTGGTGGAGGGAAAGGAACCTGGGGTGGAAAGCCGGCTGGCGATTTCTTATCTGCCGGATAAAAATTATCTCAACGATTGGATGAAGGTTTCCGATCTGGTGGATTATTTCAAGGATTTTTACTCGAATTTCGACCCTCGTCGGGCCTATGATATGCTGAGCAAGCTGAATATCGACCCTGATCTGCGGCTGAAAACGCTTTCCAAAGGCACAAAGGAAAAAGTGCAGCTGATTTTGGTGATGAGCCGGGACGCCCAGCTCTATCTGCTGGATGAGCCCATCGGCGGCGTGGACCCCGCCACCCGGGATTATATCCTCAACACCATTATCTCCAATTACAATAGCCAGGCGACCATTATCATCTCCACCCACCTGATCGCGGATATTGAAAAGGTGTTGGATGAGGTCGTATTTATCTCAGAGGGGCGCATTGTGCTCTCTTCCTCTGTGGATGAAATTCGGGCGGAAAACGGCAAATCGGTGGACGCCCTGTTCCGGGAGGTATTCAAATGCTGAAAAAATTGATGAAATATGAATTCAAATCCACTGGCCGCGCTTTTTTGCCGGTATACGGCGCACTGCTGGCCTCCGCCCTGATGACCCGGTTGATGATGTGGGGCGACAATATTTCTGCGCTGAACAACGCTTTTCTCTATAACCTGATTTCCGGCTTGGTGGTTGTCCTGTTCGTGGCCATGCTGGTGGCCACCTTTGTGGTGACGTTGATGGTTGTCTTGCAGCGGTTTTCCAAAAACCTGCTTGGCGAAGAGGGGTACTTGTCTATGACCCTGCCGGTAAAGCCCTATCAGCATATTTTGAGCAAATCCATAGTAGCTGTCTTTTGGTATTTCGCCAGCTGGATCGCCGCTGTCCTCTCCTTTATGGTGCTGATGTGGAACCGGCATATTTTTCGAGATATACTGCGGGCTGTAACCTTTTTATTCACAGAAATCCAGTGGGATTGGCAGTCTGTGCTGCTGATCGCCGAGCTGTTCCTGCTGGCTGTGGTCAGTATTTTCTGCGCCGTTCAGCTGATGTACGCCAGCCTTTCTCTGGGGCAGCTGAGCCGCCGCAGCCGCAAGCTGGCCTCCTTCGGCTATTTTCTGGTTCTGAGCCTGGTCAGCGAGTTTATCATCGGCGTCGTCAGCCAGATTTTTTCCATTTTCCTTCCCGCCCATTTTCTGAATCATTTTTCTGGCGTTCAGATTTTGGTCTGGTTCCTCATTTCCCTGACCGTCCTGTTTTCCGCCGCCTATTTCTTTATTTCCAACTATATGCTGTCTCGCAAGCTGAACTTGGAATAGCCCAAGCAAACGCAAACCCCCGGCCAGTTGGCCGGGGGCGTTTTTTTATGATTGGCTGCTGTTGTAATGCTCGGCCCAGAGCTGGAGCTCGCCCAGGTCCAGCTCCATTTTCAGAGCGGCCACGGCGGCCTGGGTTTTGCCGGGCAGGCTCAGGAAATATCCCCGCAGGTCGGGGTCGTTCAAATAATACTGCCAGGACATTTTCGCAATCTCTCCTTTTTGATTTCTCTCGTAGTATGCGTCAAAAAAACCGGAATATCCCCGGCGGCTTTCGCCAGCTCCCTCTGTTTTTCAACAGTTTCAGGGCGATTCTCCCCCCAATCGCCAGAAAATCCAGGAAATCTTTCGATTCCCCTGGTTTTCGACAATTTTTCCCCTTCTTTTGCAGTACAATAGTTTCTGTCGGGCGCTAAAGTCCGACAGACGAAATCCACCCAATCTAACTCAATGAAAGAGGTGCTTCTAATGAAAAAGGAGATTCAATCCGCCTGCTATTATGCCGCCGCCCTATGGCATCGCCTGCATATATTTTTTTACCAGCGCCTCGGCGACGCTCGGGTGGCGGCGGGAATGCCTCAGCCCCAAAGCCCGGAAGCCGCCAGCCTGCTGGCCCTGTGCCGCAAAACCAACCGCCGCCTTTGCAAGGCCATGGAGCTGGACCGCCGTCGGGCTCAGCTGACCAACACGGATTAACCGCGTGGCGCCTCTCTTCCTCCCCCTTGCAATTTTGCGAAAACTGTTTTATACTGAAATTGCAAAAAAACAATCTGCAAGGAGGTATTTCGATGAAAAAAATGTTGCAGAGAGCCCTGTCGCTGGCTTTGGCCCTTGTATTTGCGCTGAGTCTGAGCGCGGCGGCGGCGCCGGCCCCCGCTTTGTCCGTCAGGCTGGACGGACAGCCCATGTCCTTTGCAGACGCTCAGCCCGTCTTGAAAGACGGCCGAGTCTATGTGCCCTATCGGGCCGTCTTTGAGGCTTTGGGCGCAGAAGTATCCTACGCCGCCTCCGCCAAAACCGTTTCCGCCCAGCGGGACGATGTGGCCGTAACCTTCGCCGTCGGCGCCAATCAAGTGGTTGTGACGGAAAACGGCAAGAGTGAAACGATTCAGGTAGACGCCGCCCCCTATATTGACGAAGAGAGCGGCCGCACCATGGTTCCCGTTCGCTTCGCGGCCCAAGCTTTGGGCGCCGGCGTGGGCTGGGATAAGCAAACCAAGACGGTATATCTCGTAGACCCTCACAAGTTGGAGCAGACTTATGGCAAAAAATTCTCCCTGCTGGACCGGTATATGCAGGAAGCCTCCGATTTACAGGGCTCCGCCCTGTCCTTCTCCGGCAAGCTGACGCTGGATCTTTCCATTCGCCAAAACGGTCAGCTGGTCCCCATGAACATGACCGGCGACATTTCCGGCGGCTCCGATCAGCGGCTGGCCAATATGAAAGCCAATTTCTCTCTGGACCTGGACCAGCTGCTCAAGGAGCTGGACGCCCAGCTCTCCGCCGAAGATCAGACCCAGATCGATCAGCTGAAAAACATAGAGATCAACTACATTATCAATCTGAATACCGGCATGATCTATCTCAACGCCCCCGTTCTGGCCCAGTTTGATCCCAGTATCAAAGCGGATACTTGGTTTTCCGCTTCTCTCAATGAAATTTACAAGGACGTCTTGGGCCTGAATATCGATTTTACCGCTCTGCTTCAAGAGAAGCAAAGCCTCTCCATCTGCCAGACTATGCTGCAAAGCCTGACGGCCAGCGTCGATATGAACGATTCGGACGCCTACAACCAGATTATCCAGGCTCTGAACGCCTGCGAAAACCTGTTTGGCGACAAAGCGTTTACCAAAAATGGGGATACCTATACTGCTAAAACTTCCTTTTCTCAAAGCGGCGACCAGGTCTCCTTCCAGATAGACCTGAAGGAAACTCAAGGCAAGCTCTCCGGCCTGTCGATGCATTTGACCGCCTCCGACGGAGAAGAAAACCAGTTGACCCTACAGGTTTCTCAGGACGCCAAAACGGTTTCGATGGTTTTCCAATTTCAAGCGGAAACCGGCTCTGATTCCAGCCTTTCCATGGATTTCAAGTATTCTTTGGAATACAGCCCGTTGAAAGACGCTCTGGAACAAGAACCTCCCGCCGGCGCCGACATCCGAACTCTCGACGGGCTGATAAAAGGCCCTTCTGTAACGATGACCAACGAAGAGATTTCAAAATAATTGGATCAATCCTTAAAAAAAACAGGCTGCTTAGGCAGCCTGTTTTTTAATTGTACCTTTGTATTCCCTATCGCTTTTTGAAAATAATCAATGAGCTCGAAGTTCCAACTGCTATATAATGTCCACACGGGCTGAATCCAAACGCTTTTATTTCATAATCTTCAAAAATGACAGTACATTTTTCAGGTTGACTATGCCATGAAACATAGTTTGGCATGAATAAAATCTGTTCCTGAGGCCAAAATGGCGCCTCCAACGCTAAAGCGTTTCCCTCGCTGGAATATCGCAGCAATCCTCCTCCGCCATCCCCCGCGATTGGTACGGTTTCATCGCCAAGCAAATCGGCAAAAGCAACCAAATCTTTCTCATCATAATTCTCGTCACAGTATGTCTTTTCATTCGTCTTACAATCGATCACGCGCTGTCCCTGCGACGAAATGACGATCAATTTCTCAGAACATCGGTTAGAAAACCCAAGATACATCAATCCGCCGACGGCAAAAACGGTTTTTTCCCATCCAAACGGTATACCTTTTGGGACGCGTCCAATCCTATCCAAAAGCTGTTTTCGATTCGTGCGCTCCATGTTGTTCATCTTGTGCCTCTCCCCCTCGCTTAGGCGCGCAACGCCGCATTGAGATTGGGTTTATTCTCTCTCGATATAAGCCAGCCCTACTGCGCCAGGGCCTACATGAGTTCCTACGGCGCTGCCGATCTGGGCGATATGCTTGGCGCAGCCGGGCAAGCGGGACAAAACCCGGTCCGCAAAATCCTGACAGAGCTGAGGCGCAGCGCTGTGGCCAAACATGACTGGATATTGCAAATCTGGCTTTTGCCGCTCCAGTCGGTCTTCCAGCCATTGCAGAGCCGTCTGCTGGCCCCGTGCTTTGGCCACAGCCTCCACCTTTCCCTGCTCCACCGCTACCAGGGGCTTGATATTCAGCAGTTCCCCCAGAGCCGCCGCCGCGCCGGAAAGCCTGCCCCCCATGCGCAGATATTTCAGCGTATCCACCGCCGCGCACAACCGAACCCGGGGTTTCAGCGCTTCGATTTCCCGCTGAATCTGCTCCGCGCCGGCGCCGGCCTGCCGCAAAGAGGCGGCTTGGCGAACCAGCAGGTTGAGCCCTATTGTGACATTGCGGCTGTCTGTCAGATAAATCCCCTGGCCGCCGCAGATTTCCCGGGCCGCCAAAGCGGATTGATAGGTTCCGCTCAAATCCGAGGACAAGAACAGACCGAATACTTGATCTCCCCTGTCCAGCGCTTGGCGAAACGCCTGACAGAACTCCTCTGGATTGACCTGAGCGGTTTGGGGCAGCGCGTCGCTCTGAGCCAGCTTTTGATAAAATTCTTCCGGCGTCAGCTCTGCGCCGTCGATATACTCCCGCTGCCCGAAACGCACTTTCTGCGAAACGACCTCCACCCCCAGCTCTTGAACCTGCTTGCAGGTGAAATCGCTGGTGCTATCTGTTATGATGCAAACTGCCATCGATTTTGCCTCCCTTTGAGGGACGCGGTTATGCGGCTGGGCCGTTTTTAGCCCTGTTTTCTGGATTCAAAATAGGCCCGCACAGCGTTCAGCGCCTGAACCAGCACTTCGGTTTGCTGGTCTGTCAAAGCCTGAAGCACAGCCTCCACCATATCCCGATGAAAAGCCTCATGGGCCCGATTGGCCCGCAGAGCCTTCTCTGTGGGATAAAGCAGCACAACCCGGCGGTCCTTCGGGTCTTGCCGGCGCTCGATATATCCCTTTTTCACCAGGCTGTTCACCGCCACGGTCAAGGTGCCTGTGGTCACGCCCAGGTCTCGGGCCACGGCAGTGGTGCGGTTGTCATTTTCGCCGCCGGCTGCGCAGACGGCTTCGATAATGTGCATATCCCGCACAGAAATTTCCCGATATTCTCCGGCCCGCAGAGCGTTTTCTTCGATCTTCAGAATATCGTTGAAAAGCCCCACCAAAAAGCCGTTCAAATCGTCAAAATGCCGTTCCATCTGGCAACCTCCTTCCGCGTCTCATTCTTTTGATATTCAAACAAAACGCAGTATATCATACCTATCCCCCTCCGTCAACCATTAAATTTGATTTTCAAACTTTTTTATTTGCCAACCCATAAAAAATCTTGCGCCGCGCCTTGCAAAAATCATTCCGTTCAAATGATAAATCTTTGGGCGGCGGGCATACTATGCCCGTAACCATTCGCCTCATACTTCGGCGGTGAAAAAAAACGCAGAAATGGAGAGTATCGCTATGACAAATCTGCAATGCGGCGTAGACACCTGCGCCAACAACGCTCAAGGCTGCTGCTGCCTGCCCGGCATCGACGTAGGCGGCGCTCACGCCTGCCGCTGCGGCGACACCTGCTGCCGCTCTTTCCATCCCAAGAGCGAAGGCGCCCAGAACAGCGCCCGGCACGACGTCCCCAACCCCAACAGCCATATCTCCTGCAGCGCCAAAACCTGCGCTTACAACGAAGGCGGCTTGTGCTCCGCCAGCCAGATCACGGTGAAAGGCGGCGGCGCCGACCAGGCCAGCCAGACGGAATGCGCTACGTTCCGCCAGCGATAAAGCCCGACAAACCGCCCATGGGAAAAAACCATGGGCGGTTTCTGCGCTTTCAAAGCCGCGTTATTCTTTGTCGGGGCAACATGGCTCCTTTTCTTGCTGAACGAGCTGACGGCGCGCTTTCATAGCTTCATACATACAAGCCAGCACATCATAAAATTGATCCAGCGCCTCTCGGCCCACTTGGGTTTCCAGCTCCTTTTCCATCCGCTCAATTCGCCGCTGATCTCGCTCCTTGTGGCATTGTCCCAGCCGCCGGCCTTCTTCTGTGGCATAGAGCAGGGTTCGGCTGCAATTTTCCGCCGCTTTTCGTTTTTCTACCAGGCCTTTTTCCTCCAGCCGCTTGACTACCTGGGAAATTGCGCCTTTCGTGCGGTTACCCCGGCGAGCCAGCTCGGTGACGGTGATACCCGGATTTTCAGCAATGCGGGTAATCATGTGTACTTCCGCCGGAGAATATTCTTTTCCATTTCCAAAATCTCGGACCAAATTGACGCCGTCGGCATAAGCCACGGCAAAATCAAACAATAAATCGGCCCTATCGTAACCCGATAGCGCTCGACCCTGGATTTTTCCTCCGTTTTCCTTGACCATGATCCCTTTTTCTTCTCCCAAAAATTATAAATTTTTTAGGGGCCCCTTCTGATTAAATCGATTCCCGGCGAATGAATCGCTGCAAATCCTTTCGGCGCGCACGCGCCGCCCGCTTGAAAAATAGCCTTTTATGTTTCAAATGATTTGGCGTATCGCATCCTTGCGGACATTATACCGCAAAAAAAAGGATTTCGCAAGCCGCCGCAGTTTCAGACCCGCGGCTAAGCGGTTCCTGGTGCTTATTTCCGCCAACAAACTACGACAAAACCGCCCCTGTCCGGTAATCTGTCACACCGAACAGGGGCGGTTATCGCGTCAATGCTTAAAAACTGTGTTCACATTGGAAGCGGCAATGGCCTGTCGCTTCTACATTGCCAAAAGCCTCGCTATTGGGCAATATTTTCGCAGAAGCGCATCAAGATAGCCGCCGCTTGGGCTCGATTGGCATTGCCGGCCGGCTCCAAAGAAGATTCTGTCACGCCGTTAATCAAGCCGGCGGCGTTGGCCCATTGCATGGCCTCCAGGGCGTAAGGCTCCACCGCGCCTGCGTCGGCAAAGGCGGTCAGTTGGTTGCGAGCCTCTGCGTTATAGCCCTTGTGATTGGCGTACCGCATCAGGATAGCCGCCATTTGCTGGCGAGTGATGGAGTCGTTCGGGCCAAACTGGCCGGCCCGCTCCTCGCCATAACCGGTGACGATGCCATTGGCCGAAGCCCAAGCCACGGCGTTGGAATACCACTGATCTGCCGCCACGTCGGTAAAGCCGCCAGCGGCGGAAACCGCGGGCTGACCCTCCAGACGATACAGAATGGTGACAATCATGCCCCGGCTGGTGGCGGTATAGGGGGCGAAGGAACCGTCGCCCATGCCGTTCATCATGCCCCGAGCGCAGACATACTGCACCGCGTCATAAAACCAGTCGCTCTGGGCCACGTCGGTAAAGGTCTGGGCGCCGTCTACCGCCTGGCCTTGGATGGGAGAGAAAACTGCCTGAATGCTGACGGCGGAGCCGGGCATTCGGAAGGTATAGCGATTGGCGGTTTCGCTGGCCACAGCCACTCGAGCGCCAGAGGCGTCGGTGACAATCAGAGCCTCCACCCGGTAGCCTGCTTCTGGGGAGCAAGTCACGGTGACGACCTGACCTTGGCGGGCGTTGGAGGGGCTGACGGTATAGGAACCGTGAGCCGCCTGGGGCGCTTTGATTTCATAGCTGGCGCCGCCTCCCGAGGAACCTCCAGAAGAAGAGCCGCCGCTGTCGCCGCTGGGTTGGTTGGGACCCACAGAACCCGGGCCCACGGAGAGAGACTTCATCTCCAGTTTGTTGTCAGGGTTTTCTCCCGTCTCATCTTTGTCATAAAACGTTTTGGAGTTGACGAGCGCATAGCTGGCGGCTGTAATCTGGGCCTGGCCGTCTGTCGTCAAAAAGCCCAGATCCAGCGTGTCCTGGTTGTTCAAGGCATAGGCGGAAACCAGGTGAAGCGTCAAGGTCGTTTTGCCGTCCTTTGCTTCGACGGCGGCGGCGTTATCCGGGCTGAAGGCCAGTCCGTCCGCCGGCTCCAGGGACAGGATGTCCCGGCTCAGCTCGCCCGTCAGCGTCAGCTGGAGCTGGACGCCATAAATCACGTCCTTTTCGTCCAAACCGGTCAGGCCCAGATATAAGCCGTTCCCCTGGGACTGGTATTTCAGCTCGACGCCGGCGGCCAGGGCCGGCTGGGGCATAAGCCCCAGCAGCAGCGCGCAGGCCAGCAAAAGGGAGGCGGCTTTTCTGGTCAATTTTTTCATTGTGCGACCTCCTAATTCTGTGTCAGGGTGATAGTGGGCAGCTCGTCGCCGCCGGGGCTATGAATCCACAGGGTTTCCGCGGTTTCCCGCTTGATTGTGGAGTCTTCCGGCAAGTCTGTGCGATACAGCTGCGCCTTGATCTGGCTGGGCAGCAGGTTGGAACCGTCGCAGGAAGTAATCTCCTGAAGCTCAGCCTCTTTCTGCACATTGGGCACAAAGATGAACAGACCGTCGCTGATGTCGCTGACTTCCTTATCTTCAGGGATTTCGGCAAACATCAGAGCATAGCCGTCCAGCGGGCGCTCCGTTTCTTCAAACGTAACTTCATCAACGCTCGAATCCGAGCTCGGATCTGCCGAGGCTTTGGTCGTGGTGAATTTGCCCATGATGCGGATGGTGTTATACACCGGGTCGCCCCGGTAATTGCCGACAATCACCAGCGTGCCCGCCTTAATCACATCGTCGGCGCCGTCGCCATACTTATAATCGGCGCTCAACCGGCCCACAAAGCCGTTGGAATCTTCCAGGAAGGAAACGTCGTCGCCGGCATAGCTGACCAGCTGGATATTTTCATCCGCCAGGTCGGCAGGCAGGCCAGTGATCACAACGGTCTTGGCGTCATAGGTCCAAATCCGGGTGTCAGAATTTGCTGTGCCCGGCTTGTTAAAGTAAGTCAAAAAGCTGTTGGGGTCGTCTTTGGCCAGATTGTTTGTGTCATCAAAGGTGCTTCTGCGGGCCTCAACAGGCTGAGTGAGGTTGCCCTGTGCGTCCACGCCTGTGATCGTGACGGTGAAATCGTCGGATGCAGGCCAGTTGGCTCCCGTCAATTTAATGCCGGAAACAGCGGTTTCCTCTTTCAGCTCAAAGGTAGCGGTGGTTTTGTCCTCGCTGCGGGTCAGCGTGTAGGCCTTGGGGTCAACCGTTTTGTCATAGGCCACCCGCACTTCGCCGGCCTCGGATTCGCCGATCTTGTTGCCCAGGGTGTCATAGGCTGCAACTTTATAGTCGAAGGCCAGATGATTGCCCGTGCCGATGGTGTCGGTATAAACCACCGTATCTCCCACGATAGTTTCGTTGTTGGGCACAACAAAAGCGATGGGCTTGTCATCGCGGATGATCTCATAGCCCTGGATATGATCGGAGACCGGCGGGGTGATGGTGATTTCAATCTCCGTATCGCTGCCCGCTTTTTTGGCGGCAGAGGCGGCGACGGTACCCGTCACGGAAGAAACGCCGCTCAACCGATCCCGGCGGCTCTGGTCGTTCAGATACCAGATGGCTCGGGTTTCTTTGTCATAACTACCCAGTTTATTTTTTACGGTCGTGCTCAGCGTCATGCCCCAACGGGTGAAAAACTCGGTCAAGTCCTTGCCGGCCACGCCGGAGGCGGTGAGAGCAAATTTCTCGTCCGCGCTGGCGTTGGGGAAGTCGTCCTTGGTATACGTTCCATCTTTCCAGGCCTTAAAGAACTTATTATAGAAGTTCATGGGGCCGTCTTTGTCGGCGGCCGCCTCACCTTCGTCATAGGCCAAGTGCAGCTGCCAGTACATTCCCAGCTGAACAAACACGTCATTGGAGGCGCCGGGATAGCCTTGAGCCACTTTTTCAAAGACGCGGGGATACTTATTGCTCTTTTCCAGGCGGGAAGCCAAGGTATTGTCTTGGCCGTCATAAGTCTGAGCCATGATGGAATAGATGTTGTTAGTGATTTCAGCTTTGCCCAGCTTATCCATATTGTGGCCGATTTCGTGGGCGATGCCCCAGCCGAACAGGTTGTTGGCTGTGAATCCATCGCTCATCTGGTTGATGGGTCTGCCGCCTACCATGCCGGCGCAGGAGCCATAGCCGATGCCGATGTGGTTGCCCGCCGCATACATAAAGGCGCCGGCAAACATCTGCATACACCGGATATTCTGGCGGGACTGCATATCGTTTGCCTCATAGGTGTTGTCAATGCCTTGCGTGGTCTTGCAGATGTGCATCAGGTCTTCCCAGGCCAGGACGGAGTTATAAACATTCTGCACTCTCTCCGTCATGGCGCCGCTTCCAGTGCCGCCCTGCACAGCCTTGGCGGGCAGAGACAGCAGGACCACGGGGGTGGAGATTTCTGTGACGTTGAAAATGCTGGTCGTTTTTGTGGAGTCAGTGATTTCTGTATGAGACTTCACATAGGCGTCCAGCTCGGTCAGATATGCTTCAATGCGAGCCTTTCGGGTCGCTTCGTCAATCTTATACCAATCCGCCAGCTCCAGCATGGGGATATCTGTGGCCCGGCGCACATGGAGCTTGATATTCTCCGAATTGTCGCCGCTATAGCTCAGATACAGGCTGCCGCCCCGCTGGGTATTCTGGCTGCCGATTTTGGGCACTGTAAAGATATTTCGGCCATTTTTCACTTGGCCGATGGCCGCCCGCCATTCAGAAGCCTCGGCGTTGAACTGACTGGCGTACAGGGTAACGCTCTGGTTCTCAGGGATGCCGGAGGCATAGACGGCGATTTCCTGATTGGCTGTAGCCGTGGCGCCCAGAGGCTGGAGGTCGCTGCCCGCCTGGCTGTATTTCTGGCTGTCCGCGCCGTTGCTGCGGGACTGAATGCCGTCGACAACCGTGCTTTTAGCGCCCAGTTTACCATTGTTCTTCAGCAGCTCTTTGGCCAGAGCCAGCTCGTCTCGCAAAGTGGTAACGTTGAAATAATAGAACTGGTCCTTTGTCAGCTGCTCTTCCAGAGCCGTGATTTGCGTTTCCGTAACGCCGGAAACCAGCTGGGTGCGCAGATCGTCGGTAAATAGAGCCCGAATTTGATCCGGCAGGCACTTTTCAGGGTCATACTGCATGAACATCAGCTCCGAACAGCTGACCAGCTGATAGCCGGCCTGCTCCACAGCCACGCTGATTTGGATGACCTCTTTCTGGGGGTCAAAGGGCAAAATGGCATAACGGCTGACGGGAATCTGGGTTCTGTTGGGGATATTGGGCCAAGTATGGACGTCGCCGCCGCCGGAGCCGCCGTTGCTGTCTATGCCGCCCCGGTTGGGGTCAGGAACCAGCAGATGGCCGTTTTTGTTGGCCTTGGCGTCGGCCTCTTCGCCCTTATACCAAACCTGGATGCTATAGGCCCGCAGCTGGTTGGGATAATTGCCGTCCAACCGAGGCGCCCAGATTACGGCCTGCAAATCCACAGGCTCCTTAAATTCGCAGATGATATGCTCGTTGCCGGCCCAATTCCGAGCGGTCCAATGGGTGTGGAGATCGCCGTCGGTAAGGAAATCGGCTTTAAACGGCGCCTCTGCGGTGTATTCGCTGGGGGCGTAGTTGTTGGGGTCCGCCAGCCGGACTGCGACCTTGCTGGAATCCAGCAAAGCTTCTGTGGGCAGGCCCTCCAGCGCGTCATATTTCACCGCCTTGGGCGTGCCTTCCGCAATGCGGGAAGGGCCGCTTTTGCCGATTTCGTTGCCGGCGATGATATAGATGGAATATGTGACTTCATTTTCCAGGCTCTCAATGGTGACGCTGGTTTCCGTCAGGTTGCCGCCTACCTGCTGATAATCGCCCGAGGCGTCCTTTTCTTTGAAAAAGACCTGGTAGTAAGTTGCCGCTTTGGATTTTTTCCAGGAGACGGCCAGCTTGCCCTCCAGCTCCTGAACGCTCACCATATCCGGCGCGTCCGGCGCTTTGTTGGGCTGAGGCGTGGCCTCAATCGCTTCGCAGTAATCGCCCTGCCAGTCGGCGGCGGTGGGAACCACCTGGAAGCAATAGGTTTTCAAATTTTCCAAGCCGGAGACGTCGGCATAAGGAACGTCTACATTCAGTTCTTTGGTCACTTTTTGGGTTTCGTCCTCAACCTTCTCCCAATACAGGACCCGATAGCCGGTAATGTTGGGCAGCTCGCTCCATTTCAGGCTCACCGTTTCGCTGCCGGCTTCGGCTTTCAGATTTCGCACCATCCGGTTGGGGGCTACCGGGTTTTCCGGCACGATATCTTTCAAAAACTGGATGGATTCCACCGCCACATAGCCTGTGGAGGTCTTTTCCACCGAAATGGTGATTTTTTTCACCGCAACCCGCTTGCCCAAGTTGATGACGATGGAACGGGAATCTTCCCCAGCGCGGCCGATGGCATGAACGTCTGCCGGCAGCGTTGCGTCAAAAGGCAAATCTTCTGTCGTTCCATCTGTATACTCCACTTTCGCAGAGCCTTTTTTGGCGCCGATGTTGTTATTTGGCGTGTTTATTATAATTTGCTCCAGATCTCTTTCGGTAGAAAATTCCATCGGCAACTCAACTGTGTCTTTGGAAGAAGTCAGCTGAACGCCTTGACCATTTTCTACAAATAGGTCGTTCAAATCGCCGCTTGTGACAGAGACGCCTTCCACGGTCAACGCTTGCTGCAGAGATGCGACGCTGACTGGCGGAACCAGCAAAAGGGTGTCCATCAGCTCGGCGCTGGAGGGCACGTTCTCTCCGGCGGGCTGAATCACGGAGCTGCGCTTCACATAGGCCAAATCGACGACGTCGATCACGCCGTCGCCATTAAAGCCCACCTGCTTCAAATCAGCTTCCGAAGGAGGCGTATTCAAATAATCTTTTTCTTCAATACGGTTAAGGTCTTCTTGATCGACTTTGCCGTCTCCAGTCAAGTCGCCCAGGGTAAACGTGTTGTCCCCTGTTCCGATGACCAAGTGCCGCGAATATTCTTTGATTTCAATGTTTTGTGAAAACGTCGCATAGCCTATTCCATGAAATGTCAAGGTGTACTTCCCCTGAGGCAAGCCGTCTATGGCCAGTTCCAAATAGCCGGGCCAGCTGTTTTCTGTTGCGGTATCCATCACGCCGCCGTCTCTATTTTTAGCGGTTACGGTAGCAGAATAGGAACCCGCTGTTTGGACGTCGCCTATTTCCCACAGGTTAAACCCCGGATCGCTTGTCGTGGCGCTATCTGGATCAAACTGAGGTTTGCTATCAAACCCTGGTTTCAAAAACGCTTGCACATTATGATTTTTTATCGCCTTCATATTTTGGGCGTAATCCAGGCGCAGGGTGGCGCGGATTTCGCCTGCGACGGCCGATTGACTCGCCGCCGCTCCGCTGTCTCCCTCCGCCGCCCAGGCTGGGGCGGACATGGAAAACAGCATGGAAGCCGCCAGCAGAGCAGACAGCATCCGTATGCGTACTTTCATAACAGACATCCTTTCTTCGTTTTGCGCTTACAAAATTCCATTTCTATGTAAAACAAACCCTTTTTCCACAGGGAAAGAGGGCTTGGAGCTTCGCGGCTGTCAAAAGCCTGGAAAGGCCTGGAGCGCCAACCTCGACGGCTATCATTATAGCAAGCCGCGTAACGCTTTGCAAGGATTTTGCTCTGAAAAACGGGAATTTATATCCGACCCGGCGGACCGTTGCGACAGGCGAACAAAAAGCATATAATAAAAGACGAAACGCACAAGACCGAGGAGGAAGGAAAAGGCTGTGGAAGACAAAGAAAACGAAAAAGGACAGATCCGGCGGCTGCTGGCTTGGGATTGGGGCGGTCTGCTCTGCTTTGAGGCCGCTCATAAGCTAATTGGCTTTTTAGTTCTGCTCCCTCTGTTCCGGTCGGATTACGCCCAATGGCTGCAAAACGCCAGCCTGCAGGCGTTGGCTCGGCGGGACTTGACCTGGATGCTGCAAAGCCCTCGGGCATTGGCCGCTGGCGCCGCCTGGGCGGCGGTTTTTGTCTATTATTTTTATTTGGAATCGGTTTTCTTGGCCCTTTACTGCGTTAGGGCCTGGAAGCGGGAAAGGAGCTCCCTGCAGCGGCTGGCCGGCCAGGCTGTCGGTCAGGCGCTGGCGCTGTTTTTGCCCCGGAATCTGCCGCTGCTGTTGGGGCTGCTGGCGCTGCTGCCGGCAGGCTGCTGGATTTTTTATGGCAACTTGGGCCTGGCGGGCCAAGGGCTGGATTATCTGGGCCAGCGGTTGGGCGGCTGGGTTTGGGCGCTGTGGCTTCCCTCTCTGGCGGCGTTGGCGGTCTTGGGGTTTTGCTTTTTCTTTGGGTTTCACCTGCTGGCCGTAGAACGGCGGACTGTGTGGGAGGCATGGAAAATCAGCCGGAAAGCGCTGCGAAACCGGAAACGGCGCGTTGTGAGCCAGCTGTTGCGGCAGACGACGCCGCTGGCGCTGGCTCTGTTGCTGTTGTATTTGATTTTTGTCATAGCCATCGTTAGCTTGGCCAATTTGTTTTGGCAGGGAGAAGAGGCCGCGGCGGTCTTCCGGCTCTATTATCTGCGTTGGAGCAAGCTGCTGCGCGCCGGGACCTTTGCCGCAGGAAGCTGCGTTTTTTCCGCTTTGGCGGTTTCCCTTTTTTATCGGTTTCAGGGGAAATCCCGCCCGACGGGCGGCGGAGCTAAGCGGTTGAATCGTTCTCCTCTCCGCCGCATTCGGCTGACGGCGGCGGCTGCGGGTCTGGCGGCGCTGGCGATTTTCAGCGAAACGGAGCTGGGCGGGCAGACCCTCTATTGGACAGAACATTCTGTGCAGGTGGTGGCCCACCGAGGCGGCGCCCAGCTGGCGCCGGAAAACACCTTGGAGGCCCTGGAAGCCGCCAGAGAAAGCGGCGCCGACCTGGCGGAAATTGATGTGCGCCAAACCGGCGACGGCGTGCCTGTTTTGCTGCACGACGCTTCTCTGCGCCGCACCCACGGCTTGAAAACAGAGATTTGGGACCTGAATTTCAGTCAGCTCAGCGACATGGCGCCGGAGCCGCCCATCCCCTCGCTGGCCCAGGCGGTCCGCCTGGCGGACAAAGAGATGGGACTGATGATCGAGCTGAAGTTATCCGGCTGGGACCGCAGCCTGGCGGAGCGGACGGCGGCGATCCTCCGCTGGCTCCAAGCGGAGCAAACCTGCTCTGTGGCGTCCATGGATCTGGATATGCTGGCCCGCGTCAAGCAGATTGCCCCCGAGCTGAAAACCATTTATATCGCCTCTGTGCTGCGGCCGGAGGACTATGACCTGGATTACCTGGACGGCTATAGCCTGCGATACAATTTTTTGACCCCCGCGGCCACGGCTCGCCTGCGCCGGCAGGGCAAGGAGGTTTATGCCTGGACGGTCAATACCCAGCGAAGCATTCAATGGGCCCTTTACTGCCAACCGGACGGCATTATCACCGACAACCCCTATCTGGCCCATTATTTTATGGAGTCTGGCAGAGAAAACAACGTGCTGGAATTTTGGACGGGCCTGTTCTATGGCGATTGGGCGGACCCCATTTTCCAACTGGATTAGAGAGAAAAGGAGCGCGAGATAACATGAAAAAAGCGATTTTATTTGAAACCTGCTTGGGTCTGACGGGCCTGGCGGAGCAAAACGGCGCTATCGCCAACCTGTTTTTTGAAGGGACGGCGAGGCCTGGCGATTATGAAGAGCAGACCACGCCGCTGCTGGAGCGGGCCCGGGAGCAGCTGCTGGAGTATCTGGAAGGGCGGCGGCAGGATTTTGACCTGCCTCTGGCGCCGGAGGGCACGGAATTTCAGCGCCAGGTCTGGCAAGCTCTGAGACAGATTCCCTATGGCCAAACCCGCAGCTATGCCTGGCTGGCCCAACAGGTCGGCAGACCCCAGGCCGCCCGGGCGGCGGGCCAAGCCAACAGCCGCAATCCCATCTCTATCTTCATTCCCTGCCACCGCGTAATCGGCGCCCAGGGCGCTCTCACCGGCTATGCCGGCGGCCTGGAACGCAAAAAAATGCTGCTGGAGCTGGAAAACCGAAACGCGAGCCAAGCATAAATTCGACCGATTTTTCATCCAGGGCTTGACCTAGAGCAGGCTCCAGATGGTAGGATACAGAAAGACCGAAAAAAACGGGGCGGCGACCCCAGGACAAGAAGGAGGCGGCAGGATTTTGACCATTGCAGAAGTAAGCCGGAAATATGGCCTCACGGCGGACACCCTGCGCTATTATGAGCGGGCGGGGCTGATTCCCCCAGTGCCCAGAAACGCCAACGGCATTCGGGTTTATGATGAAGAATCCTGTAAGTGGATCGAATTTGTCAAGTGTATGCGGGGCGCCGGCCTGGCGGTGGACGCTTTGGCCGAGTATGTGGCCCTATGCCAACAGGGAGACAGGACGCGGCCCCGCCGCCTGGATATCCTGCATGAGCAGAGGGACCGCCTTTGGCAGCGAGTGCAGGCTATGGAAGCCACCCTGGACCGGCTGGACCGAAAAATTAACGCGTATTCCGACTGTCTGGAGCCGGCGGAGCGGCGGCTCTACCAAATGGAAGAAGAGAAGCGGATGCGGGAGGGCTGTCAGCCTGGCGCATAAGCGTTCTTATCGCCGGCGCGGCAGTCTGTAGAGCGCCGGTTAAAAAGGCGTTCGCTGGATAAGCGCCGTCTTGCTTTTTGCGGCTTTGCCGCCAGGCCTCCCATCCAGGGTCTCGGCGGCAAGGCCGTTTTTTTGCCGCTTGTATGCAATGCGCTCTTCTAACAGGCAGCGTCCGCCGAAAGGAAATTTGATAGAGGTTCTACAAGTTTGAGAAGCTCCCCGGCAGAAATCGCGCTGCGAGATTCTGCCGGGGAGCTTCTTGCCCTGCGGCATTTCCCTGCCATTGGGCAAAGAAACCGCTTTTGATCGGCTTTTCAAAACAAATTTCCGCGCCATACACAAGACAACTATCGCCCTGCGCAAGCGGATTTTCTTGGCCGCGTTTTTCCTTTCTCGCCCATCCTCCTGGGGCGAGAAAAAAATTTTTGTCGCTTTTTGTCGTAAAAATTGACGAGAGCCGCTAAAATAAAAGGATAACCACAGATGGAGGAGCAAATATGCAGGGAGCGACTTATGGATATATCCGGGTATCCAGCACAGATCAAAACGAGGAGCGCCAGCTGCTGGCCATGAGCCAGCGGGCAGTGCCGCGGAAAAACCTTTACATCGATAAGCAATCGGGCAAAGATTTCGACCGCCCGCAATACCGGCGGATGCTTCGGCAGATCAAGCCGGGAGACCTGCTCTATATCCTAAGCATCGATCGGTTGGGCCGCAATTATCAGGAGATTCAGGAGCAATGGCGGGTGCTGACCAAGGATAAGCGGGCGGACGTCTGCGTCATCGATATGCCGCTGCTGGACACCCGCAACGGCAAGGATTTGATGGGCGCTTTTATCGCCGACTTGGTGTTGCAGATTCTCTCCTTCGTGGCCCAAAACGAGCGAGAAAATATCCGCGTGCGCCAGGCTCAGGGCATTGAAGCGGCCAGGGCTCGCGGCGTGCAGTTTGGCAGGCCCCCCGCCCCTTTGCCTGAAAATTATCACAACGCCTATCTCCGCTGGAAGGCCGGGCAGATCACAGGCGTCGCCGCCGCCGACGAATGCGGAATGCCCCTTTCCACCTTCCGCTACCGGGCCGCCCGATATAAAAAGCGGTGAACTGGATATAAAAACCAGATTTTTCTCCCCTATCTGCGCGCCGGCGGCTGTCAAAAGCTCTGCCTTTTTGACAGAATGCTTTTACACAGAAAAAAAGCTGGCTTTCGCCAGCTTTTTCTGATTCGATTTTGGCGGGCGTCCCGCTTTTTTAGCTCGCCAGCTGATTGGCGTCTTTCAGCACCAGATCAACCGTTACTTTCTGGCCTTGCCGGCGCAGCTCCACCTTAACAGTGTCGCCGACCTTGCATTTATCCTTGGCGTAATTCAGCTCCGAAATGGTGGACACCGAATCGCCGTTAAAGGCGACGATATAATCGCCCACTTGGATTTCCGCCAAATCCGCCGCGCCGCCGCGGACCACTTCAGCTACCCGAACGCCCGTTTCTACGCCCTGCATCTGGGCATAATACGCGTTGATTTCTTCCACTGTCACGCCCAGCATGGGCCGATCTTGGACAGAGCCGAAATTGATAAAGTCCTGGGCCACCTTCAGCGCGGTGTTGCTGGGAATGGCGAAACCGATTCCCACCGCCTCAGAGGTTTTGATCTTGGCCGAAACCACGCCGATTACTTCGCCGCGGCTGTTGAACAGAGGACCGCCGGAATTGCCCGGGTTGATGGAAGCGTCGGTCTGCATCAGGTTCATAACGTAATTGCCCATCTGGATATCCCGGCTCACCGAGGAAATGGAGCCCTGGGTCATGGTATTGGCAAATTCCAGGCCCAGCGGGTTGCCGATGACGATGGCGGGCTCGCCCACAACCACCTGATCGGAATCGCCGAATACAGCCGCTTTCAGGCCCTCCGCTTCAATTTTAATGACGGCCACGTCGGTTTTTTCATCTGTGCCCACAATTTCCGCCTGATACTCCTTGCCGTCATAGGTACGCACGGTGATATTCACCGCGTCGGCCACAACATGGTCGTTTGTGATAATATGGCCGTCCTCCAGCATGATGATACCAGTGCCCACGCCGCTGCCAGTGGGCGTCTGGGTGGTAATGGCCACCACAGAAGAAACATTGCTCTCATAAATCTGGGCGGCGGTGAGGGAATCCTCCGAATAAGCGGGCTGGTAGACCACCTTTGTGCCGCCGGAGCCCACATTGTCTGTCCCGCCGGAGTCGCCGGGCTGATAACCGGCCCAGCGCAGATATCCGGCGGCGGAGCCCACAGAAACCGCCGCTACCAAAACCAGAGCCGCCGCGCCTTTGAAAAAGCCTTTGGCCCGACCGCCGCTTTTGCCCGCTCTTTCGGCCTTGCCGCCCTCCTGCCGAGGCTGGTCATAATAGGGCCGACCCTCCAAGGGCTGGCTCCAGTCCTGTCGGGGCGCGGGCTGTGCCTGGCCCACCCGCCAACCGCTGGGCTGTTGGGGCTGCTCCACAGGGCCGCTCCAGCTTGCTTGGTCCTCTTCCTGCCGGTCTGCCGGCCGAATCTGATACTGATATTGCTCCTGCCCGCCGTCCGCCGGCTGCCGGGGCTGAATCGCGCTGTTGTCCTGCTCTTCCCAGGGGTTTTTGTTGTATTCGCTCATTTGAATTTCCTCCTTATCTGCCGCAAAGGAAGCCGGCCTCCGCCGCGCCGCCTCGGTTTCTCTTCATGCTCTTATTATCCCTTGGAAATATGAAAATGCAATAGCGAAAAATCGAATAAATTGTAAATCGCCCGCCGCCTTTGTGAAGATTTTTTCACCTTTTCAGCCATTTGCACAAATTTGCTCTCGATTTCAGACATACTGTCCTCCATTGGCGGACAAAGAGGCAAATTTGTTTCAAAAAAAGAGCTTTCCCTCATTGAAATCCCCAAAACGTATGATATAATGAAAGAGGCGGAAGACCGCCAAAAAAACGGCTGCGGTCGCTTCAATCCTCGCCCCGAGCCAGACTTGCGGCGGGCTCAAAAGGCGCCCTCAGCCAGAAGACTCCCGACAGGTTCACGAATTCTGCGGGGTCGCCGCGTAAACCCGTCGGCGCTTGCCGACCAATTTATATGACAATGGAGATGAGTGCAATGTCTGAAAGAATGATGGACGCGCTGGTCAAAACAGGCCCGGTCAAAGGCCTGACCCTAACCCAAGTGCCTGTGCCTACGCCTGGGCCCGGCGAGGTGCTGATTAAGATTCACAAAACGGCCATCTGCGGCACGGACGTACACATTTATAATTGGGACCCCTGGAGCCAGGCCAACCTGAACCCGCCGCTGACCACCGGCCACGAATATGTGGGCGAAATCGCCGAGCTGGGCGCCGGCGCCGCCAAATATCATGTGGGCCAGCGGGTGACGGGCGAGGGCCACATCATCTGCGGAACCTGCCGGAACTGCCGAGAGGGCAACGGCCAATGGTGCCCCACGGCCAAGGGCGTAGGCGTCAACCGGGACGGCGCTTTTGCCGAGTATCTGTGTATCCCGGAAACCAACGTGGTGCCTGTGGACGAAGCGCTGGACGAGGATCTGGTTTCCTTCTTTGACGCCTTTGGCAACGCCACTCACACCGCCCTGATGTGGGATCTGGTAGGCGAAGACGTGCTGATTACCGGCGCAGGCCCCATCGGCATTATGGCCGTGGCCATCTGCAAGTATGCAGGCGCTCGGAACGTTGTGATTACCGACGTCAACGAGTACCGGCTGGACCTGGCCAAGAAGATGGGCGCCGACGCCTGCGTCAATGTGGCCAAGGAGAAGCCCGAGGCTTACTTTGAGCAGCTGAAGATCAAAGAGGGCTTCGACGTGGGCCTGGAGATGAGCGGCAGCGCCCCCGGTCTGAACCAACTGCTGAGCCTGATGCGCAACGGCGGCAAGGTTTCTCTGCTGGGCCTTCAGGGGCCGGACACCAAGATCAACTGGGATCACATCATCCTCAAGGGACTCACCGTCCAGGGCATTTATGGCCGCAAGATTTTCGCCACCTGGAACAAGATGATCGCCATGGTGCAGGGCGGCTTGGATCTGAAGCCGATCGTCACCCACCGCTACCATTATACCGAATTTGAAAAAGGCTTTGAGGCCATGATCTCTGGCAACTCTGGCAAGGTTGTGCTGGACTGGACGAAAAAATAAATCGCTTTCAAAGAAGGAGGAAGCACACATCATGAAAAACGCGCTGAACATTTACGAAAAAGAGCTGGAGGGCATCCGCGAAGCCGGCACTTATAAGGACGAGCGCTTTATCACAACCCCCCAAAGCGCCCGTATCGACACCACCAAGGCCAACAATGTGTTGAATATGTGCGCCAATAACTACCTGGGCCTTTCCAACAACCAGGAGCTTATCCAAGCCGCTAAGGACAGCTACGACAAATGGGGCTACGGCCTGTCCTCCGTCCGCTTTATCTGCGGCACGCAGGAGCTGCACAAGGAGCTGGAGAGCAAAATCAGTAAGTTCCTGGGCATGGACGACACCATTTTGTATTCCTCCTGCTTCGACGCCAACGGCGGTCTGTTTGAGACTCTGCTCACCGCCGAAGACGCCATCATCTCCGACGAGCTGAACCACGCCTCCATCATCGACGGCGTCCGCCTGTGCAAGGCCAAGCGCTTCCGCTATAAAAACAACGATATGGAAGACCTGAAGGCCAAGCTGGAAGAGGCCAAGGACTGCCGCATCAAGATGATCGCCACCGACGGCGTTTTCTCCATGGACGGCTTTATCGCCAATCTCCAGGGCATCTGCGACCTGGCCGACGAATACGGCGCTCTGGTGATGGTGGACGACAGCCACGCCGTCGGCTTTATGGGCGACCATGGCAAGGGCACGCCGGAATATTGCGGCGTCATGGGACGGGTGGATATCATCACCGGCACTCTGGGCAAAGCCTTGGGCGGCGCTTCCGGCGGCTACACCAGCGCCCGCCAGCCCATTGTGGACCTGCTTCGCCAGCGCAGCCGTCCTTATCTGTTCTCCAATACGTTGGCTCCGGCCATCGCCGCCGCCAGCTGCAAGGTCTTTGATATGCTGAGCGAATCCACCGCTCTGCGGGACAAAGTCCACGAGAACACCAAGTATTTCCGGGAGAAGATGTCCACCCTAGGCTTCGACATCCCGGAAGGCTCTCATCCCATCGTGCCCGTCATGCTGTATGACGCCAAGGTAGCCCAGGAGTTCGCCGCCCGAATGCTGGAAAAGGGCGTTTATGTGGTGGGCTTCTGCTATCCTGTGGTGCCCCAAGGCAAAGCCCGGGTCCGCACGCAGATTTCCGCCGCCCACACCAAGGAAGATCTGGATTTCGCCATCCAGTGCTTCGCTGAAGTCAAAAAGGAAATGGGTCTCTAAGTCGGCGCGCGCCGACGGGTCTGCCCTCTGTTCGCCTGGCGAACATTGAAACCTATGCGCCCGGAGCCGGAGCCTTTGTTCGCAAAGCGCCCCGGCCCCGGGCTTTTTGGCTTATTGGGAAAGCGTTCAAAAGGTCGGGAGCTTTCGCCCCCGTTTCCATAGACGTTTCTCCGTTTTATGCAAAGGCGTTATGGATATGCGTCAGAAAAAATGTGCGTTTGGGACATTCGCGCTCAAACAGGCCGCGCCTCCAAGTCCATTCTTAAATGGTAATTTTTAACGGGGGTTGATAATTTGGATAGGATGTATTATAATAAGCGCAGTATCCGCCGCGCAACCGGCGGACGCAGCCTGCGCAGCCCTCTAAGGGGCGGTTGCCAAGGCCGCGCTAACCGGGGAGTTAGCGGTTCCTTATTTACCTGAAATCCGCTATATGCAGGGGTTAATTCCGTTCCAGAGGATTCGTCTTTTTGTCGTCTGCCTCGTATGCAAAGCTGTGAGAGATCGGTCCCGCGCAACAGACAGCTGTGAACCATGTCAGGCGGGGAACCGAGCAGCATTAAGCGGCGCCGTCTGTGTGCCGCGGCCAACCGATTTTGAGCCGAGCATACGGGTACCGGGCAGGGGGCGTCTTCGAGGGAGCGGCGCGCGGTCTTGGGAGCCGCCGCTTTTTCTTTTTTTCGCGCAGAAGGAGGTCGATCGCATGGCAGAAATTCGTTTTGCCAAAAAAGAGGAACTGGAGCAAATCAACCGGCTGCGGGCCCAGGCAGCCGCTCTGCACAACCAAAACCGGCCGGACGTTTATCCTCCCTTTAGCCCGGCGCTGGCCGAAGAGGCGCTGAAGCTTTGGGAAGATTCGGACGCCGATACGATCGTGGCTGTGCAGGACGGCGCCGCGGCGGGCTATGCCGTCGTTTTCTATCGGGATATTCCTTCGTCCCCTCACAGCGTAGCCCGGAGAGTCTGCCATATCGAGGAATTTGCCGTAGACGAAGCATACCGCCGCCGGCAAATCGGCGCCCAGCTTTTTGATTTCATCAAAACTCGGGCAAAGGAAAAAGGCTTTTGCCAGATCCAGCTGAACGTCTGGGATTTCAACAAACCGGCTCTGGCTTTTTACCAGGCCATGGGCTTCCAGCCTTTCCGACATTCCATGGAATGTCGGATCTGAATTTTTTTATTTCTCTGTTGGAGTTGGGAGGCGATATTCTTGTCTCATCAAGCCCTTTACCGCAAATGGCGGCCCTTGTCCTTTGACGACGTGGTCGGTCAACAGCATATTACGTCGGCTCTGAAAGCCCAGACGGCTGCGGGTCGGCTTTCTCACGCCTATCTGTTCACCGGCACGCGAGGCACCGGCAAGACCACCTGCGCCAAGATTTTGGCTCGGGCGGCCAACTGCTTGTCCCCCAAAAATGGCGACCCCTGCAACCAATGCGAAAGCTGCCGGGCCGCCCTGGCGGAATCCGCTGTGGACATCACGGAAATCGACGCCGCCTCCAACAACGGCGTGGACAATATCCGGGAAATTCGGGAGGAAGTGAATTACTCCCCCGCCGCTCTGAAAATGCGGGTTTATATCATCGACGAAGTGCATATGCTGTCTGCCGGCGCCTTTAACGCCTTGCTCAAAACGCTGGAAGAGCCCCCGGAGCACGCCCTGTTTATCTTAGCCACCACCGAAATCCACAAAGTGCCCGCCACCATCCTTTCCCGATGCCAGCGCTATGATTTTCGCCGCATTACCCCGGCCGCCGTGGCCGACCGGCTGCTGTATATCGCCGGCCAGGAGGGGCTGACTCTGGAAAAGGACGCCGCTCTGTTGCTGGCCCGGTTGGGTGACGGCTCGATGCGGGACGCGATTTCCCTGTTGGACCGGTGCGCGGCGGGAGACGCCGTCATCGACCAGCGGCGAGTGCAGCAATGTCTGGGCGTGGCGGAAAATCAAACCGTTATGGCGCTGTTTCAAGCGGCGAGCCGTCAGGACGCCGCCGGCGCTTTGGAAATTTTTTACGTTTGCTATCAGCAAGGGCGGGATATCGTTTCTCTGTTTGACGAGCTTCTGTCCTTGATCCGAGATCTGTACATCGTCCAGGCCGTAGCCACCCCAGGCGCCGCCTTGGAAAGCTCTTATTTCACCCTGGAAGAGCTGCGCCAAGCAGCCCAGGGCGTTTCTCCCGCTCTGCTGGAGTTCTTTGTGCAGACCATTGGCGAAACCTTATCCCGGCTGACCCGCAGCGCCATCCGCCGGGCGGACGCGGAAATCTGTCTGCTCAAGCTGTGTCGGGGGCCTGTCTCCGCCCTCCAACCTGCGGTTCTCCCTGCCGCTTCCGCCGCTCGGCCCGTTTCCCAGCCTGCGCCGGCGAAACCCATACCCGAGCAGCCAATCCCTGCCGCCCCTGCAGAGGCGGCTCAACCTGCGCCCGCCTCTTCTGGCGGCGACCCGGAGACGCGGGACCAATTTTTCGCCGCTCTCAAGGGTTCGCCTATGAACCCAGCCGCCGCCACATACGTCCGCTTGGCGGAATACCAAGCCAAGGGCGCGGTTTTGCTCATTGCAGTGGACGAAGAGGGGCTGCTGTTGCTGGATCGGCCCCGCGTGCTGAACCAGCTGGAGAGCGCCGCCCAGAAATGCGGTTTTTCCGCCGTCCGACTGCAAGCCAAAGGCGCTCCGGCGGAAGCGGCGGGGCCGGCGTCGGACGGCCTGGAGGAAGTTCTTCGCGCCGCTCGGGAGCTGGGCGTGGACGTGACGGAAAAATAACGGTTTTTCTTTTGACAACGCTGGATAGCCAGCGTCGTTGCGCAGGCGTTTTCACGCCTGTTCAACCGCATACGATATCCTACAATCCATACGATGAAAGGCGGTACTACCATGAAAAAAATGCCCATGGGCGGCAACTTCAATATGAACAATCTGATGAAGCAGGCCCAAAAAATGCAGCAAGACATGGCCAAAAAGCAGGCCGAGCTGGAGGAAATGGAGTTCACAGCCTCTTCTGGCGGCGGCGCCGTGACGGCTACTGTAAAGCAAAAGCAGATTATCCGCTTGGAAATCAAGCCGGAAGTCATCGACCCAGAGGACGCCGAGATGCTGTGCGACCTGGTGACGGCGGCGGTCAACGAAGCCATGAAGCAATCGGAGGACACCTATTCCACCGAGATGAATAAGCTCACCGGCGGAATGGCGGGCATTCTGTAACCATGAAATATTTCGCGGCCCCGGTGGAAAAGCTGATCGAGCAGTTTGAAACCCTGCCCGGCATCGGATACAAAACGGCCCAACGGTTGGCTTTTTTTATGCTGTCTCAGCCTCAGGAACAAGCCGAAGCCTTTGCGCAGGCCATTATAGACGCCAAACGGGTGGTCCGCCCTTGTAAATTTTGTCAAAATTTGACGGACGGAGAGGTTTGTTCCGTCTGCGCAGATCAAAGCCGGGACAGGGGGATCATTTGCGTGGTGACAGACCCAAAGGACGTCATCGCTTTGGAGCGAACCCGGGAATACAAGGGCCTTTACCATGTGCTTCACGGCACGATTTCTCCGCTGAACGGCGTGGGGCCCGATCAGCTGCGCATTAAGGAGCTTTTGCAGCGGGTGGCCGATGAAAATGAGGATGTGCGGGAGGTCATCATGGCCACCAACCCGGATACCGAGGGCGAGGCCACAGCCATGTATCTTTCCCGCCTGCTCAAGCCCTTTGGCCTAAAGGTCACCCGCCTGGCCTATGGCGTGCCGGTGGGCGGACATTTGGAATATGCGGACGACGTCACGCTCACACGGGCTTTAGAAGGGCGAACGCCAATCTAAACCCGGCCGAGCGACGCCTCAAAAATGACGATCAAAAAAGCTGGTCTTATCGACCAGCTTTTCTGCATTTTTAGCCGCCTATGGGCTCATGTTCGTTTTTTTGGCCTGCTCCAAGCGGTAATCTGAGGGCATTTTGTCCAGTTCCTTCTGCTCCCCGCATCCTGCGCCCATGGACAACGGCAGCGCCGCAGTCCCAAAACAAATTTCTTTTTTTATCCAACGCTCCCTTTCACAGCGCCGCCAGAAGACACATAACGCCGAAAAACAGCAACGCTACCCCGCCCAACCGATAGACGATGATCGCCCCGTCGGAGGGCTCGACATTTTTATACCGCCAACCGCTGGAAAGATACCAGACGCTTCGAGGCGCTAATAAATTCCACAAGCCCAGGCTCGACAAAACTATTGCCAACAGCGGAGAAGACGAGTTTTTGCCGCTGGTCCCTCGGGCCTGCTCTAAAGCGCTTTCCAACCCCCAAACCAGAGAAAGACCGTCCAGATATCCTTTGCTTCTAAATTCTTCTCCATCATACTTCAGAGAGGCAGTAGCCCCGCCGTTTAAAAGGGTAAAAATCGCTCCGTTGGGATAACGAATGGTCAAAGCGCCTGACATATCGTATGCAAAGGCATATTCATTCTCTCCTGCCTCAATGGTTCCAGAAGAAAGGGTTCCCTGGTCAAAGCGGACGACGGCCGATTGGCCTTCCACTTCCATTTCAATGGCTTCCGCCTGCCTTTCCGCCGTTTCCCTGCCGCAGGCGGCGAGAAAAAGAAATATGCCGACAATGCAAAACAGCCATTTGCATTTTGTCATCTCCAGGCTCCTTTCTTTTGCTCGGTCGATTGCTTTTATCCAAAGTATATCACAGAACTCCCTCTTTTGCCAGCCTCAGGCCGTCGAAACCCTTGATTCCGAGCAAAAACCTCCCGCGATCTGCCTGCCCTCGCCCCGTTGTTTGACTTTACTTCAAAGCAATGGTAGAATACAAAGAAGAGAATAGGGCCTGCGGGCCCAAAACAAACAAAAAGGAGCGCGTTTGCAATGAAAGAGAAAACCATGGTAATGATTCCCGGCCCCACGCCGGTGGTCCGGTCCATCCAAGAGCAAATGGGCCGGGAGATCCAGGCTTTTGGCGACCCCCGCTTTGTCAAAGATTATAAAGGCGTTATCGACGACCTGGGCCAGTTGTTCGGCTGCGACGGCAAAACCTTCGTTGTGGCCGGCACCGGCACCCTGGCCATGGAAATGGCGTTGTCCAACGTCACGAAACGGGGCGACGACGTTCTGATTGTCAGCAACGGCTTCTTTGGCGACCGCTTTACCGATATCTGCGCTCACAAGGGGCTGAAGGCCGACGTGCTCCAAGCCGAATGGGGTCAAGTTGTGTCCCCCGCTGAAATTGAAGCCAAACTCAGCGAAAAGCGTTACGCCGCCATGACCGTCACTCATGTGGACACTGCCACCGGCGCCGCGGCGGATATCGCCGCCATCGGCGAAGTGATGAAAAAATTCCCAGACACCATTTACATTGTGGACGGCGTGGCCGCAACCGCCGGCGAATATGAAAACCTGGCGGAGATGAATATTGACCTTTTGTTCACCGCTTCCCAAAAAGCCTTCGGCGTATGTCCCGGCCTGCTGCTGCTGTGGGCCAACCAAAAGACTCTGGCCCGCCGGGCGACCTTGGGCGTGATTCCTGAATACTACTGCGATTTTGACAAATGGGCCCCGATTATGGACGACCCATCCAAGTATTTCGCCACTCCCGCTATCAACCTGGTGTGGGCCATGCAGGAATCCGTGCGCATCATCAAGGAAGAGGGCATGAAGACCCGCTACCAGCGGCACCTGAAAAACGCCCGCGCCATGCAGAAGGCTCTGGAGGCCCTGGGCTTTACCTTGCTGGCCGCGCCAGAATGCCGGGCCGTCACCCTTTCCAATCTGATTTATCCTCAGGGCGTGGAAGACGCCAAATTCCGCGCCGTCCTGCTGGAGGAAGGCGTTATTGTGGCCGGCGGTTTGGCCGCTTATGCGGGCAAGATGTTCCGCTTGGGCCATATGGGCAATATTGATATCAACGACGAAGTAGCTGTGCTGAGCGCGATTGAGCGTGCGCTGAACCAATGCGGCCATACCGTCCCCTACGGCAAAGGCGTAGGCGTTTATCTGGAAGAAATATCTAAATAAGAAGCTGCAAAAACAATTTCCCTGGGTGTTCCAGGGAAATTGTTTCGTTTTCCGAACTGCGCTTAAAAATCGGTATGTCGCGCGCTTTGGATTGACGCAGCTCCGCGCGACGACACGGCAAGACACAAAATCGTCGCCTTCCAAGCATTCAAAGAGTTTTGGGAGCGCGTCGATTCAAAACCAAGCCGTTTCCCGCCCGGGAGGCGGCAGAAAGGAACTTGGCATGGCGAAAAAGACAAGCATAGACCTAACCCAAGGCAATATCGTCAAACAGATGATCCTCTTTTCTTTTCCGATCTTAATGGGCCATGTATTCCAAAACCTTTATAACAGCGTAGACAGCATTGTGGTGGGCAATTTCGTCGGCACCACCGCTCTGGCCTCCGTCACCTCCAGCGAAGATATCTCCCGGCTGTTGGTGGGCTTTTTTACTGGCCTGTCCGCCGGCGCAGGCGTTCTTTTTTCCCGTTATTTCGGCGCCAAAGACGAAAAAAATCTCCACGACTCGATTCACACCGGCTTGCTCTTTTCGGCAATTTTAGGCGTGACGATGGCGCTGGTAGGGGTCTTGCTCACTCCCCTGCTGCTCAAATTAGTGGATTGTCCAGCGGACGTCTGGGGAGAATCCGTGCTTTATCTGCGGATTTATTTCATCGGCGTGCTGTTTACCTCCCTGTATAACGTGGCTGCAGGCGTGCTGCGGGCGGTGGGCGATTCCCGTCGTCCCTTCTATTATCTAGTAGTCGCCAGCTGCACCAACATCGCGTTGGACCTTTTGTTTGTGGCGGTTTTCAAAATGGGAGTCGCCGGCGTGGCCGTCGCCACCATCATCTCCCAGCTCATTTCCGTGCTGCTGGCCGTGCGGCAAATGATGACCACCGACGACGTTTACAAGCTTGTGCTCCAGGATTTGAAGATTGACGGAAAGATCCTGAAGGATGTGTTAATCCTTGGGTTGCCCGCCGCCGTTCAATCCGGGTTGATTTCCCTTTCTAATCTGTTTGTCCAGCGGTATATCAACCAATTTGGCTCGGCGGCCATGGCAGGCTCCGGCGCGGCCAAAAAGATAGACAGCTATATGGGCATGGTGGCCCAATCCTTGGGCCAAGCCACCCCCGCTTTTATCGCTCAAAATATGGGCGCTAAAAAACCGGAACGGGCCTTCCGTTGCCTCTGGACCGTGGTGTTGTTGGGCTTGGGCGTGATCTCCATCCTGGGCCCTGTCATCTATTACAACGCCGATTTCTTTATCCAGCTGTTTACCAAGGATGTAGACGCCATGGCCTATGGCGTCAGCATGATGTATATCATGCTGCCCATGTATGGGCTTCAGACCTTCTTCCAGTCCTTCTCCAACGCCGTTCGCGGCTTTGGCAAATCCTTAGTCGTCATGTTCACCAGCATTGGGGGGCTGATCGTGTGCCGCCAGATTTTTCTGGTCGTTACCATGTCCAAGAATCCGAATATTGAATATGTCTTTTGGGGCTATCCCGTGGGCTGGGGCTGCGCCGCTCTGCTTTCTTTTCTGTACTATATGTGGGCCATCCGTATTCCCTATATCAAAGCCCACCCCAAGCCCAAATCCCGGTTTTAACCGCGCCAAAAACCGCCGCCTGAAATCCATTCAGGCGGCGGTTTTTCCTATTCCGCAATGGTAAAGCGCCGCTTACTGCCGCTCTCTCGCCGCTTGCTCCACTGCCTCCATGACTTGCAAAATGGGCAGCCCCTTCTCCCGGGCTACGCGGGCGGCGTCTTCATATTCCGCCTTTTGGCGGCAAATTCCTTCGCCCTGCGCGACTTTCACCTTCATAGGGCCGTATTCCGTCTCCACTGTGCGCACGGAAGGCGCCAGGATATACTTTTTGCAATAGCGGGAGCGAACGCCGTTGGTGGTTGTTTCCCGCAGGATGGCTTGGGCCAGCCGCTCTTCGTCCTTGGCCTTGCACAGAACGGTAAAGGCCGCGCCCAGCCGCCCCTTTTTCATGACGATGGGAGCGGAAGAAACGTCCAAAGCGCCCAATTCCATCATTCGTTCGCCAGCAAAAGCCAGGGCTTCCGCCGTCATATCGTCAATATGGCAGCAAAGCTCCACAATATCCGCCTGGTCGCTCTCTCCAGCCTGGCCCCAAAAGGCCCGGACACAGTTGGCCGCCGGAAATTCCTTTCGGCCCAAGCCATACCCTGTATGTTCTATCATCATCGGAGGCATAGGCCCGAATTTTTGAGCAAAATGGGCCAGCAAGGCGGCGCCGGTGGGGGTGCACAGCTCGCCCTGAATTTCTCCGCCATAACAGGGAACGCCCTTCAAAATCTCCGCTGTGGCCGGCGCAGGCACAGGCACGACGCCATGGGCGCAGCGAACCTGACCGCTGCCTACGTGAACGGGAGAAGCCTGGACGCTGTCCGGCGCCAGCAGATGGACGGCCAGGCAAACGCCTACAATATCCGCAATGGCGTCCAAGGACCCCACCTCATGGAAATGGATCTGGCTGACCGGAGCGCCGTGGGCCTTGGCCTCCGCCGCGGCGATGCGGTCGTAAACCGCTTTGGCGTCCTCCTTCACCTGCTGCGGCAGCTCCAAGCCGTCAATCACTTTGGTCACGTCCGCCAAACTGCTGTGAGAATGATGATGGCTGTGACCATGCTCATGGCCATGCTCGTGCTCATGGCCGTGCTCGTGCTCATGGCCATGCTCGTGTTCATGGCCGTGCTCGTGCTCATAGCCATGCTCGTGCTCATGGCTATGCTCGTGCTCATGGTCGTGCTCATGCTCATGGCTATGCCCATGTATAGAACCGCCCTGGGGGATATCCTGGCTTTCTTCCTGCCGACCGTCTACCGTAACGGCCATATGGGTTCCCACAATGCCGCAGGTAGAGGCTTGCTCCGCCTTGACCTCCACGCCGGGAATTAGGCTGTTCATGGTTTTGAGAAAGCCCTCTTGATCCGGCAGCAACTCGTAAAGGGCCGCCGTCAGCATATCGCCGGCGGCGCCCATTTTGCATTCCAAATACAGCGTTTTCATTGCAATCATTCTTCCTCTCTATTGGATTCCTTCCATCTGATTGATACGGCTGGCCAAAAAACCCGCTCCGAAACCATTGTCGATATTGACCACGCTGACGCCGCTGGCGCAGGAATTAAGCATGGAAAGCAGAGCGGAAACCCCGCCGAAGGCAGCGCCATACCCCACGCTGGTAGGCACGGCGATCACCGGACAATCCACCAAGCCGCCAACCACGCTGGCCAAAGCGCCCTCCATGCCCGCCACGGCGATTACAACCCGAGCCTGCATCAGCGTCTCCAGATTGCGGAGCAGCCGATGCAGGCCGGCCACGCCCACGTCATAAAGCCGGGTTACTCGGTTGCCCAGCGTTTCGGCGGTGATAGCCGCTTCCTCCGCCACGCCCATATCGCTGGTGCCCCCAGTGGCCACCACAATGGCCCCCCTGCCCTCCACAGGCTGGGGCAAGGCTACCGCCAGGCGGGCGCAAGGCTCATACTTCATTGAGAATTTTTCAGACAAATACGCCGCCTTGTACTGATCCACCCGGGTAATTAGGATGTTTCGGCTGCCCTTGGCCTCCATGGCCTTTACAATGCCTTCGATCTGCTCCTGGGGCTTGGATTGACCGTAAATCACCTCCGCCGCCCCCTGACGCAAGGCCCGATGGTGATCGATTTTAGCATACCCCAGGTCTTCAAAAGGGTCCAGCTTGAGCTGGAGCGCCGCCTGCTCCGGCGAAAGAGTTCCCGCTTGCACTTGACGCAGCATTTCGATTGTTTTTTCTTTCTTTTCCATCATCGTTCATCCTTTTTCTTGTGCTCGAGCCGCCAAATCCAGAGCGATTGCAGCAAAATCCCCGCCGATTGCCTGGAGAATTTCCCGCCGACGGTCAAAGGCCGTCTGTTGCTGCTCCGCCCGGATTTGCAAAACCGCCGTCCCGCCCCGCAGGCGCAGACGAAAATCCCGAAACCCCAGGCTGGCCAGAGCCTCTTCTCCTCGCTCAATCCGCCCCAAATCCTCTTTCGTGATGGGAGTTCCCGTCTGAACTCGGGTGGCTAAGCAGGCATAGGCCGGTTTGTCCCAGGTGGGCAAACCTGCTTCCTTGGAAAGGAGACGAACTTGCGCTTTGGTCAGCCCGGCCTCCCGCAAGGGGGAGCGAACCTCCATTTCCCGCAGAGCCCGCATACCCGGCCTGTCCCCGGCGTCGTCCGAAGCGTTGGTGCCGTCGATCAACAAGGCGTAGCCCTCCGCCTTCGCTTGCTGAAGAATACGGGAAAAAATCAGCTTTTTGCAGTGATAACAGCGCTCTGCCGGGTTTTGGGCAATTTGCGGGCAAGCCAGCACGTCCGCTTCCAGCTCTTCCATATCCAAGTCGCACTGCTCTGCAATCTGTCGGGCGTCCCGCAGCTCAAAGGCGGGTTGAAACGCAGAGCGGACATAATAAGCCCGCCAATCTGTCCCAAACTGAGCGGCTGCCCAGACCAGCAGCGCAGAATCCACGCCGCCGGAAAAGGCCAAGGCTCCTGCCGGATGTTGTTCAAAAAATGCTTGTAATCGCTTCATCGTTTCGCTCCTTCCGCCGGTTTTCGTACTATCGATAAAAAAAAGGCACACCAAACCAAGGTATGCCTTCAGACATATTCCGCCGGGTTCCTCCCAAACGGCGCCCATCCAAAACGTCAATTCCCGGCCCGCCAAAGCGGCCTTCTGGCCGCGGTTATGGGCGACGGACTGCGCCGGAAACCTGGAGGGCCGGCCCGCCCAAGCAAGCCGGCCCCGTCAGAGATATTATAAAGGATTCGCGCCTCGGTTGTCAACTGCCGACGCACGATAGAAGCCCAAGAGCGCCCGCAAACTGCTCCCCTCTTCTCTTTGTTAATCCAGCGAAACAACTTCGTATTCCCGATTGCCCAAGCCCAGCTCGTAGGCCGTTTCCACCGTATGGATACCATTGCGGCTTTCGATTCGTTCAATCAGATGGGATTTGCCCGGATCGGGAGAATTGTACACCGCGTCCACACAGGCTTGATCCACCGCCACCGGGTCCAGAGAAGCAAAGATGCCAATATCGGCCATTTTAGGTTCTTCTGGGTTGCTGGAGCAATCGCAATCCACCGAAAGCCTATTGGCCACGTTGATATAGACGATATTCCGGCGGCCCATATAATCCATCACGCCTTTGCAGGCGTCGGCCATACACTCCAGGAAAGAATCATGATCGGCGGTCCACAGGTTGGCGGGCACGCCTACGCCGTGAATATGAGCCTTACCATGACCGGAAGCCACGCCGATGGACATATTTTTCAACGCGCCGCCAAAACCGCCCATGGCGTGACCCTTGAAATGGGACAGCATCAGCATAGAATCATAATTGGTCAGATGTTCGCCTACAAAATTTTCTGTCAAATGTTTGCCGTTTGTAACAGGGATGGACAGCTCCGCCTGCTCGTCCATAATGTCGCAGGGGGCGATATCCAGAAACCCGTGCTCCTTGATGGCCTTCCAGTGCTCTTCCGAAGAATAGCGACGGCCCTCATAAGCGGTGTTGCATTCCACGATGGTTCCCTTCAGTTGATCTACCAAGGGCTTAATCAGATTTGGCTGCAAAAAATTGTGCCCGCCGGGCTCGCCGGTGGAAATTTTGATCGCCACTTTGCCCCTCAGCTGAACTCCCAACGCTGCATAAATTTTCTGCAAGGATTCCGCCGTGATTTCTTTTGTAAAATAGACCTTAGACTTTCCCATCGTCCAAATCCTCCGTTTCAACTGTTTTTCATGGGACGCCGGCTTTTGCCGGCCAACGCTATTTTCTTCTATTGTACCACCTGAAGTTTACTCCAAGTCAAGAGCTGGGTTGAAAATTTTTTGTCAAATTGTTCGCCGCAAATTTGCCTTTTCTACGCCTAAACGGCTTCCCTCATGCATAGAATGGCAACAGTATCAGATAAGGGAGGGCAAAAAGCGTGAAGGGCTTACCCGAAGAGCGGGCCTCTGAGCTCGCTCAATATATCATCCAAAACAACGCCACCGTCCGCCAGGCCGCCGCCAAATTTGGCATTTCCAAATCAACGGTACATAAAGACGTCACCGATCGCCTTCGGCTGACCAATCGGCGTCTCTATGAAGAAGTGAAAACGGTGCTGGAGGAAAATAAAGCCGAGCGGCACATCCGAGGCGGTATGGCGACCAAAGCAAAATATCTGCAAAGCGGCCACAACGAATCGGAAAATCGGAAATTTTAATACTAAAAGAATAATTTTATTATATTTTTATATAAAGTATTCAAATATAACTGGATTTTTGAAAGGCAAGGACGAATGTATTTCGCAACAGGGGCAGTCGACCGATCATGTTGCTCTTTTCCGCCTATTGCAAAAAGGCCGAAAGCCCTAAGGGCCTCCGGTCTTTTTGCAGCGGCAAGAGAAGGACGTCTCTCTCCCGCTAACTGTCATTTGCTGATAATCAGGCCATAACCGTCGTTGGAGCGCTTATATACCACGCTGTGCCGATCTCCCGCCTCGTTGTTGCGGAAGAAGAAGAACTCATGGCCCAGCATATTCATTTGCAGAATAGCCTCTTCCACGCTCATAGGCTTAACTTCAAACTCTTTGGTGCGAATGACGCTGTAGGGATCTTCCGGCGCTTGGGCTTCGGCCAGCTGCTGCATTTCAGCATTTTTATCAAAGGCGCCCTGACGCAGTCTTTTTTCCAGTCTGGTCTTGTTTTTCTGAATTTGACGCTCAATGCGGTCGATGGCGCCGTCTATCGAAGCGTACATATCATGGCTCTGTTCAGAAGCTCGAAACAGCATACCGCCGTGAACCACGGTAATCTCTACAATATGGCGGCCCCGCTCTGTGGAAAAAGTCACTTTCGCGCTGCTGTCTCTATCAAAGTAACGTTCCAGCTTTTCGCATTTTTTAGCGGCATAGTCTTTCAGTTCGTCAGAAATGGAAATCTTTCTCTCGGCATAAGTCATCTTCATAATCAACACTCCTTCTATTTTCGTTTCATGAATTCCCGCAAATCCCCTCGCCGGATTCCCGGCGTCCCATCTTCGATGGGGCC
>CAJTUM010000017.1 GCA_910579575.1 uncultured Eubacteriales bacterium | reverse complement strand
GGGAATCCGGCGAAGGGATTTGCGGGAATTCATTTCCCGGAAATCCAACCAATGAGAAGGGGCCCCCGCAAAGCCGCGAGGTTTTGTGGGGACAGATAATATCCGTAGGATAGTATACCAGGGCCCCATCAAAGATGGGACGCCGGGAATCCGGCGAAGGGATTCTTCGGTTTTGCCGAGGAAATTTATCAAATAAAAAAGGGGGTCCCCCAAAATCATTTCGTATTCTGGGGGAAATAAAAGAATATGACAGAAAAAACGACAGGACTTCAGAAAATGTTGATGCTCCCGCTGCGGGGAATGGTGATTTTCCCGGGCATGGTGTCTCATTTTGACGTGGGGCGGGCCAAATCCGTCAAAGCGCTGGAGCTGGCCATGTCCCGCAGGGAGCCGATTTTTCTGGTATCGCAAATAGACGGCGCGGTGGAAGACCCGGAGCGGGAGGATTTATACGAAATAGGCGCGGTGGGCCGCATTAAGCAGATTCTCAAAATCCACGGCGACGTTTTCCGGGTATTGGTGGAGGGCGTCTGCCGGGCTCGGATGGTAGAAATGGAATCCGCCGAGCCTTATTATGCAGTGACGGTGGAACCTCTGGAGGAACGCGCGCCAGACAAGCCGACCAAACGGGACGAGGCCATGATTCGCAGCCTGCGGGAGCTTTTTGTGGATTATGTAGACCTTTCGCCTAAAATAAACAGCGACGTGGCCCTCAATGTGACAGACGACCCGGAAATGGGATTTTTGTGCGATTATATCACGCGGTATGCCAACCTGAAATATCCAGAGAAACAAGAGGTGCTGGAACAGCTGGACGTTCGCCGGCGAATGGCGCTGGTGGCCAAAAAGCTCACCAGAGAAGTGGAAATTCTGCGCCTGGAGGAAGAGATTCAAACCAAAGTGCGCAGCCAGATGGATCAAAATCAGCGGGATTATTATCTGCGGGAGCAGATGAAGGCCATCAACGAGGAGCTGGGCGAAGCAGAGGACGGCGCGACAGAATCTCAACGGTATATTGAGCGTATCTGCCAGCTGAATCTGCCGGAGGAAATTGAAAAAAAGATGGTGAAGGAGGCCAATCGGCTGGCTCGCCTGCAACCCTCCTCGCCAGAGAGCGGCGTTGTCCGCACTTGGCTGGATACTTGCCTGGAGCTTCCTTGGAACACCTTTACCAAGGAAAACAACAGCTTGAAAAAGGCGGAGCAGATTCTGAACAGCCAGCATTACGGCCTGGAAAAGGTAAAAGAGCGGATTTTGGAGTTTTTCGCAGTGAAAGAAAAGACCGGCGGCGTCAAGGGGCAGATTTTGTGCCTTTCCGGCCCGCCGGGCGTGGGTAAAACGTCGGTGGCTCGGTCTGTGGCCGAGGCCATGGGCCGCAATTATGCCCGGCTCTCTTTGGGCGGCGTTCGGGACGAGGCGGACATCCGAGGCCACCGGAAAACCTATATCGGCGCCATGCCTGGGCGAATTATTACCGCCTTACAGCAGGCGGGCAGCCGAAACGCCTTGATTTTGGTGGACGAGATCGATAAGCTGGCCAGCGATTTCCGAGGAGATCCGGCTTCCGCTTTGCTAGAAGTCTTCGACACCGAGCAGAATCACGCGTTCCGAGATCATTTTATTGAGCTGCCTTTTGATCTGACGGATATCCTCTTTATTACCACAGCCAACAACTTGGATTCCATCCCCCGGCCTTTGTTGGACCGGATGGAGGTGATTGAGCTGCCTGGTTACACGGAGGAGGAAAAAGTGCAGATCGCCAAGCGGCATCTGATCCCCAAACAGCAGAAAAAACACGGTTTAACAGCCGCCGAGTTGAAAATATCAGAAGCCGCTCTGCGGAAAATCATCTCCGGCTACACGCGGGAGGCGGGCGTTCGCACGCTGGAACGCCAGATCGCCCGTCTTTGCCGGAAGGCAGATCGGGCGCTGTTGGAGCAGAAGAAAAAATCGGTTTCTGTCTCGCCCGCCAATTTGACAGAATTTTTAGGCGTGGCGCGGTATAAAGACGACGTACACAGCCAGCGCAGCCAGTGCGGCGTGGTCAACGGCCTGGCTTGGACCAGCGTGGGCGGCGAGATACTGGAAGTGGAAGTCAACGTTTTGGAGGGCAGCGGCAAGCTGGAGCTGACCGGCAACTTGGGCGACGTGATGAAAGAATCGGCAAAGGCGGCTATCAGCTATATCCGCAGCAGGGCGGACGCTCTGGGAATCCCTCAGGATTTCCACCAAAAAAAGGATATCCACATTCATTTCCCCGAAGGCGCCGTGCCCAAAGACGGGCCTTCCGCCGGCATCACTACCTGCACAGCCTTGGTTTCTGCGCTGACAGAAATCCCCATGCCCCAGGATATCGCGATGACGGGAGAGGTGACCATTCGAGGCCGAGTGCTGCCCATCGGGGGCTTGCGGGAGAAAACCATGGCCGCTTATCGGGCGCGCATGAAAACTGTCATTGTGCCGGCGGAAAATCAGCCGGATATCAGCGAAATTGACAAAACGGTTGCAGAAAAACTGCGCTTTGTTTACGCAGAAAGCATGGACGACGTGTTGGAAAACGCTTTGGGCCTTCGGGTGTGCCCTCAGGCCAAAAGCAAGGGGGAGGCTCAGGCCGCCATGCCTTGTCCGCCGCCGGAGCAGGCGGGGCAGCCTCTGCAAGCCAAACAATAAGAAAATCGGAAAAGGAAATCTTTTTGCCATGAATTTTGCAAAAGCGGAGTTTATCCGTTCCGCCGCTTCGGCCAAGGATTTTCCCCGGGATTTGTCGCCCCGGGTGATTTTTGCCGGCCGCTCCAATGTGGGAAAATCTTCTACGATCAACGCCCTGCTTCAGCGCCGAAATTTCGCCCGGGTCAGCGCTTCGCCGGGCAAGACGGTCTATGTCAATTTGTTTCGGGTGGATAACGCCCTTTGGTTTGTAGATTTGCCCGGCTATGGTTATGCGCGGGTGTCCCAGCGGGAAAAGGAGCGGTTTTCCCGGCTGATTGACGAATATATGAACGCCGACCGGGCAAATATCGGCCGGGCTTACCTGATTGTGGACGCCCGGCACAAGCCTACGACGGACGATCAAACCATGGCCCAGTGGTTTCGGGCCTTTTCCGCCCCCATGGCCGTTATCGCCAACAAAGTGGACAAGCTGAAAAAATCTGAGCTGGAGCCCAACATGGCTCGCATCCGTCAGACGCTGGAATTGGAGGAAGAGACGCCCCTTTTCCCCTTTTCTGCGGAAAAGGGGACCGGACGAGACGAGGTGCGGCGGGATATTATGCAGACGCTGGCGCGGCCCTGATTGGTTTGACCGGATTATGACCGGAGCAGGGACAATGGATAAAGGAGAGAAAAGACCCATGGATCAATACCAGAGCTTTTCCCAAAATGATCGGGGAGAGCTGGAAATCGGCGGCGTAAGCGTCGTATCCCTGGCTAAAAAATACGGCACGCCGCTGTATATTATGGACGAGGAGCAAATCCGCTGGAATTGCCGCCAATATATGGAGGCCATGCGCCGCAATTTCGGCGAAAAATTTCAGGTATCTTACGCCAGCAAGGCCCTTTGCGTCAAAGCGATTTATCCCATTGTGCAGCAGGAGGGGCTTTGCGCCGACGTAGTGTCCGGCGGCGAACTCTACACCGCTTTGCAGGCTGGGTTCCCTCCGGCGCTGCTCCATTTCCACGGAAATAATAAATCCCGTCAAGAAATCCAGTATGCGCTGGAAAGCGGCGTGGGCCTGTTTATCGCCGATAGCATGGAGGAACTGGAGACCCTGGAAGAGCTGGCCGCCCTCTGCGGCAAAAATCCTCGGGTGGCCCTGCGGGTCAAGCCTGGGGTGGACGCTCATACCCATGAGTTTATTTCCACTGGCAATCTTGACAGCAAATTTGGGTTCTGCTATGAAACAGGGGAGGCCATGGAGGCCGCAAAGCTGGCCAGCCGCCTGCCTCATTTGGACTTTTGCGGCGTTCATTGCCATCTGGGCTCTCAAATTTTCTTGTCTGAGCCTTATGCGCTGGCGGCGGACGTGATGACTCGGTTTATGATGGAAATCGGCCGGGAAACTGGCAAGACGCCGGAAGAACTGAATATGGGCGGCGGTTTTGGCGTCGCTTGCGGCCCGGAGGATAAGCCGCTGCCGATTGGCCAGATGATCGACGGTCTGGCCCGGGCCGTCAAAGCGGGCTGTCAAAAATATGGCCTGGAGCTTCCGACTGTGGTCGTGGAGCCGGGTCGAAGCATTGTGGGGCCGGCGGGCGTCACAGCTTATACCGTAGGTGGAATTAAAAAAATCCCAGGCGGCCGCATTTATGCAGCCGTCGACGGAGGAATGCCGGACAACCCGCGTTACGCCTTGTATGGCGCCGCCTATCAAGCCGTGAAAGCGGAAGACCCTGCCGGGGAGCGAACGACGACGGTCGCAATCGCCGGAAAGTGCTGCGAGAGCGGCGATTTGATTACCAAAGAAGCGCAGGTGCAGCCGCTGAAGGCAGGGGACATTTTGTGCGTGTTCGCCACCGGCGCTTATACCTATTCGATGGCCAGCAACTATAACCGACTGACCCGGCCGGCCATGGTTATGGCGCGGCAGGGGCAGGAGAGACTTGTGGTCCGCCGGGAAACCTATGAGCAGCTGATTCAAAACGACTTGTAAAAAAACGGAGGCGGATGCTTATGCTGCGCGGCGGCTCTTTGCGCGGATACCTGATTATCATTCCGGCAGTGTTGATCTGCCTGACCTTTCACGAGGCGGCTCACGGGTTGGCCGCTTATTGGCTGGGGGACGACACCGCCAAGCGGTCCGGCCGGCTGACGCTGAATCCTTTGGATCACTTGGACCCGATCGGCACATTGTGCATGGTGTTTTTTGGATTTGGTTGGGCCAAGCCTGTGCCGGTGAATACCAGTCGATTCAAAAACCGGAAAGTCGGCATGGCGCTGACAGCTTTGGCCGGCCCCATGGCCAATTTTCTGCTGAGCATTTTGTTGATTCTGGCGGCAGTGCTGCTGGAGGTCTATGCCGGCGGCAACCGCTTTGTCATGGCGTTGGCTCAGTTTTTCGTCCAAACCGGCCAGCTCAGCGTGAGCTTGGGCGTATTCAACCTGCTGCCCATTCCGCCGCTGGACGGCTCTCGCGTGTTGCAAGTGGTTCTGCCGGACAGCCTGTATTATAAGTTTTACAATTATCAGGCCTATTTTCAAATCGCCCTGATTCTGCTGCTGTTTTTGGGCGCCTTCAACAATATCCTGTATACCCTTCAGGCCAGTATGACGGGCGTGATTCTTCGCGTCGTCTCCGCCTTGCTGGGGCTCTTTGGGATTTGAGGGATGAAGGGACAAGCCATCGCCTACCGCTTGGAATCCTTTGAGGGTCCGCTGGATCTGCTGCTGCATCTGATTTCAAAAAATAAAGTCAGCGTCTACGATATCCCCATCGCTCAGATTTTGGAGCAATATTTGGAGCATATTCGCCGGATGAGGGAGCTGGATATGGACGTGGCCAGCGAGTTTATCGCCATGGCCGCTCAGCTGATGTATATCAAATCCAAGATGCTGCTGCCCGCTCGGCAGGAGGAGGAAGCCCAGCCGGACCCCAGAGCGCCTTTGGTGGAAGCTTTGCTGGAATACCAGCGCTTCAAGCGGGCAGGGGAGCTTTTGCAGCAAAGAGAAGAGCTTGGCCGGGATCTTTACGCCAAGCCGCCGGAAAGCCGAGAGGCGTCCCAGGTCCAGTATGCTTATACGGCCCAGGCCCTGGGCCGGGCAGTGCAAAACATTTTGGAGCGGTACGACCGCAAGGCGCCGCCGCCGGCTGGGCTGTTTCGGGGCGTGGCGGGCGCCGACCCTGCGCCGGTTTCGGCCAAAATCGGCCGCATTGTGGGATTGTTGGCCGATTGTCGGCAAATCCGCTTTGAATCGCTGGTGTTGGAATCCCGCAGTCGCTCGGAAATTGTGTCGGTGTTTTTGGCGGTGCTGGAGCTGCTCAAAATCCGCAAAATCGCTTTGCTGGATCGACAAGGGGAATACCTGATAACGCTGGCGGGAGACGGGGATGGAATTGATGGAACCAAATGAGCTTCGTTTGGCGTTGGAGGCCGCGCTTTTCGCCGCAGGCGAACCAGTAAGCCAGGAAAAGCTATGCGCCGCTTTGGAAGCCCAGCCTGAGCAAGTGGATCAGGCGGCCCGGGAGCTGGCCGACGAATATGATTTCGGCCGCCGGGGAATTAAGCTGGTGCGCCTGGACCAGCGCTATCAGCTGTGTTCTCGAGGGGATTATGGAGAGACGGTTCGTCGGGTGCTGGAAACCCGCCGGACGGCTTTGCTCTCCGCCGCCGCGCTGGAGGTGCTGGCCGTAATCGCTTATTGCCAGCCCGTGGCCAAGGCTTATATCGAACAGGCGCGAGGGGTGGACAGCGCTTACACCGTCAATTCCCTTTGTGATAAAGGATTGATCGAAGAGTGCGGCCGGCTGGACGCGCCGGGAAAACCCGTTTTGTTTCGCACAACGCCGGCTTTTCTGCGGGCTTTCGGTCTTTCTTCTTTGGAGGAGCTGCCTGCGCTGGAGAGCTTTGGAGAGCAGGCGGCTCAGCTGCTGGCCCCGGCGGAACAGCTGGAAATCCGGCAAGAGAAGGAAGGAGCGCAAGCCCAGGAGGCGCCATGATTGAGATTTTGCTGACGATTCTGCTGATTTTCGCCGGACTGCTGGGGGCGTTGCTGCTGATGCTGCTCGTCGTTCTGCTGTCGCCCGTCCGGCTTCGGTTGGCGCTGCAAGAGGGAACCTTTTTTCTCTGGGCGGGGCTGGGGCCCTTTCGGCTGCGTCTGCTGCCGCCCAAACCAAAAAAGAAAAAGGGACATAGGCGGAAAAAAAGAAGGCGAAAGGCCCGAGCGTCCGCCGCGCCGTCCGCATCAGAGAAGCGTCCGCCTGCCGCTCAAGCAGAACCGGCGCAGAAACAAAGCGCGGTTCGCGTTGAGCCAGAGACGCCGGAAGAAAGGCCGGTTTCGGAAAAAGGGGATCCAAATCCTCGGCGAAGCAAGCGGTTTCAGCCACGCAAAAAGTTGGATTTCAACCAGATCAAACTCACTGTGCAGCAACTGACGGATTATGCTCGACTGGCGCTGGACGCCATGGGGCAGCTTCGGCGGCGTATTCAGGTTCGCCGGCTCCAAATCCATGCCGTTATAGCGACGGGCGACGCTTCTTCCACAGCTATGGCTTTCGGCTCGGCCGCTGCGGCGTTTGGTTTGCTGGAGCCGTTGTTGGAAGAAAAATTTCGGATTAAGAGGCGGGATATCGCGGTGGATTGCGCTTTTGACCGGACGGAAAGCACAGTGGAATTCGATATTGAGTTTTCGGCTCTAACGATCCGATTGTTGGTCATAGGTCTGCGTATTGGGCTTCGTTTTTGGAAACAATATAAGGAAAATCAGGAAAAGGCGGTGCTGTTATGAGCGACATCAATCAAGTTATGCAGGATACCATGTCCAAAATCAAGGAAATGGTGGATGTTAACACCATCGTAGGCGATCCCATCGCCACGCCCGACGGCGTGACGCTGATTCCCGTCTCCCGAGTGAGCTTTGGTTTCGCTTCTGGCGGCGCCGACGGCGGAAGCAAGGGCGGCGCCCAGCCGCCTGTTCGGTTTGGAGCGGGCAGCGGCGCCGGGGTTACCATTTCTCCAGTGGCCTTTATTGTCCTCAGCGGCGGCAACGCCCGCATTCTCTATGTGGACCCGCCGGCCAACAGCGCGGTGGACCGTATCATCGACCTGGCGCCTCAACTGATGGACAAATTCAAAGAAATGAAAGACGGTCGGTCATAATCGCCGCTTCCTGCCCGTATTTATAAACGGCGCTGCTGAAAAACAGGTTCAAAAGCGTCGTTTATCATCCGCAGGGCAGGTGAAGCAAACATGAAAAAATGGATTGCCGCGGCGTTGATTGGGGCGTTGCTCTCTTCTTTCTGCGCCGCCGCAGGGGAAGGGGTTTCTGGGGCTTCGGTTTCCGCCCAAAGGGCCGCTCTATACGACCCTCTGACTGGGGAATTTCTCTACTCCAAAAATGGAGAAGAGCAGGCCCCTATGGCCAGCACGACCAAAATTATGACGGCGCTGGTGATACTGGAAACCCTTCCGCTGGACCAGACCTATGAAATCCAGCCGGAATGGACGGGGGCGGAGGGCTCCTCCATGTACTTAAAGGCGGGAGAACAGCTGACTGTGGAGGATTTGCTCTGCGGCCTGATGTTGATGAGCGGCAACGACGCCGCTCTTGCTTTGGCTTGCATTGCAGGGGGGAGCGAGCAGGGCTTTGTGGAGCGCATGAACGAAAAGGCGGCTTCATTGGGGCTGGAAAACACCCATTTTGAGAGCGCCAGCGGCCTGGACGGACCGGAACACTACACCACGGCTCAGGATTTGGCCCGATTGACTGCCTATGCGATGGAAAACCCAGAGTTTTGTCGGATTGTGGGACAAAAATATGCCAACGCCGGCGGACGAAGCATGAAAAACCACAACAAGCTCTTGTTTTGGTCGGATGAAATCTGCGGCGTCAAAACCGGGTTTACCAAAAAAGCCGGCCGATGCCTGGTTTCGGCGGCCCGACGGCAGGGCCGGCTTTTGATTGCCGTCACATTAAACGGACCCGACGACTGGAACGACCATCAGCGGCTGTATCAAAGCGCCTTTTCCGCTTGCCAGACGCAGCAGACGATTCCCGGCGGAAAACTGGGATGGGCGATGATCTTTTCCGGGAATCGATCTCAGGTGGAGCTCTATTGCGCCGGGCAGAGCCAGGGGTTTCTAACCGAACAGGAGATGGAAAAACTGGAATACGAAGTGCTGGGTCCGCGATTTGTCTGCGCGCCGGTGCGAGCCGGGGAACAATACGGCGTGATTCAGGCCAAAATCGGGGAGCGGGTTTTGTTTGAGGAGCCGGTCTATTACGCCGATTCGGCAGACGCCCTGCCAGAGCCGCCAAAATCCTTCTGGAGCCGGTTCTTTGGGCGGTAACGATAGGGAGCGGAGAAAGAGAAAGGCGGTCCTAAGGCCATGAAAGAGAGATTACAGAAAATTTTATCGGCCAACGGCGTTTGCTCCCGCCGGGCGGCGGAGCGACTGATTTTGCAGGGGCGGGTGCGGGTCAACGGTCAAACGGCCTCTTTGGGCGACGGCGCGGACCTGGAAGTCGACGCGATTACCGTCAACGGCAAAAGACTGAACCGCCCGCCCCGGCCGGTTTATCTGATGCTCCACAAGCCTCGGGGCTATGTGACTACCGTCAGCGACGAAAAGGGTCGCCGCACGGTGATGGACCTGCTGGAAGGGGCCCCAGAGCGGGTTTACCCTGTGGGCCGCCTGGATATGGATTCCGAGGGTCTGCTGTTGCTGACCAACGACGGCGCGCTGACCCAACGGCTGACGCATCCCTCTCATGAAGTGGAAAAAGAATATCTGCTGTGCCTGGAGACGCCTGAGGAGGACCCGGCGGCCGGTTTGACCGCCCCTATGAGCCTAGACGGCCGGCCGCTGGCGCCGGTTAAGGCTCGGTTGATTCGCCGGGAGGAGGGGAAGACCTGGATGACCTTGACTATCCGGGAAGGCCGCAACCGACAGATTCGGAGGATGTGCCGGCAGCGGGGATACCGGCTGCTGCGGCTGCGCCGGACGGCGGTAGGGCGGCTGAAGCTGGACAAGCTGCCGCTTGGGCAATGGAGAAGGTTGACGGAGGAGGAAATCCGATACCTGCAATCCTTGTAGGGGCAAACGAGGGGAATAGAGAATGAAACGAATCAGCGACGCAATCAATGAATCCTTTGGGGATTTGACCAAAAATCAGAAGGTTTTATCCCAATACATCCTGGCCGAATGCGACAAAGCCGCTTTTATGACCGCGGCGGAAATCGCCGAGGCCGCCGGCGTCAGCCAATCCACTGTGGTGCGCTTTGCCTGGGCTTTGGGCTACGGCGCTTTTTCCGCTTTTCACAGCGCTTTGCAAAACGAGCTGCAATATCGTATCACGGCCTTGGAGAAATTTGAGCTTTTGGACAGCGAGGAGCTCTCCGATTCCTCGGTGTTTGAAAGCCTGGCCCAGGCGGATACGCTGAATATTAAAAAAACTTTGGCCGTCAATGGCGCCGATGGGTTGAAAAACGTCTGCGCTCGGCTGCAATTCGCCGCGAAAATTTATATTTACGGCCAGGGTCCTTGCGCCTGCGGGGCTTATTATATGGGCTCTTACCTGCGCGCCTTGCTGGGCAGCGTGTGCGTGGTCAACCAAACGGGGGAAGACCCGCTTTCCACCATTGCCACCATTGGCAGCAGCGATCTATTATTCTGCATCAGTCTGCCGCGGCATACCGAACAGACCAGAATGCTGCTGCGATACGCCCAGCGGCGGGACGCCTGTATTGTCACTGTCAGCGAAGGGTCAGATTCGGAGACGGCTTCCTTTGCCGATATCAACCTGAGCGCCGAATGCGGCGATTATGGGGCGGCGGGTTCGTTGGCGCCGCTGCTGACGCTGCTCAACGCCTTGGTTTGCCTGATTGTGCGCAACGACGAAAAGGCCGAGCGGCGGCTGCGGCTGGTGGACGAGCTTCCCCGGTATCTGCTGCGGGAGGACGGGCGATGAGGCGGGTTTTGGTCGTAGGCGGCGGCGCCGCCGGCATGGCGGCCGCCGTCGCCGCGGCGGAGCAAGGGGTTCAGGTTCTCCTGCTGGAAAAAGGCCGCCAGCCTGGGACCAAGCTCAATATCACCGGCAAGGGCCGCTGCAACCTGACCAACGACTGCGATGTGGACGAGCTGATTCGCAACGTCCCTCGAAACGGCAGATTTTTGTTCAGCGCTTTCCGCCGTTTTTCCGCCCAGGACGCCATGGCGTTTTTTGAGGGGCTGGGCGTGCCGCTGAAAACCGAGCGAGGCCGCCGGGTTTTCCCTCAATCGGACAACGCCCGGGATGTCAGCGGCGCTTTGAAAAACCGGCTGCGCCGGCTGGGCGTTCCCATCGAACGGGGGCGAGCCGTGGAAATCCTGACGGAACAGGGCCGGGCTCGGGGCGTTTTGCTTCAGGACGGCCGCAGAATGGAGGCAGACGGGGTGATTTTGGCCGCCGGCGGCCTTTCGTATCCTACCACCGGCTCGGATGGAGACGGTTACGCCATGGCGGCGGCTTTGGGGCACAAAATCGAGCCGCCGGTTCCCTCGCTGATCTGGCTGAAAACCAAGGAAAAAGACCCTGCGCAGTTGGAGGGGCTTTCGCTGCGCAACACGGCCGCGACTCTTTGGCAGGGGAAAAAGAAGATTTACAGCGATTTTGGAGAGCTGGTGTTTACCCGGCAGGGGGTTTCCGGCCCGGTGATTCTCAGCGCCTCCGCCCATATTTGCCGGCGGCTGCCTGAGCAGGAATTTCGCTTGGAGCTGGATTTGAAGCCCGCTCTGGATCTACAGACGCTGGACAAACGTCTGCTGCGGGATTTTGAGCAAACGATCAATCGGGATTTGATCAACGCCCTTTCCGGGCTGCTGCCCGCCAAAATGATTCCGACGATTGTGGACCGCAGCGGCATAGACCCGCGGAAAAAGGTTCATGATATCTCCAAGGAAGAACGAGCCGCCTTGTGCGGCCTGATGAAGCGCTTTTCGCTGACCATTTGCGCCGCCGGGCCTATAGAGGAGGCTATCGTCACCTCCGGCGGCGTCAGCGTTAAGGAAATCGACCCGCGGACCATGGAATCCAAGCTGGTTTCCGGCCTGTTTTTCGCCGGGGAAATCATCGATGTGGACGGATATACCGGCGGGTTTAATCTACAGATCGCCTGGTCCACCGGCTTTGCTGCCGGCAGGGCTCAGACACAGGAGGATGGAACATGAGCAGAACCATTCAGATTGCCATAGACGGCCCTTCCGGCGCGGGCAAAAGCACCATGGCCCGGCTGCTGGCCCAGCAGCTGCGCTTTGTTTATGTGGATACGGGCGCTATGTACCGGGCAGTGGGCCTTTTTGCTCAGCGGGCCGGGGTGGAAGAGGAGGAGATTGAAGCCATCCTCCCCATGCTGAATGAGATTCAAATCGATATTCAATATGTGGATGGAAACCAGCGGATTTTTTTAGGCGGAGAAGACGTATCCGAGGCCGTCCGCACCGAAAAAAGCGGTCGCTATGCCTCGGCGGTTTCCGCCTTGCCGGCTGTGCGGCAATTTTTGCTGGGCCTCCAGCGGCGATTGGCGGAAAACCAGAATGTGATTATGGACGGCCGAGACATCGGCACGGTGATCCTGCCTCAGGCTCAAGTGAAAATTTTCCTCACCGCTTCGCCGGAGGAACGGGCGCGCCGCCGCTTTGCGGAGCTGCGGCAAAAGGGTCAGCCCGCCGATTATGACCAGGTTTATCAGGACCTGCTGGAACGGGACCAAAGAGACAGCCGGCGGACCGCCGCGCCTTTGCGCCCTGCGGCGGACGCCGTGACGCTGGACGCCACCGCCTATTCGCTGGAGGAGACGCTGGAGCGGATGAAACAAATCATTGGGGAGAAAACCGGATATGCTGTATAATATCATTGTGTGGGCAGTTTATCTGGCGCTGGCTCCGATTTATCGCATGAAGGCCCGGGGGCTGGAGAATATCCCTAAAGGCGCCGCCGTGGTATGCGGCAATCACACAGCCCGGGTGGACGCGGTTTTAGTGGTGTTGGCCCTTTTTCGCCAGGGGGAGCGACCTGCCCTGATCGCAAAGGCCGAGCTGTTCCGCAACCCAGTGGCCCGATGGTTTTTTACCTATATGGGCGCGTTTCCCGTCAACCGAGGCAAGGCGGATTTGGCGGCGGTGAAAAAATGCTTGACCGTTTTGAAGCAAGGCAAAAAGTTGATTATTTTTCCGGAAGGCACCCGCGTGAAGGAGGGGACGGGGGAGGCGAAATCCGGCGCGGCCATGATGGCGTTGCGCACCCAAAGCCCTGTGCTGCCGGTCTATATCACGCCGGGCAAAAAGGCTTTCCGGGGCTGCGAAGTGGCCTTTGGCCAGCCTTTTTACCTGCCAAAGCCCGAAAAGGCCGACGCTTTGGCCTATAAAGAGGGCGCCGAGCAGATTATGGCGCGCATTGAAACCGTCGGCGCGGGAAGAGAGCAGGCGCGCCATGACTAAAATTACAGTGGCAAAAACCGCCGGATATTGCTACGGCGTGCGCCGGGCTATCCAGACCGCTCGGGATTGCGCCCGAAAACAAAGGCCGGTTTACACGGTGGGGCAGCTGATCCACAATAAATTTGTGGTGGAGCAGTTGCGGCAAGAGGGGATTTTTGCCTGCGACAGCGCGGAGCAGGTTCCCGATGGCGCTCCGGCAGTGATTAGGGCCCACGGCGTTACCCAGCGAGAAGAGGCGCTGCTGCGGCAAAAAGGCTGCCTGATTGTGGACGCTACCTGCCCCCATGTGGCCCGCATCCATCGGATTGTGGAGCAAGAAAGCCGGGCCGGCCGCCATATCCTGCTGATCGGCGACGCCAGCCACCCAGAAACGGTGGGCGCCGCCTCGCGCTGCGCCTGCTGCACGATATTGGAAACGCCTGCGCAGGCCCAGAAATGGGCGGAAGATAATGCGGATACGCCGGTCTCTGCGGCGGTCCAAACCACCTTTAATCATGAAATTTTTGTGAATTGCGCAAAAATCTTAAAAAACGCTTGTAAAAGCGTCTGCATTTTTGATACAATATGTAATGCGACCGGAGAGCGCCAAAGGGAGGCGCGAACCTTAGCATCTGGATCTGACGCAGTGGTCGTCGTCGGCGACAGCACCAGCAGCAATTCGCGCAGACTCTATGAAATTTGTTGTGAAGCGTGCCGCGATACCGTGTTTGTGGAAAATGCGGACGATATCGACCCAGGGCGTTACCGAGGAAAGGACGCGATTGCCATTGCGGCCGGCGCCTCTACGCCAGATCTGATAATAAAGGAGGTATATGACAAGATGACGGACGAAATGAACATCCAGGAGACGGAAAGCTTTGCCGAGCTGTTGGAGCAGACTCTTAAAACTTTACATACAGGAGAAAAGGTATCGGGCGTTATCACGCAGATCAACCCCACAGATATTCATGTGGATTTGGGCGTGAAGCAGGCTGGGTATATCCCCACCACCGAGTTGAGCGACGATCCCAATTATGTGATTGCCGACAATATCCATATCGGCGACGAAATCGAAGCGTATGTAATGCGCGTCAACGACCAGGAAGGCACGATTATGCTTTCCAAAAAGCGTCTGGACGCAGTGAAAAACTGGGAAGTGCTGGAGAAGGCTGTGGAGAGCGGCGAAGTCTATGATTGCGTGATTACCGATGTGAACAAGGGCGGCGTGATCGCCAACGTTCTGGGAATCCGCGTGTTTGTGCCCGCCAGCCAGACCGGTCTGCCTCGGGAGGCGGATTTGAGCCAGCTGGTGAAGACTCGCCAGAAGGTGCGCATCACCGAGGTGACTCGCCCCCGCCGCCGGGTGGTTGGCTCGATCAAAGCTCCCATGCTGGAAGCCCGCCGGGAAGCCGCCGCAAAAATCTGGGAGAGCATCGAGGTGGGTTCCGTTTATACCGGCACAGTCAAATCCTTTACCACCTATGGCGCTTTTGTGGATATCGGCGGCGTGGACGGCATGATTCACATCTCCGAGCTGAGCTGGTCTCGCGTCAAGCATCCGTCCGACGTGCTCAAGGTTGGCCAGGAGGTGGAGGTATATGTCATCGCCTTGGATAAGGAAAAGAAAAAGATTTCCTTGGGCTACAAGAAGGCGGAAGACAACCCCTGGACGAAGTTTGAATCGACCTACAGCGTGGGCGACGTGGCCCCCGTTAAGATCGTGAAGTTCATGCCCTTCGGCGCCTTTGCGGAGGTGCTGCCCGGCGTGGACGGCTTGATCCATATTTCGCAGATCGCCGACCGCCGCATCGGCAAGCCTGACGAGGCGCTGACAGTGGGCGAGACGGTAAACGCCAAAATCACCGATATCGACAACGACAAAAAGAAGATTTCTTTGAGCATCCGCGCTGTGCTGGACGCGTCCAGCACAGAGCCGGAGGCCGTTGTGGAAGAAGAAAACGAGGCGGAATAATTCCGTTTCTTTTGCAGGGCGCAGGAGCCGCGGCTCTTGCGCCTTGTGTTTTATCGCGCTTTTCCTGCCGTTTTTCTCTTTTGGGCACGATTTTCCCATCGCTTTCATACAATAAGCCATAAGGCGAGAAGCGAAGAAGAGAACGGGAGGCGGGGCTCGATGAGAGGTAGGAGACCCAAACGGCATTTCTTTTTTTATGTGCAGCGCCGAAGCAACGCGGCGCTGGTTTGGTTGCTGGCAGTCTGCTGCTTGCTGGCTTTGGGGGCGCTGGTTGTGGATCTGCGCCTTCGGCCCCAGATACAGGAATGGAGCCAAGCCCGAGCCCGCTACCTGGCCTCTCGGGTTATCAATGAAGCGATCAGCCAGGAGATGGAGGAAAACCGGGAGGAATATCGGGAGCTGGTTCGGTTTGAAAAAGATCAGTTTGGCCAGATTTTGGCGGTACAGACGGATATTGTGACCATTAACCATATGAAGGCCCGCATTGTCAGCCGTATTTCGGAAAAACTGAACGATACTGACATCAGCGTGCTGCGCATCCCCATCGGAAACGCCCTGGGGGGCGATTTCTTTTATGGCAGGGGGCCGCTGGCCTCTGTGCGGATTATCCCGTTGGGCAGCGCCAACGCGGATTTTATCAGCGTTTTTACCAACGCTGGCATCAACCAAACCCGGCATCAGGTGATTATTGAAGCCGCAGTGGAGCTGAGCGTGCTGGCGCCAGGGTCGGAAAGCGTTGTGACGGTCAGCAGCCAGATTTCTGTGGCCGAGACCGTGCTGATTGGCAATGTGCCCGAAAGCTACGCTTATATCAGCGGTCAGGGCGCGGGAAAATATTATCCATTCGACGGTTTGGCGGAAAACCAATCGTCCGAGGGAAGTTAGAGGGGAACGAGGATGACGACCGAACAAATCGAGCGGCAGATCAATGAGCTGACAGATCAGCTGATTGTCCATGCCAAAAAATACTATGAACAGGATGCGCCGGAGATTTCGGATTTTGAATATGACGCGCTGTCCCGCCAGCTGCGGCAGCTGGAGGCCCAGTATCCCCAGTTTGCCCGACCTGATTCTCCCACGCAACGGGTGGGCGGCCAGCCGCTGGCAGCTTTTGAGCAGGTGAACCACGATTACCCCATGGAAAGCCTCCAGGACGTTTTTTCCTATGAAGAGCTGTGGGAGTTTGATGAAAAAATTAAGGAACAATTTCCGGACGCCGTTTATACCGCCGAGGTGAAGATCGACGGTCTTTCCGTCATGCTGGATTATCGGGACGGGCTGTTTTATCAGGGCGCCACTCGAGGCAACGGCTTGGTGGGGGAGGACGTGACGCAGAATCTAAAAACCGTCCGCAGCATCCCCTTGAAAATCAATACCCAATACCCCCGGTTGGTGGTTCGGGGAGAGGTTCATATGCCCTACGACGCCTTTGAGCGCCTCAACGCCCGGCGGGAGCTGGAGGAGAAGCCCCTTTTTGCAAACCCCCGCAACGCCGCCGCCGGCTCTTTGCGTCAGCTGGACCCGGCTGTGGCCGCCCGGCGGGGCTTGGATATCCTGTGCTTCAATTTGCAGAACGCCGAGGAGCTGGGGTTTGAAAGCCACTCCCAGACTTTTGAATATCTGGAATCCTTAGGTCTGCCGGTGGTTCAGCCTCGCCTGCGCGCCAGCTCGATGGAGGAAATCATTCGCTTTATTGAACAGACCGGCGACGCCCGGGACGCCTTGCGCTTTGGCATGGACGGCATCGTCGTCAAAGTGGATCAGCTGGCCTATCGCCGGGAGCTGGGCAGCACGGCCAAAGCCCCTCGTTGGGCCATCGCCTATAAATACCCGCCGGAGATCAAGGAAACAAAGCTGCTGGATATCACGATTCAGGTGGGGCGCACAGGGGCCCTGACCCCGAACGCCGAGTTGGCCCCGGTTCGTCTGGCGGGCACAACGGTCAGCCGGGCCACTTTGCACAACCGGGATTTCATCCGCAGCAAGGATATCCGCATTGGCGATATCGTCCAAGTGCGCAAGGCCGGCGAAATCATCCCCGAGGTGGTGGGCGTCGTTCGGGAAAAGCGGGAAGGGGAACTGCCCGAATACCAAATGCCGGCCTTTTGCCCGGTGTGCGGCGCTCCAGTTTCCGAAGACGAAGAGGAGGCCGTCGTCCGCTGCACCGGCGCGGAGTGCCCGGCCCAACTGGCTCGGAATATCATCCATTTTGCCTCCCGAGACGCCATGGACATCGAGGGGCTGGGTCCTGCCATTGTTCAGAGCCTGCTGGACGCTGGTCTGATCCATTCTCAGGCGGATCTCTATTATATGAAGGCGGAGGATATCGCCGCTTTGGAAGGAATGGGGGAGCGCTCCGCCGCCAAACTGCTGGAGGAGCTGGAAAAATCCAAGCAGAATCCCTTGGAACGGCTGCTCTATGCCTTTGGCGTCCGCCATGTGGGCCAGAAAACCGCCAAGGTGTTGGCCCAAACCTTCTCCAGTATACAGGCTTTAACCGAAGCCACAGAAGAGCAGCTGACCGAAACGCCGGATATCGGGCAGAAAACCGCTCTGAGCCTTTCCGACTGGCTTCATTCTCAGCAAGGACAACGCTTGATTGAACGTCTCCAGCAGGCCGGCGTCAACATGACCCAGCCCGAGAGCCAGGCGGGGGATACCTTTGCGGGAAAAACCTTTGTGCTCACCGGGACCTTGCAGAGCATGACCCGCAGCGAATGCCAGAAACTCATTGAGAGCCTGGGGGGCAAGGTTTCTTCCTCGGTCTCCAAAAAGACCAGCTATGTGCTGGCCGGCGAAGAGGCCGGCTCCAAGCTGGAGAAAGCCCAAAAGCTGGGCGTGACGGTGATTACGGAGGAGGCGTTTCAAGCCATGGCGGCGGCGCCCGCCTCTGAAGAAGCGGCCCCAGACCAAAAAGAGGAGCCAGAAAAAAAGCCGGAAACGGAGCAGATGAATCTGTTTGACTGACGTCGACAATCTGGTTTGTGAGAAAGACGAATCATAGAGACGACAAATCGGAGGCTTTCAGAATGAGAACCATTATTTCCACTGTTATCGTCGTTATTGCCGCTGTGATCGGTTTTTTCATGGGAGGAGGAATGAACGAAGCGATGGGCGGCGCAATCTTGTTTGCGACGATAGCAGGCTTCGCGTGTACGATTCAAGCGATTGAGAGCAAAAACAAGCCGTAATTTTCAATTTGTGACCAAAAAGGTTGAAACGCCCCCAAGGGTAGGATTGCGAAACCGCAATTCCCTTGGGGGTGTTTTTTCTGTTCTAAAACCGGCGGACAGGCCGTATAACTGGTAGCAGTAACGGAGGGAACGCTTATGACAAAGGAAAATACTTTTGAACAAGCCGCCGCCTTTTTGCCAGACCGCCTGCGCCAGGCCGCCCGGCAAATGACGGAGGAGCAGAAGGAGCAATGCGAAGAATTCCGCCTGCGGGCCGGACAGCCCTTCGCCGCCTGTTGCGGAGGCCAGATTGTCCACCTGCCGCCAGAAGGGCCGCCTCAAATTGTGACCCGAGAAGACCTGGAGCTGCTGGCCGCCCGCTGCACGGGACGTTCGGCTCACACCTACGCCCGGCAGATCGCTCAAGGCTATTTGTCCCTTCCCGGCGGATGCCGGCTGGGCCTATGCGGCGAGGGGATTGTGAACGAACAGGGGGAGCTGACGTCTTTCCGGGCCTATACGGGGGCCAATCTGCGCGTCGCCCGGCAGGTTCGGGGCGTGGCCGGGCCGCTGATTCCCTATTTGGAGTGGGGAGAAGGGCCAGGCGGCGTCCTGATTCTGTCGCCGCCGGGCGGCGGCAAAACCACCCTGCTGCGCGAGCTGGTTCGGCACTATTCCCAACAATATAACGTGGCCTTATTGGACGAGCGGGGAGAGGTGGCCGCCTGCCGGGACGGGGTTCCCCAATACGACGTAGGTCCGCATACGGACGTGATGACAGGCTGGGAAAAAAGCCGGGCCATCCAAGCTGCGTTGCGGGCTTTAGGCCCTCAGCTGATGGCGGCGGATGAAATTACCACCGAACAGGACGTGGACGCCGTTATCGGAGCGCATGGATGCGGCTGCCGTTTTCTGGCCACGGCTCACGGCGCGGAGCCGCAAGATCTTCTGCGCCGGCCCGTCTACCGGCGGCTGCTGGAAGCAGGCGTTTTTCGTCGGCTGGCGGTTATCCGCCGCCAGGGGCAGCGCAGGCAGTATTTGGTTTATGAGGTGAGGGAGGCGCGAGATGACGAAATGGCTGGGGGCGTCGCTGATTTTTCTGTCCTGCGGTTACGCTGGGTATTTGACAAGCTCTACGCTGGCCCGCCGGACGGCGGCGTTAAGGTCCTTTGCGGACGGGTTGGCGCTGCTGCAATCTGAAATCGGCGGGCGGCAGACCCCTCTTTTGCCGGCTTTCCGCCTGTGCGCCCGGCAGACGGCGGGAGAGGCAAAGCGCTTTTTCGAGCAGCTTTGCCGCCTGATGGAGCAGGAGCCCAACCAGCCGGCGGCCGATCTGCTCCGGCAGCTGCTGGAGCAAGGGGATTGGGGGTTGACCGAGGAAGACGCCGGAATTCTGACCGCCCTGGGGCCTACCTTGGGCCGGTATGACGGCCAGACCCAAGCCCAGGCTCTGGAGCGGCAGCGAAAAAAGCTGGAACAGAATATGGCTTGGGCCAGAGAGGAACAGGAGAGCCAAGGCAGGCTCTGGCGCACGGCGGGCCTCTGCTGCGGCGCGGCGCTGGCGCTGCTGGCCGTCTGAAAAAGCAGGGTTTCCAAAACACAGGAGAGATGAAAATGCAGATCGATTTGATTTTCAAAGTGGCGGCCATCGGCATCATCGTGGCGGTGCTGGGTCAGCTGCTGATCCGCTCCGGTCGGGAAGAGCAGGCCATGCTCACCACCTTGGCTGGGCTGATCGTGGTGCTGATGATTATTGTCGAGCAAATCGGCGCCTTGTTCAACACCATCAAATCCGTCTTTGGGTTTTAGCGGATGGAGCTGATTTTCCAAGCCTGCGCCTTTGCCTTGGTCTGCCTGATTGTGCTGACCTTTCTGAATCAGCACAGCCCCCATACGGCCGCGCTGGCCGGGTTGGCCGCCTGCGTTGGGCTGCTGATTCTGCTGGCGCCCCAGCTTTATCAGCTAATGGATTTTTGCCGGCGGCTGGCGCTGGGAGCGGGGTTAGACGGGGCGCTGCTGGCCCCTCTTTACAAGGGCATAGGCGTCGCCTTGTGCGCCCGGTTGACGGCGGAACTCTGCCGGGATCAGGGCCAGCGGGCGCTAGCCGCCAAGGTGGAGCTGTGCGGCGCCGTCTGCGGCCTGATCTGCGCGCTGCCTCTGCTCCAGCGGGCGCTGAGCCTGGCCGGAGTCGGGTAAGGAGGAAGGATGAAAAAATGGATTTGTCTGGCCCTGCTGGCGCCGCTGTTGGCCGGCTGGGCCGCCGCCCAGCCTTTGGAGGAACTGAGGCGGCAGCTGCCCCAGACCGCCCAGCAGGCGGTGGAGGACACTGGGGAGGGCATGATGGAAAAAGCCGCCCAATCGCTGTGGCGGCAGGCAGGCCAATCCCTGCGCCGTCATTTGCAGGATTCCTGCCGGTCCTCGCTGACCATTTTGGCGGTATGCGCTTTGATCAGCTTGGGCCAGGGGTTTGTGGAAGCCTCCGGCCTGAGTCTGCCGGCGGAGGCGCTGAATATCGCCGGAATCTGCGCGGTGACGGCGCTGGCCCTTTCGGGGGCGGGCAGTCTCTTTTCCGCCTGCGGCCAAGCTCTGGAGCAGATGGACGCGCTGCTCAAGACGCTGATTCCATCCTTTGTGGCGGCTATGGCCGCTTCGGGCAACCCAATTTCCTCGGCGACGGCCTCCAGCGCCACGCTGGCCTTTGCCGGTCTGCTGGTGAGCTTGGGCAAAAACCTGGTTTTTCCCGCCGTGCGGCTGACCATCGTCTTGTGGGCGGCGGGGCTGGCGGCAGGCGGGCCGCTGCTGCAAAAGGCGGCGGGCTTTCTCCGCTGGCTGTGTATGGCAGGTTTCAAAGCGCTGCTCACTGTTTTTACCATGTATATCACCATGAGCGGAGTCATGTCTGCCGGGGCGGACGCCGCGGCGGCCAAAGCGGCTCGCGTCACCATATCCGGGGTTGTGCCTGTGTTGGGCTCCATCCTTTCAGACGCTTCCGACACCCTGCTGGCTGGCGCGCGAGCGCTGAAAAACGGCGTCGGCGTTATGGGCATGATCGGGGCGGTGGCCGTCTGCCTGACTCCCTTTGTCCGCTGCCTGTGTTTTATGACTGTCTATAAAGGAACCGCCGCTCTGAGCCATTCCTTTGCCGGCGGCGCAGTATCCAAAATGGTGGAAGCGGTGGGAGAGGCCTACAGCGTGCTGCTGGGGTTGCTGGCCGCCTGCTGCGCTCTGGTTTTCATCGCCATTGTGGCGTGTACCGTGGTGATAGGCGGTTGAAACAAGAAAGGGGGCGGTCTTGTGTTGGAAGGAATTGGCCTGTTGGCCCAGCGTTTGTGCGCCTGCGGCCTGCTTTGCGCCCTGGCTATGGCTCTTGTGAAAGACAGCGGCCAGCAAGCCGTCGTGCGTCTGTGCTGCGCCAGTCTGACGGTGATTGTGGTCTTTACCGCTCTGCCCTCTCTGCGGCTGAATCCGGGAGAGAGCCAGGCCCTCCGGCGGCAAATGGAGGCGGAGGCCCAGCTGGCCCTGGAGCAGAGCGCGGAAAGCCAGCGCCAAGCCGCCTGCCAGGGGGTGGAAGATTATTTGGCGGATCAGGCGGCGACTTTGGGCGTCCGCTGCCAAGTATCCGCGCAAGCCCGGCTGGAGGAAGGCAATCTGTTTTGCCTGGAGCGAGTGGAATATCGGGCGGAGGCGCCCTTGACCTCCGCGCAGCGGCAGGGACTGCTTCAGGCCGCCGGACAGCTGGGGCTGACAGAAGACCAGACGACGATCTGGGAAGGGGAACAGGATGAAGAATAAGTTGGTCTTGCCGGAATATATCCGAAAAAACCTTGATAAATATAAGTATGTCCTGATTGTCTGCTGCGCGGGGCTGCTGTTGACCATACAGCCCGGCAAAAGCGCTGGGCAAACCCCAGACGAAGGCCAAACGGATCTCAACCCGCCGGGAACGGAGGATATTCAAGCCGCCGAGGAACGGCTGGCCGGGCTGCTGGGGGAAATCGAGGGCGTGGGCCGCGTGCAGGTGATGCTGACGGTTCGGCGGGGAATTGAGCGCAATTACGCCTACAACACCAGCAGCCGAAGCGGAGGCGATCAGGGCGCTGGGGAATACCAGAGCCAGCTGGCCGTCGTCAGCGGCGGAGGAACGGAGGAGCCGGTGGCTTCCAGCGTCAGCGGGCCGGAATACCAGGGCGCTCTGGTGGTGTGCGAGGGTGCCGGCAGCCCTCAGGTCCGTCTGGAGGTGACGCAGGCCGTCCGCGCCCTCACCGGAATCCCGGCGGACCGCATCCAAATCTCAAAAATGAAATAGCAGGAGGAGACAAACCATGGTCATCAAAAGAAAAAGCGCCGTTTATTCTGTCATCGCTCTGATGCTCTGCGTGGCGGCATATCTCAACTGGAGCTACCAGCGGGGAGACCAGCCGATCAATGAAGCCGGAGAATTTGAGGACCCTAAAATCCTGGGAGAAAGCCAGTTGGTGGACAAAACCGAATCCGGGCAATCAGACGCGGTCAGCCTGGATCCGGCAGGGGATCAAACCGCCTCGGCGGCCTCCGACTATTTTTCGCAGGCGCGGCTCTCCCGGCAGAAGGCGCGGGACGAAGCGGTGAGCATTTTTAAGCAGACCAGCGAAAACCAAAACGCCGACCAGCAATCCAGAGAACAGGCCGAGGCTTCGATCTCCGCCATGGCGGAAAACGCGCTGAAAGAGGCCCGCATTGAAAATCTGGTGGTGGCAAAGGGGTATCAGGATTGCGTGGCCTTTATCAACGACGACGGCGTCAATGTCATCGTCCACAAGACCGAGCAGGGCCTTCAGGCCGAGGACGCGGCTAAAATCCGGGATATTGTCATCAGCGAAACCGAATTTGCGGCAGACGCCATTCAAATTATAGAAACCGCCTGATTTTCCTTGCGTCTTCGGCTCGGATGGTTTAGAATAAAGAATACATACACATCATCCGAGGAGGAAACAGGAATGAGCGACGTGAAGGAATACTGGCCCTGCGGCGAGGAAAGCTCCGAGGGAAATATTAGAATTTCTGAGGATGTGGCGGCCTCCATCGCCGCGATTGCCATGAGCGAAACGGAAGGGGTGGCCGCGCCCGCCGCCAGCATGGGGGCGGAAATCAGCGAGATGCTGGGCGCCCGCCGCAACTTAGCTCGGGGCGTTAAAATCAGCTTTGACGAGGAAAATCAGGGTTGCTCCGTGCTGTGCAGCGTGATTCTGCAATATGGCAGTTCGGTGACGGAGGTGGCCAGGAATTTGCAGAAAAATGTGAAAAACGCCATTGAATCCATGACGGGTATTCCGGTAGCCGGGGTAGACGTTCAAGTCAACGGCATTCAGCTGCCCAAAAAATAGCCGCTTTGTCTCAGCGCAAGGGGGAAAAGAGCCTGGTCGGGTTTAAGCCGGCCGGGCTTTTTTTGGCGGAAATTGAGCGGAGGCCCCTTTTATTTTCCGGCGGGATTGTGTATAATAGAGGGGCGGCGCCAGCCGACGGGTTGTTTTCCAGCCGGCCGGCGCAGAACGCTTGAAAAACTTGCCGCTCCATGGCGGCAGAATGGATGGAGCTATGAACAGAAGAGAAGCGCGGGAAATCGTCCTGCATATGATTTATTCCGGGGAATATTCCGAAAAAGACCCGGAGCGCTTTGTCAAAGAGGCCCTGGAGCCGGAGTATTTTGAGTCGATGGCCGGGGAATATGAGCTGTATCAGGCCGCGCCCTCTGAGGACCAGCTGGACTATTTGCGTCGGGCCTCTGTGGGCGTGCTGACCCATGGGCCCGAGCTGGATACATATATTGAAAAATACGCGGTGGGCTGGTCGGTCTCCCGCATCTCTCGGGTGGCCAAGTGCGTCATCCGGCTGTCCATGTATGAAATGCTGTATTTGCAGATTCCTGTTGGCGCCTCGGTCAACGAGGCGTTGGAGCTTTGCAAGCGGTACGATTCCCCAGAGACGGCGGGCTTTGTCAACGGCGTGTTGGCCTCCTTTATTGCCAACGAGCTGCCGGAAAGGGCCCAATAGCGCCGGAACATTCGCCGCCAATGGCCGCATTTGATCAAAAAAGGAGCTGACGCCCGATGGCTTGGTTTCTCGGGTTCGATACCAGCAATTATAAAACCTCCGTCGCGCTGTACGATAGCCAAAACGGCCAGGCCATCGGTCAGGGCCGTTTTTTAGAAACGCCGGCGGGAAGTTTGGGCCTGCGCCAAAGCGAGGCCCTGTTTCAGCACGTTCGCCAGCTGGGGCAAGAGACGGAAGCGCTGTTCGCCCAGGCCGGCGAGCGGCGCCCTGTGGCCGCCGTAGGCTATTCCGCCAAGCCTCGGGACGAGCAGGATTCCTATATGCCTTGTTTTCTGGCGGGGCAGATGGCGGCGCGGACCTGCGCCGCCGCTTTGGGCGTTCCGGCCTTTGCCTTTTCCCACCAGCAGGGGCATATCGCTTCGGCCCTTTGGTCCGTCGGCCGGCTGGATTGGCTGAAAAAGCCCTTTCTCTCCTGGCATCTTTCCGGTGGAACCACCGAGCTGCTGCTGGCGGAACCCAGTTTGGAAACCCGCTGCAAAGTCCGCCGCATTGGCGGCGCCACAGACCTGGCCGCCGGACAGGTCGTAGACCGAGCCGGCGTGCGGTTGGGCCTGGCTTTTCCCTGCGGCGCCCAGCTGGATCAGCTGGCTCGGCAGGGAAAGGGGGCGTTCCCGCCGTTTGTCCCCAAAAGCCGGGGGCTGGAGTTTTCGCTGTCCGGCTTGGAAAACAAGCTGGAAGAGCTGCTGCGGCAGGGCGCGCCGCCGGAGGAAGCGGCCGCTTTCGCCATCGGGTCTGTGGTCAAGTCGGTGGAGCGGATCACCGAACGGGCCTTGGAGCAATACCGGCTGCCCATGCTGTTTTCCGGCGGCGTCACCGCTTCCAGCCAAATGCAGCGGGCCTTTGCCGGCCGGCCGGAGATTGTGTTTGCCGCCAAAGGCTACAATGGAGATAACGCCGTCGGCGCCGCCGTGCTGGCGGCTTTGGAAAAGGGGGAAGAAGATTGAACGCCAAACCTATCACAGTCACCCAGCTGAACAACTATATCAAAGCCCTGCTGGATAACACGGCTCCTCTCCAATCTCTGTGCCTGCGGGGAGAGCTTTCCAATTTCAAAATCCATTCCTCCGGTCATTGCTATTTTACATTGAAGGATGAAAACGCGGCGGTCAGCGGCGTGATGTTTGCCGCCTCCGCCGGCAAACTCCGGTTTCGGCCGGAATCGGGCATGAAGGTGATCGCTTATGGCCGGGTCAGCCTGTTTCCCAAAAGCGGACAGTATCAGATTTACGTCAACGAAATGACGCCCGACGGCGTGGGCGCCTTGTACCTGGCCTTTGAGCAGCTGAAGAAAAAGCTCTATCAAGAAGGGCTGTTCAGCAAAGAGCGGAAAAAGCCTCTGCCCGTTTATCCGGGCCGTATCGCCCTGGTCACTTCGCCCACTGGCGCCGCCGTGCGGGATATGCTGCGCATTCTGAAAAAGCGGTGGCCTCTCTGCCGGCTTTTGGTTTGCCCGGTGAAGGTCCAGGGGGAGGGCGCCGCCCAACAGATCGCCGATATGCTGGATTATGTGGATCAACATCGGCTGGCCGACCTGATTATCGCGGGCCGGGGCGGCGGCTCCATTGAGGATTTGTGGGCCTTCAACGAAGAGGTTGTGGCCCGGGCGATTTACCGCTGCTCCATCCCCGTGATTTCCGCCGTGGGCCACGAGCCGGATATCACCATTGCAGATTATGCGGCCGATCTGCGGGCGGCCACCCCCTCCAACGGGGCGGAGCTGGCGGCGCCCGATCAGGACGAGCTGGCGCTGCGGCTGCGGGATTTCTCCAGCCGGGCCATATTGGCGGAAAAACGAAAGCTCCAGCATCTCCGCCAGCGGCTGGAGGCCGCGTCTTCCAAGAAAATCATGCAGAGTCCTGTGGAATATCTAAACGAGCTGCGGCTGAGTCTGTCTTTCAGCCAGGAGCGGATGACTTCCGCCGCTCGGGAAAGCGTGAACCGCCGCCGGCGGGCTTTTGTGGGCCAGGCCGCCGCGCTGGACGCTTTGAGCCCTCTCAAGGTGCTGGGTCGAGGCTATGGCTTTGTGACAAAGGAAGATCAGATTGTGAAAACGGCAGGAGATTTGCAGACCGGCGACCGGATTCAGGTGCGGCTGCATCAGGGAGAAGCCGATTGCTTGGTGGAAGCGGTCCGCCGGCGGCAGAACAGATAGGAGAATGAAACCATGGCTGAAAAATTTGTGTTTGAAACGGCGATGAAGCGCATTGAGGAAATTGTCCGGCTGCTGGAGCGGGGAGACGCTCCGCTGGACCAGAGTCTGGCCCTTTTTGAAGAGGGCGCAGGGCTGATTAAACAGTGCTCCTCCGCCTTGGATCAGGCGGAGCAGAAGGTCAGCCTGCTGGTCAAAGGCCCCCAGGGCCCGGAAGAAGCGCCCTTTGAGATGCAGGAGGGCGAATGATGGAGCCCCGCGAAAAGCTGGCCTATTACGCCAGCTTGGTCCAGCAGGGGCTGGAAACCTGGCTGCCCGATGAAAAAGGGGAGCTGCGGCAGATTTTTGCCGCCGCCCGATACAGCGCTCTGGCGCCGGGCAAACGGCTGCGGCCAGCCCTATTGATGGAATTTTACGCGCTGTGCGGCGGTCAAGCGGAGGACGCCCTGCCCTTTGCCTGCGGCCTGGAGATGATTCACAATTATTCCCTGATTCACGACGACTTGCCCTGCATGGACGACGACGACCTGCGCCGAGGCCGGCCCGCCAACCACAAAGTATATGGCGAGGCCGCGGCGCTGTTGGCGGGAGACGCCCTGCTCACCAGAGCCTTTGAAGTCATGTTGAGCCAGAGCTGCCCCCGCATTTCGCCTGTTTGGGCTATGAAGGCGGCTTCGATCATCGCGTTCTGCGCCGGCATGGAGGGTATGATCGGCGGCCAAATGATGGATTTGGCCTTTGAAAAAAACAGGCCCCAGGCCCAGCAGCTGGAAGAGATGGTGCGGCTGAAAACAGGGCGGCTTTGGCTGGCCGCCTGCGCCGCCGGCTGCGCGTTGGCCGGAGAAGAAGGGGACAAAATGCAGCGGGCTCGGCATTATGCCGACAGGATTGGCCTGGCTTTTCAGATTCAGGATGATATTCTGGATTGCGAGGGAGACCCGGAGATTTTCGGCAAGCCCATTGGCAGCGACCAAGCGAAGGGAAAAACCACCTTTGTCGCTTTTTATGGCCTGGAGGAGTGCCGCCGCATGGTCCAAGAGTTGACGGACCAGGCCGTCCAGGCCGTGGCGCCGTTGCCTGGCTCCGAATTTTTGCAGCAGCTGGCCCAGGAGCTGACAACCCGACAAAAATAAAACGCCGAGACGGGACGCCGGGAATCCGGCGAAAGGATTTCAGGCGATTCATTCGTCGGAAATCGATCAAATGAGAAAGGGGTCCCCAAAAAATCGGAGATTTTGCGGCGCGCAGCGCCGGGGCCCCGTGGCAGACGGGACGCCGGGAATCCGGCGAAAGGATTTCAGGCGATTCATTCGTCGGAAATCGATCAAATGAGAAAGGGGTCCCCAAAAAATCGGAGATTTTTTGGGGAAACATAGAAACTGTTTATGGACGCATATCCATTGCTTTCCCATATCGCCTCGCCTCACGACGTCGGCAAACTGACGGACGAGCAACTGGAATCCCTTTGCGCGGAGATCCGGTTGTTTTTGGTGAGCAGCGTGTCCCAGACAGGGGGGCATCTGGCCTCCAATTTGGGCATCGTGGAGATTGCCGCCGCTGTTGAAAACGTTTTTTGTTCGCCTAAAGACAAAATAGTTTATGATGTGGGACATCAATGCTATGTTCACAAGCTGCTCACCGGCCGGCGGGACGAATTTCATACTCTGCGGCAGTTCGGAGGGCTGAGCGGTTTCCCGCGCCCTTGGGAGAGTCCTCACGACGCTTTTGTGGGCGGCCATGCCTCGGCCTCCGTTTCGGCCGCCTTGGGCCTGGCTCGAGCCCGGACGCTGCGGGGAGAGGATTCCCATGTGGTGTGCGTCATCGGCGACGGCGCCATGACCGGCGGCATGGCCTATGAAGCGCTGAACGACGCCGGCCAAGCCGGCGAGCCGCTGATCGTCATTTACAACGACAACGGGATGTCCATCAGCCCTAATGTGGGCGCTGTGGCCAAGCGCTTGTCCCGCATCCGATTAAAGCCCCAATACATTGACCTGAAGAGCCGGACGAAGGCCTTTTTTCGCCACTATCAGTGGGGGGAGGAGGCCATTGGCTGGGTTTCCGCGCTGAAACGTCGGGTGAAATCCGCCGTGCTTCGGCCCACAATCTTTGAGCTGATGGGCTTTACCTATTTGGGGCCGGCGGACGGCCACGACGTCAAAACCGTCAAATACCTGCTGACCGAGGCCAAAAAGCTGCGCCGCCCGGTGGTATTGCACTTCAAAACCGTCAAGGGCAAAGGCTACGGCCCCTCGGAGCGCAGCCCGGAGAATTTTCACGGGGTGGCGCCCTTCAATGTGGAAACCGGCGCGCCCAAAAAGCGCTCCGGCCAGAATTTTTCGGCGGTTATGGGGAGCTGTCTCACCGAGATGGCCTCCAAGGACTCGCGGATTTGCGCCGTCACCGCCGCGATGGAGGACGGGGCGGGCTTGAGCCAGTTTGCCCGCGCCCACCCAGAGCGCTTTTTCGACGTGGGCATCGCGGAGGAGCACGCCATTACCATGTCTGGCGGTCTGGCCGCCGGAGGGATGAAGCCGGTGTGCTGCATCTATTCCACCTTCCTCCAGAGGGGCTATGACCAGATGATCCACGACCTGGCCATCGGCCGGCTGCCGGCGGTGATCGGGGTGGACCGGGCGGGCCTGGTGGGGGAGGACGGCGAAACCCACCAAGGAATGTTCGACGTACCCTATCTGCTGACCATTCCCCATATGGAAGTGTTGTCTCCCTCTTCCTTCGCCGAGCTGCGCCAGGCTTTGGAGCGGGCTTTGGCCCGGGAAGAAGGCCCCACAGCGATTCGATACGCCAGGGGCAAGGAGGGAGCCTTTACAGGCAATACCTTTGATAAAAATCAGGCCGTGCTGCGCCAGGGCGGCGATATCACGCTGGTTTCCTATGGCGTTATGATCAACGAGGCGCTGGCGGCTGCGGATTGTCTGGCGCAGGCGGGGCTGGAGGCCGAGGTGGTCAAGCTCAATAGCCTGACCGGTTTTGATCAGCAGGTCCTTGTGAATTCGGCGGCTAAAACCCGGCGGCTGGCGGTGATAGAGGATTGCTGCGACGCCGGCTGCTTGGCTCAGCGGGCGGAAGCGGCGCTGGCCCAACAGGGCGTGACCCTAACATACTGCCGGCGGTTCAACTGCGGCGCGGATTTTGTCCCTGCTGGAGCCGTCCGCCAGCTGTATCAGCTGTGCGGCATCGACGGCCGCCAGGCGGCGGACTGCATACAGGAGGCGATTGGACGTGGCTGAAAAACAAAGACTGGACTTGCTGCTGGTGGAGCGGGGGCTGGAAACCTCCCGCGAACGGGCCAAAGCGGTGATTATGAGCGGCGTTGTGTATGTCAACAACCAGAAGGCGGACAAGGCGGGCCTCTTTTGCGGGCCCGACGACCAAGTAGAGGTCCGGGGCCCCGCGCTGCAATACGTCAGCCGGGGAGGGCTAAAAATCGAGAAGGCCCTGGATTATTTTGCATATGATCCGGCGGGGCAGAGCTTTATCGATATCGGCGCTTCCACCGGCGGATTTACCGATTGCCTGCTGCGCCGGGGGGCGGCTCAGGGCTTTGCAGTGGACGTGGGCTATGGTCAGCTGGCCTGGCAGGTGCGGACAGACCCTCGGGTGACGGTGATGGAGCGGACCAACATCCGCAACGTCAAACCGGAGGATATCGGACAGCCTTTGGATTTGGCGGTCTGCGACGTGTCCTTTATCTCTCTGCGGCTGGTGCTGCCCGTGGCGCGGAGCCTGCTGGGGCCTCAGGGGCATATGCTCACCCTCGTCAAGCCCCAGTTTGAGGCTGGGCGGGAAAAGGTGGGCAAAAAAGGGGTGGTGCGGGAAAAATCCACCCATATCGAGGTGCTGGAGACGGTGCGGGGCTATGTTCGCCAGGCCGGGTTTGTCCCTTTGGGGCTGACCTTTTCTCCCATCACAGGGCCCGAGGGCAACATCGAGTTTCTGGCTTATCTGGCGGTCCAGGGCCAGGAGCGGCCCTGGGATATTCCCGGCGTTGTGGAGCAGGCCCATCGGGCCATGGGGAGGGACGATGGATGAAAAAAATTTTCCTTTATCCCAATTTCACCAAGGAGGGCACGCAGGACGCGGCGGAACAGATCGTTCGCCGGCTGGTCGAGCTGGACATGGAGGTCTGGTGCGACCGGGAAACCATGGAAAAGCTGCCCTCCAGCGCCGGCGCCGGCTGCCAGTTTCGGGATTACCGCCAGTGCCTGGCAGAATGTCAGGCCGCGCTGGTCATCGGCGGAGACGGCAGTATCCTGCGGCTGGCGCCGGACGCCGCCCGGCATGACCTGCCCATTTTGGGGGTCAACACCGGCAAGCTGGGCTTTATGAGCGAGCTGGACGCCCACGAGCTCCATCATCTGAAGGACCTGGCCCAGGGGCGGTATACCATCGACACCCGGATGATGCTGGACGTTTCTGTCTGTCGCCAGGGAGAGCAAGTCTATGCCGCTTCCCTGCTCAACGACGTGGTGATTACCAAATGGACCCAGGCCCGGCTCATCGGCGTGGCCGTCAGCGTAGACGGCGTGCTGACCGCCTCCATCCAGGGAGACGGTATCATTGTGGCTACCCCCACAGGGTCCACAGCCTATACCTTGTCCGCCGGCGGACCCATCATCGAGCCAAACGCCAACTGCATGGCGGTAACGCCCATTTGCGCCCACGAGCTGGGCGCGAAGCCCTTTGTGCTTTCGGCGGAGCGGACGGTGGCCATCGCCGCCGGAGCAGAGGATAACCAGGCCTTTCTCTCGGCGGACGGCGGCGCGCCCTTCGCCATAGACCCGGCGGATATCGTCGCCGTCCGCCGCTCCCAGTGGCAGACCCGGCTGATCCGCCTCAAAAACATCGGCTTTTATCAGCTGATTCATAAAAAGCTCTCCATCTGAACAAAACGGATCCAAATAGATTGAAGAAGGGAGGCGCGGCATGAAGTTTCAAAGGCAGGCCGCCATCATCGATTTGATTTCCAACTATGAGATCGACACCCAGGAGGAACTGACCGCCCGCCTGCGGGAAAAGGGCTTTAACTCCACCCAGGCCACGGTTTCTCGAGATATCAAGGAGCTCCGCCTGATTAAGATCGCCTCTTCCCACGGCGGATACCGCTATTCTGTGGCGGAAGGCGAGCAGGATTCCGGTTTTGCCCCCCGTATGCGCAATATCTTCCGGGAATGCGTCGTCAAGGTGGACGTGGCGCAGAATTTGGTGGTTCTAAAAACCATCACCGGCATGGCCAACGCCGCCGCCGCCGCCCTGGATTCCATGAAGATCGGCAATATCATCGGCACCATCGCCGGAGACGATAATGTGTTGATTATCCTGAAGGACAACGAAACCGCCCAGCGGTTTTTTGAAGAAACCCACGAAATGCTCCGATAGGCCGACCCGTCTGGCTGGGAGCCGCAAGATTGGATGATACAGGAGTCGCGTTATGCTGCAGCATCTTCATATTGAAAATATCGCCGTCATCGAAAGGGCGGATATCCAGTTTATGCCCGGGTTCAATGTGCTCACTGGCGAAACCGGCGCGGGCAAATCCATCGTCATCGATTCTCTGTGCGCCATTTTGGGCGCCCGCACCAGCAGAGATCTAATTCGCCATGGCCAAAGCAAAGCCGTCGTCAGCGCTCTGTTCTGCGGTTTGGCCCCCGGCGTTTTGGCCAAAGCGGCGGACCTGGGCTTCGCCTGCGAAGACGATTCGCTGCTGGTCAGCCGGGAAATCGGCCAGGACGGCCGAAATACCTGCCGGGTCAACGGCAGGCCCGCCTCGGTGGGCGTCCTCAAGGCCCTGGGGGAAGCGCTGATCAATATCCATGGCCAAAACGACGGCATGGCCCTGCTCAGCGACGATTCTCACATCGATTATTTGGACGCTTTTGGCGGATACCAGGAGGAATTGCAGCAATATTATCGGGAATACCGCAGTTTGCTGGCGCTGCGCCGGCAGATCAAAGAAAAGGCGGAGCGCAACGAGGAGCTGCGTCGCCAGGCAGATTTGCTGCAATTCCAGCACCAGGAGCTGGAGGCCGCCGGCCTGACGGCCGGAGAATACGCCGCCCTCAGCGAAAAAAGGCTGCTGCTGGCCAATGTGGAAAAAACCGCCGCCAACATGGCGGAGGCCAAAACCGCCCTTTATGGCGACGACGAGGCCCCCGGCGTCGTGGGGCTGCTGACCATCGCCGAGGCCCGGCTGCGGGAATGCGAAAGCTGGTCCGGTCAGCTGCGGGATTTCAGCGCCCGCGCCCGGGAGCTGCTGGCCTTATCCCAGGAGCTGGAGCGGGATGTGGACGCCTTTTCCAACTCCATCGATTTTTCCCCGGAGGAGCTGGCCCAGATTGAAGAGCGGCTGGACGTGATCGGCCGGCTGATGAAAAAATATATGCGAGACGAAGAGGGCCTTTTGGCCTTGGAGCGGGAGACTGCCGGCCAGTTGGCCGCCATCGAGGCGATGGACGAGGATCTCTCCGCTCTTAACGACCAGTATGCCGCCAAGCGGGACCAAGTGCAGGCCCTTTCTCAAACCATTCACCAGCTGCGGCGGCAGGCCGCCGTCCGGCTGACCCAGCGCATTGAGCAGGAGCTTCGCCAGCTGGATATGCCCCACGCCCGCTTTCAGGTGAAGGTGGAAAGCGCTGGGGAACAAGGCCACGTGAAATTTACTCGAAAGGGCACGGACAGCGTGGCTTTTTTGATGACGGCCAACCCGGGGGAAACCTTCAAGCCTCTGGCCAAGATTGCCTCCGGCGGCGAGCTTTCCCGCATTATGCTGGCGATCAAAAGCGTGCTGGCCGGGGCGGACCTGGCGGGCACGCTGATCTTCGATGAAATCGATACCGGCGTCAGCGGCCGGGCGGCCAATAAGGTGGGGGAAAAGCTGTTTTCCCTCTCTCTGCAAAAACAGGTGCTTTGCGTCACCCATCTGCCCCAGATCGCCGCCTTGGGCCAGCATCAATATCTCATCGCCAAGCAGGTGGAGGAGGGCCGCACGCAGACCCAAGTGACCTTGCTGGATCGGCGGGGCCGCACAGAGGAAATCGCCCGGATGACCGCCGGCATGGACATCACCCAGCAAACCCTGCGCAACGCCGGGGAAATTTTGTCCATCGCTGAGAAGTTTCAGCGCAGCGCCGGAAAAAACCATGAAAATGAAATCCAACAGGAGACTTGATTATGGAACTGAAACATTCTAAAACAGAGGCCAATCTTCAAAAAGCGCTGGCCGGAGAATCCATCGCCCGCAATAAATATACCTATTTTGCCCAGGCCGCTCGGGAAAACGGCCAGCCGGAAATCGCCGCGGCGTTTGAGCAGATGGCGCAGAATGAAATGATGCACGCCAAATTTTGGTTTGAGCGCCTGTATGGCAAGCCTGGCGACGTCAAGGAATGCTTGACCCAGGCCGCTCAAGGCGAATATGCCGAATGGCGCGAGATGTACCCTGCCTTCGCCCAGCAGGCCAGGGAAGAGGGGATGGAGGACCTGGCCGTTATGTTTGAAAAGGTGGCCGCCATCGAGCGCAGCCATGAAAAGCGCTTTCTGACGCTGCTTTCTCAGCTGGGCGCTTCTGCGGCGCCTGCCGCCCCGCAAAAACCGGCTCCCAAGGTTCGGCGAGATGGATATCGATGCCAGTTCTGCGGCGCGATTTTTGATCGGAGGCCCGACGTCTGCGATACCTGCGGGGCCATCGGCGCTTTTGATTATGTGCAGTGGGAGGAGTAATTTCTCCCCTCGACCGTGGGTTTCCTGCAAAATCTGCTGGCAAATTCCCCAATTCTACCCGCCGTCGGTTGCGTAAATTCGCGAAATCGGGTATCATCCTTTCAGAAACGCGATAGGAAAGGGGAATGAAGCGGTGTTTTCGATTGATAAAACGCAGTTCGGCGGCTTTGTGGCCCTCTGCCGCAAAGAAAAAGGGCTTACCCAAAAACAGCTGGCTCAGCGGCTCTATGTTTCTGACAAAGCGGTTTCCAAATGGGAGCGGGGGCTGAGCCTGCCGGATATTTCGCTGCTCCAGCCCCTGGCCCAGGCGCTGGATCTCTCTGTGGCGGAGCTGCTGGAGGGCCGGCGGCTCCAAAATCAGGAGATGAAGCTGGAGCAGGCGGAGGCGTTAGTGGGCAGGGCTCTGTCCTTTTCTCTCTCCAAGAGCGAGCGGGCTTGGCGGCAAAGCCGGCGGCGCAACCTGCTGTGGGCCGGCTTTTTTCTGCTGAGCTGCCTGGAAATCCTGTGCTTGGTCCGTTGGATTCCGGCGGGCTTTCCCGCTTGGGCCGACTTGGCCACATATCAATGCCTTTCCCTGGGGCTTGGCTGTTATTTTTGGTTGGCGGTCCGCCTTCGCCTGCCGCAGTACTACGACGAAAACCGGATCAGCGCCTATTATGACGGTCCGTTCCGCCTCAATCTCAATTTGGCCGGATCGGCGCTGAACAACAAAAATTGGCCCCGTGTGATTCGGGCAGGGCAAATCTGGTCTGCCGCCAGCACTCTGCTTTTGCCCTTGTTCTATGCCGTGGGCCTTTGGCTTGCGCCTGGTTTCTGGTCCTTGTGGGGCGCGTTGGTCTTGCTGCTTCCCTGGATGGTATCCCTGTTTGTCCCGTTGTACCGGGCCGCGAAATTATAAAAAATGCCCGACGTCTGAAGAATACCAGACGCCGGGCGTTTTTTGCGTTGTTATTGCCATAAATCCGGGTAGAAAGCCTGAGCCATTTGTTCCACTGCGTAGGCCATGCGGTCGCCGGGCAACACGCTCTCCAGCGTGATGGAGGCAAAGCGTTGGTTTTTCACGCAATCCAGCTGGGCCAGAGTGGGATTCGCCTGGATTTCGGCGATTTTTTCTTCCAAAGACGGGGAATCATAGTCGTGAATTAAAATCACGTCCGGCTGGCGAAGCAAAACTTCTTCGTAGCTGACGGTAACCCACTGCTTTTCCTCCAAATCGTCGAAAAGGTTTTGTCCGCCGGCAAGGCCGATGAGCAGCGACTCAAAATTGACGCCGGAGCAGGTGAATACGCCGTCGTTTCCGCTGTCGTATACCAAAACCTTGACCGGCTCTCTGTCTCCGATTTTATCCTGCACGGCCTGAATACGGGCTTCCTGCTGGGCTACAAACGCCTCGGCGGCCTGCTCCGCCCCAAAAATCCTGCCGATATCCCGGATTTCCTGGTATTGCTGCTCCAGAGTGACGGCGGAATTGATATAAACCGTCATGCCATATTGAGCCGCCTCCTCCAGGTCCACGCCGCCGCCGATTTCCCAATCCAGAGCATAAATGAAATCCGCGCCGCTGGAAAGCACCGCTTCCCGGGTGGCGGAGCCATAGTTCAGCTGGGGGATGGCCTCCACCGCCTGCCGGTATTCGGGCAGAGGACCGCGGCTGTGGTTGACAAGCGAACGGCCCACAACCGTATCCTGTAAGCCCAAAGCGGCGAAGAGCTCCGCGCAGTTGGGGCCAAGGGTCAGGACCTTTTGAGGCCGGCCGGAAATTTCCACCTGACGACCGTAATTTTCCAGGGTGAAGGGATACGCGCCGGCTTGCTTTTCTTGGTTGGCGACGCTCTCTTGCCGGGAGGGATCGGTTTCCCCCTGGGCGGGAGCGGGCTGGCTGGAGCAGGCCGTCAGCAGCCCCGCCGCGGAAAGGCCCAGCAAAATCAGGGCCAACTTTTGCGAATAAGACATCTTCAAAACCTCCGTTTTTGCAAATGTGAGTTGAAAACCGTTCCAATCGCCTGCTCCGCCTCCTTGGGCAAAAAGGCGATGGAAAGCTTGCCGGTTTCCGGCTGGCGGGAAACCACGCTGCGCACGCCGTAGATTTCCCAGATGGTTTCCGGCGTCAGCGTCTGTTCCGGCGAGCCGCAGCAGACCAATTTGCCGTTTTTGAGAATATAAATTCGGTCGCAGTACAGAGCGGCCATATTCAGGTCGTGGACGGCGGCCAGCGCCGAGCAGCCAAGCCCCTTTACCAAGCTGAAAATCTGCATCTGGAAGCCGATATCCAGGTGGTTAGCCGGTTCGTCCAAGACGAGGAAGGGGCATTGCTGAGCCAAAGCGCGGGCGATGACCGTCCGCTGCTTTTCGCCGCCGGAAATTTGGTCGTAGCTGCGCTGAGCCAGGTCTGTCAGCCCCAGCTGGGCCAGAGCTTGGGCCACAATGCGCTTGTCCTCCAGGGCGTCGGCCTCAAAAAACCGTTTGTGGGGGCTGCGGCCCATGGCTGCGATTTCCTCCACCGTGAAGGAAAAGGGAACCTCGTTTTCCTGGCTCACCGCCGCCAGCATCTGGGCGGATTGCCGGTAGGGCATTTTCAGCAGGTCCTGGCCGTCTAGCAAAATCCGGCCCGCCTGGGGGCGAAGCGCTCGGTAAATCATTTTCAGCGCAGTGGATTTTCCGCTGCCGTTGGGCCCGATCAGCCCCACAAATTCTCCGTCTTCCACAGAAAAGGACAGGCTGTCTACCGCCAGCTTGCAGCCGTAAGAATACGATAAGCCTTCTGCTTGCAATTTCATCCGAAAGAGAGCCTCCTTTGCAACCCGCTTTTTCAGCGGCGGTTTTTCCTCGTTTGATTCGATAACAGCCAGAGAAACAGGGGGCCGCCGAGAATGGCGGTGAGCACGCCTACCGGCAGCTCTTCCGGGGCGATCAGCAGCCGGGCGGCCGCGTCTACCCAGACGACCAGGATCCCGCCCAGCAGAGCGGAAACAGGCAATACCCGTTTGTGGTCGCCGCCTACCAGCAGCCGGGTGAAATGGGGCACAATCAGCCCCACAAAGCCGATGGTTCCGCTGACGGCAATGCTGGTTCCCGCCAGCAGAGAGCAGATCAGAATGAGCAGCTTTTGCAGCCGCGGAACGTTGACGCCCAGGGCTCCAGCGCTGTCGTCCCCCAGCAGCAGCAGGTTCAGGCCCCGGTAATTGGCGGCCAATACGGCCATGCACAGCAGCAGCGTCGCCAGCGGCAGGGTAAGATAGGCCCATTTGGCCCCGGCCAAGCTGCCGGCCATCCAAAATTCTGCGTTGTGCAGGCCCAGGGCGTTGGGGGCGCTGAGTTTAATGACGCTGGTCAGCCCGTCCATAATCATGGAAACGGCCACGCCGGAGAGCAGCAGCTGGGGAATGTTGACCCGCCCCCGCGTGCGGGAAATGGTATAGACAAATAAAATCGTCGCGCCCGCCCCCAAAAAGGCGCTGATCGACAGGGAATAGACCCCAAAAAAGGCAAATGCGCCAAACAGCATCCCCAAAGTGGCGAAAGCCGCCGCGCCGGAGGAGACGCCCAGGATAAAAGGGTCCGCCAGCTGGTTGCGCACCAGGGCCTGCATGGCCACGCCGCACACCGCCAGCGAAGCGCCCACCGCCATGCCCAGGCACGCCCGGGGCAGGCGCAGGCCCAGCACAATGTTTTCCTCCACCGCCTGCCAGGTAACGGGAATATGGCTTCCCAGGCCGGGCAGGCGGCTGAGCAGGATTTTCGCCGTGGTCCCCGGCGACACCGCCACAGGCCCCAGCCCTGCTGCCAACAAAATCGAAGCGGCCGCCGCCAAAATGAAAACAATCAAAACCGTTCTTGTTTGTAAGCGTCTCTTTTTCATCCATACCTCCAGTCGGATTGGCGCGGAAGCGGCGGGGCCGCGCTCCGTTTTGGCCAGCTTGTCGTTTTCCCACATCCTCCAAAAACCGGGGCTTTGGGCGCAAAAAAAGCCGCGCTGTCTGCCTCGGGCAAACAACGCGGCCTGCATAACCGCTTTATCCAATCCGTTATCTGTTTTTATTGGTAAAAACCGCGAAATCATCGGCTTCAGCCGACCAGCCGCTTCCTGCGGCGCATTATAGAAAAAGTATACCGGTTTTCGGCAGCGCTGTCAAGCCCTTTTTGCGCGCCGGAGACAAGCCCCGTCCGTCGCAATCCTCCCTTGCCAAAGGGAGGGGACCGCCGCCTTGCAAAGCCAGGAGAAATCGGCTATAATAAAAAACGCAAAATCCAAAAAATAATAACCCGACATGGCAGAAAGGAGCGGTTATCGTGGATTACCAGCAACAGATTCAACAGTATTTTGCCGCCCAAAGGCAAAAGATGATAGAGGATATCTGCAAGCTCGTGCGCATCCGCAGCGTGGGGGAGGAAGCGGAGCCGGGCAAGCCCTATGGCCCCGGCCCGGCGGCGGCTTTGGCCCAGGCTCTGGATATGGCCCGGGAAATGGGCTTCGCCGTCCGCAATTACGACAACTATGTGGGGACGGCGGATTTGAACGATCAGCCGACCCAGCTGGCCATTCTGGCTCACCTGGACGTGGTCCACGAAGGGACGGGCTGGACGGTTACTCAGCCCTATGAGCCTCTGGAAAAAGACGGAAAGCTCTATGGCCGCGGGACCGGCGACGACAAGGGTCCGGCTGTGGCCGCCCTTTACGCCATGAAGGCCGTCAAGGACCTGGGCCTTCCGCTGACCAAAAACGTCCGCCTGATTTTGGGGACCGACGAGGAGCGGGGCAGCAGCGATTTGAACTATTATTTCAACATCGAGAAAGCCCCGCCCATGTCCTTTTCGCCGGACGCCAGTTACCCGGTCATCAACATTGAAAAGGGCGGGCTGCACAGCGCCTTTACCGCCCAGTGGAAGCCGGACGCGGCCCTGCCCCGGATTGTGAAAATAGAAGGAGGCGCCGCGCCCAACATCGTGGCCCAAAAGGCCGAAGCTCTGCTGGAGGGCATGGAAGAAGAGACGGCCCGCAAATACTGCGAGGCATACCAGGCCAAAACCGGCGTCCGTTTTTCTCTCAGCCGCCAGGGAGAGCGGCTGCGGATGGAGGCCCAGGGCCAAAGCGCCCACGCATCCACGCCGGAAAAGGGAAACAACGCCGTCCAGGCTTTGCTGGAGGCTTTGAGCGCCATGCCTTTCGCCCCGTCGGAGGGCTTTGAACGCTTGCAGGCCGCCTCTCGGCTGTTTCCCCATGGGGATTATCTGGGCCGGGCCCTGGGCGTGGACCAGCAGGATTCGCTTTCCGGCGTCCTGACGCTGAATCTGGGCCTTTTTTGCCTGGACGAAACAGGCCTTCGAGGCGTTGTGGACAGCCGGACGCCCATCTGCGCCAACGAGGAAAATATGTCCCGGGTAATGGCTCGGCGGCTGGCCGACCACGGCCTAAAGCTGGAAAACACGGCCATGCGCCCGCCGCATCACACGCCGGCGGATTCGCCCTTGGTTCAGACCCTGCTTTCCGTTTATGAGGCCTATACCGGCCGGCAAGGGGGCTGCGTAGCCATCGGCGGCGGCACATATGTCCACAATATCCAGGGCGGCGTGGCCTTTGGCTGCGCGTTTCCAGAGACGGAAAATAATTTCCACGGTCCAGACGAATTTGCCGTGATAGACGATCTATTGGTCGGCGCGCAGATGTTCGCCCAGGCCATCGCCATGTTGTGCGCCTGAGTTTCTATTATATAATAAGGAGAAGATCCTATGAGCCTTGTCATGGAATCCAGCGTGACGTTTTTGCCCTGCCGGAATTTGGAACAGACCCGAGAATTTTACCAGGATATCCTGGGCATGAAGATTTTTCAGCAATCCGGCGGCAATCTGATTTTTGATACCAATTATGGGTACCTGGGTTTTGTGCAGTATGACGACGGCCGGCCCATGGCCAGCGGCGTCTGCCTCTCTTTTAACTGCCCGGATCGGGCGGCGGTGGACCAAGCCTATCAGGCGCTGAAAGACCAGCCGGTCTGCCGAGTCCAGGGCCCGCCTCAGCGTCACGACAAGTTTCCGGTGTATTCGTTCTTTTTTCAGGACCCCAACGGCTACACCCTGGAATTTCAAAAACTGGACTGATTGGAGAAGGGGAGGCTTTTTCTATGAAAAAACTGCTGATCGTGGTGGATTACCAAAATGATTTTGTCTCTGGCGCTTTGGGGTTCCCCGAGGCCGTCCAGATTGAAGAGGGGATTTGCCGGAAAATACGGCAATACCAGCAGCAGGGGCAGGACGTGGTTTACACCATGGACACCCATGGGCCGGATTACGCCCAAACCCAGGAAGGGCGCAAGTTGCCTGTGGTCCACTGCGTGGCGGGCGCCGAAGGCTGGCGGCTTTACGGCCAAACGGCCGCTCTGCTCAAGGACTGCCGCCGCTTTGATAAGCCCTCCTTTGGCAGCCTGGAGCTGGCCGACTGGCTGAAAGACCAGGATTACCAGCAGATTGAGCTGTGCGGCGTGGTGACCAACATCTGCGTGGTTTCCAACGCCGTGCTGTGCAAGGCCGCTTTGCCCGAAGCGGAGATTATCGTGGACGCCGCCTGCGTGGCCTCGCCGGACCCCAAGGCCCAGCAAGCCGCGCTGGAAACGCTGAAAAGCGTGCAAATCGCCGTTCTGCCAGCCGACGCAGGGGAGATTTCTCCCAAGGCTTAGGCGGAATTGGGGGCGGAATCCCTCCACCGCCTAACGGCGGTCCCCCTCCCTTTAGCAAGGGAGGCTTATGGAGGACGGGGCCGCGGATTTCG
>CAJTUM010000016.1:5324-44236 GCA_910579575.1 uncultured Eubacteriales bacterium | reverse complement strand
CCGCTCCGGTCGCGCCAACCGCGCCTGCAATGCCGGCAGGTCCGGTCGGCCCAGTGGCGCCGGTAGCCCCCGTTGCGCCCGTTGCGCCTGTGGCTCCAGTGGCCCCTGTCGGTCCGCCGGCAGGTCCGACGGCTCCGGTGGGCCCTGTGGCTCCGGTGGGACCCTGCATGGGAGAGGCCGTCAGCGCGCCTTGCATTTTTGCTTTCAAAAACAGCTGATTTTGCGCAGCGGTTTCCAGCATACTGCGGACGCTCTCGTTGGCGGCCAGCACATCGCTGACTGTGGCGGCAGGGCCGCTGAGGCCCGGCAGCGTCCCCAGGATATATTGCAGCTTTTCGCCTTCGGCGTTGAGAATATGGCTTAGTCCGAGCTCCTCCATGGCAATAGAGGAGAGAATTTGATTGACTGCATCTTCCCGCTGAATCGGCGGGTCGACTGTGGGAAAGCTGGGTAGAGACATAATTGAGAATCTCCTTTCAAATTGAGAGGCGCGTTGTGAAAATGCGCCGGCGCGGCGGAAGAGAGGTTCTTCGCGACGAGGCGCCGAGATATTCTATGCGTCTGTCGGCCAGCGGGTTCCTGGCGGAACCCAACGATCTCGGTCGTCATAAAGTGGGATGGCGGCAGAATATCCTGCCGCAAATCTCGATCCCGGCGTCTGCCGGGACGCGCTATGGAGTTTTTGAATATGTCTATGCCTTCCTTTCCCCCCAACGGGGCGAATATGACCCGAGAGGAAGCTCTGACCATGATTATCGCGTCCATCGCTATGGAAGAGCTTGCCCTGAGTCATATCCTCAATGCTGAGGGCGAGAAACTGCAATATATCCTGGGGACGCTGCCGGGCGCAAGACCCTGCGCTTGTCCTCAGGATGTGCTGGCCGTCAATAAAAGCGTAGCCGCCCTTGTGGAAGCGGTGACTCAAAACCAGATATTATTGAAAAACAAGCTGGACCAGGTGTTGGAGTTTTGCCCGCCTCCGCCGCCTCCGCCGCCGGCTTGCCGGCCGGAGCCTTGCCCTTCTCCGTGTCCTCCGCCCTGTCGGCCGGAGCCCCCTTGTCCTCCGCCGTGTCCTCCGCCTTGTCCAGCGCCCCGGCCCTATCTGGCGCCGCCTTGTGAAAAAAGCCTTATTCAGCTGACGAGCCAGCGGGAGAAGACGCTATGGAACCCAGACTGCCGCTTGCCTTGGAGACAGCGAAGCCGCCGAGGAAAAGACGTCCGTTGGGACGAGCGTATTCCCGCCCAGATTCAACTGAACCCCAAAAAGACCTATGCAATCCAATACACATTGAATGTTTGCGCCTCATCCACGGCAGAAGGGAGAGGGGCAATTCTGCTCAAACAGTCGTTGAGCGGCGCGTTTACAGACGCGCTGCCCCTGTACTTTGCGATGGAGCATTTGCGCGCGCCTCAGACTCTGCACGCTGTCTCTGTGCTGTATCCGCGCATGAACGGCGGGCGCGAAGTGGGGATATCCCTGGCGCTGGACGCCAAAACGCCGCTGTATGTCGAACGGGCTGTGATCGATATTGTGGAAATTTGAGCGCAGAGTTATCGTCGGCGCTAAGCCTATAACCGAGCAAAATATTCAAAAAACAGATTTTTCACTCATATAAGCTGTTTCAGATCATCAATGATAGATGATAAATAAACGGAAAAGCCCGAAAGCCTTAATTTTTCAAGGCTTTCGGGCCAAAACAAGGTTGAGACAACGAAAGGAGCGGACGCTGGTCGAGAAGACAAGCGTTGCAGAAAGCGGCGTGTCAGCGAGCGGGCAACTGCCGGCGCTGGAAGTAGGTAGTTAGGATGGAAAGCAGCTCAGAGGCGCAGGGAGGGGAACACATGGGATAACCGGCCAGCTCCTGAAAACGGCGGGGGTTGTTTTTCCAGGCGGCGCGGATGGCAGTGCGGATATTGCGCTCGATGTCGGAGCGATCGCAGCCCAGCTGATCGGCTACGACCCAATAAATCTCCTTAACGACGTTATTCAGTCGATCTTCGTTCTGCAAGGCCAGTTGGACAGATAGGGCGATTTGTTTGCGGCCTTTATAATTTGCCGTGACGCCCAGTGTCTGAAGTTCTTGATAAATGAAGAAAATTTCCATAAAAAAATCCTCCTAAAGAATTGTTTAGGAAGATTATAAAATAGGAACCAGCTCAAAAGAAAAAATGCGACTGATTTAGACGAAAATCGACAGAGGAAGTACAGGAAAAGATGGACAAGCTGGGCCGACATGGACATGGGCGACTGCAATCGGAATATGTTTCACATCGGTATAAAAACAGAGCGGATTGCCCCAGCCTCTTCAGAATATTCCCGAAGCCGCGCCGCTCTGTAAATGCCTGACAAATAAAATCCGCCCTTCCCATGGAACCCTATGGGAAGGGCGGATTTTATTTGAGGAAAGCATAGAGACGGCAAGATAGGGACGAAGAATCCATGGGCAGTTTCCGCAGACGGGCGGCCGCCGACCCTACTGTTATTCTTCCGCAATAGGAAGACACAGCTTCCATACTTCTGCGCCCAGCGCCTTCGCAATGCGCTCCAACGTTAACAGGCTCGGATTGCTGCGGCCATGCTCCAGACGCACGATATATGTGGAGTTTGTTTGCGTAAGATAGCCCAACTGCTGTTGCGTCAATCCTTGCTCTCGGCGTAGACGTCGTACATTTTCTCCGACTTGTTGCTGCAAAGTTTTATCCATATTAAATCCTCCCTTTATAAACTGCTATATTAAATATATTATAAATAAAAATCAAGATTTAAAAACAATTAAAAATAAAATTAAGGGAAAATAAAGATTTTTATGAAAACAGCGGGAGCCAGGCCGGCGCCGGAGTTTGACTGGACGCTTTTTGAGGAACGAAAAGGAATAAAAAAGCCCCGGCCAAAAGGCCGGGGCGGAGTAGGAGACGCTATCGAGAGGTCTTCTCCATCTGTTGGCGCAGCAAATGGGTAGTCAAGATGGAAACGAACGCAGCGGCGGAAGGGGCTGCGCATAGAGGATAACCGGCCAGCTTCTGTAAGCCGCAGGGGTTGATTTGCCAGGCGACGCGAGCCGCCGTGCGAATATTGCGTTCGACGCTGGAGCAGCTGCAACCCAGTTGATCGGCCACAGGCTGATAGAGCGCTTTTGCGGCGTGATTCAGCCGCTCTTCCTTTTGCAAGGCCAGCTGGACAGCCAGAGCGAGCTGTTTGTAGCCCTTATAATTTGCTGTAATACCCAGAGATTGAAGTTCTTGATAGATATAAGAAAGTTCCACAAAAAATCCTCCTAAAGAAAACTTTAGAAAGATTATAAGACAGGAAACGACGCAAAGCAGGTTTTGCGGCGAATACAAAAGGCTGGATAGATGATGGATAACATGGTCAGTATGAGTGGAATGAGATTTGGAAAAAGGACAATCTTGCAAAAATAGACCGGCGGAAGGCGGCGGTTCCCCAGAATAGTTGGGGTTATTTGGAATTGTGAGGAGAGCGCTGGGGCTTAGAAGAGGAGAGCGGGTTGCTGTTGGACGGCGGCTTGCCACTCTGAAAAAGAACTTAGAACAATTTGATATTTATTTCAAGTGTAAAAAAAAGAAGCCGCTGAGCGAAGCCGAGCAAATCTTATTTACAACGGCGAAAAATTATCTCAAAGGCGTGATGAGAGAACGTAAACCCCACAGAAAACAGGATATGGAATGATAACATACAGGGCGGCGGGAACGTCACACCTGCCCCGCCGCCCTGTTTTGAAGTTTTATCAGACCGATAGACTGGAAGTTGTCAATGTCACAGTTGCTTGATTTCATTGACAATCATAGCCACAGTTTTTTTATTGGTATCAATTTTAATGGTGTTGAGCGCTTGATATAGCGGTATTCTTGCAACACTTCTTTCCATAATATCTGCAGTGCGAATGCCTCTTTCCACATCATTTGATAATCTATCCCGCAGGCTCTTTTCGTTTGCGACAAGAGAGATACAGTTCACAGCACATTTCTTTGTATCTAACTTTTCAATAATAGAATTGATAATACTCTGCTCATGCATGACCCAGCAGAAAATAATCTTTTCATATACAGAACATTTTAGAAAGTTGTTTAACAAATAATAGATATTATCAATCACCATAGCTTTGATTTCATCGGTTACATGGAAGGGACTTGCGTCCCAGCACCAATCTCCGTCAAGAAATACGCTATTCTGTAAATCTCGTTTAAGTTGTTGGCATACCGTTGTTTTTCCAACCCCCATAGTGCCACCAATCATATATAAAGTTTTCATCATTCACTCCTGTAAATCAAAATTTTTCGGAAAACGCGGCAATGTTAATTTGCGTTGCTTGCCGCAACGGCATTTTCTTCGTATAATGGCAGCGAAAGGAGGCGATTTCTGATGCTGAGCGAAAACATCAAAGCAATCAGAAAATCTAAGGGGCTTTCGCAAGAGGAACTCGCAATCAAGTTGAATGTGGTGAGACAAACAATCTCGAAATGGGAACAAGGACTGTCGGTTCCAGACGCCGATATGCTGATTTCTTTATCAGAGGTATTTGAAACGCCTGTAAGCACGTTGCTTGGAGAAACCGTCGCCGAGACGAAGGTCGATGACCTAAGAGTAATTTCCGAGAAGCTTGAGGTCGTAAACCTGCAGCTTGCGCATAGAAAGGCAGTGAGGCGGACGGCGGCACATTGGGCGTTTATCTCATTGTGTGCGATTGTAACGGCTATTTTCGCAGTTCTGATAGTGTTGAATAGCCCTTACTTGGCTTGGAATTATAGTCAACCCGAAACCGCAGTTGCCGGAGTGGCATTTCATGCACTTGAGTGGCTGTTCGTTAGAATAGCGCCGCTGGCCTTAGTTGGAGCAATTGTCGGGGCTTGCTTCACACGAAAGAAAATGTGAAATTTTCCAGCTTATCGGGGGCTTTCATCTTTTGGGTGAAAGCCCCCTTAATGAATGTTCTCTTGTGAAAACCTCTTCAAAAAAGTGTTGACTTACACTGCACTCTAAGCCTTACAATAAAAATAGAAAGAAGCGGGACGAATCCCGCCGGAAAGAAAGGGAGGAACCCAATATGATCGCCAAACGCAACTACAAGAACACAGACGAGCAGATTTCTCTGCTGGGCTTCGGCTGTATGCGTCTGCCCAAAATCGACCCAGAAAAATCCGATATCGACAAAACCAAGGCGCAAGAGATGATCGATTATGCCTATGCTCACGGCGTCAATTACTACGATACCGCTTACCCTTACCATGAGGGTAAAAGCGAGCTGTTTGTGGGCGAGGCGCTGAAAAAATACCCGCGGGAGAGCTTTCATCTGGCCAGCAAAATGCCCGTGTGGCTGGTGGAAAAGCCGGAGGATACGCTGAAATATTTTGAAGAGCAGCTGAAAAAATGCCAGGTGGAGTATTTTGACTTCTATCTGTGCCACGCTTTGAACCTGGATCGGCTGGAGATTATTCAGAAAAACCATATCTTTGAAACGCTGCAAAAGGAAAAAGAAGCAGGCCGCATCAAGCATTTGGGCTTCTCCTTCCATGGTTCGGTGGAAGCTCTGGACAAAATTGCGCATGCGTACCCCTGGGATTTTGCCCAGATTCAGCTGAACTACTACGATTGGGATATGCAGAACGCCCAGCAGGAATATAAGATTCTGGAAGATTTGGGGATGCCTGTGGTTATCATGGAGCCCGTTCGGGGCGGCGCCCTGAACACCCTGTGCCCGGAGGCCCTGGAAATGCTGAAAAAAGCGGATCCCAAGGCCAGCCCCGCCTCTTGGGCCATTCGCTTCGCCGCCTCTCTGCCCGGCGTGCTCACCGTGCTCAGCGGCATGACGGCGATGGAGCACGTGACCGACAACGTGGCCACGGTGGACGAATTTAAGCCTTTGACAGAGGAGGAGCGGGAACTGCTCTTCAAGGTGGCCGACGTCTACAAAAAGAGCAAGACAGTGCCCTGCACCGGCTGCCGCTATTGTATGGATTGCCCCGCCGGCGTGGATATCCCCGCCGTCTTCAAGATTTACAACCAGTACTGCACCACAGAGAACAAGGCTGCGTTTGTGGCCGATTACGACGCCCTGGGCGAGAGCAAGCAGGCTCACAACTGCGTGGCTTGCCGCCAGTGTTGCAGCCAGTGCCCCCAGAGCATTGATATTCCCGCTCGTATGGAGGATGTGGTCGCTCTGGCCAAAAAGCTCAAAGGCTAAAACCACAAGTTGGACGCAAGAAAGCCCGCGCCGGACGTTGCCCGGCGCGGGCTTGATTTGCGCGGAACGCGCCGCATATGGCCAGCGTTCTGGTTTTTTCAGCGTTGGGGCGGCAGGGATTCTTTTTCCACCTTGAACAGCAAATGCAGCCGGTCTTTCAGGGAATCGTTGTACTGCACCTGCCGCTCCGGCGTCATGCCGCAGCGCTTGGCCACCCCTTGGGAGGCCAGATTGCTGGGTTTGATGATGCTGTAAACAGCCGCCGCGCCCAGCTGGGAAAAGGCGTAGTCACGGCAGGCTCGGGCGGCTTCCGTGGCGTAACCCTGGCCCCAGAAGTCCCGTTGAAATAGGTAACCCACCTCCCAGAAGGAAAAACCGTCGACGGTCTGCCGCACCAGGCCGCATTGGCCGATGGTCTGGCCGGTTTCCAGCAGCTCCGCCGCCCACAGGCCGCAGCCGTCCTGTTGATAACGGCGGATGTTGCGGCCAATCCATTCCAATATCTGTTGGTCGGAATAGGTTTTTTCATAGGCCGCCATGGCGACGGGGTCTTGCATGATTTTCGCCAAGGCGGGCAGGTCCGCCTCGGTCAGCTCCCGCAGCCGCAGGCGTTCTGTGCGCAAAATTTCCCGGGAAACTGCGCCGGTTGTTTTTTGTCCCATAGCTTCTCCTTTTTGGCGTCTTTTTTCGTCCGCTGCTTTGTCGTCTGTCCCATATGATATCATAGCCTCAGACCCTTTTCAAGCGTTTGATGGGAAGTAGCCTCGTCCGAATTCGGCGACAAGCCGACAAGGTATTCGTTGTGAAACAAAGCTCTTCTAACAGGGCGCCGCGCATTGCAGCGCTTTAATAAAAATTGGAAAGCGAATCGAGCGGGGCTTATCGGAACGAGAGGAGGCTGGTCAAAGGCTTGATTTTGCCACCGGTTTGGGGTATGATTAGGTTGACGGAAGCGTCTGCGGGCGCAGAAGGATAAAGGGGTTTTTATGAATATTGATTTTGGCGCTAAATTTAAGAAATGTCGCAAGGACAAGGGCATGAGCATTGCCATGCTGGCAGAAAAGGCCGGAGTGAGCCCGGGTATGATCAGCCAGATTGAGCGAAATACCACTGTGCCCTCGATTTATGTGTTCTGGAAGCTGTGCAGCGCTTTGGGCGAAAGCGTCTCGGTGTTTTTTGAGGAAGATAAACCGAAAAACAAGGTGACGCTGACCAGAGCAGGCCGGCATCGAATGATTTCCGGCGGCGTCAACCAATACAGCCTGCTGACCCCCGACCCGGACCGACGGGTGGAGATGTATCGGGTGGTTTTTCGGCGGGAAGCGGAGGATCAGCAGCCTGTGTTGGCCAGCCATGACGGGGCCGAATGCGGGTATATTCTGTCCGGCGCTCTGCGGCTGATTACCGAAGATGAGGAATATGTGCTCTATCCAGGGGACAGCGTCTATTTTGAGAGCACAATTCTCCATTATCTGAAAAACAACGGGGACGAGGAGGAGTGCGTGGCTATTTGGAGCGAAACGCCCTTTACCTGGTGACATGACATAATCTCCTGCGTCCGCACATACAGATGAAGCAAAAAGCAAAATGAGGAAAGGCCCTGTTTGGGCGGAGACGAGGGAGCAGTTTATGGATCTGGAGCACTATCATTCCTATCTACAGGTGGATTTGGGCGCAATCGAGCGCAATGTGGCGCGGATACGCCGGCATATCGGCCCTGGGCGGGATCTTATTCCTGTGGTTAAGGGCAACGCCTACGGGCTGGGCACGGCGGAGGTGGCCCGGACGCTGAGCCAACGGTGCGGCGTGCGGCTGATGGCCAACGCCAATTTGCAGGAATCCATCCAGATCCGCCAGGCGAATATCCCAACCGACTTGATGATTTTGGGCGGGTTGCCGCCTCATGCCATTCCGTATGCCGCTCAGTACGACGTGCAGCCGACCGTTTTCAATCGGGAGACGGCGGAGTTATTTAGTCAGGCTTGTCGAGAATTGAGTAAAATTGGGAAAATCCAAATCAAGCTGGAAACCGGTATGGGGCGCGTGGGCGTCAAACCGGGGATGGAGCTGGACCAATTGTTGGATTGCGTACTGGGCTTGGGCAATCTGGAAATTGCGGGGGTTTTCACCCACTATGCCACAGCGTATCAGCCTGGCAGCGATTATACCCGGCGGCAGCTGGCGCTCTTCCAACAGGGGGTGGAGCAGATGGAGGCCCGGGGAATCCGGCCGCCCTATGTCCACAGCGCCGCCACCGCCGCCACAGTTTGGCTTCCTGAGAGCCATTGCACGCACGTGCGCTGCGGCAGCCTGTATCTGGGCTACAGCAATCTTCAAAGCCGGGAAAACCCCTTGGGGGTGGAGGAGCCTGCGACTTGGCGGGCTTTTATCACCAATATCCGGCGGATTGAGCCAGGGGAAAGCGTGGGGTATCAGCGCCACTTCACGGCCCAAAAACCGACGACAGTAGCCACGGTGGACATTGGATACAGCGCCGGGCTCAACCGGCCCTTGGCTCTGGCGGGAGGGCCGGTGCTGGTAAAGGGGCGACGAACCCGGTATCTTGGGGTTTGCATGGATCAATGCTTTGTGGACGTGACGGATATTGATTGCCAGCTTTTTGACCAGGTTACGTTGTTGGGCCGGGACGGCGACGCCTTTCTCTCCCTGTTTGAGCTGGCGGATTTCATCGACCAAAATATCCACAGTCTGCTGTCCGCCGTCAACCCCAACAGCGTGTTGCGGGTCTATGAAAACTGAAATGAAATGGAAAAACCTCGGCCCGAGCGCGTTCGGACTGAGGTTTTTGGTTTGTTATCATTTCTTACAGAAGTTTGGCCATATAGTATTCATCTATAAAACGTCCGTCTACCAGCATGGATTTTTGTCGGACGCCCTCTATCTGGAAGCCGCTTTTTTGGTAGAGACGCCTTGCGGCTTCATTGTGGCATTCCACCGTCAGTTCCAGACGGGTAACGCCCGCTTTTTTTGCCCAAGCCTCCGCCTGTTGAAAAAAAGCCGCGCCAATTCCTCGGCCGCCGTAAGCCCGTAAAATGCCGACTGTCAGATAGGCCGTATGGGCAATGCGGTTGAATCTGCCCCGCTCCGCCCGCAAATAACCGATGATTTGGGCGCCGTCCGCGGCAATTTGCAGAAAGTCCGCTCCATCTATCACGTTGCGCCGGAGATCGTCTTTCAATTCCTGCATAGAGGCGCGCTGCCGCCGCTCGCCAGGCTCGTACATCATGTAATTGGTTTCGGCGTCCAGAGCGTTCAGCAGGTTCCAAAAAGTTTCCGCGTCTTCCAATTCGATCGGTCGGAAGACGACTGTTTTTTGCTCCTCCAGCGGCATCGGTTTGCCGTTTAGCGCGGCGGAAATTAGGGTTTCTCCCTGGTAAACCAATTTCAGCGAAAAGAAAGGGATTTCCTGCTCCAGCAGGCGGAAAAAGAGCTTGTCCCCCTGCCAAAGCGGCAGGGAAGGGATACGGCTTTTCTCCACCCAGGCCAGTTCCCCCTCGTCGCAGGCGGTCGTCTGGCCGGTATATTGGTCGGCGGTGAATAGGTGCATCTGCTCAGAAGGCCATTGATCGGAGACAAAGGTGACCAGGCCCCGGTAGCGCCAGCGGGTCAGGGTTAGGCCCGTTTCCTCCCGGACCTCCCGCAGCAGGCATTCCTCCGGGCTTTCGCCCTCCTCAAATTTGCCGCCGACGCCAATCCATTTGTCCCGGTTTTCGTCCTGCTCTTTGGCGACGCGATGGAGCATTAAATATTGACCGGGCCGCTCGATATAGCAAAGAGTGGTCTGTTTCATGGTTTGCTCCTCTGGGCCGTCATTGGGCCCGCACTTCAAATTCCGGCGCGCCCATATAACCCGGAGCGATTTCGTATTTTTCAAACACAATCACCGGGTTGCCGGCGTGATTGATATAAAAGGGCTGATCCGGGCGGATGGAACGAAACGCAAATTCGTCGTCCTCTAAAATATCGTCTTCCAGGCTGTAATAAAAAGCGTTGGGGTCCTGGGCCAAGCGGCGGGCCATGCCTTCTTCCACCGCTTGGTTGCAGAGAGAGAGGTAATCGGGCCCCAGCAGATCTTCCAGGGTCAAGTCTCGGCCGGTATGCAGGTCGATGTTATAAAAATATTGTTGCTCAAAGGAGCTGGCCGCCGAGGTGGCAAAATACAGCTCAAAGGAAATTGTCTCCGGCGAGGAATATTTCATTTGATAGCCGATGTTGATTTCCACCTTCCAAAACGCAGGGTCGTTTTCGCCCTTGGTGGCGTTGTAGGCCTCCAAATAATCCTGAGCCATTTGGTCCCCTTGTTGCTGGAGCAAATCAATTCGCTCGGCGATACGGTCGTTGATTTGCTGCTCCAAAGCGGTGTCGCCCACGCCCCGCAGAGCCGGCGCTCGGATGACTACGTTTTTGGCTTCGTCCGTCTGCCGGGTTTCGCGGAAGGTGAACAGCATCGCCACGTCGCCCACCAAAGGCAGCTCATAAAGGCTGGCGGCAAAGGCCGGACTCAGGTTGACGGAAAGGGCGAACAAGCACAGGCAAGCGGCGAAGGCGGCTATCGTCTTTTTCCAGCCGGATCGGCGGCGCTGGCGAAAAGGAGCGGCGGCGATGGTTTCGGCCACCAAGCCGGCCAACTCCGGCGGCAGGGGGATGCTTTGGTGCAGCTGCTTCAGCTGTTCTTTTGTCATAAAGATTCCTCCTCCAGGGAGAGGCGCAGGCGGCGCAGAGCCGCGCTGAGCCGGGATTTTACCGTGTTGATATTAACGCCCGTTACCTCAGATATTTCCGCAAATTTCATATCTTCAAAAAAGCGGAGCATTACCACCGTTTTCAGCTTGGGTTCCAGGGCGTCAATGGCGGCGTGAAGATCCAGGGTTTGGGCGATATCCGGCGGCAGACCGGCGGGCAGGGCCTCCAGGGCCTCGGCCAAAGGCAGAGCCTCCTTTTTGCGGCGGCGCAGATAAGTCAAGCTTTCATTCACCAGTATGCGGTAAAACCAGGTTTTCATATATTCTGGTTGGCGCAGGCCGCCCAAGCCCCGCAGGGCCTTTTCCAGCGCCTCCTGCACCACATCCAGCGCCGCCTGCTGGTCGTGGGTATACCGAAAGGCCAGGCGGTAAAAATCATTTTGACGCTCGCCCACGAACTGGATGAATTCGTTGTAGAGCGGACTGTCCATTTTATTCAAGGCCGGTTCATTCTCCTGTCCCCAAAGGCGTGGCTTGCGGTTTTGCCGCAGGCGATTTTAGCGGTTTTGCGCCGGCCCTCTATGCGGCTGGGGAAGGACGCGGCAGGTTAGAGCTCTTTATCCAGTATGGTTTGAGCGGCTTCGCCGTCTGGGCAGACGCATAAGGCCACCGTTCGGCCCCGGGTCTCCAGCCGAGCGTCTTCAATTTTCGGCGTTTCTGCCGGAGCGTAATCGGCAAAGCTGTCTTTCAGCTGCCGCAGATAGGATTGCTCCAGCGATTGGGCCATCTGTTGGGCGGATTCTTCATCGGCGGCCCGCAGGACAACAATTTGCTCCGGCGTGGCTCCCGAGCCCATGTAGGCGGCGCAGTCTTCTGTTTTGTCCTGCCAGCCGTCCAGCCCCAACACCGTCATGGCGGCGTCCTGGTCAACTTGTTCGGGCTGATCGTCAAATTCCAAGCCCTCCATCAGGGCGGCGGCCAGCTCTGCCGGCGGCGGGTTTTTGGCCTCCGCCTCCCCCTGGCAGCCGGTCAGGGTCAGCGGCAGGATCAGCCAAAGAGCCCACAGCAGCCCAGAGCGTCTCGTGCGTTTCATTGCTATTTTCCTCCCCAAATATGTGTTTGGACATAGGCAAACCAGGTCTCGTATGCAGATTTTTTGATGTGAATGCCGTCGGCGCCAGAGGCGTCGGCGGGCAGAGCGCCCGTTTCGTCGGCCAGAGCGGCATGGATATCCAAAAAGAGGGCGTGTTTTTCGGCGCACATCTGCCGAAGCAGTTGATTGAAACGGTCGACTCGTTCATTGGTAAACGGGGAATCGTCGGCGGATTTCGCCGCAGTGACAGGCAGGATGCTCTGCACATAAACGACGGCTTCGGGCTGGAGCCGCCAAATCTGGTCGATCAGTTCGCTGTAACGCTGGATAAAGACCTCTTCGCTGGACCACCCCAGCTCGTTCATGCCGAACATCAAATAGACCTTGCCAAAGGATTGCCCTTCCAGGGCCTGAGCTGCGGAAATTTTGCCTGGCCCCTGGGGCACGATTGGTTCGGACAGGGCGTCGGCCACGGTCAGACCGTTTTTGGCATAGACCGTAGAGCCAGGACAAATACCAAATCGGAAGATACCATCTGTAATAGAATTGCCGAAAAATAACGCATTGTCGAAAAAATCATCCTCTGCGGCCGCGCTTTCGGGCACAGGCTGGCTGTAGTCATAGCCTGTGGGCCGGCGTCCTGCGCCAGAGCCGCTTTCCGGCGCCGGTTGGGTTTTCGGCTCGGCGGGCAGGGCGAGATTCTCAAAAACAGCCAAAGGAGGCTCTGGCGGCTCCGGCAAAACCGCCGTCTGCTGCGGCTCCGCAGAGACAGGGGAAGCGGGAGGCACAGAGCGAACGGGAAATCGCTCGATGGCGGCGGACAGGGTGACGCCGCCCAGCGCCGCTACCAACAGAATAGAAGTGATGAAAAAGGCCCGTCTGCGGAGCATACGCCTGCGCCGCCTGGCCCAAGCCGCCCGGGACATCCGGGGGACAGAAGAATTTTGAAACATTTGATTCGTCATAGCTTTAATCTCCCAAACCAAAAGAACTCTTGGTATCTTTCTCTATTTATTAGATGGAAACGGCGGGAAAAAAGTTCACGGCGGAACAAAATATTTTCCGCCTTTTCCGCCGTCGCAAAAGGTTTACAAAAAAACGGGAAAGTGCGTGTTTTTTCTGGCGTGCAAATGTGATAGAATTGAAAACAGCGAGAGCGCGGCCCCATAAAATGGTTCCATTTTCCCCAGGCCTCGCTTCGTTCGGCGGATTTTCCAGCCGCTTGATCGATCGCTCTCGCAGATATTATACCATATTTCGTTTGTGGTCGAAAGGGGCGGAAAGCGCTTTCTATAAAAAAAGTCCGGCCTCAAAACGCCGAAACGTTGCAAAATGACAGGAAAGGGGAACCCCAGCCTTGGGCGGCGGGGGGTACAAAGGATTATGCAGGAATATGAAGTGCGGGAACATCAATTTCCTTCCTCCAATGGATCGGATATCGTCTATGCCAAAATTTATGCGCCAAAGGACCAGAGGCCTCGAGGCGTGGTGCAGATTGCTCACGGCATGGCGGAGCATATCGGTCGGTATGACGATTTCATGCGGTTTCTGGCGAGCAACGGCTTTGCGGCCTGCGGCAACGACCATATCGGCCACGGGCGCTCAGCCCCGGAAGGGGGGCTGGGTTATCTGGCCGCCCGCAACGGCTTCGACAGCCTGGTGACGGATCTTCATCTTTTCGCCATTTACATCAGCGGCAAATATCCAGGCGTCCCTTATTTCTTGTTGGGTCACAGTATGGGTTCCTTTGCAGCCCGGCTTTACTTGACCCGATATGGCCAGGAGCTGACCGGAGCGGTGATCAGCGGCGCCGGCGCCGGTCAGCCCTTGGCGCCTGTGGCCGCGGCGGTCAAAAAGCTCTCCGGCAGCCGGGGTTCCAAAAAGCCCAGCAAGCTGTTGGATCGATTGGCCTTTGGCGGCTTCAACGGCGCTGTGCGCAAGCCTCAGACCCCCTTTGATTGGCTGAGCCGGGACAGCCGGACGGTGGAGAGCTATATGGCGGACCCTTATTGCGGCTTTGTCTTTTCGGCCAGCGCCTTTGGGGACCTGTCCACCGGCGTCTACCGAGCCAACAAAAAAGCCGCGTTTGAAGGCGCGCCCAAGGATTTGCCGGTGCTGATGATCAGCGGCGACCGGGATCCGGTGGGCGATTATGGCCGGGGCGTGAAAAAGGTCTATGATCATTTTTGCCAAGCGGGCATGGAGCGGGTGGAGCTCAAGCTCTATCCCGGCGGACGCCATGAAATGCTCAACGAAATCAACAAAGAGCAGGTTTATGACGACGTGTTGCAATTTCTCCAGCGCTGCCTGGAAGCTGGGGAAGGGGAGCGGGAATGACGGAGGAGCTCATGGAATTTAGAAACCAGGGGGAGTTTAGGGCATAGCTTTTTGCGCATTGTCGGCCCGGCCCCAGCGTTTGGCTGCTGTTTGGCAAAACCGGCAGACCCAAGACGACGAAGGCTGGGAAAGCCCTGGAGGACGCTCCAAAAAACGGCCGATGGGACGAACCTCCTCCGGCGGCGGTTGGCGAGAGGCAAAACGCGGCGCTTTTGGCAGCGCTGGAGGGGCGGGAGCCGACCTGCTCCCATTTTCAATCCATGTCTCCTTCGGTTCAGAAGACCGATACGCGGGCTTATCTCGACGCAAAAACCGAAGCCGGGCGGGAAAAGCGAATCGCCTGGATAATCGGCAGGCTCAACCAAAACCGGAAACTCATGTGGCAGAGGCGGCGTATTTTCTTGCCCAAATGCGCCGAAAAACTCCCGGTTTTGAGGCGCAAGGAGCGCCAAACCGCCGCTTTTTCGTCTCTCTCTTCGCCGGGGGAGGGGTTGACAAGAGGGGGGGAATGTGCTTTAATGAATGTAAGCCGGCTTAGGCCGGCGTAGAGTGAAAAAAGATTGGAGCTGAAAGTGTGCGGAAAACTGCTTGCTGAAAAACGAATAGGGCATGGCGAAGGGGCCGCAGGGCCTTTTATTTGCTTTGCCTCAGCAAGGAAAGTTTGACGCGCAGAATACCGGCTTTGGCGTTCTATCCAATGGATAGGGTCGCTTTGTTTTAGCGTTCCGGCCGCGGGAAATCAACTTTCCCGCGGCTTTTTTTGCGCCCAAACGGTATTCTGCTTCATTTATAGTGCAAAGGAGAGACGCTTGATGTCTTTGATCTCGATACAAAATCTGACTTTCGGATATGAGGGCAGCCCAGACCATGTGTTTGAAAATGTCAGCTTTCAGCTGGACACGCAATGGAAGCTGGGGCTCATCGGCCGCAACGGTCGAGGCAAAACCACCTTTCTCCGCCTGCTGGAGGGGCGGTATGAATATGCCGGATTGATTCAAGCCGGGGTGAATTTTGTCTATTTCCCCTGGGCGCCGCGGGACAAAACCGCGCCGGCAGGCCAGGCGGCTTTGGAAGCGGCCGCCGGCGCTGAGGAATGGCGGCTGCGGCGAGAGCTGAACCTGCTGAATGTGCCGGAAGAGGCTTTGGACCGGCCTTTTGATACCTTGAGCGGCGGGGAGCAGACCAAAATTTTGATTGCCGCCCTATTTTTGCGGCCTGGCGCGTTTCCTCTCATCGACGAGCCCACCAACCACCTGGACGCCTTGGGCCGCCGCCGGCTGGCGGACTATCTGCGGAGCAAGGGCGGATTTATCCTGGCCTCCCATGACAGAGCTTTACTGGACGGCTGCGTCGACCATATTCTCAGCGTCAACCGGCGAAGCGTTCAGGTGCAGGCGGGCAATTACTCTGCCTGGAAGCTGGATTGGGATAGACGGGACGCCTTTGAAAAGGGTAAAAACGAAAAGCTGAAAAAAGAAATCCGCCAGCTGGAGCAAGCCGCCCGGCAAACGGCGAGCTGGTCGGACGCCACAGAGCGCGGCAAAAAGGGGAGCCGCAATTCCGGTCTGCGGCCTGATCGGGGATATATCGGCCATAAATCCGCCAAGATGATGCAGCGGGCCAAAAACATTCAGCGGCGTCAGGAACGCCAGATCGAGGAAAAGGCGGGGCTGCTTCAAGACGCCGAGCTGGAGGCCAAGCTGACCCTGCGGCCTCTGACTTCCAGCCGGCCTCGGCTGATTCAGGCGCGGAATCTAGTCCTGCGCTATGGCGGTCGCCCGGTTTGCAAGCCGCTGGATTTTGTGATTGAACCGGGGGACAGAGCGGCGCTGACCGGCCCCAACGGCGCGGGAAAAACCACTCTGCTGCGGCTGTGCGCCGGCGAGGAGGCGGAATATACCGGGGAATTTTACCGGGCGCCCGGGTTGGAGCTGGCCGTCGTCCCGCAGGATACCGGCAGGATGCAGGGAGAGCTGCGCCAGTTGGCTCGGGACCAGGGCGCCGACGAAAGCCTGCTGCTGGCTCTGCTGCGCAAGCTGGGATTGGAGCGGAAGGACTTGGAGCGCCCTATGCAGCAGATGAGCGAAGGCCAGCGAAAAAAGGCGGCGTTGGCCCTGAGCTTCTGCAAACCGGCCCACCTCTACCTGTGGGACGAACCGCTGAACTATATCGATCTGGCTTCGCGCCTTCAACTGGAGGAAGCGGTGTTGGAAAGCGGCCCCTCTCTGTTGTTGGTCGAACACGACGCCGCTTTTGTTCAGACGGCGGCTACAAAAATCATAGAGGTGGAGCCGGCAGAGAGGAGATAAACCATGGAAGGGCCCTAAAACGCGGCCCGCCGCCCAGCGGGGCCGTTTCTGGACAAAGGCTATCGGCTTGCGTCGTCGTTGGCGCGCAGGCGTTGCTTTGGCGGCCAAACCGAAGAAACCAGCCGCTTCCGCTCGGATTCTGTTGGATTTGGGTCTGCCCGGCCAGGACGGCTTGGCCCTGTGCGTCCATATTCGAAAAAACAGCCGGACGCCCATTGGATTCGTCGCCAGCCGCGATTCTACCAACGACGAGCTGCGGGCTTGGAGCCTGGGGGAACGCCGGAAAGCGATTTGATTTTGCGAGAGTTTTGTGATACAATGAAACGGAATTATCGATCAGGGCCCGCCAAGGCGGGACAAGCGAGGAGGAAGAAAGCTATGAACGAATTTCTGAAAAGAGCCAAGGAAATTGAGTCCGAGCTGATTGAAAACCGCCGTCATTTCCATATGTATCCCGAGGTGCGGGACGAGTTGCCGGAGACGGTCAAGTATGTGCGGGAAAAACTGGAGGCTATGGGATATCAGCCTCAAGAGATCTGCAAATGCGGTCTGGTAGCCATTGCCGGCGGCAAAAAGCCGGGCAAGTGCATCATCATCCGAGGCGATATGGACGCGCTGCCCATGCCGGAGGAAACGGGCCTGCCGTTCGCTTCTAAAAACCCCAACGCTATGCATTCCTGCGGCCACGACACCCATATGGCTATGATGCTGGGCGCCGCCAAGCTGCTGAAGGAGCGGGAAGACGAGATTGAAGGGACAATTAAGCTGGTGTTCCAGCCCAATGAGGAAACCTTCGGCGGCGCCAAGGCCATGATCGACGCTGGCGTGCTGGAAAACCCCCATGTGGACGCGGCCTTCGCCATTCATATCGGTTCCACCGGCGAAGTGGGCGAAATTCACTATGGCACAGAGTATGTGATGGCCTCTGCCGACGGCTTTGAGATTCATGTCAAGGGTAAAGGCAGCCACGGCGCGGCTCCCCACCGGGGCGTGGACCCCATCAACATCGGCGTTCATATCCACCTGGCCCTGCAGGAGCTGATCGCCCGGGAAGCCGACCCTGCCGAGCAGTGCGTGCTCACCGTGGGCGCTATGCAGTTTGGCGACGCCACCAACATCATCCCGGACGAGGGCGTGCTCAAAGGCACGATCCGGGGCTTCAACGGCGAGCTTACCGATATGCTCAAGCGCCGGTTGGAGGAAGTGAGCGTTCAGACGGCGGCTATGTTCGGCGGCAGCGCCACAGTCAACTGGCTGTTCTCTTCTCCCGCCACATATTGCGACGCGGAATTCACCGCCGATATGTTGAAATATTCCGCTGATATTGTGGGGACGGAAAAGCAGTTGCGCAACAAACAGCGGGGTTCCGGCTCAGAGGACTTCGCCTATTTCAGCCAGGCGGTGCCCGGCCAGATCTTCTGGTTGTCCGCTGGTGTGGAAGATAAATCCAAATGGATTTCCAACCACAACCCCAAGGTGCTGTTCAACGAAGACGCGCTGCACATCGGCGCCGCCATTTACGCCCATTGCGCGATCAGCTGGTTGAAGGAGCATAAATAAAAGAAATGCAAAAAACGGCCGCAAAAAACGGCCGATGAAAAACCGCCGGGGACTGCCGTTTGTCCTCGGCGGTTTTGATTTAGAGATTTGTCGGCGGGCCGGCGTTAGATTTTGTCGATGGACAGGCCGTTGACTTCAAGGCTGTCGTCCACAGGAATCAAAAGATATTTTTTCCCGTCTATCATCCTGGTTTCCACCAAATAACTGCGTTCCGGCTCCACCGACACCACGACGTCTCCGGTTTTGACCTCGAATTTTTTGCTGTCGATGAGGTTGGCTGGGCTGAGAGCCGCGTTTTTGCCGAACTGTCGGCCGCAGCTTTCGCAGAAGGCGGCAACCTGCTCTTCGCCCACGCCGCAGTCCTGGAGAATGCGGCCCACTTCGTCGGCCGTCACAGAAAGAGGCTCCGGGTCTTTGTGTTCCTTGTGCTCCTCAATGCGCTCGGTCAGGCGCTCATGGACGGCCTGAGCCACCTCCAGGCTGCAAGCCCCCTCCAGAGCCTCGCTGAGGGCGGCCTGAAACGCCTCTTTTTGTTCTCCGGCGGACATGGGCGGTTCCGTGTGGAAAATGGCGTCCAAAAATTCCTGGTGCAGCTGGTCCGCTTTGCGGGAATAAGCCAAAGCGTTGTAAATGTTTGCGGCCCGGTCGTCAAAGGCGGGGAACAGGAAGCCCAGCTCCGGCGGAGAGACGATTTGGCTGGGAGCGCAGTTGTGAAATTCATTTTCGCCAGGGCAATAGCCCAGTTCCAGCTTGCCCTCCTTCACCGGGCAGACGCAGCAGACGAGATAGGAAAACACCCGGTCCGAGGCGTCTGCCTGAACCGAGCCGTCTTTGCCTCGATAGGGCGCGTCATAAGCGTCGTGGGCCAGCAGGATCAGATAATTGCTGTCCCCCATATCCAACGTTTCGATGATCTTTTGGTAAAATTCCTGGCGAAGCTGGCCGTCCTTCAGCGCAGAGTCCCGCAGGGCCATAAGCCGTCGGTGTTCCTCGCCGTCCGTCACCTGGTCTGTGGAAAACACAATATCGATCAAATTTTTTCCCAGAGAGCCGGACAGGGTCTTTTTCAGCAAGTTCAGATATTGTTCGGCCTCTTCCTGGGGCATCGTCCCCAGAGATTCGTCGATATAGGAAACCACTTCCTTGCCGCTGTTGACATAGCAGCCGTAGATGCGGCTGATGGCGCTTTGGTCTGGGCGGAAGCGGCGCCTCAGCTCGCTGACTTCTTTTTGATTCATAGTATAAACCTCGCTATCTATGGGCGTTTCCGCGGCGGAAAGGCTTGGCCGCAGATAAAACAACAGTTCTTATTATAAGCGGAAGCGGCTCAAAAAGCAAGAGGCTACAGCCGAACAAAAGCCTTGCAAGCGGCGTTCTCTTTTGCGCCGTTCAATGGCGGCCGATAAACATCTGGGCCCAAAAGTTTCCGCACCGGGCGGAAGCCATGTGGGTAAAACCGGGGTCCAGAATATTGCTGCGATGGCCCGGCGAGTCCATCCAGGCGTTGACCACCGTTTTGGCGTCGCCATAAACGACGGCAATGTTTTCGCCTGAGCGGGAGGCGCCGTCGTAAGCGCCGGTTTCATCCAGCGCCGTGCCGCAAGGGGAGCCGTCGGGCCGGGTGTGGGAAAAGTTGATTTTCAGCTCGCCGGCCCGGATCAGGGCGGATTCGGTCAGCTTTTCATCCAAGGCCAGAGGCGAAAGCCCCTCCCTGGCCCGCTCCTGGTTCACCAGCTCCAGCACCTGAGCGGAGACGTCCATGGGCTTGTTTTGCCGGTCTTTTTCCACAGCGTCAGACATACGACACAGCACGGCGGCAGCTTCCGCTCGGGTCATCGGCTCTTGGCCGCCAAAAACGTTGCCAGGTTTGCCGTTTAGAATGCTCAGACGGTATGAGGCGGAAATAGCCGGATAATAGGAGGAAGGAATCTGGCCCCAATCGGAAAAGCCCGAGGCTTCGTCGCCTGCGATATGGTCCAGATCCACGTCGGCGGCAATCAGGGCGTTAAAAATCACTTGAGCCATATCGTTGCGGCTGATGGGCTGCGATAGGTTTGTTTGGCTCAGCCCAGAGCCTTGGCTCAGGCCCAAGCGCTGAGAAAGGGACCAAGAGGGGGAAAACCAGGCGGCGCCTTGGGGCTCTTCCGCCAGCCGCTCAGGGAAAAAGGCGTTGCATACCATGGAGAGAAACTGGGCGGCGGTCAGGTTTTGGCCGGGGGCATAGGAGCCGTCCTCCATGCCTTGCACCCAGCCTTGGTCGTTGGCGGCGCTGATATACTGGGCGGCCCAGTGTTCCTGGGGCACGTCGGGGAAAAGGGCCGCGCCGGCGATTGTGCCGGTCAGCAGAGCGAAAGCGAGAAAAAGGGCGCAAAAACGTTTCATTTCAATCTTCCTCCTGTTTTCGAATGAGACTCATTATAAGGGATAAGGGGAGACGGCGTCAAGAAATCGGCCTGTTTTTTCGGCTTTTCCGGGATTTACACCGGGTCTTTTTTGGGATATACTGATACCATAACCAACGGGGAGGAGGAGTTATGAACGAAATCGACATCGGGCGGCTGAACGAAGAAAACGGCGGCGCCAACAGAGGCGTCCAGATGGTTCAGGACGTCTGCTTTTTAATCAACGACCAAGACCGCTGCGCTCTGTATCGCCTCACCGACGACAGCGACGAAAAAATTGTGCCCGGGCCGGTGGAAGCCTTTTGCCTGGGCCCCCGCTATGGCCGGGTTTTTTATCAGACGGAGGACCGCTCGTTGTGGACTTGTTTGTTTGACGGCAGGGAAAAACGGCGGATTTTGGGCGGAAACGGAGACGAAGTGCAGTCCTTTACTGTCAACCAGGATTCTGTTTTCATCATTCTGATCAATCAACATCAGCAGACGTTTCTCTATCAGCTGAGCCAGGATCTGCAATATTCTCGGGTGATTCAAAAAACAACCCCCGGCCAAACGCTGGAATGGGCCGCTGCAAACGAGGACAAGCTCTATTACATCCTGTCCGCCGGCGGGGACCAGAAAACGCTGATGGAATATGATTTCCGAACCAGGCGGGAAGAGATGCTGACGACGGCGCCGGGGCTTTGTCAGCTCCAGGTTTATCGGGGTTACCTGGTCATGCAGCGGGCTTTGATTGCCCAGCCGAAACGGGACCAGGATTGGGAGATCGTTTTGATGGACCCGACGGACGGCCGAACCAGAAGGCTGACGCTGGGAGAAGCCGAGCAAATCAACTGTTATTGGGATCACGCCTTTTACATCGCCCGGCGGACGGGACGAATCTGGGCCGCGCCGCTGGCCGGCGGGCCGCCGCGTTTGCTGTGGGAGCAGCCGGCGGACCGGCTGGACCTGGCCAACGGTTGCCTGTTTTTTGTCAACCGTCGAGACGGCGCTCATCAAAATGTGCCGCTGGACAGCGACGAGCGGCCTTGGCCCTTTGCGGAAAAACCAGTCGAGTCAGGCGGCCGGTCAGAGGGGTGGGCGGGCTCCCCGCCGGAGAGAAACCCTTCTCCCAGCCCAGAAGAGGAAGAGGCGGCGGAACTCTTTCACGAAAAGGGCCGCCGGATCGAAGAGGCCGATCTTTCCAAGGAGGCCTTGAAGGCCATTTTCAAATATGAGATGGACAAGCTTTGGAAAAAGCGTTTGGGGCGGACGGTTTTATACAACGGCTGTAAGCTGGCCCTGATTGCGCTTTGGTTTTGGCTGTGCCTGCCCATGTTGATCGACGATTTTTCCAGTTGGACCGCCGTCAAAGCCGTGGGCGTGCTACTGGCGGAATGGCTGGCGCTCATCGCGCTGGAAACCCGCCTTTACGCCCCAGAGATGGAACGGCTGGAGAGAAAATACGAGAAAACGGGCATCAGCATGGCGTATACGCCTTTGGGGCTGCGAGGGGCTGCCTTTGCGGCGGCTGTGCTGGCGACGGGGGTTATCATCCTTTTCGCTCGATATGGGAGCGGGCAGATCAGGGCTTGGCTGACCCCGGCAGCCCCCGCTCAGAGCCAGACTCAGCAAGACCAGCCGGACCAACAGGATCCGCCAGATCAGGACGGCCAAGGGGAGCCCGATTCTCCGCCAGACAAAATTTGACCGTTGACATTTTCCGCTGGCGCTGATAGAATAAAGCGGTATAAAGGCTGTGAAGGGTTGGAGTACCGGCGCGTTGCAGCGCAGAGAGGGCGCGGGTGGTGCGAGCGTCCGTAAGGCGCGTCGGGAAGGTGGTCCCTGAGCCGCAGGCTGAACATTTGCAGTAGGCCCCGCCGTTTGGCCCGCGTTAAGGGCAAAGCGCTGTTTGGCGCTTTGAGCGCGCGCCCTTGGGCGCGAATATGGGTGGTACCGCGGAAGCGAATAGTCGCCTCCGTCCCGTAATGTTTTGCGGGGCGGAGGCTTTTTTGTTCTCAATCCCCGCCGGCGCAAAAGGCGGCTTGGCCGCCAGGCTCGTTTCAACATTTTTGAAGAAGATAAGGAGTGAACAGCATGGCGAAAGAACTGGAAAAGGTCTATGACCCCAAAGCGACGGAACAACAAATTTACCATTTCTGGGAGGAAAACGGCTGTTTTGAGGCGGAGGTAGACGCGAAGAAAAAGCCCTATACCATTGTAATGCCGCCGCCCAACGTCACCGGACAACTGCATATGGGCCACGCTTTTGACGTGACTTTGCAGGATACGCTGATTCGCCAGAAGCGGATGCAGGGGTATTCCGCCCTGTGGGCGCCGGGGATGGACCATGCCGGCATCGCCACCCAAATCAAAGTGGAGGAGTATCTGCGGGAAAACGAGCAGAAAACTCGCTATGATTTGGGGCGGCAGGAATTTCTTAACCGAGTGTGGCAGTGGAAGGAGCAATACGGCGGCCGGATTCTGGACCAGCAGAAAAAGCTGGGCGCCTCGCCAGACTGGCGGCGCAGCCGCTTCACTATGGACGAAGGCTGCTCTAAGGCGGTGCGTCAGGCGTTTGAAAACCTGTATCAAAAGGGCTTGATCTACCGGGGCCATCGGATTATCAACTGGTGCCCCCATTGCGCCACCGCCCTTTCGGATACCGAGGTGGAATACGCCCAGCAAAAGGGCCATTTGTGGCACATCAAATACAAGGTGAAGGAGACCGGGGAGGATATGATTATCGCCACCACCCGGCCCGAAACCATTTTGGGCGATACCGGCGTCGCCGTCAACCCAGAGGACGAGCGGTATCTCCATCTTCACGGCAAGCACGCTCTTTTGCCTCTGCTCGGCCGGGAGCTGCCCATTTTCCCGGATGAATATGTGGAAAAGGATTTTGGCACGGGCTGCGTCAAAGTAACCCCTTGCCACGACCCCAACGACTTTGAAATGGGCCAGCGGCACGGATTGGAGCAGATTTTGATTTTGGACAACGACGCTAAAATCAACGAAAACGGCGGCAAATACCAAGGGATGGACCGTTATGAAGCCCGGAAGGCCATTTTGGCAGACCTGGACGCCGCCGGGGCCCTGGTGAAAACCGAGGATTATGACCACAATGTGGGCCAGTGCTACCGTTGCGGCTCCACAGTGGAGCCTGTCACATCCTCTCAGTGGTTCGTTAAAATGAAGCCTCTGGCTGAAGAGGCCGTCCGAGTGCTGAAGGAGGGCCGGGTGAAGTTTGTGCCCGAGCGCTTCTCGAAAATTTATCTGAACTGGATGGAAAACGTTCACGATTGGTGCATCTCCCGGCAGCTGTGGTGGGGCCATCAGATTCCCGCTTGGTACTGCGACGACTGCGGCCATGTCACCGTCAGCCGAGACGACGTCCAGCAGTGCGAAGCCTGCGGCGGCAAGCATATCCGCCAGGAAGAAGACGTGCTGGACACCTGGTTCAGCTCTGGCTTGTGGCCCTTCTCCACCATGGGCTGGCCGGAGAAAACCCCCGAGCTGGATTATTTTTACCCCACCGACGTGCTGGTGACGGGCTACGACATCATTTTCTTCTGGGTGGCCCGCATGGTGTGCATGGCCATGGCGGAGATGGGAGAAGTTCCCTTCCACACGGTCTATATCCATGGCTTGATTCGGGACGCGCAGGGGCGCAAGATGTCCAAATCCTTGGGCAACGGCATTGATCCGTTGGAGATTGTGGAAAAATACGGCGCAGACGCCCTGCGCTTCACACTGTGCACCGGCAACAGCCCGGGCAACGACAGCCGTTTCAGCGACGAAAAGGTATCGGCCAGCCGGAATTTCTGCAATAAAATCTGGAACGCCAGCCGCTATGTGCAGATGAACCTGACCATCGAGCAGGGAGGTCTGCCGGAGCGCCTGACTTTGGAGGATAAATGGATTCTCTCCCGCTATAACACCCTGGTGAAGGAAGTGACAGAGAATCTGGATAAATTTGAGCTGGGCGTGGCAGCGGACAAGTTATATTCGTTTATTTGGGATCTTTACTGCGATTGGTATATCGAGCTGACCAAGCCCCGGCTGCAAAATAGGGAAGACGCCCAGGCCCATGAGGGAGCGCAGCGGGTGTTGGCCTATGTGCTCAGCGGCGTGATGCAGCTGCTGCATCCCTTTATGCCCTTTATCACCGAGACAATTTGGCAGGCCCTGCCGCGTCAGAACGGGGAAGAGGCGGTTTCCGTCTCCCGGAGCCGTTGGCCGGAATACAAGGAAGAGCTGCGCTTCGAGCAGGAAGAGCGGCAGATGGATAAGCTGATGGAGGCGATCCGGGCGATCCGCAACCGGCGCAGCGAGATGAACGTGCCTCCTTCCAAAAAGGCCAAGCTGATGTTTGCCGGGGAAAATACCCAGCTCTTCCTGGACGCCGCCCCGCTGCTGGAACGGCTGGCCTATGGCTCTCAGGTGACAGCCGTGGAGCCAGGGGAAGATTTGAACGGCGCGGTTTCCGTGGTGACCGGTCACGCCACGGTTTATATCCCCATGAACGAGCTGGTGGATATGGAAAAAGAGAAAGCTCGGTTGACTGCCGAAAAAGAGAAAGCGGAGCAGAATTTGCAGCGCATTTTGAACAAGCTGGCCAACGAGAGCTTTGTGGCCAAAGCTCCTGCCGCCGTTGTGGAAGCGGAACGGGAAAAAGCGGAAAAGGCCAAGAGCCTGATTGCCAAATTGGAAGAGAATTTGAAGGGAATGTAGGTCGGCGCGCGCCGACAGGGTCGGGATGCCCCGACAGGCAAGCAGCGAAGCTAAGTTCGGTTATGGGCCTTGGGCAATGGCGCCCTCGGCCCTAACTGTCGTTTTGCTTGGGGGCCGCGCCACGACAAAGATTTATTGACCACCCAAGGTGAAATTATCAGGCAAGAATCCCACTGTCGTCTGTCGGCGGCGGTCCCCCCTCCCTTTGGCAAGGGAGGCTGTTTATGCCGGGGCCGCGCCTTAGAGGATTTAGCATTGGACTGTAGAATTGGATTTTTAGAATAAGGGGAATGATTCAATATGACGACCTATCAGCAAGCGATGGATTTTATCAACGCCATTCCCTATATCGGCCAGCGGAATGGGGTGAACCGAGTGCAGCCGCTGCTGCGCCTGCTGGGGGACCCCCAGAATAAGCTGAAGCTGGTCCATATCGCGGGCACCAACGGCAAGGGAAGCACGGCGGCGATGACGGCGTCGGTCCTGCGGGACGCCGGGCTGAAGACAGGGCTGTTTATCTCCCCCTATGTGGAGGACTTCCGGGAACGGATTCAGCTGGACGGCCATTGGATTTCCAAAGAAGATTTGGCGGCGGAGGCGGATCTTTTGATTCCCCTGTTTCGCCAGCTTCAGGCCCAGGGCCAAGGGGTGACGGAATTTGAGTTTGACGCCGCCATGGCCCTTCATTATTTTGTGGAGCAGGGCTGCGACGCCGCCGTACTGGAAGCGGGCATGGGGGGGCGGCTGGACGCCACCAACGCCGTCCCGGCTCCTGCCGTCTGCGCCCTGACCTCTATTTCCTATGACCATACCAAGTATCTGGGAGATACGCTGGCTCAGATCGCCGCCGCCAAATGCGGGATCCTAAAGCCCGGCGCGCGGGCGGCGATTTACCCCAAGCAATCGCCAGAGGCCATGGAAACCATCCTGGTCGCCTGCCGGGAAAAGGGAATTTCGCCCAATATTCCGGATTTGCCCCAGCTGGAAATTTTGTCCTGCAACGAAGAGGGAAGTCAAATCCGATACAAAGGCCGACCCTTGACCATTCCGCTGTTGGGAGAACACCAGATTTACAACGCTCTCACTGTGTGCGCGATTTGCGAAGAGCTGGAACAGGCCGGTTGGCCCGTCGGCTGGCAAAATGTCAGCCGGGGGATAGGCCGGGCCAGCTTTGGGGGCAGGCAGGAAGCGGTGTGCCGTCGGCCCCTGTGCCTGATTGACGGCGCCCACAACCCGGACGGAGTGGACAGCCTGTGCCGAGCGCTGGATACTATTTATAAGGGCAGAAAACTGACCGTGGTGATGGGGATGCTGGAGGACAAGGACTATCGCTATGGCTTGGCTCAGCTGGCCCGGCGGGCGGACCGATTTATTGCCGTCACGCCGGCTTATGCGCCTCGAGCTCTGCCAGCTCAGCGGGCCGCTGAGCTGGCGGCGGAATATTGTTCTCAGGTGGAAGCGATTGAGGACCCGGCGCAAGCCGCCGCCCAGGCCCGGGCGCAAGCCGGCCCGGAGGATATGGTTTTGGCCTGCGGCAGCCTCTATATGATCGGCGACGCCAAGCGGGGGTTTTTATCCCTGGAACCATGACAATATGCGGCCTGAATCGCGTCTTTGGTAGGCTCAGGCTCTCCCTATTGAGCGGGAAAAGAGAGGATTTCTCGGGGATAACCTGGTAAGATAACAGAGAAGGAGCGGATAGTGTGGAATGGATTGAGAGATTTAACCAGGCCGTGCAATATATCGAGCGACATTTGGAGGACCAGCCGGATTACCAGCAGGCGGCTCGGTTGGCCTGTTGTTCGGCGTTTCATTTTCAAAAGGTGTTTACCTGCTTGGCCGGCGCGCCCCTTTCGACGTATATCCGCCGGCGGCGGATGACCCTGGCTGCGGCAGAGCTGCAACAGGGCGGGCGAAAGATTTTGGATATCGCTTTGAAATATGGCTATGCTTCGCCTACGGCGTTCAATCGGGCCTTTCAGAGCGTCCACGGCCTGCCGCCCTCGGCGGCGCAGAAACCTGGGGCGACGCTGAAATCTTACCCGCCTATCCGCTTTCAAATCACCGTTCAGGGAGTGGAGCAAATGGAATATCGTGTGGAGGAAAAGCCGGCCTTTCGCATCGTGGGGTTGGCCCAGCCGCTGGAGCAGGATTTGGAGCAGAATTTTACCACGGTTCCTCAGCTTTGGGCCAAAGCCGCCGCAGAGGGCGTCATACCCCGGCTGATAGCGCTGATAGAAGGCGGAACCGGCGTTCCGGGGGCGCCTGGCGGCATAATCGGGGCCAGCGTCGCCGACAGCCGGGAGCAATGGAAGTATTTCATTGCCGCGGCTACTGATCAGCCTGCGCCAGAGGGAATGGAGGAATATTGGGCTCCCGCCATGACTTGGGCGATCTTTCCCGGCAAAGGCCCAATGCCTCAGGCCGTTCAACGGCTGGAGCAGCGCATTATCGCCGAATGGCTGCCCGATTCCGGCTATGAATATGCTGACGGCCCGGATATCGAGCTTTATCTGGACCCCAATCCGGCGGAGAGCCGTTTCGAGATTTGGCTGCCTGTGGCGAAAAAAGAAAATAGGAAATAAAAAACAGTTGCAATACCGGCAAAGATTCGTTATAATAAAAAAGCAATCGAAACGCCGGTGTGATGGAACTGGCAGACGTACGGGACTCAAAATCCCGCGGTGGCGACACCGTGCGGGTTCGACCCCCGCCACCGGCACCAAACCCTTATAATCCGAACCTGTTTCCAATGGGAATGGGTTCGGATTATTGGTTTCCGTTGAGAAATTTGACGATATCCGCTTCCGAAACGGCCTGGAGCAGAAAACGATCTTCAAGCCGAGGGATCTTTGGGAGCGGGGGAGCAACAGCGCTTCGCATTTCTTTTGATACAATACAGCCAAGAAACGCTCAAAGCGATCAAAAGCGATCTGGAAAGGGCGCTGCTGTTCGCATTGCTTCGTTAGGGAGGGTGAAAACATGACGTTTCAAGCCCTGAAACGCGAGCATCCGGGGAGGGTCTGCATTTGCCGCCCGCATTTTCGCGACGCCAGCAGCGGCCGGGTTGTGTCCTGGATATGCTTGCGGACGTTTGACTGTGTCGACGCCGCAAGAGCGGCCCTGGAACGCTTTGAACGGGACGGCGTGACGGACGCAGTCCTTATCTCCACAACCAAGCAAATTGCCATTGAGGGAGAGCTGGCGGCCAGGTATTCCAGAGTTTTTCTCGGAGTGGAGAAGTAAGCTGACGGAGTATGCCAGTGAAAGGGGGCGGGCGCCTATGGCGCTGATACAGACGTGTCAAAAATGTGAGGCGTTTCTATCAAAATTTAAGGAAGAAATCTGCCGTAATCCAGACGCCGACGTTACTCCATACACACAGATGCTTGCGGCTGAGTTCCGAAAGTGGAATAAAGCGCATGAAAAAGAACTGATTAACACATTGTTTCTAAACCTGTATGCACGGGACGGCGCGTCGCTCAGGAGAGATTTATGTAAGCTTGAGCCGCGGAGAGTGTTATGTAAACTCAAGGCGCTGGACACGGCTAAAGATAGGTTTCCTCGACGCGGGCTCCTAATGGGCTGCCTCGATCATGTGTTGTACTTGAGGATTGGAGAAGATTTCTCCTGGATCATTGCGGGGAGCGACCGGGCTATTGAACTTGAGCGGAAAAAATATGAGATTGATCGAAGAAAATATGAAATAGAACAGATTCTGTCAAAATTTAAGGAAGAAATCTGCCGCAATCCAAACGCCGATTTTACTCTATATATAGAGAGGCTTTTGGATGAGTATGACGGGATAAAAGCAGCGTGTGTCGAACGAGTGATTGGCACGGTGCTTCTCAACCTGTATGGACAGGACGTTTCGTCGCTCAAGAGAGATCAAATCAAACTTCAAGTTATGGTGTATAGCGTGAAAAAAACTGCGATTGATCTTACGCCCAATCAACGCACAGAACTGCTCCCGAGCCTCTATGGGGCGTTAGCTTCGTATATTGGAGAGGATTTTTCCGCAATCATTGCGGCGTGTGACAAGATCGAGGCCTTTGAGATGAAGCAGTGAGTCGGCAGAGTATGCCAATACAAAGGGAAGCAATCGTCTATGTCGGTACGTCAGAAAATATATGAAGCGATTCTGTCAGAATTCAAAGAAAAAGTCTGCTGTAATCCAGACGCTGATTTCATTTCGGACATAAGAAAAGATTGCGGTTCAGTTCAAAAAACAGAAAAAAGATAGTATTAATACAATAGCTTTTCGAACGGTATGATAGAGATACTCAGGCGCTTAAGAGAGATATAACAAAAGTTATGATGCCTTAGCACAACAAAAACTGCGCCTTCTCAACGCGCAGAGCTGCTCCGGAGCCTTTGCGAGGCGTTATCGTTGCACGCAAAGGGGGATTTCTCCGATATCTTTGCTGTGTGTAAGAGCGTTGGGTCAAGCGACCTGGTTCCCTCGTTCGCTGCGCCGGAGAGTTGGGGGCGAATGTGGACAGGAACGGGGCAGGCGGAGGCCGCCATAAAGTTGGAAAAATCAATGATTGTAAGCGGCGTCAAGCATACTGGCTTGGCCGCCGATTGAGCGTAAAAGCGGCGCTTTTACAGTATAGTTCTTTTTTATGGAGGGACGATTTTTATGCTGGCAGATTTGATTCGTGAGTTTTGCAATCAACCGGAGAACAACTATGAGGTATATGAAAACTATTCAGGATCTACGTTTTTTGGAGAGACGGCTACAACCCTGGGCATTGTTATAAAATCAGACCAAAATTTTTTGGATGTGTTGGCGCAGCTGACCAGCTATCTGGAGGCAAAGGAGATTGACGATTCCGTCCTGGAGGAGCTTGAGGGGACAAATGTAGATTATACAGAGGCAGATTCTGTTGACTCGGATGCGATTATATACTTCCCGTCGCTCAAGGACTATCGTCCTTTGTAGCCGTAAAGGATAATGTAAAAAGCCCGCTGGAACATGAGTATGCGATTTTTCGCATTCTGTTCCAGCGGATTTTTCATTGTGTCGCGCAGTCTTTGCTTTTTTTGCAATATGCCGCTATGGTTCTGTTTGTCGCCATACTCAGTTGATAAATATTCTATACCGTTTTTCGTATTGTGGCGCCGAAAGGATTTTCAGGGGAATTGATTGACTGGAAATCAATTTGATGGAAAGGAGCTCCTGCAAAGCCGAAGGTTTGGCGGGAAATAGAGCGCAAAATGTTTTATTTAATTTTGGGAAGCGTATTTTCGGTTATGGCCGTCATTTTTTATTGGATGTTTGGAAAATGGCTGTCTTTTTACCGGGTTCCGGTGAAAAAATGGCCGTTTCGTCTGCTGCGGGCCGGGCTGTCTGGGCTGATTTTTCTGCTTTGGCGGCTGTGGAGCATAGCGGGTCTGGCGGCGCTGCATCTGGCCGCTTTTTTTGCCCTGACAGAAGCCGTGGCGCTGCCTTTGCGCCGCTGGGGAACAAGATGGAAAGAGCAAAGCTGGTATCGGGCGTTGCGCGGCGTTTACCGCACCGGCCTGATTCCAGGAGCGTTGACTTGCCTGCTGCTGGGCTGGGGTTTTTACAATATGAGCCATATTGTAAAAACGGAATACGCGGTTTCCTCCGCCAAGCTGAAGGAAGACAGAGTCCTTGCGCTGCTTACGGACATTCATTATGGAACCGTCCAGAGCCCTCAAGTTCTCCAGCGCAAAATCCAAGAAATCAACCGCCTGAACCCCGATGTCGTGGTGCTGGGCGGCGATATTGTGGAGGAAGGAGCCTCCCGAGAGGAAATGGAGCAGGCGTTTCAGATGCTGGGCGAATTGCAGAGCGCCTATGGCACATATTATATTTATGGCAACCACGACCGGCAGCTTTATGCGGATCATCGAGCCGGCGGCAGGGCCTATACGGAAGATCAGCTGATTCAGGCCATTGAGAGCAACGGCATTGCTATTTTGCGAGATCAGAAAATAGAGCTGGGGCCTGACCTGACCTTGGCGGGCCGAGAGGACGCCTCTTATCCTGGCGGCCGGGCCTCGGCGGCGGAGCTGCTGGCAGGGGCGGACCCAGACCGGTTTCTCATCGTAGCCGACCATCAGCCGGTGGACGTTTCTCAAAACGCCGCTTTAGGGGCGGATTTGCAGCTTTCCGGTCATACCCACGCCGGGCAGATTTTCCCTGCGGGGCTGCTGACGGAGAGGATTTTCGGCTTTAGCTACGGGCAATATTGGCAGGACGGCTGCTGCGTCGTCGTGTCTTCCGGCGTCGCCGGCTGGGGCTTTCCCATCCGCACAGAAAAGCGGTGCGAATATGTTGTGATTCATCTGAAAAAAGAATAAGGCGAAGAAAAAAGCCAGCCGGTTAAACCAGCTGGCTTTTGCGTCGCTTAGAGCAAACTTTATGCGTTATCTCAGGGATTGAGAAACAGATATAAGAACATTGGTAAACGACTGGAAATAGTTTGCGCGGTTCAGCGAAAGCGAAACGTCTGCGCCATAGTCCAGAATAGTTTGGCCGCTTTTAGGTTCAGGAGTGGGGCAATCCAAATACTTTTGCAAATAGGGTACCGCCTTGGCATACAGCGGGTCGTCTTTGATTTCGCCCATCAGCTCCTGAGCGTCGCTCATGGCTTTGTTCCAGTAGGACAGGGCTTGGATGACATCATAGTTGTCTGCGGCTATAGCCTTCGAGCCCTCGTCAGGGGTGAAAGAATTCAGAGCGTTTTTCCAGTGCTTGCCGCCTTCCAGCTCCGCCTTGGCAATGTCCTGCCCATACTGCAGTATGCGCTGATTCTTGGCCCTGGCTTCCTTCAGGGCGGCGTCGGAATTGCCGTTATCTGGGGTTGTGGAGCCGCTGTTGTTATTGTTGTTCCCTGTGTCGGGGGGCGTGTTGTTATTATTGCCGCTTCCGCTGTTTCCGCCGCCGATGTTGCCGGAGATGCCGGAAGTGACCTTAGATCCGTCCGACGATGCAAAGAACTCCATGCGCACAGCGTTTTCAATGGTTTCTTTTTCGGCAAAATTCTCTTCGAGAATGTTGAATTCCTGATTGGGGGAAACTCTGCTTAGCAAGCGGACGTCTTCCAGCACTCGGTTGTTGGCGTCGAAGAACCGCAGGGTGATACCAGGGCTATTGTCGTCGGTAATGCCCTGGACGCTCATAGACAGCTTATATTTGCCGATGCTGGACAGCTCGCATTTGGTCACCACAAAGGAAGAGATCTGGGAGGTATACCAATAGCGGCCGGTGCTGTAATGGGCGGTGGCAGTGAAGGGGCCGTATTCCTTGCCCACCACGGGCACGACAAAGTTGCCGGCGGAAGAGGAAGAGCCAGAATCTGCCGCCTTCTGCACCCGGATGGTAGCAGAGGCGCTTCTGCCGTTGGAGGCCGTGGCGGTGATGCGGGCTGTGCCCTCGCCCACGGCAGTCACCTGGCCAGAGCTGGAGACCGTGGCCACGCTGGTATTGGAAGAGCTCCAATCCAGGAATTTATCGGTGGCGTTGGAGGGGGAAACCGAGGCAGAGAGCGTCGCCGTCTCGCCGACTTTCAGCGTGCCGGAAGAGGGGCTGAGGGAAACCCGGGAAACCTCCACAGTTTGGGTCTTTTCGGTTACAGTAATCGAGCAGGTCGCCGATTTGCCGTTGGCTGTGGCGGTAATCGTGGCGGAGCCTTTGGCCACGCCCCGAACCACGCCGTTGGAGACAGTGGCCACGCTGTTGTTGGAGGAGGTCCAGGTCACGGTTCCGCTGGGGGTAGCCGTAGCCGTCAGCGTGACGCTGGAACCCACCTGCACAGAGGCAGAAGACCGGTTCAGCGAGATTTTGGCGTCGGCGTTGGGCGTATCCTTCAGATCCAGACCCACTTGCTGGGCGGCCTCTTCGGTGAAGACCTTGGCGTCCATCAGCGATTCATAGAGAGGTTTGCCGTTGGCTTTCTGTTTGGCGGAAAGGGCGTCGTAAGAGATGCTGGCCAAGTTGCCCCGGGTGAAACCGGTTGTGCCGGCGGTATATTCGCCGCTGGTGACGCCCAGCTTATCAGAAAGGGTCCAAGCGGAATTCCACTCGAAATCCGAACCGGATTCATAACCCAACGCCCGCAACACGAAAGTAAGATATTCGCTGGGGGTGACGGCGTTGCCGCTGCCGAAAGTCGTGTCGTTCAGGCCGGTGGTCAGCTTGTTGGCGTAGGCATAGCCCACATAGGGCTTGGCCCATTCCGGCACGTCGGTAAAAGGCATTTGCCAAGAGCCGTTGACAGCTTCCTCTTCTTTGCCCAGCAAGCGGATCAGCATAGTGATGGATTGAGCCCGGGTGGGGGCTGTTTTCAAATCGAAATTGGGGGAACCGTCGCTGTTTTGCCCCACGCCTTGAAACAGGCCCAGGCTGTTGAGGCTTTTGGCGGCCTGGTCGGCGGGCGTGGCGGCCAGAGCCGTCGTGCCCAGAGAAAGGGCCAGCGCGCCGGCCGCTAAGGCGGCCGTCAGTTTTTTGTTCATGTTGTGTTTTCCTCCTTCGTATCTCTTTGCGCAAATGAAGATTGGCGAAGGGAGCAGAAAAACGAGAAAAAAACAGTAAACTGCGCCTCAAGCGAACGATTGAATCCCCCCTTTTTTACAATGAAGCCGGCAGACGTTTTTCGCGCTTCCTGTCCGTTAAGATAAAAGGCCTGTTTGAAAACCTATACTTTTTCAAACAGGCTTTTACCAATCGCCTCTTTTAATATGTCGTCTCATTTTCCCCAAAAATAAGGTAAATTTATTTCTTTTTTCACTGCCTTTCGTTTGTTTGAAAAAGTATACTTTTTCAAACAAATTTTTCGGTTTAAAGCGACGTGAAAAAACGCAAGTCCTATTGGGCTTGCGTTTTGTTATACCGGCGTTTACGCTTTGGGCAGCCGGTAAAACAGCTCCAGAAACGGAGTGTCTTTCACTTGAAACGTCCTGCCGTTGAGATAATCCAGGCAGGTCGGTTCGCCCTGAAAAGCAAAGCGCAGCTTATAAGAATACAGGGCTTGATGCGTCATGCCAAAAGCTTTGTTTCGGGCGTTGACGCCGTATTTGGCGTCGCCCAGCAAAGGCCAGCCTCGGGAGGCCAGCTGCACCCGGATTTGGTGGGTCCGGCCGGTGAAAAGTTGGCATTCCAGCAAAGAGACGCCGCTCCGGCTTTGCAGAACCTGATACCGCATAGAGGCTTCCCGAGCGTTTTTATCGCGGCTCGCAGCTCCGCGAACCACCCGGACGGCATTTTTGTCGCCGTCCTTGAGCAGCCTGTCCGAAAGAATTGCTTCCTTGGGGGAGGGGACGCCGTGGACCAGGCACAGATAGTATTTTTGCACCTGGCGCAGGCGGATTTTTTCATTCAAAACCCGCAGAGCCTCCGCCGTTTTGGCGGCCATGACGATGCCGCCGGTATAGCGGTCGATGCGGTTGCACAGAGCCGGCGCGAAGGATTGCTCCTGATCAGGGTCCCATTGCCCCTTTTGATAGAGATAGGCTTTGATATGGTTGATCAGCGTATCCGAAGCGCCCTCGTCGTCTTCATGGACCACCATGCCAGGCCGTTTGTCGCATAAAAGAATCTGGTCGTCCTCATAAACGATTTGCAAATTCGGGCGGATGCGGCGGAACATTTGATCCGCCGCCGGGCGCTCCAGCAGCTCGTCGTTGAGGTAGAGGGATAAAATATCCCCGGTTTCCAGCTTTTCTCCGGGATGGGTTCGTTTTCCATTGCGTTTGACGCGCTTGAGGCGAATGTATTTGTGCATGAGAGCCGGCGGCAGGGCCGGCAGGCTTTTTTGCAAAAATTTATCCAGGCGCTGGCCTCCGTCGTTGGGGCCGATGACGATTTCTTTCATGGCAATCGCTCCTTTGGGGGTAATCATATCACAGAAAGGCTGCAAGGAGCAAGGCTTTTCCGAAAAGGAGCTGGGATCTTTCGCCTGCCTGACGGCGCCAGGCGTCAAGGGTTTATGTTTTCCATGTCGAAAGGATTTACTCCTCGTCCAACCGCTCGATTTTGAAGATAACTGGCCGCGTACCGTCGTTGCAGCAGGCGATCATCATTTTTTCATCGTTGGTCCAGCCTTCCATAATGGAGCCGCCCTGCATCGCCGCGTAGACATAGCGGTTGATAGCGTCCCAGGCTTCCATGCAGAAGTTTCCTCCATTCATGGTCTGAAAGCCGCGGCTGTCCAGAATAAACTGTTGGCCCACTTCAAACATCGGGCAGGGGCCGGAGTTGGGGTTGGCCAAATACTGGCTCTGCAAGTCGGCGTAACATTCCTTTTGGATCACGGTGATTTTTACCTTGTGTCTCATGAAAATTCCTCCTGACAGACGATTAGACCCGATAAAAAAGGTCCAGGTTCATGCCTTTGTACTGTTCCATCTTCATCCAGATATCCATGCCGAATTTTTGGATGATCTCCTGCTTGACCTGGGCGGCGACGGCTTTGCCCGGCTCGCCAAAGATGGAGACGGCGATCTCCGCAAAGGAGACATAGCTGCTCCAGGTCAGATAAGCCAGAGGCGGCGCTTCCTCTGTGCGCTGGGGCTGGGGCATATCCGGGTCAATGCCTTTCCAGCTGCAGCGGTGCTCGCAGTGGTCGCTGGTGCGGAAGGTTTCCGTCACCTCATAGCCCAGGCCAATTTCCGGGTTGAAGGCATAGACCATCATCCGGTCCACGTTGCGGCAAAACAGCTCCTCCAGCTCGGGGGTGTCGTCGTATTCCCACAGGCAGTCTTTGGTGGAGCAGCCGTAATTGCAGCTGACGATCTGCCCCGGCTGGACTTCCTTGACGGATTTGCTCTGGGGCCCCGGGTCTTTGCGGGCCTCCGCCGTATGAAAGACCGATTCCCGGCACAGCTGATAGCTGTTGTAATCCAAGGGAAGCCCCTGGCTCACCGCTCGCTGGGCGCAGCGGATTCCCTTGCGGAAGGCATAAAGGTGAAAGCCGATGAAAAAGGCGTTTTTCCCTTGTTCTCCAAATTGTTCCTTCAGCAGCTGATAAAAACGGATTTTGGAATAGGGCGCTACTTTTAATAGATCAGTCATGACAAGTTTCCTCCTGAAAACGGTATTGACCCGGAAAACCCGGGCGGATTTGACGGTATCATATAACAATCGCGCCGGATTTTCTATATCATCTGATACAAAAAGCCCAAAAGCATGGCGGAGAAAGCCCTTGACAAAGGCAAGCGAAAACACTATAATAAACGGGTATCATTGAGGGAGGTGTGTATTTGTGTTGCTCAACCTCCGGGATGTGCTTGCTTCTGATAAGCTGGCGACGGATTTTGATTACGCTGTGGATCTAAGCGGCGAGGAGCTCTATGGCGAGCGGCCTTTCCGGGAGCCTGTCCAGGCGAAGGGACGGCTGGCCGATAAGGCGGGGGTTTTCCGTTTGACGGCCCATGTGGAGGCGCCCGTTGAAACTCGTTGCGCCCGTTGCGGCGCGCCTGTCCGTTTGGTCAAGGAGCTGGATCTTGCGCTGACCATTGTGCGCAGCGCCGGCGAAGACGCCGCCGAGGATGTTTATGAGGTAAACGGGGACAGCTTTGAGCTGGATGAAATCATCCGCGAGCAGCTGATTCTGAATATGGATATGACCGTCCTTTGCAGAGAGGATTGCAAGGGCCTTTGCCCCAAATGCGGCCGCAACCTGAACGAAGGAGACTGCGGCTGCGACAGGACGGAAATCGACCCGCGCCTGGCAAAGCTCAAACAGCTTTTGAAGGAATAAAACAAAATGTTTGCATAGATTGAGGAGGTGTCACCGATGGCGGTTCCAAAGAGTAAAATTTCCAGACAAAGAAGGGACAAGCGGCGCAGCGCCCACTGGAAGCTGGATGTACCCGGTCTGGTCAAGTGCCCCAAGTGCGGCGAGCTGGTCATGCCCCACAGGGCGTGCAGAAGCTGCGGCACATACAAAGGCCGCGAGGTCCTGAGAGTCGAGGCCGGCAAATAATAAGCGCGCAGAAAGATAGAGAGGGGCAGCCTTCTCTATTTTTTTGTTCAAAGCCTGAGGAACGACTCAAAAGAAGGAGGGAAGAGCCATGTCGTCTTTGATCCGAAAGGCGGACCTGGACGGGCCGGCCTGGCGGGCGGGCCTTCGGCCAGGCCAGCGGCTGCTGAAAATCAACGGCCATCCCATTCGGGATGTGCTGGATTATAAATTTTATGGTTACGACAGCCGATTGGAGCTGGAAGTGGAGCAGCAGGGCCATATCCGGCGCCTGGTTGTGGAAAAGGAAGAGGGTCGGGAGCTGGGCCTTGAATTTGAAACCTATTTGATGGACAGCCAGAAGGGCTGCGCCAACAAATGCGTCTTCTGCTTTATCGACCAATTGCCCAAGGGGCTGCGTCCTTCCCTCTATTTTAAGGACGACGACGCTCGAATGTCCTTTTTGCTGGGCAATTATATTTCCATGACCAATTTGAGCCAGGAAGACGCAGACCGCATCGTCGCCATGCGGGTGTCGCCGCTGAATATCTCGGTGCATACCACCGACCCGGAGCTGCGCGGCAGAATGCTGGGCAATCCCCGAGGGGGCCCCAGCCTGGAATATCTGCGTCAGTTTGCCCGAGCCGGTTTGCGGTTGATGTGTCAGATCGTTGTTTGCCCAGGCTGGAACGACGGGGAACAGCTGACCAAAACCCTTCGGGATTTGGCGGAGCTCGGGCCTGGCGTGAAGAGCGTGGCCGTCGTGCCTGTGGGGCTGACAAAATACCGTCAGGGCTTGGCGCCGTTGGAACCTGTTACGGCAGAAAAGGCCCGGCAAATAATTGAAACGGTAGATCGAGCTCGGGCGGAATGCCAGAGCCGGCGGGGCGAGACTCTTTTTTATGCGGCGGACGAGCTCTATCTCAAGGCTGGCCTGCCGTTGCCGCCGGTTGAATATTATGACGATTATCCTCAGCTGGAAAACGGCGTGGGATTGATGTCTATGTTTCGCCAGCAGCTGGAGGGGGCGCTGCGGACGGTGGAGGACAATCCGCCGCCTCCGCCGCCCTTCGCCATTGCCACCGGTTTGGCCGCCGCCTCCTTTATGGAAGAAATGCTGGGCCTCTGCCGGAAGCAATGTCCGGCTATGCGGGGGCGGGTGATCCCGGTGGTAAACGAGTTTTTCGGCCCTGGGGTGGACGTGGCCGGGCTTCTGACAGGAAGCGATATTATCCGCCAAGTCAAAGGGAAATTGAAGACCGGCGAACAGCTTTGGCTGCCCGATTGTATGCTGCGCCATGGGGAAACCGTCTTTCTGGACGACGTGACGGTGGAGCAGCTGGAGCGGGAACTGGGCGCTCAGGTCCGAATTGTGGACGTGGACGGCGGCGATTTTTGCGACGCGCTTTTCCCGTGGGACCAAGCGTAGGGGCGAAACAACAGGAGAAGGCTGAGTAAGGAAGGGGACCCGCCGAAGGCAGGGACGCCGGGAGTCCGGCGAAAGGATTTCCGACGATTGACTCGTCGGAAATCGAACCAATCGGGGGGTCCCCGAAAAATCGGAGATTTTTTGAAGAGGGCGAAACAATAGGAGAAAGCCGAGCAAAGCAGGGGACCCGCCGAAGGCAGGGACGCCGGGAGTCCGGCGAAAGGATTTCCGACGAT
>CAJTUM010000016.1:0-5226 GCA_910579575.1 uncultured Eubacteriales bacterium | reverse complement strand
TGACTCGTCGGAAATCGAACCAATCGGGGGGTCCCCGAAAAATCGGAGATTTTTTGGGGGTATAGTTTTAGTATGGGAAAACCAGTTATTGCAATCGTGGGCAGGCCCAATGTGGGCAAATCCATGCTCTTTAACCGGCTGATTGGCCGGAAACAATCCATTGTGGAGGATACCCCCGGCGTCACGCGGGACCGGATTTATGCCGAAGGGGAATGGCGAGGTCGGGTCTTTCAGCTCATCGATACCGGGGGCATCGAGCCCAAGACCGACGACCAGATTCTGAAATTTATGCGGGCTCAGGCCATGATCGCCATCGACGCCGCCGATGTGATTATCTTTATCGTCGACGTGCGTACCGGCGTCACCGCGGCGGATCAGGACGTGGCGGCGCTGCTCAAGCGCTCCAAAAAACCGGTGGTTTTGTGCGTCAACAAACTGGACGCTCCTGGAGAGCCGCCGGCGGAATTTTATGAATTCTACAACCTGGGCATGGGGGACCCGGTGGGCGTGTCCGCCATCCACGGCAATAACACCGGCGATTTGTTGGACGCCTGCTATGCGCATTTCCCCCCAGAGGACCAGGGGGAAGAGGAGGAAGAGGGCCTGATTCGAGTGGCGCTGATCGGCAAGCCCAACGCGGGCAAATCCTCCCTGCTCAACCGCATCGCCGGGGAAGAGAGGGTCATCGTCAGCGACGTGCCGGGCACCACGCGGGACAGCATCGATCAGCGGGTGGAAAATCAGCACGGAAAATATGTGCTGGTGGATACTGCCGGTATTCGCAAAAAGGCCCGGGTGGACGAAGATTTGGAGAAAATCAGCGCCTTGCGGTCCATTATGGCCATCGAACGGGCGGACGTATGTCTGATTCTCATTGACGCCACACAAGGCGTCACCGAGCAGGATACCAAAATCGCCGGTTACGCCCACGAAAACGGCAAGGCCGCCGTCATCGTGGTGAACAAATGGGATCTGATTGAGAAGGAGACCAACACGCAGAAGGAATTTGAGCTGAAAATTCGGGAAGGGCTGGCTTATATGCAATATGCCCCAGTGGTCTTTCTCTCCGCTCTGACAGGCCAGCGGGTAGACCAGCTGTTCCCTATTATCAACACTGTGGCCCAAAACAACGCTATGCGCATCACCACCGGCACGCTGAACACCATCCTGGCCGAGGCCACTTTGCGGGTTCAGCCCCCTACAGACAAGGGCCGGCGTCTGAAAATCTATTATATGACCCAGGTGGGAATTAAACCCCCAACCTTTGTCTGTTTTTGCAACGATGCTCGGCTGTTTCATTTTTCCTACCTGCGTTACCTGGAAAACCGCATTCGGGAGGTTTTTGCGCTGCAAGGGACGCCTATCAAGATGATTATTCGCCAAAAAGGCGAGGATTGACGCTTTCTTTTTTATCAGGCTTAGGCGGAGTTGGGGTAAGAATCCCTCCGCCGCCTGCGGCGATCTTGAAATCTGTTGTTTCAAAGCCGCACGATTGTCATCGAAGAGCCTTCTATCCGTCTGCTTGCTGATAGCGCAAAAATGGAACTGATTAGCCCGTATTCTTACATCGTATATCGGTATTTTCGATACAGGAGTTAAGAATTTCAGTAAACAAGAAATTGGGAAGTAATTTGGGTATGGCCACATTCGGAAATTTTTGCTGGGCTGGGGCGCTGCTTGTGGAGGAGCTTCTCCCAACCCGGCTTTTGGGGACAAAATGTCTCGAAGCGCGCCAGTTCCACAGCGCCATGTTAGCTTTTGTGGAACGAATAGGGCGCAGGACATATCATCATACCCTCCGCACATCAAAAGACGCGGAGGTAACTTGCGCCCCTTTCAGCCTGGATGTCTCCAGGCTGATTTTTTAGTGGGATTCCGGCGAGCAAATGGGCAATGCAATCTTTACAAGAAGGTGGATTTATTGTAAAATAACCGCATAGCGTTTGGACGGCCTGGGCCGTTGGCGCTGAGGGGCGGAAGCTGCGTCCTAATAAAAACCCGGAAGGGGAGTATCATGTTTCCAAAAAATGTTTGGGCCTGGGGGCTGACTATGGTTTGCGCCTATTTGTTGGGCTCTTTCAGCACCTCTATCACAGTATCCAAACTGTTTTACCACCAAGATATCCGGCAAATGGGAAGCGGCAACGCCGGCGCCACCAACACGCTGCGGAATTTTGGCGCGCACAAGGCGTTGCTGGTGATGCTGGGCGACGGGCTCAAGGCTGTTTTGGCCATGTGGATGGCTCGATGGCTGGTTGGGCCGGAGGCAATGCTCTATGCCGGCGGCGTGGCTGTGCTGGGGCACATTTTTCCTGTGTACTATGGCTTCCAGGGCGGCAAGGGCGTCATGAGCGCCGCCGCTATGATTTTGGCGTTCGATTGGCGGATGTTTTTGATTATGCTGGCAGTTTTTGCCTCCACTGTGCTGCTGACTCGCATTGTGTCGTTGGCTTCCATTTTGGCGGCGGTCAGCTTTTTGCCTTCCATGCTACTGTTTCACCGGGACAACCTATGGTATGTCTTGTTCAGCGGCGGCTTGGCGGCCGTGGTGATCTGGAAACATCGATCCAATATCCGTCGCCTGAAGCAGGGAACGGAATCCAAACTGGGCGATTCCAACAAAAATAAGCGATGAAATTGAAGCGAAGGGCTGCAAGGGCGAAGGCCCGGGAGGTATCATGATGAAAATTTCTGTAATCGGCTCTGGCAGCTGGGGCATTGCGGCTGCAAAAATGTTGTGCGAAAATGGCCACGAGGTGACGTTGTGGTCCTTTGATGAAAAAGAAGCCGCTATGCTTCAGCAGGAGCGGGAAAACCTGGCCCTGCTGCCAGGGATCAAGCTGCCTGGCCAGGTGCGGGTGACCTCAGACATTGCCTGCGTCCAGCCGGCGGAGATAGCGGTGGTGGCCACGCCCAGTTTCGCAGTGTTTGAAACGGCTCAAAAAATGCGCCCTTACTTGGGCAAAAAGCAAGCGGTCGTGCTGCTTTCCAAGGGGTTTGATAAAAACAGCGGTTACTCGTTGTTTTCCGACCTGCTGGAGCGGGTGTTTATGGGCGCCGCCCCTATCGTGGCCCTGACAGGCCCTTCCCACGCCGAAGAAGTGGGCCGGGGGATTCCTACGGCGGTGGTGGCCGCCTCGATGAATAAAGCCGCGGCGGAGGCTGTCCAGGCCGCTTTTATGAATCCTACCTTCCGGGTGTATACCACGCCGGATATCGTGGGCGCAGAGCTGGGAGGCGCCATGAAAAATATCATGGCGCTGGCGGTGGGCGTCAGCGACGGCGCAGGCTTTGGCGATAATACCAAGGCCATGATTATGACCCGAGGCATTATGGAAATGGCGCGCTTCGGCGTGGCTCTGGGCGGCAGGCCGGAAACGTTTACTGGTCTTTCCGGCGTGGGAGATTTGATCGTCACCTGCATTTCTCAGCATTCTCGCAATCGGCGAGCCGGCCTGCTGATTGGCGGCGGAACGCCGCCGGAGGAGGCCATTCGTCAGGTGGGAGCCACAGTGGAGGGCTATTTTGCGGCGCAGGCGGTCCATGAGCTGGCCAAGGGCAAAGAGGTGGCGGCGCAGCTGCCCATTTGCCAGGCGGTCTACAGCCTGCTCTATGAGGGCGTTTCTTTGGACGACACCGTCCAGGCGCTGATGACGCGGGACAAAAAACACGAGATTGAAGAAAGCTGGATGAAGCATATCCAGTGGTAATAGCCGGCGGAGCCTTGCAAATTTCTTCTTTATTTCATGGTCAGACGGCGGAATTTTTCAGCGCCCCCATTGCTTGGAACAAGCGGCGGGGGCGTCGCCGCAAAGCCCGCCGTCGGCGTGAAACGCTTGCCGATTGAAGAGGATAAATGAAATCCGAGGCGATGGAATGGAAGAAAATTATTATGACGAGCGCAGCCAAACGCGATTTTCACCTTCTATTTATGAGCGATATTATGGCTCCGCCTTGGTGCAAATGGAAAAAATAGATTTTCAAACGCATCTCTATCAATTTGGAGAAATGGAACAAATATTGCAAGAAATCGGATTTACAAACGCGAGAATATATTCCTCTTTTTCCAAAGATAACGCTTCGGGCAATGAGGACAAAATGTTTTTGTTTGTATGCGCCGTCGATTGAAAAATAGAAATCGGGCGATTCCCTCGACGGGGAATTTGGGAAAGGTTCTCCGTCTGCATAGCAAACGACAGGACAAAGAAAAGAGCTGAAAAAGCGGCGCATGGATGTTTGATTCCATGCGCCGCTTGGCGTTTACTTTTGATCGAGATTGGGGTGACACATTCCTCGGCTGGGGCAATCGCCGCAACCGCAGCTGCATCCTCCTTTGCCTTGTTTCCGGTTGTGGATCCCCCGGCCCACAATGGCGGCGAACAAAGCGGCAACCAACAGAGCGCCGATGATAGTAGGAAGATTCATAGAAAAGCCTCCTTATCCGATTTATCTGCTGCCGGCAGGGGAAGAAGCGGAGACAGACCGGACGGTCAGATGATTTTCGTCGTACTTATTGCGGCGGAAGATCAAGCACAGCAGCCCGGCCAGGCAGGCCAGCGCGGCTATCGTACCCAGACCAAAAGAGGTCTCGCCGGTGAACAAACCGCCCAGCTGGTAAACAATCAGGGAAACCACATAGGCAAAACCGCACATATAGCCGATCGCGCCCAGAGTCCATTTGGCGTTGTTCATTTCCCGCTTGATGGCGCCCATGGCGGCAAAACAAGGGGCGCAGAGCAGATTAAACAGCATGAAAGAGTAAGCGGCCAGCTGGGTATAATGCAGCGCCACGGCGGCCAGAAGATCCGGAGCGTCTTCGGCGACCTCTTCGCCCAAATGGAACAGCACGCCAAAGGTGGAAACCACATTTTCCTTGGCAATCAGGCCGGTAACAGTGGCCACAGTGGATTGCCAATCGCCAAAGCCCAAGGGCTTGAAGACGAAGGCCACGCCGCTGCCAATGGCGGCCAGCAGAGAGGAATTGTTGTCTTCCACCATGCCGAAAGCGCCGTCTGCAAAGCCGAAGCCCTGGAGGAACCAGAGAATGATGGAGGAGGCCAAAATCACAGTGCCAGCCCGCTTGATAAAGCTCCAGCCCCGCTCCCAAGTGGCCCGCAATACGTTGTTGGCAGAAGGCACATGATACTGGGGAAGCTCCATGACGAAGGGCGCCGGATCGCCGGCAAAGGCTTTGGTCTTTTTGAGCATGATGCCGGAGAGCACAAT
>CAJTUM010000015.1 GCA_910579575.1 uncultured Eubacteriales bacterium | reverse complement strand
CGGAAATCGAATAAATGAAAAGGGGACCCCGCAAAATCGGAGATTTTGTGGGGAAGGGCCCCGTCGCAGACGGGACGCCGCCAATGCGGCGAAAGGATTTCAGGGGATTCATTCCCCGGAAATCGAATAAATGAAAAGGGGACCCCGCAAAATCGGAGATTTTGTGGGGAAAGGAGGTGGAGTCTTTGCCGTTGCCGGAGAGCTTTTTGGATGAGCTGACTGCTCGATGCGATATTTACGATGTGGTTTCCCGCTATGTGCAGTTGAAAAAGAAGGGGGCCAATTATTTTGGTCTTTGTCCCTTTCATAACGAGAAATCCCCTTCTTTTTCAGTGTCCCGGGAAAAACAAATTTATCATTGTTTTGGCTGCGGCGCTGGAGGCGGCGTCATCAGTTTTGTGATGAATATCGAAAATATGACTTTTATCGAAGCTGTGCGCCGCCTGGCCTCCATGGCTGGTATGGAGGTCCCGGAGGACGACCGGGACGACGGACGCCGCAGCCGTCGAGCGCGGCTGGCGGCTCTTTCCACAGACGCCGCCCGGCATTATGTGGCGCAGCTCTATAGCCCGTCGGGTAAAGCGGGCCTGAACTATTTGCTGGGCCGGGGCTTGCGGCCTGTGACGCTCAAGCGCTTTGGTTTGGGCTTCGCCCCCCAGGGATGGGACGGGCTCATCAAGGCCATGACGGCCAAGGGATATACCAAAAGCGAGCTGCTGGAGTGCGGCTTAGCTGTGCAGAATAAATCCGGCGGTCTGTACGATCGGTTTCGCAATCGGGTGATGTTTCCTATCATCGACGTCAAAGGGGAAGTGATCGCCTTCGGCGGCCGAGTGATGGACGATTCCGAGCCAAAATATTTGAATTCGTCGGATACTCTTATTTTCAACAAGAGCCGGAACCTTTTTGCCATGAACTTCGCCAAAAAATCCAAACGAAATTATTTTATTTTGGCGGAGGGATATATGGACGTCATCGCTCTGCATCAGGCGGGTTTTGACTGCGCTGTGGCCAGCTTGGGCACTTCCCTCACAGAAGAACAGGTTCGGCTGATGGCTTCGCGGGGCAAAGAGGAGGCGATTATCTGTTACGACAGCGACCAGGCGGGCCGCAAAGCCGCTCAGAGGGCCATCGACCTGTTGAATGCCGCCGGCTTGCATGTGCGCGTGCTGCGTGTCAGCGGCGCCAAGGACCCAGACGAATTTATCCGAAAAAATGGGACGGAAGCCTTTGAAAACCTGATCAACCGTTCGGCTACCGACGTGGAATATCGGTTGGATGAAATACGGGCCGGCTATAACCTGGAGGAAAACGACGCGCGGGTGGAATACCTCCAGCAGGCGGCTCAATACCTGGCCACCCTGGAAAGCGCCGTAGAGCGAGAGGTTTTTTCCTATAGACTTGCCAAGGAAACCGGCGTCTCTCAGCAGGCTATGCTAAGCGAGGTGGAGCAGGCTTTGCGGACTCGGCGGCGCAGGGAAAAGGCCAGCCGTCGGCGGCAAGAGATGAATCCCGCCCAGCAGGCCCAGCCAGGACTGCGGCAGCTGCGGTATGAAAACCTGCGCTCTGCCCGGAGCGAGGAAGGGCTGCTGGCCCTGGTCCTGTCGGATCGGGAGCTGCTGGACCAGGCGGCGGCTCGGGTGAGCCCGCTGGAGTTTTCATCCCCCTTTTTGGCCAAGGTCTATGATATGGCGCTGCGCCGCCGACAGGGGGGAGGAGACGCTGGGCTGCCCCAGTGCGTCGCTCTGTTAGAGCCCGCAGAAGGGCAGCTGTTGGCTCAAATCGTCCAGCGGTTTCAGCCGCCGGCAGATCCCCAGCGGGCTTTGGAGGATTATGTTTCCACAATCCAATATGAACATTTGAAAAAAGTAAACCGAGAAGACAACAATAAAAATATGCTGCTGGAAATTGCGGAAAGAAAATTACAGCAAGAGCGTGAACGTGGAGGAAAATGAGAATGGCGGAAGAGAAAAACCTGAAGACGATGGGCGCGGATCCCGACGATATGCAGACCAAACAGCAGACCATCAAAACCCTGTTGGAGACAGCCAAGAAAAATGGGCGGATCACCATGAAGGAGCTGAATCTGGCCATCGACGAGCTGGAGCTGGACAGCAAGCAGCAGGACAAAATGTTTGAAATGTTGGAGCATATGGGCATTGAAATTGCCGTGGACGAAGAGGAGGAATCCCTGCCTGAAATGCCGATTATTGATATGGACGACCCGGATCTGGACGAAATCCAGGAAATCGCCGAAGAGGATGTGCCCGACCCGGCGGCGCTAACCGAGGGGCTGGCCATCGACGACCCTGTGCGGATGTATCTGAAGGAAATCGGCAAAGTGGACCTGCTTTCGCCAGAGGAAGAAATCGAATTGGCCAAAAAGATGCTGGAAGGGGACGAAAAGGCCAAAAAACGCTTGGCCGAGGCCAACCTGCGCCTGGTTGTCAGCATTGCCAAGCGGTATGTGGGCCGGGGAATGCTGTTTCTGGATTTGATTCAGGAAGGCAATCTGGGCTTGATTAAGGCTGTGGAAAAATTTGATTACACCAAAGGATATAAATTTTCCACTTATGCCACTTGGTGGATTCGCCAGGCTATTACCCGGGCCATCGCGGACCAGGCCAGAACCATCCGCATTCCGGTGCATATGGTGGAGACCATCAACAAGGTGATTCGCGTCTCCCGCCAGCTGCTTCAAGAGCTGGGGCACGACCCTTCGCCGGAGGAAATTTCCGAGGAAATGGGCATTCCGGCGGACAAGGTGCGGGAGATTATGAAAATCGCTCAGGAGCCGGTTTCGCTGGAAACCCCTATCGGCGAGGAGGAGGACAGCCATCTGGGAGATTTTATTCCCGACGACGACGCCCCGGAACCGGCAGAGGTAGCCTCCTTTACGCTGCTGAAGGAGCAGCTGGTGGAGGTGCTGAAAACCCTGACGCCCCGGGAGGAAAAGGTGCTGCGCCTGCGCTTTGGCATCGAAGACGGCCGAACCCGCACGCTGGAAGAGGTGGGCAAGGAATTCAACGTCACCCGAGAGCGCATTCGCCAGATCGAGGCCAAAGCCCTCCGCAAACTGCGCCACCCCAGCCGTTCTAAAAAGCTGAAAGATTTTTTGAATTGAAAAAAGCCCAATCAAAAGCGCGGCCAAAGCCGCGCTTTTTTTATCAAGAAATTTAATTCCCAAAACTTGAAATCAGGATATATCGTGGTATTATATTATTATAATAATTTTAAATAATATATTATTATAAATAAAAATATATAGAGATGAAAAATATATATGACGGTGAAAGAACTATCTCAACTTTCTTATTTAAGAAAAGAAATTCATCGATTAACCACTCAAATATCTGAAATGAAACAGAAAGGTAAGGTAACGTATGAACTGGAGGTATTGCTGAAAAAGCGATTAAATGAGTGCCAAGAAGAACTTTTTCGCTTGGAACAGTATATCGAAACAGTGGATGATAGTCGCATCCGGCAAATTATGACCTTGCGCTATGAACAAGGAATGTCTTGGGTGCAGGTAGCTCAAAGAATGGGGGGTGGAGCCAGTGAAAGTTGTGCTCGCATGGCAGTAACCAGATTTCTAAATAAAGAAAAATAAAAAAGAGAATATATTGTGCTTTTTGTGCGTTTTATTAAATTATAATTAAATTATAATTTAAAGAAAGGAGGTCGAGCTTATTATGAGCGAGACCGAAAAAATGAACGTACAGGCACAAGGCGAGGAAAGAGCGGCTCAAGAGTATGTCCAAACGCAAGAGCTAACTCGTAACGAGATCATGGACATGGCTGTGGTGATGAAAGGTGTACGCGATTACACTGTTTCTACCCAAAATGAAAGCCGACTACAATCCGTTTTGCAAAGCGTTGCAGTGGCTGTAGTGAAAAAATTCATTACTGTTGCGACTAACAATGTGGTAGGTTTTTTGGCAAAACAGGCGTTGAAAGCGTCCTTGAATTACCTGAAGGAAATCGACAGGCAAACTATGCTTGGTATGATGAATCAGGGTATCTCTACGTTAGAGTCTTTGGCTAATACCATGACTCAAAACCCCACTTGGCAGAAAATTCGTGTGGATGTTGGTATGTTGCGGTTTTCGGAAGAGCAGGTGCAGTACATCATCAGTTGTGGCAACATCAAGGCTGTTCAGATTAATGGTAGCTGGCAGAATTAAAAGTTTAGGGCCACAGCTAAAACTGTGACCCTAAAATTTTTCCAATAGCCTCTTGACATTAGCAAATTTTTACGATATAATATCAATCAAATTTTAACTATTTTGGGAGGAGAAATGCGGAAAAAGTTTGGCGAATTTCGCAAAAATCTCAGTGGGAAAAGGTGGTTCCGGCTGGCGGCGGACAGATTTTTGCCGGAATGGATTGCGGATATCTGCGATTGTATCTTGATTTGGTTTTCCTTTTTCGTCTGGAACCGGCTGGGGGATAACCGGCCGGCCGCGCAGCCGCTTTGGCCCTGGATTTTGGGCACTTTGGCCTATCTCTTGTGCATGGCTGTATATGGCGTCCATGGGTTGGACGTATACGACGACCAGTCGAAGGCGCATAAGATTTTGTTTGTGTTATTTGCCTTGGAACCGATATATCTTTGGTTGTGTTTTGTCTTGAAATAGCATAAAATGAGAAATTTCTCAAAAATCTCAGTGAAAAGCGATGGTTCCGGCTGGCGGCGGAGGGGGTCTTTGGGCGCAAATGGCTGGCCCTGTTTTTGGGGTTGGCCTCCCTTTTATTCTTGCTGCCGCTGGCGGCGCCGGAGGCAAAAATTCCTGGGGCGCTCGAGGCTTTGGGAGGAGCTTCCTATCTGCTGTTGTTGCTGGGGCAGCTGATTTTGGGGCTGGACGTTTATGAGGAAGAATCCAGGCGGCATTTGGGCAATTTTTTCTTCGAGCTGGCGCTGCTGGTTCTTTTGCTGCTGGCCGGCTGGTTTGGGGTGCTGGAGCAAGCGGCGGCGTTTTTGTTGTAACGCTACAGCGTTAAATTCCATAAGAAAAAAGCGCGGCTTTTGCCGCGCTTTTGTTTTAGAAGAAATTATGCGCTTTGACCGTTAGCAGCCAATCTGGATATGATAGCGGCGGCCTGAGCGCGGGTGATGCCGGAGTCGCCATGGAAGGCGCCGGAGGAATCCTCGCCTTGCAGGACGCCGGCTTGGTAAAGCAGCCGAATCTGCCGGGCATAGCGATGAGAATCGGTCACGTCGCCGGGCAAAGCCGCTTGATCGGAGAGCGTCAGGCAGTCCTCAGGCAAAGCGGCGGCGAAGAGATAGGCCATTTGCGCTCGCGTGGCGTAAGCGGCATAATCTTCAAATTCGCCGATTTCCATCATGCCGTTAGAAACGGCATAGTGAACATAAGGCGCGTACCAGGACTTGCCTTTGGCGGCGGCAGGAATCTGGTCGCCGGTATAGGCGGCTCGCAGGGCGCAGGCCAGTTTCAGAGCTTCGGAAACGCGCAGCCCTCCCTCTGGAGCAAAGGTTCCGTCGCCCATGCCGTCCATCAACCCCAACTGATAGGCGTCCCGCACAGTTCCCTGGTTCTGGACGCCGTACCATTTGCTTTCGTCTACATCGGAAAACTGCCCGGCCTGATAAACCTTCCCCGACCCGGCCTGCAATTTCTCCATGCTGCCGGTTACTTTGCCAGGGACTCGGACGCCGGAGGAATGGTAAAGGGGGATTTTTCGGCTGTCCACATCGGGCCCTGGATGATAGGGGGCGACATAACTGCCGGAAGCGTGTCGTCCCGATAGATAAAGCTTGCCTTCTTCATCTACAACCTGGGTATATCCCCAGCCCAAGGAGACTTGGGCTGTTTTTTTGCCCTCGTATTCAATCGGGATGGGAACATGACTGGAAAAATTCCCTTCCTCATCGTGATATTCCGTTCTGCTGTCGCCCCACATATAGAGTTGGCCGTCCTGGGTCACGGCGGCATAGTAGAACATCTCGCCGCAAGACAGGGACTTGACCGGCGGCATATCCAGCAGGAGCATTTGGGCGGGGTCAGCAGACCACTGATAAACGCGGCCGTCTTGGGTGACTGCAAAACTTTGTCCTCTGGTCAGCTCCACCTGTCGGATATTTTCGGCGATTTTGTGGGGCTTTGCGGTGTTGTTGGGCAATATGACATAGTCCCCTTCCATCCGTGTTTCCAGCCCCCAGAGATATAAATCGCCGCTTCGGGTGACGGCGGCATAGGTGGCCCCATCGCAGCTGACGTCTATCAGGTCGGACAGACCTTCCACCTTTTCCGGCGTTTTGATATCTCTGTAAACCGCCTGATAGTTGTTCTTTTTGTCGTCTCCGATATAAAGAGAGCCCCAGATATACATTTCGCCTTGGGCCGTCAGCGCCGCGCCGCCGCCATAAGCGCCTAAATGGACGGAAACCACGTCGGTCAGCTCGGATTTCACTGGGATATTCTCGCTTTGCGGATGGAGCAAGGGCTTTTCTTCCTCATAGGAGCTGCCGCTGCCCCAAGTATATAAGCTGCCGTCTGCCGTGACGGCGGCGATACGAACCGGCAGATGGGAACCGTGACCATAGGCCGCGCTGATATCCACTACATTGGAGATGCCCTCGATTTTCTCCAAATACCGGGTTTCTCGGTTGTCCTCCATAACCCAGCGGTAAAGGTCGCCGTTTTCCTTCACCAGAAAACCGGGGGCAATGGTCCGCCGGGAGGCCAGGTAGCCTGCGGGAAGTTGAGAAGCATAAGGATAAAAGGGAGTGGTATCTACTTTTTGAGGGACTGAAATTCCTTTTAATGAAGATACGAAGTTTGGGTTCAGTTGGGTGCCTGACCATGTACAAAGAATGCCGTTGGCGCCAACCGCGCCGCTCAGATTTTCATTCAGCGCAAAGCAAGATAGCGGCTGTGTTGGAGGAACGATGTTTTCCACTGCACCTTCGCTCCAAGCCCATGCCTGCCCATCCTCTGTAAAAGCCAGCCCTGAAGCTTTGTCTCCAGGCGCGGCACAAGCGTTTATCACATTGTGCAGTAAAACCCCCAAAGATTTCGTTCCCATGCGGCCGCCGTATTTGGCGGAACGAGTTTCCCAACCATAAAGAGAGCCATTTTTCCGAATAGCGCAAATAGAACGCTTATCGCAGGAGACAGCGATATAATCTCCGTCTTCTGAGTAAAAATATTCGGTATAAGTATATAAATCATATGGATCGCCATAAGAAACCATAGAGGCGCCTAAATCGCCAATATAAAGGTCGCCAGCTTTGGTAATCAGAGCAAAAAAATCATCGGCACAGCTAACAGTTGCCGCATCGGTGAATGGCAAAACTTTGTGGGGGGTGCGGTAGGTCCTCCAGATTGGCCCTGTGGTGGAGCCCGACTTAATCAGCTCCCCATCATAAACCTTGCCCCATACATAAAAACTGCCGTCTTCTGTGGCGGCGCAGGCTGTAATTCCCTGAGAAGAAATGCTGACAGACGTTACATGAGAGATTCCTTCCACTTTGGCGGGGGTTGACTGATCCTCAATTTTTCCCAACCCCAGCTGCCCATATTCGCTATGGCCCCAAGTGTATAGATTGCCGTCGGCGTCAATGGCTGCGCCCAGGTTTCCATCTCCGCTGACTTCTACAATATTGGCAAGTCCCTGAATTTTGAATGGGACAAAGTTGGCGGTGTCCGCTTCTGCCGGGGCCCATTGCCAAACTTCGCCCTGTTCTGTTACAGCCAAACCAGCGCTCACAGTTCGATGCTCCCCTAACATGGAAGTTTCCCCCGCATAAGCAGGTAAGGCCAGAGCCGCACAGCATAACAAAGTGCAGACACAATAAGAAAAAAGCTTTTGAAATTTTGCCATGATAATCACTCCTTATTTATAATATCCTTATAAATTTTATCATAGAATTCTATTCTTGTACAGTTTTTAATATGAAAAAAGGGAGGCAGATTTTCATCTGCCTCCCAAAGGGGGTTATGTGGGTTAGTTGAGATTTGCGAAAAATTTGTTGACCTCCTTAGTCAAATCGGCCATGACGCTGGTATCGTCACCCCAGTAGAAGCTAAAATGACGGTCAGAAGGAACGGTAACATTGCTCCCGCCCAGTTTGTCGACAGTCTTGTTATAGGTTGCCTTGTAGACGGTAGGGTTGTAGATGAATTTTTCGTCAATTTCCATCTGGCAGCCGATCTTTGTGGAAGAACGCTTGGCTACAACCCGGTTGTTGGTGTTCCCCTTGTCGTCACGGGTACGCACTTCCTGCATATTCATAGAGTTGCGGATCACATCCGCGTTCAGGTCCACATCGTCGTTGCTATGCAGGTATACGCCCGGCTGCAAAAGTACCGTATCGAAGATATCGGTGGTGTTGGCGATATACGCAATATCGGCGTAGGTGGAGCTATAGTTGCCTCCCCTCCCAGCATAGGGAGCCCAAAGAAGCTTCTTCCATCCATAAGTGGAGCTTTTCAGGTGATCTAAGATGATGCTGTACATGAAAATCTGCGGATGGGACAGAAGGTTGGAGTAGGAGAAATCCACGCCAAAGCCCAAATCGCTGCGAGAAACATGCTCATCGTTCATATAGAACCCTTGCACATAGGTGTAGTAGTAGTCGTGTCCGTTGGAAGCTATTAGTTGAATGAGCTCCTGATGGACGGGTTCAATGAACCAATCGAGATACCGATAAGCGTAGCCCTCATATTCATCCATAGTGATAGGAATCCATTCTCCGCTTAAATCCTTTTGCGCTTTAGGCGGACGGGGGATGCCCAGCCAGATGAATTTGCCGGTACGCCGGATCACCTGCTTGGCCAGCTTGAGGAGAGATGCAATATATTCATCCATTGCGTCTCGGTCTTTCAAGTAACCGTCATAGTTACCACAGGTCAGCACGAACTCATCGGCGTTAAACGCCTTGATCTGAGTATCGGTGTAGGTGGGATATGTTGTAGTTCCCGCTTCATTCGATTTCCCCACATACAGAAAAACCTTCTTATCGTTCACAGCCATCGTTAAAATCCTCCCAGATTTTTAAAAATTTCCTGATTCATGTTTTCTCCCAAATGAGCCACAAGGGTCTGCTGTTTCGCCTCCTCATTTCGACGTTATGGCTCGGCGCTGTTTCGTTCTGTCGTTGTTTACGGCCATTTCGTGATCACGCTATTATGATACCACGGGGAGAGGGCGAAGTTTATTGACAGAACGAACAAAAATATGTTCTGTTTTTGGGAATTCCCCGTTATTTTTCATAAAAACGTAAAAACCGTCATTTTTATACTGTATTTTCGTATTTTCTCCGCAAACCTTGCAACCTTTCGGGGTTTTGTGTAAAATGGGAGATATCAACCGAACCATGAAAGGCGGAACAGATTGATGAAGGATTATCGCAGTTATGAAACGCCGCTGAACTCCCGGTATGCCAGCCCGGAGATGAAGTATCTGTTTTCATCTCAATATAAGTTTTCCACCTGGCGCAGGCTTTGGGTGGCGCTGGCGGAAGCGGAGCAGCAGCTGGGCCTGGAGATTTCCGACGAACAGATCTCTGAGATGAAGGCCCATCTTGAGGACATTGATTTTGAAAAGGCGGCGGAATATGAATCCAAGTTCCGCCACGATGTGATGGCCCACGTCCATACGTTTGGAGAGCTTTGCCCCAAAGCGCGGCCGATTATCCATTTGGGAGCCACCTCCTGCTATGTGGGGGACAACACCGACGTTATTATCATGCGTCAGGGCCTCCAGCTGCTGTTGGCCAAGCTGGCGGAGATTTTGCGGCGGCTGACGGACTTCGCCCGGCAATATAAGGATCTGCCCACCCTGGCTTATACGCATTATCAGCCTGCCCAGCCCACCACGGTGGGCAAGCGGGCCGCGCTGTGGATCAACGATATTCTGATGGATATAGAAGAGGTCCAGCAGACGATGGACGGCCTGAAGCTGCTGGGCAGCAAGGGAACCACCGGCACCCAGGCCAGCTTTTTGGAACTGTTCGACAACGATTATGAAAAGGTCCGTCAGCTGGACAGCCTGATTGCCCAGAAAATGGGCTTTGAGAAATGCGCGCCCGTCTCCGGCCAAACCTATTCTCGTAAGGTGGATTACAAAGTGCTCAGTGTGCTGGCGCTGATTGGCCAGAGCGCCGCCAAATTCAGCAACGATATGCGCCTGCTTCAGCATATGAAGGAGATGGAGGAGCCCTTTGAAAAGAACCAGATCGGTTCCTCCGCCATGGCCTATAAGCGCAACCCCATGCGCTGCGAACGCATCGCCGCCCTGGCCCGGTACCTGATGATCGATTCCATGAACCCGGCCATTACCGCCGCGACGCAGTGGTTTGAGCGCACTCTGGACGACAGCGCCAACAAGCGCCTCAGCATTGCCGAGGGCTTCCTGTGCTGCGACGCTGTGCTCAACCTTTATCTCAATGTATCCGCCGGCCTGGTGGTCTATCCCAAGATGATTGAGAAACATTTACGGGAAGAGCTGCCCTTTATGGCCACAGAAAATATCATGATGGACGCCGTGCGCCGGGGCGGAGACCGGCAGGAGCTTCATGAGCGCATTCGGGAGCATTCCATGGCCGCCGCCCGCCAGGTGAAGCAGGAGGGCAAACCCAACGACCTGATCGCCCGCATCGCTGCCGACCCTGTCTTCGGCGTAACGGAAGCGGAGCTGGAAGGTCTGCTTTCCCCGGAAAAATATGTGGGCTGCGCCGCTTTGCAGACAGAAGACTTCCTGCGGGAAGTTGTGGAGCCTGTGCTGGAGCGATATAAGGATCTGAACATTGGCGAAACCGCCATCCATGTATAAAATAGAAAAGGGCGCGCAAAAGCGCCCTTTTTCGCCTAACAGAGAGGAGAATTCCATGGAACACAAAAACGCCGTTTCCCTTTCCCGCCTGTGCGGCACAGTGGCCCAGACCATCGGCGTGCCCGCGCCCAAGCAGGCGGCGGCCGGACTGGACTGGGCTTCGGCCATTTTGCAGGAGCACGCCGGCGGACCCATTACCCGGACGCTGATCTACAACCCAGACGCAGTGGCTCAGTGGCTGCTGCACAAATACCGGCCCATGTTTCAGCCTGTGCTGGCTCGAACCCAGCTGGCTCTGCCGCTGCGCTCGCCTATGCCCTCGGTGACGCCGGTGTGCTTCGGCACCATGTATACCGGCGCTCTGCCGGAGGTTCACGGTATCCAGGCCTATGAAAAGCCGGTTATCCAGATTGACACCTTGTTTGACGCTTTGGTTCGGGCAGGCAAAAAAGTTGCTCTGGTAGCCGTGGCGGATTCCAGCATGGCCAAGATTTACAACCAGCGGCCCATCGATTACTACTATTTGCCCTATGACGACGAGGTCAAGCAAAAGGCGCTGGAATTGATAGAGCAGGACGAATATGATTTTATCAGCGTTTACACCCAGCAATATGACGACGTGATGCACCGCGCTGGCGTGGAAAGCCCGGAAGCCATGGAGGCGCTGCAAAACCAAATCGATATTTTTGTAGAGTTGGCCGATCAGGTGGAAAAATGCTGGACCAAGCACAACAGCCTGATTACCTTCTCGCCGGACCATGGCGTCCATCAGCAGCCCGACGGCTGCGGCAACCATGGCCAGGATATCCCCGAGGATTTGAATATTGTTCATTACCTGGGCGCGACGCGCCGCAGCCAGATGTAAAAGACGGAATATGCCTCCAGGCTCAGCCTGGTCGGCAGTGCCGACAGCCAGACTTTTCCGCCTTAGTGCATTTATCTGCCCGGCCGGCGTGGCGCCGTCGGCCTTCTTCGAGGGTATTGTTTTAGAAAGCCCCCTTTGTGAAAAGGGGGCTTTTTTTATAAAGCAATCCAATAGCGCTGGACAAGGCCGGATTGGCTGAGTCCTTTGTGATCTTCCACCTCATCTTCCAGTTTGCCGCCGTTTTGGAGGATGGTTTTTCGGGAAGCCTCATTGGTTTTGTCGCAAGTGACCAGCAGCTTTGTTTCGCCGTATTCCCGGCAGATGGGGAGCAGCAGCCGGAGCATTTCTTTGGCATAGCCTTTCCGGCGTTCCGAAGGCAGGACGCTATAGCCGACGTTTCCGCCATATTGCAACAAAAAAGGGGATAAGGGGCTTTGCCGGTAATCCAAAATGCCCACAAGCGTTTCGTCTGCCGTCCGGGCGGCTAAAAACACTTGAGAAGGGACATAGTCTTCGCCATATTTCGCTTTCAATCGGGTTTCAAAGTCCATCCATTCCGAAAAAGAATGGACTTCTTCCAGACCTGCGCAGCCGTCAAAGCGGTCGTGATTGGCAAGCATCGCTTCTCGGTATCGCATCACTTGTTCCGCATATTCGCAGGTTGGCCGAACCAGTTTCAGATTCATTTTCTTGTCCTCCTATTGCGAAATTATAGATAAAATCAGTATATCACAAGGCAAACGACGCTGCGACGTTTCGTCAAAAAAAATTCGACGCCTGACAGATTTGCTAAAGCTGCGGCGTGTTATAGATAGAAAGCGCTTTCCAAGCAAATCGATCAAACAAAAAGGAGAGAACGGTTATGAAACTGACGGAGGAGCAGGCGGAGCGGCTGGTGGAGGAATATGCCGATTTATTGCTGCGGACGGCCTATTCCTGGACGGGCAACCTGGCGGACGCCCAAGACGCCTGCCAGACGGCGCTGCTCAAGTTGATTGTCAGCCGCCGTCAGTTCGACGGGCCGGAAGGGCAAAAAGCCTGGTTGCTGCGCGTGACGATCAACGAATGCAAAAGCCTGAACCGCTCCGCCTGGCGCCGCCGTCGGGCCGATTGGGAGGAAGCGGCTCTGGCGGCTCAAATGCCGGAGCCAGAACCCGACGGCTTGTTGGAAGCAGTGCAAAAGCTGCCCCCAAAATATCGGACGGCTATTTTCCTGCGCTATTACGAGGGCTACGGCGTGGGGGAAATTGCCCAAATGATAGGGGTCAAGCCGGCGCTGGTTTCCACCTGGCTGGCCAGAGGTCGGGAAAAGCTGAAAATGATGTTAGGAGGAGAAATGGATGAATCGTTACCAGAAACAGATGGATGAGCTGCGCTATACGGAGCAGGGGAAGCGGCAGCTGGCGCAGGCGTTGCTGCAAGCCAGACAGCCTCAGCGGATCTGGCGCAGAGGCCGAACGCTGGCGGTAGGGGCGGCCGCCGCGCTGGTTTTAGGAACCGCGGCGCTGGCCGCTTCCCCTGGCCTGCGGGAGCTGCTTTCGCAGCAGCTGGGAGGATTTGAGCCCTTGGCGTTGGTGGCGGACGGCCAGACTGTTACAGATCAAGGCATTGAAATGCGAGTGGTTTCCGCTATTACAGACGGCATGGCCACGGAAATCTATGTGGAAGCGCGGGATCTCCAAGGCGACCGGTTGGTAGACGACGCCATCGACGTCAGCGGCCTGATCCGCCAACCGCAGGCGGAGGCCGACGCGAAAGAACGGGCGGAAAAAGGAAAGGTTTCCTCCTGGGTCACTCGACAGGAGTGCGTGGGATACGACCCAGAAACCAAAACGGCCTTGCTGCGTTTCGGTCGGTATAATCACGAGCAAACCGAAAGCCCGGACGGGCAGGAGGAGCTGAATTTGCAGATTTTTTCCCTGTTGCCGCGGAACTACCAGGCGCAAGCGGATCTTCCTCAGGGACTGCTTACGGAACAGACGCGGAAAAGCCGCAAGTTGGAAACTGGCGAAACCGTTTTGGAACCCAATCAGACCCCGGCAGAGCTGGAAAATCCGTGGATTTCCCTTTCCTCCCTGGGGTTTGACGAGCAGGGAAAACTCCATCTCCAGTTGGAGCTTCCCGCCCAGGCCAATCAAACTAACACCGCTATATTGGCCACTGTTTACAGCAAAAAGGCGGAAGCGCTGGATATGAACAAGGACGAGGATATAGAAGAGGCGAATCGCCTCTTCCGGGCCTATAACGGCGATAGCATGGAAAAGGTTTTGTTTACGCAGGATGGAAAATTATATCAGGATATCTGTTTTTCTGCCACCGTGGAAGACCTGGACGATTTGATTCTGGACGCCGTTTATGGAACCGTTACAATGGCGGAGCCCATTGAGGGCGTTTGGGAGCTGCCGGCGACGATTCAGCGACAGCAAAAGACGGCGATCCAAGTCGACCAAAAGGTGGACGGCGCGCTGGTACAGGATTTGATTTTGTCCCCTCTGAGCCTCTATGTCACAGGAAACGGCCATACCTATTCCCGGAATCCTGCCGTCGTCACATTGAAAGACGGTTCCCAGATCAAAGGCGAAGGTCAAGGGGCCTTTGTCTCGCCGGAGCTGAGCACCTGCCGCTGGCAGTTTGAGCAGCCGGTGGATTGGGAGCAAGTCGCCGCTGTGGAAATCAACGGTTGGAAAATTCCCATCGAAAACGGCCAGGCTGGGTCTGTGGAAAAGCCGGCGGAATAATTTGCGGGCTTTGCAGGCAAAAAAATGAAAAAGCGTCGAGCGCAGCGCAGAGAGAAAAGACGAAAAAGGCCGGGCGTTTTCGCCCGGCCTTTGCCGCGGAAAACGGGAGCTTTCGTCCGGTTATTCCAGTTCCCGCAGGAAGGAGGAAATCGCCGCCAGGCCCTGTTCCAGCGTTTCCTTGGCGCAAGCATAGCCGACGCGCATACTGTGGGGCTGGCCAAAGCAATCGCCAGGGGTGACAAAGGCTCCGGTTTGGCGGTAAAGGTTCAGACAAAAATCCCGAGAAGGAATATCCAGATCGTAGCAGACCAGAGCGGTGGCGCCGGCCTGGGGCTTGACATAGAAGAGATGGGGTTCTTTTTGAATCCAGCAGTCCAGAATGCCCAGGTTTTGACGCACGATGGTCCGGCTTCTGTCTAAAATGGCCTGCTGATGGGCCAAGGCCAGAGAGGCTACGGCCTCTTCAAACATACCGCAGCTGATTAAGTTGTAATCTCGGTGGGAGAGGAAGGCTTGGCGGGCTTCTGGATCCCGGCAGGCGATCCACCCCAGCCGCAGGCCGGCCATGGAAAAGACCTTGGACATACTGCCCACCGAGATTCCCTTTTCATAAAGATCGGCGATGGATTCGCTCCATTGGTCCTGCTGGTCCAAATGGCGGTAGACTTCGTCGCACAGGAGATAGGCCCCGGCCTGCCGAGCGATTTCCACAATTTCTTTCAGCATCTCGTTGGGCATTAAAGCGCCGGTGGGGTTATTGGGGTTGTTTAAACAGATCATCTTGGCGCCTTCCGCCGTCAAAGCCCGGAGCTGGGTTAGATCGGGCAAGAACCCCTGCTCCGCCTGCAGCGGCAGCAGACGGAGATCCGCCCCAAAGGAGGCGGGGATGGAATAGAGCTGCTGGTAGGTGGGCGTCACGCTGACAACCCGGTCGCCAGGCTGAATCAAGGAGTAAAACACATGGTGGTTTGCGCCGGAAGCGCCGTGGACTGGAATGATATGCGCCGGCTCCAGATTCCGATAGAGCCGGCATACCCCCTGGCGGAATTGGGGCGCGCCCTCGATATCGCCATAGGTTAGCCGCCGGCGGCAGAATTCATCCAAAAAGGTCTGCTTGTCCTGGCCAGTCAGCTCAAACAGCTGGTTCAGCGAAATGGAATCCACGCAGGTTTCCGCGATATTGTATGTAGCGCCCGTCTCATAGGCGTTCATCCATTCTTCCACATGAAAAGGCTCAATCTTCATGGCAAAAGACCTCCAAAAATATGTATATTTATAAACTAAACTGAATAATACCACGCTCTGCATCAAAAAGCAAGAGAAAGTCCGGGAGATTTTTCAAAAACAGCCGAAGAAGCGGCGTTTTTCAGCAGATTGTTTGATAACGGCAGAATAGGCGGAAGATGGGATTGGACCGCCTCTCGAAGCCGTCTCACAAAGCGGTTTTCCGAGCCGGAGCCGGGCGGGTTTTAGGTTGACAGCCGGCGGTCTGTCGTGTAAACTGTGGAAGAAAGAAATCAAACGGTGCGCCGGCTTGGATCTGTCGGCGAGAATAGGGAAATGGGTGAAAATCCCATGCGGGACCGCCGCTGTGACGGCCGAGCCGCCCGGAAACTCACTGCCCTTGGGCGGGAAGAGAGGGCAGGCGATATGGCCGGAGCCAGAAGACCTGCCGTTTGAGGAATAGCCGGCTCTGTTTTTGCCATTTGGGCAAAGCAGGGCGCGGCCCGTTACCCGGTCAACGGAATACTTGGCTGGCGTAATAGCGGCAGGTCCCCCTGGGGCCGGTTCTTATTATGCCTTTTTTCGTGGGAAAAAGGGCTTTTTTTGATGAAATCAGGCGAATCGGAGCAAAAAGGGGAGGCTGCGATATGGCGTTGGAAGTTTACCGAATGCAGGGAACGAAAAAGCTGCGCTGCGGCTACACCACCGGAACTTGCGCCGCGCTGGCGGTTCAGGCGGCGGCGCGGGCTTTGTTGCTGGGGGAACGGCCTGCCCAGGCGTCGCTGACCACGCCCAAAGGAATTCTGGTGACGGCGCAGGCGCTGGAACTGGAGGTCGGCCCAGACTGGGCCCGCTGCGCCGTCCAGAAGGACGCCGGCGACGACGCAGACGTAACCGACGGCATTTTGATCTATGCTTTGCTGCGTCGCCGGCCAGGCCCTATCGTCGTGGACGGGGGCGAAGGGGTAGGGCGGGTGACTAAGCCCGGCTTGGACCAGCCGGTGGGCGCGGCGGCCATCAACCGAGGTCCCAGGCAGATGATTCTGGCTCAGGCGCGGCAGGTTCTGGAGCAGGCGGGCCTGGAGGACGGGGTGGAAATTATGATTTCCGTCCCCCAAGGCCGGGCGCTGGCCCAAAAGACCTTCAATCCCAATCTGGGCATTGTAGGCGGCATTTCTATCCTGGGCACCAGCGGCATTGTGGAGCCGCAGAGCCTTCAGGCCCTGCTGGACAGCATTGAAGTGGAAATACGGATGCTGGCCGCCCAGGGTTGGCGTCAGATTGTGATCACGCCGGGCAATTATGGACAAAGTTTTTTGGAAACCTTCCCAGAAGCTCAGGGCTGGCCTCAGGTGAAATGCGCCAACTTTATTGGCGACACTCTGGATCTGTGCGCTCAATATGGATTGCGCCAGGCGCTGCTGGTAGGGCATATCGGCAAATTTATCAAGCTGGCTGGGGGCGTTATGAACACCCATTCCCGCGTCGCCGACTGTCGAATGGAGATTTTTGCAGCATATGCCGCTTTGGCTGGAGCGGACCAAGCTCTTGTGAGCCAGTTGCTGGAGGCGGCGACCACAGACCAGTGTATCGCCTTGCTGGATGGGGCGGGGCTGCGCCAACCCACGATGGAGCTGCTGCTGCATCGCATACAATACCATATCCAACGGCGGGCCGCCGGCGCTTTTCAGGCGGGAGCGGCAATTTTTAGCAACGAATACGGCTTGTTGGGCTGGACGGAAGAGGCCCGACAGATGACGGCCCAGCAAGATTGACGCCCGGAGCGGGGAGGAATTGGCATGGGAATTTTTCTTCATACGGTTTTATTTCCCGGCGGAAGGGAGGAAGAATGTCGGGAGGCATTGGCTCGGTGCGGCGCCGACCCTCAGCTGGGCCTCCGGCCGGCGGATTGTCGCTGGCGGCAGTGCGCGCGAGGCCCCGCCGTTTTGCTCAACGACGGCTTTGCCGGCGCGGAGTTGCTGGCAGCCCGGCTGTCCTTCCGTCTGGAATACCCGTTGATGGTTCTTTTTCTGTATGACGGCGATTTCTGGGGTTATTGCCTGTGGCAGAAGGGAGCGGAGTTGGACCGATTTTCCAGCTTGCCGGATTACTTTGGCCCTGGAAGTCCGCCGGCAGAGCCTGGCGACGCTCGGGCTGTAGGCCGGGTTTTTTCCAAAACGCCGGCGCTGCTCCAGAATTACCTGGAGCCTTGGGATGAGCAAAACGCCGGCCGCCGAGCATATGCCGGAGACGGCGCCGCTGCCGGCGACTGCTGGCAGATGGCGGATTTTATGGGCGCCTTGGGATTTGATTACAATTTGTTTGCAATAGAACCCTCCGAAAAGGCGTCTTTGTCTGGAGACGAGCCGCCTCGGCTGGAATATCAGAAGGAAGCGTGGCTTCGCCGCGGGCCGGCGGCTCCAGAAGACACCCCGGAGCTGCCCAATGTCCTCAACGACCGGGATTATGCCCTGAAGCGGGCCAAGCAGTTGGGCCAGGCAGGGGAAGCGATATTGGCTCTGCTGAAGGCTAAGGAATATCAGCGGGGCGTGGATTGGTTGACCAAAGCCGTTCAAGATCGTCCAGAGGAGCCGGGCTTTTATCTGCTGCGGGCCTTCTGCTGGAGCCAGATGGAAGGCAAGGGCCAAGGCCGCAGCCGCAAGCCGGATATGGACCGCGATTTGACCAAAGCCCTGGAAACGGAGCCGGACAATGTGAGAATCCTTCGGGCTCGCTGTCCCACCGTCGCCACCAGCGCCCGTTACCAGCGACACATCCAGGATTTGACCCGGCTGATCGCGTTGGACCCGGAAAACCAAGATATTTATCTGGTCGCCCGGGCCTATCGCCTGCATTGGTCGGGCAACGATAACGGCGCCAGGCAGGATTTGGAGCTGGTTCTCCGCCATGGCCAGCTGTGGACCGTGGATTTGACGTATTTGTGCAACGAACTGCGGCTGGGGATTTGAGGCGGCTTTTTTTGCCGGAACTCCTTGGACGGCCGGCGCGCCGGAAAAGGGAAATGCGAATGGTTCCATGAATTTGTTGGACATAAAGTAGGGCCGGCCGCGAAATGTGCCATTTTGGCGGAAATGCAAAGGGGGAACTATGGAAAAAGGAATTTTTTATGGAGTAGGCGTAGGGCCTGGGGACCCAGAGCTGCTGACGCTCAAGGCTCTCCGCATCATTGAGCGGTGCCCGGTGATCGCCGCGCCGGAAACCCGGGGGGAAAAGACGCTGGCGTTGGATATCGTCCGGCAGGCGGTCAATCTGGAAGGTAAAACCATTTTGCTTCTGCAATTTTTGATGACCAGGGACAAGCAGGCCCTGGACCAAAGCCATCGGCGACAGGCGGAAAAAATCATGGATTATTTGAAGCGGGGGCAGGATGTGGCCATGCTCAATCTGGGAGACGTCTCCATCTACTCCACTTTCAGCTATCTTTTGGAAATCGTCAAACAGGCGGGGTTTGAGGTTCGGGCGTCGCCCGGCGTGCCCAGCTTCTGCGCCGTGGGCGCATTGCTTCAGCAAAGCCTGACGGAGATGAGCTTGCCGCTGCACATCATTCCCGCCGGCTGCCCGGGGCTGGAGCAAAGCTTGGCTCTGCCCGGCGGCAAGGTGCTGATGAAAACCGGCAAGGCTTTGCCCCAAGTTCGCCAGGCGCTGCGGGAACAGGGGCTTTATGAAAAAGCCTCCTTGGTGCAAAACTGCGGCTTGCCGGACCAGAAAATCTGCCGTAGTTTAGACGAAGCGGAGGACGGCGTGGGTTATTTCACCACTATTGTGGTCAAAGGAGGAGAAGCGGGATGATTTACATTGTAGGAGCGGGCAGCGGCGCCGCCGACCTGATTACGGTGCGGGGCGCCCGGCTGCTGGGTCAAGCGGATGTGATCGTCTATGCGGGCAGCCTGGTCAACCCGCAGCTGCTCAGCTACGCCAAAAGCGGCTGCCAGATTCACAACAGCGCCAAAATGACGCTGGAGGAGGTGGTCGACGTGTTGTCCGCCGCTCATTTCCAGGGGCTCAACGCCGTGCGGCTGCACACCGGCGACCCCTCGATTTACGGCGCGATCCGAGAACAGATGGACGCTCTCAGCCAGCGAAGCATTCCCTTTGAGGTGGTTCCCGGCGTTTCCAGCTTTTGTGGGGCGGCCGCTTCTTTGCAGGCGGAGTACACCTTGCCCGGCGTCAGTCAGACGGTGATTATCGCGCGGGCGGCGGGGCGCACGCCGGTTCCTCCGGGACAGGACGTCCGCTCGTTGGCGGCCCACGGCGCCACCATGGCCATTTTTCTCAGCGCCGGTTTGCTGGAGGGGCTGACGGAGGATCTGCTGGCCGGAGGATACCGGCCCGATACTCCGGCAGCCATCGTCTATAAAGCCACCTGGCCTGATGAGAAAATCTGCCGCTGCACTGTGGCGGAGCTGGCTCAGATCGCCCGCGAAAACGGCATAGACAAAACGGCGCTGATTTTAGTAGGGGATTTTTTAGGCGGGCGATACGACCGCTCTAAGCTCTATGACCCGGCCTTTACCACCGGCTTCCGCCAGGGGACAGAGCAATGAAAATCGGCCTTGTCGCCTTTACAGACCGGGGCATGGAGCTGGGCCGCCGGCTGGCCCAAGGCTTGGAGGCGCAAGGGGAGCTTTGCGTTTTGGACAGAGGCGGCAAAGGCGGCGTCTCGTTGGCCCATTGGACCGACGCCCATTTTCTCCACAGTCAGGCGCTGATCTATATTGGGGCGGCGGGCATCGCCGTTCGAGCCGTGGCGCCTTGGGTGAAAAGCAAGATGACGGACCCGGCGGTTTTGTGCTGCGATGAAAACGGTCGATATGTCATTCCTCTGCTGTCTGGCCATGTGGGCGGGGCCAACGATTTGGCCCGGCGGGCCGCCGCCCTGTGCGGCGGACAGGCCGTCGTCACCACCGCCACCGACGGACGGGGGCTTTTCGCCGCGGACAGCTGGGCGAAAAAGCGGGGGATGGCCATCCTCAATCCCCAGGCCGTCAAAACCGTCTCCGCCCGGCTGCTGGCAGGGAAATCTGTGTTGCTGCGCAGCGATTTTCCCCTTCGGGGCTCTTTGCCGCAAGGGCTGTCTTTGGCGCCGGAGGGGGAATGTCATCTTCTCATCTCTGACCGGGTTGTGGAGCAAACCGACGGCCTATCTCCGCTGGTTTTGGCGCCTCCCAGCCTTTCTGTGGGAATCGGTTGCCGCCGAGGGGTCTCGGCGGAACAGATCGAGGCCGCGTTTTTGGGCGCTTTTGCCCAGGCGGGGCTGGCGCCCCAATCGGCGGCTTGGGTCGGCAGCGTGGATCTCAAAGCCCAGGAGCCCGGTTTGTTGGCTTTTTGCAGCGCCCGGGAGTTGAAGCCCCGGTTTTACAGCCCAGAGGAACTGGCTCGAGTGGAAGGGAGCCGGGCGTCGTCGGATTTTGTCCAGACAATCGTGGGCGTGGACAACGTCTGCGAGCGAGCGGCGTTGGCCCAAGGAGGCCGGCTGGTTTTGGGCAAACAGGTTCGGAAAGGCGTGACTGTCGCCATAGCCAGGCGGCCTTATTTTGTGGATTTTGAGGGGGAAACGCGATGAAAAAATTATACGCCGTGGGCCTTGGGCCAGGAGACGGGCAGACGATAACGCCCCAGGCTGCCGCCGCCATAGCGGAAAGCCAGACGGTCTGCGGTTATACGGTTTACATTGATCTGATCCGCCCGCTGTGCCAAGGCAAGGAGATCATTACGACGCCTATGACCCGGGAAATTGACCGGTGCCGCATGGCCTTGGAGCAGGCCGCCGTCGGCAAAACCACGGCCATGGTGTGCAGCGGAGACGCCGGCGTTTACGGTATGGCCAGCCTGCTGTTGGAGCTGGGGCAGGAGTTTCCCCAGGTGGAAATTGAGGCGGTTCCCGGCGTTACGGCGGCTCTCAGCGGCGGGGCTTTGCTGGGCGCCCCGCTGGCTCATGATTTTGCGGTGATTTCCCTCAGCGACCTGCTGACTCCCTGGCCCCTGATTGAAAAGCGGCTGGCTGCCGCCGCGCAGGCGGATTTTGTCCTGTGCCTCTATAATCCCCGCAGCAAAAAGCGGGCGGATTACCTCAAAAAAGCCTGCGACATCGTCCTGCGCAGCCAGAGCCCGGAAACCGTTTGCGGCTTGGCCTGGAATATCGGCCGGCCAGGCCAGCGGACCAAGCTGACCACTTTAGCCCGTCTGCCGGAGGAGGAGGCCGATATGTTTACCACGGTTTTCATCGGCAACAGCCAGACTCGGGCGCTGAACGGCCGGATGGTTACGCCCCGGGGCTATGAGAATAAGGTTCGATGAAAAAGCTTCTGCTGTTTGCCGGGACCACCGAAGGCCGGCAGTTGGCCCAGGATCTGGCGGGCCAGGGCTGGCAAATCGCCGCCTGCACAGCCACAGACTACGGCGCTCAGCTGATGGAGCCCCGCCCGGGTTTGACGGTCCAGGCGGGCCGGCTGGACCAACGGGGAATCGAGGCCCTGCTGGCGGAAGAAGGGTTTTCCTGTGCGGTGGACGCTACGCACCCTTATGCTCGGGAGGCCACAGAAAACATCCGCCGAGCCTGCCAGGCCCAAGGCGTCCCCTGCCTGCGGCTGCTGCGGCCGCCTTCTGCAAGCTCGGCGGAGGAGGGAGTCCTTTGGGCGCGGGACGCGGCGGAGGCCGCTGAAAAGCTTTGCGGTTTGCCAGGCAATATTTTGTTGACCACCGGCAGCAAAGAATTGGAAGTTTTTACGCGGGTGACGGATTACCAGAGTCGGGCGTACCTCCGCATTCTGCCCATGGGGGAGGCGGTGGAGCGAGCCGCGGCTTTGGGCTTTGCGCGTGGACATATTATCGCCATGCAAGGGCCGTTCAGCTTGGCGCTGAATCGGGCGCTGCTGGAGCAATATCAAATTCAGACCATGGTTACCAAGGACGGCGGCGGCCCCGGCGGTTTTGAAAACAAGCGCCGGGCGGCGAAATTGGCCGGCGCCGCGCTGTTGGCGATAGGCAGGCCTCCCGAAGCGGAGGACGCTCTGCATTATGACCAGGTTTTAGCCCGCCTGCTGGAATGGAGGGAATGAAAATGGAAATTGCGGTGATTGGTTTGGGGTTAGGCGCCCAGGAAACCATGACGCTGGAAGCCCGGCGGGCCTTGGAACAGGCGGACTGTGTTTTAGGCGCCCGTCGGCTGTTGGAAAGCCTGCCCGATTGCGTCACTTCTCGGCGGACGGCGGAAATTCGGCCCCAGGCGCTGGCGGACTATTTGAAGGAGCATTCGGAGTTCCGGCGGCCTTGCGTTGTGATGAGCGGGGATACCGGCTTTTACAGCGGGGCCAAAAAGCTGCTGCCTCTGTTGGATTTCTGCCCGGTCCGGGTTTTGCCCGGCCTTTCTTCCCCTCAATATTTAGCCGCTCGGCTGGCGATTCCCTGGCAGGATTTCCAGCTGGTCAGCGCCCATGGCGCAGGGGAGGAGCTGGACCCGGCGGCGCTGGCGCGCGGACGGGAAGAGACTTTTTTTCTCACAGGCGGCCGCTGGACGGCGGAAAAAATCTGCCAGGCCCTGACGGAAGGAGGACTGGGGGACGCCGACGTCGCGGTAGGGGAAAACCTTTCCTATCCGGCGGAACGCATTTGCCGCGGAACGGCGGCACAGATGCAAAACCGGCAATTCGCCCCTCTCGCCGTTCTTTTGGCGCGGCGGCCGCCGGATTTCAGCCGCCAAAGCCGGGCGGCGGGCATACCGGACGACCAATTCCTTCGAGGCAAAGCGCCTATGACCAAGCAGGAGGTCCGGGCCGTCTCTCTGGCCAAATTGGCGCCGGAGCCGGAGGACGTCGTTTGGGACGTGGGCGCAGGCACTGGCTCGGTTTCGGTGGAAGCCGCTTTGCTGGCCCGCCGAGGCCGGGTGTATGCCGTGGAATGTCAGCCAGAAGCCTGGGAGCTGCTGCAAGAAAATAAGCGAAAATTCCGAGTCGGCAATTTGTTTCCCGTTTTGGGGATGGCGCCGGAGGCCCTGAAAACTCTGCCGCCGCCGGACGGCGTTTTTGTCGGCGGCTCTAAGGGCAATCTGGCGGCTGTTCTTCAGGAAGCGCTGCGCAAAAATCCGTCGGTTCGGGTCGTGGTCAACGCCGTTACGCTGGAAACCCTCCGCCAGGCCATGGAGGCTATGGAGCGCCTGGGCTTTTGCGATATGGAAATTGCCCAGATCGCCGTCAGCCGGGCCAAGTCCATAGGCGATTATCACATGATGACGGCGCTGAACCCGGTGTTCGTGGTCAGCGGGCGAGGGCCTGGAGGGGGGGAAGAGCATGACGGCTGAAATCCCCCGGCTGGCTCTGGCAGCGCCGGCCAGCGGCGCAGGCAAAACCACTCTGACCTGCGCGTTGCTTCGAGCTTTCCAGCAAAAAGGTGTGAAGCCCGCGGCCTTCAAATGCGGACCGGATTACATAGACCCCATGTTTCACCGGCAGATCACAGGCGCGAAAAGCGGCAATATCGACCTGTTTTTCGCTTCGGAAGACCTGGCGCGAGGGCTGTTTTGCCGCCAGGCCGCCGGCTGCGGCCTGGCTCTGATCGAAGGGGCCATGGGCTATTATGACGGCGTCGCCTCTTCCGATCAGGCCAGCGCCTGGCAGGCCGCCCGTGCCTTGGCTGCGCCGGCTGTGTTAATCGCGCAGCCTCGAGGCGCCGCCCTGACTTTGGCCGCCGCCCTCAAGGGGCTGCTGGAGTTCCGGCCGGACAGCCGGATTCAAGCGGCGCTGCTCAACCGCTGCTCGGAAGGGACCTATCGCAGGATGAAGCTCCTGCTGGAGCGGGAGCTGGGCGTTCCGGTGATGGGTTACCTGCCGGAGCTGCCGGAATGCCGGATAGAAAGCCGCCATTTGGGGCTGGTCACCGCTCAGGAGACGGAGGATTTGCGGCGCAAAATTCAGTTGCTGGCCGACCAAGCGGCGAGGACCGTCGATTTGGAGGGCCTTTTGGAGCTGGCCCAGTCCGCTCCGCCCCTTCGAGGGGATTTGCCGGCTGTGGCGCCGGTCGCCTGCCGAAAGCCTGTGATCGCTTTGGCTCAGGATCGGGCTTTTTGCTTCTATTACCCAGAAAACCTGGCGCTGCTGGAGGAGCTGGGAGCGGAAATCCGGCCTTTCAGCCCGTTGGAAGATGGGGAGCTGCCGGCGGATGCCGACGCCCTGTACTTGGGCGGCGGCTATCCAGAGCTCTACGGCGAAACATTGGCCCAGAACCGGACCATGGCGGAAAGCGTCCGCCGAGCGGTGGAATCCGGCCTGCCCACCTTGGCCGAATGCGGCGGATTTCTTTATCTCCACCAGGCCATTGAAGATCGAGAGGGCCGGCGATGGCCGGCGGCTGGGGTTTTCCCCGGCTTGTGCCGCCCAACCGGCGGGCTGCGGCGTTTCGGCTATGTGGAACTGACCGCTAAGCGGGACAATCTCCTGTGTCCGGCCGGAGAAACCGTCCGAGGACATGAATTTCATTACTGGGAAAGCGACGATTGCGGCGGAGATTTTCGGGCGGAAAAGCCCCTGTCCAGCCGGGGGTGGGATTGCGCCCATGCCGGGCAAACGCTGTACGCCGGTTTTCCGCACCTGTATTTCTACAGCAATCCCGCCTTTGCCGCTCGGTTCGTTCAGGCGGCGGCTGATTGGAATCGAAAAAGACAAGAGGACAAAGAAACAAAAAGGGGAGAAAGGACATGACGCTGGAACAAGCGCTGAGTCAGATCAAAGGACCGGACCCACAGGCGGAGCAGGGGGCTTTGGACCGTTGGGCTTCCGTTGCCAAGCCTTTGGGCAGCCTGGGGCTTTTGGAAGAAAACGTCACTCGAATTGCCGCGCTGACCGGCGACCCGGGGTATACCATTGAAAAACGGGCCGTGGCAGTATTGTGCGCCGACAACGGCGTAGTGGCTCAGGGCGTGACCCAAACGGGCAGCGAAATCACCGCCTTGGTGGCCAAAAATCTGACAATAGGTCAAAGCTGCGTGTGCCGCATGGCTCGGCTGGCACGTTGCGATGTGATACCTGTGGACGTGGGAGTCCGCACGGACGTGGAGGCGCCAGGGCTTTGGAATCGAAAAATCGCCTATGGCACAGAAGACCTTTCCCAACGGCCCGCCATGAGCCGGCGGCAAGCAGAGCAAGCCGTAATGGTGGGAATTGAGCTGATCTGGCAGCTGAAGGAGCTGGGCTATAAAATCATCGCCACTGGCGAGATGGGCATCGGCAACACCACTACAGCCGCCGCCGTTTCTGCCGCTTTGCTGGGTCTGCCTGCCCGGCAGGCCACAGGCCGAGGCGCCGGCTTGAGCACGCCTGCTCTGGAGCGGAAGATTCAGGTGGTGGAGCAGGCCCTGTCGCTGCACAAGCCCACGCCTCAGGACCCGATGGACGTCCTTTCCAAAGTGGGAGGCTTGGACATCGCCGGTATGACCGGGCTGTTTTTGGGCGGCGCCCTTTACCAGATTCCGGTGATTGTGGACGGGCTGATTTCCGCCGCCGCCGCCTTGTGCGCCGCCCGGATGAACCCCCGCAGCCGCTGCGCTATGATCGCCAGCCATGTTTCGGCGGAGCCGGCGGGCCCTCTGCTGCTGAAGGAGCTGGGGCTGAACCCCATGATTACCGCTGGAATGCGTATGGGCGAGGGGACTGGCGCCGTAGCCGCTCTGCCGCTGTTGGACATGGGCTTCGACGTTTACCGCGGCATGGGAAATTTTGAAGAGATTGGAATGGAAGCCTATGTGCCGCAGCAATGAGCTCTGCCCCCTGACCTTTCTGTTCGGCGGTTCGGCCAGCGGAAAAAGCGCCGCCGCCGAGGAACTGGCTGGCGCGGGGCCCGGTCCCCGCTTTTATATCGCCACAATGGAGCCTTATGGGGAAGATGGCCGGCGGCGGATTGCGCGGCACCGGCAAATGCGGGCGGACAAGGGGTTTGAAACAATAGAACGGTATACCGATTTGGAAAACCTGATTTTGCCTGCCAAGGGGACGGCTTTGTTGGAATGCTTGGGCAATTTGGCGGCCAACGAGATGTTTTCCCCTGCCGGCGCCGGGCCGGAAGGGGCTTTGGGAGCTATTCTGCGAGGCGTTGAACAGCTGCGCCGCCAGTGCGCTCGCCTGATTGTGGTGGGCAACGACGTTTTTTCCGACGGCGTGGAGCAATATGAGTCCTCTACCCGGCAGTGGATTGCGGTTATGGCCCAAGCGCATCGGCAGTTGGCTCGGCAGGCAGATCGGGTGTGCGAGACTGTGTGCGGCATTCCCCTATGGCAAAAGGGGGCGGCGGAATGAAGCGGCTGAAAACGCTGCTGGAAACCCTTTGCGTGGCTTTTTCCCTCTATTCCCGGCTGCCCATGCCCCAAATTCAATGGACTCCCTCCAATATGCGCTACGCCCTGTGGGCCCTGCCCTTGATTGGCGTCGTCGCCGGTTTGGTCATGTCGCTCTGGAATGGCGTCGCTCTCCGGCTGGGCTTGGAAGCCCCTCTGCGGGCTGCGGGGTTGGCGTTGGCGCCTGTTTTGGTCACCGGCGGCATCCATTTGGACGGTTTTTGCGATACCTGCGACGCCTTGGCCAGCCATGCCGACGCCTCGAAAAAACTAGAAATCATGAAGGACCCCAACGCCGGCGCTTTCGCTCTCATTGGTCTGGCCTGCTATTTTACGCTCTATTTTGGCTTGGCCTGCCAGTGGGCGCCAGACGGGAAACAGACGGGACTGATGACTTTGTGCTTGGCTTTGGAACGCTCTTTGGCCGGCCTGGCCATGTGTCGCCTGCCCTGCGCAAAAAACAGCGGCTTGGCGCACGCTTTTGCCGACGCCGCCGCCAAAAGACAAACGACTGTTTTTCTGGGATTTCTGTCTCTGGCTCTGGTCAGCGGCTTGCTCTGGTGGGGAAGGCAGGCGGGCTTGCTGGCTTTCGCCGCGGCGCTGTTGTGCCTGGCCGGTTATCGGCGGATGGCCCTTCGTCAGTTCGGCGGGATCACTGGCGATTTGCAGGGCTATTTTGTTCAGTTTTGCGAAATTTCCTGCTTAGCGGCTCTGGTATTGAGCGGAATTCTATGGTAAAATAATCGGGCCGACGCCTCTTGTCAATCTTGGGCGGCAAGGCCTCAACCGCCGCAGGCAGGACGCCGGAAGTCCGGCGAAGGATTTGCGGGAATTCATTTCCCAAAAATCCATTCAACAGAAAGGAGCGCTCAGAAAATCAGAAGTTTTCTGGGCGAGGGGACAGAGAAGAAGAACATGTTGATTTTGATTATCGGCGGCTTTGCCGCAGGCAAACGGGACTATGCGCGAACTCTGGGATACCAAGACGAGGATTTTACCCAGGAAATCGAGGATGAAAAGCCAGTTCTCTGGGGATTGCAGGAGTTGGTCTATCAGGACCCGGAGAGCGCCATGGAGATGCTGCCCCGGCTGCTGAAAAAGCAGGCGGTGATCTGCGACGAAGTGGGCTGCGGCGTGACGCCTGTGGACCCTCGGCAGCGGCTGGCGCGGGAACAAACCGGCCGCCTGTGCGCCGCCTTGGCTGCTCGGGCGCAAAAGGTCGTTCGGGTGTGCTGCGGCATCCCCACTGTCATAAAGGAGTAGTGAAGGGAATGGAAGTTATCCTGCGCCGTCACGCCATGACGGCGGGCAATCGGCTCAACCAATATATCGGCGCCATAGACCAGGATTTGAGCCCGGAAGGGGAGACGACGGCCCGGCTTTGCGGCGACGGGCCGGACGAGACGGTGCAGAAGGTCTATTGCAGCCCTATGCGTCGGGCAGTGCGTTCCGCCCGCATCTTTTATCCCCAGGCCCAAATCGTGCTGAAACCGCTGCTGCGGGAGATGGATTTTGGTATTTTTGAGGGCAAAAGCTACAAGAACTTGGCCGGCGATCCAGTTTATCAGGAGTGGCTGGATTCCAACTGTCAAGACCCTTGCCCCGGGGGAGAACAGATGGAGGAATTTTCACGTCGGGTTTGCCGGGGGTTTGAACAGATCATGGAGGAAGCCGCGGCGCAGAGGGAAGAGCAGGTCGTTATCGTGGCCCACGGGGGCACGCTGATGGCGGTAATGAGCCTCTACGCCGCCCCTCGCAAGGGGTATTTTGAGTGGCAGACCCCCAACTGCGGCGGATATCAGGCCCAATGGTCCTCGATGAGCCGTCAGCTGACCGATTGGAAGCCGCTGAATCTGGGGGGGAAACGATGAGCCTCCATTTTTGGGCGCTTCCCGCCGGCTGCATTCTGGATTTGTGCTTTGGAGACCCTCATTGGCTGCCGCATCCGGTGGCGTGGATGGGCAAGTGGATTAGCTGGCTGGAACAGAAGCTGCGCCGGGTCTTGCCTGGCGCGCCTCGTGGCCAGCTGGCGGGAGGCGCGGTTTTGGCCGCCGTAACCCCGGTTTTGGCTTGGGGGCTTTCCGCCGGGCTGCTCTGGGCGTTGGGCCAGGCCAGCCCTTGGCTGGCCCTGGCGGCGGAGAGCTGGATGTGCTATCAGATTTTGGCGGCTCGGTGCCTGCGGGACGAGAGTATGGCGGTCTATCGTCAGCTGAAAAAAGGGGATTTGCCCGCCGCTCGGCAGGCGGTGAGCCGTATCGTCGGGCGGGATACGGAGAATCTGGACGAGGCCGGCGTGACCCGAGCCGCAGTGGAAACGGTGGCGGAAAACGCCAGCGACGGCGTAATCGCGCCCCTGTTTTATCTGGCTTTGGGCGGCGCGCCTTTGGGCTTTTTGTATAAGGCCATCAACACTATGGACAGCATGGTAGGATACCAAAATGAGAAGTATCTGTATTTCGGTCGGGCCGCCGCTCGGCTGGACGACGGAGCCAATTACCTGCCCGCTCGAGCGGCGGGGCTGGCTATGATTGCCGCCGCCTGGCTGACGCCGGGGATGGACGGCAAAAACGCTTGGCGGATCTGGCGGCGGGACCGGCGCAACCACAAAAGCCCCAATTCCGCTCAAACGGAATCCGCCGCCGCTGGCGCTCTGGGAGTGCGGCTGGCGGGGGACGCCTATTATTTTGGCAAGCTGGTGAAAAAACCTGCCATTGGCGATGAGCTCCGTCCCATTGAGGCGGAGGATATTCCCCGGACTTGTCGGCTGATGCTGGGCGCCAGCCTGCTGTGGGCCGTCCCCTGCCTGGCTCTTCGGGCGCTGCTGTTAGGAGGCGTTGGATGGAACTGATACATGGCGGCGATGTCGCTGGATTTTTGGAAGAATACGGAGTGAAACCGCTGGATTTTTCGGCCAATATCAACCCCTTGGGGATGCCGGAGGGAGCGCGGCAAGCCGTGATTCAGGCGTTGGAGCAGGCGGATCAATATCCAGACCCCCTGTGCCGAGAGTTGCGCAGAGCCATTGCCGCTCGAGAAGGCGTTCCGGCGGAATGGATTCGTTGCGGCGGCGGCGCGGCGGGGCTGATTTTTCGGCTGGTCTTTGCTCTGCGGCCTCGCCGGGCCTTAGTGACGGCGCCCACCTTTGCCGAGTATGAACAAGCTCTGGAGGCCGCCGGCTGCCAGGTCTGCCGCTGGCGGCTGAAGCCGGAGGAAGGATTCCGGCTGACGGAGGAGTATCTGGAGGCCCTGACGCCGGATCTGGACTTGGCGTTTGTCTGCAACCCCAACAACCCAACAGGACAGACCGTAGCCCCCGATTTGTTGGCGCGGATTGGCGAAAAATGCCGCCAAAATCATATTGTTTTGGCGGCAGACGAATGTTTTAATCAATTTCTGGACCGGCCGGAGGAACACACTCTTAAGAGCCGACTGGCCGAATGGCCCAATTTGTTGTTATTCAAGGCGTTTACCAAGTTTTATGCTATGGCCGGTTTGCGCTTGGGCTATTGTTTGTGCGCCGACGGCGCTTTGCTGGACAACATGGACCGAATGGGCCAGCCTTGGGAGGTTTCTGGTCTGGCGCAGGCGGCAGGCTTGGCGGCTTTGGAAGACCTGGAATATGAGCAAAAGTCCCGGGCGTTGATTCGAGAGCAGCGGCTTTGGCTTCGGCAGGCCCTGCAGCAAGAGGGATTTGACGTCATTGGCGGCGAGGCCAATTATCTGTTTTTTCGCTCGAACTCCCCTCGTTTGGCGGCCAAAACCCGCCGGCTGGGGGCTATGATTCGAGACTGCGGCAATTACCCAGGGCTGGAAGCGGGAGGCTATTACCGCATAGCTGTGCGGGGGCCGGAGGAAAACCGGCGGTTGATTCAGATCTTAGCCCAGGCGCGGCGGCCGTAAAAGAGGGAAAGGGGAACATATGGCCAAATCCATTATGATACAGGGCACAATGTCCAACGCGGGCAAAAGCCTGTTGTGCGCCGGTCTGTGCCGGATTTTCCGGCAAGACGGCTATCGGACGGCGCCGTTCAAAAGCCAAAATATGGCTTTGAACAGTTTTGTCACCCAGGACGGGCTGGAGATGGGCCGAGCGCAGGCCGTCCAGGCCGAAGCCGCCGGCTTGGCGCCAGACGTGCGCATGAATCCCATTTTACTCAAGCCCACCAGCGACGTGGGCAGCCAGGTGATTGTGGGCGGCAAGCCCATCGGAACCATGCCCGCCCGGGAGTATTTTCAATATAAAAAGCGGCTGATTCCTGCTGTCTTGGAAGCCTATGGTTCGCTGGCGGCGGAAAACGATATCATCGTGCTGGAGGGGGCGGGCAGCCCGGCGGAAATCAACCTGAAGGCGGAGGATATCGTCAATATGGGCATGGCTCAGATGGCCCGAGCGCCAGTCCTGCTGGCGGGAGATATCGACCGGGGCGGCGTTTTTGCCAGCCTGTATGGCACCGTGGCTCTGCTGGAGCCGGCGGAGCGGCGGCGGATTCAGGGGCTGATTATCAACAAATTTCGGGGAGACGTAGAAATTCTGCGTCCTGGCCTGACCCAGCTAAAGGAACTGACAGGCAAGCCGGTGGTGGGGGTGGTTCCTTATCTGCAAGTGGATATTGACGACGAAGACAGCCTTTCCGACCGCCTGGAGCGCCAACGAGAGGCTTTGATCGACATCGCCGTGATTCGTCTGCCCCGGATTTCCAATTTCACAGATTTCAACGCCCTGGAGCAAATCCCGGGCGCCGGCGTCCGATACGTCAAATCGCCAGACCGGCTGGGCCGCCCGGATCTCATCCTTCTGCCGGGAACCAAAAATACCATGGGCGACTTGCAGTGGCTGCGGGAAAGCGGCATGGAGACGGCGATTCTCAAGGAGGTCAGCCGGGATACGCCGCTGCTGGGCATTTGCGGCGGATACCAAATGATGGGAGAGAGCCTGGAGGACCCGGAGGGAGTGGAGCAAGGCGGCGCCATGCGGGGCATGGGGCTGCTGCCCTTGCGCACCCGGTTTGCCCGGCAAAAAACCCGGACCCAAGTCCGGGGCCAAATGCTGGAGCAAGACGGATTTTTCTCTGCTCTGGCCGGCGCGGCCTTCGAGGGGTACGAAATCCACATGGGCCAGACCGACGCCGGCGGCGCTCCGCCGTTGATCTGCGTGGACAGAGCCGAGGGAAGCAAGCCGGCAGGCGCCGGCGGGGGCAATGCGGCGGGCTGTTATATTCACGGCTTGTTCGACAGCGGCTCGGTTCGGGAACGGCTGGCTCAGGCGCTTTACCGCCGGAAAGGCTTGGATCCAGCGGCTGTCCAAACGCGGCAGCGGGATTACGGCGCATATAAAGAAGAACAATACGACATCTTGGCTCAGGCGCTCCGCCGCAGCTTGGATATGGAGACTATCTATCGGATGATGGATCAATGGCAGGAGGAGGATTGATTGTGAAAACCCAGTTGCAGCAGGTGAAGCCGGGGGACATCGAGAGGCGCAGCTTTGAAATCATCGCAGAGGAGCTTTCGGCCATGGGCCGGGTTTTGCCGCCGGACCAGGCGCCGGTGATTATGCGGGCCATCCACGCCTCGGCGGATTTTGATTATGCGGAAAATCTGTATTTCTCCCCCGGCGCGCTGGAGACGGGCCTTCAAGCCTTAAAAGAAGGGGCCTCTATCGTCACAGACACCAACATGGCCTTCAGCGGCCTCAGCAAGCCCGCCCTGGCCAAGCTGGGGGGGCGGGCTTTGTGCTTTATGGCGGATGAAGATGTGGCGGAACAAGCCCGGCGACAGGGGACGACCCGGGCGGCGGTTTGCATGGAAAAGGCGGCGGCGCAGAAAGAGCCGCTGATTGTGGCGATTGGCAACGCGCCTACTGCGTTGGTTCGGCTGTGCGAATTGATCGAAGAGGGCCGCATGGCTCCCCGACTGGTGATCGGCGCGCCGGTGGGTTTTGTCAACGTGGCGGAAAGCAAAGAGATGTTGATGCGATCCAATGCGCCCTGTATTGTAGCTCGGGGTCGCAAAGGCGGCAGCAACATCGCCGCCGCCTTGTGCAACGCCCTGCTTTATCTGGCCGCAGGCCGGTCGCTTTAAGGCGTTTTGCCCCTGGGTTTCTCGGCTTTCAAGCCCCTTTAACATTGCCGTTTGCAGCAAAAAGCCGTCGAATAGGAGGATATATCTATGAAAATCAGAGAAGGCTTTGTCACAAACTCCAGCAGCTACTAGGCAAATCCGCCTAAAACGCTGGACGACGTTCTGGACCGTTTGATGAACGGACTGAGCGGATACCGTCGTTTGGACAAAGAACAGGGAGAAAGCCGAAAATAGATGCTTGCGCAAACCAAGGCGCGGCAATCTGCTCTGACGAATTCCATTCCAAAAGTGAGCTGGATATTCCAAGACGACAGCTATGGCGAGTTTGCGGAAACCGCAAACGTCCGTATGTGAACATTCACTTACGACCGGAAAAAGGGAGGGACTGGACGCTACTGGCAGAAATAACGGGACGTCGTTCTTTTGTCGGCTGTAAGCTGGAAATCGCATTTGGCAAGAGGAAACAGATCCATTGAGAATAGGAGGAAACGGTTATGACGCCATTGGAGAGCTCCGTTTGGGCGACGTTGTATTCCGCTGGCAACGACGCGGACAATTGGCTGGGCAAGCTGCTTCGCCAGGAAGGGGATTTTCGAGAGAACATGGAGATTTTGGCCGAGGATTTGAGCCATCAGCTCAGCTATTACAGCGCTACTGCTTATGTCCTGCCTCATTTGGCGGCGTTGTGCCCCCAATTGCTGCTGGAGGACCAGGTTTTTCTGGTCGCTCAGATGGGCGCGGCCATTGCCGCCGAGGCCGACCGGCCGCTGGAACCGGATTCGGAGGCTGATCGAGAATTTCGCCAGGGCTTGGAAGGGCTGCGCCCGCTGACGGAGCGATTGGTCAAAAGCTCGGAGACGGCGCGGCTGCTGCAGGAGGACCCAGAAATCGGCCAACAATTTGCCTTGGCCGCTTTGGCGATACTGGGCGACCGGCGACACGCCTATGGCCTGTACCTGCTTTCTGGCTCCTGCTGGCAAGAGGGAGCCGCCGCCTGCGCCTGCGGTTGGAACGACGAAGGTTTGTCGTTGGCAGAGGGGCCGGGCTGCGTCGTTCCCGCTCAAATTGGTTCGTGGGACGGTCAATCTCTAAAACAGGAAGCGGTTTGGCTGCAGGGCCTGCTGAAGCTGGCCGGGGATGAGTCGATCCTTCCTGCGTTGCCGATGGTCTATGGCGGCGGCGTTTGCCCGAATTGCGGCAGGCGAGAGCCCTATTGGGATTGGCTGTTCCGCTTTATGGCGGAATGCTGAAAAGCTTTTGGAACAATCCAAAGAAGAGAGCAAAAGCAAAGGCGCTCGGCTTCGGGCGCAAAGGCCGATGGGCCGGCCGAGCCGACGCAGGTTACGGCCGCGGGCCCAGGCTGGCAAAATAAAAAACCCTCTGAACAGAGGGTTTTATTATTTCACACATCGTATACACGCCGACGGGCGCCGAAAAAATCCGCAGGACTTAGACGGCTCTGGTGACCTTGCCGGAGCGCAGGCACCGGGTACAGACGTTGACATGGCTGGGAGTACCGTTGATCAGCACTTTTACGCGCTTCACATTCGGCTTCCAGGTCCGGTTCGATCTTCTGTGTGAGTGGGAGACTTTGATGCCGAAGCTGACGCCCTTGCCGCAAATATCACACTTTGCCATTTTTTCTGCACCTCCTTTAACCATAAGGTCTAAAGCGACACAAACTATATTACCACACCGCCAAATCAAAATCAAGGATTATCCCGAAAAAAATCATTTCCCGTTGATAATGAGCGCAGTATCCTCTATAATAAAGGCGACGAACCAAAGAAAACAGAACAGCCGGCGGCTTTATGGCCCCGGCGGGAGGGAGACAAATCGATGGATAAGCCTTTTGTGAAACTGCACCAACTGAAGGACGAATTCCGCCTGAATATTTTTCATGCTCCAGAAGGCGCGATGGATTCCCCCATCTACAGCATGGACGTTTACCGCCCTGGCTTGCAACTGGTGGGCTTTTACGAGCATTTCGACGCTCGAAGCATCCAGATTTTAGGAAAAACAGAGTGGGCGTTTTTGCAGAGTCTGACGCCTCAAAAGCGCGCCGAAGCCTTTCGGGGGCTTTTTGAACGGAAAATTCCGTTGCTGATTTTTTCCAGAGGCTATCAGCCCTCGGAGGGATGTTTGGAGACGGCGCGCCTTTATGGGACGCCTGTGGCGGGCAGCGACGAATTTACCTCGGACCTGATCGCCGCTATGACAGCTTCGCTCCATGTGCATCTGGGCCCGGTGACAACCCTTCACGGCGTGTTGGTGGAGGTTTACGGCGAGGGCTTGCTGCTACTGGGCGACAGCGGCATCGGCAAAAGCGAAACCGCCATTGAGCTGGTCAAGCGGGGCCATCGATTGATCGCCGACGACGCTGTGGACATCAAAAAGGTTTCTGCCAAAACGCTGGTGGGCAGCGCGCCGGAGATGATCCGTTATTTCATTGAGCTGCGGGGCATCGGTATTATCGACGTGCGCCGCATTTTCGGTATGGGCTCCGTTAAGCCCACCGAGCGGGTGGACCTGGTGGTCCGGCTGGAAAAATGGGAAGACGGCAAGCCCTATGACCGTTGGGGAATCGACGACGAAACCATGGAAATCCTGGATATCCAGGTGCCTATGTTGACCATCCCAGTGCATCCGGGTCGGAATCTGGCCGTTATTTTGGAGGTGGCCGCTATGAACAACCGCAACAAGCGGATGGGCCACAACGCGGGCAAAGAGCTGAGCGACAAAATTTATCGCACAATGTTGACCCAACAGAACGACGAGGCTTGAGCAAAAACGGGAAGCGCCGGGAAAAAAGGAATTCTTCCGGCGGCGGCCCCCGGCTTTTGGCCTGGGCGAAAAAGAACTGTGAAAAATAAAGGACAGATATCTTGCCCTTGGCCAAGAAGGATGGTATAATGAAAAAATAACAAGTTCGGGCCGATTTTGAAAAAAAGACCGGAATAAGTATTTTGGAACAGGCTGGATGGGAAGAGAGCGCGCCGCCAGGTCTCTTCCTCGTTAGAAGGAGAGTGCAGGACAGTTGAGTAACGAGAAAAAACAGGCCCCGAGGCATAAAATTCTGATTGTGGACGATTCCGAGCTGAACCGCGCTATTCTGGCAGATATGCTGGGAGACGAGTATGATATTATCGAGGCGGAGGACGGCTGGCAGGCGGTAGAAACGCTGCAGAAGGGAATCGGGATCTCCCTTGTCCTGCTGGATATTGTGATGCCCAATATGAACGGATTTGAAGTGCTGGACATCATGAACAAAAACCACTGGATTGAGGATATCCCGGTGATTATGATCTCCACAGAAAACGGTTCCAGCCATGTGGAGCGGGCCTATGAGCTGGGCGTGACGGATTTTATCGGCCGGCCCTTTGACGCGCTGATCGTCCATCGCCGGGTGGTCAACACCATTTTGCTTTACAGCAAGCAGAAAAAGCTGATGAGCATGGTGGCGGACCAGATTTATGAAAAGGAAAAACAGAGCAGCCTGATGATCGATATTCTGAGCCATATTGTGGAATTCCGAAACGGCGAGAGCGGGCTGCACGTCCGCAATGTCCGGCTGCTGACCGAGCTGCTGCTCAAACGACTTGTGCAGAAAACCGGCCGATATCAGATCAGCCGGGGGGATATTTCGATCATCAGCACAGCCTCGGCCCTCCACGATATCGGCAAGGTGGCGATTCCAGAGGAAGTGCTCAACAAGCCGGGCAAGCTGACGAACGAAGAATTTGCGTTGATGAAAACCCATGCGGAAATCGGCGCCAGAATGCTGGAGGACCTGCCTTTTTATTCAGACGAACCGCTGGTCAAGGCCGCGTATGAGATTTGCCGCTGGCATCATGAGCGATTTGACGGCCGAGGGTATCCAGACGGGCTGGCGGGAGACGCGATCCCCATTTCCGCCCAGATGGTAGCGCTGGCCGACGTTTACGACGCGCTGACCAGCGAACGGGTTTACAAAAAGGCTATCCCTCACGAAGAGGCGGTGCAGATGATATTGGAGGGAAAATGCGGCGTTTTCAACCCCGTGGTGTTGGAGTGCCTGACGGATATCGCCGACACCCTCCAGCAGGAGCTGCATAACAACAGAGCCGCCCAGAACGACCGAGATATCCGCAGCATTGCGGAGGAGTTGTTCCGCCATGAGGAGTTGGGCGCTTCGGAGCGGGCGGTGCAGCTGCTGGAGCATGAGCGCACAAAATATAACTTCTTTGCGGCGTTGACGCAAGAGATTCAATTCGAATATAATCTCTCCCCCTCAATAGTGACCATTTCCGCCTGGGGGGCGGATAAGCTGGGTCTGCCGGAAGTTGTGATGGACCCCTATAGCGATAAACGGGTGGAGCAGATTTTTGGAAAGAGCCTGCGGGGGCTTTCCGACGCCCTGCGCAGCACTACGCCGGAGCAGCCCATGGTCAGTTATGACTGCAAGGTCTGCCTGGGAGGGGAAGACCGGTGGATGCGCATTATCAGCCGGGCCACCTGGTCTACCGACGAGCCTCCCCGGTATATGGGCGCGATTGGCAAGGCTATGGATATTCATGAGGCTCATATGAAGCTGGCCGAGCTGGAGCAGGCCGCCGCCCATGACCCGCTGACCGGCCTTTTCAACCATGCTCGGGCGAAAAAAATCATCCGGGAACGGATGGAAAATCGCCCCAACGGCCAGTTTGCCCTGGCGATCTTGGATTTGGATTATTTCAAAAACGCCAACGACAACTACGGCCATATTTTCGGCGATCATGTGTTGATTCATATGGCCGAGCAGCTGCGCAAGTGCATTCGAGGCGGCGATATTCCGGCTCGGGTAGGCGGCGACGAGTTTTTGATTTTCCTGGAATACAAAGGCGAAGCGGAGCCGGTAATCCAGCGGATTTTTACCTCTCTGCTGGGCAAATACGAGGATTTTACCATCTCTGTCAGTATGGGCGTGGCCCGGACGGCGGATGTGGGCAACGATTACGAAGAGCTGTTTCATGCGGCGGATCAGGCTCTTTACGCGGTTAAACGGGGCGGCCGGGGCCATTTTCGGCTGTACGACCCTTCGATGAAAGAAATGCTTTCAGTCATATCCCCTATGGACAGCGAAACTGGGGAAAGCGACGCGGACGACGCGCCGTCAGAAGAGGAGGAACAGGCATGAATTTGAAGGAATGTTACGCCGCTTTGGGCGGCGATTATGACGGCGTTATTAGCCGCCTGCGCAGCGAGCGGATGGTGCAAAAATTTGCCCTGAAGTTTTTGAACGACGGCAGCTATGAGCTACTGTGCCAATCGATGGAGCAGAAGAATTATGAAGAGGCGTTTCGGGCGGCTCATACCATTAAGGGAGTTTGCCAGAATTTGAGCTTTAGCAAACTGTATGAATCCAGCAGCCAGCTGAGCGAGGCTCTGCGTTCTGGTTGGACGCCGGAGGCCGACGATTTGCTGCTGCAAGTGCGGCGGGATTATCAGCTGACCACCGACGCGCTGAAGGAACTGAGCAAAGAAGCAGGGGCCTAACGGCTCCCGCGGCAGCGGGACGGCGGGAGTCCGCCGCAGGATTTTGCCGGCTGTGCCGGGAAAATCGAATGAATAAAAGGGGTCCCCGAAAAGTCTTCGACTTTTTGGGGAAAGGAGGGACGCCGGGTGAAAAATCAGACGACTCGGTTTTTAACAGTCAGTTTAATCGCAATCGTCATTTTGTGCATAGTGGTTTTTGCTTTTTTGGCCGTTTCCATGAGCAATCGGAGCGAAGAGACGATTGAAGAAGTGGGCCAGATTTATATGACCGGCATGAGCGAGCAGATCTCTATGCACTTTGAAACGACGATCTCTCTGCGTCTCTCTCAGGTGGAGGCGCTGGTGGAAACAATTCCTCCAAACAGCGCGGATCATGACACGCTGCGGGCCGACCTAGAATACAGCGCCCGGGCCAGAGGCTTTGAATACCTGGGCTTTTATTCGGAAAACGGTCAGTTTGAGATGATTTATGGCGATTCGGTGGAGCTGACGGACCCGGAACCCTTTTTGGAATCGCTGAAAGGCGGCATGAAAAAGGTGGCCGTGGGCGCCGACGCTCAGGATAATAAAGTGGTGCTGATGGGCGTGCCCACCGCTTATCGGATGGAAGACGGCTCCTACTGTGTGGGGCTTGTGGCGGGTTTGCCAGTTTCTTATATCAGCGAAACCCTTTCGCTGGACGACGAGGATTCGATGGTTTATTCTCATATCATCCGGCAGGACGGCAGTTTTGTGGTGCGCAGCGGCGGCGCTTTCCGCGATACTTATTTTGACCGCATTGAGGCTTTGTTTGAGGAACAGGGTGTGGAAAACGCCGAGAAATATGTGAAAGGGCTTCAGGAAGCGCTGAGGGAAGGCAAGGTCTATTCCAATGTGCTGCCCTTTGAGAAAGATCGGCGGCATCTCTATGCTATGAAGCTGAATTATTCGGAATGGTTTTTGGTGACGGTAATGCCCTACGGCGTATTGAGCAACGCGGTGAACAGCTTGGGCGGCCAATGGATTAAGATGGTGCTGGGGGGCTGCGGTCTGATTCTGGCGGCGCTGCTGGCGGTATTTTTGAAATATCTAAAAATGACCCGCCGGCAGATTCAGGAGCTTAACCTGGCCAAGCAGGAGGCTGTGAAAGCCAACCATGCCAAAAGCGAGTTTTTATCCAATATGAGCCATGATATCCGCACGCCCATGAACGCTATTGTGGGCATGACGGCTATTGCTACCGCCAATATTAACAACACGCAACAGGTGCAGAACAGCCTGAAAAAAATCGCCCTTTCCAGCAAGCATCTGTTGGGATTGATTAACGACGTGCTGGATATGTCCAAAATCGAAAGCGGCAAAATGACGCTGAATATGGATCAGGTTTCCCTGCGGGAGGTGATGGATAGCATCGTCAATATTGTCCAGCCTCAGGTTAAGGCCAAAAATCAGCATTTTGACGTGTTTATTCACGACATTACGACAGAAAATGTATACTGCGACAGCGTGCGGCTCAACCAAGTGCTGCTGAACCTGCTTTCCAACGCCGTGAAATTTACTCCGGAGGGCGGCGCGATTTTGGTTTCCCTTCACGAAAGTCCCTCGCCCAAGGGAGAAGCCTATGTGCGGGTGCTTTTGCAGGTCAAAGACAACGGCATCGGCATGGCTCCGGAATTTAAGGATAAAATCTTTGAATCCTTTATGCGGGAAGACAGCGCCCGAGTCCACAAGACGGAGGGTTCCGGCCTGGGGATGGCCATCACAAAATATATTGTGGACGCCATGGACGGCACAATTACGGTGGAAAGCGAACCGGGCAAGGGCACAGAATTCAATGTGACGTTGGATTTGGAGATTGCCACTGTCCAAGAAAGGGACATGGTGCTGCCGAGCTGGAATATGCTGGTCGTGGATGACGATGAAACCCTGTGCCGCACCACAGTGGAATCTCTCAAAGAAATTGGCGTCAACGCCGAATGGACGCTGGACGGCGAATCGGCCCTGCGTATGGTGGAGGAGCATCGGCAAAAACACACCGATTATCATGTGATTTTATTGGATTGGAAGCTGCCAGGGATCGACGGCATTGAAACGGCCCGCAGAATCCGGCAAATGCTGGGCGACGATATTCCAATTTTGTTGATTTCTGCCTACGATTGGAGTGAGATTGAAGAGGACGCTCGAGCCGTCGGCGTCAGCGGCTTTATTGCAAAGCCCTTGTTTAAATCCACCTTGTTTTATGGGCTCTGGCATTTTGCCGATACCGGCTGGCAGGAGGAAAAAAAGCCTGAGGAAGAGAAGGAGCAGGACCTGAAGGGAAAAAAGGTGCTGCTGGCGGAGGACAACGAGCTCAACTGGGAAATCGCCAGCGAGCTGTTATCAGAACTGGGGTTGGAGCTGGATTGGGCGGCCAACGGCCAAATCTGCGTGAACAAATTCAAAGAGTCGGCGCCGGGATATTATGACGCAGTATTGATGGACATTCGGATGCCGGTGATGTCCGGTTATCAGGCGGCAGAGGAAATCCGAGCGTCGGGCCGCCCGGACGCCGATATCCCCATCATCGCCATGACGGCGGACGCCTTTGCCGAGGATATTAAAAAATGTCTGGACGCCGGCATGAACGCCCATGTAGCCAAGCCCATCGATATCCGAGAAGTGAGCCAGCAGTTGGGTAAATATACTCTGGAGCGGGAAAAATAAGCGTTAGGATGGAAACGCGCCGGCGGCCCGCCCTTAGGGCGGGCCGCGCGCGGCGCGCATGAATCAAAAGGGCAATTTGGCGGGCAGGGAAGCCCGACGCTCTAAAATTGCCAGGAAGGCGCGGCGCCCGACAGGGCAGAATAATGGCGAAGGAGGATGCGGCCATGAGAGATAACAACAGCTTGATCGAATATCTGCTGGCTGCGCAGAATCGAACCGAACATGGGAATGGGGCTCTGGGGGAAGCCTGGGAAAAAGAGCGGCCCCAGACGGCGCATTCTCCTTTGGACAGCAATTTGGATGAAAAACGGACGCGGGCCGCAGGGCAGGTCAAACGTTTTATTGATGAAATGCCAGGCGGTTTTTTGATTTATCATGCAGATGGCGACGAGGAGATCATCTATGCCAATCAGGCGTTGCTGCGCTTGTTTAACTGCTGCACAATGGCGGAATTTCAGGCTCACACCAAAAATTCCTTTCGGGGCGTCGTTCACCCAGAGGATTTGGAGGCGGTGGAAAAGAGTATCCAGGAGCAGATCGACCAAAGCCAGTATGACCTGGATTATGTGGAATACCGGATTATTCAGAAAGGCGGGCAAATTCGCTGGGTGGAGGATTTTGGACATTTCATTCAAAATTCCTCCGCAGGCCCTCTTTTTTATGTTTTTGTAGCAGACGCCACGGAAAAACGAGAGCGCCAGAAAGATGAGCAGGTGGATAAAGAGCGCCTGCTGGAAAGCCGGATCGAGAGCTATAATCAGGAACTGGAACGCATTAACCACGAGCTGGCTCAGCGGCTGGAGCTCATCGAGGGGTTGAGCATCGATTATGAATCCATTTTTTATGTGGACTTGGACGAAGACTTCATTCAGCCCTATCGGGTGAGCCGCCGGGCGGAATGCCGTTTCGGCAAGGACTTGCAGGTGCGGCGGTTTACGGGCTTTGCCGACGATTATGTGTCTATTTGGGTTTGTCCAGAGGATCGGCGCGTGTTTTCTCAGGCGGTGGACCCAGTCTATATCCGCGAAACCTTGGAGGATCAAAAGGCTTTTCACACCAATTACCGCATTGTCAAAGATGGCGTGGCCGAATATTTGCAGATGGTTTTTGTCAACGTGGGAAAGACGGAAAAGGTCTCTCAGATTATGGTGGGATGCCGCCGGGTAGACGAAGAAGTCCGGCGGGAAATCGAGCGCAATTTGATGTTGGAAAACGCTCTGATCCAAGCGAAGGCGGCTAATCAGGCCCGCAACACCTTCTTATCCAATATGAGCCATGATATCCGCACGCCGATGAACGCCATCATTGGCTTTACCGCTCTGGCCAAAAGCCGCTGGCAGGACCAGGAGCGTTTGCAGGGATATCTGAATATGATCGACAACTCCAGCCGCCAGCTGCTGAATTTGATCGACGATATTTTAGAGATTTCCTGGTTGGAGTCAGGCAGTATCCATATTGAGGAAAAGATGTGCAGCCTGCTGGAGGTGGCCCAGGATATTGAGAATATCATTTTGCCTCAAACCCAGGAAAAGGGCGTGGAGTTGATGGTGGACTTGAGCAAATTGGGGAAGGGATTGGTATATGTCGATCAAGAAAAGCTGACCCAAGTGATCATTCGCATCGCCTTCAACGCGGTGAAATATACGGAGCGCGGCGGTCGGATTACGATTACGTTCCGGCAGCAGAACGCCGCCAGCCAGTTTGCGGCTTATCAATTTATCGTAGAGGATACCGGCATTGGAATCAGCCCGGATTTTATCCAGCATATTTTTGAACCCTTTGAGCGGCAGCAAAACAGCACGATGAGCGGCGTTTTTGGCACCGGCTTGGGCTTGCCTATCGCCAAAAATATTGTGGAAATGATGGGCGGCGCCATTGAGGTGGAAAGCGCTCTGGGCAAAGGAAGCCGCTTCACGGTCGGCCTGACGCTGCGTCTCCAGGAAGAGGCGGAAAAACAGGAAAAGGCCGCAGGCCAGCCTTCTTCTGGCCCCCAAAAAATTCTGGTGGTAGAAGATAACGAGCTGAACCGAGAAATTGAGGTGGATTTGCTGGAAGACGCCGGATTTTTGGTGGACACCGCCTGCGACGGCAGCGTGGCGGTGGAAAAGATTAAGGCTTCCCAACCGGGAGAATATTCCCTGGTTTTGATGGATTTGCAGATGCCCGTGATGGACGGTCACACCGCCGCTCGAAATATTCGGGCCTTGGAGGACCCTGCGTTGGCCGGGGTGCCGATTGTGGCGCTTTCGGCCAACGCCTTTGACGAAGATCGAAAAATGTCTGCCAAAAGCGGCATGAACGCCCATGTGGCCAAGCCCATCGACGTCCAGCGATTGCTGGAGCTGGTGGAGAACGTGGTGGGGCGGGCGCCAGAAAAGGAAAATGGAAAGACAGGAAACGTCGGGGGAATATAGGTATGAAACTCTATTTGGTTCGTCATGGAAAAACAGATTACAGCGAAAAAAATACAAAAATCTATCAGGGGTTCGGGGTCAATCTGGCGCCTCTTTCCGCCAAGGGCGTCAAGCAGATCCAAGAGACGGCCAAGGACCGGCGGCTGAAAAAAGCGCGGCTGATTGTGTCTTCGCCTTATACCCGAGCGCTGCAAACCGCCGCGATTTTATCCAAAGAGCTGGATTTGGAGATTGCGGTGGAAACCGATTTGCACGAATGGACAGCGGACAAGCGATATCAATATGTCCCAGACGATGAGGTGGAAGCGCGATATCAGGAGTTTGAGGAGCGCGGCGGCCAGTATCCGGAAGGGGAAGAGCGGGACTGGGAGGATTGCCAGACCCTGCGTTGCCGGGCTCTGGCCGCTTTGGAACGATACCGGGGACAGGGGCCTCTCATTGTAACTTGCCATGGGCTGCTGATCCAAGCTCTTTCCGGCGGATATCGAGCAAAAAACGGAGAAATTGTGCGTGTATCCATGCGGGCCGACGGTCGGACGTCGGCATGGGCTGACGGTCGGGCGCCGTATTAGTTTAGCGGGTTTGCCAATCCTTGCGTTGGGCGCCAGAATGTTTTGCGTCAAAGGTCGCCAGCGCGCCTGTAGCAGGGCGTCGGGCCGCTTCGACAAAAAAGGAGTTGACCTTTAGGCGGATACCCATAAGGAAGTAAATAGAATTTCCGGAAAAACCGGCGTGGCGGAGGTCACACCGGTTTTTCTGTCAGTAGTTCCGGTTTGGCAAGTGGAATCCGGATTTTCCCCACATAGGTAAAATAGACTTCAATCGTGACATGTTTCTTCCCGCCGATTTTCTCCGGGCTGTGGATCACGATTTTTTCAATCAGCTCATTTACCGTAGCTGCGTCCAGCTCCTGCAAATCAGAATACCGGTCAGCAAGCTGGAGGAAACGCCCCACATCGGCAATTTGTCCGGCTTCATTTTCAATTTCCCGTTCCAGTGAAACAGCAAGCCGCTGAATCTCCGCCTGCTCCGTCTCATACTGTGCCGAGAGCTTTTGAAAGCGAAAGTCACTTAATTTCCCAAGCACGGAATCTTC
>CAJTUM010000014.1:26464-46463 GCA_910579575.1 uncultured Eubacteriales bacterium | reverse complement strand
CACAAAATAATAATAAAAAGAAAAAGAGAGCTAACTGACTAATCAAAATCAGTTAGCTCTCTTTTTATGAATAATGAAAAAATGTTGCCAAATCGTTGCCACAGAGGGGGCTAAGCCTCGAAAAATCCAGTCATATCAAGGCTTTCCCGTGCTCTGAAATCATTCCCACTCGATGGTTGCCGGCGGTTTACTGGTGATATCGTAGACCACGCGGTTAATATGGGGGGCTTCGTTGACGATTCGATTGGATGTTTTCTCCAGAACATCATATGGGATGCGAGCCCAATCGGCCGTCATAAAATCAGAGGTTACAACGCCGCGGAGGGCCACCGTATAATCATAGGTACGCCCGTCGCCCATGACGCCGACGGAGCGCATATCGGTCAATACTGCAAAATATTGGTTGATCTCCCGATCCAGCTTGGCGTTGGCAATTTCTTGTCGGAAAATCGCGTCTGCCTCCTGCAGAATCGCAATTTTCTCGGCGGTGATATCGCCGATAATACGCACAGCCAAACCAGGCCCTGGGAAGGGCTGACGCCAAACCAACTCTTCAGGCAATCCCAACTCCAGGCCCAACGCCCGCACTTCGTCTTTGAAAAGCAACCGCAAAGGCTCGATAATCTCTTTGAAATCCACATAATCCGGCAAACCGCCCACATTATGATGGCTCTTGATAACGGCGCTTTTGCCCAAACCGCTTTCCACCACGTCAGGATAAATGGTGCCCTGAGCAAGAAAATCCACAGCGCCAATTTTTTTGCTTTCCTCTTCAAATACGCGAATAAATTCCTCGCCGATGATTTTCCGCTTGCGCTCTGGGTCTGCCACGCCGGCCAGTTTTTCTAAAAAACGCTCTTGCGCGTTGACGCGAACGATATTCATATCAAATTTGGATTTCATCACCTGCTCCACCAAGTCGCCCTCATCCTTGCGCAGCAGACCATGATCCACAAATACGCAGGTTAACTGACTGCCTACAGCCTTGCTAATCAGCGCGGCGGCCACAGAGCTATCCACGCCCCCGGACAGAGCCAACAGCACTTTGCCATTTCCCACCTTCTGGCGGATATCGGCCACAGCCTGCTGAGAATAGGCGGCCATCGTCCATTCGTTGCTCAGCCCGCAAATTTTATAGAGAAAATTCTGCAGCATCAACGCGCCTTGCTCGGTGTGCATTACTTCTGGGTGAAACTGCATCCCGTAAAGTCTTTTTTCCGGGTTTTCGATGGCGGCCGTAGGGCAATCTTTGGTTTTGGCGCACACCACAAAGCCCTCTGGCAGCTTGTCCACCGAGATGGTATGGCTCATCCAACAGACAGACTGCTGGCGTACTCCTTCAAACAATTGACTGGAAGAGTTGTGCAGCAGCTCAGCTTTTCCATATTCCCGCACTTCTCCCGCTTTGCAGGAGCCGCCGTGCATCACAGTCATCAGCTGCTGGCCATAGCAGATGCCCAACACTGGCACGCCCAGCGCAAAAACCTCCGGCGCACAACGAGGCGCGTCTTCTTCATACACGGTAGAAGGGCCTCCGGTGAAGATAATTCCCGCCGGATCGAACTGGCGAATCTCCTCAATCGAAGCGGTGTTTGGCTTGATCTCGCAGTAAACGCCGCATTCTCTGACGCGGCGGGCGATCAACAAATTATACTGACCGCCGAAATCCAAAACCAAAACGCGGTTTTTTTCGCTCATGTTGTCTCCTCCGTTATTCGAGTTTCAAGTGTTTCTATCTTCTCATAATTTTCTCTTGTTGTCAACCACGCAACCCCCTTGAAAACACAAGATTCCTCACAATCTGGCAATCTTCGCGGCGGCTACCTGTGGCAATGCCCGCAGAGGCTGTAGCCTTGGGCGATCAGCGTCTCCCGGCTTTCGTTCGACGTGGCGTAGTTTTTGGGGGCAATCTTGGGAACGTCCCGACAGGATGGTTTATGGACTTTTTTTGTACTTTTGTTCAGCACATAATTGGCCGAAGTCTGCTGTTGCTCCACCGCATTATATTGATTGAAATTGCCGCCTGCGCCTTTGGACGGTTCGGCATTGCCGATATCGGCGGTCAGAGCATATGTTTCCCGCTCCAGTTCCGCTCCGCACATCACGCAGCGTTGGATTCGGACGCCCTCCGACGCGGCGGAAGCCTGCTGCGCAATTTCCCAATCGCCTGCCTGGCAAGGGATAACGGGAATCGATTCTGTCAGTGTTGCGCCGCAGGCGGAGCAGGCGTTTGTCCTCTCCCCTTCGGTTTGGCAGGTGGGCTCTTTTGCCGTTTCCCAATCGGCGTTCAGCGGATTGTGCTCCAGCGGCTCTCCCTGCCGTTGGCCGCAGAGAACGCAAAGCTCTGGCTCCACGCAGGTCGCCGGCGTCCATTGATGCTCAATCCGCTCCCCTTCCACGGCGCCGCAGCGACGGCAGGTCTTGGGCGCGGCGCAGGTCGCCTCCTCCCAATCGTGCCCCAACGGCTCTCCTTCTCGGTCTCCGCAGCCGACGCAGGTTCTGGCCTCGGCGCAAGTGGCCTCTTGCCATTCATGCTCGTGGAATATCGCGCTGCAGGAATATAGACAAAGGCAAAGCAGAATGGCGGGCAATGCCCAACGCCATCTTTTGAAACTCTGTTTCCCCATCACATTTCCCTCTCAAAATGCCAGGACAAATTTAAACCTGGCTTACATTTTTTCCATATCAAAATCAAACCGATTGAACGCCAAAAAACAGGCGGCTTTTTCCGACTCTATGGCAATATTTAACGCTCTGCCCGACTCAAAAACCGGGAATATTCCTGGCAGGCTTTCAGAAACTATTGGCACAAAACAAAAACCCGCCGACAGCTCGGTTTGCCAATGAAACCGCTTGGCTGCGGCGGACATCACCTGTTGAATTGGAGGAATCTGTCCTATGGATACCCGCACCTGCAAAATCCGGACGGCGGCGGCTCTTTGCTGCTGCGCCGCCGCTCTGGCCGCCGCGCCTGCGGTCCGGGCGCTTTTCGACCAGCCCCGGCAGGCGCCGGCTGTGGCCGTCTTTTCCAAATCAGAGGAAAGCGGCGCAGTCGTCACATTTTCCCAAGAGGATTTCACCTCTCGGCTGGAGGGAGACGACAAGTTAGAAGGAATTGTAATCAACAGTTTGCCCGACCAACAGGCCGGCGTTCTGAAAATAGCGGGTCGGCCCCTTCTGTGCGGCGAGGGCGTCACCGCAGACGGGCTGAACACCCTGTCTTTTGAGCCCGCCGACCAGGAAGATTCTCACGCCAGCTTTTCTTTTATCCCCGTGTTTTCCGATTACGGCGCCGGAGACAAAAGCGTGGCTGTCAACATCAACCTAAGCGACCAGCCCAACAGCGCGCCTCTGGCGCAGGCAATAGAATTTGAAACCTATGTCGATCTGCCCTGCTCCGGCCAGTTGGAAGCCTCGGACGCCGAAGGGGATCCTATGACTTTCTGCCTGGTGAGCCAGCCCAAAAAGGGCTCTGTGGAGCTGACAGAAGACGGCCAGTTCTGTTATACCCCTTTAGAAGGCAAAGCCTACAGCGAAAAATTCACCTATTGCGCCATTGACCAAAACGGCAACGCCTCCAACCCTGCCTCCGTAAAAATCACCGTCAAAAAGCAATCTGCCAAGCAGACCGTCCGCTATGCGGACCTGACGGACGACCCCAGCCATTACGCCGCCATCCGTCTGGCGGAGACCGGCGTATTTTCTGGCGAAAACATCGGCGGAGATTACTTTCTCTCGCCGGATGAAACGGTTACTCGAGCTCAGTTTATTGCCATGACCATGGCGGCCGCCGAAATCCCGCTGCCCACAGCGGCCATTCCCAGCGGTCTGGCCGACGACGCCCAAACGCCCCAATGGGCCAAAGCCGCCTCGGCGGCGGCCTTGCACGCCGGCATCGTCGCCGGCAGCCCCGACGGCGCTGGCAGCCGAGTGCTGAGAGCCCAAGACCCGATCACGCGAGCGGAAGCCGTCGTCATCCTGGATAGAGCCATGGCATTGCCCCAAGGCTGGGCGGAGGAACAGCTGCTGGACGGCGATCAGATCCCCAGCTGGGCCGCGGTTTCCGTCAATTCCGCCCTTTGCTGCGGCGTGATGGACGCTGTCGGCGGACAAAGCCGCCCCAACGACCCTCTGACTCGGGCCGAAGCGGTGCAGATGCTCTATCGAGCCCTATCGTTGAACGAGAAAGAATAACCGCGTCAAAAATATCGTCGACACGCTTTTGTGATAAGCGCCTTCGGGCGCTTATTTTTTTGAGAACAAGCGCCCTTTGCCCTCTTCGATCATTGGAAGATTGTTATTCCGCTCCATCATCGGCCAACGGTTGAACGAATAGAGTTTTGTAATCGGTATAAATCACCATACCCGGCTTCGCTCCAGAAGGCTTTTTCACATAGCGGGCCAAAGCGTAATCGATAGCGGCCAGGCTCTGCCCCGCCATTTTCGAATGACCTGCGGCGATGGAAGCGGCATATTCCAGATCCTCTGCCTCGGGCTGGCGGCCTTCGGTAAACAAAATCACATGAGAACCCGGCGCTTGATGGGCGTGGAACCAAACGTCATTTTTTGCAGCGGTTTTCAAGGTCAACCAGTCGTTTTCCCGGTTGTTTCGGCCGCAGAGAATCCGCATCCCGTTGGGAGAAACATATTCTCGAGGCCGGAAAGCAGGGGCCTTCTTGCGTTTTCCCTTTTCCCGGCTGCGCAGATAGCCTCCCTCCAACAGCTCTTCCCGGATAGCGGCCACGTCCTTCATATCTTGGGCCTCCAGCAGAGACAGCAACACCGTCTCCACATATTCCAGCTCCTGTTTTCCTTGGGCGATCTGTTCGGTCAAAGCGGCTTCTGCGTTTTTCATTCGAGTATATTCCTTAAAAAGCGCTTGAGCGTTTTGCTGGGCGCTCTTTTCCCCGTCCAGCTGTAAAGTCGTCTGCTCCATCTCTGGCGAAAAATAATCCGTTACCACCACGCTTTCCGCCCCTGGAGGGATGGCGTGAATATTGGCCATAATCAGATCCGCTTTGCGCTTCAGGTCTTCCCGTTTTTTGGCCTTTTGCAGGTCGTTGGCCTGGTTGGCCAACTTTTTGGTTAGCCGAGCCTCCGCCGTGGACATCATCCGCACCAAAGCGGCGGAGACGTTTTTTCGCCGCTCTTCCCCTGTTTTTTCCGCATAAAATTCCCGAATCAACTGGGAGAAGCTATCCATTTGCCGGCATTCCGCCGCTGGGCCAAATTGTTCCATTGGCATGAAGGTAAAATCCCGATAAGCGCCGTCTTGGCAGATCATTGTAGGTTGATAGTCCCCCTGGCGCACTCGCTCCGCCAACAAAAGCAGCTGTCGAGCTATGGCGGCGCGATCTCCCCCGGCCCGAGCGGCTATTTCTCGGCCTACGATGGGCGAAACCAAGTCAAACCGCTCTCCCAACGCCTTGGCCGCCTGCTCCATATCGGCAATTTGATTCGCGGCGAACTGCGCGCTTTGCTCGTCCAGCTGAACCAAAGGATGTCTCTCCCGACCAGGAGGCATTCGATATTTCAGCCCAGGCAGAATGGGGCGTTGAGGAGACATTTCAGCGTCCACCTTTTTCAAACAGCCCAAAATAGTATCGTCGGCTCCCAGCAAAATCAGGTTATTCCGGCGGCCTGTCAGCTCAACGACCAGAGATTTTTCTGAAATTTCGCCAAATTCGTCATAAGCGGAAAACCGGAAACGCAGCATCCGTTCATAATCCGGCTGGCTGATTTCCAGAAGCCGAGCTGCCGTTAGATGCTTGCGCAGCAGCATACAGAACATCGGCGGCGCTTCTGGATTTTCCGTCTTTTCGTCTGTCAGATAGACCCGGCCGCCGGCGCCGGAGCAGCTGACCGCCAGCCGGAAGCTGCCTCGCTGGCTGCGGAGATGCAACACCGTTTCCTCTCGGCGAGGCATATGGATTTTATCCACCCGACAATCGGCCAATTCCCGCCCCAGCTCTCGGCATAAGGCGTTGATCGTAATCGCGTCCAAAGACATTATTCCTTCACCTGCTCTTCCCAAATCCTTTGCAATAATGCCAGCGCCCGTTGTTCTTCCGTACCCTTGATGCCGGCCGTTTGCTGTCCCTGAGCGCTGGCTCGGTATTTGGTCAGCAGTTTATCCAGATAAAGAGGCCACAGAGGATCTTCTGTCAAGGGGCGGCTCAGCAGCCAGAGGAAATCCGCCGCGCCGCTTTCATCTTCTCCAGCCCGGGTCTCCATAGCCGTATAGAGCTTGCCGCCGTCCTGAATCACAATCTCACGGCAAATCGCGAAGCCGCCTTGGACAAGATTGCGGCGCAGCCTGTCCGCCGCCGTCATGGGCTGAAGAATCAACCGGATTTCCGGCGACCGAACCCAAGACGCCCGGCTCAGAATGGCGGAGATTTCGTCGCCTCCCATGCCGGCGATCACAATGGTATCCCCGTCCCCAGGGCCAAAGGAATCCAAGCCGTCGCACAGCACAGGCGTGATTTTGTGTTCCAATCCCAACGTTCGGATCGTGCGGCGGGCGTTTTCCAAGGGGCCGGGGCGGATATCCGAGGCATAAGCGTGTTCTGCGCCTCCTTCTGTCGTCAACAGGGCGCAAAGTTGAGCGTGGTCGCATCCTACGTCGACGACCCGCCGAGCGCCTTGACAAAGCCGGGCCAACCCCTCCATCCGTTTTGAGCGTTTGAAATTTTGCAAATCCGCCGCCTTCCTTTTGTCTTTATTTTTCAAAAAATCAAAACAATCCGCCGTTTTCAAACGGATGAAAAAGAGCAGGCCGGAACGGTTCGCCGGCCTGCCCTGCGCTTGACGCTGCTTTGTTACTTGGACTGGAAATGCTCGTTCAGTTTGCTCAGCAGATCGTCTTCGCTGACGCCATGCACCATGCAGGCTTCGGCGATAGACTCGCCGCTGGAAGAGGGGCAGCCGACGCAATGCATCCCGATTTCCATGAAATAACGGGCGGTTTCCATATCCGCGGCCAACACCTCGCCGATTGTGGTGTCTCTTGTCACTACCATTGTCTTTGCACCTCCTGTTCGGTCTTAGTCTGCCATCATTATAACGGAACATACGACGCTGTTCAATAGGTTCGCCGAAAAAATCCACTATATCGGGGAACGTTGCAAATATACTAAGGAGCCGGACCGAAAAGGCCCGGCTCCCTTCTTTTTACTCAACTGTAATTAAATGCGGCCGGATTAAAACGAATGCGAGCTTAATCCTGCTGCTCTTCCTTCATCTTCGCAAAGCATTCGCTGCAATAGACAGGCCGGTCGCTTTTGGGCTCAAAAGGCACTTTAGCCTCTTTGCCGCAGGCGGCGCAGGTAGCTGTAAAATACTCTCTGGGGCCTCTGGCGGCGGCTTTTCTGGCGTCGCGGCAGGCCTTGCAGCGCTGAGGCTCATTTTGGAAGCCCCGCTCCGCATAAAATTCTTGTTCTCCGGCAGTAAAGACGAATTCATTGCCGCATTCTTTGCATACGAGCGTTTTGTCCTGGTACATTTTGAGTTACCTCTCTTTTTCTCCCACTGAATGGGGTAAATATTTATTGCGAACAGGAGAATGAATTCCTGTTGTCGCCTTTTTGAAGGTATTCGGCCAATTTCCGCCTGATACGCCCAATGGCGTTATCCACCGATTTTCTCTCTTTCTGAAGCCTTTGGGCTATCTCGGACACAGTATAACCCTCAAGATAAAATCTCAGGACAGAAGTTTCAAAAACAGACAATAACCCGGACAGTGCGGATTGAATCTCTTGCGCTGATTCTTTGGCCAGCAACTCTGTTTCAGGATCTTGCTGAAATTTGACGCCTGACAAACGCTCTTGATCGCTGCTTTCAGTGAATTCTACAAATTCGATCTGTAAATGCCCGTCTTTCCTTTTGCTGCGGCGCACCGCGTCATAAATCTGGCGGCGAATGCACAACACGGCAAATGCCTCAAAATTGTCGGATCGGCTGGGGTCATATTCCCGGATGGCCTTGAGCAGACCAATCATCCCTTCCTGCGTTAGGTCGTCGTAATCGCCGCCTGTCAGGAAATAAGGCCGCGCGCACCGGCGCACAAGGCGCGCATAACGGCGCGCCAGCGCGTCTTCGCTATTGGAAGGGTCAAAAATCGGGGCGCCATCTGCCATAACCGGCTCCTTACTGTTTGCCCAAAATTGCTTTGACTATGCCAGTATACCGTATCTCCTGTCGATTTGTCAAGCAGAATCATCCAATCTCTTTGAAATCCCGTCAAATTCTCTGTTTTCGCGCCGAAAAAAGCTCAAAATAGTGCTTTTCGGAACTATTTTCAACGCAAAATCGCCGCCAGCCTGGTCAAATTGGCTTTGTTTCCAAGAAAGGAGATTACTTCAAAATTTCTTCTGGATCTACGGAATATTCGTTTTTTACTGTGGATAAAATCACAATTGTTTTGGTCATTTTGACGCCCGCTACGCTCTTGATCTGATTGAGCACTCGCTCCAGCGTCTGGGTGGAATTGGTGACTACTTTGAGCATGAAATCAAAATCGCCTGTGATATAATGACACTCTAAAATCTCTTTGTTGTCCTTGACGAAATTGGCGAAATCCTCGATGTGCTTGGGATGTTCTAAGCTGACGGAGATAAAACTGGTCACATCCTTACCTGCTTTGGCTTGATTGATAATGGTGGTATGCTTTTGTATCATTCCCGAATTTTCTAATTTTCGGATGCGTTCAATGACGGCGGACACCGACATACTCACCTTTTCGCTGATCACTGAGGCGTTTTCCCTTGCATTGTTTTTCAGGCGGCGCAGAATTTTTACGTCAATTTCATCCATGAGCGGCTTCCTCCTCCAACCGGGGCTTCATCCCCGAAAACTCTCAATCTCTATTATAATTTCTTTTTCAAATTCTGCAACCCCCTTTTGCCGGCCATGCGCCTATACCCGGCGTCGAAGCCCTTTGCGGCAAAGGGCCTTGTACCAAATGAGAAAAAGAAAAACGCGGCCCCGGAAACCAGGACCGCGTTTGCGGCTTTCAGGCAATGAATAAACGACGTCCAGCAAAGCGAAGGCGTTCTTTTCGGCTCAGGCCGCCGGCGCATCGCCCAAGCTATCTGTCCCGTCGTATGCCAGTCGGGGCGTCTCAACTATTCGACCGTTACGGATTTCGCTAGATTTCGAGGTTTGTCGATGTCGCAGCCGCGATAGACGCCCATATAATAGGAAAACAGCTGCATGGGCACGATGGACAGCGAGGCGGACAAAGCGGGATCGCAGGCCGGAACCTGAACGACAAAATCGCAGATCTCTGGGTCTGCCTCCATCTGGCGCTCTGTCACCAAAATCACGCTGGCGCCCCGGGCCTTGACGGATTTGATGTTGGATAACGTTTTCTCATAAAGAGCCGGATCGGTAGCCAGGGCTACAACCAGCGCCCCGTCTTCGATCAAAGAAATAGTGCCGTGCTTCAGTTCGCCGGCAGCATAAGCTTCGCTGTGAATATAAGAAATCTCCTTCAGCTTCAGCGACGCCTCCTGGGCCGCGGCATAATCCACCCCGCGGCCGATAAAGAACACGCTCTGCCGGTTGCTGTAAAGCGAGGCCAAATATTGAATTTGGGGCCGAGCGCGCAACGCCTGCTGAATCAGCTCAGGAAGTTGATTCACCTGGCGGCAATATTCCCGGGCTTCTTTCTCCGCCAGCGTTCCGCGGGCTAAGCCGGCCTTGACGGCAATCAGGTATAGCGCAGCCAGCTGAGCGGAATATGCCTTGGTAGTCGCCACAGCAATCTCTGGCCCAGCCCAAGTGTAGAGCACGCTATCCGCCTCACGAGCGGCGGAGCTGGACACTACGTTTACAATCGCAATGGTCCTGGCGCCTCGGTTTTTGGCCTCCCGCATGGCGGCCAAAGTGTCCGCCGTCTCGCCGGATTGGCTTATCACGATGCACAGATCCCCTTCTCCAATCACCGGGTTGCGATAACGGAATTCAGACGCCACCGAGGCAAAAACCGGAACCCGAGCAAAGCGCTCGATCACCTCCCGGCCCACCAGGCCGGCGTGCAGCGCCGAACCGCAGGCGACGATATGAATGGCCCGCAGATTTTGGAACAGACTCTCCGTCAAGGAAGAATCCTCCAGCCGCGGCAAATCGTTTTCCAGCCGAGGTGAGACGGTATCCCGCACAGCTTTGGGCTGTTCCATAATTTCTTTAATCATGAAATGCTCGTAGCCGCCCTTTTCCGCCGAAGAAATATCCCAATTCACAGTTTGAATCTCTGGCGCAATCTTTTGGCCCAAAGCGTTATAGAGCTCCACGCTTTCCGGCGTTACTCGAGCGATTTCATCGTCGTTCAGCACAATATATCGTTTGGTTTTCTGAATGATTGCGGGAATATCGGAAGCGATCATATTCTCGCCTTCGCCTACGCCGATGATCAGCGGGTTATCCCGCTTGGTGCAGTAAAGAACGCCGGGCTCGTCGGCGGAAACAATGCCCAAAGCGTAACTGCCGCGAACGTCTTTTACCGTAGCCGTCAGCGCCTGCATCATATCGCCCTTAAAATTGCGTTCAAAGAGATGAGCCACTGTTTCCGTATCCGTCTGGCTCTGCATCTCAAAGCCCTCTTGGGTCAGCATTTCCCGGAGCTCCAGATAGTTTTCAATAATACCGTTGTGTACCAAGGCGATCCGGCCGTTGCGGCTGATATGAGGATGGGCGTTGACGTCCGAAGGAGCGCCGTGGGTGGCCCATCTGGTATGGCCGATGCCGCACACGGACTCCATGCCGCCCTCCTGCTGGATTTTCTCATCCAGATTCTTAATGCGCCCCTTTGTTTTGACCACCTTCAGTCCGCCGCTCTGCACAACGGCCACGCCGGCGGAGTCATATCCTCTATATTCCAATTTATACAATCCCTGCAACAGCACAGGCACGGCCTCTTCCCGGCCGGTATAACCGACGATTCCGCACATAATTCTCGTGCCTCCTTCTTGTCTTTGTCGTCTTTTCAACCGGTCGCCGGGCGCAAATCTCCCAAAACCCGGTAACCATATGGCGTGTATGAGGCTTTTTGTGGCAGCGGTCGCCCGCCGGTTTTGTTGCCTCATTTCTATGGCGCCACGCCGGCGCGCAGGGGGTATCCGCCGAATTCTTCGATGTTCCCCCGCCTCGTCAACTGCCCGCAGACAGTCCCGGCGCTTTTCTCGCTTTTCCGATAGGCCTCGCCCCCTTTCCTGTCTGACCGCCGCAATCGGTATTTCCTGCGCTCATCTGCAAACTGCCTTAAAAGCGCAATGCAGACAAGGCGTTTGCCTTTACGGATATTTTCTAATCTCTTTTATATCAGCGGCGCTTTTTCCTATTGGGCGTAAATCGTTTCGATCACTCTCGCCGCCTTTTGAACCATCTGCTCCACCAAAGCGGCGTCCTTCCCTTCTACCATTACCCGCACCAGGGCTTCTGTGCCCGACGGGCGGATCAGAATACGACCGTCCTGACCGAACAGCCGGGCGATTTCTTGCTCCACCGCCTGTACCTCAGGCCGCTGGCCCACCGTTTTCTTTTGGCTGTTGGGCACAGGCACATTTACGGTCTTCTGCGGATATTTTTGGATTTCCCCCGCCAACTGAGAGGCTTTTTTGCCGCTGCGTTTGAGAATTTGCAAAAAGGTTATGGCGGTCAGCTCTCCGTCGCCGGTGGTGGCGTAATCGCTGAGAATCACATGGCCGGATTGCTCGCCGCCGATGTTCCAGCCGTCCTGCATCATCCGCTCCAACACAAAGCGATCTCCTACTTTTGTTGTGACAATGGGCACCTCGTTTTCCTTCAAAAAGGCGTGAAGCCCCAGATTGGACATTACTGTGGCCACAAGCCCTCCCTTTAGAACGCCTCTTTGCTGCATATCCGCGGCAATAACGCCCATAATCTGGTCGCCGTCGATCGTCTGGCCGGTTTCGTCCACCATCAAGCACCGGTCGGCGTCGCCGTCAAACGCTATGCCGACGTCGTAACCGCCTTCCTTGACCTTTTGCGCCAAAGCCTCCAAATGGGTAGAGCCGCAGCCGGCGTTGATATTGACGCCATCTGGCTGGCAAAAAATAAAATCACAGCGGGCGTCCAGCAGCCGAAAGATCTCCGGCGCAGTCTGAGAAGCCGCGCCGTTGGCGCAGTCCGCCGCGATACGCAGGCCCGCCAAGCTGTTCCCCGCCTGAGCCACATGAGCGGCATATTCCTGGCAGGCAGATTGTTCTATCCGCAGGATACGGCCCACAGCCGGCCCTACGGCAGGCTTACATTGCTCAAAATTGTCGATCAGCCGCTCCACTTCCTTCTCCAACTGGTCGGAGAGTTTGCGGCCCTGGCCGCCAAAAATTTTCACGCCGTTGTGCTCAAAGGGGTTATGCGAGGCGGAGATCACAATGCCTGCGTCCGCTCCGTGGGCCACCGTCAGATAAGCGACGGCCGGCGTGGGGACGACTCCCAGCAGCGCCGCGTCCGCCCCGGCGGCGCAGATGCCGGCGGCCAACGCCGCCTCCAACATATCGCCGGAAACCCGGGTATCCCGCCCGATATAGATTTTCGCTCGGCGATTCAGATTTTTGGTCAACACAGCGGCGGCGGCAAACCCCGCCTGATAAGCCAGCTGAGCGTCCAGCTCCACATTGGCCACGCCGCGGATGCCGTCTGTTCCAAAATACTTCCCCATTCGATTCTTCCCCTTTTATCCGCTCGCCTTTTGGGCGGCTTCATATGATTTTTCGTCAGAAAGCCAGCTCTTCCTGGCCCAGAAACGGAATATTCAGATGGTCATAGGCTTTTTTTGTCACGCAGCGCCCTCTCGGCGTCCGGTTGAGAAAGCCAATCTGCATCAGATAAGGCTCGCACACATCTTCCAGCGTGACGGCCTCCTCGCCAATGGTGGCGGCCAGCGTTTCCAGCCCCACCGGTCCTCCTCGAAAGTTATAAATAATGCTTTCCAGCATTCTTCGATCAATCGAATCCAGCCCCAACGGGTCAATTTCCAGAGCATTTAGAGCCATATCGGCAATCTCTTTGGTGACGACGCCTCCGCCCTTCACCTGCGCGAAATCCCGCACTCGCTTGAGAATACGGTTGGCGATACGCGGCGTTCCTCGGCTGCGGGCGGCGATTTCCAAAGCTCCCTCGTCGTCGACCTCAATTTCCAGAATACCGGCGCTGCGGCGCACGATTTTCATCAGCTCCTGGGCGCTGTACATCTCCAGCCGAAGCACCATGCCGAAGCGGTCCCGCAAGGGAGAAGTCAGCTGCCCGGCTCGGGTAGTGGCGCCGATCAAGGTGAATTTGGGCAAATCCAACCGAATGGAACGGGCCGCCGGCCCCTTGCCGATGATGATATCCAAAGCGTAATCCTCCATCGCCGGATAGAGCACTTCTTCTACGCTCCGGTTGAGGCGATGAATTTCATCGATAAACAGCACGTCGTTTTCATTCAAGTTGGTCAGCAGCGCCGCCAAGTCCCCCGCCTTTTCGATAGCCGGGCCCGAAGTGATGCGGATATTCACCTCCATTTCGTTGGCGATGATGCCGGCCAGCGTGGTTTTGCCCAGACCCGGCGGGCCGTAAAGCAACACATGATCCAGAGCTTCTCTGCGCATTCGAGCCGCCTCGATGAAAATCGAAAGGTTTTCTTTGGCCTTGGCCTGGCCGACATATTCCTCCAGCCGCCGCGGACGTAGGCTGTTTTCGTTTTCGTCGTCTCGCGTCAGGCTGGTGGTGACAATGCGTTCTTCCTCTTCCAGTTCCTTTGAAAATTCAATGGCCATGCAGCTCCCCCCTTACCGCATCAGCTTTTTCAGGCATTGACGCACAAGCTCTTCCACCGGAAGGCTTTCGTCCAGCCCTTTCAGGGCCTCGGCGGCTTCGGTTCTGCCATAGCCCAGCACCGTCAGCGCCGCCAGCGCCTCGGCTGCGGCGCCGCCAGCGCCCGCCGTCGGCAAAATGTCGCCGCCGTTCAGGTCTCCTCCGCCGATATTTGCCTTGGCCAATTTGTCCTTGAGCTCCAAAATAATCCGCTGCGCCAGCTTTTTGCCCACGCCTTGGGCCTGCGTCAAAGCCTTTTCATCTTCGGAAATCACGCAAAGCGCCAGCTTGGAAGGGGTGACGACGGATAAGATGGCCAGCGCCGCTTTGGGCCCCACGCCAGAAATACCGATAAGCATTTTGAAGCAATTCAGCTCTTCTTCTGTGGCGAAGCCATAGAGCTCAAAAATCTCTTCGCGTACATGAAGATAGGTGAAAAACTGCGCTTGCTCCCCTTTTCGCACGGAGGAAGAGGATACATAGGAGGTATTTAAGGCATAACCCACGCCGCCCGCCTCCAGCACCACCAAATTGGGCGCCGTCTGTCCTACGACCCCCTTAATATAATAAAACATAATTATGGTCTCCCGTCTATCAACATTCTGGAAGCGGCGGAATGGGCGTGACACACCGCCGCCGCCAGGGCGTCCGCCGCGTCGTCTGGTCTGGGGATTTTTTTCAGCTTCAGCAGGCTTCGGGTCATCTCCATGACTTGACGTTTTTCCGCCCGGCCATAGCCGGTTACCGCCTGCTTGATCTGGGCCGGCGTATATTCAAAAAAAGGAACATTTCGTTGCGCCAGCGCCAGCAAGATCACGCCTCTGGCATGGCCCACCGCGATGCCGGTGGTCACATTGGTGTTGAAAAAAAGTTCCTCCACGCTGGCGGCCTCCGGCTGGAATTGATCCACCAAGGTCAGCATATCCTGGTGAATTTCCAGCAGACGTTTTTGAAGAGGAATCCCTGCCGGCGTAGTAATCGCGCCATATCCCAGCGGCCGAAGCCTGCCTTGCCGATATTCTACCGCTCCATATCCCACGATCGCATAGCCCGGGTCGATTCCCAATATAACCATCTGCCCGCCGCCTTTCCCGCATAGATATACAAATCTATTATACAATGGATATTTCGCCATTACAACGAAAAAAATGAGAATAAATTGTGACTTGCCTAAAAAATCCCTTGCGTCCGCCTTCTGGAAGGAATATCATACGATGGAAGGAAACAGGAGGATGGAATATGGCTCGATATCAAAGAACAGTGCGTCTCTGTCTGCCGGCAGAGCAAGTGGAGGACGCCATGCAGACCTTTTTAACCCAAAACCGGTTTTATTTCAGCCAATGGCAAGGGGAAACGTGCTGGGCGGCCGACCAAGGAGCCGCCCGGCAAGTTCGTTTTTTCCAGTATCGCTATGACGGCGAAACGCTTACGCTAACCGCCTGGCTGCGTCAAGGGATCCAAGGCGAAAGCGGCTTAGATGGATGGGCCGCTCTCGATCAGAAGGTTCCTTACCGCCGGGCTCTGTTTGATCTTTGCCGGCGGCTGGTGGAAAGCAGTCCGGAAAAAGGCCAAACGCAGGACTGGATGAAGGCGGAGCAAAGCCGTCTTCGGCGGCAAGGGTCAATTTTTGTTTTGGCTTTGTTGGCGGCCGGAGCGCTGATCGCCTGGACTATGGCCCGTTGGTTTCCTTTTGCCGCTTAAAAAAGCGCAAAAAAGGTATCGCTTGGCGATACCTTTTTGTTTTCACTGCCAAAGCGCCTATTTTTTTAGACGTCGGCGTACAGCTTTTTGGTGTTGGCTTCATTTTTACTTTCGTCCCGCAAACCCACTGGAGCCATATAGACAGTAAATTCCTCCTGACCGTCCACTTGAAGCAGCCGATCGGTCATTTCCTGTTGGAAAGCGGCTATGGCGCAGGTTCCACAGCCGATAGCCTGAGCGCTGAGGTACAGATTCTGCACAACGTGCCCGGCGTCGATGAGCATCACTCGGTGGGCGTTGACCGTATACCGCCATTCGCCCCGATAGGCCATGGCCGTATAAACAAACGTAACCGCCGCCTTGCCCGCCCATTTCTGGTTGCAGGCGCATTCCGTCATGGTTTGGGCCATATTGTCCTGAATGCTGATAAGCTCCAGAGCGTGCTCCATCGGAAGATAATGGTAAACGCCCTGCTCCAGACCCTGGACGTTGTTGACCAGCAGATAGGTTTCAAAAGCGTGCCGAGCGCCGGCGGAGGGTACGGGCCGCAAGGCGGCGTAGTTCTTGCCTCGAATAGCCCGTACTCCTTGCGTAGACCAGAGCAGAAAAGCCAACTGGTCCAAGTTCATGGGATCTTCCGCATAAAAACGATTGCTCACTCGGTCCTGTAGCAGACGAACATAGTCATGCTCTGTGACAACGGCGTCAAATTCCATGGTCAAGGGAATTCGTTTCTCGCTTTTTGGCGCTTTGGTCAAAGGAGGCTGGGGCAGCAGCTTTTGTTGGTCTGAAGCCGGCGTTTCCTGGCCAAAAGCGCTTTTCATAAAATCCCGATTGCGCCGGATGGTTTCGGCAATCCTTTTTTCATCCATAAACGTCTCTCCTTTTGTTCTCAGTTATTATCGAATAAAATTAGTGCTGATTTTAGGCTGGCGCTCCGGCGCCTCTTCCAGCCCCTTTTGGCGCATTTTCAGCAGCCAAGCCATGTTTCGGCCTAAGGTCCTCATAGTCTGTTTCCCCTCTTCGTCCTGTTGGGCGTCTCCAGGCTTAGCGCCATGGATGACATTCCAATAGCTGGAGGATGGAACCAGCATTTCCGAGATGGTGAAAAACCGGTTGATATCTTCCAAAGCAGGCATTCCGCCAGTACGGCGCACGGCGGCCAGCCCTACTCCCACCTTATGGCGCATCCGTCTGCCATGGCTGTAAAAAGCACGGTCCAAAAAGCTCTTCAGCGTGCCGTTAATGCCGGCGTAATAAACAGGCGTGCCAATCACAACGCCGTCTGCCGCGGCCATTTTATCCGCCCATTCGTTTGTTTGATCGTCAAAAACACAACGGCCGTCCCGGCCGCAGCCGCCGCATCCCACGCAGCCCCGGAGCGGTTGGTTTCCTACTTGAATCACCTCTGTCTCAATTCCCTCTTTCTCCAGCTCCTCCAATACCAGTGAAATGGCGTAAGCTGTGTTTCCATTGGCTTTTGGGCTGCCGTTGATGGCTATCACTTTCATGTCGCATCCTCCTCTGCTCATTCCGGCGGCGCTTCCGCCGGATTTTTACTATCATCATAGCGAAAAGAGCGCTGCTTGTCCATTCTTTTCGCTATTTTTTTGGCGACAGAACCGCTTTGGTTTTCCTGCCGGTCTTCTGGAAAGCCAGATAAGCAAAACGCCCGCCGAAAAGCGACTGGCTTTCCGGCGAGCGCCGATTTTGAATCCGTTTGCTCCAATCAGTCTTTGACTTCGTATTCCGCCCGCCCGGCGATAAACTGATTGCCGCCTTGGCTATCGATGGTACAAACCACCGGCATATTCTCGATCGTCAGTCGTTTCAGCGATTCGCAGCCCAGCTCCTCAAACGCCAGGACCTCCACCTTTTTAATACAGCCGGAGATGGCCGCGCCAGCGCCGCCGATGGCGCAGAAATAGACGCCGCCGTTGCGGATAATGGCGTCCACCACAGGCTGAGCTCTGCCTCCCTTGCCGATAGTGGCTACCAAACCCAAATCCATCAGCCGGGGCGCAAAGGGGTCCATCCGACCGGAAGTAGTAGGCCCTATGGAGCCGATCACCTCGCCAGGCTTGGCCTGGGTGGGGCCGGCATAATAAATTGCGGCGTCCTTGATTTCAAAGGGCAGAGGCTTACCCTCGTCCAACAATGCAAACAGCCGTTTATGGGCCGCGTCTCGGGCGGTATAAATTTCGCCCGAAAGGTTAATCATGTCGCCCACTCTAATCTCTTTCGCATGGGCCCGCAGTTCCGAAGTATTCAGATTCCACTCTTTCATCTTGCACCTTCATCTTCTCACCAATATTTTTGACTCTGTCCAATATCTCTTGTATCGAGCGCAGCCGATCCTGAGGGGATTGCGGCTGAGAGTCTCGTTTTTCCGGGGTCTGCGGCTTCAAACCGCTTTCCTCCATATCGTTCATGGCCTTGGCCAGCCGGTCGATCTCGCCGGCGATAACGGCCACTCGTTCTTTGAATCCGCTGAAAGCCTCCTCCGCCTGCTCCACCTTTTCCCGAGCGTGCTCGGCTGCTGGAGATATGGCGGCGCCGGCGGTCTGGATAGCTTGTATCGTCTCTCGGGCCTGACGAGCGGCTTCGTCCTGTACTTCTCTGGCCCTTTTATAAGCGGATATTTCAATATCTGCGATATACTCCTTCAGCTGGCCGTATTCCCGGCGGATCGCCAGCGCCCGCCGCCCGGCTTCTTCCGCCTGAGCCAGCGCCTCCTCTACTTGCCGCTCCAGCTCCTGTTTTTGGTCCTGCGCTTGTTCCAGTCGCTGCTCCAGCCGAGCCGCCTCGGCTTCTGCCGCCGCCTGCCTGCGGCCGGCTTCCTCTTGGGCACGCTGAGCCTGGTTCAGCTGCTCTTCCAGCTGACAGCGCTGCTGGTCGCTGTCGTTTTTTAATTTTTCTATGTATTCGATCACTTCCTTCTGGCGGAAGCCGCCGAATACAGATCGTTTGAACAGCATTCCCATTTGGGCGCCCCCTTCCAAGGGTTAGATGTATTTGGCAAGGTCCTTTTTCAACTCAGGGTAGGCGCGGACGCCCACCACCCGCTCCAGCTCTCGGCCCCTTTGGCACGCCGAAAGGGCCGGCACATTGGCAATTTTGAAATCCGCTGCAATCAACGGCTGGTCGTCCAAATCCGCCAGATAGAAATCCGCCGCGTCGTAATATTCCAACGCCAGCTGCTCCACTACGCTTTGCATCTGACGGCAAGGTTCCGACCATTCCGCCGTGAAAAAAATAAACTGCGGCCTGACGCCGGCTTCCAGCTTTTCTTTATAATCTTTTTGCTCTAATTTTTCAAGTCCATTGCGCATGAACTCACTCCTTTTGGTCGCGGCGGCACGCCGGCCATAATCCGTATCAGCCAGGGCGACCGTCTTGCCCAGCGCCGGGGCTGACGCTGTGATTCTGTTTTATTATATCATAGACCTCGCCAAAAAAGAAACAGTAAATTATTCAAATAAGGGCTTTACATTTCAGAAATCCTATGTTATACTGAAAAAGCTGAAAGGGCAAACAGAATATGCGCCTGTGGCTCAATGGATAGAGTAGCGGCCTCCGACGCCGTTGGTTGGACGTTCGAATCGTCTCAGGCGCGCCAAAGGACGCGAATTTAGATCGCCGCAATGGCGGTTATGGTTCGCAAAAGGTGAAAAGACCGAGAGTTAATTCTCTCGGTCTTTTTTCTATTTTTAAACATGAACGCCAGGTTTAAAAGACCTGGCGTTTTTTATCACAAATTATTTTCCTTATATTACCTCTCAAAAATAGAGCCTCCGATGTTTCGCCAAGTCTTATAAACAGGAAATTTGGGGGGTTATTTGTAAAGGGGATGACCTTTACAGATATTTACTTTTATAGTATTTTATCTTATTATTTGTTTCCCGATTCTCAGCCCTTTCCGCAGCTATGCGGAAAATCGAAAGGATCCTGGTTGAAGCCTATGCCTATACGATCGCCGTCTTAAATAACACAGGGTTAATAGAGAGATTTCATGTTTTTTTAAAAATAAAAAATGGATATATTGTCGTATCATGTCTTTCAACGTCTTATTTCTATTCTTTGTTTTATCATGGAATCATCTTTTATGAAAAAGGTGATTTTTATGACAAAGACAGAAACCGTAATCCGTTCTATTCTTGGGGCCGTCGGGATGGATATCCGTCCCTTGGCTTGTTCTGTGGATATCGCCATTGATCTCATGTTTGTTCAAGGCGTTCCCATGGACGATATTTTAGTCACGGAGGATATCTACCCAGAAGTAGCCAAGCTGGTGAAAAATCGAAAGGGGAAGATCCCGTCCTTTCGAGCAATTTCTAAGCGAATCCAGCGCCTGGCCAACCTGTGTTGGGATACTCTCGTCGCCAAAGATTTAGTGCTGGAGTACCTCGGCGCTCCCCTCCCGGACATTCGCGCCCCCAGAGACGTCATTTTTTATCTCGCCTTCTACGTCCGCTTA
>CAJTUM010000014.1:24642-26454 GCA_910579575.1 uncultured Eubacteriales bacterium | reverse complement strand
GACACCCCCTTCTTTGCCGCAGTCCAGCAACAACCCGCTCTCCTCTTCTAAGCCTCTTTATTGATAAAAACATATTTTCATGGTACAATACGTTAAAAAAGCGATTCCTTTTTTGGCATTGAGAAAACGCATAAAAAAAGCGCGTAAGGCGTTTGACCTCACGCAATATAACTTGGACGCTGAAATGGACGCCGCAAGCGCAAATACAACTGAATTTTTCGTCATTCGTCGCCGTCCATTGCAAGCGCAGCCTGTTTCATGTGACGACCTTCCATTTTTTCTCTCAAATTCAAAAAAATAACATACCGAAGGAGGAATGTATCATGTTTGATTTGCAGTCGTATCTATCCAGGTTGCTCTCGCTGCTTCAGCAGGCTTTTGGCTCACGGCTCCTTTATCTGGGCCTCCAGGGCAGTTATCTGCGGGGCGAGGCCAATGAAACCAGCGATATCGACGTAATGGCGGTAATCGACCGTTTCAACGCAGTCGACCTTCCTCTTTATCGCCAAGCGCTGGAGCAGGCCGGGTATTTTGAAAAATCCTGCGGTTTTGTCTGCGGCGCGGCGGAGTTGGCTGCCTGGAATCCTTTGGAGATCTGCCATCTGCTCCATACCACTCAGGACGTTTATGGCGCGCTGGCCCCGTTGGTCCCTTCTTATACCGAACAAGATCAGTTGAATTTTATCAAACTGAGCTTAGGAAATCTGCTCCATCTGCTAACTCACAACAGCCTTCACGCCGACGACTCGGCGGCGCAGGCTGACTTGCCCGCCGCCTATCAATCGGCTTTTTTCATCCTGCAAAACCTTCATTTTTTGCGCTGCGGCGTCTTTTTATCCAACAAAGCTCAGATGCTTCCCGCGTTGGACGGATTGGACCGGCAAATTGTCGACGCCGCCCGACGGCTGAAAAGCGGCGAAGCCCCGAATTTATCCCGGGATTTCCCGCCCCTCTTTCAATGGTGTCGGCAAACGTTGCTCGACCTTCCCCAATCTGCTCAATAGCGCCGACATACTTAAAAACCCCTCCCTGCGGAGCGTCCGCTTGGGAGGGGTTTTCATCATTGGCTCATTGTATTCGACTATTCGTCTTCTGTTTGACTTCGCCAAAGGCCGGCATAGAGTCCGTTTTTCTCCAGCAGCTGCCGATGGCTGCCCTGCTCCACAATACGCCCCTTATCCATGACGAAAATCACGTCGCATCCAGCGCTGAACGCAAGTTTATGGGAGATCATCACCACCGTTTGCTTGCCCCGCAGGCTTTCTACCGTTTGACGCAGAATCTCCTCGGATTGGCTGTCCAGCGCGGCGGTGGGTTCGTCCATCAGCAGCGCTCCAGCTCGAGCGGCTAAGCCCCGCGCGACGGCGATCCGCTGACGCTGACCGCCGGAAAGATTTCTTCCGCCTTCGCCCACTGGCGAATCATAGCTTTGAGCCAGTTCCTCGATAAATTCCGCCGCGCCAGCCTGCCGAGCCGCCTGCTCCATAACCGACCGTTCCATGGCGCCGCCCTGCGCTAAGGCGATATTCTCCCCGACCGTCAGATCAAACAGGGCGCTTTCCTGGCCGATATAAGCAATCTGCCGCCGCCAAGCGGACAAACCTGTTTGCTCCTGCCGACGGTCTCCAATGGAAATTTGCCCCTCCCAAGGCTGATACAGGCCCATCAGCAGCCGAAGGAGGGTGGATTTGCCGCAGCCGCTTTCGCCCACAAAGGCGGCGGATTGCCCTGGCTCTACTCGAAAGGACAGCTGGTTCAACACAGTCTGCCCCGGCTCATAGCCAAAGCTCACATTGGAGAACATAATCTCCT
>CAJTUM010000014.1:7734-24632 GCA_910579575.1 uncultured Eubacteriales bacterium | reverse complement strand
AGGACGGTTTTCTGACGCAACGTCCTGCCCCAGCTCCTCCTGGGGCGCGTCCAGCGTCTCTGTCACCCGCTGAATGCAAACGCTGCGCTCGGCGATCATCGACCACATTCCTCCAAACCCCTGAACCATCTGCATCACCTGGCCGCATAGAGGCACCGAAACTACCACGGCGCTGAAAGCCATTTCCCCTCGGCCAGCCAGCAGACCGCCGATCGCCAACAAGCCGATCATATTAAAGTAATAGCCTAGCTCGAACCATTCTCCTCGAAAAAAACGCCAGCCGTTGTATTGATTCTGTCGCTGATACAATCGATAAGAGCGAATGCCGAACCGCCTTTTCACCCATTCCAACAGCTGAAAGACCCGGATTTCCTCCGCGCCGCCCAATATATCGGAATATTCTCGAGCAATTCCCGCCTTTTCCTGCTGCATCTCCCCTTGAAGCGCTCGCGTCCGGCGCAAAATGGCGTTCAGCGGCAGACAGGTAAATATGGCGGCGATCAGACAGAAAGCGCCCATCCGCCAATCAATGGCGCTGATAGCGCCTAAGGAAAACAAACCGGACAAAATGGGATTGAAAAACTGCCCGTTCATTCGCCAACCAATGGTCTCCAAACAAAGATCCATATCCTCGTTTAGGCGCGTAAAGACGTCGCTGTCTCCTATTTTTCGAGCAGCCTGCTCTTCAGCGCCGCTGCGGCGCGCCAGCAGCTCGCGGCGCAACATCCGCCCCGTGCCGCTCTCCGCATAAGTCGTGCCCACAAGACCTGCGCAAAAGACGGCGACGCTGGGAACCATGGACAAAGCGACCCATAACATCCGCCCAAAAACCGTCTCCGACGGCGCCCCTTCCGCCAGCTGCATCACGCCGCTGAGCAGCTGGCCTTGAGCGGCGCACAGAGCGTAAAAGCCGAAGCCTGCCGCCAACACGGAAACAAGATAAATCAGCCCTCTTTCCCACTGATGAAAGGACAACATCCGAAAATAGAGCTTCAAAATTTCCCTCTTTTTCATTCTGCGTCCTCCCCTCTGTTAAAAAGGCTGGCATACAGGCCGCCTTGCGCCAGCAACTCCTGATGATTGCCCTGTTCCACGATGTTTCCCGACTCCATCACATAAATTCGGTCATATTGATCCAGCCCGGCCAACCGATGGGTAACAGCGGCCACCGTCAGCTCTTGAGGCAGATTGGCGATGGTCTGGCGAATGTGGGCGTCGCTTTGGGCGTCCAGAGCAGAAGTCGCCTCGTCCAATGCCAACAGTCGGGCCTTTTTGGCTAAGCCCCGAGCAATGGCCGCCCGCTGACTTTGGCCTAAAGAAAGACCTGTGCCCCCTTCGCCCACCGCAGTCTGAGCCCCTTCCGGCAATTTTGTCAAAAAGGGTTGAACGCCGGCGTCGGCATAAATTTTTTCTTTTTCCTGCGTCGAGGCTTGGCGGCCAAAGAAAATATTTTCCTCTAAACTGCCAGAGAAAAGAAAGGGCTGCTGGGGCACAAAGGCTATGGGCTGGCGGACGGCGGCACCCAACTGCTCATAGGGTTGGCCGTCCATCAAAATCCGGCCCTTCTGGGGCTGAAGAAAACCTTCCGTCAGCCGCAGCACCGTGGACTTACCGCAGCCGCTGGAACCAACAAAGGCGACCTTCTCTCCCTGCGCAATCGAAAAAGACACGCCTTTGAGAACCCAATCCCCCGTTTCGCCGTAACGAAACCACACGTCTTCAAAGGCGATTTGTCCGCCCTTTTCCGGTGGGATCGAAAGCGCTTGTTCCCGGGGCGCTTCCAAAATTTCGTTCAGCCGCTGGGCCGCCGCCGCGCCCTGACGATACTCCACAATCTGATCCACAAAGTGCATCGTGGTATTCATCAGCATATTTGCCATAAAATAAATGCCCATAAAAGCGCCGATACTCAGGCTGTCTTGGCGCACCATCTGGGAGCCCATTATGCACAAAAATACCGTGGGCAGCATTCCGCTCAGCAAGCCGACGCCTTTGATGGGCGAAGCTACCGCCTGAGCTCTGACCTGAGCCTTTTGCCAAGGGCGCAGCAAGCCGTCGTACCGCTCCAGCAGAAAACCTCGGGCGTTATAGGCCTTCACTGTCTCCCGCTGAGAGAGCACGTCTCGGGCCATGGCGTTGGCCTGACCCCGCAGCCGCTGCATAGTCTGGGCGCTGGTCTGCACCGGCTTGCTCAGAGCCATTTGCAGCGCCACCACCAACAGAGTGACGACGATGTATAACAAAGCCAACTTGGCGCTGAGCGCCACCATAGCGGCCGCACACACCGCAATGCCCATGATATTGGAAACAATAGTGGGAATGGCGCTGCAAAAGCACTGAACGCAAACCTCCAGCTCGTTTTGCAGCCGGCCCAACAGGTCGCCGCTGCTGCGCCCATGCAGCCAAGGCGTCGGCGCCTGGGCCAGAGCGCCGGCGCAGGCTTCCTGTAGCTGTCGCCGGCCAGTAGAGCCAAATTTCCCTTCCAAAAATTTATAAAAATATCCCAAAGCCATTTGGACGGCCACAACCAAAACAGTCAGTCCGCCCAGCCGAAGCAACTGCTTCCATCCCAGCTGGACAACCTTTTCTGAAAGTTGCCCCAGCATCCAGGCCGCCCCCGCCTGGGCGACGGCGTAAAGCAGCCCCAAAACGCCCAGCAAAAACAACCATTGGCCGCTCTTTTCAATCCGTTTTCCTATTTTCCCCATGAAACCTCTCCTCTCTTCCGCCCACAGAAAAAACGGCGGCTATTCTCTTTCCATGGATCTTTGAGTTCAGTATACAATATTTGCATTTGGAATGCAAGGAAAACAAAAGAAGCCGCTTGGCGTATTTCGATACTTTTCAATAAATCTCACCAGAACCATCGCAATATTGGATATGTCGGCCTAACGGCTGGCGGGCGGGGCGTTTTTTTGATACAATGCAATCAAAAAAACAAAGGAGGCGCTGTTTTATGGATCTTCTCGCAACCCCTGTCGCCGTTGGCGGCTTGACATTGAAAAACCCCATTGTATTCGCCCCCACTTCTTTGGGAATGCCGCCGAAACAGGCGCTGGCCAAACTAACCCGTATAGCGCAAGGCGGCGCTGGGCTAATTATTTTAGGGGACGTATCGACGATAGAAGGCGGGTTTGGTTATTCCGTCTGCCGCCAATCAGATCTGGACTTTTTCCATCGGCTGCTGAAGGCTGTTCGCCCTATGGGCGCCAAGGTTTCAGCTCAGCTTTTTATCTCCGGCAACCCGCCGGGGTTGAGCAAACCCGTCGGCCTCTCTCCGGAAGAGGCCCGAGCTCGTCGCAACCAAGCGATTCGCGATTTTGTTACGGAAATGCCCCAAAGCCAAATGGAAAACTGGATCGATTCTTTTGGCAAAGGGGCCGCCGTTTGTCAAGAAATTGGCTTTGATATGATTCAAATCCATGGCGACCAGCTGTGCGGCGCCTTTTTGTCTCCGTTATTCAATCGGCGGGAGGATGAATACGGCGGAGACGTCCAAGGTCGAACCCTATTTTTGCGCCGGTGTATCCAAGCGGCGCAGAAGGCCGCCCCAGGGCTGACCATAGACTTAAAGCTGCCAGTTCGCCAGGAAAATCCTCGCTATGGAAACGGCGGCTTGCGAAAGGACGAGCTGCCTCAAGCCATACCGCTGATCGAGCAGGCCGGGCCCGATTGCTATCATATAACCTTAGCCAACCATGGAGCCCTGTCCGATACAGTTCCGCCTACCAACCATCCCTATTTTCAGCAGGAGGGCTGTTTCCTGCCCTTTGCCGATATGGTCCGACCCTATACCCAAAAGCCTATTTGCGGCGTTGGAAAATTGCAGACGCCAGATTTTATCCGGCAGCAGTTGCAGTCCGGCCGCATCCAGCTGGCCGCCATGAGCCGTCAACTGATTGCCGACCCGGATTGGCCGTTAAAAGCCCTTGGTCGAGAAACGGAAATTCGCCGCTGCGTCTATTGCAACGCAGACTGCCTTGGCGGCATGACGCGTCGCCAAGGCGTTCACTGCATTTATGACGACGAGCAAAACAATAGGGATTGCATGGAAACGCTTTAACGACATGCAGGAAAAAGCCCTGCCTGAGCGCGATTGCGCCGCTTCAGGCAGAGCTTTTTTCCATTTTGTCCTTCTTTTGTCGGCGGTATTGGCCGACTAAATCTTCCTCCTTCGGAAACGGCTGGCTAACAGCAAGGCCGAAACCAAGCTCAAAACGCTAACGGCCAGCAAAATCCACGTTTGCCGATCTGGCCCAGAGGAAAGGCTCCTGTCGGCAGGGCCAAAAGCGCCTGCCGGAGCCGCTTCTTCGCCCCGTTCTGGTCGGTTGAAGGCTTCTCCGCGCCCTCCGCCGCCTTCTGGCGGCGCTTGATCCGCTTCGCCCCGCAAGATTTGCCGCTCAGAACGCTCTCCCCTTGCATCGCCAAAGCCGCCTTCATGGCCTCCCCCCTGCTGCCCTGTCAAAGAAAGCTGTAGCTCCCCAGGATCGACAAGCGCCTCCGGATTTTGCTTCTGCCCTTCTTCTGTGGAAGGTATCTGCCCATAAAGCTGGCCTAAGATACTCTGGCTCCGCAGAGATACAAAATCCAGCAGAGCTTCCAGCGCAACCTGATATTCGTCATAGGTATAAAAGGCGGTTGGATCTTGAGCCACATAAGAACCAATCAGCTGATCTAACTGCCGAACCTTTTGTTCAAAAGCCGCGTCGTTCCAGCAAGTTCCCGCAATTTCCGCCAGATATTCGTGGTATTTGGCCAAATACGTTTCATTTTCCAGCAGTTTGTTCAGGATGGGGCGCTCTTCCAATTCGACGCCCGAAACAGCCGTATCGACAGGATAATTCACCGCCTGACTGGCGCTGCCCGACTGAAACCCGGCAAAAGACAAATTGTAATCCCAAGGCAGCATACTCAGCTTTCCGTTCTCTTCATAAAGATAATAGTTGTGTTTCATAGAGCTCAGATAGCTGTCCAGATTGACCATAGCCACATTGCAGGCAAAATATCGCAAAACTTTGTCCACGTCAACGGCGTTTTCCAAATCTTCTCCTGCGTTCAGCTTGCGCAGGGATTCCACCAGCCGCAGTTTGTCGCTCTCCGTAATCGCAAACACAGCGGAATCGAAAATCTCGCTATAACTGTCTGGGTCTCCGTCAATATATTGCAGATCTGCCGCCGAAGAACCTCCCCCTGGGCCGCCGAAACCGCCCTGTCGGGGCTGAAATTCTCCTTGTGGAAGCTCTCCCTGCGAAGCGTCAAATTCGTCCCGTCGAAAATCCAATCCCTCCATTGGCTGAGGCGGTTCCGCCCCGCCTTCTGCCGGCCCTCCGTCCTTGCCGCCGCCCATTTCCGCGGAATCCGGCTTATAGAGTTGGCCGTATGAGACGCCGAAATTTCGCTGGGCAAAGGATTCCTCCAGCGCTTCCACCGCCAAATACAAGCCCCAAGGCTCGCCGTTGACCGTAATCCAGGCAAAGCAATAAAGGGGCGCAGGCACGCCCATCTGACTCAGCAAATCATAGGACAAGTATTCCTTCAGATATGTGGCGTCCGCCTGAATGTTGTTGAGCACAAATTTATCCAGCCCTTGGCAGGTCTGGCCGTCCTGATAATGGTCGAACTCCAGCTTGAAACTATATCGGTCGCTATCGCTGCTGTATACGGTGGACAAGCTGGAATTGCCCTTTGGGCGGATTCCCACCGAAAAATAGCGTTCTCCATTGACACTGACGTCGCAGCTGATATATTGCTCGTCAATGGCGCTTTCCAACATCTCTGCCCACTCCCCTTCGTCTGCCGTAATATCCACCGTCATGATCGAAAGAGGGTCAAACAGGCTGAAATACTCCGGTCGGCTGGAGGATTGGACGACGCCCAGCGCCTGAGGCCAAAATGTAAATACCCCAGTAAATAGGCAAGCCGCCAGCGTCAACGCGGCCACAACGACCGTGATTTTTTTGTTCTCAATCATAAGCGCCTCTACGACATATATTCGCCGTTATAGCTGACCAGCACCGCGCTGCGCACGCCAGGGATCTGGGCCAGACGGTTGACAAAACCGGCGGAAGTCGATTCCAGTCGCACCTCCAACGTCAATTCGATACCGGCGGAAGATACTGTTTTGGATTTTGTCACGCACCGACGGACGCTGGAAGCCGTCAGCGCCGCCGCTTCCTGCTCGGCTTTTTCATCATCGCAGGCTAAAGCCAGGATATAAGGGTTTTCCCGGCTCTTTTTATTGACCAACGCCAACAGAATCAAGCCGACGAATACCGAGCCAAACACAGCCAGAGGAATCAGACCCGCTCCAAGCACAATACCGGCAGAAATAGCCCAAAACAAAAACACGATATCAATAGGCTCTTTGATGGCGGTACGAAAACGAACGATGGACAAAGCGCCCACCATGCCCAAAGAAAGCACCACATTGGAGGTGATCGCCAGGATAATCAGCGTCGTAATCAGCGTCATGCCCACCAAAGAAACGCCGAAGGACTGAGAATACATAACGCCGCTGAAGGTTTTTTTGTACACCAGAAAAATAAACAGTCCCAAAGCCAAAGCCAGCGCCATGGCGATAACCATATCCAGCGCGGAGAACGAGGAAACCTTCTCTAAAAAGCTGGATTTGAACAGATCGTTAAAAGTCGTCATTGCAAATTTCTCCTTTTATAAATAATGGCGAGCGCAGGCATATTTGGAGAAAGCGGAGCAGGATCGATCGCTCATCTCCACCAGCCCGGCGATATATTCGGGCAAATAATGGTCATATTTCACTTCCAGCAAAGTAATGCCTGGGCTTTTCAGCAGCGGCCGGTCGGGATTCAAAAACCCCCAAGGCCCGCCGCCGCCAATATCATAATCGATGGTAGCCCGCACATTGCCTTCAGGCCGCCAATAGGCGTCCCGCCGATAGCAAACGCAGGTTCTGGCTCGCAGCTGACGGCTGCGCATTTTAGCGCAAAGTTCCGCCAACAACGGCCCTCCTCCATCTGCCAAACCCTCGATCCGGCCCTCCGCCAGCGCCTGGCACTGGTTCAAGTCAATTCTTTCGCTTTCCTTCAAGCACAAATCTCGAATTTTGCTCTTTTTCTCCAGCTTGATGTATCCCAGCTCTCGGTTATAATACCGGATACGAAATTTCTCCCTCCGCGGCAGGCCGTCCAGCTTTTCCCGCAAAGCCGTATCCTGCCAATCGTCGAAATACAAACTGTGGACAGTATAGGTCCCGCCAGGGCCTGCGTTCGGGTCTGTCTGCATCACCCGACCCAGCCTTTGTCGCAGAGCGGCATGGTCCGCCGGGGTAATATAATGCTTTTTTTCATGGCGGAAACGGGGCTTTTCATTCATCCTTCATCGCTCCTTTCGCTTGCTATTGAGGATACTCCCCCAGTGTGACGGCTGATTGAAGACCGTCTGACGGGTAGCGGGAAAAATGTAAACCATGCCTTTCCCAAGCAGAAAAAAACCGCCTGCCCATTAGCCATGGCAGGCGGTTTTCTCCATTATATCAAATAGAATAGAAGCGATTATTCGGGGGCGCTCGCCTCCGCTTCTGGCTCTGCAGGCAATTCAAACCAAAAAATACTGCCATGGTCCGGGCCGCTCTCCACCCCATACAGCGCGCCATGTTGAATCAACGCCGCTTTGGCGATAGCCAATCCCAGCCCGCTGCCCATATCGGGCCGTCGATTGTTTTTGCTTTTTTTATAATACCGTTCCCAGATCAACTGTCGCTCCTCTGGCGGAACGCCTGGTCCGCTGTCCGTCACTTGAATGCGCACAAAACCCGGTCTGGTCAGCTGGTCCACAACCACCCGTCTATCCTCTCCGGTATGGGCGATGGCGTTGCCCACCAGATTGTAAATCACTTGAGACAGCCGCAGCTCGTCCGCCCGCACATAAACCTCCCGATCCTGCCGAAAGATCACCTGATAGCCGGCGGCGCTGGCCAGCTTATCCAGCCGTGCCAAAGCCTCCCGCACGCTGTCTGTCAGGCAGAAAACCTGGATATCCAAAGGCTGCGATTGCGCTTGCAGCTTGCTCAGCTCCAGTAGATCGGTCACCAGCTGGTTGAGGCGGGCCGCTTCGTCGATAATCACCTGGATGTTTTCCGGCGTGTCTTCCCCCGGCAAATCCCGAATGGCCTCGGCATAGCCGATAATCATGGTCAGCGGCGTCCGAAGATCATGAGAAACATTGGCCAGCAGCTCGCGGCGCAAATCGTCCTGCCGCCCTAGCTGCCGGGCCGCCTGAGCCATCGTATCGCTGAGCTCGTGAATCTCCCGATAGCCGCCTCCTTGAAATTCTACGTCAAACTGTCCTTTCCCCAGGCGCTTGGCCGCTTGATTCAAACGGATAATGGGCGCGGAAATCTTGCGGGACGTTAGCAGCGCCAGGCCCAAAGCAAAAACCGCCAACAAAGCGCAGATAAACCAGAATTCCGCTTGCAGCGCTTCAGCGGTAGATCCCACAGGCGTTACCACGCTGACCAGCAAAATCAACCGCCGCCCCTGCCGAGAGGAAACCGCTCGGGCGCACAGGATGCTCTCCAGCTCGTCTTCCATAGGCGGCGGCGCATGACCTGTAAAAGCGCTGGGGCGATAAGTCAACCTCTCGCCAGACAGCCGGCGGCTTTGAGTTTGGATATAAGAACCGCCTTCTTGCTCCGCCGCCTGCCAATAGCGCTGAATTTGCCGAGGGCTATTGGGCAGCAAACCAGGTTTCATGCCGTCCTGTCGATATAGAATCTCCAAAGTATCCGGATCTGCTACCAGCAAGCTCAGCCCTTGTTGGTTTGCAATTTCCTGCAGCAAGGCGTCCAGCTGGCTGTTGTCAATGTTGTCCTCCGCCAGCTGAGCGGCTTTTTTCAGCTCCGCCCGCTTATAGGCTTTATAAAAGCTATCCAGAAAAACGATTTGCAACAACCAGAGGGCCAGCAACAACGCGCCGGCAAACAAGCACAGATACATAAACAACTTCCATTTGACGCTGAGGGGCCTTCCCTTTTCCCGCTTACTCGTCAAAGCGATACCCCACGCCCCGCAGGGTGACAATGGCGCCGCTCATAGGCCCCAAGCTTTTTCGCAGCAGCTTAATATGGGTGTCCAGCGTCCGGTCGTCGCCATAAAAATCATAGCCCCACACCTGATTGATCAGCCGTTCTCGCTCCAGCGCCACTCCCCGGTGACGCACCAAATAAAATAACAGATCGTATTCTTTGGGCGAAAGATTCAGCTTTTGGCCGTCCAACATGACTTGACGTCCGGTAAAATCCACCCGCAGACCGCCTTTTTCGTAAATTTCTTTCTCTCCGGCGGCGGCCGCCCCGCTGCGCTTGAGCACAGCCGCCGCCCGCATCATCAGCTCCCGGGGTGAAAAGGGCTTGACTACATAATCGTCCACCCCCAGCTCAAAGCCGTGAATCCGGTCGTACTCCTCCCCGCGGGCAGAAAGCATAATCATCGGCATCGAAGAATATTTGCGGATTTCTCGGCAGACCGAAAAGCCGTCCAGCTCGGGCATCATCACGTCCAATATCATCAGGTCATATTCGCAGGCGCGACATTTTTCCATGGCCTCCATGCCGTCGGCGGCCTCGTCCACCTCATACCCCTCGAATTTGGCGTATTTTCGTATCAACTCCCGAATGCGCATTTCGTCGTCTACAATCAGCAAACGCGGCATCTCGTTTCCTCCCTTTTCGATATTTGAATATAGTATAGGGTTTCAATGTGAAAGGCGCTTGAATGCTCTGTGAAAAGCAGAGAAATCTTCTTCCGCTGTTTCCGTCTCTTATCTTATCACAAAAAAGGGCGACAAAAAAGCCCGGCGCCCATCGGCCCGGACCGTCTGTTTTGCTTTGATCTGTCACGTCCGCCGGGCCGGTATTCCGTCCACCCGGCGAACAGACAGCAGTATTTCATGTATAGAGGGCTTGCCGCCGCTCTATGAGTTTTATTTTTATAAGAGGAGTGATTTATGTGGTTAAGAGGAATTTTCTTTGTGGATGTTTAGGCGTCCCCGCCTTGTCATTCTTTGCTTTTTCTTATTGGCCTCGCCCCCTTTTCTGTCGGTTTTGATTCTATATAAAAGCCGCTTGGCTGGCTTTGTCTTGCTTTCCAGTGGGTTCCTGCCTTTTATGTTTTTAGTATATCTGGCGAGTATGTCTAAAGTTTGTACGCGCTTTGAATATTTTTTTAGGCTTTTTCTCCCTGTCCGTCAAAAATTTTCTTGTTTGACTGTTCCCCACAAGGCGCAAGCTGTGTTATACTATAAACCAAAGGGCGCGTTTCCCAGTCCGCCGCCGTAATTTATTTTATAAGGAGGAAATCCAAATGTCTTTCAAGAGCGATATCGAGATTGCCCAAGCCGCAGAGATGGCCCCCATCAGCCAGGCGGCTCAATCCATCGGCCTCAGCGAGGACGATCTGGAATACTACGGAAAATATAAGGCCAAGGTGGATTATAACCTGTTGGAGACCAAATATAAAAACGTCCCCGACGGCAAGCTGATTCTTGTAACGGCTATCAACCCCACTCCCGCCGGCGAGGGTAAAACCACCACTACCGTGGGTCTGGGCGACGCTCTGCGCCGTTTAGGCAAAAAAACAGTGATCGCCTTGCGGGAGCCCTCTTTGGGGCCGGTGTTCGGCGTCAAGGGCGGCGCTGCCGGCGGCGGTTATGCCCAGGTAGTGCCCATGGAGGATATCAACCTGCATTTCACCGGCGATTTCCACGCCATCGGCGCGGCCAACAACCTGCTGGCCGCTATGATTGACAACCATATCTACCAGGGCAATCAACTGCAAATTGACCCCCGGCGCATCACCTGGCGCCGCTGCGTGGATATGAACGACCGGCAACTGCGCTTTATCACAGACGGCCTGGGCGGCAAAGCCAACGGTATGCCCCGCGAAGACGGCTATGATATCACTGTGGCTTCTGAAGTAATGGCCGCTTTGTGTTTGGCCTCGGATATTTTGGATCTGAAGGAGCGGCTGGGCCGTATCATCATCGGCTACAGCTATGAGGGCAAAGCCGTCACTGCCCATGATCTGAAGGCGGAAGGCGCGATGACCGCTTTGCTGAAAGACGCGCTGAAGCCAAACCTGGTGCAGACGCTGGAAAAAACGCCTGCTTTTATTCACGGCGGCCCCTTCGCCAATATCGCCCATGGCTGCAACAGCGTCACAGCCACTCGTATGGCGCTGAAGCTTGGCGATTACGCCGTCACCGAAGCGGGCTTCGGCGCGGATCTGGGCGCAGAAAAATTCCTGGATATCAAATGCCGTATGGCCGGGCTGGTTCCTGCCTGCGTGGTCATTGTTGCCACTGTCCGGGCGCTGAAAAGCCACGGCGGCGTAGATAAAGCGGAGCTGAACGCTGAAAACCTGGAGGCTTTGGAAAAGGGTCTTCCCAACTTGCTCAAGCACATTGAAAACGTGACCAACGTCTGGGGCCTGCCCGCCGTGGTGGCAATCAACGCTTTCCCCACCGACACCAAGGCTGAGCTGGACTTGGTGGAGCAAAAATGCCGGGAGCTGGGGGTCAACGTAGCTCTATCCGAAGTATGGGCCAAAGGCGGCGAAGGCGGCGTCGCTCTGGCGCAGGAGGTGCTGCGCATCGCCGATCACAGCGATCCTTCCCAATTCCGGTTTACGTATGAAGACGATTTGGGCGTCGCCCAGAAAATCGAGGCCATCGCTCAGAAAATCTATGGCGCCGACGGGGTGGATATTCTGCCCGCCGCCAAACGGCAGATCCGACAAATTGAAGAGATGGGGTTTGGCAAAGCGCCAGTCTGTATGGCCAAGACGCAATATTCTCTGTCCGACGACCAAAAGAAGAAAGGTCGCCCCCAGGGCTTCCGCATCACGGTGCGCAATGTGAAGATCTCCGCCGGCGCCGGTTTTGTTGTGGCGCTGACCGGCGATATTATGACTCTGCCCGGCCTGCCCAAGGTTCCCGCCGCCGAGCATATCGACGTGGACGCCCAAGGCAAAATTTCCGGTTTGTTCTAAAAAATCCCGACGGCGGCGCAGACCCGCGCCGCCGCCTTTTTCAATCTTGCTCTCATCGCAGAAAGGAACGAATTTATGCTGAACAACAGCTGCAATGAATTTCTGAACCAGCTGGCCTCCGGCGCGGCTGTGCCCGGCGGCGGCGGCGCTTCCGCCCTGTGCGGCGCTTTGGGGGCCGCTCTGGGCTCCATGGTGTGCAACCTGACTCTGGGCAAAAAGAAATATGCCGGCGTCCAGCAGGATATCCAACAGCTTATCGGCCAGACGGAGGCGCTGCGCAGCAAACTCCAGCAGCTGGTTCAGGCGGACGCCGACGCTTTTGAGCCCCTATCCAAAGCATACGGTCTGCCCAAAGACGCGCCGGAACGGGACCAGACGATGGCCCAATGTCTGAAAGAAGCCGGAGCCGTGCCTCTGCGCATCATGGAAACCTGCGCTCAGGTCGTCGGTTTGCTGGAAGAACTAGCAGAAAAAGGTTCTCGTTTGGCTCTTTCCGACGTGGGCGTGGCCGCCGTCTTCTGCCGGGCCGCCTTGGAGGGCGCCAGCCTGAACGTCTACATCAACACCAAGCTGATGAAGGATCGCGCGCTGGCAGAGGACTATGAAGCCCAGGCGGACGGTCTGCTGGCTCAATGGGTCCCTCGCGCGGATAAAACGGCCCAGGTCGTTCAAGCCGCTATCCGCAAATAGGATTTATTTTCTCTCAACCAAAGAAGGAGGTCTTGCAAATGGCTGAATTGCTCAAGAGCAAAGAGCCCGTGGCCGCCATGAAGGAGCGGTTGGCCGCCCAAGTCGCCCGGCTGGAGCAAGCGGGCGTTCGCCCCAAAATGACGATTGTGCGCTGCGGCGCCCGGCCGGACGATCTCTCTTATGAAGCCGGCGCAATCAAACGTTTCAACGGTTTGGGTATCGACGTGGAAGTCAAAGAGCTGCCTGTGGATATCGATCAGCAAGCTTTTACCGAGCAAATCCAGGCGTTGAACCGAGACGACGCCGTCCACGGCGTGTTGATTTTCCGTCCGTTGCCTCCTCAACTGGACGAAAGCGTTCTGAAATATGTCCTCTCCCCGGAGAAGGATATGGACGCTATGAATCCAGACAATTTGGCCAAAGTGTTCGCGGCGGATTCCTCCGGCTACCCTCCTTGCACGCCGGAGGCCGTCATGGAGCTATTGGCCCATTATCAGGTGGATCTGGCAGGAAAAAATGTGGTTATTCTGGGCCGCAGCATGGTGGTAGGCAAGCCGCTGGCCATGATGATGTTGGCCAAAAACGCCACTGTTACCATTTGCCACAGCAAAACGCAAAATCTCCCTGCCATCGCCCGGCAGGCGGACGTTCTGGTCGCCTGCGTCGGCAAGGCCAAGATGGTAAATGCGGAATATGTATCCCCCGGTCAGACAGTGGTCGACGTAGGTATCAATATGGACGAAGACGGCAAGCTGTGCGGCGATGTGGACTTTGCGGCTGTGGAGTCCATTGTGGCTCGCATCACCCCGGCCCCTGGCGGCGTGGGCGGCGTGACCACCAGCTGTCTGGCAGCTCATGTGCTGCGTTCCGCGATGAAGCGGGCCGGTCTGGAATAAATTCATTCCATTGATACAAAAGGATGAAAATTCATGTTTCAAAATGATTTGAATGCCGTAGCTCAAGCCGCTCAAAACAAAGCCAGATTGCTGAAAAACAACCCTTTGGGTTACTGGATTTCCGCCATGCTGGCCGGTCTGTTTATTGGCTTCGGCGTCATTCTGGTGTTTACTGTAGGCGGGTTTTTGGCCGCCGCCGGCTCCCCTTTTACCAAGCCCATGATGGGCCTGTTGTTTGGCGGCGCCCTGAGCCTGGTGCTAATGGCTGGAGCGGAGCTTTTTACTGGCAACACCATGATACTGGCGGTAGGTTCTTTTCAAAAACAGGTTTCCTGGCGGCAAACGGCCGTAACGCTGTTGTGCAGTTATGTTGGCAATCTGCTTGGCGCTTTGGCTCTCTCCGCCCTGATGGCGGCCGGCGAGCTTTATGGTCCAGAAGCTTCTGCCTTTGTCCTCAGCAGTGCGGAAGCCAAGATGAGCGCTCCCGCCCTTCAGCTGTTCATCGCCGGCATTTTGTGCAATATCTTGGTCTGTCTGCCGGTTTGGTGTTCGTTCCGGCTGAAAAGCGAAAGCGCCAAGCTGATTATGGTGTTTTGGGGCATTGTGATGTTTATCGCCCCCGGTTTTGAACATTGTGTGGCCAATATGACCTTGCTATCCTCTGCTTTGCTGTTGCCTCACGGCGCCGGCGTCTCTTTGGCAGGCTTTTTTCGCAATATTCTGATTACCGCCTTGGGCAATATCATCGGCGGCGCAATCGTTGTCGGCGGCGGATACTGCATGATCGGGCGGACGGCAAAAAAATAGACGCTTAAAAATCGCGTTTTTTCCTTTTTTGTAACAATAACAAATAACCGCCTAATGGGACGGCGACGTAAAAAAACAGTTTAAGCGAGGGTCGGCGCGGCGTCAAGCTGCGCCGACTTTCGCATTATTTTTGTCTTGAGCAGTTTGGGATTGCTCCTGCGCTTCCTCAAAATCAAATATGCCAATGAAATTATAGAAATCTCAATCTCACGAATTTTCACCCGCTCCTATAGAAAGGGGTTGAGAATAACACAACTACAATTAGTTGAAGCACAATAGAATCAAGTAATATTGACGTATTATTCGAATGGATATTCAAAATATGCGAGGTATTCAATAGTAAGCCAAAGAAGTTATTTGACTTTAGAGATTAGCACAGTATCTAAAGAAGTATACTTTTTCAAACAGGCTCTTTTTCTGTTTTCAGGCCCAGCCCATTCTAATCTGGCGAGTCGGCGCATAGTCTGATATTGCTGATTTTGCGTCGAGGAGGCGGTCTGACTTTATGGGAAGAACCTGGAGCTGGGGGAAAAAGGGCCAGTTTGCGCTGAACGCCGCCATACTAACCGCCTCTTCTATGGCGATGCGGCTGCTGGGTATGGCCTTCACCGCCTATCTTTCCAATAAAATCGGGGCCGAAGGCGTGGGCGTTTACCAATTGCTGCTTTCGGTTTACTCCTTTGGCGTCACCCTTTCCATCGGCGGGGTGGGCCTGGCCTCCACCCGGCTGGCGGCAGATCAGCTGGCCCGGGGACGCCCCGCCGGCGCCCGGTCGGCTGTGTTCAAATGCGCTTGTATCGGCCTGGTATGCAGCTTGCTGGCCTCCGCCCTGCTTTTCTGGGGCGCAGACAAGGCTGCGGCCGCCTGGTTCCATGGAAAAATATCCGGCCTGCCCCTCCGCGCGCTGGCCCTCAGCCTGCCTTTCATGGCGGCGGCTTCTGCCCTCAGCGGTTACTTCACCGCCGTTCGCCGGGCCGTCAAAAGCGCCTCGGCTCAAATATTAGAGCAGTTGACCCATATGTTGGCTGCTTCTGCTCTGCTGACCGTGGCGGCGCCCCGGGGTCTGGAACCCGCTTGCCTGGCTTTGGCCGCCGGCGGCGCCCTTTCAGAAATCTGTTCCTTTCTCTACCTTCTTCTGCTCTACCGGCAGGATATCCGACGGCTGGGCCGAGGCGGCTCAGAGGAAGCTGTCCCATATCGGCGAGCCCTGTCTATTTGTTTACCGGTGGGTCTAAGCTCTTTGGTGCGTTCCGCCATCAACATGGCTAAGCAAATCATGGTTCCTATTGGGCTGGAAAAGCATGGGGTGAACTGCGATTTGGCTCTGGCCCAATATGGCGCCATTCGAGGCATGGCTATGCCCATCCTCCAATTCCCCTCCGCTCTGTTGACCGCTTGCAGCTCCCTGCTTATTCCAGAAATTACGGAGGAATCCGTTCGCGGCGGACAAAAGCGCATCAACCGCTTGACAAGCCGCGTTTTTCAAATCACGTTGCTTTTTTCTGTAGGGACGGCGGGTATTCTGTTTGTTTATGCACAGCCTTTGAGCATGGCCTTTTATCGAGATCCTCAAGCCGCCCATTTCCTGCGGATTCTGGCGCCTATCGTTGTAATAATGTACCTGGACGATATGACCGACGCTCTGCTCAAGGGACTGGACCAGCAAGCACGGCTGGCGCGAATCAATATCGCCGAATCCTTCCTCTCCCTGCTTCTGCTGGCTGGTCTGTTGCCCGTTCTGGGCATTTATGGATATTTGGCCTGCCTGTTTTTCAGCGAGATTTTCAACGGCGCTCTAAGCGTGAACTGCCTGATCGAAAAAACCGGCCTAAAGCTGCGCTGGGGCGCTTGGCTGCTGCGGCCCGCCCTATGCGCGGCGGCCGCTTGCTGGTTGGCCCGCCGCTTAGCTCCCGGCGACCCGCTGTGGGCCGTTCCCCTGGCCTGCGGCCTGTATCTGCTGCTGTTGGTCCTTACCGCCCGCCGGCGCAGTCAATCCGTTCAAATATAAAGATATCAAAAAATCCAGCGTCCATTCGGGCGCTGGATTTTAATCATTTACAGAATAAATACAAATAGGATAAAAAAACCGGGTATCCAAAACAGATACCCGGAATGGTCGGAGTATCGGGACTTGAACCCGAGGCCTCTTGGTCCCGAACCAAGCGCGCTACCAGCTGCGCTATACCCCGATGAACCGCACACGCCTCAACAGCCAGTGCTTATTTAGTATAAGCCATCCATCCCCGATTGTCAAGAGGGCAAGGCTACTTTTTTTGAGGATCAACGCAGGCGACACAACCTTTAATACCCTTTCTCCCGATCGCAAGAGGTTTTCTATTGTCGTTCCTCTCCTTCTCTGAGCCAATCTCCATTTTGGAATCTATTGAAGCGAAAATATCATGATACTCTCTTTTTCTGCTTTATAAAAATACTATAGTATTTTGATTTTGGTCTTTACATCAGATTGAAATCTCTCAAAACC
>CAJTUM010000014.1:0-7705 GCA_910579575.1 uncultured Eubacteriales bacterium | reverse complement strand
GCTTTCCCTGTCGTTTTGTGCTATACTCTCTTTCAAACGTAAAATATGGCGTAAATGCGAGGATAAAGAGAGTACCGCAGGCATGGTCCTGGGCAGAGAAGGGCGGTCGTCGGCTGTGAGCCGCCCACAGGGCGCAGGCGGGAAGTTCACTTTTGAGCACCGGCTCTGAACCGCTCTTTGGGGCGCAGTAGGTCTCGGCGTAAGGCCGCGTTAAGGCTTTTGAGCGCCCGTGAATCTCACGGGAACAAGGGTGGCACCGCGGAAGTACAAAGCTTTCGCCCCTTTTGGGGCGGAAGCTTTTTTTATTGGGCCGCGCCCCAGGTTTTGCGCAGCGCTCGTTTTCCTACGCCTGCCGCCGAAGCCGCGGGACGTTTGTCAAAATCCATTTTCTAGATGATTTTGTTGTTTTCCCATCGAAGCTTACCGATTGTGATTTCTATTTTGAATAAACGCTTTATGAAGGAGTGCAGATGATGAAAGAACAGCTGAACCAAATTCTTTCCGCCGCCCTAGGCGAAGTGCGGGCCGCTTCCAACCAGCAGGCCCTGGAAGCCGTCCGAGTCCGGTTCTTGGGCAAAAAGGGCGAGCTAACCGCCATCCTGCGGGGCATGGGCAAACTTTCTGCGGAAGAACGCCCGGCGGCGGGCCAGCTGGCCAACCAGGTGCGGGCTCAGATTGAGCAGGCGCTGGAGCAAACGCAGGCCAGCCTGGCGGAAGCCGCTATCGCCCGCAAACTGGCCAGCGAAACCATTGACGTCACTATGCCCGGCCAAAAAATCAGCTTGGGCAAGCGCCACCCGCTGCAAACCGTGCTGCATCAGCTCTATGATATCTTCATCGGCATGGGCTTTTCCATCGCCGAAGGGCCGGAGATTGAATATGATTACTATAATTTTGAAGCATTGAATATCCCCAAGAACCACCCGGCCCGGGACACACAGGACACTTTCTATGTCAACGACAATATTGTGCTGCGCACCCAGACCAGCGGAATGCAGGTCCGGGTCATGGAGCAACAGAAGCCCCCCATCCGCATCATCGCGCCGGGCCGCGTTTACCGCAGCGACGCGGTGGACGCCACCCATTCCCCAGTGTTCCATCAGATCGAGGGCCTGGTGGTGGACAAAGGCGTCACCATGGGCGACCTGAAGGGTTCTCTGGAGGTATTCGCCAAGCGGCTGTATGGCGAAGAAACCAGCGTCCGCTTCCGGCCCCATCATTTCCCCTTCACTGAGCCTTCTGCCGAAATGGACGTAGCCTGTTTCAAATGCCATGGCAAGGGCTGCCCTCTTTGCAAGGGCGAAGGGTATATCGAGATTTTGGGCTGCGGTATGGTGCATCCCAAAGTGCTCCGCGGCTGCGGCATCGACCCAGAAATCTATTCCGGCTTCGCCTTTGGCGTCGGCCTGGAGCGCATTGTCATGCAGCGCTATAAGATCGACGATATGCGCTTGTTTTATGAAAACGACCTGCGGTTTTTGGCCCAGTTCTAATTGAAAGGAGTTTTCCGCCATGAATTTGCCTTACCTGTGGCTCAACGATTATGTAACAATCGAGAAAGACCCCAAAACCTATGCCGCCCGAATGACCATGACCGGCTCCAAAGTAGAAGGCTGGCAAAACGCTGCGGACGAAATTCAAAACGTGGTTTGGGGCAAGATTTTATCCATTGAAAAACATCCGGACGCGGACAAGCTTGTGATCTGTCAGGTAGATGTGGGCGATAAGACGACGCAGATTGTCACTGGCGCGACCAATCTATCGGTTGGCGATATAGTCCCCGCCTGCCTTCATGGGGCCCGCCTGCCCGGCGGCGTCGTTATCAAAAAGGCTAAGATGCGGGGTGTGGAATCCAATGGTATGCTCTGCTCCTTTGCGGAGCTGGGCCTGACCCTCCACGACCTGCCTTATGCGGACCCCAACGGTATTCTGGTCTACCAGAACGAGGGCGAAGAAGCCATTTTGGGGAAGCCCGTTACCAAAGCCTTGGGGCTGGACGACCCTGTCTTTGAATTTGAAATTACCCCCAACCGGCCGGATTGCCTGAGCGTAATCGGCTTGGCCCGGGAAACGGCGGCTTCCTTCGAGCTTCCGCTGAAGCTGCCCCAGCCCCCCCAGCGCCTGGCGGAAGGCGAAATTCACAATTTGCTGAAGGTGGAAATTGCCGACCCGGACCTTTGCCCGCGGTATTGCGCCGCCATGGCCCGGAATATCAAAATCGCGCCTTCCCCCAAGTGGATGCGGGATCGGCTGCGGGCCGCCGGCGTCCGCCCCATCAATAATATCGTGGATATCACCAATTTCGTGATGTTGGAATATGGCCAGCCCATGCACGCCTTCGATTATCGATGTATCGACGACAACGCCATCGTGGTTCGCCGTGCTAAAGCAGGAGAAACCACCGCCACTCTGGACGGCCAACAGCGCCAACTGCCCGAAGGGGCGCTGCTTATCACAGACCCTCAAAAGCCTATCGGCGTGGCGGGCGTTATGGGAGGCCTGAACAGCGAGATCACCGAAAACACCCAGATGATCGTCTTTGAATCCGCCACCTTCGACGGCCCCTCCATCCGCGCTACTTCCCGGCGGCTGGGGCTGCGCACTGAGGCCTCCGGCCGTTATGAAAAAGGGCTGGACTGCGAAAACGCCATGCCCGCTCTGATGCGAGCTTGCCAGCTGGTGGAGCAACTGGGCGCGGGCGAAGTCGTCACAGGCGTAATCGACGCCTATCCCGTGAAAAAAACGCCCCGCTCTCTCCCCTTGGAGCCGGAAAAAATCCGCCGCTTCCTGGGCGCCGATATTGCCGAAGAGGAGATGATCCGCACTCTAAAAAGCCTGCAATTTGGCATAGAGGGCCAGCCCGGGCATTTTATTGTTTCCATCCCCAGCTGGCGGGACGATGTGGAGGGCATGGCCGATCTGGCGGAAGAAGCGGCCCGGATTTATGGTTATGATAAAATAGAGCCTACTCTGTTCGGCGGCTCCGTCACCCAAGGCGGCCTGAACCCCTATCAACGCTTTGAGTTGGCGCTTTCCGAAGCTTGTATGGCCGCGGGATACAACGAGGCCATGTCCCTTTCCTTCCAAGGCGTCAAGGATTTTGATAAAATCCTGTTGCCAGAGGACGCGCCTCAGCGCAAAGCTGTGCAGATTTCCAACCCCTTGGGCGAAGACCAGAGCCTGATGCGCACGACTTCCTTACCCGCTATGCTGGAAATCTGCGCTCGGAACTATAACCGTCGTCTGCCGGCAGGCCGCTTCTTTGAGCTGAGCAAAATCTATCTGCCCCAGCAGAAGGACGGCCAGCCGGATCTAACCGTTCTGGCCGACGAGCGCCCCATCTTAACCATGGCGCTTTATGGCAACGGGGATTTCTTTACTCTCAAGGGCGGGCTGGAAGCCATTTTTGCCTCCCTCTCCATTCCCAGCGTCGAATTCCTGCCTTGTTCCGAAAATCCCTCCTATCACCCGGGCCGGTCCGCCGTCCTCATGGCTGGCGAGAAGAAAATCGGCTTCGTGGGGCAAATTCACCCTGCCGTGCTGCGCAATTATGGCATCGGCGCCGAGCTTTATGTCTGTGAAGCGGATATCCTGAGCCTTTATCAACTGGCGGATACCAAAAAGGAATATAAGGCGCTGCCCAAATTCCCCGCCGTTGTCCGAGATCTGGCTGTGCTCTGCGATCAATCGCTGCCTGTGCTGTATCTGGAAAAGACCATTCGGGCCGCCGCCGGAAAAACCTTGGAGCGTCTGGAGTTGTTCGACGTCTACCAAGGCGCTCAGGTGGGCGAGGGCAAAAAAAGCGTCGCTTTTTCTCTGGCCTTCCGCAGCTACGACCACACCCTCACCGATCAGGAGGCCGACGCCGCTCTCCAAAAAGCTCTGATCCGGCTGAAGGAGGAGCGCGGAGCGGAAATCCGTAGTTGATTGGGGTTTACAAAAGGTGTCTCCCTATGGTAGAATAATAAAAGAGTTCTTTGCCCGCCAATATTGCGGGCTTTGTATGAAAATCCCCTCGCCGGCGGCGGCGGCGGGGGGATTCTTCTCTTTGAGCCTTCGTCGCCGGCTTTTCAAACCGATAAACCGCCAAGACGAACGAGGCCGGTTTGACATTCAATACAAAAGGGGTGTATACCTTGTTTGACGGAACACGGAAATTCAAAATTACAGACGATTCTGACCAAGAGATGAAGCGCATCCTTACCGACGTATACGACGCTCTCCGGGAAAAAGGATACAACCCTATTAACCAGATTGTGGGCTACATCCTGTCGGAAGACCCCACCTATATCACCAATCACAACAACGCCCGCAGCCTGATTCGCAAAATTGATCGGGACGAGCTGCTGCAAGAGCTGGTACGGCGGTATCTTGCCGATTAGTCGACAAACGCCGGCGGACGTAATTTATGCCGGCGCGGTGGATTCATAAATTTCTCCGTATGCCTGTCGGCGCTTGCCGACCGCACATTGATAACAAAATAAAACCTTGCCCTTGGTTCAAAAAGCCGGCGTCAAACCCCGAAATCCCTGTGTTTTCAAGGGGTTACGAGAAAAGCAGAAATTTTTTGTTCTTATTTTGTAACTTTTTGTTTGACTTTTGTTACGATTTTGATATAATGACTATTGTCGGAGGTAACCGCATGAGCACGAAAAACGAAAAAGCGCAGCAGCCCCTAATTTATAAGGGCCGCTCTTTGATGAGAAAAGACGATACGATCTATTACGGCAGTATGTCTGAAAAATACATTATCCAGCTGAAGGTGCTGGAAGCCGGCGTCAATAAAGATCTTTCCGTCGCCACAAAAGTCCGCGTAGAGCTTCAGCTCACCGACCCCGACATCTCTGCGGCGGACAAAGTCGTGAAATCCACCGAAAAAGACGGTTTGTATAATGCAATGGACATCGCTTCTATCTGGTTGGACAGAGCTCTCAACCACAAATAAACCGTCTTCCGAACATCCAGGAGGTATAAAATTGAACAAGGGCATCAAGGTTTTGAAAACAGCAATGGTATCCGCCGCGTTGACCGCGGCCATGGTTTCCGTCTCTCATGCCGTAGAAATCCAGGGCGGCGGCATCGTTACAGCCAACTCCGCTTTGAATTTTCGCAGCGCCCCTTCGGAGTCGGCGTCGATAATCGATAGCCTGTCCAACGGGTACAGGGTATGTATTCTCGGCGTCGACGGCGAGTGGGCTTATGTGACGGCTAACGGCAATCCGGGATATGTCAATCTCGCCTATTTGGACAGGCTGGAGGTAATGGACGTCAACGGCGGCGGCGCTAAAGTCACCGCTTCCTCCCTGAACATTCGCTCCGCCCCTTCTACGGAAAGCAACGTGCTGGGCCAGATTCCCCAAGGTCAGGTGGCGCAGATCACCGGCGTCAACAAAGGTTGGCTTCAAGTAAAATACAACGGCGTTCAAGGCTTCATCAGCCCGGAATATATTGAAATCGTGGCTGGACAAGCCCAGGAAAACACAGGCGCCGCAGCTGTTATTACATACGCCAAACAATTTATCGGCACGCCTTATCGCTACGGCGGCTCTTCTCCCAGCGGCTTTGACTGCTCCGGCTTTACCAGCTATGTGTACAAGCATTTCGGCGTGAATCTGTCCCATTCCTCCCGGGCGCAGTATAGCCAAGTGACCAAAGTGAGCCGGAGCGAGCTGCAAGCCGGCGACCTGGTGTTCTTCACCAACGGCGGCACATCCATCGGCCATGTGGGCATTTATGTGGGCGGCGGTCAGTTCATCCATTCTCCTTCCGCCGGTCGTTCCGTATGTATTGAGTCCATGTCCAGCGGTTATTATGCCAGCCATTATGTAGGCGGCGGCCGAGTTCGTTAATTCAAAACCTTGATTTCCCCAAAGCGCCGGATTTTCCGGCGCTTTTTTGCTGCGCAAAAGGCGATTTTTCTTGATCTGCAAACACATCCCTGCCCCACTATATATTAGCATGACGCCATAAAGAATTTAATCCTAAATTTGCGGCCTTGCGCGCGGGCGCTGTTGTGTGCTTTGATGGATTTTCTTGCTCCGTTTCAACAAGACATGTGAAAGATGTGTTTTGCTTTGGGTTTGCCCTCTGCCCTATCAAACGAAAACATAGACTTGACTTTTTCACGGTTTTTATTTAAGATAAACTATGTGTCGCTTCATGCGACTTCGCAATAATAAAGCTGGAGGTAGCCACATGAAAAAGTGCATTTTAGTTGTCGATGACGACAATATGAATTTGGCCAGGACACAAATCATCCTTAGGAAGGAATATGACGTGCTCACAGCGGAATCAGGGATGGACGCGCTGATGAGGTTGAAAAATACGAAGGTAGATATGGTTCTTCTGGACATTGATATGCCGGAGATGAACGGCATTGAAACCTTTGAGCGCATGAAGAGCTTTGTCCCCGAGATTCCCGTGATCTTTTTGACGGCGTCGGGGCTGGAGGAGGATGTCGTCAGCGCCATCAAGCTGGGCGCGGTAAACTATCTTAAAAAACCTTACCGTCCCCAGGAGTTGCTAAAACGGATCTCCCAGGAGTTTGAGAAGCGATGAGGCCAGAAGAACAGACAAGCAGGCACCTTCTGCTGGCGGTCATTATTACAATACTTAGCAGTATATTAAATTTTGTCACATTGGTCATGTCGTGGGAATTCTGGATGATTCTGCTGATAACAGCAGGATGTTTCAGCGTGTGGATTTTGCACATTACAAAGCTTGGGGCGGATATGTTTTATGAGAATCTGTGCGCGGGAGTAATGCTGATCGAATTCTTTTTCTTCAGCGTACATGAATCCAGCCTTTATGATATACCAGCTATGGCCTGTATTCTTGTTCTTACGCTATTCATGCTGAATAAAAAGTGGATCTTGCATGCGATAGCCGCCCTGTATGTGCTGGCGTTGCTGTACCACGGTTTGATCCTCCATACCATCTCAGCTCAAATGGGGCTCCGAGACATCGTGCGCATAGGCCTTGGCGCTGTTGTGACCCTTGGAGGAACCGCGCTGGCGCGGTACTGGGTCAACCAGCGGAATGTGCAGCGTAAGTGGTATGAGCATGTATTTGAAGAACTGGAGACGGCGGGGAAGCAAAACGCCGTCTTTTTATCCAATGTATCCCATGAGCTTCGCACGCCAATCAATATGGTGATCGGTATCAGTGAGGTAGCCCTGGCGAAGGAACTTCCCCCGGATATCCGCTCGGATATGTCATCCATCAAGCTGGCGGGAAAGCGCCTGTCCAACCAGATTAACAATATGCTGGACTATACGGAGATCTTGGAAGGCACGCTGACCCCGGCCAAAAAAGAATATATGATCACCTCGGTGCTGAACGATGTGATCACAACGGTGGCGCTGCAAACCAACCGGCAGCATTTGGAGTTGGTGTTTGATATCGACCCCAATGTGCCGGCAACCCTGGTTGGCGATGCGGAAAAGATTTCCCATGTGCTCAAAATCCTGGTAGAAAATTCTATCAAGTTTACGGAAGAGGGCGGCGTGAATATCCGCATCAAGCACCGCCAGGAGAATTACGGCGCCAATCTGGTCGTCGATATCTGTGACACCGGCATCGGCATGACCGATTCTCAGCTGACACAGATGTATAATGTCTTTTATCAGGCGGATACCGGGAGCAGCCGTCTGGCGGGAGGGCTCGGACTTGGCCTCCCCATCGCGCAGGGAATTTTGACCGCCAT
>CAJTUM010000013.1 GCA_910579575.1 uncultured Eubacteriales bacterium | reverse complement strand
TCAGGGCAGGCTTCATTGTCGTGGCGCTTATCAGCCGGTCAAAATCTTCCGGCTCGTAGTAGTTTGACAAGCCAATGGAACGCAGCTTGCCATCGGTCACAGCCTGCTCCATGGCTTGGTATGCGGCAACATCGTTTTCCGGCTGGGAGTGATGGAGAATCATCAGGTCGATATAATCCAGGCCCAGGCGCTGTAAAGAAGCATCGATAGCTGCCGGGCCGTCATCATAATCCGACGTCCACATTTTTGTGGTGACGAAAATTTCTTCCCGGGTGACAAAGCCCTCATCGATGGCTCTTTGGATACCCCGGCCCACACCATCTTCGTTGCCGTAAATGCGGGCGGTGTCGATGAGCCGGTAGCCGTCCTTTAATGCCCAATAGACAGAGTTCTCCGCTTCCTCTGAGGACAGCCGGAAACAGCCGATGCCCAAAATGGGCATTTCAATGCCGTTGTTGAGCAGGACCGTGCCGCTCTCCAGGTCAAATTCACCCACAGCTTTTTCTGCCGGTGCTTCGCTCTCCGCTTGGCTGGATTCGGGTTCCACAGACGCTTCTTCCGCCAGTGAGCTGGAGGGAATTTTGCTATCAGCGGCAGGAGTGGGCGCTGCCGCCTGACTGGAACTCTCCGGCCTTTCGGAACTTTCCACAGTGCGGGGCGTGTCGCCAGCACATCCGGCCAGCGACAGGCACGTCAAAAGCAAAGCAAGTAAGCTGGAGCTTCTCCTCGGCGCGGGCGCGGCACTTCACCGCAGCCTTGCAGAACTGGCACCAGGGGCCGGGGAGATAGTCCCCCTCACCCTTATGGGCCAGTTCCGCTTTGGGCTTGAGGATGTTCTCCGCCCAGGCGTTCAGCTCGTCCACCGAGATCGTCCAAGTGGACACATTTTCCCGGCGGGGCTGGTAGATACTCATGCTCACCTCAGAGATGTCGTAGAGGGAGTCGAACAGCCGGAGTGCGCCCAGGGCATACAGCATCATCTGGGGATTCCCCTCGGCCTCCACCAGAACGCCCTGTCCGTACTTGAAGTCGATGATGTGGAGCAGCTTGTCTGCCACGATGAGGCAGTCCCCGGTACCGAAGCCCTCCGGGACCCAGCAGGAGAAGTCCAGCCGCTGTTCGATGAGGACCAGCGGATCGACGCACTCCAGCTTGGCCTGGGCAAACTGCTCCAGCACGAACTCCACATAGCCGTCCGTGTATCCGTCCATCTCGTCACAGTCGTATTTGGACACCGGCTTGCGGGAGCGCATCTTCAGAGCGCGGCGGAGCTTGTGTTCGCAGAGGGCGTGGGCGGCGGTGCCTTCGGCAGCGGCCTCAGTTTCCCGGTCGGCGAACTCCCGCTCCAGACGGGCGGAGGGGGTGCAGTTCATCCAGCGGTGGGAGCTGGAGGCGGAGAGGATGGCGTGGCTGTTAGGTGCCATGGCCCAGCACCTCCGCATCCTTCAGCAGCGCGGCGTAGTACTTGGGGTCCACGCCGCTGAGTTTCTCGGCCCCAAACTTCTGGAGCAGCCCCCGCACCTGGTCGGTGTACCCATCGTGGCTCTTCTCCGCCAGCACCGCCCGGACCTTCTCCAGCGTGATGGCCTTGGGCGGCGGGGCAGCGGGAGCCGGGGGCGGGGGCGCTGCCGGAGCCGGATTGGGAGCGGCGGCGGTTTCCTGGTCACTCTGGCTCAGGGCGGTGGCCACGGCATGGAGGCTGTCCGCCAAGGAGCGCATATCCTCGACCACATCGAGGAGCAGCTTGATTCTACTCACAGACCGCACCTCCCTCCGGCACCTCGGTGATGCACACCGACTCCACACTGTTTCCGGGGACCAGGATCATTACCTTCTCCCGCCGCCCCAGCAGCCGGGTGAGTAACTTTTCCCGCAGGGACACGTTCCGGCATTGCACGATGCCGCCCTCCGGCGGTTTCTTGGAAACACTGATGTTGAGATTGTGTTTCATTCTTGGTTGTCCTTTCCGAAAGGCGATTTGTTTTGTGCTGCCTTCCGGTGTACCCAGAAAAGAAGAGGGGTTTGTCAGGGTATCGGACGGTAATTTTTCAAAAACTTTTTCCTGGCGGCTTCGATGGATTCGGCTACAGACTGGAAGCTGGTGTTCTCCAACGCGGCGATCTCCCGCAGGGTTTTGCCATCCGCATACAGTCGCAGGCGGCGCTGCTGAGTCTCGGTGAGCTGACTGAAAGCGGCTTTGATGCGTTCTGCCCGTTCTGCGGAATCGTCCTCGATGGGATATTCATCGCATTCACCATACTCAAGCCCCTCGTAGTCGATGGCATCAAGAGAATAGCAGTGGTAGCGGTTTCGCTCCTCCAGCGCGTGTTCGGCCTTGCGGCTGGCGGTAATCACGGCACCGATCTCATCTGACACCTCGACCTCCGTGACCTCGCCGGTGGAAAATTTGTAGCGAATAATCATAAAATCCTCCGTTTCGATGATCCGAAACGGAGGAACTGCACTGAAAGAAGCGTGAAAATAACGCCGCAGCCCCGAACAGATACATCCGTTCCGGTTGCGGCTTCCACGCTCATTAAGGAAGCCTTAAACTATATTCTAATTGTCCGCTGTAGCCTGATGAGCCACCAGTGATCAGATGATGCAGTATACAACGGCGGAAGCAAAAGGGCTAACAACGGTTCCACTTGCTTCACACCTCGCATTTTACATAATGGAAATGTAGATTATCTGGACTCACACTTCGTTTTTTGTGCACAAAAAAAGGCCCCACTACTGAAGAATAATCATCTTCAATGGTGGGGCAAGTGGCTTTATCTTGTTGTTTTCCTGGAGTCACAGTTCGGCTTCGCAAAATTTTACTTTACAGTTTTCCCCCAAGGCTTTAATTTCGCATCCTGGAGGACTTCATTTATGGCATCCAAGGAATCTGTATAATGATCTTCAATCAGTGCCAACATTAAGTAACCATCTCCAGTCTGAGGAAACTGATTTCTTGATTTTCGAATCAAGTCCTTACTAAAACAAGGAAGTAAATGAAGCGCTATGCATAGGGAGCATACAGTTTCTAGGGTAACATTCAATCCGGGATCTTTTCGCAGAGAGGCAATGTAATCCTCAGAAAGTCCGGTTATTTTGGAAAGCTCAAGGTTTGTCATTTTCCGACCATCATGTTTCTTTGCCATTTTGATATGACTATCAAGTGTTTCTGGAAATCCTGTCGGTAAGCTACGCAACATAGCCATTATGCTATTCCCTTCATCTCGGAGCTTTTTCGCTTCAGCAGCTCGAGTCTTACGGTCCTGATTTTGTAAGTCATGCGTAGGAGTTGTTTTTGTATGTGATGCGGCATTTAGCTCTTTAGACAGGTAGCAGAGACCATAGAAGTCCTTATCGAGAGAGTCATCTTGGCAAAAGGTCCGATCAAAGGCAAGACAGCACTCATTGACATTTTCCCTTGCGTAGATAGTTAGTTCATAGTCCGATCGCTGAGAGAATCGATTTTTTTCAATATATAATGGATCGTTGATACAAACAACACAGCCCGTGTAAACAAATTGTCCACTGTTGATCAATTCAAAAAACTCAGTGTTTTCACTCATCAACTGCTCATAGTTGGTACGATCAAGAATAAAGGTCTGCTTTGGAGCTAAAGCGTTTCTACGGAAAGTGAACGGCGGATGATAGTCGCCATTGATGAACAGGCATACACCTTCTGCTTCTGTAACTCCAAGTTGCATCGCTCTTATTTTTGCGGACAGTTTTGAAACTCCAAATAGTTCAGCTACACATTCGATGGTCCTTTCCATAATCTCGGCAAAACAGTGATAGACAGTTGTTTCATACTTCTCCGCATAGACCTGCATCAAAACTGACATAAAAAGGCAACGGGGCATAAGTATTCTGGGGGCCAATGAATTTGCTTGCCACTCCGCCCACCAAATTGCTTTTTGCAGACCATTGAGATGGCTGTCAGACATGGGAGGGTCTGCATTGCAAGACAGCGCATCGGAACCATCGCTCAAAAGCGCCAAAAGTTCAAAAAATCTCTGGTGCAACTCCCAATGAATAAGTTCATGTGCTATCGTATTAAGTGGACTTCCTATGCTCCCGAGGAAAAAATGTTTCCGATTAATGACGATTGTACCAGGGTGAATTTCAGTATCAATTTCTGCTTCCGGCATATAAGGATGAAACTTGACGAATCGTGTTCCTTTGGCTTCTCTGAAATAGACCCGTCCAAAGACGTTATCAGGTAAAGGAGATTCGTAGATGCACATTTTCAGCTCCCTCATAATGTGGTCAACAGGAAGCATATAGTCCACATACACCGCGTCAAAGCAGTATATCTCAAAGAAATCGTCTGCAATTTTTTCAAGCTGATCTGTAGAAATGTAAGGAAGTAGATAGGCATCTAATGCTCCCTCCGGCTTGAATGCATAATTATGATATTCTTCGGTGCCGGTGGATCGAACATCATGGAGGCCATTGCGCAACTCGCCGGTTAGATGAACAATGAATAAACGGCGTTTCCTATCAGCCTCATATGGTTTCTCCCCTAGACCTTTGGTTATAATGTCTGCAGCGACATTAACATCCATTGTGATTAAATCGCCAAGTCCTTCGTGACATTTAACAGAATGAACTTCTACATTGTCGACAGTCTCCTCACAAACCGAAAGTACGCTGTATGAATGGAAACCAATTCCGTCGTGGCAATTCTTTACATATATTGCAATTTCGTCTTGAAGGAGACTGCTATGTTTGTCCTGGATGTATGTTTTGAAGTCGGGATAACCCATTCACCAGCACCCCATTCCATAGCTTAATAATACTGCTCGACATAGGCATACGCCTTATCAAACACTTCTTTGTCCTTGATTTTGTATTTCACCCACACGACGCTGCGCAAAGCCTTTTTTACCTCTTGCCGACCTCCAGTGGTGTTCTGCCAGCCGTCAAATCGGACAATTTTCACAATATCATCGATGTCCGCAACAATGCGCTCAACAATAACTGGGGTGCTCTCATTGCGCACACCGTTGAAAAGCTCTGTCAGAGCGGCTTTACCCTTATCTACCTCGTCCTCCGGCACAACTTCTTTCTCTGCCTGGGCAGCTTCCTTGGCGAGTTGTAGCAGCATCTTCAAAAACTCGATGCTGTTGATTAAGCCCTGCTCATGACGGTTACGCAACTCTTCCAGTTTTTCCCCAAGCATTTTAAATTTGGGGTCATCTGCGTGCTTCTGGATGCGTGCAACTAAGTCGATTTCCACACGTTTCGTGGTAGGGTTGATGTCCCTGTGGCTTTCAATGAAATCATCAATCAAGTCGGCACTCAGTGAGAGAATATCCACATCATCATGAACTGCGCCAACCTCCAGGTTTGAGTGCACGATTTCCATTGTCTTATTGCCGAGCGCGGCCCAAATTAAACCACCACTGCCGTTAGTCGGGCGGACTGACTCATATACTTTTGTCAACCACACATAGTCCGGCTGGAATGTCGTCAGAAACGGATCAGGAGACAGCCCATTCCAGGCGCGGTTGAGCACCTGGTAATCTGCTGCGAACTCGTCCTTTTCCTTGCTGGTAGGCAAGCACTCCTGCGCTGCCATCAACCCCTCCCAACCTTCAACGGTTCGGTCAACACCCATAAAGAAACTAAGACATTTCCGCAGGAGCGCAGGAAAACGCTTCTTGACTTCTTCGATATTTGTAACAATCTTCTTCATGCTGGTTTCGTCAAAGTTCAGTGCCTTGGCGACATTATCGAAGATCCCAATATAGTCCACAATCAGCCCGAAGGTCTTGCCTTCATCGTAGGTGCGGTTGGTGCGGCAGATAGCCTGGAGGAGCGTATGATCCTTCATGGGCTTATCCAGATACATAACCTGGAGGATAGGCGCATCAAAGCCGGTAAGCAGCTTGGCTGTTACGATGACAATCTCTAGCGGGTCACTGGGATCGCGGAAGCGGTCCAGCACCTTCGCTTCTTCATCTTTGGTCCGGCGATAGGGTTTGTATTTGTCTGCTTTATCATCATTTGTGTCCATCACAATAGTAGAACACTGTGCGCCCAAGAGCTTGTCCAGCTCCTCCTTATACATCAGGCAGCACGGGCGGTCATACACAACCACCTGAGCCTTATAGCCATTGGGACGGATTTTTTCGGTGAAGTGCTTTGCAATATGTGCACAGACCTTATGGATGCGTTTCCGATCATACATGATCGCCTGCATATTGACCCGCTTGGAGAGTTCGGCCCGCTCCACGTCGGACAAGCCTGCAGTCAGCACATCAAACTCTCGGTCCATGGTCTCCCGATCCACGCGGAGATCGATAGGCACCGGTTCAAAGTTCAGAGGCAGTGTGGCGCGGTCACGGATAGAATCGGAGAAGCTGTACTTGCTCATGTAACCGCTCCGATCTTCAGTGGCTCCAAAGGTGGCAAAGGTGTTCTTGTCAATGCGGTTGATGGGAGTGCCAGTCAGGCCAAAGAAGAAGGCATTGGGCAAGGCCAAGCGCATTTTGATGCCCAAGTCACCCTCCTGTGTCCGGTGGCATTCATCCACCATCACGATGATGTTGTCACGCTGGCTGAGTTCTCCGGTGACCTCCTGGAAGCGGAAGATAGTAGTGATGATAATCTTCCGAATATCCTGGCGAAGCATGGTCATGAGCTGATCACGGCTGGCAGCGGATTCAAGGTTCCCCACATCGGAGGCGTGGAACTGTGCCGTGATCTGAGACTCCAGATCCAAACGGTCATCTACGATGATAACAGTTGGATTTTTCAAATCAGGGAGCATACGCAGCTTGACGGCGGCAAACTCCATCAGGTAAGACTTACCAGAGCCTTGGAAGTGCCAAATCAGGCCCTGCTTGGGGTAGCCCGCCCGGACACGGTCCACGATCATGTTCGCGCCCTCGTACTGCTGGTAACGGGCGATAACCTTGTACTTGCGATACTTGCTGTCAGTAGCGAACAGCGTAAAAAACTGGAACAGGTCCATCACCTTATAGGGAGTGAGCATGTCCGTCACGCTGGTATGCACCGCCGCCAAGCTGCCGTCGGACTTGTCATCGGTGGTGTGCCAAGGTCCCCATTTGGCAATGGGCATTCCGATTGCGCCGTAACGATAGCACTTGCCCTCTGTGGCAAAGTTGAAGATATTCGCCGTAAACATCTGTGGAATGCTCTCTTCGTAATCGCTGATGTCCTTTGCTCCGTCCAGCCAAGTGATAGCGGCCCGAACCGGGGTTTTCATCTCACCAACCGCCACGGGGATGCCATTGACCAGCAGGACGATGTCCAATTCTTTTCCGCCGTCCGCTTTTGTTTTGGGAAAGCACCAGTGGTTTGTGACCACATAGTCATTCAGATCCGATTTTCCATTAATCTCAGTGCCGAAAAAGTCGATGGAGACTTGTCTGCCGTCCTCGCCGAAGGGATAGGTATTCTGCTCAAACACCTTCTGCTTGAACAGCTCGTTCTGCGTGATGAGATTCTGCGCGTTGGTGGCCGTGATGATGCGGTGCAAATCGTATAGGACGGTGTCCGTTCGGGATTCGTCCTCGGTGATCTCCGGGTTCAACCGGGCCAGCGCAGCCCGGAACAGGGGCTCTACAATGACATCGGAGGGATTGCGTGGCAGATCCTCCGGCGCGACATATCTCCAGCCGTTTTTCTGGAGAACATCAAGGATCATCCGCTCCGTGGTATTTCCTTCATTAAAATTAGGCATAAATCGTTCCTCCTTTAGTACTCAGCCGAGATTTTCCGATAAGATTTTGTTGTAGACGGCTTCCATCGCTTTCATGGCCTGTTCTAATTCGAGTTTTGATTTGTCGCTCTTCTGGACGAAACGAAGAAAATCATCTTGCTCAAGTAGAGGTGGAACAATTAGAGAAATAGCAGAAATTGCATTTTGATTGATCTTATAGGTTCCATTAGTGGTCTTTGCATTCTTGACAATTTGAGCTCTTACATCTGGCATCTTCCATGCCACATATAAGAACGGCAACCGAATTCTTGTGTCATCAATCTGTGCGGCAATTACTGTGTCAGGAAAAACAAGATCAGAGTAAGCCTTTGTTGTGTAGACTCCTGTGCCGACAAGCGCAACATTGCCATTTCCTCTGCACATATAAAATTCGTGTGCTTGTATGCGTTTGTCTTTCGCGGGGCACTCATTGAAATATCCATCTTTCCATGCGCTAGGATCAAACTTCCCTTGCGTCACAGCGGATAAAGTTAGAATCCGCTCATGGTGCTTTCCTGATTTGGACGGAGAAACCCCGTTCCTCAAGTTAAGCATTATTTCGCCAGCCTTGGCCATCTGGTTTTTGCATTCTCCAAACCGTTCGATAAATCGAGCTTTCACCAAATCATCAGTCTGTCGGAGCAGTTCCTGATAAGCCTCTTTCGCTTCCACCATACTCCAAAGAAGTTCGGCCAGCTTTCGCTGTTCGTCCATACCCGGTAGTTCAAACTCATATTTCTTCAGGTGCTCCCATTTTACACGGGGGGACAGAGATCCAGCGGATTTGCCAACGGCATAATCGAAAAAAGCGTCGTTTTGAATGACAAACGGCAGAAGTTCCGGGAGAATCAGATTTGCCTTCGCCTCAATCACCGTAATGTCACTGGAGCAGAGGCCGTCAAAAGGTGCGACAGCGGCTTTCTTCAAATAGGCTCGGCGGCGACCGAAGAGGACTTGTCCTTTGTGAAACACTTTTGAAAAGGTGTTGTCTGAGCTATTGCCCCAAGCCGTCAGCGTGATTTGACTTGGAATCAGATGCTCCAGGCCGACAATAGGATAGTCAGCCTTCGCCCCTTTCAGTGTTTCTCGGCGCTCGATGGCAACATCGCCAAGGGTCACTCTACTCATCAGTCTTGGCCTCCTTCCCTAATAACGCCGTCAATTCTTGATAGGCGGATATTGTAGACCGTGAGCAAGACCTCCAACCATCGTAGCACTCTTGTATGGTCCGACAATCTTCGCTTCCGTCGCTGGATTCCGGCCGCACATAAAGCGGAAGGCTGAGATTGAATCCGTTTTTCTCGACGTCTCGGATGGAAACCTTTTTTGCTATATCATGATCCGATTTAAAAGCATCGTAGGCACCCGCAATCTTTTCGATGTGCTGAGGCTCCAAAAAGCTGTGCGCATTCTTGCGGGTCACCTCGTTCACTGCATTAATGAAAAGAATATGCCCCTTGTGATCGTCAGGTTTCTCTGTTCGGCAAATCATGATGCAAGCTTCCATGGGTGAGTTATAGAACAGGTTTGGTCCAAGCCCGATCACACACTCCAGCATATCCGACCGCACCAGCTTCTCGCGCATTTCCTTCTCCTCGTTGCGGAAAAGCACTCCGTGAGGGAGGAGGATCGCGCAGCGTCCAGTACCCTGATTCATGCTGACGAGAATGTGCTGAATAAATGCGTAATCGGCTCGGCCCTGCGGAGGCACACCGAGAATATTGCGGCCATACCGGTCAGATTCAAAGGCGCTCCGGCTCCAGTCACTGATGGAGTAGGGTGGATTCGCCACGACCATATCGAACTTTTTCAATTTGCGGCGTTCCACAAAGGCGGGGTTGAGCAAAGTATCACCGTTGGCGATCTGGAAATCCTCAATGCCGTGAAGAAACAGGTTCATTCGTGCAATGGCGGTCGTCAGGGTATTCCACTCCTGTCCATAGAGGGATACATTCCGCCACTCTTTTCCGTGTTGTTTTAAGTAAGCTATCGCGGAAATCAGCATACCGGCTGTTCCGCAGGTTGGATCATAGATGGATTCGCCCGGTTCCGGTTTGAGCATCTCAGTCATCAGATGGACCACGGTCCGATTCGTATAAAATTCCTGAGCTCCATGACCGCTGTCATCAGCAAACTTTCGGATCAGAAACTCATACCCCTGACCGAGCTCGTCCTCCGGGCAATTTTCAAGAGATAGCGTTCTGCTGCTGAAATGCTCCAGCAGGTCTTTCAACAGACGATCCGGCAGACGCTTTTTGTTTGTCCAGGTACCGTCGCCGAAAATACCCTTTAGCTTATCAACATTGGCATTCTCAATAGTCCGGAATGCTGCGGTAATAGCCTTACCCACATTCTGAGGAACATTTCGCACATCGTTCCAGCGAGCTCCCTCTGGCAGTACAAAGGAGTGCGTTTCCTCCCAATCTGCCGCTTCCGGCCCATTCTCTTTGATTGCCTTTTCGGTTTCCTCGTTATAGACATCGTTCAGACGCTTGAAAAAGAGGAGGGGAAAGATATATTGCTTATAGGAGCCGGCGTCAACATGATCTCGCAGGAGAACCGCTGATCCCCACAGGTAGGTTTCCAGTTCGCTTTGAGTAATCTTATTGCTCATGGACATAACCTCCCTCAATCAGCAGTCTGTTGACCTTGCTTTCCGCCGCCCTTACCGCTTCCAGCGCAATCATGTAATTTCTCCGCACAATGTGCGGCGGGGTGACCTCCTGCTTTTTGTGCTCGATGTACTTCTTGGGCATGAGCTCAAAGCCGCCCCGCTCTGCATCGGAAATAGAGATGATTTTAACGCGCTCAATAACGTCTTGATAGTCCTGATAATAGCTGTACAGAGTATTGACATTTTCAGCAGACAAGATATTCTGCGCCCGCATTGCAGTAAACACCTCTCCGCCATCAATCAAACAAATCCGGCCTTTGTGTTTATGCTGCTTTTTGTTGTTCAGAAAGAGAATACAGGCAGAAACGCCGGTGCTGTAGAAAACGCCGCTGGCCAAGGTGATCACCGCCTCCAGTTTGTCGGAGCGGATTAGCTTCTCACGCATCTGGCCCTCCTTACCTGAATGGAAGAGCACTCCCTGTGGGAGCACCACAGCGCATCGACCGTTTTCCGGGTCCATGGATTTAACCATGTGCTGCAACCAGGCGAAATCTGCGCTGGAATCGCTGGGGTTGCCCCAGAAGTTTCTCCCAAAGGGGTCCGATTCGAACTGCGCCGCACCCCACTTATCTTTACCGAATGGAGGATTTGCCAGAACACAGGTGAAGGTTTTGAGTTTCCGTTTCTCCAGAAATTTTGGGTCCCGCAGTGTATCGCCGTGCATAATCTGAACATCCTTGGCTCCGTGCAGATAGAGGTTCATCCGAGCAATAGCGGAAGTGGAGAGGTTGTTCTCCTGGCCGAAAATCCTGCCATACGCAAGCCGGTCCCCACGCATATGACGTATGGCCTCGATCAGCATACCCCCGGTTCCACACGCAGGATCATACACAGAGTCTCCGGGCTTTGGGTCTAATAGACGAACCATCAGTCGGACAATAGGACGGGGGGTGTAAAACTCGCCAGCGTTTTTCTTGGAGTCATCAGCGAACTGCCGGATGAGGAACTCGTAGCTGTCGCCCATTACGTCGGCGGAGTAATTTTTATTTCCAACGGAAATCAGGGACATGTGCTCAATCAGATTTTTCAGGCGTTCATCGGTCAATTTGCCCTTGTCCGTCCAGGTTGCGTCATCAAAACTGCTGAACACATCTGATAAGGTCTCAGGATTAGCTTTTTCAATACCGGTCATGGCTGCAACAATAGCCTTGCCGACATTTTGCGTGACCTGACGCACGTCATTCCAGTGACAACCCTCTGGAATAATGAAGAAGTGCATGTCTTCAGCAGTAGCGTATTCCTCATCTCCGCCGGAGTAGGCAAGGGCCTCGGCGTACTCCTCGTCGTATACATCAGAGATGCGCTTGAAAAATAGGATTGGAATCACATAGCTCTTGTATTCGTCCTGATTGATAGGGCCGCGCAAGATACTGCAACACTGGTACAGGTGGTTAAAGAGTTGCCTGCTAGTGATTTCCGCTGGACTTGTTTCCGCAGACTGGGCATCACCGTCTGCGGCATCAACTGCGGACTCCATCATCGCTGCCCGGTTTCCTCCCCTGACTTTTTGCCCATCTTTACGCTTAAGCGGAATATTGGTGTCTCCAATTATCTTCTCCATCATAGGAGGATACTTATTTTCAAAATCCACCAAAATCTTCAAAAGGTTCTCGTCCAGAAAGGTCAGGGCGTGTTTGCGAATACCGGCTGGAATGCCATAGTATGCCTCGGCGATTCCGCCAGTGATTGCAGCGAGAGTGTCGCTGTCTCCACCGATAGAAATGGCGTTACGGATGGCATCTTCAAAACTGGTGGACTCGAAGAAGGCCATCAGTGCCTGAGGAACCGTTTCCTGGCAGGTCTCATTAAACTGATAGCTATCCCGGATGCCATCCAGCGTGAAGTTCATTGGGTAGTAGTGCTTATCCATGTAGTCGCGGATCTCCAGAATACTTTTTCCTTGGCGGGCCATAAAGATGGCAACCACAGTGGCTTCTGCACCTTTGAGTCCTTCTGGATGATTGTGTGTAACGGCAGTGATGTGCTCCGCCATTTTCTTTGCCTCGTCCAGGGATGAGGCGGCAAAGCCTGCCGCACTTACTCGCATAGCCGCGCCGTTGCCATAGCTGTTGTATGGATGCGGATGGTCGGAGAGCATCCACCTGAGGAATCCACCACCATAACCACAGTTCGGGTACTGCCGCCCAATAAGTTGCATTTGCTTCACAGCATTTTCGGCCAGGTTGCTGTGGTCAGGTTTACTTATGAGGACGGCTTTCGCCAAAGCCAGAGTCATAATACTGTCATCGGTGGGAAAGCATTTGTAGGTGAGGAACTCAAAGTCCTTTGACTTGTGGTTATTCCACTCGAAACGGGAACCTACAATGTCCCCAATTATTGCGCCAAGCATATCACGCCCCTCCTTTATATATATGCCGCTGTGTCGATACACGGTTGTTTAATCCGAACTGAATTGCTATAGCGTCATCGAGCTTATCCAGAACACTGTCATTGAGATGTCCCAATCTGTTCTGTGGCAAAAGTTCTTTCTTGTTACAAATTGTTGTTTGCTCGACTAAGACAACGGAATCTTCCTTCAGCCCGCCCATACCTTTATGCAGTTCAACGTGAGTAGGTAATTTGGCCTTTGTTTTACTTTTTGTGATGGGGGCAATCTGTAAAGTCGGACTATACCGATTTCCTGTGTTGTTTTGCACAACTACTACGGGCCTACAGCCACCCTGAATGCAGCCATCAGGTTTGCCAAGATCCAGATAAAAAATATCGCCTTTCATGAACTGCTGGACGTTTTCCAATGTCATTCCTCCTAAAATAGTTGTTATGGTTTTTCTTTTTATATCTGTTCTTGAAGCCTGTCCAGCGCAGAACGCCAGCGGCGTTCTGCTTCGCTTATAGACTCAAGATACATCGTCAACTCGGTCTGATATTCGTTTGCGAGAGCCTCCTGCTTTTCGATGTCCGGCAACGGGATTTCAAGGGATTGCATATCCTTGTAGCTCAGATTGATGACGCTGGTACCTTGCTGGGCGGATTCCAGAAGTTTGCCACCAAGAGGACTGTCCAAGAACATCTTCAAGTAAACACTGTTCAGGAGATCGCTTCTAGGGCGAATTACTACAAGATTGGAGGAGGCAATACAGGGGTAATCTTGTTTTTTGAAAATAGCAGTTCGTACCGCCGTACCTCTGGCTGGCACCAAAATGTCACCATCTTCTAAAATGTAGGTTCTTAATTTGCGCTCTTCCTCATCCAGATGGTCCAATCCGTCATAGTCAATGCTGAACTCCCGAAGGTTCGAGATGTTTACAACTCCGAATCTACCAGTAGGGTCCTTACGAGGCACATTCTTCCCACGGAACACGGTGGCAACTTCTCCAAGAATAGCGCGTTTCACCCCCATATATCGTATCCAGTCCTCATCCTGGGCCGCAAATAGCTTGTCCACGTTCCAGTCGCCTTGTTCCTCCAGCTCGGACAGCATCGAGAAAGTTTCATCCTCAAGACGGATATTTCTCACTCTACGACCAGCAGAACCTGTTATGGTATCTTGAATGCCAAAACGACGAACGGCGATATCGTCAGTTGTTCCTGTTGTAATGGTGAGAAGGTAAGTCTTGATTGCCGACCATTCAAGGAAACCTTCTGGCATTGCCGAAATGCTTTCAACTTTATAGGTGTCCTGAATAAAATTGCGGAGACCCTTGACGTTACCGCCAGCAAAAGTGATGCGGGCGGGGAGTAGAATTGCCAACCTGCCGCTAGGCCCCAAGTGAAGAAGAAGATTTTCCAGAGCAACCATTTCATGCTCACGGCACATGAAATGCTGCTCCCGGTCGACCAGAAGTCTGCTACCAAATGTTGGAACAGAGAGAATTAGATCAAATCGTTCCTGGAGGAATTCATATTCATAAATACTTGTGGTTACGACTCGGACATTCCTGTAACCCTGGAAAACCCGCTCAAGGATTGCGGTATAGGCAGGATTCATCGTGGTTATAGTGTAGTCGCATTCGGGATAAGCATCGACCATGGATTTCAAATTAGGTGTGAACTTTTCCCCTTCAGCGATTAGAACATACTTGGTGGTAAACTCGAAGAATACCTCAAAATGCTCAATCAATGGCTTGGGGAGATGCACCAAATTTGCAGCCTTCTCATCGATCTCGCCTAGCATTTCCTCCCAGTCAAGCGGTGCAGCTTGCTTTAGGAGGGTATAGCCTATAAAAGCATTTTGTTCACTCCTGTAGAAGATTCTTCCAAAACCCAGGTCCTCTGAGGCGTTGCGCATGATTTGAACGACATCTTGTTCGTTTTCTAAATCCGGTCTGATTTCACATTTTTCCATGGCAATACCGGTGAGCAGAGCGGCCACACGCATATCGCTTGCTGACATTTGGCCTCTTAAAAAGTTGAAGAAATTCCAATAGCTCTCGGCCTTATTCTTGCGGTCCATGGTATATTCCCTCCCGGTAAACTAAAATGTTCATTATTGCTGTTGTAGGTAGTGTATCACACTCGACGGCGTTTGTCAATACCTCAATAAAGTATTTTAATACCTTATTTTTGGACGATCCATATACTGACCTTTCAACGATTCCCTCAACCTTTTAATTTTCCCTCCCGTGGGACAGGGGGAGGGTGCAAAATGCAAATCTCCGTTGATGGTGTCCCATCCCCACACAAAACGAAAAAGGCGGGACGCCGGAGGATATCCGCACCCCCTGCGTCCCGCTTTTCCCTTGATTCCAAGGCTTTTCCATTGGCAAAATTAAAAAGTCCTCAGTCGATTGTATCATCGACTGAGGACTTTCGTGGCGGAGAAGGAGGGATTTGAACCCTCTGGAAATCGATTAAAAGCCTTGAAAATACGGGGCTTTTTTATTTTATTAGCGTTTTTATTAGCATTTATCGGTTTGGCAAAGGGCCTAATTACTCTCCCTATTCCTCCCTCGGCCTGGTGGGCAAATCAAAAATATCCTGGTAGGCGTCCTTGCCGGTGCCGTTGCCGCCCAGGGCGGCGTAGGGCTGGTAGAGGTATTCCACATTTTTCTTATCCTCCAGGCTGCACCAACCCTGGGCCATATATTGTTTGTGCGCCTGCCACAGGCGGTCGTGGAGCACGGCCTTGACGCCGGCTTTCAGGGCCTCGCTGTCCTTGCGCTGAGCCGCCAGACGCTTGGCCGCCCAGCGCCACAGGGCCGCCATGGCCGCCGCCAGCAGGCCGCAGGCCCATTGCATCCAATAGGCCGTAATCGCGTCTCGCATGGCCTACTCCTTGCCCTGCTGCTTGAGCAGCTGGTGGACGTAAACGCTGCCGCCGGCGCACAAAACGCCCTGGGTCACGGCGGTGAACAGGGCCGCCATGCCGCTTTGCCAACTGCTGATGGGCGTAGAGGCCAGCACATAAACCGCCGCCAGCAGCACGCCGCAAGCTCCTAAAATCAGGGGAATTTTGCGGTCGGCCACGCTTTGGCTCTTCTTCAGCCCCATGCCAATCAAATACAGCACTGGAATCAAAATCAGCAGCTCTGGCTTGATGTAATCGGTCAGATAATCCATATTTTTTCTCCCTTCTATGCCAGCTTATTTGCCATTTTCACAAGCAACGCGTCCAGATTTTTCACGCATTGCACAGCGTTTTTCCAATAGTCCGGCGTGTCGATCAAACCGGCTTTGGCCAGCTTATCGACGGCCTGCTCCGCCGTCAGTTCTGCCGGCTGAGGCTTGGACGGCTCTGCCGCCGAATCTCCAAAATGCTCTGTTACGCCCTGGGCCACAGCCTGGGCGATCTGCTCCATATGTTCCACAATCCAGGCCGCGCCCTTCTCGTTGTCGTGGAATTCCGCCTCCAGGATCACCGCCGGGGCCGCGGTTTTGTTCACCTCATAGAGGGTTTTGCTCACTTTGACGCCTCGCCCAACAAATGGGGAAATTGCGGTAATCTGCCGATAAATCTGCTGGGCCAGTTTTTCGGCTTGGCCGCCTTTGGCGCAGATCCAGCATTCGCAGCCTTGGCCGCCGCCGGCGTTGCTGTGCAAGGCCAGATGAATGTCCGGCTTTTTGGCGTTGCTGTCCGCCACAATCTGCTGGAGGCTCATTTCCGGCCGATTGCGATAGATTTTGTACCGGTTTTTCAGCTTTTGCTCCACCAAATCGCAGAGCTGATTCATCCGCTGCTCTTCTGTGCCATAGTCCCCGGCCCCCTTGTTATTCTCCTGGGCGCTGGGGGATAAGTAAACGCTTTTCATAGGTATTTCCTCCTTTTTCTCTTCGTTTTTATGTGGAAAATTTATAAAGGATTTTAGTGCAAATTGTTACCAACCCTCATATGCTACTATACATCCCTTAATTGCGGCCGACATACGAGACATCCTAATATTCGAGCTGGAAGGGTTATAAATGTAAACTGATAGTTCGGTTGTAGTATCTCCGCCCGATATGCTAAAGCGCATGGGCCATGCATAAACAATAAGCGGTTCATCTCCTTCTGAATAATACAAAGATGTTATTTGATAAGTTCCATCTTTCAGTCCACTGGATATAACAGGTTTCCTTTTTATCTTAAATATTTTTCCAGCTTCGACAAGAGATTCAACCAGACTTATTTCCAATGTAGATAAATAAAATGAACCTGCTTTGGCGTTTTTATTATCTACATAGTCCTTATTCGCCGCGTCTGTGCCTGCGCTTGGAGTTGGCACGCCGTGAATGGGATTAGTTGTGGAAAACGTCACGTTTTTCGCTTTGATCTCCATGTTATCGTCTGTTGGTTCAGAGATATGTACATAATCCCCGTCGCCAAAATTCAGCTTACACCCAAAAGCAGTACTATTTTTCAGCGTCAGATTGCCCGCAATTGTCCCGCCTGCCAGCGGTAGATATTTCTCCACACTGCTCCCCGTCCCTCCGTTGGCTACGGGCAGAATGCCAGCGACGCCAGGGGTAATATTCGCCGTGCCGTCGAAATTTGCGGCGGCGGAGCTGGCCAAGTTGGCGCGGATGCTTCGGGGCGTCAGCAGCTTCTTCGCAGCTTCCGCCGTGCTGCCGGAGCCCAACGCCCCCACATCCGCCGCGGCCAGGCTGATATCTTCGCTCAGCGCTTTGCCGTTCACCTTCCGGGTGGGCGGCACTTTTCCGTTCCATCCGTCCTTTTCCGCCTGGGTCACATGGATCGCGCCATTGCCCGCATGCTCTTGGATAGCTTTGTCCTGCCGGGCTTGGTCGGCGTCCAGGGCGTCCATGTTGTCGTTAAAATCCTGGATATTATAAAAATCCTCGGGATCGGGCTTTTTCAGCTTCAACTTTTCCGTTTCTTTCATGTCAGTTTCTCCTCTCGGATTGCCCGGTGGGAATAGCCCCCCAAACCGGCGTGGGTATAGGTTTTTAGGTTTTTGTGCAAGCGGTACAGGATGATATAACTGTAGGTCAGATGGGCGGGCTTGATCTCCTCAATGGCGTCGCTCAGATCCTCCATATTGGGCGGGATGCCGATAACGCCGGTAAACTTGACCTCAAACCGATATTCCGATGGATATTCCAGAATGTCCACCTGGCCATTGGCAAAGCTCTGGGCCACATTTTGCAGCAGCGCGACAGTTGCGGTTCCCTGGCCTCGCAGCTTGCTTGCCGCCCGGCTCCGGCGAAATTCCAACGGCTTGGATACATCCACAGGGATTCCCAATGCCCGCTCCCAATAGTCCAAACCCCAATCCGCCGTATCCAGCGCCAGCTGCCGGGCTATCTGCTCCGTTTCCTGGCGAAGCCGCTGCGCTTCCGGCTCCAATGCCCGCTGTATCGCCTGTACTTCCGGGCTGTTGTGATAAAATCCGGGCAAATAATCAATCAACTGCAAGGGATAGCTCCACCTCCCCCACCACTGCTGCCTGGGTTTCCCCAATCAAAATATCCTGCTGACCGCCGCACACTGTCAGCTGCCGATAATCGATCACGCCGGGGACATCCAACAGCATAAAAGCGATACGGTGATACACCAGCTGCCGCTTGGAAAAGGCGGATTGCCCAAAGTACCGGGATAAAGCCTCCAAAAAGGCTTGCTGCACTTGCTCTAAAGTGGCAGAACTTTCTAAACAAAGTGCGGCGGAGATATCTATCTCCAGACCTTGGGCGGACTGTACGATAACCTGAGCGCCCACCGGTCTCGCCTGCTCGATATGCTGGGCGCACAGCTGGACTGTCTGCCGGGACACTGGTTTCCCCTCTGCGTCCGCCAGAATCACGCCTACCGTGCCCGGCCCCTCCATCTGAGGCAGCACTGCCACATGACCCACGCCGTCCACCTCCAGCGCCCACTGGCGATAGTGGGCTTTATTGCCGCTGGTGGCCGGATTTTGCAAAGCCTCCCGATACCGCTGATACAGCGCCTGGTCTGTCTCCGGGTCAATGCCGCCAGCAGCCGCCTGACTGATAACAGCGGTCAGCCCGGCCAGATTTTCATATTGTTGGCCAATGGCCCCCGCTTCCACATTGTACTGCCTGCCCGCTTGGGCCGCTTTCACTAATACTTGGGCCTGACCTTCTGCAATGATGGTCTGTTCCAGCACGACAAATTCCAGATTTCCTGCCAAAAACACCTTGCCCGCCGGAATCACCACTCCATTTTGACCGATACAAGTCAACAGCGCTTGCGCCTTGGCGCCCGGCTTGCGTGCCAAACCAAACATGGCCGCGGCTTTATCCAGATATGGCCCAGAGGTTTCAGATACATAGAACATATCCTCCATAGCCCGGCGGGATTCCTTGTCCTTCCAAATCTCCATGGCCAGCGGGCCAATCATATCAGAAAGAAAGCTGCCCTCCCTGGTATCCAGATTACTTGGCATCCGGTCCAAAATATCCTGCTTGATCTGCTCCGGCGTCCGCTCATCCAGCTGCGCTGGCATCTATATCGCCTCCTATCTCAATCGGGCCATAAACAGTATCAACGGTGCCGCGGATCAGCAAGCGCCCTTCCTCGTCAAATTCCGTCTGTATCTGCCGCACTGCCTGAATGTAGGGGTTGACAGCCAGCGCCTCTTCCACATAACGTCGGGCTTCCGCCTGCTTCAGCGCCGCAGTATAAGCCTGACCAATCAGACCTTCCAACTCGCTGCCATAATCCCAGGTATACAGTTCGTGGCGATACCGGCACACCCGCAGCGCCCGCCAAATCCAAGAGGCCACTGCCTGAGCGCCTTGCACAATAACCGGCTCCCCAGCCCGGAACACGGGTATCCCTTTGGCAGCATCCCATAGCACATCCCGGCAAAGGGGAAGCTGCCGCGCCTCTGCTATCTGCGGCTGAATCATCGGAAAAATTGTCATGTTACACATTCGCCACCTTGCACAAGATAAGAAAGCTCTGGCCCTGGCCGGAAGTATCCAGCAACAGCACTTGATCTCCCAGCTCAAAACAGCCGCGCAGCCCGCTGTTTGTTTGCAGCTGCTCGGCAGGGATGGACAGACCGTTTACCGCCAGCTCCAAAGGGGTTTTTCGGGTCACCTGCCCCATGCGCCAACCTTGAGGCAGCCGATCCTGCTGATCCTGCCGCAGCGCCTGCCAAAATTCGGAATAAGGGTTTTCCATAGTCAATACGCCTCCCCAGTAGGGCTGACCATCCGCACAACAGTTGCAGCCTTCTTGCCGCCCTTTTTGCTCTGTTTCTTGGGCGCTGTTTTACTGCCGGTTTTGTTGGGCAGCTGGCCCGCTTCCTTTTCATCCATAATCGATTTGAAATTCAAGGTCAGTCGATTGTAATATTGGCCGTTTTTCCACTGATGCCGGTCGCTGTCGATATAAAATAAGCCATAAAGGCCGGTAACAGGCTCCTGCACCACAACGGCGCCGCCGGCCAGGTTGGCCGGGTTGCCCAGATTGTCTACCGTGATTTTTTGTTGATAGCCCTTTTCCTCCAGCAGCGCCTGAGCCTGGCTTACAGCACTCTGACCCTCTGTCAATCTGACTACCTGCTGCATCACGCCATAGAGCCGCTGCGCTTCCCCATCTCCCGCTGTATGGACCAGGCGCTGATCCTTATCATAGACCTCCACCCGATTCACCATATTTTCCACTGTTTCGCTGACTGTGGCGGCAATCAGATTGGAGCCGCCCTTCAGGATCAGGGTTGTTTCATCTGTCTTTTTCTCCAGCACTTCCAGCTCCCGGCCTTGGAAGCGAATGAAATACTGCTTGCCAGTCTGCCTGCTGGCCAAGGTGTAGGCGGTTTGGATGATCTCATACAGGCTGGAGCCAAAGAAATTGCGCCGCAGGGAAAATCCAGTCTGGGCCAATCGGCCAACGGGAATCCCAAAATCCTGGCACACCCGCCGGGCAATTTGTTCCGGCGATTGTCCGGCAAATTGATAGGTTCCTTGGTTGCGCCGCAGATAATAGCCCCAATCCCAACAGCTCAAGTTGAGTTTGGCGCTGTCCGTGGTCTTTTCCCGGCTAAAAATATGGCCCTCAAAGAGAGTTTGGCCGTCCAGCAGCAAAATGGTCTTAGTACCAATATCACAGGACGCCTGGGGAATTTGTCCCCGCTCCGATTGCGCCAACTGATATTCCAGCGCCCTGGCGCATTGCAAAATATCGCCGGACCAGGTCAGCTCTGTTACCAGCTGTTCTGCCTGATAAACCTTGCCCGCCTGGTCGATGTGTAGCAGCTGAAACATATAGGACCTCCTTTACAGCGCGTCTCGGCGGGGCAGCTGAATCACCTGGCCGGAATAGATGAGGTTGGGATTTTTGATGCCGTTGTAGGCGGCCAGCGGCTGATAAACCGCCGCGGTTCCGTCGCCATAAAACCGGCGGCAGATCGCGCTCAGGCAGTCGCCCCGAACCACAGTATATTGTTTAGGCGGGTCTGGCGGCGCCTCTGCCGCCCTGGCGGCGTCTGCTCCGCCCTGGGCCTGGGTCTGGGCGCTTTCCGTATATCGATATTCCCGCAAGGTCAGGCTACAATACCGGTCCCCGGAGCCGTCCTGCTCCCCATCGGAAAATTGCTCCACCAGCACCGGCAGATTGATATAGGTGTCTGACACGATAAACCGCAATACTACGCCCTGGTCCGCCCACATCCGCCAATGCCAGAGATACCACTCCGCTTCTTGTATCTGCGGCTGGGAATAGCTGCGAACGCTGGAGGGCAGTAGCAACTCTAAATCAATTTTGCAAAGAGTGGGCTTGCCGGGCAAAGCGATATCCCCCAGCTGGTGAATATTGATAATCTCCACATTTTGCCCATGGCTGATTTGATATTGCTCCGGCGTCACCGGCAGCGTCATCTGCTCGGCGGGCGATTTCAAAATAATACTTCTCACAATCGTTTCCCCTCATATCGTGACAAGCCTGGCCTGCAAAATGCGGCTGACAAGGGTTTGAGCAATCCGGTCAATATCCGCCTGCTCTTGCACTACAATGCTGTCCGCCAGCTTGGCAATAGAGATGGAGGGCGCCCGCCTGAAAGGCTCGCCGCTTCCTTGCCCGCTGTCCAGTCGTTCCGCCAGCGTCAGGCGGAACTTCCTGCCCTCTTCCTGAGGCTGCTGGGTTTCGCCCAGCTCCAACAGGTTATACTGTCTGGCCTCGGCGGCGGTGAGAACCCGCTCGTCCTGATGCAGCAGCGCCGGATAATCGTCATAGGGTACCCGGCGCAGGCCGGCGGCATGGCTGCCGCTCAGCGCCCGCCGGTCTGTCACATCGGGCGCCAGGCTGTTTTCATTGATACCATAGCCCGCCTGTCCTTTTAGAAACCGGTTATATTCTTCATCCTTTTCGTTGTGAACCGTGAAAGCGGCGGCAGCGGGCGCCATGGCGGCGGTCATCAAAGGCTGAGCCGCTTTAATGCCTTTGCTAAATTCCAGCTGCATTTCATAGCCAGCGTTATAGTATTCCTCCCGCAAAGCGGTGTCGTTGCGGATACTCTGGATCAGTCCCATCTGGGCCTGCTTTTCCAGCTGGGCGCCCTGGCTGGCCAGGTATTCGTTTTCCGCCATCACCTGGGCTTGGGCCAGCAACGCCCCCATTTCCGCTCCGGCTTCTTCCTTGCCGCTGGAAGCCAGCTCTTTGTATTGCTGGCGCATTTCCTCCAGCTTAGCGGCAATTTCCGGGCCATAGTCCCCGGTGGAAAGGCCGCTCATCACGGCGGATTCCATATCCCGCCGTATCTGCTCCTTTTGGTTTTCCAGGGAGGCTTTCCATTGGCCGATCAGGTAGTTTGCCTGCTGGATGCCCTGACCGGTTTCCCCTTGCAGATACGCGATTTGCTTTTCCATGCCCTGTTTCCGGGCGTCGTTGTAGCCCTGGCCCATAGCGGCGTCCATTTCCTGCTCCAGGCCCTGCAAAGTGCTCTCCAGGCCGGCAAAGGTTTTGCTTTGCCCTTCCATGCTGCCTGCGAAATCCTGGGCCATGTAATCCGCAATGGCCCTGGCCGCCTTTTCGCCGGGAATCAGCCCGTCCGACACCATCTTCATGGCCTGCTCTTTGGAGGTCTCCAAGGACTGGGCCAGATAATCATAAACCGGGATACCCCGTTCCAGCAGCAAATTCAGGTATTCTGCGCTGGTCTTGTTGCTGGAGCGCATCCGGCCCAGCGCCGTGGCCGCCATGACCATATCCGAGCTTTCCATTCCCAGCGCCGCCCCGGCGTCGCCGATGGACTGCATGGCGGGCATCAATTCCTCTGGCTGATAGCCATAGGTTTTCAGGGTCTTGGCCAGATTGGCCAGCTCATCATAGAGAAAAGGAGTGCTGTTGGCAAAAGCCCGCATCTGCTCGGTGAAATCTCTGGCCAACTGCTCGTCGCCAAACAGCGTGGAAAAAGAGATAAGGGAGGTTTCCCGCTGGGCCGCCAGGGCCGAGCCAGAGGCCAGGGTTTCCTGCTGCTCCGCCTGGTTTTGCTCATACCGCTGCTGAACAACCGAACGGAAGCTGTCGTCCTGCCGCTGGAATTGCTCCACATGGCCGCCGAAGAAACCCGCTGCACCCCCAGCAAGGCCGCCAAGAAAAGTACCCCAGCCTGGCGCGATCATGCTGCCGATGGCAGCGCCTTGCCCAGCGCCGCTTAGCATACTGGAAAACATGGAAGTCCCTGCTTCCCCATAGGTGCTGGATACATAGGCGGAAAAAGCAGGCAATGCCAAATCCGCTGCGGTCCGCCAAAAGCCAGATTTACCCAATTGGGATAAAACGCCTTTACTGCGAGGTCCCGACTGAAGGCTTTCAGGATCTGTCGCCCGGTTCTGGATCCGCCTCAATTCATCGTTCAGCTGTTGGTTGGCCTGCCGAGCAGCTTTCAGCGCTTTGGCCGTGTCATTCACACTGTCTTTCAGCTGCTCATAGCGCTGATGGGCCTCTTTCAGCCCTTCAAAATTTTCCGGCGAACTGCTTTTTTTGTATTCTTTTCGAGCGGCAGAAAGAGCGTTGGAGGCGGCGTCCAGTTGGGTTTTCAAGTCCGCATGGCTTTTGCGCAGCTCCAGAATCCGCTTGTCGTTCTGGCGGATTCCCTCGTTGACCTCATCCAGGCTCTTGTCAAAAGCCTTGTTGGCGCTCTGCATGGCCTTGACCCCGTCAGAGTACCGGTCTTTTAAGGATACGGAAATCGAAACATCCGGCATGGCGCCGCCTCCTTTCCTTGACACTGTTCCAGATTTTTGTTATATTGGGTAAAAGGGGTGATTTTCTATATTTACCTTTGAGGATTGGATGACCCTCCAAAAATGGCATTTTGGGATTTGCCTGGTTCTCTTTCTGATATTTCGCAAGCAATACCAGGAGTTTTTTGAACGGTTTGCTTCAAAAGCAGAATCAGAGGGAGGCAGAGCTATGCGGGAACTGCTGATTGAGGCTATTACCCTTGCCTTTATCCTCTGGCCCATGCTCTTGCTTTTTATTCTTACTGTACTATAGGCCCTATGCCCCAATAACGCCCTGATCGGGCGTTATTTTTCTGCCTCGATTTCCGCCTCGGCCAAAGCGGCCAAAATCAGCCGTTCGCCGGGGGTCATGCGGTAAAATTGCCCTGGCAGGATATTTTTCCGCCGGAACAGGTAAAAGAGCAGCGCCCAATCCGGCTGCCGGGTCAGTTTTTTTTAATCTGCTCAATGGTCAGCTGCCGGTAGCCGCACAGGCGTTCAATGGCCCGCTTCAGGTCCTCGATCTCCCCAGGCAGCAGCAGCTTTTTCACCAGCTCCGCCGGAGTGGCCGCCTGGTATTTGCTCATCAGCTCCGGGGAACGCAGATCCGGCTTGACGACGCCGGCCAACACAATATGGATATCGCTTTCATGTTCCATCTGCCGCAGCTGCTCCACTCGGTTATAGGTCAGCTGACCCAGGGTGAAAACCACATCCTGACCGCAAAGGGCGCTCAGCCGTTTGATTTTATACTGCTGCTGTTGAGGCTGTGGCAGCTCCATTGCCAGCAGCAAATCCATGGTATTGTCTTGGCTCATCTTCAGGCTCCAATCTGGTCTAAAAATTCATAATCGGTGAAGGTGAAGGGCGCTTCGATTTTGCCCGCCGTCCCGGCTTCCCAGTCTGCCAAGGTCAGGTCGTCGAAGGACACATTTTTCAGCACTACACGCTCGGCCCCAAAGGAATCCGGGTCGTCCAGCTTGCTGATAACAGTAAACCGGGGGTCGTGGCCCTGGCGTATCTGCCGGCCGATCAGCCCGGCCATACGGGTATTTACTTTGTGCATCCCCAAGGAACCGGTATGTTTAATGCCGGTGATCTTGCTGTCCACCGCCATCTGGCCGCAAATGCGGATATCATCTTTGGTAAAAGACGCCTTGGCCTGGCATTTGTAGACCTCCGCCGCCAACTCGCCGTCCAACCAAATCTCCCCCCAAGTGCCAGAAATCACTCTGTTTGCAGTAAAGCTCATACTATCGCCTCTCTAAATGCTGATATCCAGGTCAATATCCTCAATGGCGTCCAGAATTTTGACGCTTGCCTTGAGGAACACATGAGAACCAGTGTCCGCCTTTTTGATGGACAAATCGTCCATGGACTCGGTATCCATGCCCTGGGAATTCAAATAATTGCGCTGTTTGGCCAGGTCGATTCCCACCACAGAACCTTCTTTTAGGACTCCTTCCAGCTCCAGGGATTCCAGATAGCCCTTGACGGCGGCAATCAGCAGGCACTTGTTGTCATAGCTGTTGGCATATTTGCCGATATAGCCGTCTTGGATGGAAAGGCGCAAGTCGGATTGAATCTGGTCAATGGCATCCAGAATTTTGATTTTCTGAAAAGCCGCCCCCTTGCCCTGGACAGTGGTCGTCAGGCTATTGACGCCTCGGCCGCATTTGACCTTTTGCCCATCGTGGAATAAGAAAAACTTGCCCTCATCCGCCGCTTTGTCCATCTGCTCCGGGGTCATCCGGGCCACATCCTCCACCTCGCTCAGCGGCGCAAAAGTGCAGGCAATGGTCAGCGGCGTGCCGGCAATCAGACCGGCAATGCGCCCGCAATACTGGGCGGCGGTATAAACCTGGTCTCCCACCTGGATATCCTCTGTGATAAAGTTAATAATCGCCTCATTGTCCGCCGCTAAGTTGGGCAGCACCGCCTTTGGCGTCTTATTTTCCAGACGGCGGGCCTTCACCCAGGCCGCAATGCTCTGAGCCTCGCTCTGGGCGCAGTCTGGCGGACCAACCAGATAATCCGGCATATGCAGATTAAACCAAGCCAGCGCCACATCCAGCGGCTGCTCTTCCTCCAGCACATAGGTCAGCACCTTCCGGGGCCGGTTCACATAGCCAATCAAGGCGTTTTGAATCTGCCGTTTGTTGTCGACGCCTAAGGCAGCAGGAATCTGCTGTTCGTCGGTCAGCTCAAAGCCGCTCAGGTCGCCAAGGTCGGCGCTGTCCCGCAGTATCAGCCCCACGGCTCCTCTGGCCCCTCGGGCAATCGTCTGAGCTGCCGCCGTGCGAAATGTAATGTTAATACTGGGCAATCCCATGTTGTTATCCCTCCGTTTTCGGTTCCGCCGTCAGATGGATCTGCTCCATCCATGCAGCGGCCTGTTCTGTTTCCGGGCGCTGGTCCAGGTAATCCAGCTGCAAAATCACAGCGGCCGCGTCCCTATCCGGCTTGCCGGCGGAGGCGGTCAGATGCAGCGCCCGGTTCCCCACCGTCAGATAGCCCTGTGCAAACAGCGCCAGCATGGCCTGGCTGCCTGTCAGCAGCTGCTCCATAGCGGCGTCCTGACTCTCCTCATCCACCGGCGGAAAATAAATCAGCCCAATGGCCCATCGCACACGGATCAAGCGCCGTCCGGCATCCTCCAGCGTTAGCGGCTCCGGGTCCAAATAAAAGCTGGGCCGTGGAAAATCCGCTGTGGTCAAATCCTCCAAAATGGGGATCTGGGGGAAGCGGCTATGCGCCATGGATTGAATTGCCTGCAAGATTTGATATTGCTCAATCATCCTTCAGCCCTCGAACAATGCGCTGAGCCAGCCGCTGAGCCTCGTTTTCTGCCCGATGGGTCAGCTGAGCTTCCGCCTGCCAGTACATTCTGCGGGGCGCCGCTCGACGGCCAGACCGATGCAGCCAGCCATGCTCCAGGTAATTGGTCACCGCTCCCGGACTGTCTGGGCCTGTGGCCGGATAGTGGGGCGGGGCGCTTCTCCGGGCCGGACTGACTGCCGCATAACCGCCGCCGGAACCTAGGCGCTTTTGCTGCCAGCTTTGCACCTTGCCCCGGCTGTCCCGCACTCTGGCCCGGATACTGCTAAGCACTGCCCCTTCCGCCAGATTTCCCAGCCGCTGCACTGCCTCCCGGCGTTGACCGGGCAGAGCTGCGGTCAGCTTATCCAACCTGGCTATGGCCTGAGCCAACCCTTTTTTGTCAATATTGCTCATATTATGGGTTAAACTCCCTTTGTATCTGATATTCGTTCTGGAAATCCGCCAGAGTGTGACAGGCGGTAACGCGCCACAGCTTGCCCAGCAGTTCCACAGAGCGGCCTGTCTCTAGCAAAATCGCCTTGGGGGTCGCCAGTATCAAAGAGGCGTTTGCTCTGGTATCCGGCAAATCCGCCTGATAACCAGTGTATTTTTCCGCCAGGCAAGCAGGAAATTCCATCTGCTGTTGGCGCTGTTGCCGCAGCACATTGTTTTCATCTGGCAGCTGTGCCTTTTTCAGATAAAAGCATTGAACGACAGGCGTCAGCGCCGCCCCCACCCGCAAATGCTGGCTGCCCTCTGGGCGGATATCCGTTAAAAAGCAATGCTGCCCTCGCCAGCGCAAAGCTTGGCGCAGGGTGAGCTTTCTCCGGCGCAGGACAAATTCCACCCGCGGGGCGGCTTTGCCTTGTTGGGAAAAAATATTGCGCCCCTCTTTTTGCTCTGCCCAAGCCCACAGCCTGGTCTGGAGACGCCATTGATACCGGGTTTCCTGTTGTTCCAGCGTAAGCAGCTCTATTCGCTGATCCAGTTTTCCCGCATTCACAATATCGGCTCCCCCTCTGTCAGTTTCAGCTGATTGATATTGTATCGGAGGGCCGGGTTGGGCTTGAGAGGTTGGTCCTGCTGGCTGCCTCGCTGGTCATAGGCATCCAGGGTCAGCGCCCAGAGGCACAGCTCGTATTGCGCCCGGCGGGGGGAATCCTCTGGCGGCTGCCGGATACCCGCTTGGTCCAGATAAGCCTGGGCCGCCTGGCAGAGATTTTCCAGCAAAGCCAGCTGCTCTGGCTCCGGGTCATCCAGGCGGCAATAAGCCAGCAGCGCCGCACGCTGTTTATCCGTCAGCGCCATCGTTATGCGTTAGGGTTGTGGCCACCACAAACCCTTTGTCCACAATCAGGTTTCCTCCGGCCATGCAATCTCCCAGGATGGTGTACATCCGCTCCACGCCCTTGATACTTTCATCTACCCGAATGGTATAATCGCCAAACAGGCCAAGCTCATAGTGCATTGGGTCGCCATAGACCATGGTTTGACCCTGGCCTCCAGCGGAAAGGGCGGTCAAGGAAGGCACAATGGTATAAGGAATCATGGCGCCTCCATCCTCAATCATGCCGCAGTTGGGATTGTCCGCTTCTGGGCGGATTTTGAATACCCGCTGCTTATCCCCATTGCGCAGCTTGCCCAGCGCCGCCAAATCCGCCTTGTTCAGGTAGAGCCTGGCCCCGCCGCCGGTTTCGCTGTCGCCGCCATAAGCGAAAAACAAGCTGTCCAGCAGGGTTTCGTCTATCTTGTCCACTTCCAAAGTGGCAAAGATATCGGCCCCGGCGGTGTTTTTGGCGGTTTTGATACCATAAAAATCCGGGCTGGCCTGGCCGTCGCCGGACACAATCAGCTGGGCCAGCTTGCGCCGCAAGGCGCCCATGGCCATGGAATACACCTTGGCATAGTAATTGGCCGGAGACAAGCGGCTGATATTCCGGTCTACATAATTGGTGACGCTGATTTCATAGGGGCTGATTTTCGCCATGCCGAAAACCGGGTCTGTGGATTCCGGCCGGGCCTTGCCGGCGTTGGTTTTTACCGCCCCGGCGGAGGCTTCGGTCTGACTGATCACATAGGGCTCCAAAAAACTGCCCATGCCGGTCAAATCCTGCACATACACCTGATCCACAATAGAGCTGGGCCGGGCGCCCAGGGCATCCCGTATCACTTGCCCGCCGCCGGTGGGCTGGACAATCTGCCCTTGGGCCAAGGTCTGGGCCTTGGCCAGGTCCCGCAGCGCCTCTCTGGGCGACAGCTGCACTGCCAACCCCTTTTTCAGGTCTGCCCCTCGCTGCTCCGCCTTGTCCCGCTCTTCTGCCAAATCCGGCGTTTTACTCAGAAATTGCTTGTCCTGCTGGGCAATCAGCTGTTTTACCGAGTCAATCTCTCGGTTCATGTTGCCCACTTTTTCCATCTCGCTGTCAAAGCGCTGCTGGTCCTGGGCGGACAGGGCAGCTTCCGCCGCTTCCAGTACTATCGCCCGCTGTTGCATCAACTCTGTCAATTTTCGTCTCATACTAACGCCTCTCCATCGTATTTTTCGTATCCAGATTGCACATTCTGGCCTGTTCCAATCGAAGCGCCCCCTGGCGGAGCCAATCATCCTGCTGGACCTTGCCCCCATATCGTTTGCTTTTCACTATGCCGGCTTGCTGCTGGGCAGGCACTGCCACCAGGCTGACCTCGTAGGCATCTGCGCCGCCCTCCAGCTCCATCACGCAGGTTTGGCCCTCATATTGCCTGCCCGGAAAATGGGGGCAACCGGTTTGCAGCTGATCAGCTCCGCAGATGGAGCACACCGCCTGCCGCACCGCCACGCCGACGCTGCATTCCCGCAAAATGCCCGCCTCCATAGCGGCAATCACCCCGGCAGTTTCCGGCAGCCTGGGCATATAACAGCGCAGCACCAACGCCAATCGGTCTGGCAGCTGCTCCACTTGGGCGGCATATACCCGCGCTGTCTGAGCGCCAGCGCTCCAATTATGGTCCCGCAGCACCAGCTTGCCCACAAACAGGGGGGCCAGCTGCTCCAGGGTCTGGGCGGTAAATCGCTCTCCATCCCGATCCGGCTGGTCATCGCAGGCGGCCAACCGAAAGGTGAACACCTGCTCTGCCTCCAGCGGTTTCAGCACCTGCCGGTTGATCAGCGCCAACTCCTGTTCGTCTAACAGGCCCTTTTGCACCAAGGCGGCTTTCAAAATCCTGTCCGTTTCAATCTCCTCCTTTTTCATCCCCTGTCAGCGGGGCAAAATTCAGCGGCACATAATGGGCGTCGCCGCCCGGAATATCTGGCATATCCTCCAGCGCCCGAATATCGTTGATCGAAAATACCCCTTCCTGGCGCATGGTCTGGTACCACACCGCCCGGCTGGCGGCGTCCCCTTTCAACTCGGCCATCAGGTTGATCCGTATTTCCAGCCCGGCGGCCAGTTCCTCATCGGTGAGCAGTTTATAGCTTTGCTCTTCTTCATATTGGCTTACAATAGGATGTAAAGTACGCACCACATATTCAATGGCCCCTTGCTCATTGGAGTTATAGGCCATCTTACCCTCCCCCAGGAAGTGCAGCGGCACCCCAAAATAGCGGCAAATATCCTTGACGGAAAGCTCTTTATTCTCCACGAACTGAGAATCCCGATTGCTGGCTGCCAACGGCTTATAGTCCAGGGATAAATCCAAAATGGCCACCCGATGGCTGTTTTTGGGTCCGGCATAGGCGCGCTCCCATTCCTCCCGCAGCTGGTCCTTGCGGGTGACAAGGCTGCCGTCTGTTCGCTTCAGCGGGCTTCCCTCTGGGCCGGTCGCATAACCGCCCAAATCCGAGTCGGTTTTCAAAATGCCAGAGGGCTGGCCGCCGTTCTGGTAATAGGCTAAATCATATTGCTGGGCTGCTCTGGCGGCGGCAATGGCTTCTGAAGCCCGGTCCAGCACTCCAATAGCCCGGATACCGTCCAGGCTGGAGCCTTTGTAATGGCACACATCCTGACCGGGAAGAATCATCGGCTCGCCTGTAAGAGGGTGGCTGACGGTGTACCACATCCGGCCCGCCTGGTCCCGCCAAGGAGCGACCAGCCGCCAGGGCAGCGGAATCAGCTCCCGCAGCCTGCCAGTGGCAGAGTCCCGGATAATCCAATCATATCCTGCGCCGCCTTCCAGCCGGGAAAGCTCCAGCGCCTTTTTGCGAACGCTGGGGGTCATGGCCTCGTTGGGCCGCACATTCAAGGCATACAGAGCCGGGTGATCTGCCAGCCGCCGCCGGCTTTTGCTGTCTATCACATAGTTAGGCAGTTTGGCGATGGAATCGCTGAGGATTTCCAAACAACGGTCCACAGCGGAAAGTTTCCGAGCCTCTTCCGTGGAAAATGTGACGCCCTCGCCAGGCATTCCGGCGGCAATCAGGCCTGCAGCCGTGACGGCTTTGCGCCGCCCGACTGTCAGCATTCGCAGTCCTTGGGCCAACTTCATGATTCACCCTCCCCGGCCAGCGCCGCCAGCACTCCGGCGGCTATGGTCAGCAGCCCGGCGGCAATCAGCCCAGCAGGGCGATAGATCATCCCGCAGCCAATAGAAAACAAAATCCCGCCCAAAAACATTGTCAGTTCCGCTTCTTTGCCTTTGACAATTCGTTTCATCTGATTCCTTCCTTTCAAGGGACTCTGCCCCTTACATCCCTGCCAAAGCCGATGGCGCCGCCGCTCACACCGCTAACCCGTCTAAAGTCTGTTCTATGGCCGTCGGCGCTGCCGACTTACAGGCTCCAGCCTGGCCTGGTCATAGCTTTGGCCAAGTCATCGGGCTGGTCCTGGGCTGTCATCGCCGTGGCCATGGCGATAATCCAGGACACGGCAATGTCAATCCGGCCTGTGCTGCGGTTTTTCATGGGCTTGATATTCTCGTTGCCATCCACAGCGCAGCGTACATTGCCCAGACAGTACCGGGCGCAGGTGTTGTGCAGGTGCAACATCTGATGGGCGCGCATCAGCCGCTCCAGCTCTTTCATGGCTGGAGACAAACTGAGCATGGTCTGGGGAATCTCAATGACGGCAATGCCCTGTTCCGTCAGCCGCTGGGAAATGGTTCGGGATAAATAGGGGTCCACCCCCAACAGCTCCAGCTGGTAAACTTGGGCGGCTTGGCAGATAGCCTGCTCTACCTGGCCATAGTCAATCATGTCTCCTGGGCAAAGCTCCAGGAATCCGGCCCGCTGCCAATCCCGCCAGGGGGCATGATCCCGCTGCTCTGCCTGAGCTACCCCATCCAGCGGACGCCAAGCCTGGAACAGCGCCACCCAAGTATCCAGCCCCGGTTGGGGCGGAAAAAGCAGGGTCAACGCCGTCAGATCTGTGGTGGTGGAAAGGTCCAGGCCGCCATAGCACCGCTTGCCCTCCAGCTGCTTTTGCCATTGCAGCCGCTCCGCCTTGGCAGAAGGCCCCCATTGGGTTTTGTCATACAGGGTCAGCGGCGCCCAGCCCACCGCCTTCACAGCGATCCATTGGTTCAATCGCAGCCAGCGGAACAAGCGCTCAGAGGCCTCGCTCTGTCTGGCAGCTCTGGCCTCCGCCCGGAACTGCCTGGGCCGTATGGTCGCCCCATAGGAGGGGTTGCACTGCTGCCACAGCTGTTCGTCATAAATATCCAGCTGGGCGATCTTCTCCGGGTCGTCCCCGGTCAGCACCGAAATGCCGTACAAAATGGGCAGCCATTGAGGGTCGTCTTCATCCAGCTGCCGCTCCGGCCTGCCTTGACGCCAAGCCAGCAGACGGCGGCATTTTTCGTGGATTTCCCAACCTATTCCCTGCCGATCCGGGTCATCGCCGGCAGTGGTCAGCACGATAACCGCCTGTTGCCGCCGGGCTGCGTCAGAACCGGCGGTCAGTACATCCCAGAGCCGCCGATTGGGCTGGGCGTGCAGCTCATCCACGATAATACAGCTGAAGGAATAACCGTGCTTAGTCTCTGCATCAGCGCTATATACCTTCATTGTCCCGCCAAAGCGGCTGTGGATCTCCCGGCGGCTGTCTCTGGCCCAGGCTACCGGCTGATGAGCGGGCTGTCCCAGGCAGCTGTGCTCCACCATGTATTTGGCCGCCTGGTAGATGATATCCGCATTGTTTTTATCCGCAGCAAAAATCCCAACATTGGGCATCCGCTCCCCATCGGCCAACAAGTGATATAGCCCCAGTCCGGCGGCAAGCTCGCTTTTACCGTTTTTCTTGGGCGTTTCAGCATAGAGGAAGCGACGATACCGCACCCAAAAACCCTCTTCCTCCTGAACCTGAATGCCGTAAAACTGCCGGATGGCTTCCAATTGCCAGGGCAACAGTACAAAAGGCTTGCCTGCCCATTCATTTTGACCGTGACAAAGCAGGGAGAAAAAATCCACCACATCCTGAGCGGCTTCTGGGCAATAGCGCAGCTGCACATCATCCTCTGGCTTGGGCACGGAAACGCCGTCAGCCAGCTGCAATAGTTCCGCCATCTAAGCCTGCCGCCTTTCTTTTTCGGCCAACAGCTGCAAAAAGGGATTTTCCGGCTCTTTGGCGGCAGGGGGCGCAATCAGGCGGCAGCGGCTGGTCAGGGTCAGGCCCATATCATTGGCGCAGGCTCTGGCCTGTTTGAAAAACCGGTCCTGCACCCCGGACCATTCCGCCGCCAGCTTTTCATCCTGCTGTTCCAACGCCTGCTGGGTCAGCTGCACTGCCGCCTCATATTGAGCCTGAGCAATCAGATACCGGGCAATGGTGTCTTGGTCCAGCTGGGCTACCCCCATATCCGCCTCCAGCAGCTGTTTAGACAGACTGCGGAATCGCTTTTTCAGCGGCTCCAGCAGCCAAGCGGGAGGCGGAATTTTGGCGGGCTTGGGCAGCCGCACTTCCTCCGCCTGCCGCTGTGCCCGCTCTGCCCTGCTCAAATGTTTTTTCCCCTTGGCTTCCAACAGGGCCAAAGGCTGTCTGGTTCCCGGCATTTTCTTCCCTCCTTCCATTCCATCTTTTTTCACAAGGGACGCTGACTCCCCTTTGGGGACTTCGCCTTGCATCCCCGCCAGGGGCGAAACCGCCCCTGGACCCGGTAAATCTTTTTTTGCCAAAGCCAAAATACGGTTGCTCCACCAAGGCCGATGGCGCCACCACCCAGGCCGCTCCCCCACCCAAGGCCCGTTGCTTGCCTCCAGGCGCGTGTCTGGCCTGGTGGGGAGAAAATCTCTCACGGAGGGATGCCGGCGGTAGGGGGCGCGGAATTGGAAACTTTTTCACCGCCCCCCTGCTGCGCCAAGCCTTCGGCTCGCCCAGGCGCATAGGCGCAGGCTCACTCCAGGCGCCCGCGCCTGAAGCTGCCCAGCTATGCCCTGAGTTGCTGCTGCATTTCCTGGGCAGTTTTCCGGTCGTGACAGCTTTTGCAAAGGCTTTGCAGATTGTCTGGATCCGTGAACAGCGCCCAATCTCCCCGATGGGGCCGGATATGGTCCACAACCGTGGCCTGGACCCGGCGATCCTCTTTGGCGCATTGACGGCACCAAGGCTCTTGCAACAGCTGCCTGGGCCGCAGCACATCCCGCCACAAAGGCAGGTCATAGAGCCAATGCCATTGGGCGCTTTGCTTTCGGTTTTTTTGGGGCTTGTGCTGCGGGCAATAGCCCTGATTGGTCAGCTGTCGGCAGCCCGGATAGCGGCAGGGCCGCATTGGTTTATTTGCCATGTGGAAATCACCCCCAAAAATGCAAAAAAGCCGATCAACCGGCGTCCGTTTCGACGCTGGTCAATCGGCTCAGGCTCTCAGGCTCAGGCTCTGGTCAATATTCACGATCGTTTCCCGGCGACACCGCTTGCAGTAAACCGGCAAGTTGTGGGCCGTGGTGTCTGGTCGAAGCCGCAGCACCCGGCGCTTGCACACCGGACAGAGCAGCCAACCTTCTTTGTCTATCATTATACGCTCCTTTGTTTGCTTTTGCAAGCCTCTTTTCCCCCTTTTTATAGCTCTGTTCATTTGTTATACATGGTTTCAAGGTCAAAAATAAAAAGGTTTGGCCTTTTTTCCTTTGGGCGGCCTGGTTTTTCGTGGCTTTGGCTCTTGTGTCAAATATTTCAAATAGAGAAATTCCCCAAACTCATTTCGCTTGCTGCTGCTATCCAGCACAATGGCCCCTGGCGGCGGAGTTAATGTAGCAGCTTCATCCATCCATTGATTGGTTTCCCTGGGCTTGGTCAGGTTACGGCTGGCGCTCCACATCCGCTCCCCTGGCTTGGGTCTCCCCTGTTCCCTTGGCTCCTTGGTCAGATACATGGCCAGCGGTTCATAGCCGCCATAGGTTTCCAGGCTTTCCACATGGAGATGACTGCCATAGGGCCAAAGACTTTGCAGCAACTGCAAATCCTGCTGTCCGCCGCCCAACACCAGATGATGATGCAGCCGTCCGCCGGAATGGGCGCCCTCTGTTACATAAATATAGCGCAAGGTCTGACCTTGGGCCTTCTTGCTTTGCCGCAGCCGGGCCAGTAGCTTTTTGACCCGCTTCACTGCCTCTTTCTTGTTAGGCGGCAGGTTCTGCTGGTCATAGGTCAGGGTGATCACAGCATCCCCTTTCTCAAAATTGGCGGCCAACAGCAGCTCCAGCCTGCGGCAGCTGGCTTTCAGGTTCAGCGCTTTTCTGCCCGCGCTAGACGTCCGCTGCCTGGCCTGACGGATATGCTCTTTATCTCTGGGCCGGGGCGGTATATACACCAATCCCAGCGTCAACCGCCCCGCATAAATCATTTTTAGCCGTTTGATTTTGGCCATGTTTCATCCTCCAGCGCCGCTCGCTCCGTAATGTCTGCCAGCAAGGAGGCGGCGACGGCCTTTTCCCGCCACCTTGCAACTCACGCCTTTCTCCCGCCTCAGCTCCCGCAGCCTGTCCGGGAATTTGTCTTCCATGCTCAATCGCCCCTCCCTTCAACCGATCAAAATAGCTCCAGCTGCCGGGCCTGGGGCTTGTCTTGCTGCCGCAGCTTTTCGGCCTGGTCGATTCCATCAGCCCCCAGCAGCTTTTCGGCCTGGCGTTTTTGCCGGACGTCCAGGGCGTCCCAACCCTTTTGCCGGATCAGCCGCTGCACCTGCTGGGCTTTTGCCGCCTTGGCCGCCTGCCGGCGGGCCTTTTTCTGCTCCTTAGCAACCTTCAGCTCGTCCGCCGCATGGGTTACCTGAATGTCGTCGGCCACGTCCCGCAGGTCCTGGAGCAGATCCCGGGTATCCTTGCGCACTGCCCGGAAATTCACTGCCTCAATTTGCAAGGATGGATCTCGAAACTTCCTCCAGGACCAATTCAGCTCCAACGTCGCCCGCACATCGTGCAGCCCATAATCCACAATAGCCTGGCAGATGGTCAGGGAAACGGGTTTGTCCAGCAGCTTTTTCCCCTTTTCCACCGCCTGCTTTTGCTCCGCTGGGAATAGACCCTGGGCAGGTTCTATCCAGCTGGAGCGCACGTCATAAAACACATTTCCCTTTTTGCGGTCCAGCTCCTTGCCCAGGATAGGGCAATATGCGCAATGGAGCTGTTCTTGAGCACACACCATGGGGTCATAGCGGATAGACCAAGTTTTTGTGGTACGGTTAAACCAACTGTGCCAGCGGCAAACCCGCCCGCCGCGCTTGGCTCCAAATTGCCGCCATAGCTCCTCCGCCTCGTCCTCCAGTTGTTTCAAAACCTGCTCCACGCTGCCCTGATAGGTATAAGGCCGATCTGTCCGGCGGCAGGCGCAAGATTGTATCGTGCCGGCCCGGTTCTCCATCGCCTCCTGACGCAAAGCCGGATGCCGCAGCTGGCAATGCTGAGCCGAAAACCGGGGGCAGGTAATTGTGGGGCAGTCGTTTCCCGCCGTCCAATCTATCCCGCCATAGCTCATATGGCCGTTTCCGAACCGGCTGCCCTTTTCCAGCAGCCCGCAGGGGGTTTCAAAGGTCATGGCGGAAAGCGTCTTCCAGTCATATTCCCAGCCGCCGTAGAACTCGTTCCAATCCCGCATCCCCGGCGGGGTCCGGCTTTTGTCCCAGCCCTCTGCCAGCAGACGCTTTGTGACAAGGTTCCGCTCCATAGCCTAAACCCCCGGGCATGGGACCAGGCCAAAATGGTTTTCCATGGTATCCCGCAGCTCTTCCACCGTCACGCCGTATTCCTTGGCAATGCAGCCCTCGCACACAATGGCCTTGTATCCCAGCGCCCGGGATATCCGCTTGTCCCAGCTGTTCACCCGCCCGCCGCATACCGGGCAGCAAATCTCCTCATACCAATGCAGCAGCCGGGGGTCCTGACGCTCGCTCATGCTTTGCCCCGCCTCCTTTTCTCCATCTTCCGCGCCCGCTGGATCAACACGCCGTCGGCCCCGGCGCGGCCTTGTTTTTCCCGCCAGGCGGCCTCGGCTTGGCGCAGGTGATTCTCCCGCTCCGCCCGGTAATCCGGGCAGTCCCCATGACACCCGGCCCGCCGCCGCTGGCAATGGCGGCAGCAGCGGATCATGGCCGGGCCTCCAGCATCCGCTCCAGCTCCGCCGGCTCCAGGCCGTATGCCTGGGCGATCTTGCGCTGGGATTGCGGCTTGGGCCGTTTTTTCCCGGTTTCCCACTGGCGGACGGCGGAGGCCGTCACGTCCATCCGCCAGGCGGCCTGCTCCAGGCTCAGCCCGGCCCGAAGCCTGGCCTGCCGCAGAGCCTGTCCCCGTTTGGCGGCCTGCTCCCTCCGTATCTCCGCCAGCCCCCGGCCAGCGCCGGGAGGCACATCCCGTTTTGGCTTGGCGGTCGTTTCTCCCTTTGTGGCCGAGGCCAGGGCCTTTTGCGCGGCCCGAAACGCCAGATATTTCCCATAGCTCATCCCCCGCTCCCGGGCCTCCTGGTTGATCGCCGCGATACTTCCCTTCACGCCTGCTCCCCTCCTTCCTGTCCGAGGCCCCTGGCGCCGTCGCCCAAGGCGAAAGAATCCTCCTCGCCCCGTAGTTCGGCCGTCGCGCCGCCGCGGCCCAGGCAGGCGGCGACGGCCTTTTCCTTGCGCCGGTTCATCCGTTCCCGATAATTTTTCTGGAAATTGCTTGCCGCCACGCTTTGGAAAGCGCTTTCCTCCATCCGTCCCCACTGGGCCAGCTGGGCGGGGGAGCCCACGACCTGGCGGACCTCCTCGGGCAGGGCGGCGAAGGCGGCCTCGTAATCTGGGGAATTCACCGCCTTGGCGGCCAGGGCCCAGGCCCCGGCGGCGTCCAGCTCCTGGGGATGCTGGAGCCGCCAGACCTGCTCTTTCACCGCCCCGATGGCCGGCGGGAAGCCCCGGGTATCCAGGGCGATCAGGCGTTTCACCGCCGCCAGCACGGTTTTCACGTCGTCTTGGGCAAACATTTCCGCCCAAAGCTGCACCGTCAGGGCAATATCCCGGCTGTCAACGCCTCGGTAAAACTGGGGATAGGCCACCCGCAAGATATCCATCACCGCGCCGGTTTCTTTTCTGGTCAAAATAACTCGCCTCCGTCCATCATTTCTGCAATTTCGGTAAATGTGGGCTGCCTCCGCTCGGGCGCAGCCGGCTCCAGCTCGTCTTCCCATCCTCTGGCGTTGAGCCAGGTGGCGGGGTAGGGGATGTATTGTCCGCCCTCTTTTTGCCAGTCCCGGCTCTGTTTGGCCTGCTCCAGGGCGGCTAAAATTTCCGCTTGCAGCTCCTCCCCCGGGCGAATCTTGGCCCAGGCCCGCTCCGCGGCGGCCTTGCTCTTTTTCCGGGGATATGCCGTCCAAAACTCCGCGAATCCTTCAAGGCCGTTGCCGCCCTTTGCGCAGAGGCCATTGGCGCTGTCGCCCGCCTCCCCGCCCCGTAGTCTGGCCGTCGCGCCGCCGCGACCGGGGGGATTTAGGGGGGTAATACTCTCTTGGTTCTCTAACTTGGTTTTCTCATCCTTATATAGGGCTGCGCGGGATTCCGCGTACCCCTGCGCGGTTTTCTTCGTGGGGGGCACGCGGTTTTCCGCGCCCCCCTGCGCGGGATTCCGCGCCGCCTCTTCCGGCTGGGGATAGGCAGAGGAAACCACCCGCATCACGCGGTTATCCATGGCGTTTTCTCCAGGGCCACGGAGAAAAGTTATCTCAATGTACCCTTTATCCTTCAAACTCTTGAGCAACTCCTGTACTCGCCGCTGGCTGATATTCAGAAATTCCGAAAAATGCTTGTTATTGGCAAAACAGCCATTCTCATTATCCAGGCTGTCGATCTCCGCCAGCAGGATTTTCTCCTGCAAGGTCAGCCCCGGATGCAGCCAAATCTCCCGGGGAATCCATACGCCCTTAAACCCTCGCTCCGTCATATTCTCCGCTCTCCAATTCCATTCTGTTCAGCTTTTCGCACCAGGCTGGAATATAGGGAAGATATCGCTCGATTCCCACCGAATATCCCTGTTGTGGCCCTGGAGCAGCGCAGTAGTAAAAAATCCGCTTTTTATCCCATTGTCCCTTTTGGACATACTCGCAGCCCTGGCAAGTCCTGCTGAAATCCGCCTGCTTCATAGCTGGGTCTTTCATTTTTCTTTCTTCTCTTTCTGTAACACAACCGAAATCTAATAGCGCAATGCCGCTGCAATAACCGCCAGCATCTCCTCTGGTGGGATTTTCAAAATCCGTCCAAAACGGCGCAGTTCATCCAGAGAAAAATCCTTGGGATTATTGCTCCGGCGGTAATAAAGCCCCTTGCTATACCCGGTCCGCTCCACTGTCTCTTCTACTGTGTAGCCCCGCTCGATCTTGATATAACGCTCAATGAGCTTGAAAACCGCCATCGTATCCGGCACGGCCTCGCTCAGTTTGGTTCTTGGCATACTGTCGCCGCCTTTCATTAAACTGTTTTCTTGCTTCGCTTCTCTTCAATCCAGCAGCGCTTTGGCCGCCTCCAGCTCCCGATCCAACTGCTCTTGCAGCTGGAGGAAATGCCCCAACAGGGCAAACAGCCCAGGAGTCAGCCCTTGTGTCGTGGCGTGTCCTTCCTCCAGGGCAATCTGGACGGCGTTCAGGAGGCTGATTTCCCCCGCCAGCCGAGCAGACCATTCTTCCAACTCGCTTAGCTGCCGCTGGATTCGCTCTATTTCCAGCATTTTCATTTGCTCCTTTCCTTTTCAAAATATTCGCAGCAGTCATAAATTTTCCTACTCTTCACCCGCGGATAGACGCAGTGCCCCGCAGCAATGGATTCATACCCATATCTGGTCCAAATATAATGCTGATAAAAATGCTCGCAGTTCGCGCAAGCCTCTGTCTCCGGCCCAATACCGTATTTGTACCTCATTGCCATTTGCCCGTTCCTCCTTTTCGTGATAGAATAAAACGAATTGTATGTTTGCTTTTTGATAGGGAACATTTTGTTCCTCATAGCGCTTTTCATTGTAGAGGAACAAATTGTGCCTGTCAACCCTTTTAGGAGGATTTTTTTATGGACTTTGCTAATCGCTTAAAAGAGTACCGGCTGATGATCGGATGCACGCAGGCCGAAATGGCCAAGATACTTGGAATTACCGTTCGTGGATATCGAAACTATGAATTAGGCGCTCGCGAACCCAATTTATCGTTTTTGATTGCTCTTGCAGATAAGCTTGATGTGTCTTTGGATCAATTAGTGGGGCGAGATTTCCCGAAGGATTCTTTGATGGATTCCAAATAAGTCTTCCAATGTGTCCCACAACGCAAAATCGCCATCGCGAGTTCCTGCTTCTATAAAACGATAATATCTTTCGCTAATCCCCAGCTTGTCCGCTAGCTGCTGCTGGGTCAGGCCCGCCTCTTGGCGGGCTTTTTTTAGATTTGGGCGCATGGATCATTCAATCCTCCTTCTCTCGTTCAAAATGCTCGCAGCGATCATAAACTTTCCTATTCTTTAACCGCGGATAGACGCAATGCCCCGCGGCAATGGATTCATACCCATATCTGGTCCAAATATAATGCTGATAAAAATGCTCGCAGTTCGCGCAAGCCTCTGTATCCGGCCCAATGCCGTATTTGTACCCCTGTGCCATTGATTCTTCTGACCTCCTCAAAGCTCCCTATTTAGTATCTAATAGAAACATAATAATCGACTCAAAAGAATTTGTCAATACCTATTAGTAACTAAATAGCATCTTTTCAACAGTTTCTTTTAGATGCTATAATGCAACTAAAAGGAGGTTTTTCTTATGCCAGCACCCATTCCTGGCAGAATTGCCACACAAATCCGAATCAACGAAACAATCTACCAGAAAGCCAAACTGATTGCTCAGTTAGAAAACAGGAACGCAAATTCCCAAATTGAGTACTTTGTAAAAAAAGGCGTCGAAGCCTATGAGGCCGAGCATGGCCCTATTTCTCTTTCCCATGAGGAATAACCCAAACAGGAGGAAACACGCATGGCCAAAATCGCTTCCCAGATGCGTTATGATGAAGTCCTATATGAAAAAACCAAAATCATCGCAGAAAAAGAGTTCCGTTCCACCAATGCTCAAATTGAATATTTTATGAAAAAAGGTGTGGAAGCCTATGAAGCAGAACATGGGCCTATTTCTCTTCCACGCGAAGAGTAACATCCGCTTGCCAAAGCTTCTTTCCCTGCTCCAGCAGGATCACCAGAAATGCATTTTGCGCAATTCCCACTCGGGCCGCTTCTTGCTGGATGAATTCATGTATCCCAGCCGGTAACCGAACCTGGGTTGTTACAATATTGTTTTTCACCCCATTCACATCCTTTCAAGATTGATCTAAGCAACCCCTGGCGATATAACAAGAATAATTGGAGGTGCAGCTTATGGCTGATGTATTCGATGTAGCCGCTTTTTTCGTGCAAATGGCCAACCTTAGCGCAGACGATCAGATGACCAATCTCAAATTGAATAAGCTGCTTTATTATGCGCAAGGCGCTTCTTTGGCCAGAACGGGAAACACTCTCTTCAATGATTCCATCGAAGCATGGCCTTATGGCCCTGTCGTCCCAGCGATTTACCATAAATATAAGGTTTGTGGCAAACACCCCATTGAATTCAGCGAACCAGTGGAGCGAAACCGTTTTACCGATACCGAGCTGGAAATCCTGCTGGATGTTATGCGGGAGTTTGGGCAATATACGGGCTCCAAACTCGTTTCGCTCACGCATCTTCCCGGCTCTCCGTGGGCTATCGCCCAAGAAAAAGACCTTCCTTGTCTGGAACCAGAAGATTTGAAGGAGTTCTTCACAAAAAATCCTGTTTCCTTCTTTCACAAGCAAATAAAGATCCCGCAAGTCGAAAAGCTGCCTGCGGACTGGTATTCTCCAGATGAGGATGACGAATGGGAAACATATCTATAAAGCAATGGGATATTTATATCGCTGAAGTCTGGTTTGAGGATTTACCCAAATCCAAACTTCGGCCCGTTATTATCCTTGGCGATTCTATAGTTACCATTGACTGTATCAAAATGACCAGCCAATCCCCGCGACCAGGAGAATACCAGCTGCAAGAATGGAAGGCTGCTGGGCTGCATAAGCCCACAACAGCGCGCATTTCTAAGCGGCTTAAACTTAATCCAGAAAATCTCAAAAAACGAATCAGCTCTTTAGAGATGATTGATATCCTTGAAATTCAAAAACGGCTCACTGTTTAATCTCCGCCCTGGCCTCTTGGCCGGGGCTTTTTTATTCCTTGCCTCCCTCCCCGGCCTATGATAAAATTTTGGCAGAGAAAGGAGGTGAAAGACGATGGATCACTTTTTGCAGAACGATTTGAATCATTATTTTCGTGTTTATCAGGCCAATATAGCTGATGTTGTTGCTCTGTTGACAGCAGAGCAGCAAGAAGAATTGACCGAACAGCTAGAACTACTAAAGCAAGCTATTTTTGCTCGTCTGAGCCGGTCAGAACCCTAACCGGCCTGGTCTGCTCCAGCAGGATATCCTGAACAGCCTCCAGCGCATTGGAAGCCTGCTGAAAAGTTGCTGAGCTTTCTATCAGCAGCTCGGTGATTTTTTGCGCCAAGGTCAAAACTTCCTCCGGCCAAGGCTCTGTGCGATAGGATTTTTTCAACATCAACCGTACCTCCTTTCCTCCATCCCTTTGTCCCCTTCCCCGACCTATGGTAAAATTTTGGCGGAGAAAGGAGGTGAAAAGGGTGGATCAATCTGATGCTATCGTCTTGCTGTATCTGCTGAAAAATGAAGGCGCTCTCGCCAAAGGGGCTTCATTAGAACAATGTGCAGAGACATTCAAGGCTACGCAAGAGAAGCTTTCCCAGATGATGCAAAAGAAAATTTGTGAAACAATCATTGGGAGAATGGATCGAGGCAAATCAATGTTCTGATTCCTCATCCGCAGGCGGCTCTATATGAGCCGCCTCTTCTTTTGTATTCACCGGACATTGCATCACTGCTTTTTCCGCCACTTTTAACAGCGATAAGACTGTGGAAACTTTAAGACCATCTACAGCATTCAATATTGCTTCCAGATAGGGGCCAATCTGTTTCATCATTGCATCTGGCACCAACGGCAGATCCTCCTCTTTATCATTGAACATTGGTAGAAAAAAATCTGGCGCAATGCCCTCATATTTTTTCAATGAGTAGAATTTTCGCACTTCATTCCTCACCTCCCTTCGGGCCATCTTGTGGTGTCGAGCCGCTTTTGGGCTTGCATACCCTCCATAAAGGCGTTGGCAATCATGGCCACTGTTCGCTGTTCCTCTTTGGAAAGAGCGGAGATAGTGTCAAACAATTTTTCAGCATTGGCCAGCTGCTCTGAAGTATAAGCCTTTATCTCGCTTGTCTTTATTTTGAAACCTCCTTTCCTTATACCCCTTGTCTCCTTCCTTAGCCTACTACAGATGTTGTAAAGGGTGATTTTCAGACACCGCCCCTTTCCGGCTGGCTGCGGCCATATGCGGGCCGGATGGCGTTCACTCGGCCCGGGCCGTCTGCTTTGCTTCTGCTACTTGTTCGGCAAATAGGTAGTCCGCATTATATTCAAAAAGCAACGTGCAGGTCTTTCTAAACTCCGGATATGTAAAGTCGGTTTTTCCAGTCAGCTTGTTTTGCACGGTCTTTTCTCCAATGCCTAAAACCTCTGCATATTGTTTTACAGAGATCCCCTTTTGCCGTAACGCCATTCGCAAATTATGAAACATATCCTCGCCCCCTTTCTACCCCTGTGGGTAATTTTCGATTTCAATATATACCCTCTATCGTAATATGTCAAGTATTATTTTACGCTCCGGGGTAATTTTATTCTTGCATTTCACCTTCTTTCGTGATAGAATCGCCTCATTGGAGGTGATAACACAATGGATTTTCTGGAGAAACTAAACTATTTAATGGAGAAAAACCATCTAAATAAAAGCACTTTGTCTAAAGCGTGCAATATTCCATATACCACCATTGATGGTTGGTATAAGAAGGGTTATGAAGGGTTAAAGCTAACTACCTTGCGAAAATTGGCGGAGTATTTTGGGACTTCTCTTGACTATTGGGCATCTGAAAACGTTGAATGCTCCAATCAAGAAAATTTATCTGATGTTCATAGACAGATCATTTTACAGTTGGAGAAAATGCCAGAAAGTGAGATTAAAGCCGTGCTTGCCTTCATCAACTCTCTGGATGATATAGAAAAGGCATTCTCTGCTGACAACAAACCGGGGGAGTGATCCCCTGGTTTCCTCTTTTGACACATATAAAAATATTTGTTTTCCTGTTGACAAATACTTTTATATGTGTTATTATAATATTGCCGGGAGGGAAGTACATGAAAAGCTATTCATCAAGGGAAGTTATAGCGATACTGAAAGCGGATGGATGGTATGAAGTGGACGTGACCGGGAGTCATCACCAGTTCAAGCACCCGATCAAAAAAGGGCGGACAACGGTAAAACATCCAGACAAGGACATCCCCCGCAAAACACTTGACAGTATCGAACGGCAGTCGGGGCTTAAATTCAGGTAAGCCCCGGCTCCCTCCCCCTAATTTCAACAGGAGGCTTTGTTTATGAAGAAAACCGAACGCTATGTTTATCCTGCTGTATTCACCTATGAAGCTGGTCAGGAAATTGCAGTTGTCTTTCCTGACCTGGATATTGCTACCAGCGGCGCAGATGACAATGACGCGCTGTTATCTGCAAGAGAACTGCTGGGCTGTGCCCTCTACGGTATGGAAGAGGATAACGAGGAAATCCCCGCGCCTACGCCGCTGTCTGATATAACAACCGCCAAGAACGAACGGGCTGTGCTGGTCGATGTATATATGCCCTCTATCCGTATGGCGAAGGTTAACCGGTCTGTTAATCGCACTGTAACATTACCCGCATGGCTCAATGCTGCGGCGCTGGAACGCAATATCAACTTCTCCCAGGTTTTGCAGGAAGCCCTCATGACAAAGATTCAGGCAAACAGAATGTAATGGCAAGCAATGCGCCGGTATATACCCGGCGCGTGCTTGTTGGTGGCCGCAGCCCCCAAGCCCCCGGATGAAGCCGCCTCCGGCGTTTGCTTGTACCAGCAGGGAAACAAATAGCGGTACGCTGTCTGGGCTTATCCTGCCAGTGTACCGCCTCTTTCACCTCCCTGCGCCGTATCGATCACCACAAACGAACCGCCGCTTTGTTGTATTAGGCGGTTTTTCTCAAAACCACCCTTTGCAACATTTGTCTTATAATGGCTGCATGGAGGCGAAGTGCTATGAATAACTTGAAAGATTTGCGAAACAAATCAAAAAAATCACAGCAAGAAGTCGCAGACTATTTGGGAGTTTCTCGCCAAGCATATAGTCATTATGAAAATGGGAAACGAGAACCCGACCTTGAAACCCTTTTGAAATTGGGAGAATATTTTGAATGTTCTGTTGATGAAATACTCCGGCCTTCAAACGAAAAAAAGCGCCCATCCAGCAGGATGAGCGCCCAATCAATGACGATGATATTAAATTCGCCCTCTGGGGAACACGGGAGATTGATGACGATGTTCTGGATGCAGTCAAAACATTTGCAAAATTCGCTCGGGAAAACCGTAGAGATCAATAATGTCGAGCAGCTTTATTGTTATGCAGAATATCGGGACTATGACGTTTATCACTATTACTTAACGTCAGATAATCTGGAGTCTTTATCTGTTATGGAAAACGCCGATCAAAAATGCTATATCGCCATAGACCCTTCCAAAATAAAATCCAAAGCAGATGAATTCTGCAAACTGCTCCACGAAATAGGCCATTGCGACCGAGGCGCTTTCTATAACCAATATTCCTCTTTGGATATCCGAAAAAAACATGAAAACACCGCGGATAAGCAGGCCATCCGCCTGGCGATCCCAGCCGAAGCGTTGGACCGCGCCGTGGCCGAAGGCTATGACCAAATCTGGTCCCTGGCCGAATATTTTGGCGTCACCGAAGATTTCATGCGCAAAGCCCTATGCTGGCATGTTTATGGCAATGTAGAATCTCAGCTTTATTTTTAAATCAAAAGCGCTGTCGCCTCATCATAGCTGTGGACTAAAATTAGGCATTAGAAAGGAGAGAATCCTCACCCGTGGAAATTCGATATTCCAAACAAGCAATCAAATTTTTAGAAAAACAAGAGAAAGCAGTTCGCAATCGTATCAAGAACGCCCTATTAAAACTACCTGCTGGCGATGTGAAAAAACTAACCGGCCAACCTTATTTTCGCCTGCGCGTTGGCGATTTTCGTGTGTTATTCACTCATGATGGGCATATTATTGCAGTATTCAAAATTGATAATCGCGGGCAGGTTTATAAATAAAAGGAGGATATCACCTATGAGTGAAGTCAAAAACCGCCTTATCGGCGCTATTACCGTAATGGATGAAGCCGGCGCCCAGCGTCTTTGGGCCATGGTTCAGCAACTATATGCAGATAGCTGGGATACCATCGAAGAGGTACAGCCGGATGAGCTGGACCTGCAAATGATTCGCCAAATCCAGCAAGACCCAGATTGTCAGGACTTTGTTTCCGCTCAAGAAGCGCAAAAGCTATTTCAATAAAAACCACATAAAAAAACCGCCCCCGGCGTTGCAGCGTCAGGGGCGGTCAGAGGGTAGTAAAGTTTTGCGGCTCATACTACCCTCTTATTTTATACGGAAAATAGGAGGAATGCAACCATGAAAGTGCCAGAACCGCGGAAATTATCTTCAGGAAAATGGTTTATCCAGCTGCGGCTGGGGGGCGAGAGCGTCTCTATTTCGGATTACAGCAAAAAAGAATGTCTCCGCCAGGCCCAGCTGATCAAGGCGGAGTATCTGGCCGGCAAGCGGCAGAAACAGAAGAATCCAGCCCCAGAATCCCCTGCTTTGACAGAGGCCGTCGATCGCTATATCGCCCAGCGGAGCAACACCCTGTCCCCGGCCACCATCCGGGGCTATCGGACCATCCAGCGCAACCGCTTTCAGGAGCAAATGTCCCGCCGGCTGGACCAAATCGCCCCAGAGGATTGGCAGGGAATTGTCAACCAGGAGGCGGCCCGCTGCGGCCCCAAAACGCTGAAAAACGCCTGGGGTTTTATCCGCAGCGTGGCGGAAGAAGCGACGGGCAGCTATCCGCCGGAGGTCAAGCTGCCCGCCCTTGCGCCGCCGGAAAAGCCCTTCCTCGCGCCGGAGCAAATCCGCCTTTTCGTCTCCGCGATTGCGCAAACAAAATACGCCGTGCCCGCCCTGCTGGCCCTGTCTTCTCTGCGGGCCTCAGAGATTCAGGCGCTGGATTGGAGCAATATCCCGCCAAACCCGGCGTTTATCCGAGTATCCGGCGCAGCAGTGCCGGATGAACGCCACAAAATGACCCGGAAGGCGCAAAACAAAAACGCCTCCTCCGCCCGAAACGTGCCCGTCATGATCCCCGAGCTGGCCGCGGCTTTGGAGCGTGATCGTCAGCCCTCCGGCCCGGTGCTGCGCTATGGACAAGGCAGCCTGCGCCGGGCCATTCAAAAAGTGTGCCAGGCAAACAGCCTTCCCAATATAGGTATTCACGGACTGCGCCACAGCTTCGCCAGCCTGGCCTATCACCTGCAAATGCCAGAGAAAATCGCCATGGAAATCGGCGGCTGGGCCGACGCATCCACCATGCACAAAATCTATACCCACATCGCCAAAGCGGATATCGCTCGCTACCAAACCGCCATGATGAAATTTTATGCCGCATCCAGCGCCCCCTTGCCTCCGGAGAAAATCCGTTAGCATTTTCATTAGCATTCGCCCGTTTCAAATCGGCAAAACCCGCCCCCGCGCCAAAGCGTCCGTCCTATTATTGAAACAAAAGCAAAGCCCCAAACCCCTTGCAAACACAAAGAAACCCCGGAATCATCATGATTCCGGGGTTTCCCCTCTGGCGGAGAAGGAGGGATTTGAACCCTCGCGACCCTTTCGAGCCCTACTCCCTTAGCAGGGGAGCCTCTTCACCACTTGAGTACTTCTCCATCCCTCGAGTGCTTGTTCATTCTACCACATTCGGATAGAAGATGTCAACCTCAAATCTGCAAAATTGGAGAAAAAATCTTTTCTGTCATGGCTCAAGAGGCGCTGGGGATCACATAGAGAAAAATGCTGAAATATTGCAACACGCTGCCTGCCAGCACAAACAGATGCCAGACAGCGTGCATATACCGGCGCTTGCTCTTATAGAATGCCACGCCGCCGGTATAGGCCAGCCCTCCAAGAGCTAACAAGACGACGCCCCGCATATCCAGCGCCCGGACCAGCGGGCGAAGCGCCGCTAACACCACCCAGCCCATGGCCAAGTAACAAACCATAGACGCCTTGCTGTACTTTTTCATATCCACAATGTTCAGCGCCACGCCCGCCGCTGCGGCGGTCCACACCAGAGCGAACATTCCCCACCCCAGCGGACCCCGGAGCGTAATCAACGTATAGGGCGTATAGGTGCCTGCGATCAGCAGAAAGATCGAGCAATGGTCCAGCACCTGCAGGGCGCTTTTGATTCTGCGGTCGGCGCTGGCGTGGTACAGGGCGGAGGCCAAATACAAAGCCGCCAGCGAAAGGCCATAAACAGCTGAAGCCGCCATAGCCCGGGCGTCCCCATAGAAGGCGGCCAGCGAGAGCAGCGCGCCCAGGCCCACGCAGGCCAGCGCCGCCCCGACGCCGTGGGACACAGCGTTGAATCGTTCTTCCTCCGGGGCGTATTGGGGCAAACAATCGGCGCGTTTTATCATTTTTCAAAACCTCCTCAATCTCAGCAAAACATATTTAGTTTCAAAAACCAGATAATCAAATCTTATATATTATATTACGCCATATTTATATTATTTGCAACGGTTATTTGAAACAAAATTGAAAAGGTTTTTTTCAAGGCTAAATCATCGGCGCTTTGCGGCTTTTGAAAAAACGATAGAGCATTTTGAATTCTCGTTCCATGGTTTCGGTCAGGGAAAAATCATAATTGTGCAGCGCCCAATCGATGACGATGCCTCGAAAATGGCGCACGCAGAAAGAGCTTGCCTCTTCGGGCGAATAGGTATCCGCCAAAATGCCTTTTTGCCGCGCCTGCTCCATGTAGCGCCGCACCGTTTGGTAAACCGTCCGGTCCTCGTCAAAGGGGCGTCTGGCGCTGACAGCCAACATATTTTGATAATATCGGGCGGTCAGCTCCCCTTGATTTTGCTCCATATATTCGGCATAAGCGGTAAAAATAATCCGCAGCGCGGAAAGACTGCTGTGGAAAGGCTTGATTTCCAGCTGCTTCTGGATATAGAGATCCAGCTGGCGGCCGCCCCGCTCCAGCATCTCTTCTTTGGAGCGGAAATGATGGTAAAAGGCCCCGGTTGTGGCGCCGGCCTGGCGGCAGATATCCCGTATGGATACGGCGTCGTAGCCCCGTTGGCGCATCAGCGTCAGCGCCGCGTCGATCAGCTTCTGTTCCGTGGCCTGCCCTTGGGCCCGCTTCTTTTCCAAGTATTCCACGTTCATCCCTCTTTCTTCAAAAAATTTGACATTCGCATCCGATGTTTGTATAATAGTTCGCGTAACGCTGTTATGCGATTTCTCCAACGATTTTTTTATTATAACTTGGCGGGTCGACCCCCGTCAACCGTCTTGAATTTTCGGGCCCCGGCCCTAAACAGAAAGGTGTGCAAAGCCATTGAACCGGCAAAAGATCGCAGTTCTCACCGATTCCTGTTGCGATATCCCCGCTGAAATCGCGGCGGAAAACGATATTTTTATTCTCCCTCTGAAAATCATCTACCCGGAAGGGGAATACAGCGACGGAGTGGACATCTCCGCCGACCAGATTTACCAGCGGATGCCCGACCAGGTTCCCACCACCTCCCTGCCGGATGTGGACAGCGCCCTTCGTATGCTGGAGCGCATTCATAGCCAAGGCTTTGAGCGGGTAATCGCCGTCTGCCTTTCCTCTGGCCTGAGCGGCGCCTATAACCTTGTGCGGCTGACGGCCCAGGAATATCCCCATCTGGAGGCGGCGGTTTTCGATTCCAACAGCGGCAGCCTGGGCGAAGGCTGCGTGGCCCTGGAGCTGGCTCGCCGCATCCGCCAAGGCGCAGAATGGCCCCAGCTGCTGGAGCTGGTTCCCCAACTGATTCAGAATACCTCTGTGTTTTTCAGCCTGGATACCTTAGAATATTTGCAAAAAGGCGGGCGCATCGGCAAAATCGCCTGGCTGGCCGGGTCTATGCTTCAGATCAAGCCCATTATCTCCTTTGCGGAAGACGGACAGCTGGTCAGCGTGGGCAAAGTGCGAGGGCGCTATCGCTCCATCGACGAAATGGCCGCGCGCATCCGAAAAATGGTTCCTCAGGACGGGCGGCCCTATACGCTGGCTACGGCCCACGGCGGCTGCCCCGGCGACCTGGCTTATCTAAAAAGCCTGCTTCAAGAGGAAATCGCCTGCGCCCAGCACTATCATGAAGGGGAAATTGACGGGACTCTGGGCGTTCATACCGGGCCTCATCTGATTGGCGTCGGCATTCAGCTTTTATAGGCAAGCAAACGGCTCCGCTTCGGCGGAGCCGTTTTTTGCGTTCCAAAAAATTTTTTCTCAAAACCCCAATAAAATACCCTGGTTCAACCGTCATCGATAACAGAAAGGAGGGAGCCTATGAACGACGCCGAACTGCGACAATGCTTTTCGCAAATCCGCCGAGGGGATCGAGGAGCCTTTGAAGCGCTGTACGCCGATTTGCAAACCCCTGTTTTTACTGTGCTGCTGCGCATCGTCCAAGAGCAAGCGGAAGCAGAAGACCTTTTGCAGGATTTCTTTATCAAATTATACCAAGATCCGCCGGGAGACCGGGTGGCCAAACCCCGCGCCTATCTGTTTCAATCCGCCCGGAACCTGGCGCTGGACAGCCTGCGGAAGCGCCGCCCCGCCTTGGATATCGATCAATATCCGCCCCCTATGGCGGAGACAGATCCTGCGGAGCGGCTGGATCTGGAGCGGGCCCTGCAAACGCTGACCGACCTGGAGCGGCAGATTGTGGCGCTCCATCTCAACGGCGGCCTGACGTTTCGGCAGACGGCCGAAATCGTCCAAGCGCCTTTGGGCTCCGTGCTGTGGAAATACCGCCGGGCCTTAGACAAGCTGCGGGCTCAGCTCGCCGACTGATCGCACAAAAATGAGGAGGCTTTTTTATGTTGCCAACACAAACCAATCGACCGAAGCTGGCCGCCGTTTTGGCCGCCCTGGCGCTGCTGCGCCCTTTTTCTGCCCAAGCCGCGCCGGAGGATTGGAAGGATTCCGCCGCTCCCCCGGCTTTGACGGAACGCCTGCCTGCCGAAGAGGATCCTCTCGCCTTTGAGCCGGAAAATCCAGAGGGACCTGCCGGCGCCCTGCCGGCGGACAACCAGTGGCAGGACGTCCCCGTGGACGAAGATTCCTATCAGGAAGAAACCCCCGCCAGTTCTGTCGCCTCTCCTCCCCTCTCCCAAGGCCAGCCGGGCCGGGGAAGCATTGAAAACCTATATGAGTATTGGGAGCAGGAAGGTTACCCCTCCGACGTTTCCTATGCCTTTCAGGCCGGAGGCGAGGTCAAAGACGACGGCCTGGTTTATTCCTATTGGCAAATCGGCCTGGTTGGCGCCGACGAGCCGCGCCGCCAACAGATTTTGGAGCTGGCCTCCCCCCGCTGCCTGGTCACGTTTTATCATTGCACGTTTACCCACGCCCAAAAAGTCCAGGCGTATCAGGCGGTTCTGGCTTTAGAGGATGAGGCTGTCCGCCATGTGATTCTGACCCGCAACACAGACACGGTCACTGTGGCTGTGGCCGACGGCATGGAAAAAGAATACGCTCAGCTGCTCATTCAGGAGATGGGTCTGGGCGCCGTGATATCCGTGGTCAGCGAAGACTGCATTCTCACAGAATTCAACCTCGATTCTGCCCAGGAATCCGCGCCCTGCGGGCCGGAACATTCTTTGTCCGCTTCCCCCAGCCTGGGCATGGGGCTGGACAAGGGCTTGGGCAACAGCGAAGCGGCGGCTCCGGCGAAGCGGGCTCTGCCTTTTTTCGCTTTGTTGGCCGCCGGCCTATCCCTGCCGCTGGCCATGCTCTGGCGCCTGAGACGCCGGGTTTGGGTCATGCAAACCAACCGCGGAACCCAGACGGCCTCTCCTCGCCTTAGCCGCCGCCAAACCGCCCAACTGGTCAAAGATTCCGCCCGCTCCCCTTCCCCCAGCCGATTGCCCGCCCTTTTAGAGCAAATCGACCGATTGGAGCGGTCCGACGGCCATACTCCAGATTAGCTTGGCCAGGCAATGAGCCGCCATGTCCGAGCCTGGAGCCGGAAAACTCCTTCCAGCCAATGTGATTGTCTCCTGTAGTTCCGTTGACATAAGCTGAAAATTGTTGTAAAATATCAGCAACAACTGGCGAAGGAGGATTTTGATGAAAGGTTATATCGCTTCTGTCGCGGCTCGGCGTCTGTTCGTCTTTCTGGCCGCCGGCGCCGTGATTTACGCTATCCTGTCCCTGGCGCCCGGCGACCCGGCCCAGGTGATTTTGGGCAAGCCGGCGATTTATCTGTATCCGCAGGAGGAGACGGAGGTTTTTGTCAATGTCAAGCTGGCCCAAGGCCAATTCGACGTCACAGAGCCTGCGTTGGGCGACGGCTGGCGCGTAACCGCCCGACCGGACGGCGTTTTGACCGACGAGACGGGCCAAAACTGGCCCTATCTGTTCTGGGAGGCCAGCTGCTCCGCTCAATTTGATTTTTCCCAGGGCTTTGTGGTTCCTGGCCGGCAAGCGGAAGAATTTTTGCTCCTGTCCTTGGGCAAGCTGGGGCTCAATGCCCAAGAAACCGCGGATTTCATGGAATTTTGGCTGCCGCAGCTGGAAGAAAACCCTTATAATCTGATAGCCTTTCAGCAGCAGGCTTATACCGACCTGGCCCGGCTGGAGATCGACCCTGCGCCAGACAGCCTGATTCGGGTCTTTATGGCCTGGAAGCCCATAGACAAACCGATGGAAATCCTGCCGCAACCCCTGCAAGCTCCCGCCCGCCAAGGTTTTACCGTTGTGGAATGGGGCGGCAGTCGGGTGGAATAGGGTCCTTCTGCCATCCAAAAGAAAAGAGCTGATTTCAAATGGAAGATACTTTCTACAACCTGGCCCTTCGCCGCCGGTCGATCCGCCGGTATACCGGCGCTCCCGTGGAACGGACTGTGCTGGAGGCTATCCTGAAAACCGCCTTGACGGCGCCCTGTTCCTTTGGCCACAGGCCGGTGGAGTTTGTGGCGGTGGAGGGGGAGGAAAACATCCGCCGGATTGGACAATGCAAAAAGCTGGGCGGAAGCCAAATCGAAGGCGCCGGCGCGGTTATCGTTGTGATTTCCCGCCTGGAACGAGGCGAGTTTTGGATTGAAGACGCCGCTATCGCCTCTTCTTATATCTTACTGGCAGCGGAGCAGCAGGGCCTTGGCGCTTGCTGGGTCCACATTCGCAACCGGCAGGGCCAGCGCCTCTCTGCCGAGCAGGAAATCCGCGCTCTGCTGGGCATTCCAGAAGATTACGCCGTGCTCAATTTAATCGCCTTAGGAGGCAAAGCGGAGGAAAAACCGCCCTATACCGGCGCGGATTTTGACATGGGCAAAATCCATTATGGTCAGTACCGTTGAAAAAAATCCTGTGTTTTCACAAAACGCCAGAACGCCGCAAAGCGGCAAAAGGCCGCTCCCCAAGGGCTACCCCGCACAAGGACAACAACAAAATACCGTTCAGAGCACTACAAGAGGGCGGCAACCGATATACCTTCGGTTGCCGCCCTCTTGTACTATAAATCATGATATTTAG
>CAJTUM010000012.1 GCA_910579575.1 uncultured Eubacteriales bacterium | reverse complement strand
TCACTGTAACAGCATAAGCAGGCATTGTGAAAGAATAAGTCACTGTGCCGTCCGTAGTTTCCTCGCCCTTTGTTACCTCAATGGGGTCTTCGGCCTGGCTGGCAGGAGTATCCTCGCCCTGAGCGGGTTCGGTTTTCACTACTGTCACTGTGTCGATTTCGTAATTGGCGTCAGGCTTAACGGTAAATGCAACCTTTGCGCCCGCAGCAGCAGTCGCAGGATTAGGCAGAGTCACTGTGCCGTTAGTGATACCAGCCGCCTTTGTGATAACGTATGTCTCAGTCTCTTCGCCCTTGACCTTAACCTGGGAGAGATCAAGGGTATACATAGTATAATTTTCCTCGTCGCCATATTTCAGCTGGATAACAGGAGCCTTGCGCTTAACGTCAGCTGCTTCTGCACCCACATGGATGAAGAGGTTACACTGAGTATTCTCGGCATCGGAAAACGCGCCGTTGAGAGCTTCTGCGGTTTCGTATTTCTTTTGAACCTTGTTGCCCTCGGCGTCTTTACCTTCGAGAATCATGCCCTTAATCTCTTTGCCATTCACAGTCTTAGCGACAGCAAAAGCCAGATAGTAACCGTTCTGCTCCTCTACAAGAGCCTGGTTAAACTCTTTCCACTCTGAGATTTGCTTCAGAGTAACGCCGCTAATGGCAACAGTATACTTATTGGCTTCTTGGCCTGCTACAGGCTTACCGAAAGCAATTGTGCCCTCCTGGACATCAGCAACTGTCTTCGTAGCAAACACATCGTTGGAAGCAGCTACAAAGACAGGGGCAGCTTCGTCAGCAGAAGGAACCTTCACCAATGTGTTTTGGCCTTTAGTAATTACAACTTCTTTCTCAAAGATAGGAGTTGCATCTTGGGGTAAGGTATGGCTCTGCGAAGTAAACAGAGACTCCGTTACATAAACTCTCAGAATAACCTTCCCATCGCTTTTGTCGGCCAGATATTTTTCAGCATGTGTCTGACCTTCGCCCACAGTGATATTCTGAGGAGCTTGTTCCCACTGAGTGGTGCGATTCAGGAAGCTGAACGCGAACATATTCTTTGTGCTAGTTGTAGCCGCGCAGCCCCAGACATCTTGACCAACAGTCACTTCAAACCAAAGATTCTGACCAGGAGTAGATCCCTCTTTCAGGGCTACCCACATGGTTTCGCCCATCCAGTCGGAACCAGCCTTATACGTGCCTTCGTCATCGAGATTCGCATTAGGCTGTTGGGCTTCCCAAACAAAGCCATAGGCTTCCACTTCAGGAGCAACTTTTCCATCGCCATTCGCCGCAAAAGCGGCTGTCGGCAGCATCGTCAGCATCATGGCCAGGGCCAAGAGAGCTGACAAAAGTCTTTTTCTCATGTTTTTGCATCCTCCTTTTATTTTTGTGCGGGGTTCAAACCTGTTTTGAATCGACATCCTCCTCCCTCTATGTCAAAAGGTTTTGCCCTTGAGGGGCCTTTGCTTGGGCCTGACGGCTTTGCCGCAGGCGGCGGTAAAAGGTAGATTCGCTGAGGCCCGAGGCGGACAACGCCTGGCGAAACGTGATTTCGCCTGCTTGCCAGCGCTGGACCAGAGCCGGGAAATCCTGCGGCGTCGGCGCCATCGGGCGGCCGAAGCGCACGCCGGCCCGCTTGGCCTGAGCGATGCCCTCCGCCTGGCGGGCCCGCCGATCTTGACGGGAGGTTTTTGCAAGAATGTCCGCCGTCTGTCCCACCAGGGCGGATACCAGATCTTCTGGCGGGATATTCTTGTCGCTCTGCCGGCTTTGGCGGTAAAAATCCTCCGCAAGGCTTAGCAGGCGCAGGTAGTCTTCCCTTGGAATCACTGGCTTTTGCTCTGCCATCTCTCCCCTGCCTCCTTTCGCCGCAAAGACGGGACTTGCAAGAAAGTATACCTTTCTGCTACCGCCCGTCTTCTCGTTCACAAGCTAACAATACCATAAAAAGAGCCAATTTTCAATAGCTGAAATGAAGATTTTCTGCCCTTTTCACACAAAATTTTCATCTCAAAAAATTTTGCAAGAATGTATACTTTCTTGCAACCGTCCGTCTTCTCTTGTTTTTGCAATTTTTTAAGGCAAAAAAGCCCCCTTTCGGGGGCTTATCTGCCTTCTCCTGTCACATAGCCGCGATAATCCGCCCGAAACTGAGCGGCAAGAAAGCGGCAGAGACAGCCGTTTGTGCATTTTCCTGTTTTGGGGTCCCAGGGGATGCCGTCGTTCCGCATTCGCTGGGGGTTGGCGCTCCACATCTTTTCGATGGTATGGCGAATGGAATGCTCCACGCTGGCGGAGCTTTTGCCATATCGCCGGGCGATGGCGGGATAAACTTCTTTTGATAAGGAGGGCGGCGGGCCGCTGGCCTCCATAAAGGCTTTGACAGCCTCGATGATAAAGTCGTATCCGTCCAGATTGGGCCGGGCGCCATAGGAAACCAACATCCGGCCAATGCGGTCCAGCACATTCTGCCGGCGCATTTCCTCCGGCGAAAAAGCCTGGGTCCAGCTTGTCGCCGGCAGATTGGGGCATGGGTTTCGGTAAGGCGCCATGCGGGCCAGGGTCTGCATCACATAAGCGGCGTTATAGGACGGGTCCCCCTTGCGCATGATATGGTCCGCCCCATAGGCCCGCAGGCAGCGAAAAACGGTTTCCGACGTGATGCAGGTGGTTACCAACACCAACGGGCGAGAATGCAGGCAGTAGGAAGGCAAATCGCAAATTAGGTTGACTCCGTCGCCCTCGGGCAAATCCAGGTCTACGATCATGGCGTGAAATTCATGCTGGGTCAGCAGTTCGGCGGCCTTGATAGCGCTGTCTGTCACCGCAGTAACGGCGATTTCGGGATACTCCTTGGCGGCCTCCAACAGGGCCCAGCATTCCGCCTGGTTGTCCTCAATTAAAATTGTGTTGATTATATTCATCTGTCCGGCTCCGCCTTTAGTCTATTTTACTATCCACAATTTTATCACCGATAACGGCTGTCGGCAAGCGTCCGCCGGGAGAATCTTGCCCCAAGCCGGCGTCGGGGGTATAATAATATTGTAGAATTGCAAAAAACCCAAAGGAGAGTATAGATGGAACAGACAGAAGAGCTGGAGTATCTGATCGGTTTGCTGACCAAGGAGCTTGCGGCCAAACCCGAACATATCCGGGCGGTGATCCGCCTGCTGGACGAGGGCGCCACGGCGCCCTTTATCGCTCGTTACCGCAAAGAGCAACACGGCGGCATGGACGACCAGGCCATCCGCCTGCTGGCGGAGCGACTGGAGTATCTGCGGGGTCTGGCTCAGCGCCGTCGCCAGGTGAAGGAGGCCATCGAGGCCCAAGAAGCCCTGACGCCTGCGCTGGCCGCCGCCATCGACGCCGCCGCCACCTTGGCCGAAGTGGAAGACCTTTATCTGCCCTATCGGCCCAAGCGCCGCACGCGGGCCAGCGCCGCCCGGGAAAGAGGGCTGGCGCCCTTGGCCCAAGCCCTGCGCCAGGGGCAAGGCCCAGCGGACCCGGCCCAGCTGGCCGCGCCCTACCTTTGCCCGGAAAAGGGCGTGGAAACCCCTGAGCAGGCCCTGGCCGGCGCCCAGGATATCATCGCGGAGGAGCTGGCCGAGGACGCCGCTCTGCGCAAACGCCTTCGGACCCATATCCGCCGGACTGGCGCGCTGCGCTCCAAAGCCGCCGGAGAGGAGGACACAGTTTATCGGCTTTATTATGATTTTACCGAAAAACTCTCCCGCCTAAAGGGCTACCAGACGCTGGCCCTCAACCGGGGCGAGCGGGAGCAGGCGCTGAAAATCTCCATTGAGCCAGACGAGGCCGGCGCCTTGCAGATTGTGCGGCAGTTCGCCCTTCGGCCCAGCGCCCGCTATGCCGAGCTTATCCGTCAGGCGGCGGAGGACAGCTGGAAACGGCTGCTTTTCCCCTCCCTGGAGCGGGAGGCCCGGGCCGAGCTGACGGAAACGGCCCAGGAGCAGGCCATTCGGGCCTTTGCCGCCAACCTCCGGCCGCTGTTGATGCAGCCCCCCGTCCGGGGCAAAACCGTGCTGGCCCTGGACCCGGGCTACCGGGCGGGCTGCAAGCTGGCAGCGGTGGACCCCTTCGGCCATGTGCTGGAAACCGGCGTTATTTACCCCACAAAGCCCTATGAAAAGACAGCCGAAGCCAAAGCCGCCCTGCGCCGCCTGTGCGACAAACATCATGTGGATTGCTTTGCCATCGGCAACGGCACGGCCTCCCGAGAGACAGAGATTTTCGCGGCGGAATTTATCCGGGAATACGGCGGAAACCTCTCTTACATGGTGGTCAGCGAGGCGGGCGCTTCGGTTTATTCCGCCTCCCCCTTGGCGGCTCAGGAATTCCCAGATTTCGACGTGACGCTGCGCTCGGCGGTTTCCATCGCCCGCCGCTTCCAGGACCCTCTGGCAGAGCTGGTGAAAATCGATCCAAAATCCATTGGCGTAGGGCAATATCAGCACGATATGCCCCAGGCCCGGCTGAGCCAAGCCCTGGACGGCGTGGTGGAAGACTGCGTCAACGCCGTGGGAGTGGACCTCAACGCCGCGTCTCCCGCCTTGCTGGAGCGAATCGCCGGCGTCAGCGGGGCTGTGGCCAAAAATATCGCGGCCTATCGCCAGGAAAACGGCCCCTTCCCCAACCGAAAGGCGCTGCTGAAGGTGGCCAAGCTGGGGCCGAAAACCTTTGAACAGTGCGCCGGCTTTTTGCGCATACCTGGCGGCGAAAACCTGCTGGACAACACCGCCGTCCACCCAGAGTCCTACCCGGCGGCCAAGGCGCTTCTGGATTTATGCGGCTTTTCCCTGGCCGACGCAGGCAAACCGGCCATGGCGGACCTGCCCCGCAAGCTAAAGGAAATTGGCCTGGAAACCGCCGCGGCTCGCTGCGGCGTGGGCCTGCCCACGCTGTTGGACATTGTGGAGGAGCTGCAAAAGCCTGGGCGGGACCCCCGGGACCAGCTGCCCCCGCCCTTGCTGCGCACCGACGTGCTGGGAATCGAGGATCTGAAACCTGGTATGCAGCTGACCGGCGTCGTTCGCAACGTAGCGGATTTCGGCGCTTTCGTGGATATCGGCGTCCATCAGGATGGTTTGGTCCACATATCTCAGCTGTCCGACCGGTTTATCCGCCATCCCTCTGAGGTCGTGGCCGTAGGCGACCAAATCTCGGTATCCGTCTTGGAGGTAGATATCCCCAAACGCCGAATCTCTCTGTCCGCAAAGACCGGAGGCCACAACCCCTGTTAGCGAAGCGGAGGGATAGGCCCATGCGCAACTGTCCGGCCGACCCGAGGCGGCTACTCCAATTCCTCCTCCAGCTGCTCGACAGAAATATCCGGGTGAAGGTAAACCATATCCAGTTTAATCAACACCGCGGCGACGGCGCAGATATTGGCGAAAAACAGCCAGTTCAATACGCCGCTTTTGGGGTTCCGCCGGTGTTGTATCCAGGCCAGATAGGCAAAATAAAGAGCCGCCGCCGCGCCCAAGGCCACAGCGACCCGGCTCAGCGTTTGCAGATAACCATAATCTTTGCCTGGACATAAGCCCAGCTCTTGCTCTTTCAGCCCCTGGAGGGAGGCCAAGGCCAGCATTCCGGAAACCAGCGAGACAAACATCATCAGCATTTGGGTATCCAGGCTTTCCAATCCCCTGACCGGCGGCTGGACGGAGGCCCGCTCCTCCGGGTTGGCTCCGGCGGTTTGGTTCGGTTGGTTTGAAGCCAAAAAAGCCGCCCCCTTTGCTGTAATTACACTATTACAGTAAATGAGGGCGGCTTGCGCCTTGTGAATGGCGCGAACTTTTTTCTTTGGATGAAATAATGGGCCGCCGAACGTCAGGCGGATTTTTTGCTTTCCCGCATATTCAAAACAGCCAGCGCCGCAAACATCAGGAGAAACAGACAGATGCCGGCGAAAAAGGCGGCTTCCACTTCGTTGTGCAAAAAGGGGAGGAAAGAGCCGACTCTGCGGGCCGCCACCATGAAATAGCTGGAGAAAAAGGAGCCAAAGGAAATGGCGCCGGCCATCAGCGCCACCGCCAAAGCCTGGCGGCTGGGGCCCACGCTCTCCAACACCCGTTTGGGAATAAACAAAACCGTCAGGTTATTGCCTGCGCCGCACAGGACGCCTCCCAGCACCACCATGGCGATATGATTGGCTGAAAGGACGCACAAATAGCCAAGGATCACAATCACATAGCCCACATTGGCCGTCCAGCGGCCCAGAGCCCGATAAAACCGGCCAAACAGCAGGGCTGTGGCCGCGCCGCCCAGCGAAAAGGCCGCGCTGGCCCAACTGGATTGAGAGGCGGAACCCAACCCCCGGGCCGCCACAAAATTGGAAATGCTGCTGATATACGGATAAACGCACAGGGCGGAACAAACGGAAAGCAGCGCAAAGATTACGACAATGGGCGTAAACAGCTTTTCCTTCTGCCCTGCGGATTCGCTTTTGCTCTGTTCCGCCGCCTTCTCCGGCTCCCGAAACAGCAGGAGGTTGACAATCATAGCGCCCAAGCAGACGAAATAGAGCAAAAAGGAATACCGCCAGTTGATATCCCCCAGCCTGCCGCTGGCCAGCTGACCCAAAATAGAGATGACATTGCCCAAAAACGTGCCCCGCCCCATCCATAAGGCCGCGTCCTTTTGGCCAAAGCTCTGGGCGACCACAGCGTTTCGGGAGGCGAACATCGAAAAGCCCAAGCCATAAATCAAGCGGGCGACGATAATCTGGCCGAAGCTCTGGTTCCAAAAGGCGGGAAGCACGCCGCCCACAAAGCTGAGCAGAGAGCCTGCCACCAACGCGGTTTTATATCGGATTTTTTTTCCCACCAGCGAGGCGAACGCCAGCGCCAGCGTGAAGGACATCAGGGAAGGAATGGTGGTAATCAGCCGGATGGTGGTCATGGATTCGTCGGGATACGCTTCCGACAGGGTTTGAACAATGGGGCTGGCGAAAATCGTGGAGCCTACACAGGCAAATATGCCGAAGGATAGGATCCACTTTTTCCAGGCCGCTTGGTTTTCCATGTTTCTTCCTCTTTTCTGTTTTCGATCTGTGGTTTTATCCGCGCCGTTTCGAGCCGCGGATTTTTTTCATCATACCAAACCCTCTTGCTTTTGAAAAGGAATTTTCATAAAAACTTTGTTTTATAAATCTGGAGCCTGCTCCAGCCTCTGGCGACAAAAAGCGCCGACAGAGCGCAATCTGTCGGCGTTGTTTTAGGGTCCTTTTTAATTTTCTTCCTTTTCCCCTTGCTCCAGAGCTTGGGCCGCTTTTTTTGCCTCTTCCTCCTGCCGGCGCTTCAGCGCTTCCCGGCGGGCCTGCTTTTTCCGCTGCAAAAACGCCTCTCTGTCTTTCGCCGCGGCGATATCTGTTTTGATGCGCATATATTTGTAAAGGTCATAGAGGCAAATGCCGCCCAACGTGCCGCTGAGCAACACTTTCGGCCAGGAAAACCAAACCAGCATCGCGATCGCAGAAACCAAAAATACGACATAAAACCCGATTGCGGCAATCAAATAGGGCTTGCCCTCCGGGCAAATGACGATGGGCTCCTTTTGGCCCTTTTTCGCCTGTTTCTGCCGTTCTTCCGTCACCAAGGGGCCGCTCAGCCGGGCTTCTTCCTGCTTTTTTCGATTTTTATTGCTACAGAAAAAGGAAATCAACAGGAGAAGCAAAATCTCCATCAGACATGCGATGGGACTAATTTTTCCTCCTGTAGCCCAAAGATAAATCATGCGGATCGTCTCCCCTGCCGCCAGCAGGCCAAAGAACCAAGCCGCCATGGTCCACATACTCATTTTTTTCATATTCATGCCGCCGCATTACACCGCCTATCTCAAAATATCGATTTTATTAGTATACACCTTTTTTTGCCCTAACGCCACCCCTATTTGTGGATTTTGCTCTAACCGATAAAAATCTATCAAAAACCGTATCAAAGCGGATTTATTTTTGGTATACTGTATTCTAACACGTCCCCACAAAATCGTTGATTTTGCGGGGCCCCCATAGATTAGATAGATTTCCGGCCAATAAATCGCCGCAAATCGTCGCGCCGGACTCCCGGCGTCCTGCCTACGGCAGAGCCACAAAATCGTTGATTTTGCGGGGCCCCCATAGATTAGATAGATTTCCGGCCAATAAATCGCCGCAAATCGTCGCGCCGGACTCCCGGCGTCCTGCCTACGGCAGAGCCCTGACGCGCCTTCAATGACGCGACCTTTTGCGCAAAAGCCCCTGCGCCATTGTCCGGGCCCAATGATCCGTCCAACCCCGTTGTTTGGCCGTCCGCCCTTGCGGACCCGATTGACCCCCAACCTATCAAAGGAGGCGGAGCGCCGCAATGAGTTCCAAAAGTTCCAATAATTCTTACCGAAAATTAGTTTCCACCACATTGATTTTAGCTGTGGGCAGCTTCAGCTCCAAGGTTTTGGTCTTTTTGCTGATGCCCTTTTATACTCGGGTTCTTTCGCAGACGGAATATGGCGCCGCCAACCTGATTGCTCAAGCCTGCAATCTGTTGATGCCTCTGGCTTCGGCCGGCATCGCCAACTCCGTGATCCGTTTCGGGCTGCAAAAAAACAGCAATAAAAAAGGCGTGTTTTCCATGGGGTTGGTCACTGTGCTGGCAGGCTCCAGCCTATTGGCCTGTTTTACCCCTCTGCTTCGGCGCCTGAGCTTTCTGGACGGCTACGCCCTGCTGACGCTGGCCTATGTGCTGGCCAGCGCTTTGCATTCTGTATGCGCTCAATTTGTCCAAGCCCGCAAATACACCAAGCTCTTCGCCTTGGACGGCGTACTGCGGACTCTGCTGACCATCGGCCTCAATATTCTGCTGCTGGCTGTTTTTGATCTGGGCGTAACCGGCTACCTGTTGGCTACCATTCTATCCGACCTGCTTTCCACTTTGTTTCTGTGGCGGATGGCCTCCCTTTCCCGATATTTCAGCTTGTCCGCCATCGACAGGAGCGTGGCCTTTACCATGCTGCGCTATTCGATCCCTCTGATTCCCACTATGATCTGCGTCTGGGTGGTCAGCATGAGCGATCAGTATATGCTGGAATATATGCTGAACCAGAGCGGCCAAGCGGCGGATGGGCTGATTAACCAGCTTCCCAGACTGCTCAACGCCGCTGGAAAAGCCTTAAAGGCAAGCTGGAATCTGCCGGCGGACCACTCTGTGGGCAGCGCGGCGGTGGCCGTCTATGTTATCTCCAATAAAATTCCCCATATTCTAAGCATTGTGGCCAGCATCTTTGGGGACGCTTGGCAAATTTCCATTGTCTCCGAGGACCCCAAAAAACAGCAGCGCTTTTTCTCCAATGTGTTTTCCACCTACCAATGCATCGCTCTGGTGGGCGCTTCCGGTTTGATTATGACCTCCAAACTGATGGTGACGCTGCTGGCCGCCCCCTCTTATTACATCGCCTGGCGTTATATCCCTCCTTTGGTGCTGGGAGCCACTTGCTCCTGTTTGGCCACCTTCCTGGGCAGTATCTATATGGTGGAGCGGCAGAGCGTCTATACGCTGCTGACTACTTTGCTCAGCGCCGGGGCCAATATTGGCATGAACTTGCTGCTCATCCCGAAAATCGGCGTTATGGGCGCGGCCCTCTCCACTTTTCTCAGCTACCTGCTGATGTTTTTGGTTCGGGGCGTCCACACCCGCCGATTTATCCCGGTGCGCTGGCATTTGCTCAAATTCCTGCCCGGCTCCGCCTTGGCGCTGGCCCAAGCCTGGGTGATGCTGGCCGAGCCGCCCCTTTGGCCCTTATGGCAGATTTTAATGTTTTTAGCCGTGCTGGCGCTGAACTGCAAAGAGCTGACTCGCTCTCTGTTTCGGCTGCTGTAAAAGCGGGATGAAGCTGCAAAAAATAGTCCCCCTGGGGGACTATTTTTGTTTTTTAGTGAAATTTCCTCTTTACATTCCGTCCCGGTTGTGGTATCCTGCTGATGAAGCCAGACAAAGACAGGAGTCTTTTTGTTTATGAATAACCGTCTTTTTACAGCGGAATATTACTTTTACTTTAGCTTTACCAACTTCTTTGGTAAGGCTTATTTGAGTTTTGCTGTAAAAAGAAACTGCTTTTGTTGAACCCCCAGGGATTCCGAAAAACAAACGACAGGTTCCGCAGCGAAATTCAATCGCCGCGGAACCTTTTTTATTGCCCTGGGCGGGCGCGACGCTGAAAAAAGAAAAATGCGGAGGAATGATTATCATGGTTGTATTGCTCAAGAAAAACCCGGACAAAACCCAACTGGATTCGCTGACCCAATGGCTCCAGGGACTGGGAGTGGACGCTCATATTTCCGTCGGCGCGCACCAGACCATTGTGGGCTTGGTGGGAGATACCTCCAAGGTGGACATCAACGTCATCCGAGCGCTGGACATTGTAGAGGACGTCAAACGCATTCAGGAACCCTTCAAAAACGCCAATCGAAAATTTCATCCAGAAGACACGGTGATCGAGGCGGGCGGCGTCAAAATCGGCGGCGGACATTTCGCCGTGATGGCCGGCCCTTGCTCGGTGGAAAGCGAGGAGCAGATCTGCGCCGTGGCTCAAGCGGTAAAAGCCTCCGGCGCCACAATTCTCCGGGGCGGCGCCTTCAAACCCCGAACCTCTCCCTATGCCTTCCAGGGCCTTCATGGCGACGGCGTCAAGCTGCTGCTGAAGGCCAAAGAGCTGACCGGTCTGCCCCTTGTCAGCGAAATTATGGACGCCTCTCATATCCCCCTGTTTGAGGATGTGGATATTATCCAGGTAGGCGCTCGAAATATGCAGAATTTCGAGCTGCTCAAGCAGCTGGGCAAGCTGCGCAAGCCGGTGTTGCTCAAGCGAGGCTTGGCCAACACCCTTCAAGAGCTGCTGATGAGCGCCGAATATGTGATGGCCGGCGGCAACGACCAGGTGATCCTGTGCGAGCGCGGCATCCGTACCTTTGAAACCTACACCCGGAACACGCTGGATCTCTCCGCCATTCCCGTGCTCCATTCCCTGAGCCATCTGCCGGTGATCGTCGACCCCAGTCACGCCACGGGCTCCGCAAAGCTGGTGCAGCCCATGGCGCTGGCCGCCGCCGCCGCAGGAGCGGACGGCTTGATTATCGAAGTACACAACGATCCGGCTCACGCTCTGTGCGACGGCCCCCAGTCCCTGACGCCGGAGGCCTTCGACGGATTGATGAAAAAAGTGGAGGCGATTCGACCCTATGCAGACCGATAAAAAACGCGAGAATTTGACGATTGGCGTCGTAGGCTTGGGGCTGATCGGCGGCTCCATGGCGCGGGCCGCTTCCGCTCTGGGCCGCCATGTGTTGGGCTTTGACAAAGACCCGGCCGTTATCGAGCAAGCGCTGCTTCATGGCGCCATTGAGGAGGCGCTTTCGCCGGATCAGATATCCCGGTGCGATTTGTTGCTGGTCGCCTTATATCCCCAAGCCGCCGTAGACTTTCTGACCGGCTGCGCCGAAAAAATCGGGCCGGACTGCCTGGTTGTGGATCTGTGCGGCGTCAAGCGAGCGGTGTGCGGCCCGCTGGAGCGGCTAGCTCGGCGGCATGGCTTCCTCTATCTGGGCGGGCATCCTATGGCGGGCATGGAGAAAAGCGGCTTCGCCTTCTCCCGCAAAGATCTGTTTCAGGGCGCTTCCATGATTTTGACGCCAGCAGAGGATTTTCCTCAGGACAAATTGGATTGGGCCAGCGAGTTTTTCCTGTCTCTGGGTTTTAGTCGCATGCAGCGTTCCACCCCGGAGGAGCACGACCGGATGATCGCCTTGACCTCTCAGTTGGCCCATGTGATTTCCTGCGCCTATATCGGCAGCCCCGCCGCTTTGGGCTTTCTGGGCTTTTCTGCCGGCAGTTTTCAGGATATGACCCGAGTGGCCCGGTTGAACGAAACCATGTGGACCGAGCTCTTTTTGGATAACGCCGATTATCTGGCGGATGAAATTGATTCCATGGCCCAGCGGCTGACCGAATATGGCCAGGCTGTGCGCCAGGGGCAGCGGGAAAAACTCTTCGACCTGCTGCGGCAATCCCGCCTGCGCAAAGAAGCGACGGATGAGCAAAAACAGAAAGCAAATGAGGTGAAAGCATGAAAACAGTGACCGTTCAGGCTTCCAAAACCTATGATATCCAGATCGAACGGGGCCTTTTGAGCAAATGCGGCGGATTGATCGCCCAGGTTCACCCGCGCTGCGTCGCCGCTGTGATTACCGACGACAATGTGGACAAGCTCTATGGCGCTCGGGTCTGCGCCTCTCTGGAAAACGCTGGCTTTTCGCCAAAAAAGATGGTTATTCCCCATGGCGAGCAATCCAAAACCCTGAATACTCTGGGCTCTATTTTGAATTTTCTGGCCGATAACAGCCTGACCAAGGCCGACCTGGTCGTGGCTTTGGGCGGCGGCGTAGTAGGAGATATCGCCGGCTTTGCCGCCGCCGTTTACCTGCGGGAAATCCCCTTTGTGCAGCTGCCTACCACCTTAATGGCGGCCGTCGATAGCTCGGTGGGAGGCAAAACGGCTGTGGATCTGCCCGCCGGCAAAAACCTGGCCGGCGCCTTCTGCCAGCCCATTCTGACCGTGTGCGACACCGCCGCCCTGGATACGCTGCCCGACCAATATTTTGCCGACGGCTGCGCCGAAGGACTGAAATACGGCATAATCGCCTCCCCTGCGTTGTTTGAAGCCTTCCGAGAGGGGATTCATCGCCGAGATATGGACGATATTGTGGCCCAATGCGTGCAGATCAAAGCGGAACTGGTGCGTCAGGACGAGCGGGACCAAGGCGCCCGGCAGCTGCTGAATTTCGGCCACACTGTGGGCCATGCGGTGGAGCGATGCAGCGGTTATACCATGCCCCACGGCCATGGGGTCGCCGTCGGCATGACGGTGATGTGCCGGGCGGCTTACGCGCTGGGCTTTTCTCATCACAACTGCACGCCCGCTCTTCTGGAGGCTTTGGACGCCTGTCATTTGCCCTCTTCCTGCTCCTATTCCGCCAGTCAGCTGGCGCAGGCGGCCCTTCGGGATAAAAAGCGCCGCGGCGACCAAATCACTTTGATTTTGCCGGAAACCATTGGCCAATGCCGTCGAGAAACTCTGCCGACAGACCAACTGGAGCGGCTGATCGCCGCCGGCTTAGGGGAGGAACATTGATGGACGTCGTCGTCGACCCTCGCCCTCTGGCCGGCCAAATCCCTGCCGTCGCCTCCAAATCCGACGCCCACCGACTGCTGATTTGCGCCGCTTTGGCCGACGGACCCACCGAGTTGGGCCTGCAAAGCCTATCCCAGGATATCCTGGCCACCATGGACTGCCTCAAGGCTCTGGGGGCGGACATTCGCCAGACCGCGCCGAATCGCTGGCAAATCGCTCCCATACAAGCGCCTGCCGCCTCCCCTGTATTGGACTGCGGAGAAAGCGGCTCCACCCTGCGCTTTCTCCTCCCTTTGGTCGGCGCTTTGGGGGCGGAAACTGCCTTCCAAGGCCGAGGCCGCCTGCCTCAGCGCCCCTTAACCCAGCTGACGGAGCAGCTTGAGGTTCATGGTATGGACTTTTCCGCCCCGACTCTGCCCTTTTCCGCCAGCGGCCGGCTGACAGGCGGATTGTTCCGACTGCCTGGCGGCGTCAGCTCTCAATTTGTCACCGGCCTGCTTTTGTGCGCTCCTCTGCTGGAGGAAGGCTGCCGTGTGGAGATCGAAGGAAACATGGAATCGGCTCCCTATGTGGACCTAACGGTTTCCGCCATGGAGCGCTTCGGCGTCGCCGTGCAAACATTTGAAAACAGCTGGCAGGTTCTCCCAGGCCAGGCTTACCGCTCTCCCGGCAGCGTCCAGGCCCAAGGAGATTGGTCCAACGCCGCCTTCTGGCTGTGCGCCGGGGCGCTGGACGGCCGGGGCGTGGCCGTAACCGGTCTGGACTTAGCATCTCCTCAGGGGGACAAGGCCGTGCTTAACATTCTGACTCGGATGGGCGCTCAGGTCCGCTGGCAGGACGGCGTCGCCCAAGTATCTCCCGGTCCGCTTCGCGGCGCCGTCGTCGACGCCGCTGAAATCCCCGATTTAATTCCTGCGCTGTCCATTGTGGCGGCCTGCGCCCAAGGGGAAACCCAAGTGATTCACGCCGGAAGGCTGCGGCTGAAGGAAAGCGACCGGCTGACCGCCTGCGCCAGCCTGATCCGAGCTCTGGGAGGCCAGGCGGAAGAGCTGCCGGAAGGGCTGATTATCCAGGGCGGCGGTCTGACCGGAGGCCGGACGGAAAGCTTTGGCGACCATCGAATCGCCATGGCCGCCGCCGCGGCCGCCTGCGCCTGCCGACGGCCTGTAACAATTTGCGGCGCGCAAGCCGCCGACAAATCCTACCCCGCCTTTTGGGCGGATTATCAAACCTTAGGAGGGTCGGTCCATGAGCTCCACGTTCGGTCATAAACTGAAGATCAGCGTTTTCGGCCAATCCCACTCCCCGGCCATTGGGGTGACGATTGACGGCCTGCCCGCCGGCCGCCTGCTGGATTTGGAGCAAATCCAGCGCTTTATGGCGCGACGAGCGCCGGGCAAAGCGCCCTATTCCACCGCTCGAAAGGAGGCGGACCTTCCCGAAATTCTCTCCGGCCTGACGGCGGACGGCTACACCTGCGGCGCGCCTCTCTGCGCCCTGATCCGCAATACCGACGCCCGATCCAAGGACTATTCCCAGCTGCAGGACCTGCCTCGGCCCTCCCATGCGGATTTCACAGCCTTTGTCAAATATGGCCGGTATCACGATATTCGAGGCGGCGGCCATTTTTCCGGCAGGCTCACCGCGCCGCTGTGCTTTGCCGGAGCGGCGGCCATGCAGTTTCTCAACGCTCAAGGGATTTTTGTGGGCGCTCACATCGCCGCTGTCGGCGGAATCCAGGACAGTCCCTTCGACTCGGTTCGTCTGACCCAAGAACAGCTGCTGACGCCGGGGAGCAAAGAATTCCCCGTTGTGGACGAAGCCGCGGGCCAAGCCATGAAAGAGCGGATCGAGGAGGCTCGGCGGAATCAGGATAGCCTGGGCGGCGTTGTGGAATGCGGCGCTGCGGGCGTCCCCGCCGGCCTGGGGGAGCCTATGTTCGACGGCCTGGAAAACAGGTTGGCCGCCGCTCTTTTTGGTATACCCGCCGTCCGAGGAGTGGAATTCGGCGCGGGCTTTGCCGCAGCGGCCATGCAGGGCAGCCAACACAACGACCCCTTCGCCATAGGCGAAGAGGGGAAAATCGTCTCTCTGACCAACAACCACGGCGGCATCCTGGGGGGCATTTCCTCCGGTATGCCCATCCTGCTGCGCTGCGCTTTCAAGCCCACCCCCTCCCTCAGCCGTCCGCAGCAAACCGTCAGCCTGTCTCAAATGGAAAACCGCTCCCTGACCGTCGAAGGCCGCCACGACCCCTGCGTCGTCCCGCGAGCCGTTCCCTGTGTAGAGGCCGTCGTCGCTTTGGTTTTGCTGGATTTCATCGTCCAGTCAGTCTGACGACGGTCCGCCACGGAAAAACAGACAAAGAACAAACGAGGAGATTTTATGGAACTGAATGAACTGCGCCAACAAATCAACGACATCGACAGACAACTGGCTCAGCTATTTGCCAAGCGGATGGATACGACGCTGGCTGTGGCGCGCTATAAAAAAGATCACAATCTGCCTGTGTTGGACCGCAGCCGGGAGCGCCAGGTGCTGGCCCGGATCGCCGAGATTGTGGGCGAGCCCTACGAGCAGTATTCCCGCGTGCTGTGGAACACCCTTTTCGACCTGAGCCGCAGCTGCCAAAACAAGGCTCTCAGCCAAGGCTCGCAACTGGAGGAGCGCATCCGGCTGGCCCTGGAAAAAACGCCCCAGCTCTTTCCATCCAAGGCGGCGGTGGCCGTCCAGGGGGTAGAGGGCGCCTATTCCCAACAAGCCTGCGACAAGCTGTTTTCTTTGCCCTCCATCCTGTATTTCAACCAATTTGAGGGGGTGTTCCAAGCGGTGCGGGAGGGCCTTTGCCGCTATGGCATCCTGCCCATCGAAAATAGCTCCGCCGGCTCGGTGACGGCGGTCTACGACCTGATGAAGCAATACAATTTCCATATTGTACGCAGCATCAAGCTCAAGGTGGACCACGCTCTGTTGGCCAACCCCGGCGCCCGATTGGAGGATATCCGAGAAATCGTCTCCCACGACCAAGGCTTGAGCCAGTGCAGCGAGTTTTTGAAGCAGCATCCCGAAATAAAAGCCGTCCCCATGGCCAATACGGCGGCCGCCGCCCAATACGCAGCTCAAAGCGGCCGGAAAGACGTGGCCGCCATCTCCTCCCGCAGCTGCGCCCAGCTCTATGGCCTGCAAACTCTGCTGGAAAACTTCCAAAACAGCGACCACAATTATACTCGCTTCATCTGCATTTCCAAAGAGCTGGAAATTTACCCTGGCGCCAGCAAAATCAGCTTGACGCTGACCCTGCCCCACCAGCCTGGCTCTCTTTACAACCTGATTTCCCGCTTTTCCGCTTTGGGATTGAACCTGACTAAGCTGGAAAGCCGGCCTATGCCTGGCAAAGATTTTGAATTCATGTTCTACTTCGATTTCGACGCCTCCTGTTACGCGCCGGAAACGGCGGCTATGCTAGGCGACCTTTCCCGCGACCTGGAATCTTTCACCTTTTTGGGCAGCTACAGCGAGGTGTTTTAATTGGCCTTCACATATGGCCTGATCGGCCGCCCTCTGGAGCACAGCTTTTCTCCTCAGCTCCACAAAATGCTGGGGGATTATTCCTATGAACTGCGTCCGCTGGAGCTGGATCAGCTGGAAAATTTCCTGCTCCATGAATCCTTTTTGGGAGTCAACGTCACCATCCCCTATAAAAAGGCCGTCATCCCTTATTGCGCCCGGCTGACAGAGCGGGCGCAGGCCATCGGCAGCGTCAATACGCTGGTCCGTCAGCCAGACGGCTCTCTGCTGGGGGACAACACGGATTTATACGGCCTGCAATTTTTAGCCCGCCAAACCGGCGTGGAGACGCGGGGCAAAAAGGTTTTGATCCTGGGCTCCGGCGGCGCTTCCCTGACAGCCCAGGCCGCCGCCCGGCTGTCCGGCGCCAGGGAGATTGTCGTCGTCTCCCGCCAAGGGCCGGAGACCTATGAAAATCTGGCTCAGCGCCACCTGGACGCCCAGGTTTTAATCAACGCCACCCCAGTGGGGATGTATCCCCATGCGGGGCAAATGGCGGCTGATCCGGCGGCGTTTCCCGCTTTAGAGGGCGCTCTGGATTTGATCTATAACCCCTTGCGCTCCGCCTTTGTGCAGTCCGCCCAGGCTATGGGCGTCCCTGCTCAAGGCGGGCTGGCTATGCTGGCCGCCCAAGCCAAAGCGGCGGCGGAGGTCTTTACCGGCCGGCCTATTGGAGAAGAAAAAGCGGAGCAACTGTGCGCCGCTCTGTTAAAGCAGAGGCGCAACATCGCTTTGGTGGGAATGCCCGGCGCGGGCAAAACCACAGTGGGCGCGCTGCTGGCTCAAGCTATGGGGCGACCCTTTATCGATCTGGACCAGCAGATTGAACAGGAAGCGGGAATGTCGATTCCCCAGATTTTTGAACGGCGTGGCGAGGCTTATTTCCGAGATTTAGAGGCCGAAATGACAGCCCGGGCCAGTGCGCAGACAGGCTGCGTCGTCGCCGCCGGAGGGGGCGCGGTACTCCGGCCAGAAAACCGCTTCGCTTTGCGGCAAAATAGCTTTGTGCTCTGGCTTCAGCGGGATTTAGACCAGCTGGCCACCCAGGGCCGCCCCCTTTCCGCCGGCGGGACGGCGGCTCTGGCTCGGATGCTGGAGCAGCGCGGTCCTCTCTACCAACAGACGGCGGATTGCGCCCTGAGGGCCTTGAACGGACCGGAACAGACGGCTCAGGCAATTTTGGAGGTATTTTATGAAACTGCTTGTCGTTAACGGACCCAACATCAATCTGTTGGGCATTCGAGAAAAAGAGATTTACGGCGCCCAAACCTATGAAAGCTTGTTGGATTACATCCGCCAAGCCTGCCAGGAAGCCGGCGTGGAAGCGGATTTCTTCCAATCCAACCACGAAGGCGCCATTGTGGACGCTATCCAAGCCGCCTATGGCAAATACCAAGGCATTGTAATCAATCCGGCTGCTTATACCCATACCAGCGTAGCCATTTTGGACGCGCTGAAAGCCGTGTCCATCCCGGCGGTAGAGGTTCACCTTTCGGATATCTACCAACGAGAGCCCTTCCGTCATGTGTCCTATGCCGGCATGGCCTGCGTCAAATCCTTTTACGGCCTGGGCTTTGAAGGATATCGCAAAGCGATTTTCTTTCTGAAAGAGCTGTCGGAGGGCCAGGCGTGAAATACGGTCAGGTTGTGAAAGCCCGCTTTTTGGAGCGGCCCAACCGTTTTGTGGCCTATGTGGAGCTGGAGGGGCGGCGGCAGATCTGTCATGTAAAAAACACCGGCCGCTGCCGGGAGCTGCTGGTTCCAGGGTATACCGTTTACCTGGAAAAAGCCCAAAACCCGGCCCGCCGCACCCCTTACGACCTGATTGCTGTGGAAAAGGAAGATAAGCTCGTCAATATGGACAGCGCCGCCCCCAACAAGGTATTTGGCGAATGGGCGGCCCAAAGCGGCGCTTTCGGCCCGGAGCCTTTGATCCGCCCGGAAACAGTCTTCGGCGATTCCCGGTTTGATTTTTACATCGAAAGCCAAGGCGAAAAAATCTTTGCCGAGGTCAAGGGCTGCACCCTGGAAGACCAGGGCCGCTGCTATTTTCCGGACGCGCCCACGGAACGGGGTCTCAAGCATCTAAACGGCCTGATTCGCTGCGCGGAGCAAGGCTATCGAGCCATGGCGGTTTTTATCATTCAGATGGAAGGCGCCCAATCCTTTGCCCCCAACGACGCAACCGATCCCGCCTTCGGCCAGGCCCTGCGCCGCTGCCGTCAGGCCGGAGTGGAAATTCTGGCGCTGGAATGCCGCGTATCCCCCGGCGCTCTGACCGTCAACCCTGCTGTCCGCGTCCCGATTCTGCTGTAATTTTTGCTTATAGGGCCAACGCGGCTTTGCTGTTTTTCCGGTTATTTTGCTAATATCGGCGGTTTTTCCTTGTCTTTTGTCCCTTTTTCCCCTATACTAAACCCAAGAAGACGCATTTTGCCCGGCTACGCCCCTCTGCACAGCCGGGCTTTTTGTTTTTCCATTTTGAGAAAGAAAGCAGGCTTCTCCTATGACAGAATTGTATCCAGAGTTCTACAACGACGTATTCGGCCCGCTGATGCAACCGGGCTCCAGTTCCCATATGGCCGCCCCCTGCCGGGCGGGGCTGCTGTGCCGGGCCCTGCTGGGCGAGGACGCGGCGGATATCCTGGTGGAAATGGACCCAGAAGGCTCTTTTGCCGGAGCTTTCGGGCAGATGAACGAGGATCTTGGGATGCTCAACGGCGCTTTGGGTCGGGCGCCAGATCATCCAGATTTTTTTGCCGTCAAAGAGACGCTTCAGCAAAAGGGCGTCTCCTACCGCTTTGCTTTCTGCCCCATGAAGGAAAGCGACCATATTAACGCCTTGAAATTCATTCTCACCGGGGTTTCGGGCAAAAAGGCGACCCTTGTAGCCAATTCCATCGGCGGCGGCATGGTGGAAACCGTGTGGGTCAACGGCTACGCCTTTTCCGGCAAAGGGGATACCTACGCATTATACGTCTTTGACCCCAATAACGCTTTGGACGGCGCCGAATTGACCGCCAAAGTCGCCGCCTGCCAACCCATTTTGGAATCCGGCGCAGGCGAGGGCCAAAAAGGCGGCCGAATGCACTGGTTCAAGCTGGAATCCGCGCCCAATCCATCGCTGATCCAGTCGTTGACGGGGCTGGATATCGCCATGACGCCCCCGATCTTGCCCGTCCCCACCACGGCGGCCAAAAAACCTCAGCTTTTTGACACCATGGCGATATGGCGTCGGCTGGCCCAGGAGCAAGGCAAAACGCTGGCCGAAGTGGCGATTGATTACGAAATGGCCGCCTCCGGCTGGGACCGGCAGCAGGTCGTCGCCTTTATGCGGGACAAAATTCAACCCGCCATGCATCGCCGCACCCACGCTCTTTATGAAGAAAATGCAAAGCCGCTCTGCACTCCCTTCACCGAACTGCACTACCAAAAGTGGGACGCCGCTCTGCCCCGTTTGCCTCTGAATATGGGCGTAATTTCCAAATCCATTCGCTATGTTACGGCGGGGCAGCCTCCTGTAGCCGGCGTGCTCAACGTGCCCGGGCCTATGGGCACAGGAGGCGGTTTTCTCTATGGCGTGCTGTCCGCCGTTCAAGAGGAGCTGGGACTTTCCGACGAAGCTGTTCTTCAGGGCCTGTTTGTGGCCGCCGGCGTAGGCGCCATTTGCTATACCCGCACCAATCCCACCGGCGAAGTCATCGGCTGCGCCGGCGAATGCGGTTGCTGCGCCGCTATGGCCGCCGCGGCTTTGGTCCAGATGCTGGGCGGTTCCCCCGAGCAGGCAGAAGCCGCCGCCTCTATGACGCTTCAGGCTGCCGTAGGCTGGCCCTGCGACCCTATCCCCGGCGGCAAGGATATGCCCTGTATGTCCCGCGTGTTGTGTATCGCCAGTATGCCTATCGTCTTCGCCCAGTGGGCTTTGGCCGGCCAAGACCCGGTATTGCCCTTCCATGAGGCGGTGGACGTAGCCGATCAGGTAGGACGCAGTCTTTCCGGCGACCTTTTGTGCACCGCCCGGGGCGGGCACTGCGCCGCCCCTGCCGCCCGTTGCGCCGCCGCTGCATTTCGCCAATGGCGTCGCGACGGCGCGACGGCCAAATAACGAGCCCAAGCGCTCCGCCAGCCTTGGGCTATGGCGCCAGCGGCCCTCACCAAAAAGGTTCCTGCAATCCATCGCGACGGCGCGACGGCCAAATAACGAGCCCAAGCGCTCCGCCGGCCTTTGGGCTATGGCGCTAAAAGACGGCAATCTTCACGACCGACGCCCCTCGAGGATCGTTGATCCGCGAGGGGCGTCGTTGTTCCAATGCGTCCTATTCCGTCGGCAGTCTGTTTTCCTCGCCCCAATCGCACATGGCGTTCAGGATGGGGATCAGCGTCTCGCCCCGCTGCGTCAATCTGTATTCCACCTTGGGGGGAATCTGGGGATATTCCTTTCGGCTGACGAGCCGATCCCCTTCCAGTTCCTTCAAAGCGACGCTAAGCGTTTTATACGAAATGGAGCCAATCTGTCGCTTCAGCTCGTTGAAGCGCACAGGGCCTTTGAGCATCAAAACGTATAAAATCGTCATCTTATATTTCCCATTGATTAACGACAGCGTATAAGCAAATCCCGTGTCTTCCAACCGTTCTTTCAAAATACATTCCAGCTGCATATCGAACGCTTTCCTTTCCGTAAGTATCGCACTTGATTGTGCGTACTTGTTTTTTATCCCATGTTTGTTTACTATGATAGCAGATTCCAAACAAAAATCAAGGGTCAAGACCCGAATTGGAGGAACAAACAATGGGTAAAAACATTCTGATTCTCAATGGCAGCCCCCGCAAGACCGGCAACACCGCCGGGCTGACAAAAGCCTTTGCCGAAGGGGCGGAAAGCGCCGGACACAAGGTAACGGAATTTTTTCTGGACAGCATGAATATCCACGGCTGCAAGGGCTGCTGGGCAGGCGATAGCTCCAAGGATTGTCCTTGCGTTCAGCAGGACGATATGAATCAAATTTATCCTGTAGCCAAAGCGTGCGATATCGTCGTGCTGGCCTCCCCTCTGTATTATTGGAACATGAGCGGTCAGCTGCGCACAGCCGTCGACCGTCTGTTTGCCTTGGAAGAGGGCGGCGACAACCTGCTGCGGGGCCACGACCGAGGCGCCGTGCTGTTGATGGCCGCCGAAGGCGACGATTTTGAAGATGTCGCTCTGTATTACGATCATTTGACCAAGCATCTAAAGTGGAACAACCTTGGCAAAGTGCTGTGCGGCGGCGTGGCTCAACCGGGCGATATCAAAGACCGCCCCGAGCTGGAAGAGGCCAAAAAGCTGGGCGCTTCCCTATAATTTGCGTCGATTTCATCGAAACTCTGACAATCGAGAAAGGATAATACCGTTATGGCTTTGAAACCAATGACGCTGGGGCAGGCCAGCAAATTCACCTCCCCCAACCCGCTGACCCTTGTTTGCACCCAAACGCCTGAAAGAAAAACCAATCTGGCCGCCGTATCCTGGTGGACCTATCTGTCTTTCAATCCCAATTTAATCGGTTTTGCCATGAACAAAGCCTCTTACAGCGGCGAAATGGTTCGCCAGAATCAAAAGGTCGCGTTGGCTATGCCTGGAAAGGATTTGGCTCAAGCCGCTCTGTCCTGCGGCTCCGTATCCGGCAGAGACGCAGATAAAGCAGAAAAATTTGGCATAGACTTGACCAGTCTGCCCGATTGTCCCATCCAAGTTCCCGTCCACAGTCGCGTCGTGATCCAATGCTCTCTCCAGCAGACGGTAGAGGCGGGCGACCACTATCTCTATCTGTGCGCTGTGGACCAGGTTTACGGCGACCCTGCCGAGCAAGCCCTCTTCGCTTGGAACGGCTACGCTAAGCTGGCCGGCGCCGTTCAAGAGCAATAAAACGCGCCAAAAAAGCGGGCTTTGGCCCGCTTTTTTGTTGCATTTTTAGCAAAGTAAGAGGTTTCCGTTGCTTCTTCCAATCCCTTTCTTGCGCCCTTATCTTCCCTGTGATAAGATAATAGCAATTCTCATGAAAGCAGGTGAAACCATGCTCTATCAAACATTGGGCCGCTCCGGGCTGGAGGTTAGCCGCGTCGGCCTGGGCTGCGAGTATTTGGAGGGGCAGAACTACCCGGCTGTGCGGGCGGTGATCGACGCCGCCTTGAGCCAGGGAGTCAATCTTCTGGACGTCTTCATGTCTCAGCCTCAAATCCGCTCGGATATCGGTCGGGCGCTGCAAGGCCGCCGGAAAGACGTGCTGATCCAGGGCCATTTTGGCGCAATCTGGAAGGACGACCAATACGGCCGCACCCGCGAGCTGAGGGAAACCCAGCGCTTTTTTGAAGACCTGCTGACTCGGCTGCAAACAGACTACATTGATATTGGAATGCTGCACTGCGTGGATACCGACCGGGAATTTGACCAGATTTTCGCCGGCGGCACAGCGGATTATGCGCAGAAGCTAAAGCAACAGGGCGTGATACGCGCCTTGGGCATTAGCACCCACGACCCGGCTATCGGCCTGCGGGCGGTGGAAACCGGGCTGATTGACGTGATTTTGTTCAGCGTCAACCCGGCTTACGACCTGTTGCCCGAGGGCTTGGGCTCCACCGCCCCCCTTTTCGATCAGGCCACCTATCGGCAGCCCCTGCTGGGCGTAAACCCTGTCCGCGAAGCGTTTTATCAGGCCTGTCAGCGGGAAAACGTGGGCGTTACCGTAATGAAAAGTTTGGCCGCCGGCGCTCTGTTGGACGCCAAACGTTCCCCCTTCGGCATAGCGCTGACGCCTATCCAATGCATTCATTACGCTCTGGACAGGCCGGCTGTGGCCAGCGTGCTGGCAGGCGCCAGAACGCCGGAGGAAATACTGGAAAGCTGTCGGTATGAGCAGGCTTCTGATGAAGAGAAAGATTACTCCCTGCTGCTGGCCGCCACGCCTCAATTTTCTCTGCGGGGCAAATGTATGTATTGCAACCACTGCCTGCCCTGCCCGGCTCATATCAACGTGGCTCAGGTCAACAAGCTGCTGGACCTGGCGGAAAGCCAGCCTCAGCTTCCCCCTACGGTACAGGCCCATTATGAGGCGTTGGAGCGCCATGGAAGCGACTGCGTCGGCTGCCATGCCTGCGAGAGCCGGTGTCCCTTCGGCGTGGCTGTAGCCGAAAACATGGCTCGAGCTGTCCAGATTTTCGGGAAATAAGCTATGGAAAAGGGATATCTCCAGATATACACTGGCGACGGCAAGGGCAAAACTACCGCCGCCGTGGGCTTGGCTCTGCGGGCCGCCGGCGCCGGTCTGCGGGTTTATATCGGCCAGTTTGTCAAAGATATGAAATACCACGAGGTCCAGCTGATCGAACAAGCTTTGCCTCAGATTGTCGTGGAGCAGCTGGGCCGGGGCTGTTTTCTTGACAGACCGCCCAACGACGGAGATCGCCAAGCCGCCCTGGACGGGCTGAATCATGTGCGGCGGCTGATGGAAAGCGGTCAATATGATCTGATGATTTTGGACGAATTCAGCATCGCCATTGTCTGCGGTCTGTTTACCGAAAAAGACGCCCTATCCTTGCTGGACGCTCGGCCGGATTCCCTGGAACTGGCGCTCACTGGCCGGTATATGCCCCAATCTCTGCTGGATCGGGCGGATCTGGTAACGGAAATGAAGGAAATCCGCCATTACTACGCGACCCAGGGCCTGCTGGCCCGGGATGGGATTGAACGATAATGGCGCCCCTTCTCTCATGATAAAGGCAACGCGGTTGAAAAGGGGTTTTCACTCCTTTTCAACCGCCAGACCTACAGGCGGACCTGGCGCGGAGCGCGTTTGCGTTTTTGACGAAATCCCAAGCAGAGGGCCGCTCAGCGGCGCTTTGTTGAAAATAATCCGTCGAATCCGTTTCCGCTGGGCTGGCTAAAAAAGAATCCCCGGAAGCAGGTCTTGCTTCCAAGGGATTTTTCTTTCAGCGCTTATTCCGGGATTTCTCCTGTGATTTCAATAAATTGAGGAATGTGACCTGTTCGCTTGAGGAAAATTTGTTCAAAATCCTGCCAGCGCAGGGCCAGACTTTGGGTATTTTGGCAAGGATGGACGCAAAATTCCTCCAAATCGGCCACATCTTGATCCACAATCAGCTGAATCTCTCGATCCTGGTCAAAGACCAGGCCCATAGGAGAAATGGAGCCAGGCCGAGCGCCCAAGGCCTGCCAGAGCTTGTCCTCATTGCCAAAGCTCAGCCGAGATCGGCCGATTTTTTTGGATACCTCCGCTGTGCGGAATTTTTTGTCCTCGCCGATCAGCAGCAGAAAAAACTCCGTCTGCCGCCGATTGGCCAGAAACAGATTTTTACAAAATGGCGCCCCAAGCCGCCGGCCCACGGCCTGGCAATCCTCCATGGTCGCCGCTTCTGGATGTTCTATGCTTCGGAAAGGAATATTCCAATCCCGCAGCAACTGATAAATCGCCTCCGGCGAACCTCTCTCCATACGAATCCCCTCTATTTTTTTGAAAATTCCACCCTTGCAATGCGGCGGCCGCTCATTGCAGCCCGGCTTTCTTTTCCCGGCTGCGGTAGATAAAATACAGCGTCAGGTCGGTAGCCACCATCAAAAAATTGATGACATACAAAATCAGCACGATATCTTGGCTGTACAAAATTTTGTGGGTAATGCCCGCCACATATCCCAGCTCGATGGTGAGCAGAAAGGACAGGCTCTTGCCCTTGGTGGATTTCATCCGCAGGGATTTGGCGATGTTCATAGGCCAAGCGGCGCCAAAACAGATCAACATTGTCGCTTCAAAAATACTCATTTCCTTTTCCCTCTTTTCTTGATATAATGGTCGGGGCGGTCAGGAGGGCCCGACGGCCGCAACCCATGTCGGCGAGGCGGATGGATATGCCTTTTCGCCGATGCCAAGGCGTTTGGAGCCGTTTTTGGGGAGCTCCGTCGCCAAGGCGAAACCATTTGAAAAACCCCGTCGCGCGGCCGGCGCGCAGTCGCCGCCTGGCACAAGGGTATCATAAGAACAGGGTCTTTGGCAAGCCCAAAACAAAAGGAGGATTTTTTGATGATTCAGGATCATGTATACAAATATTATATCGCTCAGAACCGGAGCTGTGCGGAATCCATCTTTCTGGCCGCTGACGAAGAGTATCGCCTGGGCGCTTCCGCCCAGGCGCTGAAGGCGGCGGGGGCTTTCAGCGGCGGCGCCTGCTGCGGCAGCCTGTGCGGCGCGGCGGCCGGCGGCGCCATGGCCATCGCCCTTGCCACTGGCGGGCCAGAGGAGCCCGCCCACGACAATGTGGAAATGCGGGAAAAGATCAAAGCCTTTATGGCGGAATTTACCCAGGCCGCCGGCGCAGAGGTCTGCCGGGAGGTCAAACCCACGCATTTTCAGGAGGGCCAGCGCTGCTTGGCTACCGTGGAGCTGGCGGCGAAAATCCTGGAAAAATATCTGAAATAATGGGCAATTTTTCTGCCGGGGCCGCTTTAGCGCCCCGGCTTTTTTGCGATTGAGCGCTCCAGCCCTGGGTTGGAACCGTTTTGCCGGCGATCATCTTGCGCAGCGACGCCAACGGCAGGCCGGGCTGAAGCATGAAGTAAACATCCTCCCTCTGCCGCCAGCAGCCCAAAAGTTTGTTCATCCGACTCAAGTTCATGATATGGCCGCCAGGCGGCCAGGCCGGCGCGGCTTCTCTGAATGGGCGCCGCCGTCTTCTGGGCGCTCACGCGTCGCTTCTCCCGCTGCGTTTTATTGTTTGTCGTTTCATTGTACCCTCCGCCGCCAGAAAAATCTTTTGGAATTTTGACAGATTATTTGCATATCTTGTTATTTCATTGTATACTGAAAGAGAAAAGGGCCTTTGCCGGCTCTTGGCTTGGGAGGAAATTTTGATGGAAACCGACAATAAAAACGATTTTTGCCAGGATTACACGGTGAGCTTTCACCAGAACGCCTGCTGGAAGATGGAAAAATTCCATTTTCATGACACATATGAAGTTTTGTTGTGTCTGACTGACGGAGGCGAATTTTTTGTTGGCGAATCCGCCTATCCCATCCGGCGCGGCGGGTTGTTGGTGTTCAACAGCATGGACCTGCACCGCAGCGCCGGCCTGCCCGGCGCCGAGCAAGCCAGCTATGACAGATATGTGGCCCACTTTATCCCAGAATATGCGGCGGGGCTTTCCACCCCTCAAACCGATCTGCTGCGCTGCTTTGAGCATCCGGTAGGCTTTTACGCCGGCGCGGCCCAGCTGAACGAGAATCAAACTCAGCGGCTCTGCGCCCTGTTTCGCCAGGCTGGGCAGGCCCAGCAGGCGCCTCGGCAAGGCTATGGCGCCGATTTGCGCCGGCAGATCGCCTTTGCTGAGCTCCTGCTCTATGTCAACTCCCTTTACCAGCGAGTCGATTCCCAGGGCGCCGCCGCACAAACGGACAGCTTCCGCAAAGTGCAGCCCATCCTGGCCTATGTGCAGCAGAATTATCAAAACCGCATCACGTTGGACGGTATTGCTCAGCAATTTTATATGAGCAAGTATTATCTGTGTCATGTGTTCAAGGACGTCACCGGCTTCGGCTTAAACGAGTATATTATCAATCTGCGCATACTCAAGGCTCGGGAGCTGTTGCGCCAGAATCTCTCGGTACAGCAGGTGGGCGAAATCGTGGGGTTTTCAAATAATTCTCATTTTATCCGTACCTTCAAAGCCATGGTGGGCGTTTCCCCCGGCCAATATTCTCACCGCTATCGATAGCCGAAACGTCCCGGTAGGTATAAAGGCGGGCCTTGAGCGATTATGCCGGCCGACAATTTTTCTTGTTTATCTCCGCCGATAATTGTTATATAATAAAATTGTGATTCTTCCGCCGGATTGCCGGCGCGGCGCATGGCGCCGTTTATTTGGAATTTGCGCATTTTGCGGATGGGATTGATGAAGAATGAATTATCAGCATTTGAGACAACTGATTTCCGAGGGACGGGTCGTCCATCTGTGCGGCATTGGCGGCGTATCCATGCGAGCTTTGGCCCGGATGCTCCAGCACATGGGCGCTTCTGTCCAGGGCAGCGACCGGGATCATTCTCCCGCTGTCGCTCAGCTGCGCCGCCAAGGCATTTCAGTGCATATCGGCCACAGCGCCGATTGCCTGGGCGCCGCCGCGCTGGTCGTCCGCACGGCCGCTGTGCCGGATACCAACCCGGAAATCGAGGAGGCCCGCCGCCGGAAGCTTCCGGTTCTGGAGAGGGCCCAAGCCTGGGGGCTGCTGATGCAGGGATATCGTCACGCCGTCTGCGTGGCCGGCACTCACGGCAAAACCTCCGCCACCTCTATGCTCACAGAGGCGCTTTTGTGCGCCCATAAGGACCCCACTGTCATGGTAGGCGGCGATTTGCCCATGATCGGCGGAAGCCTGCGTATCGGCAGTCAGGATTTAATCGTGGCGGAAGCCTGCGAATACAAAAATTCCTTTCTCAGCTTTTTTCCCACAACAGCCGTGCTGCTCAACATCGGCATGGATCACTTGGATTTTTTCAAGGATGAAAAAGACATCGTATCCAGTTTTCATCAATTCGCCTGCCTCCCTCCCAAGGACGGGCTGATTGTGGCCAACGGCGAGGACCCGTTGGTCGAAGAAGCGATCGCCGGCTGCGGCCGTCGGACCATTCGTTTTGGCTTGGGGCCCGAACAGGATGTGCATCCTCAGCGGATTCAATGCGAAAACGGATATTATTCTTTTGATATTTACTGCTTTGACCAGCTTTATTGTCGGGCTTCGCTGAAAGTGCCCGGCGAACACAACATGAAAAACGCCTTGGCTGCGGCGGCCGTTTGCTGGGATCTGGGCGTCCCTGGAACGAGCTTTGAGGCGGGGTTGAGCGGTTACGCCGGCGTAAGCCGCCGTTTTGAGCGGAAGGGAACCTTCCAGGGCGCCGCGGTTTACGACGATTACGCGCACCACCCGGACGAGATTGCCGCCACGCTGAAAACCGCCAAAACCATGGGCTATAACCGGGTGATCTGCGTCTTTCAGCCTCACACCTATTCCCGCACTGTCTCTTTGTTCAACGAGTTTGCCCGAGCCCTCTCCAATGCGGACATCGCTGTGCTCGCCGAAATTTTCGCCGCTCGAGAAACCAACGTCTTTCACATTTCCTCCAAAAGCCTGGCTGATAAAATCCCCGGCGCCGTCTTCGCTCCCGATTTCCAGGAGGCCGCCCAATTTCTGCGGGACCACGCCCGCCCCGGCGACTTGATTTTTACCATGGGCGCAGGAGATATTTTCAAGCTGTTTGATTATTTGCATCAACCAGAAACGCCCGACGGCCAAGAGGCCAAACAAGGCTGACGCATTTCGTAAGGCAAACCCCGCCGGCGACAATTCAAAGATTGTTCAAAAAAATTGCGTCTTTTCGTTACATTTTCAGAATAAAATAAACATGTGCTCAGGAAAACCGAAATCTTTTCTTCATCAATTTCCTCTCCATTTCGTGTTTTCACCTCTCTTTTCTTGTTTCTCATAAGGTTTTGCGCCTCGGGCGCAAAGAAAAAAGACCCGGATGACGGCCGGGTCTTTTTTTCTGTTCTTTTTCTCATCCCAACGCTGTGTCCATGGCCATCATAATGGTAAACCCGGCTGCAAAAAACAGCGTCCCCAGGTTGGAATGCTCCCCCGCAGAGGCCTCTGGGATCAATTCCTCCACCACCACGTAGACCATGGCTCCGGCGGCAAAGCCGAGCAGATAGGGCAGGGCTGGGAGAATCCGCCCAGCCGCCCAAAGGGCGAGAACAGCGGCGACGGGCTCCGCCGCGCCGGAAAGGACGCCATAGAAAAACGCCTTTCCCTTCCCCATGCCCATCCCCCGAAGAGGCAAAGAGATAATGGCCCCCTCCGGAAAGTTCTGAATGGCAATGCCGATCGACAGGGCCAGCGCTCCGGCGGCGCTAATGGTTTCGCTTCCGGCCATCCAGCCCGCCAGCACAACCCCCACCGCCATACCCTCTGGGATATTGTGAAGGGCTACGGCCAGCGTCAGCATCGTCGTCCGCTTGAGGCAGGCGCGAGGTCCCTCTGGCTGGTCGCTGTTTTGGTGCAGATGGGGAATCGTCCGATCCAAGACCAACAGAAACAAAACGCCCAGCCAAAACCCAACGACCGCCGGCAGAAAAGCCCGCCGGCCCATCTGCTCCGCCTGCTCCATAGCGGGAATCAACAAGCTCCAAACAGACGCCGCCGTCATAACGCCTGACGCAAAACCGATCAAAGCGCGCTGAACCTTTTCATGAAGCCCGCCGCCCATGATAAAGACGCAAGCCGCGCCCAACGTGGTCCCGAAAAAAGGGATTAAAATCTCTTGCACAATTTCTGACATTTTATGCTCTCCGTTTATCCAGTTTGAGCGGAAGGATTGTTTGCAAACCCCCGTCTGTCTCTATCAGTATGACCCGTCCATAGGATTTTTACGCCAGAACGGCAAGTTTTTCGATGGGAACGCCTTGCTCATACAAACTGATATAGGTATGGATACACTTGCGATAGCAGGCAAAGCATACCTGCATTTCCGCCGGATCGCTATAGGATTTCCAAAACCCGCAGCAAGTAAAATTGCGGCCTCGGTTTTCGATAAATCCAATGACATCCCGGAGAGGATACCCCAGAAACACGCCGATTTCATGAGGGAATTCCGCCTGCGTTTGCAACCGGTCTGTCAGTTGCTGCAACAGGCCGTCCAAATCTGCGCTTTTATATCCGATCTTCGCCAAAAATCTCTGGCACGCATTGTCCGCTAACGTCCGCTCCAAATGGCTGCGTCGAAACACATAGACGATCAAGGAGCTGGAATCGGGCCTCTCTAACAGGATTTGGACAGACAGACCAAAGGGCGCCAGCTGTTCGTCCCATTGCCGGACCTTCCGATCGGCGATTTCCAGAGAGGAATGCCTGAAACAGAATATGCTCCCCGGCTTTATTCCTGCCAGCGTAGGTGCGCACTGCCGAACCAGCACAGCCTCAAACGTCTGGGAAACCGCTTGCTTTACCACGTCGCTAATTTCCGGCCCAGCGCCCTGCAGGCTTCCACGCCCTCTCCGTCGGGCGCTCCGTTCAGTATCAGACCGTTCGCATCCAGAAGACTGGCTCCGGCGGCGGCGCATCGGGCGCTCCAGTCCCGCATCCACTGTCCGTCGCCCCATCCATAGGACCCGAACAGAGCGATCCGTTTGCCGCTGAGAGAGCCCTCCAGCGCGGCGAACATCGGCTCAAACTCCATTTCCTCCAATACTTCGCCGCCCATGGCAGGGCAGCCAAAGACCGTCGCACGAAAACAATCAAGCTGTTCGGCCGCAAAATTTCCGGGGGCAAACAGCTCCGCTTCGCCGCCGCTGGCCCGAACGCCTTCGGCGATCTCGTTTGCCATGGCCTCTGTGTTTCCGGTGCCGCTCCAAAATACAATCGCAATCTTGTTCATAAAAATGCTCCTTTTTTATTTTATTTTTTAGTTAGTTTTCGCTAACTATCAAGGGAAATAATATCCCCAAACACTCTTTGGGGAAATTGACGGGTAAATCTATGTCAAGCTCATAAGTTAGCATATGCTAACTTATGAAATAAGCTTACCACAGGATCGGCTTTTTGTCAAGAGAAGCGACGCAAGGAATCATAAGGATGAAAAAATTGGTTCTTGACTTTTGCAATCGTCATGCGCTATATTGATAGTGCAACGTGCAGCGTCTCCGCATAAATCCGGTTGACTGCCGCGCGTTGTTTTTTTATTGCCGTCCAGGGCGCCGCTCGGCGCTTTCCGCCTGGAGCGCCCCCTGGATGCCGACGCCGACCGAAGCTCATAGCGCCGTCCTTCCGAGCGTTTATGCAGTCGGCCCGATGGCATAACCGTCTGCCGTGCGGACACGGCGCCTAATTTCATACCAAAAGCGCGCGGCCAGAAGGCATAAGTCCAGCTCTTCTCGCCGGGCGCTTTTTATATGTAGAGGAGGAAGCAAACTGTGGAACAAAAAGCAAATACTTTTCTTGAGACAGAAGGGGTCGGCAAGCTGATGGCAAAGTACGCCGTTCCCTGCGTGATTTCGTTGTTGGTAGCGGCGCTCTACAACATTGTCGATCAGATTTTTATCGCCAACGCAGATTATCTTGGCTCCTATGGCAACGCCGCCAATACGGCGGTCTTTCCGCTGACTGTGGCGGCCCTGGCCGTCGCGGTGATGATTGGAGACGGCTGCTGCGCTTTTGTCAGCATCAGCCTGGGAGCGGGAAAGAAAGACGCCGCTCACAAGAGCATCGGCAGCGCCGTTTTGTTGTGCGTCGTTTCCAGCCTGGTTTTCACAGCGCTTTATCTGGTCTTTCAAGAGCCGATTTTAACTCTGTTTGGCGGCCGGGTCAACGAGCAAACCTTTTATCACGCCAAGGAATATTTTTTCTGGATTGCTGTGGGGATGCCGTTTTATATGTTCGGCCAAACGCTCAACCCCATCATCCGTTCTGACGGAAGCCCCAAATTTGCCATGAGCTCCACTCTGGCAGGCGCGTTGGTCAATATCATCCTGGACCCTATTTTCATCTTTGTTTTTCGCTGGGGTATGATGGGCGCGGCGCTAGCCACTGTGCTGGGGCAAATTCTCACCGCCGCTCTGTCCCTTTGGTATCTGCGCCATATGAAAGCTGTGGAGCTGAATCGAGAAAGTTTCCGGTTTCACAGCCCGTTCGCAAAAAAATATCTTCCTCTGGGCGTTTGCAGCTTTCTTTCGCAGATCTCCCTGGTTATGGCTATGGCGGCCATTCAGAATATGACGCTGAAATACGGCGCTCTGGACCCGGTTTTTGGGCAGGAACAATATGCCCAAATCCCTATAGCCGTGTTGGGCATTGTGATGAAATTCTTTCAGATCGTCATTTCTATCGCCGTGGGCTTGGCCGCAGGGTGCATTCCCGTCGTGGGTTATAACGTCGGCGCAGGGCGAAAAGACCGCGCCAGAGCTCTATTTGCCTGTCTGCTGGCGGCGGAAGCCATTGTTGGAGCCGTGGCGCTGCTGATTGTGGAATTATTCCCCCGGCAGCTCATTGGGGGTTTTGGCGCGGCCAATGAAAGCGCCTATTATACAGAATACGCAGTCAAATGCTTCCGGGTTTACCTCAGCATGACGGTTTTGGCCACCGTAAACAAAGGAACGTTCATCTATCTGCAATCCCTGGGCAAAGCCTTTGCGTCCACCGCTATTTCCATGGCGCGGGAAGTGCTGTTCGGGGTTGGCTTCGCCCTGTTGCTCCCTTTGTGGTTTGGCTTGGACGGCGTGCTGTATTCCATGCCGGTTTCCGACCTGCTGACATTCGCGATTTGCGTGGTTGTGATCCGCTATGTTTATCAGGCCCTGGGCCGGGAAGAAAAACAGGCGGACAGAGCGTGACGAGGAGGCGAAAACCTGGACGGAACATTCTCGCCTAAACATTGCAATTTTCGCAAAAAACAGCGGCGCTTCTGCGTTTGCGCTTATACCAAAAAGAAAACCGACCGCTGAAAAGCGCCCCAAAAATTTTGTGAAAATTGTCCCTTGAAATTTTGAATCCGTTTTGCTAAACTAACTAACGTCAATCGAATATGGACATTCAACGACACACGCAGTGCATTGCACGTAAGCCTGATTACGGTACGGTAATGCTCGGCGCGCGTCGTTTTCTTTTGGAAGGGCACGCGCGTCTGCGCGTGCCTTTTGTCCGCACATTTTTATGGGAGGTATCCATTTTATGCAAGAATCCAAGCAAGCGTCCAACTACCTAGCTGCTGAAAAACCGGAAAGCTACTGCTGAAATTCGCAGTTCCCTGCATCTTTTCTCTTATCATCTCCTGTCTGTATAACATTGTCGACCAGATCTTTGTGGGAAACGGCGTGAGTTATCTGGGTAACGCCGCCACAGGCGTGATTTTTCCAGTCACTGTTATCGGCTGGGGCGTTTCCCTTTTCTTCGGCGACGGCGCGGCGGCGGCTCTCAGCGTATCCTTGGGAAAAAATGAGACAGAAAACATTCATCGCAGCGTGGGAAACAGCATACTTTGCTCTTTCCTTGGAGGCGTCCTAATTATCTTTGTCAGCTATTGCTGGGGAGACGGCCTGCTACGGCTCATCGGAGCCACCGACGCAAACCTGGCTTTGGCTCACGACTATGGTTTTATTATCTACGCCATGATGCCTCTGGCTCTTGTGCAAAATACCTTGGCCTCCATCATCCGAGCAGACGGCAGCCCCAAATACGCCATGAGCGCTATGTTGGTAGGCGCGGCGCTGAATATCGTCGGCGATCCAGTGGCGATTTTTGTGTTGGATATGGGTATTCAGGGCGCGGCTTACGCCACCATCCTGGGGCAATTCGTCAGCTTCCTGATTTGCGCGGCTTATCTGACTCGGAGCAAAACCTTCCGCATCTCTCGCAGCAGCTTCCGCTGGAATTTGACGCTGCTGAAGCAAATCATGGCTTTGGGAACCTCCAGCCTGCTGACTCAGCTGTCTATCGTTGTCATCACCGTAATCAACAACATTCTGCTGGTGAAATATGGCGCAACCTCCGCTTATGGCGCAGACATTCCTTTGGCGGCGTTTGTCGTCATTATGAAGCTGTTCCAAATCGTGCTGAATATCGCCATCGGCATTGCCGCCGGGGCGCAGCCGATCGTGGGATACAATTACGGCGCAAAAAGGTTTGACAGAGTGCGGGAGCTGCTGGGGCTGATTATCAAGTGGACGGCCCTTGTCTGCCTAATCTGCACCGTTTTATTTGAAGCGTTTCCTCTATTCTTTATCCAGATGTTCGGCGCGGATGGGGAACTTTATACGCAATTTGCAGTGCAATGTCTGCGTATTTATCTATCCCTTATCCTGTTTACTTGCGTTCAAAAGGTTTGCGCCATCTTCCTGCAATCCATCGGCCATGCAAAAGCCGCCGCGCCGCTGTCCATTCTGCGCGACGTATTGCTGATCGTCTTTTCTATCGTAGCTCCCGTCTTTTGGGGCGTGACCGGCATCTTCTGGGCCGCGCCGATTGCGGACGTTCTGGCGATTGCGGCCACAGCGACCGTCATGGTTCGCCTCTGGAACCAGCTGAAAGAGGGGGAAGGCCAGACTGCGACTGCGGAGCAATCCCAATCGGTCCTTCAAAAATCCCATCCCGGCGTTATCGTCACCATCGCCCGCGAACATGGCTCCGCTGGAAAACGGATTGGCCAACTTGTGGCCCAGAAGTTGGACATTCCATGCTATTATAAGGAAATGACAGCCCTGGCCGCCCGCGAAAGCGGCTTGGCAAAAGAGTTTATTTCCGGCATCAACTCCGACGAAAATGCGGTTATGCGGGAGCTGTATCTCAGCGCCAGCGCCGTCCAGCAGGCGGTCGTCGCTCAGGATAAAGCCATCAATATGATCGCCGATCTGGGCTCTTGCGTCATCGTAGGCCGAGCGGCGGATTATGTGCTGCGGAATCGAGAAAATTTGACGCGAATTTTCATCCATGCGCCCAAGTCTTATCGCGTACAAAAGGTTATGGAAATGTACGGAGATACCGAGCAAGAAGGCAAAAAAAGTATCGCCCGCGCCGACGCAGCCAGAGCCTCCTATTATAAAAGCATCTCTGGCCGGGAGTGGGGCGACGTCCATCAATATGAATTGTCGGTAGACAGCTCCATCGGGCCAGAGAAAACAGCCGATTTGATATGCGATTACCTCAACCGAGTATAACTCCCCTCTGCCGCCAAGATTCGCGTACCGTTGATAAAGCAGACGACCGTGCCGACAGTTGCTGCGGTCGCCTGCTTTTTACAGTAATTTTTATTTTTTAGCGCAAAGAATCAATCGCCTTTTCCGCCTGCGTCGCTCTATCCTCATACCCTCTTTGCCTTAGCCAAACCGCCCCTGTCAGACGCTTATCGCCCGCCCCGTTCGGTTGTAACGGCGTTTTCTCTTCTTTTCCTCTGCATTGACTCCATCAATCCTCATAACTTCTGCCGTCTTTTCCATTGCGCTGTTGATCGATCAAACGTTTGAGCGCCGCAAAGCTCTCTGGGCTTACCGTATGTTCCATTTCACAGGCGTCCGCCGCCGCCGTCTTTTCATCTACTCCCAGCCCGGTAAGCAGCTGTTGGAACGTGTTGTGGCGCTCATAAGTGGCTTTTGCAATTTTCTCGCCCACCTCTGTCAAATGTATGCCATGCCCATGATCCAAAAACAGATATCCTTCTTTTGATAGCTCTTTTAACGTAATGGAAACCGTCGGACGAGAAACCTTCAGCGCCTCGGCGATATCAACACCACGGACCTTTTTTCCCATGGAAAGAATATAGATTGTCTTCAAGTAGTCCTCTACTGATTTTTTCTGCTTCATAAGAGTAACTCCTCGCTTATTGGTTTTTCTTTTATCGCCTCAGCGCTTGAGTTAGATATAACTAACTCGAGCGTTTAAGCAAAGCAGAGGTTATAAGTTAGCCTCTGCTAATTACACATATCTTACTGCATTACAGGTCGTTTTGTCAAGAGGGTCTGCAATTCATGCAACAACAAACGTTCATCCTTTCATCCAATATGGGCTCTGCCGCAGGTCCGCCGTATTCTGAGACGAAATTCGCTTCGTCTGCGCTGGGGCTCCTCGTCCCTACTGTAATTTCCCCGCTTTTCTAAAAAGAAAGCTCGGCAATTTGAAATTGCCGAGCTTCTGCGCAGTCTATTCTTTTTTATGGTGGAATCTTTTCGTCTATTTTGCAGAGGCAATCGCCTGCCGATTTAATCAAATGAGTAGGCCGCAGCGTTGTATTCATATCCGTTTTGCTCCGCCTGTTGGCTATCCATCAGGCCATAGGAGCCGGTGGGATCGTAGTGGCAATTCTGACCTTCGCTTTGCACCCGCAGCCACAAGCAGCTGACGCCCTGACGCCGACCCCAGACCAAGCTGCAATTGACGTCCAGCTCGTCCAACAGCAGCTTGGCGGCATGAGCCATACCCGATTGGGCGGCTCTGCCCTCTGCCAGAGCGCCATAAGCAGTATAGAGGCTGGTTTTGGCCTGACGGCCGCCGGTTTCAGCCACCACCCGCATGGCTTCGTCGTCATATTCCACCGATTCCGCCAAGTACTGCCGCACAAACTCCAGCTTTTCCTCCAGGGTTTCGCCCTGAAACTGATGGCAAATCTGCTTGGCCTGGCGGCGAGCCTCTTCTCCTTGTGCCAGCAGCTCCTGGCGGCTGGCCGTCCACTGAACCTGTACCTCTACAATGCGCTTAGCGCCTGTTTCCGGGTACGTTAGTATCGCGATATCCCGCAGGCCATAGGCGGCGTCCGCCGCGCTGTACCAGCAGCGCATGGCCCGATCATATAAGTCCTCTTCGCCCTCCTCCAGACCGGAAATGGAATAAAAGCCCTGATCGCCGAAGCCGGAAAGCAGCTCGGAAAGGCGGCTTTCAAAAATCCGCAAACTGGGGCATTCCTGAATGGCGGCGATTTCCTTGGAAAGCCGCTTATATCGAATGGTGATGGTCAGTTCCTGATAGGTAAGCACTCGAGTCTGGTCAAAGACGATGGAGGCCACCGCAAAACAGCCCAAGGGATTTTCCGTGGTGATCTCCTGGGTCACCCGGGCCAAATCCTCCTCCAGCGAGCCCTCGTAATCGCTGCTGATGGGAATGGTGTTGGTTTCCCGGCTGTTGCCGATCATGCCGATAACCGCGCTTTGCAGGGCGTAATAATTGTTGACGCTGACGTCCCCGCGAAACCGGGTTTCCCCTGCCGCCGCGGCTGCGTGAGGGGTCTCCCGGTAATATTCCCCGTCGCCGGCGCAGCCCTGACACAAAAGGGTCAAAACCAGCAAACCCGCCGCCCCGACCCGGCCTCTGATGGATTTCGCCATAAACCCTCCCTTAAAATTCCTCTGCAAAATGGTCTTTGAACCCTTCGCCGTAAATATCGCTGGCAGAGGACACAATCATAAAGGCGTTAGCGTCCTCCTGCTTGACGATTTCTTTTATTTTGGGAAACAGCTGTTTTTTGGCTACGCACAAAATCACCCGCTTGCGCTGGCCGGTGTAAGCCCCTTCGCCATAAACGTAGGTGACGCCGATTTCCAGCTCTGTCATAATACGTTGGGCCACGGCCTGTTCACGGCCCGTCACCACATAGACCATCTTGGCCGTATCTCCGCCATACAACACCAAATCAAAGACAACGGAGAAAACAATGATGGAAATCAAGGCATACAAGCCGGTATTCAGATTGTGGAAGGTCAGCATAGAGGCGGCCACCACCGCCAGGTCGGTACAGAAAAACAGCTTGCCGGTTTCAATATGCCGATATTTCAGCTTGAGCAGCCGAACCAAGATATCTGTGCCTCCGGTGGTGGCGCCGGCCTTGAAGACCAAGGCCACGCCGGCGGCCAGCAAGATGCCGCCGAACAAGGCGCCCAGCAGCAGATCCTCCGTCAGCGGCCCATAGGGCGCCAACAGATTCACCGCCGCCGAGGAAAAAACGGTGGCATAAATGGTGGAGAGCAGAAATTTCAGCCCCAGCTTCCAGACGCCGGCAAGCAGCAGCGGGATATTGACGCACAACATCACTGTGCCGGTGGGTAAGCCCGCCAACCGGTTGAGAATGACGCTGACGCCCACCACGCCGCCTGGGGCCAGCTGATTGGGATCCAAAAACAGCGCCACCGCAGCCGCATAAACCGCCGACCCTGCCGTAATCATCCCATATTTCCAAAGAAATTTCTTCCATTCCGTCCCGTTAGCTCTTGCCATAAAACCTCCCTTTCGCCATCGAGGCGCTCGCATTGTCTGTTGCGCCTTGTTTTCTGTTCTTGCGTTGTTTTCTTCGTCCTGCGTCTCGCCCGGCGCCCGTTTCCTGTGTTTCCGCCCAATAGAAAACCCCGCCGCCGATCAGACGGCGAGGCTTTTTGTTGGATTTCAGCGGAGCTTAATTGCTGGCGGCCTTGCGCCGCCAATAATCCGCTCGCTCCAAGTTCCGGGGCACGCCCAAGCCCTTTTCAAAGCAATCCGCCAGCCTCTTCTGGGCGTTCTGATAGCCTTGCTCCGCCGCCAGGCTGTACCAATACGCGGCTAATTCCCAATTTTGAGAAACGCCCAGACCCTGGGCATAATAAAGGCCCACGTTGAATTGAGCGGCGCTGTTGCCGCCGTCCGCCGCCTGGCGGAACCAATGGATCGCCTTGCTGTAATCCCGCTCCACGCCGCTGCCGTGGTCATAGCACCAACCCATCATGTTCTGGGCGTCGTTATGCCCCTGCTCGGCAGCTTTGCGATACCAATAAACCGCCTGCTCCGGGGAAGGCTCCACTCCTTCGCCGTTCAGATATCGCCAAGCCAAGTTGTTTTGGGCGTACATATTGCTCTGGTCGGCCGCTTTTTGGTACCAATAAATAGCCTGGGACCAATCCTGAGGCATCCCTTCGCCATTGGCATACCGGATCGCCAGCTCGTTTTGGGCGTCGCTGTGGCCCTGTTCCGCCGCCTTGCGCAGCCACTCTGTGGATTTCTGAATAGAAAGGAGCGTTCCGTTTCCATTCTTGTAGCACCAAGCCAAGTTGTATTGGGCGTACATATTGCCCTGCTCCGCCGCTTTTTGGTACCAATAGACGGCCTGAGACCAATCCTGCTCCATGCCTTCTCCCCTGGCGTACTGAACGCCCAGGTCATTTTGCGCGTTGATATGCCCCTGTTCGGCGGCTTTGCGGTACCAATAGACGGCCTGGGCTGTGTCCTGAGGCGTCCCCTCTCCTCGAATGCATTGCAGGCCCAGATTGTATTGGGCGTCCGCATCGCCTTGTTCCGCCGCTTTGCGGTACCAATAAACCGCCTGCTCCGCCGATTGTTTCACGCCCTGCCCTGTAGAATACCGTTTAGCCAGGTTATATTGGCCGAAGACATGGCCTTGCTCCGCGGCTTTGCGATACCAATAAACGGCTTTCTCCAAATCCTGAGCGACTCCGTCGCCATTGGCATAGCGGACGCCCAAATCGTTCTGGGCGTCGTCATGCCCCTGCTCCGCCGCCAGCTGGAACCAGTAAACCGCCTGCTCTGCGCTCTGCTCCACGCCTTGACCCCTATAATACCGCCAGCCTAAGTTATATTGGCCGTACATATTGCCCTGCTCGGCGGCTTTGCGATACCAATAAGCGGCCTGACGCCAATCCTGAGCGACTCCGTCGCCGTTGGCATACCGAATGCCAAGCTCGTTTTGCGCGTCGTCATGCCCTTGTTCCGCCGCTTTGCGCAGCCAGTAAACCGCCTGCTCCGCCGACGGTTCCACGCCCTGGCCCTTATAATACCGCCAAGCCAGGTTGTATTGGCCGTACATATTGCCTTGCTCCGCCGCCTGGCGATACCAATAAACGGCCTGACGCCAATCCTGAGCGATTCCGTCGCCATTGGCATACCGAATGCCAAGCTCGTTTTGCGCCGCGCTATTGCCCTGTTCCGCCGCCTGCTGGAACCAATAAACCGCCTGTTCCGCGCTCTGCTCGATCCCCTGGCCGTTCCAATATCGCCAGGCCAGGTTATATTGGGCGATATCGTCTCCCTGCTCGGCGGCCTTACGGTACCAGTAAACGGCCGTCTGCCAATTCTGGGGGGCGCCGTCGCCGTTGGCATAGCGAACGCCAGTCTCGTTTTGGGCCGGAGCATACCCTTGCTCCGCTGCCTGCTGGAACCAATAAACCGCCTGCTCCGCGCTCTGCTCCACGCCTTGACCCTTATAATACCGCCAAGCCAGGTTGTATTGCGCCACGTCGATTCCTTGCTCGGCGGCTTTGCGATACCAATAAACGGCCATCTGCCAGTTTTGAGGAACTCCGTCGCCGTCGGCGCAGCGGGAGCCGAGCTCGTTTTGCGCCGGAGCATAGCCCTGCTCCGCCGATTGACGCAGCCATTCCGCCGCCTGCTCCGCGCTTTGCTCCACCCCTTGGCCGTTGTAATACCGCCAAGCCAGGTTGTATTGGGCTGTGCTGTCCCCCTGTTCGGCGGCTTCCCGATACCAATAAGCGGCTTGGACCCAGTCCTGAGGAACGCCCTCGCCGTTGGCGCAGCAAACGCCTATCATACACTGGGCGCTGGCGTAGCCCTGTTCCGCCGATTGGCGGAACAATTCTGCCGCCTTCTCGAGAGACTGCTCTGTTCCCCTTCCGTTATAATACTGCCAGGCCAGGTTGTATTGGCCGTACACATGGCCCTGTTGGGCTGCCTTTTGGTACCAATAAAAGGCCTTCCGCCAATCTTGAGGCGTTCCGTCGCCGTTGGCATAGCAGATGCCCAAATCGTTTTGCGCGTCGGCATCTCCCGCTTCCGCCCGGGCAATTAGATCCTCTATGGATTGCGCTTGAGAAGGCTCCTCCTGCTGCTCCAGCCGCCGCTCCTCTTCCAGCCGGCGCTGCTCCTCTTCTTTCAAGCGCAGCTGCTCCCGCCAATCCGGCTCTTCTGTGGAAACAAGCTCTTCCTCTGGAGCAGGCTCCTCTTCCTCCGGCAGCTGAGCCGCCGCTTCCCAGTCCTCCGGCTGGTTCTCCTCCAACGCCTCTTCCGGCTGCTCCGCCGGGGCGGACCGCCCCATTTTTTCCAGCGTCTCTTGCTTCAGATCTTCCAGTACCTTGAGCTTGATGGAATCGTTTTTATCGTTGATGAAATTATCCGTCAGCAGCTGCGCGCATTGATCCACGCCCTCAAATTCCTGGATATTGGGCATATCCGCCGCGTTGGCGAAAATCAGCTCATACATGGTGGTCACAACGTCATGCTTATCATGGATGCCGTCCAACAAATCCCGGACGGATTCTGCGTCTCGATATTGCTCCACGCGGCTGTCCAAGATGAATTTTTGCAGCGCCAGATATTCCGGCGGCGACATTTCCACCCGCTCCCGAGCGCTTTCCCGGCGGACGGCGTCGTCATAAATAAAAGAAGACATCTGCTGCAACGTGCTCAGCGACGGATCCAAGGCCACATAAAAGACCGGCAAAGGCTTGCCCATCCGCTTGCGCATTTTGTTGGTCCGGTTGGCCATCTGCTCCATCAGGCAGGCGTAGCTGCGCATATAATCGATGCTCAAAAAGGCCACGATGCCCTTGCAGCCGCTGCCCAGAAACAGTCGATCCTGAAAATTGCTCAGCCAACTGGCCGATTGATTCTCCATAAACTCAATATCAATATAGACGTTGATTCCCCTGGCCCGCATGGCCATCACGCAGGGATAAACCTTATCCCAATCTCGGCTGGAATAGCTGACAAACACATAATCTTGCTCCGGTTTCCAGCCGTTGCGCAGCTGCCATTGATAGTCCTTTTTGTTCATGCTCTTTGTTTCGTCCATGGGCTTACCGCTCTCTCCTTCCCTTTCTCCCGCGTCCTATTCTTCTTGCTTTTCATATGTTTTTTCAAAAATTGAGCGTTTGATGATGTAAATATCGTTGGGATCCTCCGCCCGACAGGCCAGCCAATCGCCGGCTTCGCCCAGCATGGGGTTGTCCGGGTCCCACTGGGCGTAGACCTTGGCCCGGCAATCCAGCCGCTTAGCGCGAATCAAAGCCGTTTCCTTAGCTGCGCAGCGCCGGGCGCAGGCGGCCAACAGCTTGGCCTCTCCTGTGGCCGTATCATAGACCGTAGGCGGATATTCGCTTTCGATATCATAAGACCCGGGCAGCAATTCGTAATTCCGCCGCAGATTTTCCATCTTGTTGGGGTAAATTTCGCCGTCCACTCCGATCATGACGCACAGGCCCGGCGTCACCTCCAGCGTGGCGTCTCCCTCCAGCATTCGGATCAGGATTTCCGTCCCTACCGGGAAAATCTCCTCCGCCGGCGCATAGCCCACGACGACCTTTTTCTTGCGATAAAGCGCCATATCCGGCTCGGGTTGGTATTCCCCAGCCCGCAGCACAATCCGGTCTTCAAAATATCCGGTCATCCGGCTATAGATCAGCCGACCGGCGGCGCCGCTGAGGCCGTCCCAGCCTCGGTCGGCGCAAGCCTCTTCCAGCGAATCCCTGGACAAAAATCCTCCAGCCTTGGTCAGGTGGCCTCCGCCGGAGCCCAAGCTCTTGGCCAACCATTGGGCCAACCCGTCGGCCCGAATCTCTGGCAAACAGCTTCGGACGGAAAATTTGACGCCGCCGGACAGCATACAATAGGCGACGCATACATCCACAGCGTCCACCTCCAGCAACATATCGCTGACAACGCCTAAAATATTGGGGTCGCAGGGCTGAACCTCCGCCACCGCAAACCGGTGATCCGCGTTGCAATGCAGGTCGGCCAGGGCCTGACCGGCGATACCGATTTCCTCCAGCGACAAATTGGCGTTTTGTAGCCGGAGCAAGGCGTCCCGATCGATTTTCAGCCCGTCCCGCAAATCTTTATCCATCGGATGGGAAAGATCCTGAAACCGGTTGGTATCCATATACAAGCCGTAATATAGAGCTGTGGAAAGCCGCCGGTGAAAAGAAAAACCGGCCTGCCGCAATAGATCCCACACAACAGTGGAACAGGCGCCATAGGAGCTGCGAACTTCCTGCAGCAAGGGAAGTTTTTCCAGGTCCGCCACCTGATGGTGGTCGATAACGGCCAGCGCCTGACGGGGAAGATAAGAAACGTTCCCTTGCCCGTCCTGGCAGTCCGCCGTAATCAACAGCGCCGGCGCATGGTCCAGCGATTGGACATATTCCAAAGGGATCTGAAGCATCTGAATCATCAGCAGCAGATTGCTTTTGGTAATCGGCCGAGAACCGGCATATACCAGCCGGGCGTTTTTCCCCTGGCTTCTTAAATATTCCAGCAAAGCGAATCCGCTGGCCACAGCGTCGGCGTCCGGGTCGTCGTGGCATTGGATCACAATCTCTTCAAACGGCAGCAGTTCCTCTAACTTCAATCCCAAAACCTCCTTTCCCCACAAAATCTCCGATTTTGCGGGGACCCCTTTTCATTTGTTCGATTTCCGGCAAATGAATTGCCGAAAATCCTTGCGGCGCGCTCGCGCCGTTTCGCCGGCATAGTCAAACCATCTGCGTTGGTAGATTTTTGGCTGTCCCCTTTGCTGAGGGGCCGCTGACACTATTATATCAGTTCGCTCTTTGGCTTTCAACGGGCGAAGATTCAGATTTTCAGCGAGATTTCCCTCAGGCGGCTTTTCAAACGGAGAAAAAACCTGTATACTGATGAAAGACGACAAGCAGAAAGGGCGAGGGATAAAACTGTGAAAAATTTCTGGAAAGGCGTAGGGAAAGCGTTGGTCTTCTGCGGGCCGGCAGTTTTCTGCGTGATCGGCTTTTCTTTCTTGGAGGGAGAGTCGCTGATCAACGCGCTGTTCAACTGTGTTTCTATGTATGTGCTCAATTATTCTGACCCGCCGGTCAATCTGTTTGTGGAGCTGGCCCGATGGACGGCGCCTCTAGCCACAGCCGGCGGCGTTTTTTTGGCTGTCTCCGCTCTGCAAGAGCGAGCTCGCAACGCGCTGCGCTATCGTCGGGGAAATAGCGTAGCCGTTTACGGCCCGCAGGGGGCCAAGGAGGCCCTATTGTCCCAGCTGGGCGCTCGGGGAATCGAGGGCAAAGAAGAACTGGTTCCGGCCTGCCGTTATATCCTATTGGGGGACGAAGAGGAAAATTTTGATTTTTATTTCCGCAACAGGGCCGCTTTGAAGGGGCGAACCGTCTATTTGCAAAGCCGAGCGGCGCCGGCCCAGACGGCAGACCCTGCCCTGCGGCTTTTTTGCTCAGAGGAAACGGCGGCCCGGCTCTTTTGGAAACAGCGGCCTCTTTTCTCTGCGGTTCAACAAAACCCAAGGCTGAAAATTGTCTTCTTAGGCTTCGGCGCCTTGGGCGAGCAACTGCTCTATTACGGCCTGCTGGACAACATTTTCCGCCCAGACCAGCGGCTGGAATATCATATTTTTGGCGACGGAAAACGGTTTTCCGCCATTCGCTCTCAGTTAGACCAGTTGGAGGACAAAATCGTTTTCCATCCGGATCCTTGGTATGACTGCCTGGAGCTCCTGGAAGAGGCCCAAACGGTTATTGTTTTAGAGCAGAAAAACCAGCTGGCCTTGCTGCAAGACCTGCTGTTGGCCTGTCGGCGCCCCTTATTTCATGTGTTCGCTGCCTCCAACGCAACCCAGCTGTTGGACGGCCAAAACCGCCTGTCCCTCTTTGATTGGAAAAATCAAGCTTGTCAGGCGGAGCATATTTTGGGAGATTCTCTGTTTGACAAAGCCCAACGCGTCAATTTGCGCTACGCCCATCTCTATAGCGGAATTGCGGAAACCCCGGAAAACAAGATGGCGGAATGGAACAAGCTGGACGCTTTTACCCGTTATTCCAACGTCAGCGCGGCAGACTATCACGAAATCCGCCTGCAAATGTTGGAGACTTTGGGCCTGCCTCAACAGCCCGAAAGCTGGCCGCCAGAAACTATGGAGCTGTTGGCTCAGTTGGAGCATATCCGTTGGCAGCGGTACCATTACCTTCATAACTGGCAATACGGTCGGCCAGAAACCGGCGCCAAAGACCCAGTCCGGCGGATTCATATCAATCTGCTGCCCTATGACCAGCTAAGCGAGGCAGACAAAGAAAAAGACCGGGACAATATCCGGTTGCTGCTATCCCTCCAATCCAATCTCTGATGAATCGACAAAAAAGAAACGGATGTGTTGAGAAATTATGCGAATGCGCCGAAAGAAAAATTTAGAACCCCGGACGGCCCAATGCCAAGCCGTCCATATCACAGAACCCCAAGCTCTGCGGGGCCAGTGGAGCGGTCGTTTCGGCCGCCCTGCGCCGCTTTGGCTGGAAATCGGCTGTGGCAAAGGCCGCTTTGCCCTCCAAATGGCTCGGAAATATCCCCAAATCAATTTCGTAGCTGTGGAACGGGACCCCAGCGCCCTGTTGTTGGCCATGGAGGCCGCCGTCAAAGAAAATCTGCCCAACCTGCTTTTTCTCAACTGGGACGCCGCCCAGCTGGACCAAGTCTTCGCCCCAGAGGAGGCGGAACGGGTTTTTCTGAATTTCTCCGACCCTTGGCCTCCCAAAAATCGAGCCAAGCGGCGGCTGACTCATCGGAATTTCCTGGCCGTCTACGACCGGTTTCTCAAGCCGGGCGGAGCCATTTATATGAAAACAGACAACGCCAAACTCTTTGAATTTTCGCTGAACGAATTTGCGGATTACGGCCTGCGCCTTTCCCGCATTACCTTTGATCTGCACAGCCTGGACGAATTCAATATTATGACAGAGTATGAAGAAAAGTTTTCCTCACAAGGGATGCCGATCTATCGATGCGTCGCAGCCAAGCCAGGCCCTGTCCTGGCCGAGCCCCAGCCGGCGGAAGAAGAGGCGGCTGGGCAGTCCCTATGAAACGGATTGTCGCTATCCAGCACCCCCAGTCCCAACACCATGTCAACGGCATGGTGGGCAGCTGGACCGATTGGCCCTTGACAGAGCTGGGGCTGGCCCAGGCTGAGGCCATCGGCCAAAAGCTGGCGGCAGAGCTGCAAGGGCAGGACGCGGTTTTATACTGCTCCGATCTGCTGCGGGCCCAGCAGACGGCGGAGCAAATCGGCCGGCGGCTCCAGCTGACCCCCGTCCTCCGCAAAGAGTTGCGGGAGCGCAACTTAGGCCGCTGCTGCGGCAAATCCGTCCAGTGGCTGCGGGAAAACATGGAGCAACCCGAGAAAACCATCGACGACCGGCTGTTTTCCGACGGCGAAAGCCGCCGGGACACTTGGAACCGGCTGCAGCCCTTTTTTACGGAAATCATGGCCAGCAGCCAACAAACCATCTTGGTCGTCTCCCATGGGGATTTGCTGGGCCTGTTTCACGCTATGTTCCTGGGTCTGGAAGCGGAAAACCTGAACGGGTATCGATTCTCCGGCCCAGCCGGCGGAGTTTCTCACCTGGCTGTGGAACCAGATGGGGCCAAAATTGTTTGGCGCCTCAACGATCTGTCTTATCTGAGCGGAGATACAGGAGCCTTTCGCCCCTGAGCGCGCCTTTTTGCCTGACGAAGTAATCGTATTTTTGCAGAAACAGGGTCCCGCCGAAGGCGGGACGACGCCAGTGCGCCGGACCCGATTTCCGGCGATCCATTCGCCGGAAATCTATTTAATAGAGAGGGGTCCCCGCAAAATTATTGGATTTTGCGGGGAAAAAAGCTGAGATGACCTATTTTACAGCTGATCTGCATTTTTGGCATGAAAAAATCATCATCCATACCCATAGGCCGTTCCACAGTGTGGAAGAGATGAACCGCGTTTTGCAGCAAAAATGGAATGACAGGATTTCGCCTGAAGACGACGTCTATATTCTCGGCGATTTTACCATGAAAGGGGCCCGCATTGCGGCCGAATGCCTCCAATCGCTGCGCGGCAAAAAACATCTCGTCCGGGGCAATCATGATCATTTTGCGGACAGCGCTGAATTTCAGCAATCGTTGTTCGTTTCCATACAAGATTATGCAGAAATCACGTGCTGCAATACGAAATTCGTCTTGTGCCATTATCCGATTACCGAATGGAACGGTTTCTACAAAGGCGCCGTTATGCTTCACGGCCATCAACACAATAGCAAATTTTATAATATCGAAAATCGTAGAAAAGGGATTCTGCAATATGACGTAGGCGTCGACGCCAATGACATGGCGCCAATAAGCGCGGATGAAATCATACAGTTTTTTCATGCTAAAGGATAAAAAGAAAAAAAGAGGCGCTTTTTTGAGAAAGCGCCTCTTTTTATGCGTCTAAAAACCTCTTTTACAGCTGATGGACAAACAGGCCGCTCATCAGCTTGGGCTCAAACCAAGTGGATTTCGGGGGCATGATTTTGCCGGCGTCGGCGATATCAATCAGCTCCTCAATGGAGGTGGGATACATGGCGAAAGCCACCTTCATCCCCTCCTTAACCCGGCGCTCCAGCTCGCCCAGGCCCCGGATGCCGCCGATGAAATCGATGCGGCTGTCGGTGCGGGGGTCTTTGATGCCCAGCAGGGGATCCAGCACGTTCTTTTGCAGAATGGAAACGTCCAACTGGTCCACTGGGTCGTTGGGGTCATAAATATCGCCGTGAGCGGTCAACACATACCATTTGTCGTTCAGATACATCCCAAAGGTATGCTTACTCTCGGGGCGATATTGGCCTTCTCCGCAATACTCCTTGATGTGGAACAAGCCCTTCATTTTTTCCATAAACTGCTCGTCGCTCATGCCGTTTAGGTCCTTGACCACCCGGTTGTAATCCATGATATGCAGCTGCTCGTCCGGGAAGATAACCGCCAGGAAATAGTTAAATTCCTCCTGGCCGGTGTAGCCAGGGTTTTGCTCCCGGCGCATTTTGCCCACCCGGGCGGCGGAGGCGCAACGATGATGGCCGTCGGCGATATACAGGTTGCCGGCGGCGTCAAATTCCTTGCCGAGAGTCTGGATATCCGCTTCGTCTGTGATGACCCACACAGTGTTCTGCACGCCTTCGGAGACGAAGTCATAAACAGGCGCGCCCGCCATGGTTTTTTCCACAATGGCGTTGATAGCCGTTCTGGCCTTATAGGTCAGGAAAATAGGACCTGTGTTGGCGTTACAATAATCCACATGGTTTACCCGGTCCTCTTCCTTATCGGCTCTTGTCAGCTCGTGCTTTTTGATGACATTGTTCATATAGTCGTCGATGGAGGCGCAGCCCACAATACCCACCTGAGAGCGGCCGTCCATCACCTGCTTATACAGATAGAAGCAGGGCTTTTCATCCTGGATATAAACGCCGTCGGCGGACATTTTATCCAGATTTTCCCGAGCCTTTTGGTAAACCTTCTTGTCGTAATGGTCGATAGAAGGGTCCAGATCGATTTCCGCCTTGTCCACATGGAGGAAGGAATAGGGGTTGCCCACAACCATCTGGCGGGCTTCCTCACTGTTCATCACGTCATAGGGCAGGGCGGCCACCTTGGCGGCCAGCTCGCTGGTGGGCCGGATCGCCCGGAAAGGTCTTACAACTGCCATAGCTTTATCTCCTTATCGCTTCGCTTCTTATTTCTTGAAGAAATTCTCGATGATCTCCACAATCTCTTCGCCGATGCGGCCTTGGGCTTCCTGGGTGGAGCCGCCGATATGGGGAGTCATGGAGATTTTGGGGCAGTTCATCACGCGCTCGTTGGCCAGAGGTTCCTTTGCAAAAACGTCCAGCGCGGCGCCGGCCAGCTTATCCTGTTCCAGAGCGTCCACCAGGGCGTCTTCGTCGATCAGGCCGCCTCGAGCAGTGTTAATGATATAGGCGGTGGGCTTCATCAGCGCCAGGTCTGCCGCCGTAATCACCGGCTTGCCGTCGGGCGCGGCGGGAATATGCAGAGAGACGAAGTCGGCGTTTTTCAGCACTTCTTCTTTCGAGGTGGAAACATAGTCCTCCGGCAGACCCTTGATCTCGAAAATATCGGTATACATGACCTTCATGCCCAGAGCGGTCGCCTTGCGGGCGATGGACTGGGAGATGCGGCCCATGCCGATCAGGCCCAAGGTCTTGCCAGCCAGCTCAATACCCTCGCACTTTTTCTTTTCCCATTTGCCGTTGCGCAGAGCGACATTGGAAATGCCGATATAGCGAGCCATAGACAGCATATGGCCCAGCGCCAGCTCGGCCACAGAATCGGAGGAAGCCTTGGGGGTGTTGGTCACCTTAATGCCTTTGCTCTCGGCATACTTGACGTCGATGTTATCCACGCCGACGCCGCCGCGGATGACCAGTTTCAGGCGACCCGCTTCCACAGCGGCGTCGATGATGGGCTCGCGCACCTTGGTGGCGGAACGAACCACCAGCACGTCGTAATTGGCCAGCTCTTTTTTCAGGTCTTCGGACTCATAAAACTGCTCGACTACTTCATAGCCCTTGGCGCGCAGGCTCTCGGCCGCAGCCTTGTTCATTCCGTCAGAGGCAAGTACACGAATCATAATGATTTTTCTCCTTTTTCAAACGACGGAGCAGGGGCGGGCGCCGGGAGCCAAAGCCCCGCCGCCCGCCGCGCCCGTCTTGTTTTGTAATTTGCCCGGCAAAAGCCGGACTCTCCGGCGCTCTTAGAGGCCCAGGACCTCTTCGATGGCGGATGTAACCAGCTTCATGTCGTCCATGGTCATATCGCCCATGTGGGAGATACGGAAGGTCTTTTCCTTCAGATCGCCATAGCCGTTGGAGATTTCCATGCCCTTTTCAGCCAGCTTTTTGTTCAGATCAGCCACGCTGATGCCCTTGGTGTTGGCGATGGTGGTGACGGTGTTGCTCAGGTATCTCTCGTCCGAGAACAGAGCAAAGTGTTTCTTGGCCCAATCCTGGATATACTTGGCCATCTCGGCGTGGCGAGCGAAACGGTTTTCCAGGCCCTCGGTTTCCAGCATATAGGTCAGCTCTTCCTGCAGAGCGAACATATGGGACTCGCTGGGGGTGGAGGGATACTGATACTTGTCGTCCTTCACCACTTTATCATAAATTTCCACAATATCCAAATACAGGCCGCGGTTGGGCACTGTCTTGGCCCGCTCGTAAGCCTTCTTGGAAACGGAAGCGGCGCTCATGCCCGGAGGGCATCCCAGGCACTTCTGAGTGGAAGTGATGCAGAAATCGATGCCCAGCTCGTCCACAGGGATGCTGGTTCCGCCCATGGAGGACACAGTGTCCACACAGAACACGACGTCGGGATATTTCTTCACAACGTCGGCGATCTCCTTGATGGGGTTCATAATGCCCACAGAAGTTTCGTTGTGCGTAATGGTCACCAGGTCGTATTCGCCGGTAGCCAGCGCCTTTTCCACATCGGCGGGGTCGGTGGCCTTACCGTCCTCGGCGCGGAACTTATCCGCAGGAACGCCGTTGGCGACAGCCATCTTATACCATCTGTCGCCGAAAGCGCCAATGGAGAAGACGGCGGCCTTTTTGGCGGTGCAGCACTTGATGGCGCTTTCCATCAGACCGGAACCGGAGGTGGTGGAAAGGACGATCACATTCTTTGTCTGGAAGACCTTCTGCAGCTTTGTGCAGACGTCCTTGCCCAGCTCGGTAGCGGCCTTGCCGCGGTGGGAGATCATGGGGGTAGACATCTTGGCCAGCACTTCGGGCCGCACGTCCACAGGGCCGGGGATAAAGAGCTTTTTGTGCATGATTTTCTTCCTCCTGCAATAAATGTTTCGCTTGTTTTTCAGGCTCTCTCGACATAGCAAAAAGATTGAAACCGATAAAAAACTCTGCTCGGCTCCAATGTCTTTTTCTTTTTCGGGTATATTCTATCATTACTGGACGGTTTACACAAGTTGCAATTTTGATTTTTTCCCTTTTTCACAAATATTCTTTTTTGGCGGTTGCTATCCGTCGGGCAGAATAGTAAAATTGTACAGGAAGGAGGGGGTCTTATGGCGGTATACGACAGCGCGGTCCAGCTGGCGGCGGGCGCGCCGCTGCTGCGGCTGCACAAGCTCAGCGCCCTTTATGGCTGCCGGACCGTCATTGTGGCCAAGCTGGAATACCTGAACCCCGCCGGCAGCGCCAAAGACCGGGAGGCCGTTGCCATGCTGTTGGCCGCCATGAACCGAGGGGAGCTTGCGCCGGGAGGCGCGGTGGTGGAAGCCGCCGGCGGCAACGCCGCCGTCTCTTTGGCCATGGCCTGCGCCGCCCTGAGCCTGAGGGCTACTATGGTCATGCCCGAAACGGCGGAACCCCAAATCCCTCGGCTGGTAGAGGCCTATGGCGGCCGCGCCGAACTAACCCCCGCCCAAGAGGGCGCCGAAGGCGCCCGGCGGCGGGCCGCCCAGCTGCTGGAGGCCATCCCCGGCGCTTTTCAGCCTCGGCCCTTTGAAAACGACGACGCTTGCCAGGCATACCGCCAGGGCGCCGGGCCGGAAATTTTGGCTCAGCTGCCCCAGGTAGATTATCTGGTGGCCGGCGTAGGCTCCGGCGCCGCTCTCACCGGCTGCGGCGAATTCATCAAAAGCCGGTGTATGGATTGCCGAATCATCGCCGCGGAGCCCAATGAAAGCCCGGTGCTTTCCGGCGGGCTGCCCGGCGCTCATTCCATCCGGGGGTTGGGCGCGGGCTTTGTGCCGCCCATTCTCAACACCCACCTGATCGACGAGGTGCTGCGGGTGCGGGGGCCGGACGCCCGGGCGCTGTGTCTGGATCTTTGCCGGTCCGAGGGCGTTTTATGCGGCGTGGCCTCCGGCGCGGCGCTGGCCGCCGCCGTCCATGTGGCTTGTCGGCCTGAGGCTGCCGGCAAGACCTTGGTGGTTCTGCTGCCCGACGGCGGCGAACGCTACCTGGACCCCGATCTTTTGCCCCGCTGAGGCTTCGCCCCAATGCCTTCTATTCTGCCCAATTTTGTCTGCTTTTATCGCCGACAAGCTGGAAAAGCGGAACAGTTTACGGCTTTTCTCCTTTGTCGGCGATTTCTGCGGCACATCAATCTTCTGAAAAGGCGGTATTTTTTTATGGAAATGCGCATCATCGACACCCATTGCGACACCATGGGCGAGTGCATCGCCCGCTCTGGAGGCAAAATCACTCTGCAAAATAACCCAGGCCACATCAACATGGAAAAGCTGCGCCAGGGCGGCGCGCTGGCGGAATTTTTCGCTATTTTCATCCCCACCTATGACAGCGGCGCCGGCAAGGGCGTGACCCTGCCCCCCTACGATTACTTCCAATTCGTCTACCAAGCCTATCTGCGGGAGCTGGAGGCCAACCAGGATCAGCTGGCCCCGGCCATGAACGGAGCGGACATCCGCAAAAATCAAGCGGCAGGCAAAATCTCCAGCGTGCTCACCGTGGAAGACGGCGTGCCTCTGGAGGGCAAAATGGAGCGTCTGGAGGAATTTTATCAAAAGGGCGTCCGGCTGATTTCCTTCACCTGGAATTATGAAAACAGCCTGGGCTTCCCCAACTCCAAAGACCCGGAAATCATGGACAAGGGCCTAAAGCAATTTGGGCTGGACTGCGTGGAGCGCATGAATCAGCTGGGAATGCTGATCGACGTTTCCCACCTTTCCGACGGCGGCTTCTGGGATATCGTCCGGCACAGTAAAAAGCCCTTTATCGCCTCCCACTCCTGCTGCCGGGCTCTTTGCAACCACACCCGCAACCTGACGGACGAGATGCTGCGGGCTCTGGGCGAGAAAGGCGGCGTCGTGGGAATCAATTTCGCCGCTCAATTCCTTAACGAGGGGGCGGAGTACACCGATATCGATTCGGTTGTCCGCCATATGCGCCATATCCGAGACAAGGCGGGCATGGACGCCCTGGGCTTCGGCTCGGATTTTGACGGCATTTCCAGCACTTTGGAATTCCAGGATTACGCCGGGATGCCCCAAATTCTCCAAGCTCTCTCCCCCCATTTTACTGAAAACGAAATCGAAAAAATCTGTTCCGGCAATATGCTGCGGTTGATCGACGAAACGTTGAAATAAAGCCTGCCGCTTCCCAAAAAGGCCCGCTTCCTGCAGGAAGCGGGCCTTTTCCGCGTTTAATTTTTGATCGGCTTTTTCTCTGGCTCGAAGCCCATGGCGGCAATGCGCCGGCGGAGCCAGCCGCCGTGAAAATAATAAGCCCCAAACAAAACCGAGGTGATGACCCAGCTCACCGGATAGCTGAGGATCAAGGTATGGAAATCATGATGAGAAGGCAGAACCAAATAGATCCAGGCCACCCGGAACAGGCAGACGCCGCCGCAGGTCAGAATCATGGGGATCAGCGAATCGCCCGTCCCTCGAATGGCGCCGGAAAAAATCTCGATGCAGACAAAGGTAATATACCAAGGCGCCAGATAGCGCATGATATCCACGCCGCTTTCCAACACGGCGGCGTCGGCGCTGAACAGCCCAATCAACGGCGAAGCGAAGACATAGAACAGCAGACTGATGGCGACGGTGGTTCCGGCGGCCATGGCCATGGAGACCCAGATGCTCTTGCGCATCCGCTCATATTGCTGAGCGCCGAAGTTCTGCCCCACAAAGGTGGTGATGGACATTCCAAAAGCGCCCAACACCATCCAGAAAAAGCCGTCCACCTTGCCTTGAGCCGTCCAGGCCGCCACCGTGTTAGTGCCAAAGGAATTGACGCTGGCCTGAATCAAGATGTTGGAAATCGAATACATATCCGATTGAATGCCGGCGGGCAAGCCGATTTTGATAATATTTTTCAGAATGTGGGGGGTGAAGCGCAGCTCTTTCAGCCGCAGCTCATAGAGGGTATCCCCCCGGCACAAGGCCAGCAACACCAAAACGGCGCTGACCGCCTGGGAAGCGATGGTGGCAATGGCCACGCCTACTACGCCCCACCCCAGAGCAGCCACAAAAACCAGGTCCAGAGCGATATTGACCAAACAAGCGGCGATCAGGTAATACAAGGGCCGCTTGGTATCGCCCATAGCCCGCAGGATGCCCGAGCCCATATTATAGAGAAAGCTGGGGATTGTGCCCAGGAAATAAATGCGCAGATAGGTGACGGCGTGGCCCAGAATATCCTCCGGCGTATCCATGGCCTTCAAAGCCGGCGCGGCAAAAATGAGGCCAATCGCCATGATGCCCGCTCCCGCCGCCAGCGCCAGAGCCATAGAGGTATGGGTGGCTTTGCGCACTTCTTCAAATTGACGGCCGCCAAAATACTGAGCAATCACCACCGTGGCGCCGGAGGCCACGCCCACAAACAGACCCACCAAAAAATTGATGAGCACGCTGGTGGTTCCGCCCACGGCGGCCAGAGCCTCTTTGCCCACGAAATTGCCCACAATCATAGCGTCCGCCGTATTGTAGAGCTGCTGAAAAAACGTTCCCAACAAAATCGGGAAAAAGAACGCCAGCAGCTGCTGCCAGATCACGCCTTCTGTAATGCTGCCGCCGTTGCTCCATTTTCTGAATGCTCTCGCCATCGTCTCCTACCTCCTCAATCGTTGGTCTGGCGTTTTTCCTTCGGAAATCGCCGCCGCTGCTGTTTCTGTATCGCCGGTTCGTGAAAAAAATCCCTGTGGGTTCTTTTTGCCCCGTCGCGGCCGTCTTGCCGTAAAAGCCGCAAAGGCAGCTTTCTGCCTACGGCGGCATAGGAACCGCCTATATGCTTTCGCGGTTTTCACTGCGTTCGCTCTATCACAGAAAATCATTATATCCTCCCCAAATCAAAAGTCAAGGCGTGGTTTTTCCTCCCAGATTCAAAACGTCCTTTCCCGCCTCTGTCGTTCCTCTTTTGTCCCCCATTTCTTCCAGCTCGCGCCTTCTTTTAGCCAAAAGGATTCGTCCCTTTTTGCTTCGCGCCGCAAAAATAGGATTTTTACGTTTTAATCGGAAAGCGACGTAAAAGTCCGCCCCTTTGGCCAAGGGCGCCGGCTGGACCGCAGGCGTTCAGTCGCCAGGCCAGTCGCTCAAAAGAAATCGTACAAACGCTCTTTTGTTTTCCAATCAAATATGATATAATATTCCACGATATTTCACGATAAAGGAGCCTGCTTCATGAAATTCATGCACCTTTCCGACCTGCATTTGGGCAAGCGTATGGGGGAATTTTCCCTGTATGAAGACCAGCGGCATATCCTGATGCAGATTTTGAGTATTTTGGATCAACAGCGCCCCGACGCCCTGTTGATTGCCGGAGACGTCTACAACAAATCCACCCCTTCTATTGAAGCGGTGAACCTATTGGATTGGTTTTTGGTGGAGCTGGCTCGGCGAGAGCTGCCGGTTTTCATCTCCAGCGGCAACCACGATTCCCCGGATCGACTGGCCTTCGCCGCCCGACTGATGCGCAAAAACCAAATCTATATTTCCCCTGTCTACAACAGCTTTGTGCAGCCGATCACGCTGGAAGACGAATACGGCCCCTTGGATATTTTCCTGCTGCCCTTTTTGAAGCCTGCCCACCTGCGGCGGCTGCTTCCAGACCAAAAGATTGAAACCTATACCGACGCTTTGGCCGGCGCTATCCGCCAGATAAAGCGAAACCCGGACCGGCGCAGCCTGCTGACGGCTCACCAATTTGTCACTGGCAGCCAACGGTGCGAATCGGAGGAATTTTCTGTGGGCGGGGCGGACAATGTGGACGCCGCCGTCTTCGAGCCCTTCGATTATGTGGCCTTAGGCCACCTGCATATGCCCCAGACCCTGGCAAACGGCAGACTGCGCTATTGCGGCTCGCCGCTGAAATACTCCTTCTCCGAGGCAGGGCGAGATAAATCTGTCACAATAGTGGAGCTGGGCCCCAAAGGGACGCCGCCGGTTCTGGAAACCTTTCCGCTGACCCCCCTGCGGGATATGATAACCCTGCGGGGTTCTTATCTGGAGGTGACGGATCGGCAGTTTTACCAGGACTTGCCTCGGGACGCCTTTGTGCAGGTGACCCTTACCGACGAACAGAGCGTTCCTCAGGCCATGGGCAAGCTGCGGGCCGTCTACCCCAATATTCTGCGGCTGCTCTATGACAACAGCCGCATCCAAAGGACTGTCCATGGCCTGCCTACCCCCAAGTTGGAAAACCGCAGCCCTATGGAGCTGTTTGAACAATTTTTCCAGCAGCAGAACAACAGAACCCTGTCCCCGCAGCAGCAAGATTATCTCAAAACACTGATGGAAGAGGTATGGGAGGAAGAGCAATGAGACCGCTGAAACTGACTATGTCTGCCTTCGGCCCCTATGCGGAAGAAATCCAGCTGGATTTGGAGCAGTTGGGTCAACAGGGCCTTTATTTGATTACCGGCGACACCGGAGCGGGCAAAACCACCATTTTTGACGCCATCGCCTACGCTCTCTACGACAAACCCAGCGGCGACGTGCGCAAAAGTAAAATGTTCCGCAGCAAATACGCCTCGCCCCAAACGGAAACCTTTGTGGAACTGACATTCCAGTGCCGGGGAGAACGCTATACCATTCGCCGCAGCCCAGCCTATGAGCGGCCTGCCAAGCGGGGAGACGGGCTTGTGAAAAAGCAGGCGGACGCTTCCCTTTCCGGCCCCAACAACCTGAAAATCGATCGGCCTCAGGATGTGACCAAAGAGATTGAGAAGATTCTCGGCGTCACTCGGGAGCAGTTCGCCCAGGTGGCCATGATCGCCCAAGGAGATTTTCTCAAGGTGCTGATTTCTACCGACGATCGAAACGAGATCTTCCGAAAAATTTTTCATACCGACCGCTACCGCCGGCTACAGGACCGGCTGCGGGAGGAAACCAACCAGCTAACCAGCCAATGCACCCGCTTGCGGGACGGCGCCCAGCAATTCCTAGACGGCGCCCTGTGCCCGGCGGACAGCCCCTTGGCCGCCAAGACAGAACAGGTCCGGCAGGGCGCCCTGCCTCCCGGCGAAATCCAGCAGACGCTGGAACAGCTTTTGCAGGCAGATCAGCAACAAAGCGGTCAATTCCAGCAGCAAAAGGGCGAACTGGAGCAGGAAATCTCTCAGCTGACCAGCTTGCTGGCCCAGCAACGGCAGCGACAGAAAAATCGTCAAACGTTGGAACAGGCGGAACAGGACGTTCAACGGCTGAACCCCGCTCTGAAACAGGCGGAACAGGACTTGGAGCAGGCCCAGAACCGCCAGCCGGAAGCCCAGAAGCTGGCCGGCCAGGCCGCCGCTTTATTGGACCGTCTGCCCCAATACGACGGTCTGGAGCAGCTGAATCTCCAGCAACAGCAGCAAACCGCTCAGCTTGAGCAGGAACAACAGGCGCTGGAGCAGGCTGTGCAACAGAAGGAGCAAGCCCGGCAGGCGCTGGAGCAGGATCAGAAGGCCCTGGAGCGGTTGACCGGCGCAGAAGCCCAGGTGGAAAAATACCGAGCGCTGCGACAGCGCCAACAGGACCAGGCCGAGCAGCTGGAAAACCTGGCCCAACACTGTCAAACAGCCGGGCAGTTGGAAGAGCAGGCTCAGCAGGATCAACTGCGCTATCAGCAGGCTCGGCAGAAGGCCGAAGAGCTGGACCAGCAATGGAGGCAGATGAACCGGGCCTTTTTGGATCAGCAGGCCGGCCTGCTGGCCGCCGGGCTGGAAAAGGGCCTCCCCTGCCCAGTTTGCGGTTCGCTGGAGCACCCTCAGCCAGCCTCTCTTTCCCCAGAGGCGCCCAGCGAAAGCCAGCTGCGCCAGGCGGAGCAAAAGGCCGCCAAAGCCCAGCAGGCTCAATCCGAGGCCAGCCGGCTGGCGGGCCAGAGCCGAGGGAAGCTGGAAACGCAGCAAAAAAATCTGCTGACGGCGGCGGAATCGCTGCTGCCCGGCGTCCCCTTGGAAGAGCTTCCTCAGCAGGTTGAGCAAAAACAAAAAGAATTGGAGCAGGCGCTGGCTCAAACTCTGGAAGCGGAGCAAGAGGCTTTGAAGCAGGCGCAAAAGGCCCGACAGCTGACGGACCGTCTGCCTCAGCGGCAGGATCAGCTGGACCAAGCAACCCAAGGCGTTTCTCAGCGACAGACCGCCGTCGCCCAGCTGGAAGCGGCGCTGGCGGGGCTGGCCCAGCAGATTCAAGACCAACAGGCCCAGCTTCCTTATCCAAACCGTCAGCTGGCGCGACAGGCCGCTGAGGACTGGAATGCTCAGGCCCAGGCTATTCAGAAGCAGCTGGAGGACGCCAGACTGACCCGGCAGCGGCTGGCAGAGCAGCTGGCCGCCGCCCAACAGCAGCGGCAGACCGTGGCCGAACTGCTGGCTCAGGGCCAAGATATCGACCTGGAACAAAGCCAGCAGCAGCTGGAACAAACCCGCCAGGCTCTGACAACGCTGGAGCGGCAGGACAAGGAAACCCATGCCCGGCTGGCCCAAAACCAACGGACGCTGGAGGGTTATCTGCAGCAAAGCCGGCGGCTGGCCGCTTTGGAAGACCGTCTCATGTGGATGCAGGATCTTTCCAATACCGCCAACGGCTCTTTGGCCGGTCAGGAAAAAATCCGGCTGGAAACCTTTGTGCAGGCCGCTTATTTTGAGCGCGTTTTGGCTCAGGCAAACGTGCGGCTGATGAATATGTCCGGCGGGCAATATGAGCTGGAGCGCCGGCCGGACGCAGAGGACAATCGAAGCAAAAGCGGCTTGGATCTGAACGTTGTGGATCATTACAACGGTTCTGTGCGCGATGTGCGCACCCTGTCCGGCGGCGAATCCTTCAAAGCCTCCCTGTCCTTGGCTCTGGGCTTGGCGGACGAAATTCAATCCTCCGCCGGCGGCGTGCAACTGGACGCTCTGTTTGTGGACGAGGGCTTCGGTTCCTTGGACGAGGAATCGTTATCCCAAGCGCTGCAAACCCTCAGCGAGCTGGGAGAAGGCCGGCGGCTGGTGGGCTTGATCTCTCATGTAAGCGAGCTAAAGGAAAAAATTGACCGGCAGATTATTGTTACCAAGGACCGCGCCGCAGGAAGTCAGGTTCAGATTGTGTTGGACGGCGTTTCTTCCAACACACAAACATCGCTTGACAATGGTAAACACACCATTGAATAAGGCGCTGGGGGTAAGAAATCAGATTTTCCACTCAAAAGAAACGCGCTCGGCGGTGGCTTGGACCTGGGAGAGAATGATGTCGGCCACCTGCCGCCGGTCGTCAAAGTCGATGTTGTCCCAATTCCCCAGGTGGGAGGACAGGTACTCGATCTTTTGCGGGGAGACGCTTTCCGCGTTCAGCGCGGCAATCTCCTTTATCAGCCCTTGACGGCGGGCGTCCAGCTCCTCGATCTTCCCGTTGGCGTAGGACATCAAAACCGCGCTGGCCCCGGTCAGGGTGTTCAGCAGCTTTTCAATCTCGTCCTCCACCTGGGCCAGCTCCACATTCAGAGCGGTCAGCTTGGGGTTGACTGTTTCGGCCTTGGCGGTCAACGTCTGAAACTCGGAGAGCTTATGTACCATGGCCTCATAGACAAATTGCTCAAACTCCGCCGTCCGAAGCGTCCCGCAGCCCTCACAGCTTTTGTTATCCGCCCGC
>CAJTUM010000011.1 GCA_910579575.1 uncultured Eubacteriales bacterium | reverse complement strand
GGGGCGGGTGCGGACGTATATTTTTTTGGTGTTCCGGTCCGCCGGGCTGGGCACCTCTCGGATTTCAAAGGCGTCCAAAGACTTGATAAAATTAGTCAGCTTGCGATGCCCATAGTTGCGCACGTCAAACTCTGGGAATCGCTTAATTAGAGTGTTGCCCACTGTGCTCAGCGGCACCCACTGGTCGTCGTCCTCGCTGCTGTCGTCGATGATCGTGCGCACGGCCCGGCGAATCTCCCGCAGAGAGGCCACAGATCCAGCGTCTCCGGCGGCGTTTTCCGGGCCGGCGCAGTCCTCCGGCCGGCCGGAGGCGCATTTCTGCTCGGCGCAATCCGCCGCGGCCTCGGCCTCCTGGGCCTGCTGCAAAACCTCCAGAAAACGGAATTTATTGCAGGCAGCGATAAAGGGAGCGGGGGTCTTGCGCTCTCCCATGCCCACCACAATCTTGCCCGCCTCCCGCAGCCGAGCGGCCAGCCGGGTGAAATCGCTGTCGCTGGACACCAGACAAAAGCCCTCCACATTGTCTCCATACAAAATATCCATGGCGTCGATAATCATAGCGGAGTCGGTGGAATTTTTGCCGCTGGTATAGCTGTACTGCTGAATCGGCGTAATGGAGTGATCCAATAACGTATCCTTCCAGCCGCACATATTATGAGAGGTCCAATCCCCATAAATGCGCTTGTAGGTCACCACGCCTTCATTGGAAAGTTCCTCTAAAATTCGTTTGATATATCTGGCCGACACATTTTCCGCGTCGATCAGCAGCGCGAATCGTTTATCTTGATTTGCCATATATTTGCCCTCAGGGGCGCTCTGTCCTTCCTTCCGCCCGGCTCTGCCGGGCTTATTTTCTGGCAGACGGATATCAAATGCCGCTGTTCTCTGCCAATCGGCCTGGGAGACGACCGAAGAAAAGTCGACGGACGCTTCCCCAAACGGCAGCTTTGTTGCGCGCCTGCCGGCGCTTGCCCAAAAGTTTATCGGATTCCAGCGTAAAAATCAAACCTTCCCTGACGAACGGCCGCCGGCGGCGTCTTTTTGCCGCAGCAAGGCGATGATCTGCTCCTCCAAGTGGATCAAGGAGCCCCGCTCGATTTGATAATCAAAGGAAACGGCTCGGCCGCCTTGGGCCCGATATTGTTCCAGGGCCTGCCGGCCCGCCGCGTTTGTAAAAAGCAGCGAATCCGGCGGCGCTACTATGGCGTCATACTGCTGCATAAACCGGGCCGCCTCCTGGGCGTCGGTTTCAAAATGCACGTCAAAGCGGCTCTCTCTGGCCCGGAAATAATTGAGCTGCTCGGCGATCAGGCCGGCAAATTTATTGCTGGAGCACAGGATGCCGATGGAGCAGCCCGCCGGCAGGCTGGTAACGTCCACAATGGTCCGGGGGCTCAGGGCCATAGCCGCCTTGAGCAGCCGGAGCCCCGACCCGGTCAGGCAGGCGTTGATCTGATCGTAATGGGTGACGGTGGTCAACGCCAGGTCAAATTCGGAAAGCAGACTTTTGGGGTCGTCTTCCATCAAAATGCTTTCCACCATAAAAACCGACACAGAGAGAGCTGGGATCTGCACCAGCTGCCGCTTAAAAATGGACAACGATTCCGGGTTGCAGTCCACCACGGCGGCCCGGACGCCTCGGTTCGTCTGTCGTCGAGATAAGCCGGCTCGAAGCATGGCTTCGGTTTCCGTCGGCGAAAATCCCCAGCGCTCCAGCCGGTTCAGCGTCTCTTCCACCAGATTCGCCGCCGCCCGGCGGCGGCGACTGTCCAGCTGGCCGCCGTCGCTGTGGATATAAACGCCGCTTCCCTGAATCACCTGCACCAGGTTGTTGTCCGCCAGCTCTCGATACGCTTTTCTCACAGTGCCCCGCGCCACCCCCAGCTGAGCGGCCAGCTCTCGCTCGGTGGGCAGCCGGTCCCCCGGTTTGAGCAAACCGGCCTTGACGCCGGCCAACACCTGGTCCGCCAGCTGGCGATATATGGGCCCGTCGGAGCCAATGTGAAAGGTCATAACGCGTTCTCCCCCAAAATTGGTTCAGCCCAGTCGCTTGTTTTAACGCATTAAAACCTGAGGCCGCCCAAACCCAAAATCAAATTGGTATATAAAAAAGTATACCACACGAGCTGCAAAAAGGCCAGATATTTTTTCCCTCTCCCTGAAATTTGCCCGGAATCATTGACTTTTGGCGGGCTTTTTTATACAATGGATTTGGAACTTCTACTGTACCTTTTATATTCTTCTATACCATTTTTCATCCTGTCTGCCGGACGGATGGAAGCGAGAAAGGAATGGAAAACATGGCACTTTTGATTGACGGCACAAGCCTGACCGTGGAAGACGTGATCCAAGTCGCCCGGCACGGCGAAACGGTGGAGCTGACCGACGAGGCCAAGGCCAAGGTCAACAAGGCCCGCGCCTATGTGGAACAAAAACTGGAGGAGGGCGCGGTTATCTATGGCCTGACCACCGGTTTCGGCAAATTCAGCAACGTGCTGATCTCTCCCGAGGAAACCCGTGATCTCCAGCGCAACCTAATTATCAGCCACAGCTGCGCTATGGGCGAGCCGCTGCCCGAGGAAATCAGCCGGGCTGTGCTGCTGCTGCGCAGCAACGCTCTGAGCCGGGGCAATTCCGGCATTCGGCTGAGCACGATCCAGACCATGGTGGATATGCTGAACAAGGGCGTCCATCCGGTGATCCCTCAAAAAGGTTCTCTGGGCGCCAGCGGCGACCTGGCTCCCCTTTCCCACATGGTGTTGGTGATGCTGGGCGAAGGCGAAGCCTGGTACCAAGGCCAGCGGATGCCCGGCGGCGAAGCCATGAAAAAGGCCGGCATTCCCACCGTAGAACTGGCCGCCAAGGAGGGCCTGGCCCTGATCAACGGCACTCAGATTATGACGGCTATCGGCTGCTTTGTCGTCGACGGCGCTAAAAAACTGGCCAAAACCGCCGATATCTGCGCCGCTCTAACCGGCGAAGCCCTGCTGGCCATCAAGAAAGCTTATGACCCCAAGGTCCACGCCGTCCGGGGCCATCAGGGACAAATCGACTGCGCCGCCAATATGCTGCGCCTGCTGGAAGGCAGCGGCCTGGCCGCCGACGTCCAGCCAGACAAAGTGCAGGACGCCTATTCTCTGCGCTGCGTGCCCCAGGTTCACGGCGCCTGCCGGGACAGCATCCGCTATGCCTACGACGTGATTTCCCGGGAAATCAACGCTGTGACGGATAACCCCATCATCTTCCCGGATGAGGACGACGTGATTTCCGGCGGCAATTTCCACGGCGAACCCGTGGGTCTGGCTATGGATTTTATCGCCATCGCTATCGCCGAGCTGGCGGATATCTCCGAACGCCGCACCGAGCGGCTGGTAAACCCGCAGCTCTCCGGCTTGCCCGCTTTTCTGATCGAGCACGGCGGCGTCAATTCCGGCCTGATGATCACCCAGTATGCCGCCGCTTCCATGGTTTCGGAAAACAAAGTGCTGGCGCATCCGGCTTGCGTGGATAGTATCCCCTCTTCCGCCAATCAGGAAGACCATGTTTCCATGGGAACTACAGCCGCCCGCAAGGCTTTGTCTATCCTGGACAACAGCCAGAAAGTGCTGGGCATCGAGCTGTTCGCCGCTTCTCAAGCCATGACGTTCCGAGACGAGAGCAAGCTGGGCAAGGCAATGAGCGCCGTTTACAGCCATATCCGCAAGAGCGTGCCTGCTTGGGAGCACGACCAGATTTCCTATATCGAAATGAATAAATTCGACGCTATGGTCAAATCTGCCGAGCTGAACGATCTGGTAGAGCAGACCATCGGCGAAATCAAATAGCCGCGGCTTGGACAATTCATGAGCCGCGTCGACGCCGACGGAGCCCAAGAATGTCCTCGCCCCAGAGCAACCATCGAAAAAACAACCGAACCGCTTCTCAGTATGGCCGTGGGCCTTCCCGGCAGGATGAGAATTTCAATCCCTGAAGGCTCCGGGACAATCGCCGAGAAAAAACAACCGCACCGCTTCGCAATATGGCTGTCGGGCCTTCCCGACAAAAAGGAGGAAACAGAATGCTGAGCAACAAAGAAATCAGCCAAGCGATGAAAATTCAGCTGGACGCCGAGCTGCCGGAATATCCAGCCTTTGTGGAGGGCGTTCGCCGGGCGCCGGATCGAGGCTACCGGCTGACAGAAGCCCAAACTAAGCTGGCGCTGATGAACGCCCTTCGCTATGTGCCCGAAGAGCTCCACGAAACCTTGGCTCCCGAGTTTCTGGAGGAGCTGAAAACCAGAGGCCGCATCTATGCCTACCGCTATCGCCCCGCCGGCGCCCTGCACGGCAAGCCCATCGACGAATACAAGGGCAACTGCATTGAAGGCAAGGCTTTCCAAGTGATGATCGACAACAACCTGGATTTCGACGTGGCGCTGTATCCCTATGAGCTGGTCACTTACGGCGAGACGGGCAGCGTCTGCCACGACTGGCTGCAATACCGTTTGATAAAAAAATACCTGGAAGAACTGCGCGACGACCAGACCCTGGTGATCGAATCCGGTCATCCGGTGGGTCTATTCCCCTCCAAAAAGGACGCGCCTCGAGTCATCCTGACCAACGGCTTGATGGTGGGCTTGTTCGACAACATCGACGACTGGGAAATTGCCGAAGAGATGGGCGTAGCCAACTATGGCCAGATGACTGCCGGCGGCTGGATGTATATCGGGCCTCAGGGCATTGTCCATGGCACCTTTAACACGATTTTGAATGCAGGCCGGCAGGTGTTGGGCATCCCGGCAGACCAGAATTTGGCCGGCAGAATGTTTGTATCCTCCGGCTTGGGCGGCATGAGCGGCGCTCAGCCCAAAGCGGCGGAGATCGCCGGCGCCGTGGGCGTATTTGCCGAGGTGGACGCCAGCCGCATCAAGACCCGCCACGACCAGGGCTGGGTCTCTCTGGTCAGCGACGATCTGGGCCAGGTATTCCAATGGGCCGCCGACTATATGCAGAAAAAGGAGCCTATCTCCATCGCCTACCACGGCAACATCGTGGATTTGCTGGAGTATTGCCTGGCCAAGGACATCCATATCGACCTGCTCTCCGACCAGACCTCCTGCCACAACGCCTATGACGGCGGCTATTGCCCGGCGGGCTTGACCTTTGAGCAGCGGACCGAAATGCTGCACCAGGACCGGGAACAGTTCCACAAGCTGGTGGACGCCACTCTGCGGCGTCATTTCGACGCCATCAAGGCGCTGACAGCCAAGGGCACCTATTTCTTCGACTATGGCAACTCCTTCATGAAAGCCGTCTACGACAGCGGCGTGAAAGAGATTTCCAAAAACGGAATCGACGAAAAGGACGGCTTTATCTTCCCCTCCTATGTGGAGGATATCATGGGGCCCCTGCTGTTTGACTATGGCTACGGCCCCTTCCGCTGGGTGTGCCTCAGCGGCAAGCCGGAGGACCTGGACGCCACCGACCAGGCGGCCATGGACTGCATCGACCCCAACCGCCGTTACCAGGATCGGGACAACTGGGTCTGGGTACGGGACGCCAAGAAAAATAAGCTGGTTGTGGGCACGCAGGCCCGCATCCTCTACCAGGACGCCGAAGGCCGGGTAAAAATCGCCCTGCGCTTCAATGAAATGGTGCGAGAAGGCAAGATCGGCCCTGTGATGATGGGCCGGGACCACCACGACGTTTCCGGCACAGACTCCCCCTTCCGGGAGACCTCCAACATCAAGGACGGCAGCAACGTGATGGCCGACATGGCCGTGCAATGCTTTGCCGGCAACGCGGCCCGCGGCATGAGCCTGTGCGCCCTGCACAACGGCGGCGGCGTGGGCATCGGCAAAGCCATCAACGGCGGCTTTGGCCTGGTGTTGGACGGCAGCGAACGGGTCGACCAGATTATCAAATCTTCTCTGATGTGGGACGTGATGGGCGGCGTAGCCCGCCGCAGCTGGGCCCGGAATGAGAACTCTGTTTCCACCAGCGTGGAATACAACAAAAACTATGAAGGGAAGGGCCATATCACCCTGCCCTTTATCGCCGACGAAGCTATGGTGGAGCGGGTTATCCGCCAGGGCAAATAGAACTTCCTCAAAGGGGCGGTTTTCCGCCCCTTTGGGCCGTTAAGCCCCATTCTTTTCCTGAGTCGCTAGCTCGACGTTTTTTGTAGTTTACCTATATTTTGAAATACGCAAGGAGAGCGAGAAAAATGGCTAAAATTCTGGAATGCGTGCCCAATATCAGCGAGGGACGCAACAGCGAAGTAATTGAAGCGGTGGTGGACGTTGTCCGTCATACCGCCGGCGTGGCGCTGCTGGATTACTCCTCCGACCCCAGCCACAACCGGACGGTTATCACCTTTTTGGGCGAGCCGGAAGCGGTAGCCCAGTGCGCCGTGGACCTGGCGGGCAAGGCGGTGGAACTGATTGATCTGACAAAGCACCAAGGCGAGCACCCCCGCATGGGCGCGGTGGACGTGATTCCTTTTATCCCCATCAAAGAGATTACCAAGGAGGAAGCCATTGCGCTGAGCCGCCAAGTGGGTCAGAAAATCAGCGACAGCTTCGGTCTGCCCGTCTTCCTCTATGAGGATTCCGCCAGCGCCCCCCATCGGGTAAACCTGGCCAAAATCCGCAAAGGCCAGTTCGAGGGCATGGCGGAAAAGGTTCAGCAACCTGAATGGGAGCCGGATTTCGGCGGCAGAACCATTCACCCCACCGCCGGCGTGGTCGCCGTAGGGGCCCGGATGCCGTTGGTGGCTTTCAATATCAACTTGAGCACCTCCGATGTGGAGATTGCCAGCAAAATCGCCAAGATGATCCGCCGAATCAGCGGCGGCTTCGATTGCGTCAAGGCCCTGGGCGTCATGCTGGAAGAACGGAACCTGGCTCAGGTCTCCATCAATATGACGGATTTCAACCGCACCCCCCTCTACCGCGTGTTAGAGCTGGTCAAGGCGGAGGCCAAGCGCTGGGGCGTCCATGTGGTGGGTACCGAGATTATCGGTCTGACCCCCATGAAGGCCCTGATCGATTCTGCCGAATATTATATGCAGATTGAGGACTTCGATTTCGACAAGCAAGTGCTGGAAAACCATATCCTCTAATCGTTTGCAGAAACGAGGAACCCCATGAACAAAACTTTTGTCAAAAATATCGGCCTGCTTTGCACCCCCACGGGCAGCCGTGTCCACGCCGGGGCGGAGCAGGGCCAGATTACAAAAATAGAAAACGCCTGCGCGCTGATCGAAGACGGCAAAATTACATACTGCGGCCCGCAGGCCGAAGCCCCCGCCGGGGCGGAGCAGGGCGCCCAAATCGTCGACGCCCAGGGCCGTTTGGTCACCCCCGGCCTTATCGACGCTCATACCCACCTGGTGTTCGGCGGCTGGCGACAGCACGAGATCCCGCTGAAGCTGGCCGGCGCCGGGTATCTGGATATCCTGCGCATGGGCGGCGGCATCCTGAGCACAGTGAAACACACCCGGGAGGAAACCGAAGACCAGCTGTACGCAAAATCTTTGGGATTTGTCCATGAAATGCTGGCCATGGGCGTTACCGCCTGCGAGATGAAAAGCGGCTACGGCCTGAATACGGAAACGGAGCTCAAGCAGCTGCGAGTGATCCGCCGCCTGGCGGAAAGCAGCCCCATGGACGTCGCCTCCACCTTCCTGGGGGCCCACGCCGTGCCGGAGGAATACAAAGACGACGCCGACGGCTATGTGGATCAGATGATCCGCGAAACGCTGCCTGCCGTCGCAGAGCAAAAGCTGGCTCAATACTGCGACGTCTTTTGTGAAACCGGCGTTTTCGACGTGGAGCAATCCCGCCGCGTGCTGGAGGCAGGCAAAGCGTTGGGCTTGAAACCCCGCATTCACGCCGACGAGATCGACGCCATCGGCGGCGCCCAGCTGGCCGGTCAAGTGGGCGCGGTTTCCGCCGAACATCTGATTGCCGCCGACGAAGACGGCATGGCCGCCTTGGCCAAAGGAGGCGTCATCGCCGACCTGCTGCCCGCTACCTCCTTCTATCTGGATAAGACCTTTGCCCCTGTCCGCCGGATGGTAGAGCTGGGTATCCCGGTGGTAATCGCCTCGGATTTTAACCCCGGCTCCTGCCCTTCCCTAAACCTGCCCTTTGCCATGAATCTGGGCCTGCTGCGCTATAAACTGACGCCAGAAGAGGTGTTGACCGCCGTCACCATCAACGCGGCCTGCTCCATCGGCATGGAGGACCGCTTGGGTTCTCTGGAGACGGGCAAGCAGGGGGATTTGGTCATTTGGGACGCGCCGGATTGGGAGATGCTTCTCTACCGCTTCGGCTCCAACCTGTGCCATACTGTGATAAAAGCGGGCCAACCCCTGGCCCGGTGAAAGGAATTTATAGGATATGAAACTCGCTGAATTGACTGTAGCCGATTTCACCCAGACCCTGGCCTCGGACGCCCCTGCCCCTGGCGGCGGCAGCGTCAGCGCCCTCTGCGCCGCCAACGGGGCGGCCCTCTGCGCCATGGTAGCTCGGTTGACCCAGGGCAAAAAGAAATATGTGGAGTTCGACGGCCTGATGGCGGAACTCATCCCGCAAGCCGAGGAACTGCGCCGGCAGCTGCTGATTTCTGTGGATAAAGACACCGAGGCCTTCAATCTGGTTTCCGCCGCTTTCAAAATGCCCAAGGAGACAGAAGAGCAAAAGGCCGCCCGCAGCGCCAAGATTGCCGAAGGGATGGTCGTTTCCACCAAGGTCCCCTTTGAGACAATGGAGCTGACCACCCAGGCCCTGAAGCTGGCCCAACAGCTGCTGGGCAAATTCAATACCAACGCCGCCAGCGATTTGGGCGTAGCCGCTTTGAATCTTTCCGCCGCTCTGCGGGGCGCTTGGCTCAATGTGCTGATCAACCTGGGTTCCCTAAAGGACGCTCAAATGGCTCAAGATTATCGCACTCGAGGGCGGCAGCTGGCGGAAGAATCTCAGGCCATTGCCGATGAAATTTATCAAGCGATCTTAGCCTCTCTTTCATAAAATATAGCCAGCGCAGCCGCAAGATTTTTTTGCGATAAAACGCTGTCGAGCGACCCTCTGCCTGGCTCTATATATGGCTATGCCGCGGCAATCAATAGAAAAAGCCGTCCGTTTTTTTCAAACGGACGGCTTTTTTGCCGCGGCGACCAAAACCAACAGACGTAGGCCCGTTCGCCGTCGCCAATCGGGCGCGGCGTCTCCTTCGCCGCTCATCTGTTCTCCCTGTTTTGAGTTTAGCGAAAATTTCGCTAAAAGTCAATAGCGAATTTTTCGCTAACTATAATGAAATCAATGTTTGCGCCAAAGCCAAATTGGGAATATTGGCCAAGAGACGCCAAAACCTGGCTTGGCGGAAAAATTGATTTTATTGCGGCAGGAGAGGACCATCCATGTATCAGCGAATCCGCGCTCTGCGAGAAGATAAAGACATGACCCAAACCCAAATGGGACGAATCTTACTGTGCAGCCAGCGGGTATACAGCAATTATGAGCGCGGGGATATCGATATTCCTACAGCCATTTTGATCCGTCTGGCAGATTTCCATCAGGTGTCTGTGGATTACTTGCTCAACCGCACGGACAACCCTCATATGGCCCAATAAATCGATCGGCTTGGCGGACGTTTTCCTGGCCGCGGCGGTTCATGCAATTATCGGCTGTGCAGACGGCCTCTTGCACGGCGCCTCCGACCGAAAATTGCAGGCAAAACAAAGAAAAACGCGGTTTGCGAGCCGCTATAGAGTTTTCCAGTCCATAGGGCGCAAAAAAACCGCCCTGACGGGGCGGCTTTTTGCGCAACCGGATTGGATTATGATATGGCTTTTCTCTATTTTTATGGATACGTTACCGCCGAATCAGCCGATATGCCGTAGGCCGCCCGACGAGCGGAAAACTCGTCCTGATAAACCAGCGGCGCCAGGATATTGCCCTGGCTATCCAGCACGCCGAAGCGCCCCTGACGCTCCGCCAAGCAAAGCCCACTGGACAGCTGCTCGACCCGGTCATACAGCGGCCCCGCCTGCCAACGAAGCATAGACCCCTCCCCGGTCTCAACAATCTGGACGGCGCCAGCTACTGGAAGCCCCTGACGCGCCTCTAAGGGTTGGCGCTCCCCCGCCAGGCCCACGGCGTAAAGCGGCCGGCTGTTTAGACAGCCCGCCAATACCAAAGCCGTAGTCAGCGCCAACGCCCCGCATTTGCGCTTTTTTGTTTTTTCCATGCTTTCCTCCTTTCCGCCCGCTTGCAAATCTGCCGCCGGCGGTATATGATAATATATTGTATATCGCGCACAAACTTGAAAAAATGCAAGCCCCAGTTATATCTGTGGCTTTCTGCGGCAAACGGTCGCTTTCGTGTTCAAAGGCGTCGTCTGTCCCTTCTGTATATGTTTCTGTTTTATTCCAGGCATTCGTTCCAATAAGCAATGCCGGCGAAATTGACGAAGCATTTATTTGTTTTACAAAAGGGAAAAAGAATCAAAACAATACAAGCCGCTTTTGGGTTGAGAAGGGCGGTTTGTCCCCATTCTCCTTCTGATTTATTGTATCACCTTCCTTCTGGGATGGGAATAGGGTTTACTGCTTTGTAACCATTTTGTACCGTTCTGTAATCGTTTGAGCGCCTATAAGTTGCATTTTTAACTACTATTTCCCCTGCCAATTTTTATATATCAGGGCAAAAGAAACGAGGAAAACGCATGACGACAGAATCGCCCTTTCTTCGCAGCGCCATGCTGCTGGGAGAAGAGAATGTCCGCCGGCTGGCCCGGTCCGCCGTGCTGCTGTGCGGCGTCGGCGGCGTCGGCTCCTATGTCGCCGAAGGGTTGGCGCGGGCGGGCGTTGGCCGCATCGGCCTTGTGGACCACGACCGAGTGGCGCTGAGCAACTGCAACCGTCAGCTCATCGCCCTGCATAGCACCTTAGGGCAGCCCAAAGCCCAGGCGGCGGCCCGACGCATCCAAGATATCAACCCAGATTGCCAGGCGGAGGTTTTCGACCTGTTTTATGGGCCGGATACCTGCCAAGCTCTTGATCTCTCCCACTATGATTATATCGTGGACGCGGTGGACACCGTGACGGCTAAGCTGCTGCTGATTCAGCGGGCTAAGGAGGCGGGGGTTCCGATTATCAGCTGCATGGGCACCGGCAACAAGCTGGACCCCTCCCGGTTCCGCATCAGCGATCTTTCCAAAACCTCGGTCTGCCCGCTGGCCCGGGTCATGCGCAGGGAGCTGAAGCAGAGAGGGATTTCTCATGTGGAGGTCCTGTGGTCCGACGAGCCGCCGCGGACGCCGCTCTCCCTTGCACCAGAAGAGGAATGCGACCCCTCCCAAGGCCGGCCTGGCAAACAAACCCCTGGCAGTCTGCCCTTTGTTCCCTCCGTAGCTGGGCTGATGATCGCGGGCCATGTGGTTTTGCGCCTATGCGAAGAAGGTTTGACGGCCCGATAACAGGCCGGCGGAAAGACAGTCTCAATAGAAAAGCTGGCCTTTCGGCCAGCTTTTTCTCATTCTTCTTCCTCTTCAGGAAATACATAATGAATTTCCAGTCCCTGGTTTTCGTCCAACACAACGCGAAGCTGCGTATGGTTGCGGTCGATGAGAAAAAAGGGATTGCGCCGCGCCAAATTTTCAGGGACGGCGTTCTGGAGCAGCCTTTGGATGATATCCCAATCGGTCAGCAGCATCCACTCGTCCGATAAAATCCGTTTTGTGTTCGCGTCGCTGGAAAAATACGCTTCCAGGCCGTGGGTTTCCACAAAAGCGTCGGATTCGTCGCCTACCCAGAGATAGGCTTTCTCCACCTCATAAGAGCGCAAAGTCGCCTCTGTCTCAACGCCCTGCTCTTTGAGCGCTTTCAGAGTATTTTCATAAGTATCGTACACAGGGAGGGAGATTTCAAAGCTCAGATCGTCGTCATATTCTTGTTTGCCATAATTCCGGTCTGTGCTCAGCGTCACAATGGCGATAGGCCCTTTGTTTTTGATATCTTGGATCCGCATCTCTAAGACGTCCTGCTGCAACGCTTGGGCAATCTTCTCCGCCTGCCCTTCCTGCCGCAGATATTGCTCCGGTTTGTTGGTCATTCCCAGATCAATCTCAACCGACTGAAATTCCGAAGGCTCTTTTTGATACAGCGGGATATAATTCTGCTTATATTCTTGGCTGTCGTACAGAACCGTCAACTGTTCTTCCACCGCCTGCCGAGGAACCCGATACTGGCGATAGACCTGGCGCCCGCTTTTCAGAGTATACCGCACCTCGGTGGAATAATACTCGTCCCGGTTGTAAGACGCATCTGGAATGGAATCGTCCTGACTGATGCGACACAGCTCTAAAGCCGCTTCTATCGTTTCCGGCTGGCGATAGGTCTGCCGGTTCAGCCTCTCCAAAATGGCGTCCTCTCCCTGCCCGCTGTTTCTATGATAATAACTGGACCCATAGTAATCCAACCAATCCAGATTGACGCTGACTGCCTGGACCTGGTCCGCCTGGGGCAGGTAGCTGTCGTAATGGAATACGTCCCATGCCAGGCAAAGATAAACGGCGGCAAAAAGCGCGGCAAACAGGCAGAAGGCCCGGATATGGCAAAACAGCGCCTTGAAATCCAGATGATAAATGATTTCCACCAGGCAATGGGACAGTAGTCCGCCCAGGAGAAATCCAAAGACCATCCACCCCTCGCCGCCGACGACAACGCGGAACATCAAGCCCCCTGCCAGCGCGCAGAGCGCCACGGCGAAATATTTGAGAACCGCGGCAGGCAGTTGGAAGGAAGCGGCCTTGCCCGCCGATTCCGAAGGGCGGCGGCAATAAGCCCAGCAGGCCAAAGCGGCTACCGCCAGCCCGGCCAACAGCCAGCAAAAAGCGGTTCCGCCCCAAGCCAGCCGTCCGGCGTAGTCCTCCGTTTGGTGAAAGCACCGGCTCAGATAAGCCCACAGCGGCGAGCAGCAATCGCCGACCCGCAGCAGGACGCTCTCCGGCAAGTAAAAATTCTGAAACAGCTGCTGCGCATAGACGACAAACAGCCCAAAGGCCGCCAGCGGCCCGGCCAGCAGCACGCCGCCGCACAGCACGCCGGTGGCCGTCGTCCCAGCCAGCTGGCAACCCAGGACGCAGACGGCGTACACGACCAAAAAGAATACACAGTGCAGGACGACGGCCGCGCCCACCGCCGGAGTCAACAGCGCCTGACCATAGCCGGCGCAGATCACAATCAGGCCAGAAAGCAGCAGATTGCCGAAATAAGCGACGGCAAAGCCCGCCAAGCCCGACCCAAAATTGGCGGCGAACAGCCAGGGCCGGCGAATGGGAAGGCTGTGGTAAAAATCCACCTGGCTCTTATTGTGCAGATACCGAAAACAAACCGCCGCCAGCACCAGCGCCATATTGGCTATGACGATGGCGGTGAAGCCGTTGCTCAGGCCCAGGACGGTAGACATCGTTTCGACGCCTGCCTCCGCAATCTGCTCCGTCGTCCAACCATGTATCTGTCGCCGCTCCATCAGCTGCTGGGCTTCCATGGCCGTGGGCAAGGTCATCGTGAAAAACAGCAGCAGCGCAAATAAGCTCAGCGCCCACAGGCTGTGGCGCATTTTCTCCTTTGTTAACCGGGCGGCCAGCCGTCTTTCCTCCCCGGCCTCAGAAAAGAAGTTTTTTGATGTCATAACCTCGCGCCTCCGTTTCACTGATAAAAATTTCCTCCAACGTAAGAGGCAGAACCTCGTAAAAAATGGGCCGAAGCTCCTGTATCCGAGCGGCCAGTTCGTCCCGCCCGGCTCGGACGGTGATCGTATACAAGCTGCCCCGGCTTTCCAGCTGCATCACCTCCAGAGGAGTGAAATCCTCCTTGGCGACAGGCTCGTCAAAGACGCATTGAGCCTTGTTGATGCCCAGCTTCATATCGTCCAAATCCCGGCTGAACAAAATGCCGCCTCGATGCAGCAAGCCCACATGATCGCAAATGTCCTCCAGCTCCCGCAGGTTGTGAGAAGCCACCACCGGCGTCAAGCCCCGCTGGGCGATTTCCCCGGCAAACAGGCTTTTCACCGCTTGGCGCGCCACTGGGTCCAGGCCGTCGAAGGTCTCGTCGCAAAACAGATAATCCGTGCCGGCGCATACGCCGCAGATCACCGAAAGCTGCTTTTTCATGCCCTTGGAAAACGTGTTGATTTTCCGGTCCATCTCCAGCTCAAAGGTGCGGAGCAGCTGTTGAAACCGGGCTTTATCAAATTTAGAATAGACCTTGCTGTAAAAATCCCGCATCTCCGCCGGCGTGGCGTTGGAATAAAAATACTGCTCGTCTGAAATATAGAAAATCCTGGCCTTGGCCTGGGAAGATTCAAAAATCGTTTGTCCATCCAGGCAAAGGGTTCCCTCGTCCGGCTTGAGAATACCCGCCGCCAGCCGCAGAAAAGTGGATTTTCCTGCGCCATTGGAGCCGATTAAGCCAAATACGCTGCCCTCGTTGATTTGGGCGCTCACATGGTCAATGGCCGCCCTCTGCTCAAAGCGTTTGGTCACGTCAGCGGCTTGTATCATGGTTGTTCCCTCCCTTTCTGGCCACAGCCTGCCGCAGCCATTGCCCCAGCTGCTCCTCTGTGGCCCCCAGTTCCATGGCTCGGACAACCTGCCGAGTCATTTCCTCCAACAGACTGCGGAGCTTTTCCTCCCGTAGACTGCCGGGATCTGCCGTCACAAAATTCCCTTTGCCCTTTACTGAGTAGATGACTCCGGCCTTTTCCAGCTCGGAGTAAGCCCGCTGGATGGTATTGGGGTTGATGGAAAGCTCCATGGCCAGCTGGCGCACAGAGGGCAGCTGGCTGTCTGGGCTTAAAGCGCCCCGAGCCGCCAAATCCTCAATGCCCGCCATAATCTGCTCATAAATAGGCCGCCTGTCTTTATAATCAATGACAATCACACTGCGGCGCCTCCTCTTTTTGTTTGCGGGAAATCGCATGATCCGTACTATATGTACTATTTTAATTAGTACAGTTGCCATTGTAATCCCCGCCGCCGGAAATGTCAAGGTTCTTTTGTTAAAGTTGAATTGGCGCAGGATTCATGATACAATGAATCCGCGACAAGATATGCCCGTTTTTCTGCGAAAGGAGCCTGTTTCTATGTTCTGTATTCGTCCTGCCTATACGGGCGATATCTCCCGCATTGCGGAGATTCTGATTTTTGCCAAGCGGACGGCTTATCGTCCCATTTTTCAAAACGACCAAGTTTCTTTTGGCAAGATGCAGGTGTTGCCGCTGGCTCAGCAATATCTTTCTGGGGAAGAAAGCCTGGAAGGCGTTTTCGTCTATGAAGACGGCTTTGTCCAGGGTCTGGTCAGCCTGACGGGCGACGAGGTTTGCCAACTGTATGTGGACCCCTTTTTTCAGGGGCGGGGCGTTGGCGGCGCGCTGATGAAATTTGCCGTCCAGCGGGGCGCAAGGCGGCTTTGGGTGCTGGAAAAAAACCAAAACGCCGTCCAGTTTTACCAGGCCCGAGGCTTTGCTTTCACGGGAAACCGCCGGCCGGAGGAAGGAACGCCGGAATTCATCGCAGAAATGGTTTTGCAGAATTGATTGTTCCGAATTTTATTTGATACAGGAGGCGCGACAACATGAATTATCTGTTGAGCGACCGAGAGCCCAAACAGGCTCTGCGGTATTTTGAGGAAATCAGCCAAATCCCCCGGGGCTCGGGTAACGAGCAGGCGATCAGCCAATATCTGCTGGATTTTTCCAAGGAGCACGGTCTGGAAGCCTACCGGGACCAGGCCCTGAACGTCTATGTCACAAAACCTGGCTCCAAGGGCTGCGAAAACCTGCCGCCCTTGATGCTCCAGGGCCATATGGATATGGTGTGCGAAAAAAACCGGGGCGTGGAGCATGATTTCACAAAGGACCCCATCAAATTAGTGGTAGAAGGCAATATTCTGCGGGCCGACGGCACCACTTTGGGCGCGGACAACGGCGTAGCCTTGGCTTGGATGATGGCGTTGCTCACAGAGCAGGACCTGGTTCATCCGCCGCTGGAATGCGTCTTCACCGCTTCCGAGGAAGTGGGCCTCATCGGCGCCCACAACCTGGAGTTTGACCGCATTCAGTCCCGCCGGCTCATCAACCTGGACTGCGGCCCTGAGGGCTCTTTCTGCTGCGGCAGCGCCGGCGGCCAAGTGACCGATATCACTCTGGACATGGAGATGGCGCCAGCCCGGGGCGACAAGGTTTCCATTCAAATCCGGGGCCTTTCCGGCGGTCACTCTGGCGGCTTGATCCACAAAAGCCTGGGCAACGCCAATGTGCTGATGGGCCGGGTTCTCCGCCAGCTGTGCGCCGCCATGAGCTGCCAGGCCGCCCAATGCGACGGCGGCGACAAGGACAACGCCATTCCTCGAGAATGCGACGCGGTTGTGTTGGTTCCCCATGGCCGGGGTCAGGAGGCGCTGGACATTGTGCGTCAGACGGAAAAAGAGATCATGGGCCAGCTGGTTCCTGAGGATCAGGGCTTCCACATCGACGCCGCCATGGAGGAAAACGCAGACTGCCAGGCTCTGAGCCCGGCGGACACCTGGCAGATGGTAAATCTAATGGTTTTGCTGCCCTGCGGCCCCCAACTGCGGGACCCCGCTATGGACGACCGGGTGATTTCCTCTGAAAACTTCGCCAGCGCCCATCTCTGCGAAAAGGGTCTGAAGTGCATCGTCTCCATGCGCAGCAGCAACGACGCCTTCCGACAGGATATGGCGGCTCGCTTGGACATTCTGGCCAGCCTGGCCGGAGCCAGCACTTTCCATCACGATGATTACGAATCCTGGGAGATCGAGAAAAATTCCCCCATCCGCAGCCAAGTGCTGGAATGCTACAAGGAGCTGACCGGCAAGGAAGGCAAAGTTGTGGCCGTCCACGGCGGATTGGAGTGCGGCATTTTCCAAAAGAACCTGCCTGGCGTGGACATGGTCACCGTCAGCTGCAACTGCTCCGGCGCCCACTCCCCCGACGAACGGATGGAACTGGATTCCTTTGCCCGGGTCTACCAGCTGCTGAAAGCAATCCTGGCCTCCCTCTGCAAAGTCGGATAGCCCTGCGGCCCTGCTCCGAGTGGGTTCGGGCGGTTTCTGGTCTTTCGCGCCCAAGGCCGGTCCTGCGCGCCGAGATGTTTTTTCTTCATTCTGTTTTCAGCGGCCCTTCAAAGGTCCGCGCAGCGCAAGCCTCCCGCAAGGAGGCTTGCGTTTTTTCTGTTTGCCGCAAGAATTTACAAACTATTGCTTTCTCCTTGGGCAAAATCGTGCTACAATAAACAATAAACCATTCGGACGAATCGGCGGCTGACAGCCGCCGGCCAGAGGAAAGAGGGAGGCGGCGCCTTATTGTCAAAAAAATTGTGAATTTTCTGACCATGCGGGTGACGCTGGTTGGAATTTCCATTCTAATTCAGGCCGCTATCCTGATGGCCGTTATTGTGGAATTCGGCAATTATTTTGTCTATTTTTATGCCGTTTCCCTGATTTTCAGTCTGTTTGTGGTACTGGCCATTGTCAACGGCGCCAGCAACCCGGCCTATAAAATCGCCTGGATCGTCCCAATCCTGCTGTTCCCCATTTTTGGCGGCCTGTTTTATCTGCTGCTGGGCGGCAACCACATGGGCCGCTGGTCCCGGCGGAAGATGCAGTCCGTTCAGCGTCAGATGGCCAACAACCTGAAAAGCAACGACGCGCTCATCGACCAGACGCAACAAATCGCCCCCGCCGCCGCCGGCCTGATGCGGTATGTTCAGCAATGCGCCTACTGCCCCCCCTGGCAAAACACCAGAACCAAATATTATTCTCTGGGCGAGCTGGCCTTTGAGGATATGAAGACCCGTATGCGGGAGGCCAAAAAATATATCTTTTTGGAATATTTCATTGTGGAAGAGGGCAAGATGTGGGGCGACATGCTGGAGATTCTCAAAGAAAAAGCCGCTCAAGGCGTGGATGTGCGAATGATATACGACGATCTGGGCTGCGTGTTGACGCTGCCCCACCATTATGACCAGAAGCTGGAGCAGATGGGCGTCAAATGCTGCGTGTTTAACCCCTTCAAGCCGGTGCTCTCCTCCCATTTTAACCACCGAGATCACCGAAAAATTTTAGTCGTCGACGGCCAGATAGCTTTTACCGGCGGCATCAATTTGGCGGACGAATACATCAACGCCTACCCCAAATATGGCCACTGGAAGGACACCGCCATCCAGCTGGAGGGGTCCGCCGCCTGGAATATGACGGTGATGTTTCTCACCATGTGGGATTTTCTGCGAGGCATGGACGAAGACGTCGGGGATTTTTATCCCCAATTCCCCGCTCTCCAGTCTACCGACGTAGTCCAGCCCTTTTCCGACAGCCCCTTGGATCAGGAGCCCGTTTCGGAAACCGTCTATCTCCACCTCATCAATCGGGCCGACCGCTATCTCTATATCAACACCCCCTATCTGGTCATTGACAACGAAACAACCACCGCCTTGACCGCCGCCGCCAAGCGGGGGGTAGACGTGCGCATTATCACCCCTCATATCCCGGATAAGTGGTTTGTCCACGCCGTCACCAGGGCCAATTATGAGCTGCTGGCCCAAGCCGGGGTGAAAATTTTTGAATATACCCCTGGCTTCGACCACGCCAAAACCATCGTCGCAGACGATCTGTGGGGCGTGGTGGGCACCATCAATATGGACTTCCGCAGCCTGTATCTGCATTTTGAATGCGGCGTGTTGCTCTATGGCGGCGACACTGTGCTCAGCATCAAAAACGATTTTCTGCAAACCCTGCGCCGCTGCCAAAAAATTTCTTTGGAAGACTGCCGCAGCGCCAAATGGTATCAAAAGCTGACCCGGGCTTTGCTGCGGATGTTCGCCCCTCTGATGTGACCATGTGAAAACTCGAAAAAATCCGATAAACAAGCTTGAAACAGGAGGAAATTGATTATGAAAAAAAGTACCAAAGTCACGCTGTTTGCCGCCGCCGTCGCCGGCGCAGCTATGGCCGGCGCCAGACTGGCTCGCCTGGTGCGCCTGCAAAACGAGGAACTGAACGACCTGATTAACCAGGAACCCGGCTATCGCCCTGCGCCTCAGGCGCCGGAGGAAGAGCCCGCCCCCCAGGCCCCTGAAGCGGAAGACGCCCAGCCGGCTGAGGAGGCGCTGCAAGAGGAACCCGACGCGGCGGAAGAAATGCAAGACGAATTGGAAGAAGCCGACGAGCTGGAGGACGACGACCAAGACGAGCCGCTGTAAACTCCCCGGTTCCCCCGCAAAAAATAATCCCCTATGGGGATTATTTTTTTGCCTAAAATTCTGAAAGGAACGGGATTTTTTTTGCTCTCTACTCAAAATGTTCACATTTTTCTGCTTGACAGTCGATGGTTTTGCAGGTATTCTTTAGCGTGTTATTATCGTTTCAAAAAGAACTAAAAGGAAGGAGCACTCTGCATGACCTTATTCAACCTATGGGAACTCAATCTACCTTTGAAAACCCTCTATTCCTTCTGTATGGACCCGGTGTGCAAAAAATACAACGTCAACCGGACCGAGCTGGATATTCTGCTCTTTCTGGCCAACAACCCCCAATATGACACCGCCGCCGACATTGTAAACGTCCGTTTTCTGGCCAGATCCCATGTGTCAATCTCCATCAAAGAGCTGGAACGCCTGGGGTATCTGGAAGGCCGTTACAACCCGGGAAATCATAAAACCATCCATTTATCCATCTTAGAGCCGGCGGCGGCGCTGGTGGCCGACGGCCAGCGCGCTCAGCAGGATTTTTATTCCATTTTGTTTCAAGACGCGGACCCGGCGGACGCAGAGGCGGCCAGCCGTTTCCTTCATTGCGTTTCGCACAATATCCGCAGCTATCTGGAAAGCCGTGAAAAATTATGATTCCCTTTCTCGTCTGCTTTTTCGCCGGCGTCGGCGCCGGCCTGGGCACTGGCTTTGCCGGCATGAGCGCGGCGGCCGTCGTCAGCCCGATGTTAATTACGTTTCTGCATATGCCCGCCTATGAGGCGGTGGGCGTGGCCCTGGCCAGCGACGTGTTGGCCAGCGCCGTCAGCAGCTATACCTACAGCAAACATAAAAATCTGGATATCCGCAACGGGCTGACTATGATGTTCGCCGTGCTGGTTTTCACTCTGGTCGGCAGCTGGGCCGCCAGCCTGGCCCCCAACCAGACCATGGGCAGCTTTTCCGTCTTTATGACGCTGCTGCTGGGAATCAAATTTATTGTCAAGCCGGTGACAACCCCAAAGGAGGCCATGAGCGCCGTCAGCCCCCGCAAACGTCTGGTTCAGTCGATTTTGTGCGGCGCCGTCGTGGGTCTAATCTGCGGCTTCATCGGCGCCGGCGGCGGCATGATGATGCTGCTCCTGCTCACCAGCGTGCTGGGCTACGAGCTGAAAACCGCCGTGGGAACCAGCGTCTTTATCATGACCTTTACCGCCTTGACCGGCGCTCTCAGCCATTTTGCCATCGGCGGTCTGCCAGACCCTTGGATTCTGATTTTGTGCGCGGCGTCCACTTTGCTTTGGGCCCGGATCGCCGCCCGATTCGCCAACAAAGCCAGCCCCATCGTCCTCAACCGAGCTGTGGGCGCCGTGCTTGTGACGTTGGGCGTCGCCATTCTGACCGTCAACTGGCTGGGATAACTGAAAAATAACCGCCTTTGGCGGTTATTTTTTCGATATTCGCTCGATTTTTAGGAATAATCCCATAATTCGCTGTTTTTCGCCTGAGACAATAAAAAATTTCCGCCCAAAAGGCGGAAATTTTTATCGTGATTTTACTTTATTGTATTTTTTCAACTTTGCGTCGTCAACGTGACGACTGGCTTTCCCTCTTTATCAAGCAACGGCGTCAAGCCTGCGGCGTTTCCATTTCTGTGAAACAGATAATTGACGCCTGTTTCCGTATCAACCCAAATTTCCACCACATCAAAAGTCCCCTGGCTATAGACTTTTTTGAAGCGATTCATACACGTTCCTCCTGTCAACTCCGTCCGCCTTTGTCCAGCCGACCGACTGGCCGCGAAACCAGTTCTCCTCCAGAAACGGCCTGCTCCGTTGTTTAACGCAGCTCTTCGGTTTCCTCTTCGCTTTGCAGAAGAATTCGCTCAAGGAACAGACGGGCGACTTCCTGGCGATACAAATCGTCGGAACCATACGCCGTCTGCCCCAGCCCCTCGCCCGCCAACGCTTGCGAGAAGGCGGCGGCAGAGCCGTCGTTCCCCGCCAGGGAGAGGGCGGAAAGCCCCGCCGGCGCAGCCGCTTCTATGGAAATCGAAGACGCTGCGGCGCCGCCTGCGTATCCCAGCACCTTGTTCACATAGCTCTGGGTATAGGGAGGGGGTCCCCCATATTTTGTCACAGCGCCGGGACCGGCGTTATAGGCCGCCAGCGCCTTGGAAACGTCGCCGTCAAAGCGGTCCAGCATCTGACGCAGGTACTTGGCGCCGCCCATGATATTCTGAGCTGGGTCAAAGGAATCGGTCACGCCCAGAGAGCGGGCTGTGGCGGGCATCAGCTGCATGACGCCCTGGGCGCCGCAATAGGACACGGCCTCCGCATTGAAATTGGATTCCACCCTTCCGACGGCCTTGAGCAAATCCGCCGGCACCCCATAAGTTTCCGCCGCCGCTTGGAAATAACCGTCATACCCTGTTTCGCCGGCCTGATAGGCCGCGGAAAAGACCTGGGAAAAGCTTTGACCTCCCTCAGAGACGATCGAGGCCCTGCCAGGGGCGATTGCCGCGGCGCCATATTGCCCGCGTACTTTCAAATCCATCAAAAGAGCCATCGGGATTTGTTCCACCTTTCTGTTCTGTCGGCATACTGCCGTTATTATACACCGCGGCAGAGCAAATTGCAAGGGGCGGCTTCCTGCGGGTATGTGGCGCGGAAGATGCAAGCGCGAGCGGTTTTTACCCCAGCAACTTTTTCTCCAACTGGGTTAGAATGTCCTCCCCGCAGCCCACGTGGGCCAAATACCCTCTGGCGCCGCCGTATTTTTCCTGTAGATGGTCGTAAGCCCGCAAAATATCCTGAGGCTGCGAACGGTAGAGATACTCTTTCCCATAAATCCCTTCCATTTCCATCCGACGAAGCTGCGCGTTGATGACAACCTTCATATATTGTTCGGTGACAGCGTAATCTTCGGCGATATCCTGCCGGCTGACGCCGGCCAGGTCCAGCAGCAGCAAGGCCGTCACCCCCGTGCGGTCCTTGCCGGCGGTGCAGTGAAACAGGGCGCAACCCTGAGCTTGGGCCAGCAGCGCCGCCAGCCGGGCAAAGGCCGGGCCGCTTCCCTCCAACAGGTCCAAATAAACCTGGCCCATGGTATCTGGAAATTTATCCTCAAAATTCCGGGAATTCAGCTGATCCAGCATGGGCACGCTGTGGTATTCCGCCCAGGGCTGGCGCTCCAGAGGGTCTGGGCTGCTTTCCCGCTCCAGCTGAGCCCGCAAATCCACCGCGCAGGTCACGCCGTATTCCCGCAAAAAAGTTAAGTCCCCTTCCGTCAGAGCTGCCAGATTGTCTGCCCGCAAAAACACATGGCTCCGGGTCTTGCCCCGGTCCGTCTCATATCCGCCCAAATCCCGGACGTTCAGCGCCCCTTCCAGGGGCAGAGGTGTGGAAACCATATTTTTCTCCTTTTCTCTCACAAGCCAAAGCTCTTTTTCTCCCTTTATTGTAAGGTCTGGGCGGAGAAAAAGCAATCTTACAGCAAAAAAAGGCAGGCTGACGCCTGCCCTTTTGCATCCTCAATCTTTTGGATCAAACAGGAACCCCAAATAGCGGGCCAGCGTATAGAAGGTCAATCCTGCGGCTATCGCCGTTTCTGCCAAGGCCGGATATTCCAACCAAGGCGCAGAGACGCCTAACTCCGCCAGACAGGCTATGGATTGGCCGACGGCCACGGCGCTAACGACGAAAGGAAAGGTGAACGCGGCGTAACTGGGGTAAAAAGGCATTTTCAGACATCGAATCGCTTGGCGCAGAGCAAAGAGATAAAGAGGGGCGGCCAGCCCCAGCAGAAACAGCAACAGCGCCGGGGATTTGGTTTCGACTGATTGGATATATCCCACAATACATAGGTTTGTGGGCGCTGTATAGATGCAAAGCAGCGGCTTGGCGCTTTCCGGCGTCTGGGGAAATCGGATATACCGCCAGGTAATCAACACAAATAGCGCGGCCAAAGCGGCCAGCGCAAAGCAAACCAGCGCGGCGCCCAGGTCCTGTCGGCCATAGGCCGGAGCGGTTACGGCGCTGGAAGCAATGCCGACATAGACGATAAAATAACTGGCGAAAACCTGTTCCATTTTTAGCTTAAATAGAAAACGACCGGTAAAGCAGACGAGGATCACGGCGTGGAGGCCCAGGGCAAACAGCCACAAGCCGTAAGCTCCCCAGCCCAGCCAGGGCTGGAGATAAACGCTGAGCAGCGTCAGCGCCATGGGAAAGGCGGCGGACACGCTGGCCGTCACAGGGTTTTTCAGGTCCTCTCTGACCAACTGCGGAAAAAACGCCGCTTTGAGCAGCGCTAAAACCAGCAGCAACCCGGAAATCGCGCCGCAGGCATTGCGGATTCCCTGCGAACCGCTTTGCAACAGATTGCCCAGAGCCGCCATGCCCAAGGCCACGCCGCAGACGGGGATCGGAACCCTTTGAATGGTTTCTTTCATCGTCTCTCCTCGGCGCTCCCAGGCAGAGCCCACAATTTTGTCTTCTGTTTCCGTTTCATTTTCATTGCTTTTCCTCCTGCTCTTTGCTGTTTTCCCTTCGCCGCGGCGGCGGCTCGGGGTCTTCCCCCGTGGAGGGAAATGTGATACAATTTGTGTTGCGTCAGGGCCTCTGCCAACGGCGGAACGGGCCCAAGCGCCGCCCCTGTAACCCTATTATATGCAGATAGACAAGTAAATCCGCCGACAGAAAGGAGGCTCCCGGAGGCCGTTTTTCGGCTTTCTGGGGCAATTTGTATGAAAAAAATCGATTTGAACTGCGACCTGGGCGAAAGCTTCGGGGCCTATACCATCGGCCTGGACGAAGCCGTGGCGCCCTATGTGACCTCCGTCAACGCCGCCTGCGGCTGGCATGGCGGCGACCCGATGGTGATGGAGCGCACCGCCGCGCTGGCCAAACGGCACGGCGTCGCTCTGGGGGCTCACCCGGGCTTCCCAGATCTGCTGGGCTTCGGCCGCCGGGAGATCAAAGTTTCGCCCGACGAGGTCTACGCCTATGTAAAATACCAGATCGGCGCTCTCTATGCCTTCGCCCGGGCCCAGGGCCTGGAATTGCAGCACATGAAGGCCCACGGCGCTCTCTATAATATGGCGGGCAAGGACATTCGCCTGGCTCAAGCTCTGTGCCGAGCCTGCCGGGATTTTGACAGCCAGCTGATGATTCTGGCTTTGGCGGGCAGCAAAATGGAAGAGGCCGCCGCCGACATGGGCGTTCCCTTCGCCCGCGAGTTTTTCGCCGACCGGGCCTATGCCGCCGACGGCTCTCTGGCGCCTCGCAGCCTGCCCGGAGCTGTGATTCACGATACCGACCTGGCTCTCTCTCGGGTGATGCAGATGATCGACGAAGGCTCTGTGGATACCATCGAAGGGGGAAAACTGGCGATTCAGTGCGACAGCGTGTGCGTTCATGGAGACAACGAAAGCGCGGTGGAGTTTGTGGCGGCTATCCGCAAAAAGCTGGCGGAAAAAGCTGTGGAATGCCTGCCCTTCGGCGTCTTCGCCAGGTGACGCTATGGGAGAAATCCGTTTTTTGCCCTGCGGAGACAGCGCTGTTACTGTGGAATTTGGCAATGAAATTGACGATATGCTGAACGCCGCCGTTCACGCCTTTGCCGCCGCCGTAGAGGGGCTGAACCACCCCGCCGTTCAGGAAGCTGTCCCTACCTATCGCTCGGCTACCGTCCACTACCTGCCCTGGCTGCTGGATTTTGAGGAAATCAAAGAGCTGCTGGCGCCCTTGGCCCGACAGGCCGGCGGTCAAGCCGCTTTGGAGGGACCCGTGGTGGAAATCCCCACTCTCTATGGCGGCGAATACGGCCCGGATCTGGAGGAGGTAGCCGCCCATTGCGGCCTGAGCCCCGACCAGGTCGTCGCCCTGCACAGCGCCCCGGCCTACCGCATTTTTATGTTGGGTTTCACCCCCGGTTTCCCCTATTTGGGGGGCATGAACCCCCGGCTGGCCACGCCCCGGCGCAGTCAGCCTCGGGTCCGCATTCCGGCGGGCTCCGTGGGCATTGCCGGTAGCCAAACCGGCGTCTATCCCATTCAGTCCCCCGGAGGCTGGCAGCTGATCGGCCGCACCCCTTTGCGCTTGTTTGACCCGGCGCTGGAGCCGCCTATCCTGCTGAAAGCAGGCGGGCGCGTCCGCTTCGCGCCCATTGACGAAGAGACGTTTCGGCAAATGGAAAGGAGGGGCCGCGGATGCTGACTGTGCTCAAGCCCGGAATACTGACCTCTATCCAGGACAAGGGCCGCTTCGGCCTCCAAAAATTCGGCGTGCCGGCGGCCGGCGCTATGGATCCGGAGGCTCTGGCCCTGGCCAACCTGTTGGCGGGCAACGACCCTGGAGAAGCCTGCCTGGAAATTGCCGCTCTTGGCCCTGCTCTGCGCTTTGAAACGCCGGCGGCCTTCGCCTTGGCGGGAGGCGATTTCAGCCCTGCTTTGGACGGCGCGCCCATTGCGAATTACCGGGCCTATTCCGCCCCCAAGGGAGCGACGCTGACGCTGGGCGCCGCCAAAAGCGGCTTCCGCTGCTATTTAGCCGTCAACGGCGGCTTTGACCTGCCTTTCGTCATGGGCAGCCGCTCCACATATCTCAAGGGCGGCTTTGGCGGCCTGGAAGGCCGGGCTTTGCAAGCGGGGGATCGCCTTCCCCTCAGTTGCCCTCAATTCTGGCTGACCAACCTGGAAAACCGATCCATATCCCCGCCGCCTCTTCCCCAAAAGGAGCAGACGCTCCGCGTTGTGGCCGGCCCCCAAGACGATTGCTTCACCGCGCGGGGCATGGAAACCCTGCTATCTTCTGTCTATACCGTCAGCCCCAACAGCGATCGGATGGGCTATCGACTGGAGGGCCCGGGTATTCAGCGGGCGGAAGGGTTTGACGGCAATATCCTATCGGACGGAATGGCCATGGGCTGCATCCAGGTCCCGGACGGGCAGCCGCTTATTATGATGGCCGACCGGCAGACCGCCGGCGGCTATGGCAAAATTGCCGCCGTCGCCTCCTGCGACCTGCCGCTGCTGGCCCAATGCAGACCAGGCGATACCATACGTTTCTCCCTGATCTCCCTAAAAGAGGCTCAGCGACTGCTACGGGAGCGGGAACGGCGCCTGAAAGCCCTAGCCGACAGCCTAAACAGACCAGAAGGGCTGTGGGATTAACCGCGCGCGCTCCGTCTGCTCGACGCCGGGCGCCGGAGAAAAATCCGTCGCCGAAACAAGGCGGAATCGATCTGGCCCAGCCGCCCCGGCGCTGCAATTCGCCGCTGTAATTGAATAAATTTCTTTTGGCTCCGCCCTTGACTTACACCTTGCTCTAATGTATAAAATAAAAACGGGATTTCTGTAGAACGTTGTGGATTTGAGAGGAAATTACAGAAATTCAAATTAACGGCGTCCCGGGCAGTTGCGCGCCCGGGTTCGTTGCGAGAGGAAGAGATACATGCAAACGCAAACCAAGAACAAGCCCAACAATATGCTGCTGTTTTTCGTAGCGGCGGCGCTCTTCAATGTGGCGGCCAATTTTGCTCACCCAGTGACGCCCACCTTTATTCAGGAATACCAGCTGGACAGCTATATGTTCGGCGTGGCGCTGGCTGTGATGCAGTGCTCCTATTTCCTGATGTCTCCCTTCTGGGGCAAGCTGAATAACTACATCGACAGCCGCAAATCCATGTTGATCTGCGCCTTGGGCTATTCCGTCGGCCAAGCGCTTTTCGGCATGGCCCGCTCCAACGGAATGCTGATCTTCGCTCGAGTTTTTGCCGGCGCCTTCACCGGCGGCGCTTTTACCAGCTTTCTGACCTATATCGTCAACACTTCCTCCGACATGGAGCGCGGCCGAAACCTTACAATTTTTGCTACAATCCAGGCTGTGGGCAGCGCTTTCGGCTATTTCATCGGCGGGTTTCTGGGGGAGGTTTCGCTGAACGTCACCTTTATTGCGCAAAGCGCCTGTTTGGCCATTGCCGGCGTCGCCTTCTTTTTTATCTGTAAAAGCGATCGGCCGGAAAACGCCGGACCCATTGTGCCCAGCCGGCTGGCGCGGGAGGCAAATCCCTTTGCCGCTTTTGTCGCCTGCCGCCATTTTATGACGCTTTTGTTCGCCGTGCTGTTCTGCGTCACTTGCCTGCACAACCTGGGTTACACCGCCTTTGAGCAGTGCTTCAACTATTATATCAAGGATTCTCTGGGCTTGACCTCCCGCTATAACGGCCTGATTAAGGGAGTCATCGGCTTAGTGGCTCTGGCCGCCAACTCCACCATTTGTATGTGGATGATCAAAAAGACCAATGTGCGCCGGTCTACCATCGTTGTCATGGGCGCTTTGTTGTTTTCTTGTACCGGGGTGGTCTTTGCCGATTCCGTCGGGCCCTTTATGACAATCAGCGTTGTGTTCTATGCCTTCAACGCCATTGCCATCCCGCTGCTCCAGGATCTGGTGGCCAAGCGGGCGGCCAAAACCAACGACAGCAACCTGGTGATGGGCTTCTTCAATTCCACTCGCTCCTTGGGCGGCATCGTAGGCTCTCTGTGCGCCGGCTTCCTCTATACTGCCGGCCCCAAGATTCCCTTTATGTTCGCCTCCGCCGCCTTTGTGCTTGCCACTCTTTGCGCCGTACTCTATGCCAAAGCCAAAAACGATCCGTTTGCCGAATGATATCCGCCCCGCTTCGCGAGACGTCCGTCGGCGCTTGTCGACCGCCCGCCGGAACGCTCTGACAGAAAGGAAAACAGAAAAATGGAAACCAAACAGAAGTCCAACAATATAACGCTGTTCTTTGTGGCGGCTATCGTTTTCAATATGGCGGCCAGCTTCGCTCACCCAGTGACGCCCACATTGATTCAGGAATACCATCTAAACGACTATATGTTCGGCGTGGCGTTGGCTGTGATGCAGTGCGCTTATTTTCTGATGTCCCCCTTCTGGGGCAAGCTGAATAACTATATCGCCAGCCGCAAATCCATGCTGATCTGCTGTCTGGGTTATGCCGTCGGCCAGGCGCTTTTCGGTATGGCCCGCACGGAGAGTATGGTCATCTTTGCCCGCGTATTTGCCGGTATGTTCACCGGCGGCGCTTTTACCAGCTTTTTGACCTATATTGTCAACACCTCCTCCGATATGGAGCGAGGCCGGAACCTGACGATCTTCGCCACCATTCAGACAGTAGCCGGCGCTTTCGGCTATTTTGTAGGCGGCTTCTTGGGCGAAGTTTCGCTCAACGTCACCTTTGCCGCGCAGACCGCTTGCCTGGCGCTGGCCGGCGTAGCTTTCTTCTTCATCTGCCGGGACGACCGGCCGGCGGACGCAGGCAAAATTGAGCCCAAACGGCTGGTGCGGGAAGCCAACCCCTTTGCCGCCTTCGTCGCTTGTCGCCATTTTATGACCGTTTTGTTCGCTGTGCTCTTTGCCTCCGCCTGCCTCTACAACCTGGGCTACACGGCCTTCGAGCAATGCTTCAATTATTACATCAAGGACGCTCTGGGCCTGACCTCCAAATATAACGGCTTGATCAAGGGCGTCATTGGTTTTGTTTCCCTGGCGGCCAACGCCACCATCTGCATGTGGATCATAAAAAAAACCAACGTGCGTCGGTCTATCGTGCTGGTGTTGGGCCTGGGCGCTGTTGCCATCACTGGCGTCGTCTTTGCAGATTCCACTTTGCCCTTTATGGGAATCAGCGTGTTGTTCTACGCCATTTACGCCGTCTCTCTGCCGCTGCTCCAGGACCTGGTGGCTCGCCGAGCCGCTCATACCACCGATAGCAACCTGGTAATGGGCTTCTTCAACTCCACCCGTTCTCTGGGCGGTATCGTGGGCTCTCTGTGCGCTGGTTTTCTGTATTCTTCCAGCCCCAAAAGTCCCTTTGTATTCGCCGCCATCGCGCTTGCGTTATCCACCCTGTGCGCTTTGATTTACGCCAAAGCTAAAAACGACCCTTACCCCGACGACGCCAAATAGCCCTCGCTTCCTCTCAATTTGTTCCAGGCCCTCTGTCGCATTTTGTCAGAGGGCCTCTTTTTATAACTGGGTCAATTTTCTATCTCTTTGTGTATTTATAGATAAATTCGATAAAGCTCCCTCATTTTTTTCAATCAGGTAAAGTATTCTGGGGGATTGACAGGGAAATGGATTGGATTTTATAATAAAGTCAGCAGAGACAGACGGGCGCTTCCAATCGCATGAACCCGTCTGCCCAATGCAAACGCCAGGCCGGCGGATGAGACGAACGCCCGTCTTGACACAAAACGCTTGGAACCCGCTTCGAACAAACGCCGCCCATGCGGCGAATCGATTTCCGGGAATTTATTTCTCGGAAATCTACCCAATCAACGGGGGTCCCAAAAAATTGAAGATTTTTTGGGGCAACAAAAAAAGGAGGAAGATCTGTGAGCAGACTCAACATCAACACCCCCAACGCCGCCCAACAGGTGGTGGAAGGGCTTTACCGGGATGTAGAGCGCCGCATTGTGGCCAGCCCGCCGGGGCTATGCCCTGTGGATATGTCGGCGTCCTTCCTGAAGATGTGCCACGCTCAAACCTGCGGCAAATGCGCGCCCTGCCGGGTGGGCCTGGGCCAGCTGGGCCAGCTGTTGGAGGACGTGCTGGACGGCGCCGCCACGCTGGATACCATCGATTTGATCGAACGCACAGCTCGAGCTATCAAAAACTCGGCGGATTGCGCCATTGGCTATGAGGCCGCGGACATGGTGCTGCGGGGCGTAATCGGTTTCCGAGACGACTATGTAGAACACATCGTCAACCGCCGCTGCCTGCTCCAGCTCAATCAGCCGGTGCCCTGCGTGGCCCTATGCCCCGCCGGGGTGGATATCCCGGGTTATGTGGCCTTAGTAGGCGAAGGACGGTATGCCGACGCCGTGCGGCTGATCCGCAAGGACAACCCCTTCCCCATCGCCTGCGCTATGGTTTGCGAGCATCCCTGCGAGGCCCGCTGCCGCCGCAATATGATCGACGACAGCATCAATATCCGGGCGCTGAAGCTCTATGCCGTGGAGCATTGCGGCCATGTTCCTCCGCCTCCCTGCGCCCCTGCCACCGGCAAAAAAGTGGCGGTGGTGGGCGGCGGCCCCGGCGGCCTCAGCGCCGCCTATTTCCTCTCCCTGATGGGGCATAAAGTCACGGTCTTTGAAAAGCGGAAGCGCATGGGCGGTATGCTGGCCTATGGCATTCCCAGCTACCGTCTGCCTGCCGGGCGGCTGGAAGAGGATATTCAGCATATTCTTTCCACCGGCGTGGAGGTTTGCCACCAGGAGGTGGGCGTGGATATCCCGCTGAAGGAGCTGCGACAGCAATTTGACGCCATGTATATTGCAATCGGCGCTCAAAGCGATAAAAAAATGGGCATCCAAGGCGAGGACAAGCGGGGCGTCATGAGCGCGGTGGAAATGCTGCGCAACATCGGCGACGGCCTGCGGCCGGATTTCTCCGGCAAACGGGTTGTGGTCATCGGCGGCGGCAACGTGGCCATGGACTGCACCCGCTCTGCCAAGCGCTTGGGCGCGGAAAGCGTCACCTGCGTCTATCGCCGCCGGCAAGCGGATATGACGGCTCTGCCCGAGGAGGCCCAGGGCGCTATCGCCGAGGGCTGCGAGCTGGCTACGTTGCAGGCCCCCGTCCGCATCGAAGCAGACGAAAACGACAACGTCGTCGCTCTATGGGTTCAGCCCCAGATCGTGGGCCCCATCGATTCCTCTGGCCGCCCCCGGCCCCTGAAGGCAGACGCGCCAGAAAAACGCATCCCCTGCGATATCGTGGTGGTGGCCATTGGCCAGGGCGTGGAAACCCAGCCCTTTGAAGAATACGGCGTGCCCATCCATCGGGGCGCTATCGAGGCTTTGAGCTCCAGCGACATTGAGAATTTCAACGGTATTTTCGCCGGCGGCGACTGCGTCACAGGCCCTGCCACTGTTATCCGAGCCATTGCCGCGGGCAAGGTGGCCGCCGCCAACATCGACGAATACTTAGGCTTCAACCACGCGATTACCTGCGATGTGGAAATCCCCGCTCCCGCCCTATACGACCGCTCTGCCACAGGCCGGGTGAACCTGACAGAACGGCCCGCTCAAGAGCGGAACCGGGATTTTGAGGTGTTGGAATGCGGCATGACGGAACAGGAGGCGCTGCAGGAGGCCCACCGGTGCCTGCGCTGCGACCACTTCGGCTACGGCGCCTTCAAAGGAGGGAGAGTGAAACAATGGTAAACTTGACCATCGACAAGATCCCGGTATCCGTGCCGGAAGGAACCACAATCTTAGACGCGGCCCGGGCGGCGGGGGTACAGGTCCCCAGCCTGTGTTATCTGCGGGATATCAACGATATCGGCGCCTGCCGGGTGTGCGTGGTGGAGCTGACCGGCATGGACAAGCTGGTCACCGCCTGCAACAACGCGGTGGAAGAAGGAATGGAAGTGCTGACCAACAGCCCCAAGGTCCGCGAAACCCGGCGCATCAATGTGGAGCTGCTGCTTTCTCAGCACAACGCTCAGTGCGCCTCCTGCGTCCGCAGCGGAAATTGCTCTCTGCAAACCATTGCCAACGACTTGAATATCTTGGACGTCCCCTTTGAAAAGAAAATCCCCGCCTTCCGCTGGGACAAGAGCTTCCCCTTGATCCGGGACGCCTCCAAATGCGTCAAATGTATGCGCTGCATCCAGATCTGCGACAAGGTCCAAGGTCTGAATATCTGGGACGTGGCGGCCACCGGTTCCCGCACCACAGTAGACGTTTCGCTGAACCGGAAAATCAAAGAGGCGGACTGCTCTTTGTGCGGCCAATGTATCACCCATTGCCCGGTGGGCGCTCTGCGGGAGCGGGACGACACCCAAAAGGTTTTTGACGCTCTGGCAGACCCCAATAAAATCACTGTCGTCCAGGTGGCGCCCGCCGTCCGGGCCGCTTGGGCCGAGCAGCTGGGCCTGGAGCCCGGCCAGGCCACTGTGGGCCGGATGGTCGCCGCCTTGCGCCGCATTGGCTTTGACTATGTGTTCGATACCGACTTTGCCGCCGATTTGACCATCATGGAAGAAGGCAGCGAATTTTTGGAGCATCTGAAGCATCCCGAAGCCCATAAGGCTCCCATGTTCACTTCCTGCTGCCCTGGCTGGGTCCGGTTTTTGAAATCGCAATATCCCGATATGGTAAACCAGCTTTCCTCTGCAAAATCTCCGCAGCAGATGTTCGGCGCCGTGACCAAAACCTACTTTGCCCAACAAATTGGCGTGCCGGCGGAAAAGATTTTCTGTCTTTCCGTTATGCCCTGTCTGGCCAAAAAGCAGGAATGCGCCCTGCCCTCCATGGCGGACGCCGGCGCGGGCCAGGACGTGGACCTTTCGCTGACCACCCGCGAAATGACGCGGATGCTGCGGGCCGAACACATCCGCCCTGAGCTGCTGCCGGAGGAGGAGTTTGACCAACCCTTAGGAGAAGCCACCGGAGCCGGCGTGATTTTCGGCGCTACTGGCGGCGTGATGGAGGCCGCCCTGCGCAGCGCCTATTTCTTAGCGACAGGCCAAAACCCAGCCCCCGACGCTTTCCGGGACGTGCGCGGCATGGACGGCTGGAAGGAAGCCTCCTTCGAGATTCAGGGAACCGTTCTGCGGATAGCTGTGGCCCATGGCTTGGGGAACGCCCGGCGACTGATCGAAGCCCTGCGGCGGGGCCAGGTTCAGTATGATTTTGTGGAAGTGATGGCCTGCCCCGGCGGCTGCGCCGGCGGCGGCGGACAGCCGATACACGACGGTCAGGAGCTGGCGGAAAGCCGGGGCGCAAAGCTCTACGCCCTGGACCAAAGCGCTCCCCTGCGCTTCTCTCACGAAAATCCTTCTGTGCAGAAGCTCTATCAGGATTATTTGGGCCAACCCCTTTCGGAAAAGGCCCACCATCTGTTGCACACCGACCACGAAGCCTGGCAAATGCCCCTTGCCCCCGAAAACTGCTGATTTTCCCAGTACTCAAAACGCTAACCAAAACGAGCCCCGCAGATTTTCAGAATCTACGGGGCTTCTTTGCGTTTTCGCTGGCTTTCGCCTTGTTTGCGGCGGCGAAATCTGGTACAATGCTTGCAGAGATTGCGCCGCCGCGCCAGAGACCGGCCGCCCCCTGCCATAGCGCGCCCATCGGCGCAGGCCCGCTTAAAGTTTCATTTTCAGGGCCTTAGGGCGCACGACAATTTCAATCTCCTGTGTTTCGCCGCCAAATTCGCCGTCCAGCGACCAGGCGGCGGGCTGAGGAAAGGTGAATTTCACCCGATTTGTCTGGGTCATCGTGATAAACTCATTGTCAAAATCCCGGGCCAACAGCTTGCCGACCAAGTTATTCAGCTCCAAAACCGATTGGGGCGCGCGAATGAGCAGCAGCTCAAACTGGCCGTCGTCCAAAGCGGCGTCAGAACCCATGGAAAACCCGCCGATATAATTGGTGTTGCAGACGCTGCCGAAGATGTAATCCTCCTCCAGAATCCGCCCGTCCACCTCTACCCGAGCGGGATACCGCTGGCCGATGGGCAGATTTTTTACCCCCTCGATGATATAGGCCAGATGACCCATGGAGTTTTTGGCGCCTTGGGCGGTGGAATAGGACACCGACGCAAAAGCGCCAAAGGCCGCCACATAATTGAAAAGCTCGCCGCCAAAATCGCCCACGTCCAGTTCCTTGCCCGGCCCATGGATAATGGCGTCCACCGCCCCTTCCAGCGTCTTAGGCAGTCCCAGAGAAGCGGCAAAATCATTGGTGCTGCCCGCCGGCAGGTAGCCCAGCGCCGGCGGATTGGGCCAGCGCAGCAAACCGTTGACGGCGTGATGCAGCGTGCCGTCTCCCCCACAGCACACCGCCAGGTCGATTCCTTCCACTCCTCGGCTTTCCAACACCTCTCGGGCGCCCAGACCTTCAATCATGGGATAAACAATGGTTTCATAGCCCGCTTTGCAGAATTTTTGCAGAATCATATCCAAGTTTTTTGCAATATGCGCCCGACCGGACCGGGGATTATATAATAACAACAGTTTCTTCATCGCTCTATCCTCCGCGTCAATTCCATCGCCAGGCAAAAAAGAAAACTCTTCCTTGCCGTTTTTTGCGCCCTTTTCTGCGCTGTGCGTAAAAAAGTTATTTTTATCATACCAGAAAAACGCTCGCAAAGGAAGACCCGAAAAAAAAGCCTTCCTCTGGAAAAAAATCGATTCTATGGTATCCTATGCAACGGCGTCGCGGCTCGCTTTGTCGTTTCTCCGGCGGGTCGCTTTCTCCGAATGTCCAAGCCCTTTCCCCCGGCAAAATTTGCGCTGCCGGGCGATTTTTCATTTGCCGCCGCGCGGCGGCCAGGTGACGTTATGTATCAGCCTCTGGCAGATCAAATCCGCCCTCTGACGCTGGACGATATGGTGGGCCAAAGCCACCTGATCGGCAAAGACGGTATTTTGCGCCGAATCATCGAAAGCGGTCAGATTCCCAATATGATTTTTTACGGCCCTTCCGGCGTGGGCAAAACCACCCTGGCGGGCATCATTTCCGCCCAAACCAACCGAAAGCTCTATCGCCTCAACGCCACTACCGCTTCTCTCAGCGATATCAAGGCCATTGTAGAAGAGCTGGACACCTTTCTCGCCCCACAGGGCGCTCTGCTCTATTTGGACGAAATCCAGTATTTCAACAAAAAGCAACAGCAATCTCTGCTGGAATTTATGGAAAACGGAAAAATTACCCTCATCGCTTCCACCACAGAAAACCCCTATTTCTATATTTATAACGCTTTGCTCAGCCGCAGCACGATTTTTGAATTTAAGCCGGCGAGCCGGCAGGAAGCCGTCCAAGCGGCGCGCCGCGCCTTCTCCCTTTGCGCCAAAGAACGGCGGCAGAAAATATCTCTGGAGGACGGCGCGGCCGACGCCATCGCCCAAGCCTGCGGCGGAGACGTGCGCAAATCCATCAACGCGGTGGAGCTTTTGTGCGCCGCCGCCCAGGACGACGGCCAAGGCGGTCTCTGGATCGCGCTGGCCGACGCCAAAGCCGTGGCGCAGGCTTCCTCTGTCCGATACGACCGCCAGGGAGACGATCATTACGACCTGCTTTCCGCCTTTCACAAGTCCCTGCGAGGCAGCGACCCAGACGCCGCCCTCTATTACCTGGCCCGGCTGCTGTTGGCCGGCGATATGCTTTCGGCGATTCGGCGTCTGCTGGCCTGCGTCAGCGAGGACGTAGGCTTAGCTTACCCCCAAGCCGCCGTCGTCGTCAAAGCCTGCGTGGATTCCGCCCTTCAGCTGGGCCTGCCCGAGGCCAAGCTGCCGTTGGCTCAGGCTGCTTTGGTCATTGCCACCGCCCCAAAATCCGATTCTGTGGCCGCCGCCATTGGCGCCGCCTGGGCAGACGCGGAACAATCCCCCTATGATCCGCCTGCCTACCTGAAGGACGCCCATTACGCCGGCGCTCCAAAGCTGGGCCGAGGGCTGACCTACCAATATCCCCATAACTTCCCCAACAACTGGGTGGACCAACCATATCTCCCAGATCAGCTAAAGGGCTCTGTTTACTATCGCCCCAGCGGCGCCAAGCTGGAACGGCAGGCTCAAGCCTATTGGCAGAAGGTCAAAGACGACCAAAACCACAAATAATCCGTCGGAATTTTCATGATTTTTTGCGATAATGCCGCTTTTCACCTCCCTGGATTCATGCTATAATATCCGCAAGGGCGGACAGCCGCGCAACGAAGCCAAGCGCGCAGGCTTTGGGCGATGGCGCTAGCGGCCATAGCCGCGGTTCTCCCTTCGGCGCACGGCGCCAGGGACCCGCTGCAGGCGGGACGCGCCAAACGGCGCGACTTGATTTTTCCAAATCGCTTGGAAATTGGAAAAATGAATCCAAGGAAAGGGGCCCTTCAAAAAATCTCTGATTTTTAGGGGCGTCTATGGCGGAGCCGCGCGGGCGCCGGTTCCGTCTCACTAAGAAAGGGGAATAGAAGAGATGCAAATACTCAAACAGTTAGCGGCCTTCGCCCAGGCCAATCAGTTGGTCTGCGACCACAAACTCGGCGTGATTTATGGTCCGTATCAGGGCTATTTTATCGCCATCCAGCAAGACCCTTCCAACAAACTGACCCATACCGTCACCCTCTGCGTCAAAGAAACCGGCCAGCCGGCTGCTCAAACAATGTCTGCTTTCCTCAACGATTGCTCCGTCAAATATAAGCATTTGGGCAGCGTGTCTGGCGACAGCAGCCGAGCTGTGGCAAACTGGAAATGCGCCCTCGTCACCCAGGCTACGGATTACGCCCATCAGATTGAGGAATTTCTCCAGGACCTGACCCGCTATTGCAAAAGCAATGGAATGGTCGATTGCTGTGAAAACTGCGGCGCTACGGAAAATCTTTCCGCCCTGCTGGTGGGAGGCAAATATCACGCCCTGTGCCCCAACTGCCAGCAGCAGGTGTCCGAAGCGATTTCCCAGCGCAAAGATGAAATCAAAGGCAAAAAAGGCAACCTGATTACTGGCATCGTCGGCGCTTTGCTGGGCTCTCTCATCGGCGTGGCCGCCTGGGTGGGCGTCTATCGTCTGGGCTACATTGCCGCCCTTGTGGGCTTGGTGCTCATCGTCTGCACATTCAAGGGCTTTTCTCTATTCGGCGGCAAGCTGAACGCTTTGGGCATCGTCCTCTGCGTGGCCATTTCTGCCGGTATGCTGTATATCGCCGAGCAGATTTCCGTGGCATGGGAGATTTTAGACGTCTTCGGAGTCGATTATGGCGTCACCTTCGCCCAGGCTTATCGGAGCATCCCCCAATTCATGCAGGATAATGATTTCAAAATGGCCGTCATTCAGGACCTGGCCTATGGCTATCTCTTTATGGCCGCCGGCGGATTTTCCTTTGTTTGGCAGACCTACAAGAAAAACAACGTGGCGCCCAAGACCCAAACGCTGGCCGCCATCTCCCCTTCCTCTCACACTATGAATCATTAAGCAGGCCCCTCGTCAATCGAATCCAACAAAAATAAGCGCCTTTGGGCGCTTATTTTTGTATCGTCTTCTCTCCGCTTCTTTTCTTGACAGACCGTCGGCGGCCTGGCTATAATAGAGTCGAAAAAAGCGCCGCCGAAAGGGCGGCTTTAGCCCAACTTGGGCGGCCGGCGCTTTAAGCGGCAACCTGAAAAAAATAGAACGATAAGGAGATTAGCGCCATGGCAGCGGTTTTGAGCGATGAAGTCAAACAAGCCCTTCAGGATATTTACTACAACGAACGAACCGGCAGAGGCAAAGAAGCCCTGGCCCTTCTGGAGCGAGCCTCCAGCGCCGGAGACGGAGACGCTACCTGCGTGCTGGCCCGATGCTATTGCGGCCGGCAATATGTGTGGGCGGGCCACGGTTTTCCAGAAGACGACGACAAGGCCGTCCGCCTGATCCGCAAATCTGTGGAACAAGGCAGCGCTTTGGGCGTGCTGACGGCTATGCGTACAGGGGAGCTGTCCCCTTCCCTCCAGAAAACAATGCCCTTTGCCAGCCTTCAAGAGGCCTTTGACGCAGCGACGGAGTTGGCGGACGGCGGCGACGCATTTGCGCAATATGTGGTGGGAAACGCTTATTTCTGGTGGGATTTCCTGCGAATCCAGAACAAGAGCCCCGATTCCTTCCCCAATCAAGCCGCTTTCAAAGCATATATGAAAGAGAATATCTCTAAATGCGAGGAGCTATTCTGGAAAGCTCTGCGGGGCGGCGTTTATCTGGCCGCCAACAACCTAAATAAGTATTACAAAGAAGGCGACGAAGATCTGATCGCCCCTCAGCCGGAAAAGGCCAAAGACCTCTATAAAATCGGCGCGGAGGCCGGCCATCCCATTTTACAGGCCATTTATGCCGACGATTTGGCTGAGGCGGGCCGGAAAGAAGAGGCTCTCCGCTGGTATAAAAAAGCCGCCGAAGGCGGGCATCCCGGCGCTTGGTACGACGTGGGCTATTGCTATTTTACGGGCGAAGGCGCCCCGAAGGACGAAACCTATGCCGTTTCCTGCTTTGAAAAAGAGCTGGCCCATAACCCTATCCACACCGGGTCCTGTAATCTGTTGGGCAAAGCCTATTACTTTGGCTACGGCGTTTCCCAGGATTACGCCAAAGCCTATCAATATCTTTCCACCGCCTATTATAAGCAGGACAGCGCATGGGGCGCAGTTTATCTAGCCAGCTGCTGCTTCAACGGCTGGGGCGTTCCCCGAGATTATGACAAGGCCAAACTGTTTTTGGACAAGGTGGAGCGTAAAAACTATTGGGAGTTCAATTATATGATGGGTTATCTCTATTGCCACGGCTTGGGCGGCGTGACCCAGGATATCAAAACAGGCGTGGAATATCTCCAGAAGGCCGGAGATCATCCCCAACCCAAGGAAGAACTGCGGCATTATAAAAAGACTCTTTTCGGCAAATGGGTGCGGCGAGGGTAACCGCTCCCGTAACCAAATGCGGCAAAAGCAGACCGCCCTTCCGGGCGGCCTGCTTTTTTTGCAAGCTGTTGAACATGCTATATCTGCCAACAGAAAGCGCTACTTTACAAAAAATCCTATCTGCCATAAAGCTATGCGGTATCGTTTCTAAATGATTGGTTGCTCGGCGCGGTTTTCTCGTCTTGAATAGCCGCCAGAACGCAGAGGAACGTGTGAACGACTGGGCTTGTGGAACGCGATCCCCCAGTGAAGCCTGCCCCTTGCGAGCTTATGGACGGCCCCAATTTTATTTCGTTTCTTCTTTATGGTTTAGCCGTGAAAAATCTTCTGGTTTTGTCGCCGTAGTCCGATTGGTAATGGCCCTTTTATTGTGTTTGTGAATTCCAGAAAGCTTCCCCGCGCGAGGATTTCCGTTTGGTCGCATCCATAATAAGGAGCTCCAACCTTTTTCGGTCTTTCCATTTTAATGCAAGCCGTGAGGTATCCATACCATACTCGGACACAATATCTTTGAGTTCTTCGACGTTCAGCTTCTCCAGCTCTTTCGCAAGGATCTCCTCTCCCATTTCAAGCAGATGAAAGGGATCCAGTTTTGCTGGAGAGCGACGGCTTCTTCTTTTCGACGTTACTGCGACAGTCTCGCCCTTCAAGATGCGTTCCATCTTTTGCGCGAATTCTTCGTTATTAGAAATTTCGCTGGCAATCAGGTCGCTAACCTCTTTCCACTTTGCTAAAGTTTCTTGTTTTGACATCGTCATATTGCCTCACATACGGCCATAAACTCCTTGGCAAACGCGTCAAAGGTATTATATTGCCCCCCATAACCCCATTTTTGACGCAGAGTCGTCTTCTGGTCGTCCAGATATTCTGCCGCTTCCGCCATGGACGCGCTCTCAAGAAATTCCGTGTCAAACGTCGTAGGATAGACCAAATTGGAGCCATCCATGACCTTTCCGGAATGGTTACGCAGCTGATTCAAGGTTCGTCTATGAATCGGGGCCTGCAAACGCACTTTTGTGGCTACAATGCCAATCGGCATGATGCCGGAGACCTTTTCCGTGCTGATTTCATCGGAAAACTTGCTAATTCGCGTTACAATTTGCGGGATTCCGTACGTGGACATGACATCTGGGATGGTAGGAATCATATATCCATCCGCGATACGAAGCCCATTGAGCGTAATATATCCGAGGTTAGGCGGGCAGTCGATCAAGATGTAGTCATAATGACTCAGGATCTCTTTGATTCCTCGAAGTAAAATTGTTACAGGGTTACGAGTCCCGAATGGGCCGGCTGGCATAGTGATGAGTTTATCCTGCAAATCGATTAAACGCAGGCTTGACGGCAGAAGATCAAGCGTGGCCATATCCTTGATGTTTCCGACGGATTTCTGCAAGGCGCTGTTGAGGTTAAACTGTTCCGTTCCGTTGATGGCGTCGGAAAAAAGAGTTGCAAGCGTCAAACCGGACTTGTCCAGTTCGAGCCATTTGTCTTCACCGATCAGCATGGTTGTAGCGTTTGTTTGAGGGTCAAGGTCAATGACAAGCACTTTTTTCTCATAACTTCCGGCCAAAATTTGGGCCAGTCCCACCGTCGTAGTTGTTTTCGCCACGCCGCCTTTCAAATTGATGGACGCGATCACTTTTGAATCCATTTTCTGCTTCCTCCTAAACCACTTTTCAATTTCTTCTGCTTTAAAAACAGGGCCCGCCTTCAAAACTGCTATCGGCTGCGGAAAATCATTGAAACGTTTCCGCCAATTCGTCACCGCCGCTGACGAAACATTGCAGAGATCCGCAATTTCAGCAATGCCTACAAATTGATCCATTTTCAGTTCATCATCTCCGTTTGTTTATTGTGTACACATAATATCATATCTCTGTGTATCTTGTCAACAATTAATTTCGTTTTTTGAATCAAAACTTTTGGGGCCCCTGCTGCCTTGAGCAACACCAATTAAAATATAGCGGTATCCACACAAATGTAGGTAAGCAAGCGCAGGAATTACGGCACAGGGCTGACCCAATATTAGCATTAGTAACTATGTTTTGAGAAAAGCAAGGCGACGCAGCAGGTTTCAAATAGATGAGAGATTGTTGAACTTTGACCTGGCTAATATAAACATAAGCAGCTTTGAGCGAAAACCAGTGGCCTCAAAGCTGCTTGCTAACACATATGATATATTTTTATAACCAAGTTCATATTTCGACTTCAGTGCAATTTTACGAATGAAAGATAAAACCTGCGTATAATCGCCGTTAGGCGAGTCTGGATGGCGCTTTCCACTGTTTGTTCCAACTGCTTTTTCACTATAATTTGCATAGCAATACCGATTGCAAGAACTAAGGACAACGTTCTTTTTTTGATTCATTCGCAATGCTTCCATTGTCTGAATAGAGCCATGATATGCCTCAAAGCGCCCTCCAAGTCAAGCCATTTTTGCGCAGGGGTTACCGGGTAAAGCCCCGATGTCCGTAAACTCTTCACTGATTCAGCGCATCCTCCAGCGAATGGAACTCCTGCTCTGTCAGCACCACCAGCGAGGCGTCTAGTTTTTTTAAGAATGCGCTCTTTGTTCTTGGAGCCAGAGATGGGAACCACGTTGGGATACTTATGCAGCATCCAGGCCAGGGAAATCTGCGCAGGCGTGGCGTGTTTCAAGCCCGCATACGGGTTCAAAAGGTCAATAACGGGTTGATTTCCGGCAATGTTGGCGCGGCTGAGCTGGGGTACCCAATTCCGAACATCGTCGTTTCGCTCGAACTTTGTCTCTGTGGTAATCTTCCCGGACAGCAGGCCGCTGGCGATGGGTGAGAAAGGAACGACCCCGATGTTGTGTTCCATGCAGTAAGGGATCACCGCCTGTTCCACATCCTGCTCCACCATGGAATAAATATTTTGGATGGCGGTCAGCGGCGTAACCCTCTGCGCCCAGTCAATCACGGCTACATCCACCTGGGATAGTCCCCATTCGCGAATGAGGCCTTCCTCGATAAGCCGCTCCATAGCCTCCGCTTTGATATAAAGCTCAACGACATCACGGCAATGCAGCCCTATATCGATGGATTCATGATTCAAATCAGCGGGAAAAATTATATTGTTTTATCCGACAGCCCAAACGATATAATGGCAATCATAAACGTCGCGCGAGGCGCCCAATGACGCCCTGTATTTCCCCAAAAGGAGGTTCTCCATGCCCAATCCTATCGTTTATCAAGATGATTTCGAACAAAAGCGCCGCCGGGAGATCATCGACGGCGTGATTACCATGATGTCACCCAGGCCCTCGGTGAACCACAACCGAATATGCCTTAATATTGCAGTCCTTTTTTCCAACTACCTGCGCGGCAAACCCTGCGTCCCTTTCTCCGACGGCGTGGACCTGTTTCTGGACGAGAAAAACCGATTTATGCCGGATTTCATGGCAATGTGCGACCCGGAGAAGGTCCATCCCGACGGCGTCCACGGCGCGCCGGATCTGGTTGTGGAGGTCCTTTCTCCCAGCACGGCGAAAAACGACCGGGGCCTGAAAAAAGGGGCTTACGGCCGCTGCGGCGTGAGAGAGTATTGGATTGTCAACCCAGAGGATAAAACGGTAGAGGTCTATCTCCCAGCCGAAGGCCGGCTGGAGCTCCATGAGGTTTACGCCGTCTATCCCGATTGGCAGCTCAAGCAGATGACGGAAGAAGAACTGGCCGCCCTGCCCAAGAGCTTCCAGTGCAGCCTGTTCCACGATTTGGATATCCTCATCGAAGATATTTTCTATCGGACGTTCTAACGTTCTAAAACGAACAAAATAAGCGCAAAAAAACCGCCCCCAGCGCAGCAACGCCAGGGGCGGAGACCATATCGGGCAGAGCCCAATAATAGCCGATTGACAAAAGCTATTCTATCGCCTGCCCTGATTTTTTGCAACCATTTTTGAGAAAGGACAGGTGATTTTTTTATGAAATGCTGCAAATGTCGAGGCGAAATCTCGTAGAGGAGCAAATTTTGCAGCCTGTGCGGAGCGAAACAACGGATCGGCCACGCGCCCAAAAGCCGGGACAACGGCCAGGGCAGCGTTTATCAGCTGGCCAACAAAAATGGGCGACTATTCGCACGGCGGGCTATGATGTTGGAGAAGACAGCAGGGTTCGCCAGCTCATCCGGTCCACCAAAATCACAAGTGGCGAACTTTGAAGTTCTGATAGCCAGGAACGTGTCCGCACTTGTGTATCGGACAGTGGAGTATGGCCGCTAAAAAAATTGCCTGGGACGGTATACCGTCCCAGGCAATTTTTATGTGTCCGGCTATCCCCCCTAAGAGGGGCCCCTGCCGGACACAAAAGCGGCTGAATTTGCATTTTCCACACATTCCCTACCATGTGACGCTTCGCCGCAAACAATGTGGAAATTAGGGTGGCTCTACAAACGCTTAAACGGCGGCGAAATCCACAGTGTGGAATTATTTCCACAAAAAACGCAGCAGTTCCAGCCGCATTTGTGGAAATTCATTTTGCCGCCTGTGAAGCCGCTAAAGCGGCAAATAGGGCACGTCAGCCGCTTCATTAGATAAATCTTAATGAAGCGAAGAAAAGGGCATAAGGGGCGGCGACACATACGGAGTATGTGCCCGGCATAGCCAGGGCCGCTGGGCTCACCCTTGCGCGTGCCCCTCTCGGACGCGCAGCGTCCGAGGGCCCTTGCTGCGCCCGCTGCGCGGGCTTGCCCTTGACCGCTCTATAGAGCGGTCAAGGGTTCCCCAAAAAGCGCGCCGCCTGTTCGGATAAACCTCACAGGCAGGTGTTTCGCGGCGTCCTTGACGCCGCATGGCGGCCTTCGGCCACTGGTAATATATTCGCCGCCCTGCCCCTGCTGCCTCTGTTCGGCACATAGCCGCAGTTGGGAATGTGTGCCGATTAGGCCCTACGGGCCCGGTTCGGTTTGTGAGGGTAGCTCCGCGAGAGAAAATTGCGCCCGCGCGGAATCGCCCAAATATCACAAAGGGGGTGAACATATGACCTTATTTGCACCATTGACACCAGACCGCAAACCGCCCTAAGCGTACAAAGGCGCCGCCGCAGGGACTTTCCTCTGCGGCGGCACTTATGCAGATTAAAATTGTCGGATTTGCGCTTGCAATCTATCAGTCGGTAGGCTATAATGGTCGTGAGGTAACAAGAAGCATAAAGGCAGGGCGTGAAGAGTTCGCACCTCCCCACGCCCCTATGCAGGAGGCCCGTTAAGCACAGTCCCACACAGCAGATTTAACTGCGCCCAAATCCTATTATAATGGTTTTCCCGCGAAAATCAATGGGGAAAATCTGATAGGGTGTGTGCGTAGCTTCGAGCGGTGTAGGGCGTACCGGCTCTGCGCCGCTTTTTGTTATCTCAATGGGAAAGCCTCTGGGGGGCGGGAATGGAAGTACTACCCCCGGCGGCGAGTACCGTTGAGAATAACGCCGCTCATGTCGGCAAGAGGAGGATTTTCCATGAAAAGCAAAAAGGCACTGACGACCCTGGCGATTACCCTGGCGCTTGTCTGCGGCATGGCGATTGGAGCCAACGCCGCAGATACCCTGAAAGAAATTTCCGCGTACCTCAACTACGGTATCACCATCAAGTACAATGGTGAAGCACAGAACCTGACGGACGCTGCTGGAAATCGCGTCTACCCTATCACCTACAATGGTACAACTTACCTGCCCGTTCGTGCTGTCAGCAATATGCTGGGTGTCGCAGTGGATTGGGACCAGGCCACGCAGACCGTGCTGCTGGGTGAAAAGGCGGATGGCACTGACCTGATTGATAACTTTAAGCCCTATAATAGTTACACAACAAGCATAGATTACAGAGGCTCGCTGGATCCCGAGTTCATCCAGAGCAGTGAAAAGCAGACAACCACCATCGGCGGTGTATCCGTTAGCCACTGGCTTGCTGTGCGGTCGGATTATCTCTGCGACAATTCGCCGGAGTGTTCCTTTAATTTGGGCGGCAAATATGATACGCTGACGTTCCAGACATATGCCGACAAAGATATGACCTTGATTGTGACTGGCGACAACAACAGCGTTCTAGGCCAGTTTACCTTAAAGGGTGGGCAGGCGCCCCAGAGCCTTACCATCGACCTCCATGGCACGACACAACTTACCTTCGATTGTGAGCAGGTGCCCGGCAGCACTTCTTATACAGGCGATGGGAAAGTCTGGTGCACTTATATTTTTGACGCAATATTAAAATAATCACAGCTAATCCCCCGCCACTTGGCGGGGGATTTTGTATTGAAAGCGACGTTGCTAGGTGTCGGCAGCTGGGTGGCCCGCCACAGGCGGACACTGAGCGATTGTCGGCAATTGGGAGCAAGGCGGGGAATGGGGAAAGCCCTTCAAGGTCAATTTTCTTGCACATATCTTGAACAACCGCGCCTATATCGGAGAGTACCGCTATGGAGATATTGTCACGCCTGACGGTATGCCTGCTATCGTCTCCCCCGGAAGTATTTGAGGCGACGCAAAAGCGGCTGATTTTGAACAAACGGCAGGGCGGGCAGCGGGCAAACGGCTTGACCCCAGACGAGGCCCCGCGCTTTTGGCTGACGGGGAAACTCTACTACGGGAAGTGCGGAACGCCTATGCAGGGCTGTTCCGGCACGTCAGGTCACGGAAGAGCAACGTACTATTACTATGCCTGTGGCGCGGCGAGGAAGAAAAAGTGTTCCCTAAAGTATGTGAAAAAGGACAAAATTGAGGCAATCGCCTGTTTCATGCTGTCAGAGTACTTAAAAGACACGGAACTGCTTGCATCTCTGGCTGTTGACGTGGCGGCGTACTATCAGAAAGAGCATGAGGACAAGGGCTATATTGAGGGGCTGAAAGCGGAGCGGGCGGAGGCTGAAAAGGCCCTGAATAACCTTGCGAGGACGATAGAGCAGGGTATTTTCTCCGAGAGAACGCAGACGCGCTTGTTGGAGTTGGAGGGCCGGAAAAAGGCGTTGACGGAAGCAATCGAGGCGGAGGAAATCAAGCGTGCCGTGACAAAGAATGAAATCAGTATCCAGCACTTTTTTGACGAGTACAAGAGCGCCGACCTGAATGACTCAGCCGTGAGGGATTATCTGTTGGACTATTTTGTAGACAAGATTTTTGTCTATGACGACAAGGTTGTTTTGACAGCGTGGTATGGAAACGACAAGAAAGAAATCACTTGGGGCGATATTGATTGCGTGGTTGTGAAAGACCGGAAACGCAAAAAACGTTCGAGCGCTTCGGGTTCGGTTCCAAATCCAGCTTCTGCGCCAAAGACGGCGGGCAAAGAAACAGGGCCTGTGTTCTGCGGCCCGGAGGGCGCCCTGCTGACCATCGGCGCTGATCGGGCGCTGTTCTACCGAGTGCTGAAGCAATGCGGCATCTCCAACCTCATTGGGGAGATCAACGGCGTCAAGCGCCGCCAATCTTCCCCACAGCTGCCGCCGCACCTTCGCCACCCTGATGAAGCGGGTATCCGCCCCAGACAAAGACAAGCTGAATCTGATGGGCCACGCCGACGCCGCCATGCTGCGCCGCTATCAGGACGTCTCTCTGGAAGACCTGCGACGGATCACAGACAGCTTGTAGCAAAAAATCGATTCGTAATAGCCCAAAAATTTCTAGCCTGTCCCCAAAACAAAAAAGCAAAAAAATTGCGGAAACCAGCGATTTAAGCTGATTTCCGCAACTTTTGGTCCGAGTGAGAGGAGTCGAACCTCCGGCCTCTTGAACCCCATTCAAGCGCGCTACCAAACTGCGCCACACCCGGGTTTGCAAGAAATATAATACCACAGCACTGCCGGAATTGCAATAGTTTTTTGAAATTTTTTTTTGCGTTTTCAAAAATTCTTTCAAGCAACCGGAGCCGGAGCTTGCCCAGCCAAAACAACGGTTTTTTCCCTGGTTTCAGCGGGTTCTGGCTTCGGCTGTTTCTCGCTCCCCCTCTTCCTGCCGACAGGAGTCCTCCAGCAACTCTTCCAGCGTGGTATGCAGGCCAATGGAGATTTTGAGCAGCGTAGAAAGAGTCGGATTATTTTTCTCGCTTCCTCTCTCGATATTCCCCAGATGAGCGGCGCCCATGCCGGCCAAAAACGCCAGCTTTTCCTGGCTGTAGCCCAGGGCTTCTCTTTTGGCGCGAATATTTTGCCCCAGCACCAATCTCATCTGGCGAAGCGCTTCTTCTTGTTTTTTGTTGTGCTCTATCAAATCCATCCCCAAGCCCTCGTTTCTTTTTTTATTCCTGCTTTTTTCAATTATATCGTTTTAACGGAATCTATGCCAGAGTATATACAGACTTTTATACATATCCAAATATATATCGCCTTAAATATATTTCGTGTGCCGGAATTTCTTCCGTTTTTTTGAGCAAACTGTAATCGGGTGATCAATTATGCTGGTGCCATTTTGCCGAACCGTTATTTTATACGTATTCATCATTGCGGCCTTTCGCTTGATGGGCAAACGCCAAGTGGCTGAAATGCAAGCCACAGAGTTTGTCATAACCATCCTGATTTCCGCCGTGGCCTCTGTGCCTATGCAGGATCTGAATATCCCTCTGCTTCATGGCATAGTGCCTATTATCACGCTGATTGGCGCGGAAATTTTGCTTTCCGCTTTGTCCATGCGCAGCGAGAAAATCCGTAAAGCGCTGAGCGGCTCGCCTGTGGAGGTCATTCAGGACGGCGTCGTCAGCCAGCAAGCCCTCCGCCAAATGCGGATGACGCTGGACGATTTGTTTGAAAGCCTGCGCCTGAAGGATGTGTTCAATTTGCAGGACGTGCAATCCGCCCTGGTGGAGACAAACGGGCAGCTCAGCGTGCTGCTGACGCCTGAGGCGCAGGCCGCCACGCCCCAAAGCCTGGGCAAAGCGGCGGCGCCCAGCTACCCTATGGAGGTGCTGATTGCCGACGGCGTCCTGCGGGAGCAGGGCTTGGAAAAGACGGGACACAACCAGGCTTGGGTGGAAAAAACGCTGCGCAGCAACGGCGTCAGCCGGGCGGAAGAGGTCTTTTTATTATGCGCCGACCGACCAGGCAGCATCATTTTATTCCGAAAGGAGCGCTGAACAATGTGGAGATCTTATCTGGCGGCGTTCCTGCTGGTCGCCGTCGTGTTGGGCGGTTTTGCCGCCCAAAGCTATGCCGTGGGGGCGGCGGAAGAAATCGCCAGTTTGATTCCCGCCTCTTTGGAAAGCGCTCAGGCCGATGAAAGCCTGGAACGAGCCTATGCCCTTTACCTTAAAAAAACGCCGCTGCTCTCCACCCTGTATGTCCATTCTTCCCTGGAGGAAATCGACGAGGCTTTTGAAGATTGCTTCGCCAGCCTGGCCCTGGGGCAGCCAGAGAATTACTGGCGACAAGCCCGCCGCTTGGCTTATCTGCTGCGCCGCCTGCCTGAAGCCGACGGGCTGACGGTAGAAAACATCTTATAAAGGAAACGCCGTCCGGAGACAATTTGCCCGGGCGGCGTTTTTCTGCGGCGAACAGCCGATTTTTGGTTTTACACCGGCAGACGAAACTTCAACCGCCCTTGCTTTGCAATAGCTTGCTCAGCTCGTCCATAAACGCGCCGATATCCTTGAACTCTCGGTATACGGAAGCAAAGCGCACATAGGCCACCTGATCGATTTCCTTCAGGCTTTCCATCGCCAGCTCCCCAATCCGCCTGGAATCAATTTCTCTCTCCATAGAGTTGGAAAGCCTTTGCTCAATCTGCCCGCAGGCATCCTCCAGCGAAGCCATGGCCACCGGCCGCTTTTCGCAGGCTTTCACCAGCCCGCTCAACAGCTTGCTTTTGTTAAACGCCTGGCGGGAACCGTCTCGCTTAATCACCATCAGAGGCACGTTTTCCACCGTCTCATAGGTGGTAAACCTGCGCCCGCAGGATTGACATTCCCGGCGCCGGCGAATGCTGCCTCCCTCGTCCGTAGGCCGCGAATCCACCACTTTGCTTTCCAGGTATCCGCAATATGGACATTTCATTTTATCTCCGCCTTTGTCCGCTTTCCAGCGTTTTTCTGTGATAGCCGGCGGGCTCAAACCGCAGGAACGCGATTTTCACGCGCAGGCTGCGCCTGCCCGGCGACTCAAATTGTCGGTTAAAAATTCGCATTGCGTCTTTTCAAACACATTGACTATATTACTTTACCACAACAGCCTTTGGCGGACAAGTGGCAAGAGTCTAGAGCGCCGCCCTTCTCTTGGCCCAAAGACTCTTATCCATAATTTTATTTTCCCACACTTATTCGACAAAAGGAATCCCTATTTCACCGCAAATTCCGACACGATTCGACATATAGCCCCAAATAAAGTACAATAGCGGCAAAGCCTCGCCAATGCGGCGGCTCGATTTCCGGCAATTCATTTGCCGGAAATCCATTCAAACGAGGGACCCCTAAAAATCCAGAAGATTTTTAGGGGACACAAAAAAGGAGCAAAATTTTATGTCAAATCGCGTGATATCCAGCCGATTGCTGGAGGATTTTTGGGCCTACCTTCAGACGGAAGAGCGGGCTCAAAGTACTATCGAAAAATACCAAAGAGATATCTTATCTTTCTGCCGTTACTTAGAAGGACAAGCTGTTTCCAAGGAGAAAGCCGTGTGTTGGAAGGAACGTTTGTTGCGAGCAGGGCTGTCGCCCGCCACCATCAACGCTAAGCTGTCTGCCGTCAACGGCCTGTTCCGGTTTCTGGGGTGGGAAGATTGCCGCCTCCGGTTTTTTCGGGTGCAGAGGAGGCTGTTCCGCCAGCCGGAAAAAGAGCTGACCCAACAGGAATACCGCCGGCTGACCAAAGCTGCCCGCGCCTCCGGCCAACTTCGGCTGGAGCTTCTGATGCAGGCCTTGTGCGCCACCGGCGTCCGGGTCAGCGAATTGCGGTATCTCACGGTAGAGGCCGCCAAAAGAGGGCGGGCAGATATCGCCCTCAAGGGAAAAATCCGCACGATATTGCTGCCTCGCAAACTGTGCCGCAAGCTGCTGCAATATGCCCGAGAGCGACAAATTGTTTCAGGAGAAATTTTTCTCACCAAAAGCGGAACCAGCCTTTCCCGCCGGCAAATTTGGCGAGAGATGAAATCCCTTTGCCGCGCGGCGGAGGTGGAGGCAAGCAAAGTTTTCCCCCACAACCTTCGCCATCTATTCGCTATTGTTTTTTACCAAAATTTCAATGATATCGTGCGTCTGGCGGACGTGTTGGGGCACAGCAGCATCGATACCACTCGTATCTACCTATTGACCGGCGGCGACGAGCTGGCCAGGCAAATAGAAAGGCTGAAATTGGTCACCTGACCGCTTTCAGCCTGTTGCACACTATTCACATTCTGCCTACTGTTAGAATCCTTCTTCTTGCGACGTCTTTATTTTAACATACTCTTCCGTCTGTTTGCAAGTATTTTTTGGCGCAGGAAAGGAGCCGCAAACGCAGATCTTTTTGCGGCTGTTTTTTCCTATACCATAAAATAATTTAAAATAGAATAAAATATCTTGATTTTACAGTAAAAGCTGTGATATAATGCGTCCCATTCCATAGGGAGGATTTTTGAAGTAGGCAGAATGTGAATGTTGACTGCTGGCGGGAAAAGGGTTCGCGTTCCTATTCTCTGTAACGGAAAACAGACGCGCTTGGGAAGGATCAGCATGGAAACCAAAACAAAAATCGCCGGCGGCGCCGGCTCTCAGAACGTTTCAGCCCGTTGGCCCGATTATGCTTTTACGATGCTGATTTGCTTTTCAAGCTGGCAGGATCAAATTGCCTGCGGCGAGCTATGGTCTTATTTTTCCAAAGACCCCCGTTCCTTTCGGGGGTTGGACCAATTGCTTTTCGCCATAGAAAACGCCGTGGACGAAGCCGGCCGGCCTGCCGCTTGGCAGCAGCCCCGGCAAGTTTTTGAAAGGCAAAATCCCGTCGTTGCCCAGGCGCCGGGCCCTTACTATGAGCCCCAGGCCCTGGCGGGCAAGCGAGGCGCTTATTATACCGCCTCTGTCCGCGTCTATTATCGTCAGCACGCCAGCATTCAAGGCGAGCTTACTCTCAGCGAGCCGCCTCGCAAAATCCGGTTCCGCAGCGCTTTAGAATTGCTTCATCTGCTCTGGTCGGCTCTCGCCGGCGCATCCTGCTGAGGCTTTTGCCTCGGCGCCCCTGCGGGGGCGAGATTCCAAAGGCCCGTTTTGTCAGAGAAAGCGTTCTGTCAGCGGCTGCGGTTTTTTGTTATCGAAAAACCGGAAGCCCGTTTTTGTCTGATCCTCTTCTTGGCAGAAAGGAGGGCGCTAATGCACAATATCGTATCGCGGCGGCCTTGCCCGCGGCAGGCAGCCTTGTTCTTTGCGCAAAGATTGGCAAAGAGCAGGGCCTGCGGCGCGTTTTGGCCCTGGACGATACGCCGGATCTACCTTGGCAAACCACAGGAAACTGCGGGGCGCAAAGCTACGGGGACTAACGCCCTCTTTCTGTCCTTTCTGGGGAGAAGGCCACGTCAGCCCAGCCGCTAATCTATGAAGGGCAAACTGTGGGAAACCGCAGGACGCAAAGCTATGGGGACTAAAGCGAGCTTGCTTCTTTGCAGACGCCACGTCAGCCCGGCCGCTGATTAAATTAGCAAACTATTGGAAACAATAGGACGCAAAGCTATGGGGGCTAAGGCGCTTTGGCGCTATGCCAGCCCGGCCGCCGGATACTTTGCATCCGATTCCTGCAAAGAAAGGAACAAACTATGAGAACATTGAAAAGTTTAAGCAGACGCGGCCTTGCCCTGCTGCTGACCTTGGTCATGTGCACGGGCATGGTGAATCTTTCTGCGTTTGCCAGCGACGGCGAGCAGGATTGGGACGAAAACTTCCAGCTGCCCAACCCGCAAGAGGTCGCTATGATGATGGAGGAACTGGACCCCGAGGCCGAGGATTACGAGGAGCAGCTGGCGATGCTGGAAATGCTCCAGTACCCCATGCAGGATAGCGTCCTGTTGGCCACAGACGGCCGCGGCTATGAGAGCTTTGCTGAACTCCTGCTTGGCGTCCATCCCAAAAACGGCGTCGGCGCCCCCGTGGAGGGCGGCGTTTGGTCTGCCGAAGGCCAATGGGAAGACGGCTCCGACGTATTGTCCATGGACAAAGACGGCCGCGTCGTTATTAACGAGCCCAAGGGCTCTGAAGCTCGGGTTACGGTGAAGTATACCTTCCCCAAGGCTTCCGAAGCTCCGGCAGAAAACAATTCGACCCCTGTTGTCGACGAGACGCCCAAAGCAGAAGCCCCTGCGCCCAGCGACTCCGCCTCTGCGGAGGAAGACAAAAGCGAGCAACAGCCGGAAGAGACTCAGCCTGACGACGCGATGGCCGACAACGGCGACAACGAACCTCAGGCCGACGCCCCGGAAGACGGCGCAGATGAAACAGAAGGCGCAGAACCCGCTGGCGACCCGGAAGCCGTAGACGGCGATACAGCCAATGCGACGGAAGAAATTGCCAACGAGCCCGCTCCCCTCTCTGAAACGCCTGACCAGGCGGAAGAGCCTTCCAGCGACCCGGAGCCCGCTCCCGACGAGCCCGCTTCCGAGCCAGAACAGCAGCCTCAGGAGCCCGCTTCTGCCCCAGAACAGCCGGAAGAGCCCGCGGATCCGGAACCGGAACTAACCCCCTCTGAGCCCGAAACAACCGAGCCCAGCGGCGATGAAACCGGCTCCGACGAAACCGAAGCTCCTTCCGACACAGGCAGCCCGGATATTGCTCCTCCCTCCGCCCCCGCCCCAAGCGGCGGCTCCAGCTCCAGTAGCAACTCTGCTCCTGCGGCCAAAGAACCCGCTGTGGAGACGGTTGCTTGGACGGTTATGTTTACCTCTGACGTAGAGGCTTTGGAGGGCGACAAGATCACAAAATGGAGCCAGTTGAAAACTGGCGGCGTCTATATTCTGGACGCTGATCTTACAGCTACTGGTTCTCGCAAGATTAGCTCCGATACCGTTGTGGACTTGAATGGACACGCCATCCGTTATGGTAATAAAAGTAATGGCACGCCGTTTAAGGGAAATCTCTTTCATGTTACCGGAGGAACGCTGACCATTCAAGATAATAGCGTTGCCAAAACGGGCACAATCCAGGGCACAGGCACTAAGCAAAGCGGTAATACCGGTTCCCTGGTGTTGGTCAACGGCGGCACGCTCAAGCTGGAAGGCGGCACGCTGACCGGGAACTATAAGGGCGAAAAGCTGGCAGATACTCACACAATCACTACCGCAAGCGAAAGAGATAGCCATGTTGGCGCCGGCGTCTATGTCAAAAAAGGCGTCTTCAATATGACTGGCGGCGCCATCAGCAATAACCACACCGTCTATACAGACGCAGTGGAATCTGCGGCTGGCTCTTATCAGGTTGTGTCAGCTCTTAGACCTTACTATATCCTCTCCTCTAATAACAGCAGTTATGTTGCAAATTCCAACGGTACTTACCGCTATAATTACCCTGTTGGTCAGGGCGGCGGCGTCTATGTTTCAGAAGACGGTACTTTCACCATGAGCGGCGCTGCCAACATCAGCAATAACCATGCTGGCGAAGGCGGCGGCATATTCGTAAAAGGCGTCTTCACAATGACACAAGGTACTGTAGACAGGAATATTGCTCACCTTGGCGAAGGCGGCGGCATCTATATTCAAAGCAATAAGACCGAAAACCTTGTCTCTGGCGGATCTATTACAAACAATGAAACCTACACCACTGAAGACTTAGGCGGCGGCGGTATCTATGTGGAAAACGACAGCCGGTTGAGGTTGAACAATGCTTTGATTACGAATAACGCCGCCCAGGGTTTGGGCGGCGGTATTGCTGCCTGTATCCATGGCAAAATTGCAGCCTTCGCGCTGAATGGCGCGGCTGTGTACGAAAACCATGCGATGTTGCCAAACACGGGAGCAGGCTTTGTGAAAAGTATTTCTATGAAGTACTTCAGCATGATGGCGAACCATTACAGCGACGATGGAAGGTGGCTGACATACGATCAGTATCGTGATGCTCAGATCGACGGCTATCATACATTTATCGATAGCTATCATCTGTGGGCAAATGATACCGATTTTCAAAACAAGGCTCAGGATATCTTCAGCGCGGGCAGCGATACCCAGAGCAACGGCGGCGCGATTGTCAGCAATCAGATGTTGGGCGGCTTAGCCAACTGGTCTGGTTATGCTTGGACAGGCAATGTTAAAACAACAATCAATGAAACAAACAACGACGTTGTCAAAGCTGGCACTCTGCTGTCCCTGACTGCAGCGCCTAACCCCATGCCCACAAAAAAAGCAGCTGTTACCATCAGCGGCAACAAGGCCAAATATACCCATGGCGGAGGCCTGGCCACCAATGGCTTGGTGTTGATTGGCGAAGAGGGCAAATCAAATCCAACCCCTGTAGAACTGACCATCAGAAAAACATTTGACGGCCCTGAAAAAGAATTTACCTTCGGCTTGTTTGACGCAGACGGCACAACTCCCATTCAAAACGGCGCAAAACAGGTTACTGCCACCGTAAAAGCTTCAAACGGCAAAGACGGCACGGCAACTCTCGTCATCCCTGCCAGCGCTTTCACAGATATCCCCGCTGCAACCGAACAAGGCAAGACTAAGGATTACACTTTCAAGGTCAAGGAAATCAACACAAACGCTGACGATGTCAAGTATGATCCCACCACATATGAGGTCAAAGTTTCCGTCACCGCCACAGTGAAAACACAAAACCTGGGCGGCGCAAATCAAACTGTCACAACCCAAGAGGCCGAGCTGAAAAGCGTTAAGCCTGTCGCGGGCTCTGGCAGCAGCACAGCTGACGGAACGACTCTTGTATTCAACAACAAAGTCAAACGCGGCAGCCTGGCGCTGAACAAGAATCTGGTGCAACCCGTTGCGGGCGAAGCCGACAGCTGGACGTTCCATATCAAGCTGGAAGGCGGCTCCGGTCTTTACGATGGCAAGGCGTTTATAGAAGGCGACATTACTGTCACATCCACACAGGGCGCGACGATCAGCGATATTCCTGTTGGCGTCAAGTACACTGTGACCGAAGTCAACAAAGACGGAACCCGCTATGAGACGTCCGACGAAGTGACAGAAGCTCAAACGATTGTGGAAGGCCCCAACAACAACGTCACGATCAAAAACGAGCGGCTGTACAGCAATTTGACGGTCAAAAAGCTGGTTGATTACAACGAAACCACCAGCGAAGCGCCCGCAAACGACGATTTCTATATCGTTGTCAAGCTGGGCGACGGCTCTGTTTCTGTTGAGGAAGGCTCCGCAACCTATGTCGCCAACGGCAAATATGTTTTCAAACGGAAAGCCAACGGCGAAGCCACAATCACCGGCATCCCCACGGGCACAACTTATACTGTGGAGGAATATCTGGATGAAGCGCTGACGCAACCGGTTGCCGAGCGCATGACGGGCACAACCCAAGAAGGCTATTCCCAGACCGTCCGCGACCCCAACAGCGGCACAATCGTCAAAAACAGCGAAACTGTAACGGTGCAAAACCACTATTATCAGCCGAAGTATACCGAAAAGACCGTTACCAAGACCTGGGGCGTTCCCGACAAAATCTTGGTTGGCGAGTCTATCGCCGTTCAGCTGTATCAAAAGGACGTCGCCACAAGCGAAACCAAACCCTATGGCGGCCTTGTCACGCTGAACAAGGAAACAGTTGACAAAGACGGCGCTTGGATTTATACCTGGTCGAACCTGCCGGAATACGCCGGAGACGGCGGCCATGCGTACACATATTATGTGGAAGAAGTCAGCGTCAACTATGGCGACCTAAAAGCCGAAGTAGAAGCGTACTTGACCGAGAACGGCAAAACCGACAAGAAACTGCGGGAGGAGAACCCCATCGTTCGAGACGATGAAGATCATACCCTGTTCAGAATCTACGGCAGCGACTTCAACGAAAAAACAGGCGAGTATGAGATCTTGGGCGGTTTCCGAGCGGATATCAACGGCTTCAACATTACGAACGCCTGGATTCCTGCCGAAGATATCGGCGACGGCTCTTTTGAACTGGTGAAGGTTGAAAACCTGAATGACGCTTCCACCTATCTTTCCGGCGCCACATTCACTTTGGCAAAGGAAAACGGCGAAGTGATTTCTGCGCAGACAACCAATGTCACAGAAGAAAACCCCACCGGCAAGCTCACATTCAGCGGCCTAAGAGAAGGCAAGTATATCTTGACCGAAACCAAGGCTCCCGAAGGCTATCAGGGCTTTGAAACGCCTTGGACTGTCACTGTCACCCCTTCTCTGGTGAAGGTGGACGGCAATGATAAAGACGGCTGGCAGAACCGTTGGGAATTCACCGCTTCCGGCAATGGCATTGAAAACAATGTCATGACCGTTGAAAACAAGTTCATCACCGGCAAGATCAGCGTCAACAAGAGTTTGGCGCTGGACGGCGTAATTGAAAACATTCCCGAAGACTTCACTGAGAAGCTGTTCCAATTCGGCATCTACAAAGGCAAAGCCGATGAAATTGCGGAAGACGCCGAGCCGATTGAAACTCTACAGGTGAAAGGCGACGGCAAGGATTCCGCTACCAGCGGCGATCTGCGTTATGGCTGGTATACCCTGCGCGAAACCGTCACAGCCGAACTGCCGGATTATCTGCACGTCGGCACAGAATTCAATATCTACCAGAACGACGGCAAACCTGCATCCGAAATCAATGAAATTGAAATTTTCATCGACGATCAGGGCAAAACGCATGAAGTCTATGCCGCAAACCACTATGTCCATGACACAGGCAGCTTGAGCGTCCGCAAGACCGTTGTGGGCGTCCCTGCCGACGGCGCCTTCGAGTTTGAAGTAACGCTAATCTTTGACCAGGCTTATGTAGCCGCCGGCATGGAACTGGATGAGGACGGCAAGTTTACTCTGCCTGTAACAGGCGTTGAACAAACCGAAATCGAGTTTACCTTGGATGGCCTGACTGCCCGCGGCGCTCTGAAAGTCGCCCATGGCCAAAAAGCTGTGATCGAAGGCATTCCTTCCAACACTATTTACACAGTGGAAGAGAAGAACGCTGGCAGCTACGCGGTGGAATCTTTGAACAACACCGAAAATTCTGCCGTCGTCAAAGACGGCGAACATGAGGTAGCGTTTGTCAATACCCAGTGGATCGGAACTTCCGTCAACCTAAACGTGCGGAAAGTCCTGTCTTATCAGGATATCGACAATATGTCCATGGTCAACCGGCAGTTCGTCTTTGAGCTGTTCCAGTTGGAAGAGGACAACGGTTCTGCCAAGGAAACCAAGATCGGCGAGCTCAAGCTGGGCGGCAGCGAATTTAATCTGACCCCCGCAAGCGTCTTCAAGCTGGATTACAGCCATGAAAAAAACGGCCTGGTCAACGGTCAAGAGCAAACCTTTGCGTATGAAATCCGCGAGGTTGAAACGCCTGGCCAAGGCTATACTTGGGCTCCAAGCGTAGGCGTCGAGGTGACTGTCAGCGTCAAAGACGGCCAGTATTACGTGGATAAAGTCGTCTATGACCGCGACGACACATTGACCGAAGCTGTTTTCAACAACAAGATCAATGTGTTCACCGGGGACAAGGGCAAAATCCAGCTGGGCGGCCTGAAAAACCTGAACGGCAGCCTCTCAGACAGAGCCTTTGACTTCACTCTGACCGACGTGACCGACCCCGTCAACCCCATTGTGGTGGAAACCGTGCAAAACGCGGTGTCCGCCGAGGACCGCGGCGTGTTCAAATTCTCTGAGATCGAGCTTTCTGCCGCCGACATGACAGCCGAGAAATATCAGGTGAAAAACGCCGCAGGCGATGTGGAACGCTATCAGTACAAATACGAAATCCGCGAGGTTTCCGCAGGCGCAGGCAACCTGTACATCGACCAGACGGTTTATACCGTTATTGTGGACGTAAAGGACGTCGACGGCGTGATGCAGGTACAGAAATATACCTACATCCCCGTGGACGCAGAAGGCGTTGAGAGCGACAGAGTGGAAAGTGATGAGCCTGAAGCCGTTGTCTTCCACAACGTCCTGACTCCCCCGCCTCCGACCACGCCTCCTACAACCCCGGAGCGCCCGACCACTCCGCCAGACGAGCCCATTCCTGACCCGGATGTGCCTCTGACCCCCGGACCTGGGCCTGAACCCAGCTCCGACCCCGGCTCCACGCCGGAGGTGGAAATCCCCGGAGACGGCGTGCCGTTGGCGCCCGCCCCGGAAATTCCCGAGGAAGAGGAAGTGGTGTTTGACGAAGACGTGCCCCTGGCGTCTATGCCGCCGGAGGAAGAAATCTTCGATGGAGACGTGCCCCTGGCCAATGTGCCGAAAACAGGCGATTCCACTGGCCTGTGGGCCGCTCTGACAGCGCTTTCCGGCGCCTCGCTGGCCGCTTTGGGCCTTACCGGCAAAAAGCGAAAGGACGACGAGCAAGCATAACAGCGACGCTCTGGCGTGAAAACGCCCAAGGGCCGCGGGAATTTTCTCCCGCGGCCCTTTTTTGCGCTCTATTGAGGGTTTTGCAAGCCGTATTGCAGCAGCTTGTCATAATTTTTATAATATAGGTAATACCCGCCGATATTGTGCTGCACGTCGTCGATGCGCACTCGATAACCGTCATGGCGCACCATGAACGTATTCAAAATCCGCTTGGGATTTTTCATATACATGGCGTATTCCGGGAAAAAGTAGCCGTTCAGCTGTCGATTGACCCGAGCGGAAACCGTATCCAAAAAGAGCTCCAGGTCCAGGCCGGCGGTGGAAAAGCCGCGCTCCGCCGCCCGATCATAGGTCTCAAAGGTCGCCATCAGCAGCTCCAGGTAGGTATGGTAGGTCGTATCCCGCTGGCGGATGGTCTCCAGGTTCTGCTGAGCGTTTTGCAGGGCAAAGGCATAATAGTCCTCGTTATCCGAGATATGCTTGGTCAGCTCGTTCATGCTGTAGGCGACCCAATGATCCTTATATTGAGCGTAATCCGCTCGGATAAAATGGGCCACGGCGCTTTGAGCCGCCTCCAGCCAAAAAGAATCTCCTGTCAGGCTATAAAGGCGGCACAGGGCAAAGGTGGCTTCGCCGTCATAATAAACGGTGCGCGTCTCTTCTTTTCGGGAGAAATCACCGTTCAGCACATGGTAATATTCCCCTGTTTCCTGGTTCAACATAGTCAGAATGCCCTGGCCCAGCGCTTGGCAGACCTCCTGGTATTGTTCGTCTCCAAAGACCTCCATATATTCCGTCAGCGCTACAACAGCCACGCCGCAGCCTCCCAGCTTGATTTCGTCCGCTTTTTCCTCATAGAGATAAGCTCGCCCCTGCTGGTCATAAATCACAGATTTCAACATAAAATCAATGGCCTGCCGGATCTTTTCCGCCAGCGCCTCATCCGGCGCCAGACGATAGCGGCAGATTAGCGACCACAATGTGCTGGCGTGGCGGACAATATTGTAATTTTCAATTTCATTGTCAAATCGAGGATAGATTCCGTAGATAAAAGAGCCGTCCTCTCGGAGCTGATCTTCCAAAAAGGCGGAAGCGTTCAAAATCAGCTCCTTGGCATATGCAGCGTCCATTGTTACCTCTCGGCGGCCGTAATCCAGGCCCTGATCGCCCAGCGGATAAACCTCGTTCTCTTCATCGCAGAACCAACCCTTGCATTGAAAGAGAATATAGGCTTCCGGCAACTCTTCCAGCGTCGGGCGGTCGGCTATCCGCAGGTAGCGGTTGAGATAATCCAAATCGACGCCGCCGTTTTCATAATCATAGATTTTAGCGCCGTTGAGCTCCGCCTCCAGCAGAGCGACGTCAAAGCGGCTGTCAAAAGCCAGACCAAAGCGATAAAACTCGTGCCGAGCGGCCAGAACCTGCCGCTTCAGCTCCTGCGCTTCGATGGTTTCGGAAAAATAGACCACGTCGGCCTTCACCCAGACTGGGTCATAATTCCCCCCTTCCAAAAAGGCGGCGGCTTTTTGATCCGCCTCTTGCCAGGCGGCGCGCAGATCCGCCCCTGTTCCGCAGAAAACGCTGGCCCGCTCCTCCTGATTGCACAGGGAGAGAAACACCGCCTGACTTGCCTGGCCGCCGGCTGGGCTTTTGCCTAAGGACGCTTCTATTTCCAGAACCTGCTCCTCCAGCAAAGCCAGTTTTCCCTTATAAATCGCCAAATTAGAGGCGTCGGCCGAGCCTCGCCTGGCCAGCCAAAGGCAAAGGCAAAGGCCAGCCAGCGCCGCAGCCCCCAGCCAAAGCGAAAGCTTGGGCTTTTTTTTCGTCTGTGGGCGCCTAGCGGCTTTGGTCTTTCTTTTCTTGCTCATATTCTCTTCTCCGTTTGCTTCTTCGAAAAATATGCGGCCCGGTTGCCCGGGCCGCACTCGCATTGCGATAAAAATTTAGGATTATCGGGTTATTTGGAAATAGTCCCGCGCTTTTTTTCGTCCATCGCCAGACCGACCAAACCCATGCCGGACACCAGCGCCAGAATCGCCCAGATCAGCGATTCGTCGCCGGTCTTGGGCACATCTGCCATAGGAACCTCCTCGTCGAGGATCTCCTCTGTCTCTTCCGGCGCCTCAGGAGCGTCGGCCAACGGAACTCCCGGCTCGAGGATCACTTCCTCAGGAGCGTCAGGCAGAGACACATCGGATTCGACGATCTCTTCGTTAGGAGAACCGGCCAGCGGCACGTCAGGCTCGGGAATGGCAATATCGCTGTCTGCGTCAGAGTCGCTGTCCGCGTCAGAATCGCTGTCCGCGTCAGAATCGCTGTCCGCGTCAGAGTCGCTGTCCGCGTCGGAGTCGCTGTCCGCGTCGGAATCACTGTCTGCGTCGGAATCACTGTCCGCGTCGGAATCACTGTCCGCGTCGGAATCACTGTCCGCGTCGGAATCACTGTCCGCGTCGGAATCACTGTCCG
>CAJTUM010000010.1 GCA_910579575.1 uncultured Eubacteriales bacterium | reverse complement strand
TGTTTTCTTACGTCGCCTCCCCATTAGGCGATTATCTGTTATCCTATCTCTTTTTCAATATGCTTTTTCAGTTTTTCAAAAGTTTCGTTGCTGATATCATGCTCCATGCGGCAAGCGTCTTCTGCCGCAATTTCTGGCGGCACGCCCAGGGCAGTCAGCCAACGGCTCAGCAGACAGTGTCGTTCATAAATGGAGGCGGCAATGGCCATGCCCGATTCGGTAAGCTCAATCCAACCCTCTTTATCCATTGTGATATACCCATTTTCTCGCAGCAACCCCATGGCCCTGCTGACGCTGGGTTTGGAGAAATTCATCTGCCGCACCACGTCAATCGAGCGGACAGAGCCCTTCTCCTCTTTCAGCATCAGAATCGTCTCCAAATAATTTTCAGCAGATTCTAATATTTTCATATCTCAATCCTCCCCGTCTCACGACAAACTATTTCTTTCGGGCGCCTCGTTTATTGGTTTTCTCCACAAAACAAATCTGAAAAAAGCCTGCGGCAAAATTTCAATATAACATCATAACATCGATTCTTAAAAATAAATTCTGCAAATCGCTTTGTCCGATTGCCAGCGTCTGAATATCGCAGATTCTCCGTATAACATCCCGTTTATATTATACCACAACTACAGCGTTCAATCAAGGCTCTCCCCCTGCCGCCTTGTGCGCGGCCAATTTTGAGCGCGCTTTCAGAAGCAAACGCATTTTTCTTTGTAATCGCGCTGTTTTCAATGCAAATCCCCCTTTTCTTTTTCCGTCCCCTTCGGTATAATAGACAAATCAGGCGCATAAGCCATATGCGCGGAAGCGGAAAAGGAGAAACATTGATGAAAAACACTGAAAAAACCATGGATCAGATTGTAACGCTGTGCAAAGGTCGAGGATTTGTCTACCCAGGCAGCGAGATTTACGGCGGTCTTTCAAACTCCTGGGATTATGGCCCGCTGGGCGTGGAGTTGAAAAACAACATTAAAAAGGCTTGGTGGAAGCGGTTTATCCAGCAATCTCCCTATAATGTGGGGCTGGATTGCGGCATTTTGATGAATCCCCAGGTCTGGGTGGCCTCTGGCCATGTGGGCGGTTTTTCCGACCCGCTGATGGACTGCAAGGACTGCCGCACTCGCCACCGGGCGGATACGCTGATTGAACAGTTTTGCGGCCGCGAGCCAGACGACATGGACTTTGCCGCCATGGAACAATATATCAAAGAAAACGGCGTCAAGTGCCCCAACTGCGGCGGGACCAATTTCACCAATATCCGGTCCTTCAACCTGATGTTCAAGACTTTTTTGGGCATCACGGAGGACAGCAAATCCGAGCTCTATCTGCGGCCTGAGACGGCGCAGGGTATTTTTGTGAATTTCAAAAATGTCCAGCGCACAACCCGCAAAAAGCTGCCCTTTGGCATTGGCCAGGTGGGCAAAGCCTTCCGCAACGAAATCACGCCGGGCAACTTCGTTTTCCGCACGCGGGAGTTTGAACAGATGGAGCTGGAATTTTTCTGCAAGCCGGGAGAAGAACTGGATTGGTTTGATTATTGGAAGAGCCAGTGTCGCCAATTCCTGCTGGACCTGGGCTTGAACGAGGAAAACCTGCGCTTCCGGGACCATGAGCCGGAAAAACTCTCCCATTATTCCAACGCCACCACAGACATCGAATACCGTTTCCCCTTCGATTGGGGCGAGCTGTGGGGCGTGGCCTCTCGAACCGATTTCGACTTAAAAGCCCATCAAGAGGCTTCTGGCGAAAGCATGGAATATTTCGATCAGGAGACCAACGAAAAATTCGTGCCCTATTGCGTCGAGCCTTCCGTCGGCGTGGATCGTCTGGCCCTGGCCCTGCTCTCCGACGCTTATGACGAGGAAATGGTGGACGAGGCCAAAAAGGACAGTCGCACTGTGCTGCGCCTGCACCCTGCCATAGCCCCTTATAAATGCGCTGTGCTGCCCCTTTCCAAAAAGCTGAGCCAGCAAGCCGGCCAGCTCTATACCGCCTTGGCCGCCCATTTTCTGTGCGATTATGACGAAGCGGGTTCCATCGGCAAACGTTATCGCCGCCAGGATGAGATTGGCACCCCCTTCTGCGTCACCCTGGATTTTGAAACCGAACAAGATGGCTGCGTCACCATCCGCGACCGGGATTCTATGGAACAGGAGCGCCTGCCTATGGATAAGTTAGCGGATTATATTCAAAGCAGGATTCAGCTGTAACCCGGACTCCGACTGGCGCGCTGCGAAGCCTGAATCGGCCGCTGCGGCGAAATGATTTCCCTGGAACTTCCCAGAGAAATCGTTGCAAGGAAAAGGGGGCCGACAAATTTACGATGTTCTTTGGGCAGAAATAGAACAGGAGCGATAGTTTTATGCAGACACATAAAATAGCTGTGATTGGCGGCGACGGCATTGGACCAGAGGTCATTTCCCAGGGAATGCGCGCGCTGAAAGAAGCGGCTCGGCTGGACGGAAGTTTTGCCTTTGATTTCACAGAGTACCCTTGGGGATGCGAATATTATCTGAAAACCGGCCGCATGATGCCGGCAGACGGTATGGACCAACTGTCCCGGCACGAAGCCGTCTATTTGGGGGCCGTAGGCGCTCCCGGCGTGCCGGATCATATTTCCCTCTGGGACTTGCTTCTCAAGATTCGCAAGGGCTTCGACCAATATATCAACCTGCGGCCCATCAAGCTGCTGCAAGGGGCGCCCTGCCCCCTGAAGGATGTAGATCGACGGGCTATCGATATGATTGTGGTTCGGGAAAACAGCGAGGGCGAATATGCCAGCGCTGGCGATTGGCTGTTTCGAGGGCAGGAAAACGAGGTTGTGCTGCAAACCGGCGTCTTCTCTCGTAAAGGATGTCAACGAACCATTCGCTATGCCTTTGAGCTGGCCCGCAGCTTGGGCAAATCAGTCTCCAACATCACCAAAAGCAACGCGCTGAATTATTCCATGGTTTATTGGGACCAGATTTTTGCCGAGGTTGCCCAGGACTATCCCGACGTTCCCACCCACGCCTATCTGGTGGACGCCGCCAGTATGTTCTTTGTCAAGGATCCAGGCCGCTTCCAGGTGGTGGTCGCCTCCAACCTGTTTGGGGATATCCTGACGGATTTGGGCGCCGCCATCTCCGGCGGTATGGGCCTGGCCGCCGGCGCCAACCTGAACCCAGAACGCAAATACCCCTCCATGTTCGAGCCTATCCATGGCAGCGCCCCGGACATCGCCGGAAAGGGCTTGGCCAATCCTCTGGCCTCTATCTGGAGCGCCAGCCAGATGCTGGAGTTCCTGGGGCATCCTCAATGGGCCCAAAAGCTGCTGGACGCCATTGAGCAGACGTTGATTGCAGGCGATTGCCTAACCCCTGATATGGGCGGCAGCGCCAACGCCGCTCAGGTAACCGACGCTGTCCTGTCCTATTTGGCTCAGTAATTCGATTCCCGCCTACAAAAAGGATTCGACGCCTCCGATGAATCTCCCCAGTCCCTATTGTGGCAATGCTTTGTTTGCCAGGTTTTCTGCTTGCCCGGCAAACGGATTCCCCCGAGCTTCCAGGAAAATCAATCCAATTGAAGGGCTCCCCAAAAAATCTGCGATTTTTTGGGGAACTTTTTCGCCTTCCATTGCGTCTAATTATTCGGTATATTATTATTTAAGGGAGCCTTCCCCCACAAAGGTCCCTTGTTTACAAAGAAAGCCGCCAGGACAGGCGGCTGATGGAGGGAGTTACAATGTCTGAAAAAATCGCCCCTACCGGGGCTGAAACCCAGAACGAGGCTTTGCCGGTCCAGCCGCTGCCGCCAGCAGAAACGCCGCCAGAGCCCGCCCCCCCGCCGGCGCCCCAAGGGAAAGAAAAGAAGGGCAAAAAGAAAAAGGACGTTCAAAACAACCCCAACCAGCCGGCTCGAAATAAATTCGCGGACAAGAAAAAACGCCGACTACCCAAGTGGATCAAAGTTACCGTCTTTCTGATCGTGCTTGCCGCTATGGGCTATGGCGTCTACACGCTGCTCCAGCGAATGACGGCACAAGAGGAGCAGGACAACCTTCAGGTGGGCATGGTAACCCGCGGGCCCTTGGCTCAAAACGTTACCGGCTATGGCACCATCCGCCCTCAGCAGGAAGCCAAATACGGCGACAAAACCCGAGGCGAAGTGGTGGAAGTGGCGGTGGAAGCTGGCCAGACCGTTCATGCCGGCGACCTGCTCTTTGTGGTAGACCCTTCGGAATTTCAAGAAGAGCTGGATGAAGCCTATGACGCAGTAGAATCCGCTCGGCAGCGAGTGGAGGAAGCCCAGCGGGCTATCGAAGAGCTGACCTTTACCGCCCCCTTCTCCGGCAAACTGGTGGACGCGCCCACCTTCCGTCAAGGACAGGAAGTGCCCGCCGGCACGTCTCTTGGCAAACTGGTGGACGACAGCACTTTAAAGCTGTCCTCCTATTATAGCTATGCCTATGAAAATGATATCCGCCCCGGTATGGCAGTGCGGGTTTCCATCCCAGACAGCATGGCCGAAGTAGAAGGCGTGGTGGATTCCGTGGATTATATCCGCAAAATCCAGGACGGCGCTGTGTTGTTCCGGGCCAACATTTCCATTCCCAACACCGGAACGCTGTCCGCCGGCGCTTATGCCGCTGCAGCCATCCCCACCGAGGCGGGAGATATCATGCCCGCAGACTCGGGCAAACTGGAAAACGCTCGCGAAGAGGAAATCTCTTTAAAAGCCGGCGGCAAAGTAGCCTTTTCTTCTGTAATGGATTACGGCGAATATACGCAAGGTCAAGTTTTAATTACTTTAACCAGCACAACCACCGGCCCAGCGTTGGAAAACGCCCAAAAATCTTATGACGCCGCCGTCAAGCGAGTGAACGAGCTGGAAAAAGATATGCAGAACACCGAAATCCGCTCGGAGATCGACGGCATGATTTCCTCTGTGGTAGTCAAAGTGGGCGATAAGCTGACCGCCTCAGGCACGCCTGTCATTACCGTTTCCGATACCTCCTCCCTGGTGGTAGAGGCCAACATCGACGAGCTGGATATGTCTAAAATCGCCGTGGGAATGCCGGTAGAGGTGACCACTGGCGACAGCTCCGATCCGGAAAACATCCCCACTATCGGCTCTCTGGTGGAGCTTTCCTACGAAGCAAAATCCGATTCCAACGAGATGGGCGGGGCGGCCTATTTCCCGGTGAAAATCGCCATCGAGAGCGACGGCCGGCTGCTGCCCAATATGAACGTCAATTATAAAATCAACACCACTCTGTTGGACGATTGTCTGCAAATCCCCTCTTCGGCCGTTATCTATACCGAAGCGGGCGTCACCGCTTTCGTCCGGCCGGCAGAGGGTTCGACTTATGAAACTATCGTCGAGGATGTGCCTGCCGACCAGATCCCAGAAGGCTTTATCGCCGTGCCCATCGAAATCGGCATCGCCGACGAACGCAACACCCAAGTAATCAGCGGCCTGAACGAAGGGGACGAGGTGTATATGACCTCGGCTACTCAAGAGGATATGTATAGCGAAGTGATGATTGGCGCGGCCTTCCCTGCCGCTCGACTGCTCAGGCGGTGATCCTATGCTGATAGAACTGAACCGCATCAGCAAAGTCTACAATGAGGGGCGGGAAAGCGAGGTCCGGGCTCTTCAGGATATTTCCCTGCAAATCGATCATGGAGAATTCACCGCCATTTTGGGCCAATCCGGCTCGGGCAAATCCACTCTAATGAACATTCTGGGATGCCTGGATATTCCTACATATGGCGAGTACTGGCTGGAGGGCGAAAACGTCTCCAATATCCCCCCTCGTCGGCTTTCCGCCATCCGCAACCGGAATATTGGTTTCATCTTCCAAGGCTTCAACCTGATTCCCGCCTTAACGGCGCTGGAAAATGTGGAGTTGCCTTTGATTTATCGGGGAATGTCCGCCGGCCAACGGCGGCAACTTTCCTTGGACGCGCTGGAGGAAGTGGGCTTAGGCCAGCGTACCCACCACCGGCCCACCCAGCTTTCTGGCGGCCAGCAGCAGAGAGTTGCCATTGCTCGGGCCATCGCCGCCCGACCGCCGGTCATCATGGCGGACGAGCCTACCGGAAATCTGGATACCCACGCCGGCGCTGAGGTGATGCTCAAGCTCTGCGGCCTCAACGACAACGGCGCTACCATCTTGCTGATTACTCACGATATGCAGTTAGCCCATGTGGCCAAACGCATCGTCCGCATCCAAGACGGGCATATGATTGCCGACGAAATCATTCCCCAAGAGGAACGGGACCGGGTTTTGAAGGAGGTGGCTGGCCAATGAAATTTATACAAGCCTTTTCTATGGCGTTAAAATCCATCTTCAACAATAAAATGCGCTCTTTTTTGACCATGTTGGGCATCATCATCGGCGTGGGTTCTGTGATCACTCTGGTTTCCGTCATGCAAGGCACCCAACGAAAGGTGTTAGAGGAATATGCTAAAATGGGAACCAACCGCATCAACGTCGGCTATTATGATTGGAATGTGGACCTGACCGACGACCTATATAAATATTGCATTTCCCTGAAGGACGAGGTTTTAGGCGTTACGCCTAACACGCAGCAGGACTTGCGCTGCCGGTACCGGACCAAAAACTGGACTCCGACCGTCTATTTTGGCAACGATAAATTTGACGTCTGCTTGAGCTACGAGCTGGACAAGGGACGCACAGTTTCTTACAGCGACGTGCGTAATCGGGTGAAAATTTGCGTGATCGGCTCCACCATTCAGAAGGAATTTTTCGGTCTGGAAAACCCCATCGGCAAAAAAATCAAGATTTCCGGCCATGAATTTACTGTAGTGGGGCTGTATAAAGAAAAATCCGATAGCCAGCAGTGGTCCTATGACGATATCATCCTGGTTCCCCAGTCCCTCCAGCGGACCCTCACCGGTTCCCGCCGGGTCAACCAGTTCATCGTCAAGGCTGCCAGCTCGGAAACCACCAAATCCGCCATTCAAAAGATTGAAACCTTTTTGAAGGGCAAAATCAGCGACGAATGGAGCTACAACGTATACTCGGCCAACGAATGGATCGAGCAGGACACGCAGATGACGACCATGCTCACCTTAGTGGTGGGCGGCATCGCCGGCATTTCGCTACTGGTAGGCGGTATCGGCATTATGAATATCATGTTGGTTTCCGTCTCCGAGCGAACCCGGGAAATCGGCATCCGTATGGCTATCGGCGCTCCCCGCCGGGCTATTATCTCTCAATTTTTGATTGAAGCGGCCACCATCAGCGCCTGTGGCGGCGCTTTAGGCATCGGCTTGGGCTGTTTGGGTTCCGCTCTGCTGTCCGCCGCTATTTTTCAAGAAATCTATCTCCCTTCTCCTGTAGTGGCAGCCGGCGCTGTACTGTTTTCTGTGGCTCTGGGCGTCTTCTTCGGCTTCTATCCGGCCAATAAGGCTTCTAAAATGCAGCCTGTGGACGCTTTGAGAAACCAATAATCGGTAGCGCCGATAGCGCGCCGCAAGCCTTGGGGTTTCATGCGCCTTAGGCAATGGCTCCAACAGCCTTCGTTGTGTTTTTTGAGGAGCGCGCCCCTAAATGAAAAACGAAAAAGGAAAATAACGCGGCAAGGCTATGACGGGAGATTTATCCGCCCGCCCAGCCCAATTTTCTTGGCGGGCGGGCGCATTCCTTTTCTCCCTATTATATGATAAAACTATGGAGGTCAACTGTATATGCAAAAGAAACGGTTTGTATCCAGTTTTTTGGCGGCTGCCTTGCTGACAGGCTCCTTGCCTGCCGGGGCTTTTTCGGATATTGCCCACCCAGAACAGAGCTTGGCGGCGGAAAGCCTGGCTTCCCTGGGCATCGTAGCTCAAGCGGAGTCCTTCAACCCCAACGCCCCGCTGACCCGGGCCCAATTCTGCAAAATGGCGGTGCTGGCCGCCGGTTTCAATGAAACCTCCCTGTATTCCAGCTTTACCGCCTATCCAGACGTGCCTGCTTCCGCCTGGTATGCGCCTTATGTCTACGCGGCGGTCAAAAAATATCAGGTGATTCAAGGGTATCCCAACGGCTCTTTCGGGCCCGACGACCCCATCACCTATGGCCAGGCGGTAACCATTTTGCTGCGAATGTTGGGATATACCACAGAAGATATCGGTCCCTTCTGGCCCAGGGATTATGTGATGAAGGCCCAGGACCTGGGATTGACAGAAAATCTGGAAGATCTGGACCAAAACGCCCCCATCCCCCGCGGCCAAGCAGCGCTGCTGATCCGCAATCTGCTGACCATGGATTCCAAAGAGGGCGGGCAATTTCTTTCTACAGGCTTTGCCGCCGGCGATCGGGTTGTTTTTGCCGCAGACAGCGACACAGACCCTCAGCTGGAACACGGCAAACTGCGGTTTAGCACGATGGACGGCGAAACCCGGGAAATCGCAGACCCTGGGACGATTCCCCGCTCTATGCTGGGAATGCGCGGCACGCTGATCTATGACAAAAGCGCTTCCGCCCGGCTCAAGGGCTTTTTAGCGGAAGACGCCGACGCTAGACAAGTTACGATCACATCCGCCGGCTCCAATTACCTGGAAACGGATCAGGGTCGTATTGCCATCCCTGCCGCCGCCAAATGTTATGTTTATGGCAAGGTGGCGGATTATACCTCCGCCTGGGTGGATATCAAGGTTGGCGCCTCAGCCCGCTTGTGCGTCAACGACCAAGGCGCCATCGATTTTGTATCCGTGGGGCAAAGCTCCTCCTTGTCCAGCACCTTTGTCTATGGCGTAGACGATCAGGCGATCCCCGCCGGCGCCCGCCTGCTGATGAACGGCAGCCCCATTACCGCCGAAGACCTGCGCAAATACGACGTGATTTCTTATTCGTCTCAGGACAACGCCTATCTCGTCAGCGATAAACGCATTCTCGCTTTGTATGAATCCTCCAGCCCCACCTATGAAAACCCCACTTCCGTCAAGGCTGGCGGCGTGGAATACCGCATCGACGAAGGAGCGGCCAAATATTTCAAAGAGCTGACCTTTAATAAGCCTATCGTCATCTGTTTCGACGCCGCGGGCAATCCGGCGGCGGCCTTCCCCCAAGGGACGGTAACCGCCAACGTCCAAGGCGTTCTGCAAAGCCTCAGCGAATCTGGCGCGGCTACTATCCAGCTGACGGATGGCTCTAAAAAAACCGGGACTGTCAGTTTCACTGGCTGGCGGCAGATTGTGGCCAACCAGCAGACGGTTTCCTCCTTATTCAAGGAAGAAGGACGGCTGGTCAAGATCGGCGAAGACGACCGAGGCCGTATCACAATCTCTTCGGTTGAATATTCCAAAGCCCTGGCAGGAAAATACGTCAAGGCGGACAATCTGTTGGGCAGCCGCCAGTTGGCGCCCCAACCGGTGATTTACGAGCAGCCTGCCGCAGGAATGCCGCTGCGGCGCGTCTCTGTGGACGACTTGCCCGAAACCCTGCCCGCTTCCAGAGTTATTCACGCCGAAACCGATCGGGCGGGCAAAATTAGCCTGTTGGTGCTGGATAACGTGACAGGCGACGGCTTTGAATATGGTTTGCTGAGCCAAACTGCCGCCGAAACTGTTATTGTGGAAGGCACGCCGCCCAGCGTGGACGACAAAGGCCAGACTGTCCCTGGTTCCCCTGCACTAACCCGCACAGTATATACCTTGAAGCTCCGCACCAGTCAAGGAACAAAGGAAATCAAATCCTATTATTCCTGCCCAGGCGCTTCTTCCAGCGCGGCGCCTGGCGCAGTGGCCGTGGCTTTGACCCCGGCGGACGAAAGCAGACCCAACGAACCCAAACTGACTGTGGCATTTTCCACTCCGGGCAAACGGCTGACCAGCGCTGGAACCGTAACCCGAGATAAATTCGACAGCAGTTTAGGCGTACGCATCAATAACCTCTATGTGCCGGTGGATGAAAACGTCCAAGTCTACAGCAAATCCATGGATCGTTTTATCACTTTGGCCGAAGCTCGGGCCAATTTCCAATCCTTTGATCTATATTGTGACAGCGACCCCGCCTCTGGAGGCCATGTGCGTATGATCTTAGTGCCGTAACCAGGATGAAAAAGAATAGAGCGGCTTTTTGCCTGATCCTATTGACCGCTCTTCTTTGAGGCTGCCGGCGAATTTTTCGGCGATTATTTGGATAATGTGAAAAACGAAACCGCTTTCGTAAACTGATGAATTCTAAAAAAGACAGGCAGCATGGACCTTCGTTATGCTGTCTGTCTTTTTTCCTTTTTGTCATATCGCAGAATTTTTTCTGATTCCATTGAATCAATCGGGCATATCGTATATAATGGAGATAACGCCGGAGCGAGCGGCTTTGTCCGTTCGTCCCATAGAAAGGAGAACTTCTGTGGAACAGATGATCCAGCGTATTTTCGATTTCTTTTTATTTGGCGGCAAGGATTTCGCTCTGTTCGTCATTTCTATGATTCCTTTCATTGAGCTGAGGGGCTCCATCCTTTTGGGTGCGGCGATGGGCATCCCTTGGCCTCGCGCCTTTGCCGTCTCTTTTATTGGCAACCTTCTGCCCGTCCCTTTTTTGATACTGCTTGCCCGGCCGATTTTTGCTTGGCTGAAAACCACTCGATTGCTGTCTGGACTGACCCACCGGGTAGAAAACCGGCTGATGAGCAAATCCGGTAAGATTGAAAAATATTCGACCATCGGCTTATTTCTGTTTGTGGCCATTCCCCTGCCCGGCACCGGCGCTTGGTCGGGCTCTATGATCGCGGCGCTGCTGGGTATGAAGCTGAACCGAGCGCTGCCTGCCGTAATAGCCGGCGTATTCACCGCCGGCGTCATCATGACCGTCGCCTCCTATGGCCTGCTGGGCGCTATTCGCTTGTTTTAATAGCCTACAAAATCCAATCTGAGAAAGAAGGCTCGTTTATGTCCTGGGTTCTTTCGCTGGACAACGCCATCTTGGACGCGATACAGCGCCTGCGATGCCCCCTGCTGGATTGGTTCATGCCCCTGTACTCCCGATTGGGAGATCATGGTATGGTCTGTATTGCCTTGGCCGCCCTGCTGTTGCTTTTTCCGAAAACCCGTCGGGCCGGCGAAGCCATGGCTTTGGCGCTGGTCTTGTGCCTGTTTTCCGGAAATCTGTTTCTCAAGCCAATCGTGGCCCGAGTCCGGCCTTATGAAGCCAACCAATTTGTCGGTTTGTTGGTTCCGCCTCTGGGCGATTTTTCCTTCCCATCAGGACACACCTTTTCCTGTGTAGCAGCAGCTTTTGTTTTATTTCACTATCATAAAAAAGCAGGTATCGCCGCTTGGCTCGCCGCCGCGCTGATGGCTTTTTCCCGGCTTTATCTTTATGTGCATTATCCCACCGATATCCTGGGCGGGTTGCTGTTGGGCGTCGTCGCTGGATTTTTGGCTTGTCGCCTGACAGAACGAGCCAGACGATCCCGTAGGCTGAACAGTCTATCCGCCCGGCGACTTTTGATCCCTAACCGCCCCAATGCGGCCCCCAAACGCCGGCGATCCAATCGAGGCGCCGGAAAAACAATCCGTTTTCGCCAGCGCCGCCGACGGCTTTGACATTTTTCTTTTTAGCCGAAGATTTCGGCCACAAACAAAAAAAGGATAGATAAAAACCGGCTTCAGGTTCCGAAGGCCATATGTCCGCAACGTCGATAGGAGATATTGCCGTCGTCCTGCGCCGACAAGGAGGAAAAAGAAAATGAGCGTACAATTCAATGAAAAAGTTCATGCGTATCTGATCGGCCTTTTTTACAAAAATTTGAAAGAATCCCATGGCGAGGCTGGAGTAACCGCCTTTGTAAAAGCCACCCAAAAAATGTCCGAACAGCGGGGCGCACGTATGGCCCTTCGAGCTCTGCGAGACGGCCGCGCCCTCAATTTCAAAACGTATACTGCTTACGGCGAATGGAACTCCACCTTCCCCCGGCGCGGCGAGGAGTGCGGCGTCTATCCAGACCGCCGGATGAAGAGCTATCTGTGCGCCTGGCGCGATACCTTTGCGGAAATGGGCCTGCAGGAATGCGGTATGGTCTATTGCAAAGAAATCGACCGCGGTATTGTGCGAGGCTTCAACCCAGATTTGGTTTTTGAGCTGAAAAGCTATCTGCACAACAGCGACTGCTGCGACATGGTGTTCAAAGACGCTCTGCTGGGCGAGGATGTGCCCGCCAACCCGGATGTGAAAATGCCCTGGGATTACCACTGCGGCCATGTTTACAAGACCTACCGGGAAAATATTCTTATGATTTTTGAAGACGGCCAAAAAATCATGAACCAAGCGGACGCTCAGTTTGTCCAGGCGTTCGACCAGCAGGCGTTAGACACGGTCCGAGGCTTTTTGGATACCGATTTTAACGCCATCTGATGGAACAAGCTCAAATCATCCAGCAAATTCCAACACCGCTGCTCGTCTGGTACGACGGCGGCGCTCGGATTTTGCCTTGGCGAAGCCAGCCCGCGCCCTATCGAGTGTGGGTTTCTGAGATCATGCTTCAGCAAACCCGGGTGGAAGCGGCGCTTCCTTATTTTGAACGTTTTATGGAGGTTTTTCCCGATATCCCAAGTCTGGCTCAAGCGCCGGAACAACGGCTGCTCAAGCTCTGGGAAGGACTGGGATATTATAGCCGAGCCCGCAACCTGCAAAAGACTGCCCAGATCGTCATGGAGCAATATGGCGGCCAATTGCCCGACCAGCCGGATGCACTGCAAAAGCTGCCTGGTATCGGCGAATATTCCGCCGGCGCTATTGCTTCCATCGCCTATGGCCGCCGGGTTCCGGCTGTGGACGGCAACGTGCTGCGGGTATGTTCCCGCCTTTTGTGCAGCTCTGACGACATTTCCGCTCCAGCCGTTAAAAAGAGATTTCGCCAGCTGATTCAGGAAATCATCCCCTCAGACAGACCTGGCGATTTCAACCAAGCGCTGATGGAACTGGGCGCCGTCGTTTGCCTGCCCAACGGCGCGCCTCTGTGTGATCAATGCCCGCTCAGGTCGCTCTGTGAAGGGCGCCGGCAAGGCATGGAACAGCGTCTGCCGGTCAAAGCAGCCAAAAAGCCCCGCAAAAAGCAACCCCGCACTCTATTTTTGCTGTGGGACGGCGGCCGGGTATTGCTGCGCCAACGGCCTGATAAAGGGTTGCTCCGCGGATTATGGGAATTTCCAGGATTCGACGATTCGTTAAACGCCGTTCAAACGCGACAAGCCTTGGAACAAGCGGGCCTATCTTTAAACGCTTTGGAGCCCTTGGGAGAGTATATCCATGTTTTCTCTCATATCGAATGGCATATGACTTCTTATCTTGCCCGCTGCGCCCCCTTCCCCGCCCCAGAAAATTGCGTTTGGGCGACTCTCGACCAACTGCGCCAGGAATATCCCCTTCCCTCTGCTTTTCGTTGCGTTCATGCGGCGGCTATGCTCCGTGTAGGCAATCATCGTTAGCGCCTGCCGCCGTTGTGTAAATTTTCCTATTCCATCCTATCTTTATATAAAAACGCCCCTTGACGCATTGTTTTCCTGCGTCAAGGGGCGTTTGTCTATTGTTCCGTTTTCTGAAGTTGTTCACAGCCCCGATGAAACTGCTAAACCGACCGAAGCATAGCTCCGCGCCTATGCAGCCTAATATTCCAGACGGCGCTTGGCGCTGGCGCCAGTGGGCGTAATTGCCAAGCCTCCCTCCGCCGTCTCTCGAACGGCGGCCGGCATATTGACGCCGATCTGATACATGGCGTCGATGACCTCGTCAGGCGGAATAAAGCTTTCCACCCCAGCCAAAGCCATGTCTGCGGCGGCGATGGCAAAGGCGGCATAAATGCCGTTGCGCTTGACGCAAGGAATCTCTACCAATCCGGCCACTGGGTCGCAGGCCAAACCCAAGCAGTTTTTCAAAGCCAACGCCGCCGCTTGAGCACACTGCTTGGCGGATCCGCCCATCATATCCGTCAGAGCGGCGGCGGCCATGGCAGAGGCTGTTCCCACTTCAGCCTGACATCCCCCGGCCGCGCCGGAAATGGTAGCTCGAGTAGCCACTACCGCCCCAACGCCGCCGCCAGTAATCAAACCGTTGACAGCCTCTCGATCCGAGAGCCCATATTCCTCTTGGGCGGCAATGACCACGCCGGGCAGAATACCGGAAGAACCGCAAGTAGGCGCCGCCACAATCACGCCCATCGCAGCGTTATACTCCGAAGTGCCCAAAGAATAGCTGATCGCCTTGGCCTCCAGAGAGCCCAGCAGGCTTTTGCCGGCCCGATAATAGCGATAATATTTGGCCGCTTCGCCGCCGGTAAGGCCGCTGATACTCCTGGTTTCAGCGGCAATCCCCTCTTTGACGGCCTGCTTCATTACCCGATAGGTTTCTTCCAGCCTGTCCCTCAGCTCTTCCTCCGTCAGGCCGCTGTCCTCCTGCTCTTCCTTGAGCACCACCTGCCAGATGGTCTTGCTGTTTTTGGCCGCTTCGTCTAAAAGATAATCAATGCTTGGAATATCCATAGGCTGTCCCCGCCCCTTCGGCTGCGCGCCGGGCGGACCTTCCTTTCTTTTATCCAGTTCAGAATCAGAATTTCGGCAACGAAATCACCCGCAGCACTCCTTCGACGTTCAGCAAACTGTCTGCTGTCCGCTGGTCTACCGGGGCGTCGATCTCGATAACGGTGATAACGTCCCCTTCTCGCTTGGTTCGAGCCAAGCGCAGGTTGGCAATATTATACCCTGCCACATTTAGGATGGCGGCGATGTTGGCCAGCAGACCCGGCGAATCCTTATGCACCACCAACAAAGTATCCATCAGACAGGCAGCTTCCATTGAAAAACCGTTCAGCTCCTGAATGCGCACTTGTCCGCCGCCAATCGAAGCGCCCCGCAGGGAGATTTTCCGGTTTTCTCCCTGCGCCTCGATAGCCAGTGTATTGGGATGGTATCGGGCCTCCTCTGCGGTGAAAAATTCATATTTCAGGCCTGTTTGGCGCGCAATTTGAAGGCTGTCTCGTATCTGTGTGTTTTCCGTATTAAAGCCCAATAGACCGCCGATTACCGCCTTGTCGGTACCGTGGCCTCGATAGGTATCGGCAAAAGAGCCATAAAACGTGATTTTTGCCTGCTGGACAGGTTCGCCCAGAATCGTGCGGCAGGCCAGGCCGATCCGCACCGCCCCCGCCGTATGGGAGCTGGAGGGCCCAACCGTCACAGGGCCCAGAATATCAAACATACTTATACCCATTGTTCCGCCCCCCTGGCGAATAAAAAGAGATTAAGGGAAAATCCCCCGGATTTTTTTAGCGCGGCACACTCGCTCCAAAGCCAGCGAATAGGCGCTTTTGCGCAGAGAAATATGCTGTTCTTGGGCTCGAACCCACACGTCGTCAAAAGCTCGAATGATGATTTGCCGCAGCATCCGATTGACTTCGTCCCCATCCCAGACCAAGGTCTGAATATTCTGCACCCATTCAAAATAAGAAACGATCATACCGCCGGCATTGGCCAAAATATCTGGCGCCACGACCACGCCTTTTTCCTCCAAAATCTGATCTGCCTTCCAGGTGATAGGGCAGTTGGCGCCTTCGATAATGATTTTAGCGTTGATATCGGCGGCGTTTTTCCCGTGGATTTGGCATTCCAGAGCGGCGGGAACCAAAATATCGCATTCCAGCCGAAGCAGCTCTTCAATGGAGATATGCTGGACGCCGTCTTCCTGATATTCGCACAAGAGCTTTCCTTGGGAGAGATGCTCCAAAACCCCGGGAATATGCAGGCCGGCGCGGCAATACAGTCCGCCGGTAATATCGCCTACGGCCATTACCCGAATGCCCTCCACATACATCAGCCGAGCGACGCCGGCGCCCACCTTTCCCATGCCCAGTATCGCGGCGGTGGTCAGGTCCAGGGGCTTTTTCATGCGTTTAAGCAGCTCTCGCGTCACAAAGGTCAAGCCTCTGGCCGGCGCCTCCTCCACGCCCTGGGAACCTCCCAAATCCATAGGTTTGCCTGTAACAATGCCCTGGACTGCATGGCCCTTCATCATGCTGTAGGTATCCATAATCCAGCCCATGACTTCTTCGTCTGTGTGCATATCCGGCGCCAAGATATCCTCATTGGGGCCAATAAAGGGCAAAATCATGGCGGTATACCGTCGAGTCAGCCGTTGGCGTTCGCTGTGGGAAATCTGCTCCACATCCACATTGACGCCGCCATAAGCGCCGCCATATGGGACGTTGGCCAAGGCGCACTGCAATGTAGTCAGCCCCGCCAGCGCCTGGACCTCCTCTTCGCAAACGCTGGTATGATACCGCACGCCGCCTTTGCAGGGCCCCCGCAAGGTGGAATGCTGCACCCGATAGCCTTCAAACAGCCGAGTGGAGCCGTCGTCCATCTGCACGGGAATGGTCACTTTCAGCTGGCGCTCTGGATATTTCACAAATTCATATTCCACCCGCTCCAAGCCCATACAGCGGGCGGCTTCTTCCACATTGTGCGTAAAAATTTCATAGGGGTTGCGATCTGTCCCCATTTTTCTCCCACCTTCCTCTATCGCCTGCCCCGGCGACGCGACGGGCGTGCTCCGGTTTCCTCTTCCCCGCCGCCCGCAGTCGAGCTCCAGCGCAGGCTTCCTGGTTCTTTTTTGCCAAAGCAAACTCCTTTAATTATTATACCCTGATTCGGGCGGAATGCGCAAGCAATAAAATTCCCAATTTGTTTGTTTCAAGGAAATCGAAAAGAAAAACTGCGGCGACAGACTTTTCTTCATCCCATTATCCTCTATTTTTTATGCGGACTGAGAGAGGCCGAATACAAAAAAGACACCCATTTGGGTGTCTTTTTCTCTGGAGCTGTTGAGCAGATTCGAACTGCCGACCTCGTCATTACCAATGACGTGCTCTGCCAACTGAGCTACAACAGCATGATGGCGACCGTGAACGGGCTCGAACCGTCGACCTCTAGCGTGACAGGCTAGCGTTCTAACCAACTGAACTACACGGCCATATGGCAGGGGCAGAAGGACTTGAACCCTCGGCACGTGGTTTTGGAGACCACTGCTCTACCAGCTGAGCTATACCCCTGTATCACTCAGCGTCTTTATCCTCACGACGCTTTTATAGTATACAGGCAAAAAGCCATTTTGTAAAGGGGTTTTTCAAATTTTTTTGAAGATTTTTTTCACTCCCCCGATTTCTCGTGTTTTTTCCGCTTCTCCCCCATGTGATACCATAAACAAATCGCAATTTGGCTTTTGAAACCATATCAGTTTGGCGGTATAATCGTTCCAACGCCAAAAAAGGAGATAGATATTATGCAGCAATCCGATTTCCGCAAAAAACAGCCCGTCAAATGGATGACGACGACAGCCCTGCTCATGGCCATGACGACGGCCATGAGCTCCTTCAGCATCCCTGTGCCTGGCGGGCATCTCTATCTGTGCGATGTGGTAATCTGCACCGCCGCTGTTCTGCTGGACCCGCTGGGGGCTTTTATCGCTGGAGGCGTGGGGTCTTTTCTGGGAGATTTTTTCTTTTATCCCGCTCCTATGTTTGTATCTCTGATTTCCCATGGGCTCCAGGCCGTCGTCATCTCACAGATCGTTCGCCGAGCCAAGCCGGAGCGCCGGGGCCGAGCCGCTTTGTTGGGCGTTCTGCTGGGCGGCGTCCTTATGGTGACGGGCTATACCGTGGGCCGGGCATTTGTTTACAGCACGCCGGAATATGCCGTGCTCAAACTGCCCTTTGAGATCCTTCAAGCTGCCATCGGCGGCGCCGCGGCTTTGATCCTCTGTTTCAAATCCGGCTTGCTTCCCTTCTGGGATAAATTTACTCGTTAGTGTCGGGACGCCCCGACAACCTGAGCTCGGTTGATTCATACGCCAAAGCGCCCGCCGCCGGTTCACCCTTTTGAAAAAGGTTCCGGCTGCGGGCGCTTTGGCATATTACTTTTTTGTTCACAGAGAGTTCGGCTGTCGGCTTGCTCCAATTGCGTCAATATGATAGAGGGCGTTGAGCACTCGCCAATTTTGGGGAAATTCCCGCATTAGATTCCAGTATCCCACGCCGGAAAAACCGTATTCTCCAGTCAAAGCCAGTTTGGCCTGGATACTGCGGGCGTCCTCAAACCAGACTTCGTGAATCTGACCTTGTCTGTCGGTATAACGAAACCAAGGCGCTTGGCTTTGGTCGCTGTACAGGATTTCGGCGCCGTATGCCAGCGCTAAGTTCAGGGCCTGCTGAGGCGAAAGAGACGTGGCTTTGCTTTGTCCCTGCACAAAGGGCAGCGGCCAATCGTAGCCATATGTGGGGACGCCCAACCAAATCTTTTCCGCTGGAATTTGGGTCAAAGCGTATTCCGCCACCCGCCGGACGCTGGGCAGCGGCGCTACCGCCATAGGCGGGCCATAGGTATACCCCCACTCATAGGTCATCAGCAACGTCCGATTGGCCGCGGCCCCCAGGGCGGCGTAATCATGGCCTTCATAGAGCAAACCAGGCTGATCAGAAGAGGTTTTGGGCGCCAACGCCACAATCACCGGATAGCCCAAAGGGTTGAACCGTTCCGCCATGCGTCGGATAAACTGAGCGTAAAGGCCGGCGTCCTGTCGGTAGACAAACTCAAAATCCACATCCAACCCTCGGTATCCCTTGTCCTGCATGGTCAGAAGGACATTTTCAATCAGCGCTTTCTGCAATGTGACGTCCGTCAAGGCCATATGGGCCAATTCGTTGGAAAACCCGCCGGATTCTGTCAACGTGGAAAGATGCATCAGCGGCGCGACGTCCATTCTTTGCGCCATCGCGATCATCTGCCGGTCGTTGAGATCCACCAGATTTCCCTGAGGCGTAAACCCATAGGTAAAGGGCGTCATCGCCGAAAGATAGGGCAAAACGCTTTGCAGCAGTCTGTCGCTGATATATGGATAGGCATATCCGTTTGTTTCCAAACTCCCGATTTTTTGTTGGCGATAGGAAAGAACCAACGTTTGGCCCGGATAAATCGAATCTCTTCCCTGGAGAATGGGGTTGTTTTGGTAAAGCTGGCGCTGAGAAAGGCCATATTGTCGGCCAATGTCGGACAAGGTTTCTCCCGGTTGCACGACGTGAATCTGGCTGGGAAATTGAATAACCAAAGCCTGGCCCACAACCAGCCGAGCCTGGCCGCTTAGACCGTTATCCAAAGCGATCTGAGATGCTGGAACCTGATATTGCCGAGCTATGCTGAACAATGTGTCTCCTGGCGACACGATATGGATTTCCATGGCGTCGGCCTCCTCAAAACGATGGATTGGGCTGCGGGCTGTAATATTCCAATATCGCCTGGGCCAGAGCCTGGGTAAGCTGATCGACGCTCTGATCGGAAACGATGTCGGAAAATTCAAAGGGATTGGGCAGATACCCGTTCTCCAGCAAAATGGCGGCGGTATGGCTCTGGCGGCACAGATAGAGCCGGCTGTCGTCCACCGCCGGGTTTGCGGCTCGGCCGGTTTCTTCGGCGGCCTGGGCCAGGCTTTGCGCCAGCGGCTGCGCCAGGTCCCCCTGGCAATAGGCCGTGAATCCGGCGGCTGTGGAAATATCCGTATCATCTGGAGCGCTATTGCAGTGCAGCGAAAGAAACAGATCCGGCATCAAGCGGAAAGACTGCCGATATCGCTGATTCAGCGAAACGTCCCCATCCTTCTGTCTGGTCATCTCCACCTGGGCTCCCAGAGCGGTCAGCTTTTCCTCCAGGGCCTGAGCCATGCGCAGATTCACCTGTTTTTCCGGCTGACCTGGGTCGCAGCCCAGAGCGCCGGTCTGACCGCCGCCATGGCCTGGGTCCAGCAAAATAGTCACTCCTTCCAGCCCTTGAGCAGGCTGAGCCTTAGCCCGCACGATCAGCTCGGCTCCTTGGTCTGTTTGCTCAAAATAAAATCCAGCAGGCTGAATATTTTTCAGAGTGAAGGTATAAACCAAGCTGTCTCCTTGGATCTGAGCGCCGGTCTGGCCAAACAGGTCGCCCGACAAGGGGTATTTCGAGGCCGCCCCAGGGAATGTCAGGACAAATTGGCTGTTTTCATACGCGCATTTGGCGGCCAACGCCCTGTCTGAAGAAAATCGCAGCCGCACGCACTCTTCCTCCTCTTGACATCCAGAAGGCAGAACCTGGGCGTCGCCGCGGCTCAGAGAAAGGTCTGCGTCCTCCAGCCGCAGATACCCCAGCTCCTGCGCCAATATATAACCGTTTTCTACCCGCTCTGCGGGGCCCGTCATTCCCTGGCGCAGCACGCCGCAAGAGCCTTGGGAAGCGTCGGCTTCTATCAGCACGTCGCACAAATCAGTTTTTACTGTATAATCCAAAGCCGCGCCAGGACCAATCTGATATAGCCCGCCCTGAGCCAGAGAGACTGAAACGAAATCTCCCCGTCGCATCACATAGAGCGGCGGTCCGTAACGGGTGATCTGTCCACGAGCGCCGCCGGGCAGAGAGCATTCTCCTTGATATTGGCCGTCCTGGTAAATCAGCGGCAAGGCTTCGCCGCAAAACAGAGCCCACGCCTGGCCTCCAGACCGCCCTTCCAACGATAGCCGCGCCTTTTCCCCCTGCGGCAGGTATGTATCTCCCTCAGGCCAGGCTTCGCCCATATACTGGGTGGGCAGACCGCGCAGCAGCCGACGGACAACCTTGTCTTGACCATTTTCCACCACAAAAGTATTAAACCCCTGCTCCAGCGGAAGCAGAACGCCCCAGCTGCCGTCGGCGGCTCGGCTTTGCACCAGCTGCCCGTTGACAGTCAGCGGCTGAGAGGGGTCGGAAAGACCGCAGAAATAGAAGCAATCCAAATCCGTGCGCATCAGGTCCTCCGGCCGAGATACCGCCAGCTTCTGGCCGGCGCCGACGGACCGTCCTTCCTCCTCTATTGGACCGTTTTCTCCGTTCTCCGGAAACGCTTGAGAGGCCGCGGCCAACAACGGCGGATGTTCCCGCAATATGCCATAGCGGAAAAACAGGCACCCCTGACATTGGGGTTCCGCCGCCATCTGACGCAGCTGATTTTCAATTTCACCGCAGCCTTGCCAGGGCTCCGCCTGATCGCCGCCCATGGCCTTGTAGGCGGCGATGCCCGGGCAAAGGCGACATCCCGCCGCCTCCGCCTGATTGCTCCACCACTCCAGCAGTTTGGTAAAATCCGCTTCCGGCTGCCCAGAATACCAGTAAAGCTGCGGGGCGATATAATCCAGCCAGCCCTCCTGCATCCATTTTAGGCTGTCGGCGTAATGATCAGAATAGCTTTGCGTGCCCTGGGTGTCGCTGCCTCCTTCCATGGAAGAGGCGTTGGCCCAGATGCCGAAGGGCGCCGCGCCGAATTGCCGCCCGGCGCCGCGAGCCGCTTGACTCAGCTGCCGGACCAGGTCGTTGACGCTTTGTCGGCGGAAATCCTCTAAAGATAGTCCCGCTCCATAGGCGGCATAGGTTTCGCCGTCGTCAAACTCCTGGCCAGGATAGAAATAATCGTCAATATGAACGCCGTCCACCGGATAATTGTCCAAAATTTCTTGAACGCCCTGGACAATCAGCTCTCGAGCAGCAGGCTGACCTGGATCAAAATATAGATTGCCCTGGTAAAGCCGGACCAACTCTGGGCGTTGCCGAGCCGGATGCCATTCCGCCAGCTGCTCCATACCGGCCTGCCAGGAGCCTGGAGAGTTTTGAGTGATTCGATATGGGTTCACCCAGGCATGAACCTGAATGCCTCTGGCGTGGGCCTGCTCCACCAGATAAGCCAGCGGATCAAAGGACTCTGCCGGCGGCTGCCCTTGTTCGCCGGTAAAATAGACGCTGTAAGGAAAAATTTTAGAGGGATAAAAAGAATCTGCGCAGGGGCGGACCTGAAAAAAGGCGGCGTTTAGGCCCGCTTGCTCCATAGTGTCCAGCATTTCGTCCAGTTCCGCCGTCAGCTCCGCCTTGGAAAGCCCTTGCGAAGAAGGGTAGTCCAGATTTGCCACAGTGGAAATCCAGACTCCCCGCATCGTTTCCTCCTCCGCCGCTTGGCAAGCCGGCCCCCACAGGCATATCGCCCACAACAATACGACCAACGATCCTTTCAGCGTCTTTTTTATTTTTTCCATAAAGACTTCCCTTTCTGCCGAAACATTCTTACGGACTTCTTGCTAAAATAGATTTTCAATGATATAATAACGACGCCATTGCTATCAGAGAATAACATATGAATTGTCAAATTCTCCGCCGTCTGTCTCTGCGGACCGCCTCTATCAATTTATGTTCGTCTGTGATACAATATGCTCAAAGAATCCGTCGTCTTAGACAGGCGAAGAAAATTTCCATAAAAAGGAGTGAACAGCCCGCTTCGGCGGGCGATTTTGCCATGGAACATCTGAGAATCGCAGCATTGCATGATATTTCAGGCTTTGGACGGGGCTCTATGACCACTGCCGTCAGCATCTGCGCAGCGGCGGGCATTCAGTGCTGTCCGTTGGTGGGTGCGGTGCTTTCCGCCCACACCGCTTACCCCAATGTGACCATTCGGGATCTGACGGAGGATTTGCCCTCCTGCGTCGCCAACTGGCAGGCTATTGGCTGTCAATTTGACGGTTTTTACAGCGGATATATGAGCGATATCCGCCAGGCGGAGCAGATGCTGGCTCTCTATGAAACTTGCGCCAAGCCCGGCAGCCTGTTGGTTGTGGACCCGGTAATGGGCGATAATGGCAAGGCTTATGCCGGCGCTTTTGGGCCGGAATTCGCCGGCAAAATGGCGGAGTACTGCGGCCGCGCTCATGTGATTACCCCCAATCTCACCGAAGCCGCCATGTTGTTGGGCCAAGAGCCCGACGTTTGGCGGAACAATCCAGATTTCATCGAAAGCTGCCTGGATCGGCTGCTACAGCTGGGTTGCGGCGCTGTCGTCGTCACCGGCGTGCGGGACGGCGCCGGCAACATCGGCGCGGTTTATCAAACTCGTCAAGGCGAAAAAGGCTCTGCTTTTCGTCCTCAGGTGGGCGCTTATTTCCCCGGCACAGGGGACCTGTTTACCTCTGTGCTGACGGCGGCGCTGCTGCGAGGCGGCTTGGATCAGCTGAATTGGGCGGTAAGCGTTGCGGTGGATTTCGTCCAGAGCTGCATTTTGCAAACCCACAATGCGGATACGCCTCCCTTGGAAGGCGTCCTTTTGGAAGAAGCTCTGCCCTCCTTGTGGAAAATGTTGAAGCGGAAGCACAAAAAATAGACGAAAACCGCCTTGTCAGCAGAAAAAAAGCAGCCCCCTTGGGAGGGCTGCTTTGAAACGAGCAGGCGATAGAATTGGTTTTACTTCCACTGATCGCGGCAGATAAGCTCTTCCCTGGGCTTGCGGCTGCGTTGCCGTCCGTCTTCCGCCGGGTAGCCAAAGGGCGATACCGCCACAATCTGATATTCCTCGGGAATGTTCAGCAGCTCCCGCACCTCTTCCGCAGAAAAAGCGCCCAACCAGCAGCTTCCAATGCCCAGCTCCGCCGCCTGAAGCTGCATATAAGACAAAGCGATCGAGCAATCGATGGTCCGCGCCGGCTGGCCGCAGGGCATATCCCGCACCTCGTTGGAACACAATACCATTACCAGAGGCGCCTGGCCTACAAACGCCTGGTTCCGACAGGCGGCGACCATCTTTTGCCGCAGCTCCGGGTCTGTGACCAAGATAAATTTCCAAGCTTGCTGATTGGTGGCCGAAGGCGCCAACCGACCGGCCTCTAAAATCTGATCCAGCTTCTCTTGCTCAATGGGTTGGCTTTGATAAGCCCGAATACTTTTTCTTTTTTCAATCGCTTCCATAACGCTCATCATGATAAACTCCCTTCTCCAGTTAGACTTTTGTAGACAAACCGCTTTTCCGCGTCCCGCCCCACTGGCAAGGACGCCGCTCAAACTATCTTACCGTCATTCTATCAGACTTTTGTTAAAAGCACAAGGCTCCAGGAAAAGTCTTCCTGAAGCTCCGTTTGTTTTCGTTGTTTTGCGAAAGGAGCGTTTTTATGAAAATTCTCGTTACTGGCTTCGAGCCTTTTGGCGGCGAAACCGTCAACCCAGCCTTGAAGATTGCGCAAGGTCTGCCCAGGCAAATTGCCGGCGCTCAAATCGTCTCCTATGAAATTCCCTGCGTTTTCGGCCAATCCATTCGGACCCTGGTCCAAGCTATGGAAGCGGAAAAGCCGGATATCGTCCTTTGCTTAGGGCAAGCCGGGGGCCGCAGCGCTATTTGTCCCGAGCGGGTGGCGCTCAATCTGTCTGACGCCCGCATTCCAGACAATGCCGGCGTTCAGCCCATCGACCAACCCATTGCGCCAGACGGAGAAACTGCTTATTTTTCCAATTTGCCTGTTAAAGCCATGGCTCAGGCCGTTCGCCAAGCCGGCGTGCCTGCCCAAGTTTCCAATACCGCCGGCGCCTATGTCTGCAACCATCTGATGTACGGCCTGCTGTATCACATTCACAAGCGCTTTCCTCAGACCCGGGGCGGCTTTATTCATGTTCCCTATTTGACAGAGCAAGTTGTGGACAAGCCCAATACCCCTTCCTTGTCTTTGGAACAGATGCTTCGGGCCGTTTGCGCCGCTTTGGAAGCCTGCGTCCTCCATACCCAGGATCTGCATGCCGTCGAAGGCGCTGAACATTAGTCTGACGCCAACCCACAGACGCAAATCTTTTCTTGTTCTCTGCGATTCAAACGCTCCCAAACCGTCGGCTATGCTTGCCTTTTGGGAACCAAAGGAGTATAATAAAGGGGTAAAAGATAGAAAAACCCCTTCGGGGGCTCTTTTTGTGGGGAATAACGATGAAACGATTGTGTGGGATGTTTTGCTGTCTTTTGGCCGCTCTGGCATTGTGGCGGTTTTATCTGGCGGCAACCGCAAAAATTGACGACGCGCTCATTTTACCTGCTCAGATTCAGCGCGTGGAGCAAATCCAGATTCCCGACGGAGACGCTCAATATTTTCCGATCGTCCAGTTTGAATTCGAGGGAGAACAACACAGCGTCCGACTGATTCACAATCTGCCCAAGGACGGAATGCTGCCCATTGTCTCCACAACGGACGGCGGCCCATACAGCGTTAGCGCTTTGGCTACCTGGCAAAGCGGGGGGCGGGAATACGACACAGAGATCGTCTATTGTGACAACCCAGACCGCATTTGCTTTGCCCGCCATTACGATCTTGTCCAGGCGGAGCAGAAATTTTATTTGATGAATGTGAGCATCGCTTTGGGAATGGGCGTTTTTTCGCTGTTTTGGATGTTTGCTCTGGGCCGTCGAGTCAATCTGGATCATTATCCCCATTTCCGGCGCTCGGGCAAAATCAAAAAACCTGGTTACTTCGCTCCTTGTCTCTTGTTGCTTGTGGCCGGCGTGGCTTTGGCCCCCGTGGTTTATTATGCGTCTCCCCTGTTTAACCCTCAATGGATTCGGGTTCGGGCCAGCTTGGCCTCTGTGGAAGGTTCCATGGGCTATTTCTACGCCGTAACTCATCGGGGGTTAGACCGAATTCCTGGTCCGTTGATGGCTTCCCAATGGTCTGTGGGCAACCTGACAGACGCCTATTACGATTCCTCTCAGCATTTGATCCACTTGGCTTCTTTGGATTCTGTGGGTTCCCTTCTAGCGCTGGTTTTGGGCCTCATCGGCGTATTAGCTTTGTGCATGGCTTTGTATCTGGCGGAGGAACGCCGCTTTGTCCGCCGCTTTATCCGCCGGTGGCTTCGAGAGGAGCTGCCCTCTCAAAAAGGGACTGCCGCAACCCCTGCTCCCTCTTTGACAAAAACGCAAAAGGAGGAAGGAGCGCCAGCCTCCGAGCCCCAATAAAAACCACAGCCGGAAATCTTTTGATTTCCGGCTGTTTTTGCGCCTTCCGCCTTATTTGGCATATTGCTTGAAATGGACGCCAAAAACCTCGCTGACCTCGGACACCAGCATAAAACATTCTGGATCCACTTGATGGGCCAGCTTTTTCAACGCGGAAATTTCATGGCGGCGCACAACTACCAACAACAAAGTTTTCTCTTCATTGGTATACATCCCCTTGCCCTCTATGCCGGTACAGCCCCGCTGGAGATTTTCCAAAATGGCCTTGGCCATTTCCTCCGGCTTACTGGTGATAATCAGCCCCTCCTTCTGCCGGTCTGAACCGTCCACAATAGCGTTGAGCACCACGCCGGTAAGATATTGGACGATAATGGCATATAAAGCGCTTTCCACGCTTTTATATATAACGGAGCAAGCGATGATCACCATGCCGTTCATCACCAAATTGGCGTTGCCAATGCTGATTTCAAATTTTTCATTCAAATATTTGGAAATGATATCTGTTCCGCCGGAAGTGCCGCCTCTCTTGAATACCAAGCCAAAACCCAACCCCATAATCAACCCGCCATACAAAGCGGCTAACAGCCTGTCTCCGGTGAATAGGGGCAGATAGGACCCTACAAGATCGATAAATACCGAATAGGACACAGAAGAGACAATGGTCTTCCAGAAAAATTGCCGGCCCAGCAGTTTATATCCAAAGATAAACAACGGGACATTGAGGATAATGCTGGCCATACCCAAGGGCAAGCCGGTCAGATAGTTTCCAATCAGCGCCATGCCCGCTACGCCGCCCATGGAAATCATAGAAGGCTTGATGAAAATGACGATGCCCGCTCCAAAAACGCAGGAGCCCAACACAATCAAGATATAATCCAAAACGGCGTTGATTTTTGGATTTTCCATTTTTTCTCTCTTCATTTTTTCGGTTCTCCTTCCGGCGTCATAGCCAGAATTTTTTCAAAAATACGGCAAGTTCTCTCTTGTTGCCCGGTGAGATACAGCCATCCAAATACTGCTTCCAGCCCGGTGGCCCGAGCGTATTCCTCCGGCGAGGCGCTTTTGGGCGCCGCATGAGAATGGCTGTTGCGTCCCCGCCGATAGACTTCCTCTTCCTCCGGCAGCAACGTTTTTTGCTCCAGCAAATAGAGAACCGCTTTGGATTGGAAAGAAGCGCGGGCCAACCTGGTGGTTCGCCGGTGCATCTGCCCTGCCAGCCCGCCGCTGGTTCTGGCCGTATATGTGCGGGCCAGCAGCTCATAAACCCCATCCCCCACATGGGCAAGACCCAAACTAGAGATTTTCATCAGTTCCTCTCGTTCCAATCGCGGAAATATCAATTCCATGCCATTAACTCCAATCATAACCGTCAAACTTCAAAGGCGTTCGCCTATGCCGGCTCTGCGCATTGTGCAGAAGGCGAAAACGCCTTTACGCCGTCGTCTCTAAGTTTCTTTCTGATAGTCCACTCTCTTTTCGATTTCATCAAAATATGTTTAGGGCAACGATAACTTTAGCGCCGTCATGCGCCAAACCCTCAACTGCGACTTGACAAACCGGAGAAAATGGAGTATTCTTAGAATAGAAAAAGTAGATTGTTTTTGTCAACTTTATTGTGGAAAACGCCGGCATAATTTTAAAATGGCGGCGTATCCTAAACAGAAAAAGGAGGCGCAAAGCATGGCAGTAAAACACATCAATCAAGAACTCTTTGACGAAACGGTGAACCAACCGGGCAAAAAGGTGCTGGTAGACTTTTTTGCCACCTGGTGCAATCCCTGTAAAATGTTAGCTCCCATTTTGGACGAGCTTTCGGAAACCCTGCCCGAAAACTGTGAAATCGTCAAAATCGATGTGGATGAAAACCCAGAGGCCGCTCGAAAATTCCATGTGATGAGCATTCCCACTTTGGTGCTCTTCCAGGAAGGCCAAGCTGTGGAGCGAGTCGTAGGCGCTCGTCCCGCTGAGGAAATTGCTCGTCTGTTTCATTAAGTCGTCCTAAATTTGTCCGTCCGCTTCTGCGCCAGCCGCCGGAAAACCGGCGGCTGTTTTTGTTTTTCACCAGTCAAAGAGAAAGAACGGGCGCGCCTTCCGGCGCGCCCATTCCAACGCTCGAGGCAATCGCGCCTCTGAAAATACAATCGGATTTAGAGCGTATAATAATACTGGAAATCCGCCGGCGTGGGGATGCGAGAAATCGTCTCGCTCTCCGCCCGCTTCAGCTTCAGCCAGTTGTCGATCAGTTCTTGGGGGAACACGTCGCCGGCTGTCAGATAATCGTGGTCGGCTTCCAGAGCGTCCAACGCCTCGTCCAAGGACTTGGGCAGAGCTTGGATGCGCTTTTTATCCTCATCGGACAGATTGAACAGATTAAAGTCATAAGGGCCCCAGCCGTTGGCTTTGGGATCGATCTTATTCTTAATGCCATCCAAACCAGCCATCAAGATAGCGGCATAGGCATAATAGGGATTGCAGGTGGCGTCTGGATTGCGCAGCTCAAAGCGTTTCTGCGCCGGCGTCTTGGCATAGGCCGGGATACGGATGACAGAGGAGCGATTGGCTGTGGCATAGCCGATGGTCACAGGCGCTTCGAAACCAGGCACCAATCTCTTGAAAGAATTGGTAGAGGGATTTGTGATCGCGCACAGAGAAGCCGCGTGCTTCAACAAACCGCCGATGAAATACAGGGCGGTGTCAGACAGGCTGGAATACCCCTTCTCATCATAGAACAAAGGCTTGCCTTCCTTCCACAACCAGATATGAACGTGCATTCCGCTGCCCGCTTCGCCGTAAATAGGCTTGGGCATCAACGTAGCGCTTTTTCCTGCCTTAGCGGCCACATTTTTGATGATATATTTGATAATCATGGTCTTGTCGGCCATTTCTGTCAGACTTTCGGGTTCCACTTCGATCTCCAACTGGCCCGGACCGCCTACCTCGTGGTGATGATACTTGATTTCCACATCCCAGTCAGCCATCTTCATGCACATTTCATTGCGCAAGTCAAAGGTGATATCTTGGGGCAGCGCCGCATGATAGCCGCCGTGATGAGGCACCTGATAGCCGTTTCCTTCGGGGTCGCCGGTGTTCCACTCGGCTTGAGCGGTATCCACGCTGTAGGAAGAATAGCTGGGGGCTACGTCGTAGCTAGCCTTATCGAAGAGGTAAAATTCAAACTCCGGTCCTACTACCATTTTGTCGGCGATGCCGGTTTCCCGCATATACTCCTCGGCGCGCAGGGTGACGCTACGGGCGTACTGACCAAAGCGCATATTTTCCGGCTCGGCGATGACCTTGACGTCTCCGGTCATGGACAAAGTGGGCACGGCGGTGAAAGGATCCAGCTTAGCAGAATCCGGGTCTGGGATAAAGACCATATCGCTCTTTTCCACAGAAGCATACCCAAAGTTGGAGCCGTCGAAGCCGATGCCATATTTCAGCGTATCTTCGTTAAAACGCTTGACGGGGATGGTGATGTGATGCCAGCGGCCCGCCAGGTCCACCGTTTTGAAGTCGATCATCTGGACGCCGTTTTCCTGGCACATGGCCAGGATTTTTTCTACCTGAGACATATCGCACCTCTATACTTTCATCAAAATTGTTGCATATCGCTCTTTTCTGAGCGTACAGTATTATTATCGCTTTTCTTAGCTCCCTTGTCAAGAGTCCCGAATTTTTTCTCCGTTTCCACCAACCATTCAGCGTTATTTTTGTGCAAAATGCCATTTATTGCAGTAAAGCGCCAAAAACTCAGCGACGGTTTTCAAGCCTTCTTATGCCGGCGGCTCGGCTTCGCTCTCTCAACTGCCCGACAGCATTTCAAACAAATCGATCTGGTTTGTTTTCGGAATATCGTTCAAGGCTCCGGCGGCGGTCAGCGTTTCCACCACGCCTTTTGTCACTTTGGGGCAGCGAAGCAACATATCTTCCGTAGACATAAATTTGCCTTTTTCCCGCTCTTCCACAATATTTCGCGCAGCGGCCTCGCCCAAACCGGGCAGCGAAGTTAGCGAAGGAGCCAAAGTCTGATTGTCCAAAATCAAAAACTGGTCCACTGCGCTCTTATAAATATCCACAGGAGTAAAGCGGTATCCGCGTCGATAAAATTCATGAGCCACTTCCAGAGTTGTCAACATATCCTCTTCCACAGCGGTACGTTTTTCCTGTCCTTGCAGCTGCCTGGTTTTTTCCATTACTAAGCCGTCGCCTTTGCACATCAAGTTGGCGTCAAACGCCGGCGCTCGGATGCCGAAATAAGCGCTGTAAAAGGCCATGGGCTGGTGGACCTTAAACCAGGCGATGCGATAGGCCATCATCACATAAGCCGCCGCATGAGCTCGCGGGAACATATACTGAATTTTTTTACAAGATTCGATATACCACTCTTTAATCCCGTGCTCCCGCATCTCCTCTTCCCACTCAGGCTTGAGCCCCTTGCCTTTTCGGACGCTTTCCGACATTTTGAAGGCTTGCTGGGGCTCGAGACCCTTTTGAATCAGAAAGGTCATAATGTCGTCTCGGACGGAGATCACGTCTTTCAGCGTGGCGTCGCCGCTTTCGATATAATCTTTGGCGTTGTTCAACCAGACGTTGGTGCCATGCGACAAACCAGAAATACGCAGCAGCTCGTCAAACGTGCTGGGCTTGGTCATCTCCAACATTCCCCGGACAAATCGAGTTCCAAATTCGGGAATCGCCGTAGCGCCGGTTTTTCCAAAGGAGCCGTCGTCGTCAATATGCAGCGCCTTCAAAGAGGTAAAAATAGACATAGTTTCCGGGTCGTCCAAAGGAATTTCTCGGGCGTTGACGCCGGTCAGATCCTCCAACGCCCGGATCATCGTGGGATCTTCGTGCCCCAACATATCGAATTTTAACAAATTCTGATCGATAGAATGGTAATCAAAGTGGGTAGTAATGATATCCGTGGAGGTATCGTCAGCCGGACGCTGTACCGGACAAAATTCGTAAATCGTCCGGTCGTTGGGCACGATAATCAAACCGCCGGGATGCTGGCCTGTGGTGCGCTTGATGCCGGTGCAGCCCACAACCAAACGGTTTTCCTCGGCTTTGCCCGGCGTCAGACCTCGTTCTTCATTGTATTTTTTGACAAATCCATAAGCCGTTTTCGATTTTACTGTGCCGATGGTGCCCGCCCGGAATACATGATCTTCGCCGAACATCCGAATCAGCTCCCGATGAGCCCGCGCTTGATATTCGCTGGAAAAATTCAGATCAATATCCGGCGCCTTTTCACCGTTAAACCCCAAAAAAGTAGCAAAGGGGATATTGAACCCATCCTTCACAAGCGGCGCGCCGCATTGGGGACAAATTTTGTCCGGCAAGTCCACACCGCAGCCATACTGAGAATCCTCTGGAAAAATGCTGTGCTTACATTGAGGACACCGGTAGTGGGCAGGCAGAGAATTGACCTCCGTGATGCCTGTTAAATAGGCCACAAAAGAGGAGCCCACGCTGCCCCGAGAGCCCACCAAATAGCCGTCCTCCAACGACTTTGCCACCAGTTTCTGCGCAATCAAATACATCACGTCAAAGCCGTTTTTGATGATGGGAATCAGCTCGGCGTCCAACCGCTGTTGAATCAGCTGGGGCAGCGGATCGCCGTAAAGCTCCGCCGCCTTCTGCTTGGCCATGGTTTCAATCTCTTCCGCACTGCCTGGAATCACAGGCGGGCATTTGTCGTCGGGCACAGGCTTGATATCCTCGCACCAATCGGCGATTTTATTGGGGTTTTCCACTACAACCTCTCGGGCGCGCTCCCGTCCCAAGTAGCTAAATTCCTCCAACATTTCATTGGTGGTTTTGAAATAAAGGGGCGCTTGCTTGTCCGCGTCGCTAAACCCCATGCCGGCCATCAGGATAGCGCGGTACTGGGCGTCCTCCGGCTCCAGAAAATGAACGTCGCCAGTGGCGACCACCGGTTTTTGGAGCGCGTCGCCCAACTTGAGCACAGTGCGATTAAATTCCCGCAACTGTTCCTCATCCCGAGCCGCGCCGCTTTCCAGCATGAATCGATTATTGCCAATGGGCTGAATCTCCAAATAATCAAAAAAGGAGGCGATTTCCTTCAACTCATTCCACGGCTTGCCTTCCACAACGGCGGAAAACAGCTCTCCTGCCTCGCAGGCAGAACCCAAAATTAATCCCTCTCGATATTTCATCAGCAAATCCGCCGGGATGATGGGATGCCGTTTGAAATATTTCAGATGAGAAAAGGAAATCAACTGGTATAAATTTTTCAGCCCCGTTAAGTTTTTGACCAGAATAATCAAATGGTGCGAACGGAGAGAAAGCGGGTCCGCTTCCCCGCCCCGGGCCACGTCCAGGCCCCGGTTGATGTCCTCCACCGTTTCCAGCTGGACCTTCTCCTTCAGCATTTCCAGCAGGCGTAAGTAAATTTTGGCCAGTACGTCGGTATCCTCGTCGGCTCGGTGGTGTTGGAAGGTAAAGCCCATGACCTCGGCCACTACGTTGAGCTTGTGCCGCTTTAGGTCGGGCAGCAGCGCCCGGCTCATCTCAACGGTGTCAATGCTGCAAAAATCCTTTTCGATTCCAAACTTCTCGCAGGCGGCTCGCAGGAACGACACGTCGAAATTGGCGTTGTGGGCACAAAGAGGCCTATCTCCCATAAAGGCAAAAAAGGCCGTCACAGCCTCTTGCTGGCTGGGGGCGCTCTCCACCATATCGTCTGTGATGCCGGTAAGCTGGGTAATTTCATAGGGCACCGGCGCCGAAGGTTTGACATAGGTATGGAATCGCTCTCCCATTTGGCCTCCAGAGACAATCACAGCGGCGATCTCAATGATTTCGCAGTTGCGGGGGCTCAATCCTGTGGTTTCCAGGTCGAAAACCACCGTTTCCCCATCGATAGGGGCGCAGCCGTTCCCCTTGACTGCCTGGCTTTTGGCAAGATTGTTGACGCAATAAGCCTCCACGCCATAGATAATTTTGATATCCTGCCCCTTATCCCGCAGCTTCTGTTGGGCGTGCATAGCGTCTGGGAAGGATTGGGCTACGCCATGGTCCGTAATGGCGATCGCCTTGTGACCCCAGCGAGCGGCGGTCTGCACAGCCGTAGCTGTGTCCGTCAAGCCGTCCATCGCGCTCATGCAAGTGTGCAAATGCAGCTCCACCCGCTTCTGTTCGCCTGTATCCTGGCGGGTTTTTCGCTTGGCCTCCACCACAGCAGAGGGCGAAAGCGTTACATCCCGCTCAAAGGAACTGTAATTGGCTACGCCCTGGACCATTACATAAGAGCCCTTCTTCACCGCTTCCATCAGCAGAGCGCATTCGTCGTCCGGCAATACCTTAACGCAGCGAACAGAGCCTGTCCCGTCTGTCATATCAAAGGTATAGATGGTCTTTCCCCGGTTGTTCAGCTTCTTTTCCTCCGCATAGAATACCAGGCCCTCTACCGCCGTCTTGCCGCTGTCCACATTGATTTCCGCCATGGGAACCACAGTCCGCTCCACCGGCTTGCCGTAAAGCACAGCTGCTTCGGATTGTTTGGGCTTAAAGGCCGTTCCCTCCGGCTTGCGGCGCTGGAACTGCCGGGGCTCTTGCTGCTTGGGCGGCGCTTGCTTTGCCGCGGCGGCCTCGGCCTCCGCCTGCTTCATGGCCTCCTGCAGCTGCCGCTCCCGCTCTTCCTCAAAATCCTGAGCGGCCTGCTGGTCCTGCTGGTCCTCTTCCAGCTCCACCTGAATTTGGAGGCCCAAATTCTCGCTGAAAAAGCGCTGGATAGGGCTGCGCAGCTCTTCCACTCGCTGCATCCACCGGCTGGGCCCCCGCAGGGCCAGCGCTCCTTGACGAATCTCCATACGCACAGAACCGGCCGCCGCGGCAAAAGAGGGGTATTGGGCGGTCAAATGGGCTCGGCAATAGTTCAGAGCGGCTTCGTCCAACCCGGCCAATTGGTACCGGATCTGCAAACAGACCTCCTTCAACCCATAAGCCCGACAAATCCCCTCTTCTCCAGCGGTCAACGTTTCTTTTTCTACAATAGAATCCGCCTGAATGCCAACCTCCAGCCGGCAGGCGGCCTTATCTGCCTGGAGAGCCGTAATAGACGCGCGGCCCAAAGCGCTTTGACCAAAATCACATCGGGCGAACAGCTGCCCCAGCGCGGCGCTCATATCCGTTCGCCCGTCAACAGCATGACCTGCTCTGCCAAAGCTTCCACAATCTGCTCGGCAGGCGCCTTTCCAATAATTTCTCCTTTGGCAAAAATCAACCCTTCGTCTGCGCCGCAAGCCACTCCAAGATCGGCCTCTCGAGCCTCCCCTGGGCCGTTGACAGCGCAGCCCATCACCGCCACGGTGACGCGGCTTTTCAGCCCAGCCAAGCGACGTTCCACTTCTTCGGCAATGGGAATCAGGTTCACTTTGGTCCGGCCGCAGGTGGGGCAGGATATCATCACCGCTCCCTGGCTGTGCAGGCCCAACGCTTTCAGAATGTCCAGAGCAGCATAGACCTCCTCAACAGGATCCGCCGTTAGCGACACCCGCAGCGTGTCGCCGATGCCGTCGGCCAGAAGAGCGCCAAAGGCGGCGGCAGATTTCAACAAGCCCATATGGCGGGTCCCCGCCTCCGTGACCCCCAGGTGCAACGGATAATCGGTCTGCTCCGCCATCAGCCGATAGGCCTGGATATTCTCCATCACGTTGGAAGATTTCAGCGAGACGCAGATATCGTCAAAGCCCTGATCGTTCAACAGACGGATATGGCCCAAGGCGCTTTCTACCAAAGCCTCGGCTTTGGGCCCGCCGTATTTTGCCAACAGCTCTTTTTCCAGAGAGCCGCCGTTGACGCCGATGCGGATCGGAATTTTTTTCTCTCGGCAGGTTCGAGCCACAGCCTTGACTCCCTCGGGAGAGCCGATATTGCCCGGGTTGATACGGATTTTATCCGCCCCCTCCTCCGCCGCGGCCACAGCCAGGCGGTAATCGAAGTGGATATCCGCTACCAGCGGCAGAGGAGATTTGGCTCGGATGAGGCCAAAGGCTCGAGCGGCCTCCAAATCCGGCACAGCCAGCCGGGCGATCTGACAGCCCGCCTGGGCCAGCCGCTCCAGCTGCGCCAGCGTGCCCTCCGCGTCGGCGGTTTTCGTGTTGGTCATCGATTGGATGGAAAGGGGCGCGCCGCCGCCTATCGCCACGCCTCCCGCCATAATTTGCTTGGTCTTCCCGCCCATTGTTTTACCTCCCCATCAGGCGCATCACATCGTTAAAGGTTACAAAAATAAACAGCAAGAACAGCAGCCCCAGAAACACCGCCTGAATAATGGCTTCATATTTCACCGGAGCAGGCTTGCGGCGAATGGCTTCCACAAGCAAAAACAGGATTTTTCCTCCATCCAGCCCTGGGATAGGCAACAGGTTCATCACCGCCAGATTGATAGACAGAAAGGAAACGAAATACCACATATCCAGAGCCGAAGTCTTGGCCCGGGCGCTGATTTCATTGGCAATACCCACCGTTCCCATCATGTCGTTCTTTTCCACCCGTCCTTGGATCATCATCTTCAGCCCTTGGATCACCGATTGCACAAAGCTGCCGGAATTGCGCAGGCTGTACCGCAGTTTGGCGCCGACGGTAGCCTCTTCTGTGGCAAAGCTCAGGCCATAGCGGCGACTTTGGGTTCCGTCTTGGTTGTCATAGGTATGCAGTTCCAGGGGCAAATCCTTCAGCTGGATTTTCTCCCCGTCCCGCAGCAACGTGATATCGAAGGGCTGACCGACGCCCAGCTGCAAAGCGCTAGAAATATCTCCATAAACAAAAATATGAAAATCGTTGACGGCCGTAATCCGGTCTCCCTCCTGAATGCCCAGCTGCTGAACCTCTGGCTCTGCCTGAGCAATCAGGTTGGTGGGCAGGCGGACGGCAGGCCACATGGTAATGACAATCAACAGCAGGCCGGTGATAAAGTTCATCAGCGGCCCGGCCACGCAGATGGCAAAGCGGCGAGGCAGGCTGGCGGCGCTAAAGCTGCCCGTCCTGTCTTCCACTTCGCGGCCTTCCTCGTCGTATTCCCCTTTCATCACCACGCTGCCTCCCAAAGGCAACAGACGTATGGCGTACAATGTGCCGCCGATTTCCTTTTTGATCAACGCTGGACCAAAACCAATGGAAAAGCGGTAAACTGTCACTCCAGAGAGTTTGGCCGCTGTAAAATGCCCCAACTCATGAAGAAAAACAATCAGGCCGAACACCAACACTGCAATGAGAATGGACAAAAAGAATCACCTGCTCCTTGAATTATTGCGGAATTTTTCTGTTTGCGTCCAGAGCGCCCCAGGGGGAGCGTTCGTCAATCTGCCAAGGCCAACCGGCGGATCTGCCGGCGGACTTTGGCGTCCGTCTCAAAAATCTGCTTTCGCGTAGGCGCCGGCGTAAATTCATTGTCGTCCAGCGCCTGGCGGCACAGCTGATAGATTTGCCGATAACCAATTTTGCCCTGCAAAAAGAGCTCCACCGCCATTTCATTGGCTGCATTGAGCACAACGCCCCGGTCCCCTCCCTGACGGCCCGCCTGCTCGCACAAGGCCAAACAGGGAAAGGCTTGTCGATCTGGCGGACAGAACGTCAGCTTGCCCACAGAAAATAAATCCAATCGAGGCCAATTCCCTGGCAGACGCCGAGGATAGGTCAAAGCATACTGAATCGGCAAACGCATATCCGGCGGAGACATCTGGCCAATGACGCAGCCGTCCTCAAATTCAACCGCCGAATGCAGGACGCTCTCCCGGTGAACCACAACTTCCGCCTGCTCTGGCTTTAGTCCGAAAAGCCATAAGGCCTCGATCACTTCAAACCCTTTGTTCATCATGGTGGAGGAATCCACTGTAATCTTGCTGCCCATGGACCAATTGGGGTGCTTTAGAGCGTCCGCCGCCTTCACATCCGCCAGTTCTTCCCAATCTCTTCCGAAAAAAGGCCCGCCGGAAGCCGTGAGCCAAATCCGGCGAATGGCGCTGTTGGGATAATTGCCCAGGGACTGAAAAATCGCCGAATGTTCGCTGTCCACCGGCAGAATCCGAATCCCCTTTTGGGCGGCCAGATCCATCACGATTTCGCCGGCGCACACCAGAGATTCTTTGTTGGCCAGGGCCAGCTGCTTTCCGGCCTCCAGCGCCCAGATGGTAGGATTCAAACCGGCCACTCCCACTAAGGCGTTGAGCGCGATGTCCGCCTGCGGGAAGGAAGCCGCTTCTTCCAAGCCTTCCTGCCCCCAGACCACTCGGCAAGGGGTATCCGCTGTTCGTCGACGGAGCTCCAAAGCCGCTCTTTCCTCCGCTACTGAAGCGAGCTGAGGGCGGAACGCCCGGATCTGCTCTTCCAGCAAATCAATGTTTCGCCCTGCCGCCAAAGCGCAGACAGAAAACTCCTCTGGCCAGCGGGATATCACATCCAGAGCTTGGGTTCCGATGCTGCCGGTAGAACCCAGAATGGAAACCTTTTTCATAGTCTTCCCCTCTCGGCTTACAAAATATTGGTAAAACGGAACAGCAGCTCAAAGAGAGGCGCCGTAAACAGCACGCTGTCAAACCGATCTAGAATACCGCCGTGCCCGGGCATGATATTTCCATAATCCTTAATGCCGCTTTTGCGCTTGAGCAGGGACATAGCCAGATCCCCCAACATTCCAGCCAAACTGCCCGCCAGCCCTCCCATGGCCAGCAACGGGTAGTTAGGATGCCCGCCAAACCAACGGCCGGCTATGAAGCCGTAAATCAGCAGGCCGGCCACGCCGCCCAACAGGCCGCCGGCGGAGCCTTCCACTGTTTTTTTAGGGCTGACCTGGGGAATCAGCTTGCGCTTGCCAAACAATATGCCGGTAATCTGGGCAAAGCTATCGCAGCACCAGGCCGCCAAAAACGGAGCCAGCACATAAAGCCGCCCTTCTTCATATTGGACCAGAATGCGCAGCACGCCAGACAGCAGAAACGGAAGGACAAAGGCCCCAAGATAACATTGGGCGATTTGCTCAAAGGTAATCTGCTGAGGGTGAAGCACCGCCCACAAAAATAGGGCCAGCGAAAAAGCGTAAAGCAGGGGCAGCAAATAAGCCGCGTCATAGGCCGTAGCCGCCGGCAGGCAGAAGGCCGCCAGGCAACAGAGCCATAAGGGCAGGCCTTTTTCCAGCACATGAGTATTGTGCAGAGCTTCATAGGCGGCGATGGCGCAGATCAGGCAAAAGGCCGCCACAGCCGCCCAGGAAGGCGCCGCATAGACAATCAAAATAAACAGCGCCAGCCCCGCCGCCGCAGAAATCACTCTTGTTTTCATTCCGTCAGCCCTCCAAACCGCCGGCTGCGCCGCTGATACGCGGCGATAGCCAGCCGAATCTGCTCCTCGTCAAAATCCGGCCATAGGGCGTCAGTAAAATAAAACTCGCTGTAGGCGCATTCCCACAGCAGGAAGTTGGACAGCCTTTGTTCGCCGCCAGGGCGAATCAGCAGATCCGGCGGCGGCGTCCCATGGCAATACATCCGGGATTCCAAGGCGGCTTCGTCAATTTGCTCTGGCTGAACCGCGCCTGAGGCGCAGTCCCGGGCCAGCGCTCGAGCAGCCCGCAGAATTTCGTCCCGCCCGCCGTAATTCATGCAGACGTGAACCTGCATCCCCGTGCATTTCTTGCTGATTTCGTCTGTTTGGGCAATTAGCGCCTGCAATTTGGGGGAAAGGGCGGCGGTATCTCCCCAGAAACCCAGCTGGATGTTGTTTTCTGTCAACTCTCGGACAGATTTTTTCAGGTACCGTTCCAACAGCCCCATGATTTCCCGCGTTTCCTCCGGGGGGCGTTTTTCTTCATTTTCTGTAGACCAGGCGTAGACTGTCATATGCTCCACCCCCAGCTCCGCCAGGATTTCCGCCGCTCGACGAAAGGTTTCGCTGCCGGCGGAATGACCGGCTTTTCGAGGCAGGCCCCGCTTTCGGGCCCAACGGCCGTTGCCATCCATCACAATGGCGATATGCCGGGGAATATTGTCCATGTCCAGGGGCGTCAGCGCCTTATTGCTCAAGCTAACCACACTTCCTCCATCTGTCTCTTTCCGCATTTTCCCTGCGTTTTCCGCTGCAAAGAAACCGGGCGCAGCGATGCGCCCGGCTCAGGCGTCGCCGCCCTTGCCGCTGGATCAGATCTCCAGCAGCTCTTTCTCTTTTTTAGCGCTTTCCGCATCCACGTCCTTGATGAATTTATCCGTCAGGTTCTGGATCTCTTTTTCCGCCAGCTTGTAATCGTCTTCCGTCATTTCAGACGCCTTTTTCTGGGCTTTGAAATCGTCCATAGCGTCTCGCCGCACATTGCGAATCGCCACCTTGGCCTCCTCGGCGTATTTGGCCACCAGCTTGGTCAGCTCCTTGCGGCGCTCCTCTGTCAGCGGCGGGAAAGTCAGACGAATGGCTTTGCCGTCGTTTTGAGGGGTGATACCCACGTCCGAAGCCAGAATCGCTTTTTCTACCGCCTTGAGCACGCTGGAATCATAGGGCTGAATCATCAGGCTGTGGGCGTCCGGCGAGGAGATTGTCCCCACCTGCTGAATGGGAGTGGGCACGCCGTAATAATCCACATTCACCTTGTTGAGCACAGCGGCGCTGGGCCGGCCGGTGCGGATGGTGGTGAACTCGTTTTTCAGCACGTCCACTGTCTTCTGCATTTTGTCTTGGTATTGTTGATATTGATTGCTCATATTTTTTATTCCTCCCCTATAATCGAGCCGATATGCTCGCCTCTCAGCGCTCTTAAAATATTTTCAGGGTCTTTGATTGCAAACACCAGCAACGGTATTTTATTGTCCATCGCAAGGGTTATCGCAGTGGAATCCATCACCTGGAGGCGGTTTTGCAGCACCTGACCATAGGTGAGGGAATCGATTTTCTTGGCGTCTGGGTTGACGGCCGGATCCGAATCATAAACGCCGTCCACATTTTTGGCCAGCAGCAGAACGTCGGCGTCGATCTCCGCCGCCCGCAGAGCGGCCGCCGTATCCGTTGAAAAGAAGGGGTTGCCCGTGCCGCAGGCGAAAATCACCACGCGACCCTTTTCCAAATGACGGATGGCCCTCAGCCGGACATAAGGCTCGGCGATTTTGCTCATATCGATGGCCGTCTGCACCCGGACGGTGACGCCGGCCTTTTCCAACACGTCGGCCAAGGCCAGGGCGTTGATGGTCGTGGCCAGCATCCCCATATGGTCGGCTCTGGTGCGCTCCATCTCTTTGCCGTCCTTTAATCCCCGCCAGAAGTTGCCGCCGCCCACCACCACGCCGATCTGTACGCCCAGATCCACGCACTGGCGCACAGCCGCCGCCACGGATTCCAGCATATCAAAATCGACGCCTCGGCGACCTGCCTGCTGGCCGGCCAAGGCTTCGCCGCTGACCTTCAGCAGCACCCTTTTGTATTTCAGCGTTTCCATATCATGCCCCCGTTTTTGTTTTCTTTTATTCTAAACGATTTCGCCGCTTTTGAAAAGCTGATTTCCCTAAAAATCTCTAATTTTTTCGTCGAGAGGCCTAGCGGCCAAACTCTGTATCCGCTCAGACGGCAAATAAGCCTTTGTGCCTGGAACCGGGGTCAGGGCGCAGATTCCTGCCAGAAGACCCCACGGACGGGCGGGAGGGGAACTGACTCTCCTCCCGAGAGACGGCGCCGGCAACTCTGCTTCCGCCATAGGCTGTCGCGCCCTGTTCTCTTGGAGAAAACCGAGCCTCCGCCCGCCGATGGGTCCAAACGGTTTCGATACAACGTCTCCGTTCTTTTCTGCTCAACGAAAATTCTGCTTTTTTACCAAATTTCCGGCTTGGCGTCGGCGGGCAAAGCGTTGGGATACGTTTCCCCATCCAGGTCGGCCAGCCAGCTTTCTTTCGCTTTTTCCACCAGATCGGGCTGAGTCAAAAAATCATAGGCGGTCGCGGCCATCACCTTTGCGGCAAACAGCATTCCCTTATGGGCCACCGGGCCTTTTCCTTGGGCCACAATCTGCCAGGCGTGACCCGGCGTGCCCGCCGCCCAAGTAACGGCGCTGAATTGACCTGTGGGCACAACCCAGCTGACGTCGCCCACATCGGTGGAACCCTTACCGCCGCCCAAGCTCTTGGTGATGCGGAAATCAAACAGCGGTTTTTCCAGTAGCTTGGCGCTGTCCCGGCCGGCCAACTTTTTGGCTGTTTCCTTCAGGTTGTTTCGATCCAAATCCGTGATGACTTGTTGGAATTTTTTCGCGTATTCCATTTCTTCTTCCGTATAACCCACCGGCAACAACTCGTCCATATGAACGCCAATGCGTTCGCTGATCACGTCGTTGGCCCGGTAATCGGAATAGGCGGCCACCTGCTTGATATCCACAGTAGTGCCCGTAATCAGCGCCGCGCCCCGGGCGCAGTCGTTCACCCGCTCGAAAAGCTCCTTCACTTGCGTCACTTTGGGGGCCCGGATGGCATAGAGCACCTGGGCTTCCGACTGGACCACATTGGGCGCCGTGCCGCCGGTATTGATGATGGCATAATGAATCCGGGCGTCGTCGATCATATGCTCCCGCATATAGTTAACGCCCACGTCCATGATTTCCACGCCGTCCAAAGCAGAGCGGCCCAAATGAGGAGCGCCGGCGGCATGAGAAGACGTGCCGTGGAAGGTATAAAACACACGGAAATTGGCCAGAGAGCCAGAAGGAGTCACCTGGTTCATCCAGCCCGGATGCCAAGTAACGGCGATATCGCAGTCGGCAAAGGCGCCGTCCCGCACCAAAAACGCCTTGCCGCCGGCGTTCTCCTCTGCCGGACAACCGTAATACCGGATCGTTCCAGGCAGCTTATTTTGCTCCATGTATTCCTTCAGCGCCACAGCGGCGGCTAACGAGGCTGTGCCCAGCAGATTATGGCCGCAACCATGGCCGTCCTTGCCCGGCTCCAGAGGGCAATGCTCCGTCTTGTTCGCCTGCTGGGAAAGGCCGGAAAGAGCGTCGTATTCGCCCAACAACGCCACAATCGGCTTGCCCTGGCCATATTCGGCGATAAAGGCCGTATCCTCCCCAGCCACGCCTATCGTAACCCGAAAACCCTGGCTCCGCATATATTCTGCCTGCAAATTGGAGGACTGGAACTCCTGGAAACGGGATTCCGCGAATCCCCAGATCTTGTCGCTGATGTTGGTGAATTCCTCTTTTCTGGCCTCGATCAATTGGGCCAGCTCTTGAGAATAACTCATGGCAGTTTCCTCCTTGTCGTCAATTCGCCTGCCGCCCGAAAGGGAGCGGGCCTCTTAAGTACGAGTTTACCATAGTTGCCGCCGTTTTTCCATAGCGATTGCAAAACTTTTCGTTTGCCATGCCAAAAGATCGACGGATTTTTTGCTTCCAATATCTTCTCTTCGACGACCGACAAGTTCAACCTCATCTGGCAAGAGTGTCGCGGCGATTTGGCGCAGGTCCGCTTTTCACATCTATTTGTATAGGGACCGCTCAACGGCCAACGCCTCTGGTCCGTCGGAATTAAATTCAAACAGAAGTTCCCTTTAATTTCCGCTTTACAAACATTCGTTCTTTTGTTATACTAAAGACTAAGAACGTTCGTTTTGTATTTTTGTCGATTTCTCAGGAGGCTTCGCCATGGATTTGATGGATAAACTGACTATATTGACAGACGCCGCCAAATATGACGCGGCCTGCACGTCCAGTGGAATCGACCGAACTGGCAAACCCGGCAGATTGGGCTCGGCCGCCGCCTGCGGCATCTGCCATACCTTCACCGCCGACGGCCGATGCGTCTCGCTGCTGAAGGTGCTGCAAAGCAACGTATGCGCCTATGACTGCCGGTATTGCGTCAACCGCCGCAGCAACCAAATCCGCCGAGCCGCTTTCTCCCCTCGGGAACTGGCAGATTTGACCATCCAATTTTACCGCCGCAATTATATTGAAGGATTGTTTCTCAGCTCCGCTGTCTCAGGCACGCCGGATAACGCCTGCGAACAAATGTTGGAAACGTTAAATATCCTCCGACGGGAATACGGTTTCGGCGGATACATTCACGCAAAAGCCATCCCTGGAGCGGACGATCGACTGCTTCAACGGCTGGGCTTGCTGGCCGACCGGGTCAGCGTCAATATTGAGCTGCCCTCTCAGCAATCCTTGAGGTTGCTTGCGCCAGACAAAACCCGGGAATCCATCTTGGGCCCGATGAAGCGGATGGCGGAAGGCATTGCGGAAAACAAAACCGATCTGGTCCGCTACCGCAGCGCTCCCAAATTCGCTCCCGCCGGCCAGAGCACTCAGATGATTATCGGCGCCACGCCGGACACCGACTACCAGATTTTGAATTTGACGGCGGGACTTTATAAAAAATATCAGCTTAAGCGGGTGTTTTTTTCCGCGTATCTGCCCGTAGTGGAGGACAGCCGCCTTCCTGCGCTGGACACAGCCCCTCCCCTGCTGCGGGAACACCGGCTCTATCAGGCCGATTGGCTGCTGCGCTTTTATGGTTTTGACGCTTCCGAGCTGCTGGACGAGAATCAGCCCAATTTCAACCCCTTGTTGGACCCTAAATGCTGCTGGGCTCTGCGGCATATGGATCAATTTCCCGTGGAAATCAACCAAGCGCCCTATGAAATCCTTTTGCGCATACCAGGCGTAGGCGTCCGCTCCGCCCGGCGCATTGCGACGGCCCGCCGAGCGGGATCGCTGGGTTTTGGGGATCTAAAAAAATTGGGCGTCGTTTTGAAACGAGCCAAATATTTCATCACCTGCCGAGGAAAACGGACGCCAGGCGCCGCGCTGGAGCCCGATCTGGTTCTGGAGGCGCTGCTCTCTCGGCAGGCTCGGGACAGATGGGCGGAGAACGAATGCCGACAGCTTTCCCTGTTCGACCCGCCAGAACGACTTACCAGAGAGGAGGCGCGGCAATGCGTCGTTGGGCAAATATAGTTTATCTTTACGACGGCAGTTTCTACGGCTTTTTGTGCTGCGTTTTTCAGGCTTTTGCCCAAAAAGAAGATCCCCAGATGATTTTGTCTCAAGACGAGGCCCAATCCCTGTTATTTGAAACCCGGCTGATTGAAACCCAACCAGAGCAGGCAGAGCGCGTGCGGAACGCCGTGCCCGTTAAAATCGGCTCAGAAGCCCTGGAGCTGCTGCAATGCGCCTTTTTATCCGATCTGCCGGAAAAAGAGCTGCTTTTGCTGGCTTTTCTGCGGCAGGGCTTCGCCCAAGGGCCTGCCGTCATGAAGGGTATTGCCAAAGAGCCTCTGCGTTCTCTTTGGCAAGCGGCCCAGCGAGCCAAACACGAGGCTCATCTATTCACCGGATTTGTCCGTTTTTCCGATTGCAACGGCGCTTTAACAGCGGTGATTCATCCCAAAAATCAAGTGCTTCCCTTGCTGGCGGACCATTTCTGCCAGCGATTCAACGCCGAAACGTTTATGATTTACGATAAAACCCATCAAATGGCTTTGACGCACCGGCCTGGCCAAGCTCAAATTATCCCGCTGGAAGAGGCGGAGTTGCCTGGCCCCGGCCAAGAAGAACGGCAGATTCGCGCTCTGTGGCGGCAATTTTACCAAACGCTTTCCATTCAAAACAGAGAAAACCCGCAGGCCCGCCGAAGCCATATGCCTCAGCGTTACTGGGGCGATATGACGGAATTCCAATCCGAACCGTCCGCTCCGCTTTTTTTGCCTCCTTCTCGCTAAAAATCGATAAAAGCGTTATTTTTTTCTGTTTTGGGCCGATAATATATAGAAAAGTGGATTGATCTTCATAAGAAAGCGAGGAATTTGGATGATTGCCAATCGTCTCCCCGATTTTTTGAACCAAACCGTCAGCCGTTTCGCCCCCTCCTTGCCCCAAACGAAAAGCCCAGAAAAGGCGGAACGCTTGGAAACAAAGCGTCAGCAGCTGCAAGAGGAGCTTATTTTGCTGAAATCTGCCGGCACAGACGCAGCGGCGGCCTCTTCCGCCCGTCAACAGCAGATTCAAGACGCGCTGAAGGAAATTCAAACCCAGCTGAAAACGACAAGAGTCTCGGAACCGCTTCAGACGGCAGAAGCGGCGGCTCAGAGTTCCCATCGGCGTTTCGATCGTTATCAGCCGGAAACGTCTATTCCATCTCCTGGTTTGTATCAAATCCGTCCCGAAAAAAACGGAGGTTATTCCTTCCTCCTTTCCCCGTTTGAGCCCGAATAAGCGATTAAAAAATAACCGCGTAAAGCGGTTATTTTTTTTTACTGCTCTCGCCTCATCTGATCTTCAATCAACAGGTTGGCAATTTCCAGAGCTTCGATGCGCCGCCGAGCCAGGGTAATCTGAGAGCGATAACGAGCCGGCTGTTCCTTGCCCTCCAAAGTCTTGACAGTTTCCCGCAGCTTATGCAGAATGGAATCGATCTGCCGACGAGCCTGAGACAGCTGTTCTGTGGAAAAAATTGAATTTTCCAGTTTTCTAACGCCTCCTTTTCATAACAAAGCCCGCAGCCAGCGCAAAACAAAGCGCCGCCATCGGCCGCTTTGCCGCCAAATTTGTTCCGCCATGCTTTCCGCAGCCAATTGAGCCCGCTCTGCCTCTTCCTCCGTCAATCCATACCGGCTAAACCGAGCTTTCAGAGCCAGTTCCTCCACGCAATCTGGCGGCGCGCAATAAGGCGTCAGCTTCTGAACGCGGCGGTAGAGCTCCAAAACGCGCCGATTTGGGTCTTTGGTTTGAAACTTTCGCCGCCGCCAGCAACGAGCCAAAGCGGGTCGGGCGGCCAGCGCCAGAGCCAACGCGAAAGCGGCCGCTCCAAACCAAATCAGCCGGCCAGTCGGCTTTTGTCCAAGCGTTTGACCTTCTTCCGCTTCTGGGGGCTGCTGTTCCAGCTCTGTCGGCTGTTCTTCCGGCTCTTCCAGTTGAGGCTGATCCGGCTGCTCCTCCTCTGCCGCTTCAGGCTCCTCTGGAGCCAAAGGCCCGCCGCCGTAGCCGGGCGTCATCTCCAACGGAACCCATCCCACGCCGTCCACATAAATTTCTGCCCAAGCATGGGCTCGGCTGTCCTTTACGTCGGCCCAACCGTCCGAGGCAAAATCGGCGTCGTTGACCAAATACCCTTCGGCATAGCGGGCGGGAACGCCTCGACTGCGCAGCAGCATGACGCCGGCGGTGGCGAAGTGCATACAATACCCGGCCTTACTTTGGGTGAGGAAATATTCTGTGTAATCCCAACCTCTGGGCAACCGGCCCGGCGCAGGATCATAGCGAGCCGCCTGCCGAACATAATCCGCCGTTTTATCCGCCGCTTCATACCAAGAACTTTCGTCTGCATGAGGAATTCCCTCCTGCCGAGCGATCTCCTCCAAAACAGGCGCCAGATTCTCTGGCACTTGCAGACAATTATCATAGACGAACTGCCGATACCGCCTTTCCGCCTCTTCCAAGCGGTTGGGCGTTTGCATGGACTGGCCCAGAGGCGGAACAGAAACAGCCTTCAATAAATACCGCCCTTGGCCTCTGTCGTCCATTTGAATATAACCGTCCCGCACCAAATAGGCGCCCTCAATTTCCTCTGGACGCGTGACCAGACCATAGGGCGTGTACAAATAGGCGCCGCTGGGCTGCAGCTGCTCCACAATCATCTGATAGGCGCTCTGCGTTGGGAAATTGCTCTGCGTCACGTCTGCCAACAGATTCAACGGGTCAAAATCCGCCCCGTCCAGAGCGTTTTGGTAATCGACCGTATAGGCCTGCCGCCAGCTGGCTCCGGTGTATTTTTCGGCGGCAAAGCCCCGCAGATAGGTCTTTTCTTGTCGTTCGCTGTAGAGTCGCAGGGCGGTATATCCGCGAAAATGCAGGTCGCCGGCAGTATCCAGCCGCGTTTGTCCAGTGGCGATAGCCGGCGCAGGACCGGAAATCTGGCCGTTTTCGGCGCCGCTCTGCCCCAAACTGTGCAGCCAAAGCCGAGCGGCTTCCACTCGGGCAGGCCGCTGATAAGAGCCGTTCATCGGCGCCAACCAAGCGGCCAGCAGCAGAACCAGCGCCGCCGGCGCCGCGGCCAGCCAGCCGACTTTCGCCGCCGAAGCCGGCCCATGACGACCGCCGCCGCCGGCCAAGGCCAACACCGCCCAGCAGGCGATCAAAGCCAGCAGCGGCAAAACCGGCGGCGTCCGCAGAATAACAGCCGAAGCCAGAACAGTCGGAGCCGTCAGAATAAAAACTCCAAAAAAGCTGTGCCGCCGGGCGGCAGTCCAAGCCAAAGCCAAAGCCGCCGGCGCCGACGCCAACTTCAAGAAGAGCGTAGAGCAGGCAATTGCCTGGCTGGCCTCCATCCGCTCCAAGGGATAATAGGCCACGGCGCCGGGCAAAGTTTTGGCATAAACCTGGGAAAGGTCGCAGCCCACCGTTACTGCGCCTCGAACAAAATTTTCTAAATAATAATACACAGCGCCGCCATAAAGAGCCAACAAGACCCAGACCCACAGACCTGGACGACGGCTGAACCAAAAGACCGGTAAGCAAAGCAGCGCCCACAGACAAGCGCAAAATCCAATGGCCTGCTTGTCCACCGGCGCTTCTACCAGATCCAGAAAGCAAAACAGCGCGCCCAGCAAGGCGGCTAAAACGACGCACAAATCAAAGCTGCCTCGAAGCGTCCCCTGGATCAACCGCTTTTTCATGGCTTGTCCTCCTTCGGTTCCAATCCGTCCAGATAGAGCGTGCAATTTTCATCCAAACGTCGTCCTTCTTCCGCTGCAAGCAGCGACGCCGCCAAACCGTCCGGCGCGGCGGGCTGCGCGCAGACCTGCCACAAGAAAGCCTGCCAATCCTCCGGGCTTTCCGCCCGATATTCAAAAATCTGCCGTCCTTCCGGCCCGCCGGCCCAGATCAAACGACAGGCGATTCCCCGCTCCCACAGCCATTCACAGCAGGCCCCCAGCTGGTCCAGCAGGCGATTGAGCCGTTCCATTGTCCCCCACAGCTCAAACAGCAGCACAGGTTCAGGCCGTTCCCCTCCCTCCGGCTGGCGAATTGTCAGCCGGTCCAACTTGGAAGAAACCTTCCAATGAATGCTGCGCAACGGATCTCCCGGCTGGTAATCCCGCAGACTGTATTCCTCCGGCCCGCCGCCCCGATTTCTGTCGGTTTCCTCCAAGCCCGCCGCCAACGCTTCTATGCCGACAGGAAGATCCGCCGGCCGGGGCCATACCAGCTCCCGAGCCGGCTTTGGTTGTTTCAGCGGGATCGGAAACAGGCCCAAGCAATCATAGGCCCGTAAAAACCGAAGCCTGCCTTGAGCCACGCCGCAATCTTTCATCGCAAAGGGGACGCTGTCCCGCCAGTCGCCGCATCCTAACGCTGTTTGGCCCCGCCGTTCCCCTTTTTGACCGCTAAACAAATTTTCCACCTGCAACCGAAAAGCCAGTCTACGGAGAGGCAACCGCAATTTATTTCGCACATTCAATTCCAATAGAAAGCGACCGTCCTCCCCCTCCGCCTCAGGGTGAATGGACAGCTGAAAACGAAGGCTCAAAGCGGCTGGCAAGCTAACGGCCAAGCTGGCCGCCGGAAGCAATAGAACCAGGGCCAGCAAATATCCCCCCAGCCAACCTGTGAACAGCACATAAAACAGGGCGGCGGACGCCAACAACAGCAAGTACCCAACCCAGGCGCCCAGCATCTCTATGCCCTCAACCGGGGCTGAGGCGTCTGTCGCAGGACGTCCTCCAGCAGAGAAGCCGCCGCGACTCCCTCCGCCCTGGCTCGAGGGGATAAAATCAGCCGATGCCCCACCGCGTCCTGAAACAGCTGCGCCGCGTCCTGAGGAACGGCATAATCCCGACCTTGCACCCAAGCCAACGCTTGAGCCAAGCGGGTAACGGCGATAGCGGCCCGGGGGCTGCCTCCCTGGGCGATCAGCGGGTGATTACGGGTAGCGCCCACCAACCGAATGATATAATCATACAGTTCATCGCTGAGATACACCTGTTCTATCTCCCGCTGCATTTGCAAAATAGCGGTCCCGTCCGCCGCCTGCTCTGCTCGAAGACCGGCGGCAGCGCCATGTTTGCGGCGCAGCAACTCAAGCTCCTCCTGAGGGGCAGGATATCCCAGAGAAAAACGAACCATAAAGCGGTCCAGCTGGGAATCCGGCAAAAGCTGCGTGCCAGAAGAACCTGTGGGATTCTGTGTGGCAATGACAATAAAGGGCTTGGGAATTGGATGAGTTTGGCCGTCCACCGTTACAGCGCCCTCTTCCATAGCCTCCAATAGGGCGGCCTGGCTCCGGCTGGAGGCCCGGTTGATTTCGTCGGCCAAAAACAAATTGCAGATCACGGCGCCAGGCTTGTATTCCAGCTGATCCCGCTGTCTATCATAGACAGAAAATCCTACAATATCCGAGGGCGTTACGTCTGGATTGCACTGCATCCGCTTATACTCCAACCCCAAGACCCGAGAAAAGGCCAAAGCCATGGTGGTTTTGCCCACTCCCGGAATATCTTCTAATAAAACATGCCCTTTGGATAGAATAGCAAGTAATGTTTTAACAATTTCCCGATCTTTTCCCACCACTTCTTTTTTTACTTCACTGATAATACGAAGCGCCGGCCCATCGGCCAAACGCCAACTTTGCTGCGGCATTCTTTTCGCCCCTTTCTCTCCCAAAAAATCTCTGTTTTTTGACTTCATTTGAACAAATCGTCAGGAGATAAACTTACAATTTATTTCAAAGCAATACTTTGGGGAAGCCCAAAAAACTGAAGAGCGCCAGTCTCTTGGGGCGGCAAACGTCAAGATTCCCAACGTCCTGCCCCATCAGGCCCTGGCGCTTTCGATCAACTACAAAAAACAAGCGCCCTCAGGCGCTTGTTCCACAAATTATTCGGCTATTGCGCCTGCGCCTTAATCCTCCATTCCATAATACATAGGCTCTTCTTCCAACCGCCGCTCCCAACGGCGCTGACGCAGGACAGATTGGAGAAACCGGACCATCAACAACGGATAAGTCAGGGCAAAAACAACCGCAGCGGCCAACAAACCAGAGCGTTTCTTTTCTTCGGGCACGCAAAGCCCCAGCATCAGCCCTACCGCACACAGGCAAAATTTCAGCAAAGCCATGTCTTTCCAGGTAGTTTCTTTGCAAAATCCATTGGCATACTTAAACAGTTTCATGGCGGCAACTCCTTCCCAATCTTTGTTTTTCGGAGGTTTGTCCTCAGTATACCAAATTTTTTTGGCTATTGCAATGAAAGATCGTCTTTTTTCGCAAAAAAAGGGAGGCTCAGCCTCCCTTTCTTGTTTTGTATTGTGTCTTTTGAAGGAAGATTATTCTTGCTCCTCTTCCTCGTCATCCTCTTCTTCGCAATCACAGCCGCAGCCGTAATCGTGATGATGATGGCCGCAACCATGGCTGTGATGATGACGGCGACCGCAGCCGCAATCCTCGTCGTCTTCGCCGCTGAAATCAAATTCCAGCTCCTCGCCGCAAGCAGGGCACTTAATGCCTCCTTCATCCAGCAGGGATTCGTCCAAATAAATTTCCTCGCCGCAGGTGGGGCAGATTACGCTATAAATATCGTCGTCTTCCTCATCCTCGTCTTCATCGTCATAAAGCAGAGCGTCTTCCACATCGGTCAGCTCTTCGCCAATGGCGTCCAGCTCCTCGTTGATCACGTCCAGCTCCTCGTCCATATCCGAAACAGAGGCGGCCATATCGTCCAGCACGTCGATAATGGCGTTGAAGAGCTTGCCTTCATCCGAATCCTTTTTCAGATTCAGGCCCTCCAACAAGCCTTTGAGATAAGCAGTTTTTTCTGTCAAATTCATAAGAAATTCTCCCATTTCTCCGGCAACGCTTGATTCCGACCCGTCTGCGGCGGCTGCCGGAAGCCGCTGACGAGAAAAGGCGAGACTCTAATTTTTATTCCTTCGATCTCTCCAAATATTCGCCGGTACGGGTGTCAATGCGGATTTTTTCTCCATTGTCGATAAACAAAGGCACTTTCACCACAGCGCCGGTTTCCAGCGTGGCGGGTTTTGTGGTGTTGGTGGCGGTGTCTCCCTTAAAGCCCGGGTCTGTTTCGGTAATCACCAGATCTACAAAGAGAGGAGGCTCTACGCCGAAGACATTGCCTTTGTAAGACAGCACCTTCACCACTTCGTTTTCTTTGACAAATTTGAAACTATCGCCCAGCTTATCAGCGTTGATAGGCATTTGCTCATAATTTTCCGTATCCATAAAATAATACAGATCGCCGTCGCTATACAAATACTGCATATCCCGACGTTCGACAAAAGCCTGCTCGAATTTATCTGTAGGGCTGAACGTGCGCTCCACCACCGCGCCGGTGATGACGTTTTTACACTTTGTGCGCACAAAAGCCGCGCCTTTCCCCGGCTTGACGTGCTGGAATTCTACCACTTGCAAAACCTGCCCGTCCAGCTCAAAGGTGGCGCCGTTTCGGAAATCGCCTGCTGAAATCATGCCTGATCCTCCAGTATCAATAATTTAACGGAAATATTCTATCCCAAAGCGCGCTCTTTTGCAAGGGGTTTTTCTTTGTTCCCCAAAAAATCTTCGATTTTTGGGGGAATCCCCTTCAAAAACTGCCGGAGTCTGATCCAAGACCGATTTCTAACTGGCCTTGTCTTCCGTCCGTCGGGGCGTTTCAACGACTAATTGCCCGCCGTGTAGTAGGGGCATCTTTCCTGGATGCACTGGTTGTTTCGCTCAGACATGTCGCAGCAAATTTTCTCCGGTTTTTCCATCTGAGCCAGCCCCAGCTCCGCCGTATATTCAATGGTCTGCAAAAGAGCGGTATACGAATCCCGCTTACAGCATCGAGGGCCGCCAATTTTTCCAATAGCCTCCAGGCAGCGGGCCGTCGCCCGATTACTCTGGCCCCAATTTTCCCCTGCCAAAGGGGTTGCGCCGGTAATGATGCTGACAAAAATACCCGCGCTGACGCCGGCGCCGCAAGCGCCCCAAAGGCCGCAGACGCCGCCAGGAACTTGGCTGCCTCGGCGCTCCATCTCTTCCAGGGCTTGCGGCAGATCAATCGTTCCGCCAGCGTTATGGTAAGCGGCCAACAAAGCCGAGCCTACCAACACATGGTGTTCTGGTCCGTGCATATGTATATGGGGCGACCGAATCAGTTCCTGCATGATAGCGACAGGGTTTTTGCTTTGCGTCTCCAGGCAATGCCGCCGGATTACTCTCAAACCAATCTTCTCGTGGCAGCCGTCGCAAACATAATGGCCGTTGACGCATCGGCTGTTGCTCCAAACCTTCGCATGGCAATAATAGCACTCCATTTCCTCCTGCCGCTCCAAATACTCCAGCGGCGCTTGACAAATCAAGCATTCTTCCGCGCTCATATCCTCTCGCTCCTTTTTCCTTTTCTCATTGGGGCGCTACAGTTATTTCAAAATCAGCAGCTCTTTGGGCGTGCGAGTCAAGTTGACGGGTCCCTCAGGGGAAATCCAGATCATATCCTCAATGCGGACGCCGAATTTACCTGGCAGATAGATACCCGGCTCCACGGTGATGACGTTGCCAGTCTCCAAAACGTCTTGGCTGGTCAGACTGGCCCGAGGGCTCTCATGAATCTCCAGCCCCACGCAGTGACCCAAACCATGGGCGAAATATTCGCCATAACCCGCCGCTCGGATGATATCCAAGGCGATATTATGGGCGTCTCTGCCGCTCAAACCAGCTTGTATGGCTTGGCAGCCCGCCTTATTGGCTTGGAGCACCGTATCATAAACCAGAGCCATCTCGTCTGTAACATGGTCCACCGCCACTGTGCGGGTCATATCCGAATGATAGCCCTCTACCAAGGCGCCAAAATCGAAGGTGATGAAATCTCCCGGCTGCACCTCTTTGGCCGTGGGCACGCCATGAGGCATGGAGGAATTGGCGCCGCTGACGGCGATAATATTAAAGCTCATGCCCTGAGCGCCCAAACACAGCATCCGGTAATTCAGCTCGGCGGCCAACCGTTGTTCCGTAACGCCGGGACGGATCAATTCCAGCAGCTGATCAAACGCTTGCTCCGCAATGCGCTGAGCGGCTACAATATGCTCCACTTCCTTTGGCTCTTTGATCTGGCGAATTTTCTCCAGTCGGCCGCCCAAAGGGATCAGCTCCGCTTTCAGTTGCTCTTCATATTGGCGAAATTCTGTCACAGACAGAGCTTTATCCTCATAAACCAACGTTTTGACGCCATGCTGTTCCATTAACTCATTGACTGCGTCGGCATATTTGTTGTCTTTAATCATTCGGGCCTGATACCCTTGTTGTTCCACCGCTTTTCCCGCCGCTTCAATATAACGGAAATCCGTCAGGAAATAGCCCTCCCCCTGTTGGGTAATCAGGCAGACGCCGGCGCTGGAGCGGAAATCCGCGGCATATTGCCGGTTGACCGGCGAGGTCAGCATAACGGCGTCTGCTCCCATCTCCTTCAGCATGGACGCGATTTTTTGCAGTCTGGTCTGTTCCATAACCAATCTCCTTTTCCTTTATCCGTTTTACTTTTCCTGTGATTCTTTTCAATTGACTCTGCGTTCCTCCAGAACTTGACGATAGATTCGCTGCATCGCTTGAGCGTCCTCCGCTTGCGTTCCGGCGGATTCACACACGACCCGAGGCTGTAGGCCCATTTCCGCTAAAGCCTGCGCGCAGGGCAAAAAATCCGGTCCGAACTGATCGTCCTCAAACGTCAGGTGCCGTATTTCTCCCCCCTTGCCATATTCGATATGGCTGAAATGGACGTGAAAGCGCTGAATTCGTTGCCTGCCAAGGGCGGACTCCAGATATTCCAGCACTCGCAGGTAATCCTCGGCCGTTTGCAGGCAGCCCTGGCCCCGGGCGTTCAAATGGCCAAAATCGATACAGGGCGCCAACCGTTCGTCGCTTTGGCAGATAGCCGCAACCTCTTCCAGCGAACCCATGACATTCTGCTTGCCCATCGTTTCCACACACAGACAAACGCCGCCAAAGCCCTGGTCCTCCATGGCCCGCAGGATTGCGGCCAAACCTTGTATGGAGTTGTTCAGAGCCTGAACGCGGGTACGGCCGGAAAGACCGCCGCAATGAACCACAATCCGATCCGCCCCCAGCCATCCGGCTACCTGGCAGCTTTGCAAGATATAGGCTTCGTTTTTCTGCCGTCTCTCCGGCTCGTCGCTGGAAAGATTGATAAAATAGGGGGCGTGTACCGACAACAAAACGCCGTGCTCCGCCGCCTGAGCGCCGATTTTTTCCGCCGTTTCCCGGCCTACGCGAACCCCTCGGCCGCACTGATATTCCAACAGGTCCAGGCCCCTTTGACGCAGCCAAGCCGGCGCGTCTACTGTAGATTTGTGACAGCGGGAAAAAGAATCGCTGTTGCCCGCTGGACCGAATTTTGCCATATACTCCTCCCAGCCCCCAGGCCGTCATGTTTTTGTTGGCGACGCATACAGATAAAACGCGGCGCCTTTGCAGAAAACCGTCCGACGCCGCCAAACACGCCGGAGCTCTTTTCAAACCAATAGTATCACATTCGGCCGGCGAATAACAAGGGGGAACCGCTTGTATGCCCAAAAATATGCCTGTTTACATAGCGGCGGCCGGACCAGATATCCAGGCTGCTGCGGCGCTATCCATGCGCTGCGCCTACTTGGCCTATTCCATCGGCCCTGGCGGCGCGCTGAATCGAAGCCCGCTGCCCGCCCGGACCCGCGGCGGCCTGCTGGGGCTTTCCGACCACGACGCGCCGCCTCTCGAGGGTCTGGATCCGCGACGGCTGGAACAGGAAACAGCCGCCGAATGCAGCCGCCGAGGATACGCTGGCATCTTGTTGGATTTTGAGCGACCGGAATATCAGCAGCTGGCGATTTCTCTTTGTCAGGGGTTGGCCAGACAGGGGCTCGTCTGCTATGGTCCGCTGACGCTAGCCGCCGCTCCAGACTGCCGATTATTGGTTCCTTCGTCCATCAGCGGCGGATCCTTTCAGCAAATGTTGGAGGATTATTGCCGCCGTTTTTCTCCAGAACGTTTGGCGCTGGACGTGGTGCGGGTATGCGCCCAATACGATATGCCTTCGCTGGACCCAGACGGACAGAGTCTTTCCGTGGGAGAGTTCCGCCAAATTCTGAAGCGTCATGCCCCGACCAGCTTTTTTTCCCAACAGTTATGCGCCAAATACTTTACCTATCGCACAGGAGACAAAACCCGTTTTGTACTCTATGACGATCTGTCTTCTACTGTGGGCAAAATTTCCATCGCCGCTCGCCAAGGTTTTTGCGGCGCCTTTGTGCTCTATCGAGATTTCGGTCCGGCCTGCGCTCAATTGGCGGAATAGCGGGGTTTTTGAAGCGGACAAAATCGGCTCAATTGTACGCTCAAAAAAGAAAAGGGAGAAAAAAGAGAAATAAACAATATATAGACTGATAAATATGATATACTGGAGACAGCCGGTCTACCAGTATGAGGCGACGCCGGGCAAAGGTTCTTTGGCAGATAGTCTGTGGAGACGAGACAATGCAGAAGGACGCGAGCCAGGCGTCCTCCTGTTTCGGAAAGGCCGGGAATTTGGAAAATTCCTAAGGAGGAATAAAAATGAAACGAACGGCCTATCTAATTGCTCTTGTTTGGTTGTGCGTCGTCCCCATGTTCTGGACAAAGGTCCAAGCTGCGCCTGACGCTTCCCAAAAGGCGCCCCATGAAAACCCCTTCGCCTTCCAAGACTCTTCTATCCCAGATTCCGCTCCCATGACCCGCGCTCAAGCGGCGGCGCTGTTCGCACGAACCTTAAACGCCCGAGAACAAGAGGATCTACAGCAATTTTCAGATATCCCTTCTCAGGCCTGGTACCGGGATGCGATGGCTCAAGCGACGGCTGCGGGCCTTTTTGAAGGATACCAGGGCCGCCTGCGGCCCGAAGACCCCCTCACTCGCCAAGAGGCCGGATTGGTGCTGTCTCGGCTGCTGTCTTTGGATACAAATGAGGCGATTTTAGGGGATTTAGCCCAAAACAGGCCTCGGGAAACCCTTTCCCGGGGTGAATTTTTGCGTCTTGCCAATTCCTTACTGCCCCAAAGCCTGGAACCCGGCGCCCAAGATTGGGAGCTCGAAGGCTCTGTGCTGCTGTCTTTTTCTGGCGACTATAACCGCCTTGTGGTGGAAGGAGATCTGGTGCTGGCGGAAGGGGCTGGGAATGGCGAAACCTGCATCCGGGACGCCCTGATTTCCGGCCGGATTTTGATCCGTGGCGGCGGTTCGGTCAAGCTGGAGGGCCGGGTTCAGGCCCAGCAAATCGAAATCGCCCCTAGCTCCAGTCGTCTGCGGCTGGACTGCCAAACGGAACAGCCTCTTGTCCTCGAAAACTATGGAAATATGCCTTATTGCGATGGAAACTACTCTACAATTTCCCTTTGCAGACCAGGCGGCCAGGTTCTGCTGGCCGGCGACGCAGACGCAGTTTCCTTGTTGGCGAAAAACAGCTGTTTCCAGGCGCTGCCCGGCTGTCAAGTCGCCTTTGCCGATATTCGGGGCGACGGCTCCACGCTTTTGGGACAAGGTCTGGTGAAGCAAGCCGCAGTTTCCGCTGCCAACGTGCAGATCGACACGCCGGATACCGCTGTGCTTTCTCTCCCTGGCAGCGGCCCGGTTTGGGTCAACGGCGCTTTGGCCCAGCCAGGGTTGACTCAAACGGCGGCTTCTGCTGTAGACAAAAAGCCGGAAAAGCCTGCCTCCTCTTCCTCTTCGTTTTTTCCTTCAACTCCCTCCGCTCCTACGGAACCTTCTTCGCCGGAATCGCCTGTCCGTCCTCCAGAGAGAGACAGCGTGGCGTTAGACCTGAGCCGCTCCGACCCGGCTTTGCAGGGTTTGGAATCCCAGCAAACGGAAGATTCTCTGCTGATTCGGCTACAGGGCCAGCCCTTGTTACAGGGCGGTTTTCCCGCCGGATTGGAGGAATTTTTCCAGCAGCGGGACCCTGGTCAGTCTTTTGCTGTGGCGACTCTCATTTTCCAGCCGCCAGAGGCCCTGGACCCGGCGGAAACAGTAACGCTATCCTATTCCAGCAACACGCTGCTCCTGATGGGATACGGCCCGGAAGACAGCGAGGATTCCATTGTTTACAATATCGAAAACGGTCTGTTGACAGTGGAACAGCGCCTTTCCGCCGCTGAGCTGGCAGAGGGCCTGCCGCTGATTTTGCCCTTTACAGCCCAGCCGGAGCAGATTTCTATTTCGCTGCAATGGGGCGCAAATCAACAACCGCAAAAATATGTATTAAAGCTGGACGGCGTTTCTTTTCAGCCGCCTCCCTCGCCTCCTCTGCCTCCGTCGCCAGAACTTCTGCTGTCTCAGCCCGAAATTCATCTGATTTCCAGCGAATCCGGCCCGGCGCTGCAAATCCATTACCAACGCTCCATCCCGGTTTCCCAAAGCCTGATTTCCATTGGTCTGGAGGGAGAGCAGCCTCTTGCCGTTCTGGAACCAGAGGATTTGCAGGCGGAACAAATCCAGCTTCTCTATCCGCTGGACCTGAAAAATCGCCTGATTCCATTGGACGCAAATTGGAACGTTACAGTGGAAGAAACGGTCCAACAACAAACCCAATCCCTCCAATGGCAGGGGAGCTTTTCCGCCGAGCAATGGGCAAACGCTTTGCCGGAAGAGCAGAATTCGCCTTATGTAGTCGATTCCGCCTATATCGACCCAGAATCGCCAGAGGAATATGACCTTCAGGACCAGTTGGACGCCATGTGGCAGGAGGGCGACGAGCCTTTTGCCGGCTTGCTGCGATTTGATGAAACGCGAAATTTGCTTTTGGCGGATATCGGAAAAGCCGACGGCTTATCTGATTGGCTCCAAGATAATTTTCAGCAAGACAAGCTCCCTGTAATGGTAGCTTCGGAGCCTTTTCTCCCCGGCGTGGAACTGATAGAGGCTTGGGGCGAAACGCCCATTCTCTGGCTGGAAGCTGAAAACTTTTCCTCCTCCGGCCTTTTCTGCCTGACTGCCGACGGCTTGCCTCCCTTCTATCTGCTTTTCTGCGACGACCTGGATTCACTCTTCTAATCGTTCCTTCGCGCGCTCTTCTGACCGCCTGCTATCGCCTTCTCTGGCGGACAATCTTTTCCTTGATGCAAAAAGAAACGCCCCACGGGGATTTTCCCCGCGGGGCCTGCTTTTTAGCAGCAGCAGTTGTTGTTGCAGCCGCAATCCGGCATACAGTTGTTGAAGCACCCGTTGTTGCAGCAGCCGTTGTTCCCTGCACAGTAGTAATGTACCCAGATGATGACAATGGCCACCACCACGATGATCCAGAAGGATTCATAGCCTCCGAAGATCCCGTTTCCTCTGCCTCCGCAGCCGCAGTTACAGTTACAGTTGTTGTTGCAACCCATAAAAAACTTACCTCCCAAAAAGAATTCTCACTCCAAGATATTGCGAATCCGCTCCGGATGTTCCGGCTTTTGCCGGCTGCTGTTTCCGTATGTCCGCCGTCCCTTCCGGGAGCGTCTTCATTACATTGTATGCCCGGGGTTCTTTTTGGGTACTGCCCGGCCCGTCCTTTTTCTCATTCGGCGCGGGCCGGCAAGCGCGGCGGATGCGGATGCTCTTGCGGCCGCAGCCAGAGCTTTTGCTCACAAAGCCCTTAGCCGCTCTGCCGCCCGCCTGTCGGCGCAAGCCGGCTATCCGACGCCATATAAGATCTCTCGCGGTATGGGCGCCGCGTCGGGGCGGCGGACAAAATCATCCGCCTCTGTAATGGTATAATCGTCAAAGGCTGCGAAAAACTCCCCGTCGTCTGTCAGCTGAATGGTAACGGCCTTGACTGCCTGTTTGCCGTCGGCAAACTGAATCTCTAATACAATGACATCCTGCCGCAGCTCCGGCGGCAAATCGGCAATACGGATCTCCGGGTCGTGCAGCGCCTGGACGGTTCGATTGGGAACCCAATCAATCAGTAAATAATAATATTCGTCGGTATCCGGCCCATAGGGCGCCGTAAAGTTTTGAGCGTTTCCAAATTCCTGTCTGGTTTCCGTCCAATCCACAAAGCAGATCTGTTGATTTTTACAGGAAAATCTCACCTGTTCGATGGGCGGGCCGGACAGGTAAAACATCAGCGGTTTGCCGGTTTGAACGCCTTGATTATCGATGGTTCCTGTGTGTACTACGGCGCCGGAGCCTGTCAACGGCTGATCCGTCCCCTGGGCATAGGCGGCGACAGCGGCGCCTGCCGGCTTGAAAAACAGCGCCAAAGCCGCGACGACACAAAAACAGGCGACAGCCAACCCCCGCCGATGTCTGCCGGCCTTTTTGTTAGAGGAGCGATATCCCGCCGCCTCCTGAATATGACGCTCCTCCAACAAATTCAACGCCTGAGAAATCTGCCGGCGGGTTGTTTCGTTTCGTTTCATCCCATCATCCCTTCCTGTTCCAGATATGTTTTTAGCTTCCGCCGGATGCGGAACAACCGGGCGGATACAGCGGCGCTGCCGGCGCCTGTGACCCGCCCCAACTCCGCCACAGAATCGGCATACCAATAGCGGCGGACGAACAACGTCCTTTGCTCTTTGTTCAGCCCATCCAAAAACCGCCCGATCGCTTGTGCCAGCTCCTTGGCCTCCAGCTCCCCTTCTACCGTGCGCCAGCCGGCCAGGCAGCCCTCCAGTTCGTCGAGAGCCACGTCATACCGGCTGTTTCGCTTGGCCGCTTTGCCTGCGTGATAGCGCGTCACAGCGATATTGCGGGTCAATCGGCAGAGATAGGCTTGCAGCGGGTTCGGTTTTTCCGGCGGGATGGCGTTCCAGGCGGCCAGCCAGGCGTCGTTGACGCATTCTTCTGCGTCCTGATCGCTGCCCAGAATGTTTCGGGCCAGAGCTCCGCACAGCGACCCATATTTATGAGAGAGCTCCGCCAAAGCCCGCTCCGACCGGTCGAACAACAGCCGAATAATCTCCGCATCTTCCATTTTCATTCCCTCCTTTCGCATTCTCTGCCCATACTCTCTGGATTTTTCGCCTCATCTTACGCCGGATTTCTGTATTTTGCGGATTTTTCATTTTTTCCTAAACGCACAAAAGCGGCGCAGCCTGATCAACAGGCCGCGCCGCCAAAGAAAAAAAGAGGAAAAAAATCAGTTTTTGCTGTCGATATCAATCAGTTCATATGCCTTGGTTCCAATGCCGATTTTTTCGGCATGATCCAGACAACTTTTCCAGTTGGTAGTGGGGTGGATATCGGTGAAATGGTCGTTATGATTCGTATGATCGTGCTCATGGAGACGGTCGTCCAGCAAGCTGCCGGGGATCACCGGCGCTTTGTTACAGGCGTCGGCGCAAGCCTGGTCCAGGGCTACTGGGTCAAACGAGGCAAACATTCCCACATCCGGAATAATGGCGGTATCGTTTTCGCCGTGGCAATCGCAATAAGGAGAAACCTGGTTGACAATGCTGATATGGAAGCAGGGGCGGCCGTCTACCACCGCTTTGGCGTATTCCGCCATCTTGCAGTTCAAGTCGTCCAGAGCGCTGCCGTTGGTATTGGCGATTGCGTCATAATTGCAGGCGCCAATGCAGCGGCCGCAACCGGCGCATTTTTCGTGGTTGATGCGGGCCTTGTTGTTTTCGTCAAACTCGATGGCGCTGTTGGCGCAGTTGCGGGCGCAGGCATGACAGCCGCGGCACAGCTCCTGGTTGACGCTGGGCTTGCCGTCCCGGTGCATGGCCATTTTGCCAGCCCGGCTGCCGCTGCCCATACCGATGTTTTTCAAAGCGCCGCCAAAACCGGTCATTTCATGGCCTTTAAAATGGGTCAGGGAAAGAAAGACGTCGGCGTCCATAATGGCTCGACCGATGTAAGCCGTCTTACAATATTCGCCGCCCTCCACAGGGACTTCAATATCGTCCGTGCCCTTCAGGCCGTCGGCAATCAAAACATGGCAACCAGTGGAAAAAGGAGAATAGCCGTTTTCATAGGCTACGTCGATATGGTCCAGAGCGTTTTTGCGCTGGCCCACATATAGAGTGTTGCAGTCTGTCAGGAAGGGCTTGCCTCCCAGCTCTTTGACGGTATCGGCCACGACCTTGCTGAAATTAGGCCGGAGAAAGGACAGATTGCCTTGCTCGCCAAAATGGATTTTGATAGCGGCAAATTTGCCGTCAAAATCGATCTGATTGATTCCCGCCGCATACATCAGTTTTTTCAGCTTTTTCAGCAAATTGGTGCCTGGCAGAGCCCGCATATCGGTGAAATAGACCTTGGATTTTTCCATTTGTAAACGCTCCATCCTGATTGAATTTCTCTCTTTGGGTATTATTTTTTATTATAGCGCTTAGAGTTGAGTGTAAGTCAAGAGCTTTTTGAAGAATCGAGAATTTTCGTAATTTTCGTCGTATTTCTAGATTCTTTTCTTGCATTTCATACGTTGTTATCGTATAATCTTAATATAGGAGTGATTTTGCATGAGCGACCTGAACAACCGAAAGATCATGGCCCAAAACATCAAGCGGCAAATGACCCGCTGCGGCGTCTCCCGCAAAGAAATTGCCAGCGCTCTGCAAACGCCTTATTCCACCGTGTGCGAATGGATCAGCGGCAACGCCTATCCTCGCATTGATAAAATTGAGCAGCTGGCCGCTTTTTTCGGCGTAAGCAAGGCTGAGATGGTGGAGGACGGCGGAATGCTTCCGCTGACGCCTCAGGATTACCGGGATATCGCTAAGCGGCTGACGGAAACCCTCGATTTGCTGGAAAACGGCGGCGACGCCTTGATGTTCGACGGCGAGCCTCTGGATCCAGAAACCCGGCAGCTGCTGCGGGCGAGCCTGCAAAACCAGCTGGAGATGGGTAAGCTCATCGCCAAAAAGAAATTTTCGCCTCAGAGCAAAACCAGGCGAAAGGAAGATTGACATTTCCCCTGCCGACGGAGTATAATAGGTTTCGGTCCTTCCTCGCTTGTTCCTTCTTGAGGGCAGGCCGCGCCAAATAACCAGGCGTTGCGCAGTTGGTAGCGCGCCTGCTTTGGCAGCGTGGGCGTGGGTATCCACGAAGAGAGCTGATAACGCCTGGAAGCTGTTGAAACAGCGGCGTTTGCGGGAATTCTATCAACAGCGAAACCGGGCAGAAACCCCGTTAACCACAGGAATGACCACAGACAAATTGAGTTTGCTTTTTCCCTTTCCCTCTGCTATCATAGTGGAAAACTGAATATCCGGGTGTAGCGAAGGTGGTATCGCGCTTGATTTGGGTTCAAGAGACCGGGCGTTCGAGTCGCCCCACTCGGACCATAAAAGCGAAACGGTATAGATGTCACTGGCGGAAAACCAGTGACATCAACCGTTTCAGGGCATTTTTAAGTCCCAAAATTCATCGGTGAAACAAAAGATATCTGGTGCGGTTTCGGAGTGGCTGGATGGACTCGAACCCGTACACGAACCGATTAGAAAGAAAAACAGTCAGCGCCCTTTTTGAAGTCCCAAAAGGGCGCTGCTCATATATCCCCCCAAAGGGTGCCGGTTTACAGGTCTGCACGATCTGAAACAGACCGGCGCCCTTTTTCATTTTCACGGCAGATTCAAAAAGGGCGCCAGCCCAAATCATACATATTGGAGGTAAGTAGGATGGAGCAGAAAATTCAAGTTCCCGAGTATCAGAAGCTCATGGAGCAGGCGCCGCAGATCCACGCCAGTGGTCTGGAGGGCGACTACCGCAGGCTGGCAGAGTTCAACAATGTGGTGCTGGCAGGACACCAAACACGGAGCGTTTGGGTACCATTCTGCGCGAACTCCGGGAAGAAAAAGGCTTGACGAGAGAGGAGCTTGCAGAGCGTTCTGAAACAGGGCTTCGCCATGTTGCGGCAATCGAGTTAGGTGAGAAAAACCCCAGCGTAGATACGCTTTACCGTTTGATTCGGGGCATTGGGGTTTCCTCTGACCGGGTATTTTATCCTGAACAGGAATCCATCATACATTTGATTTCGACCTGTTCCCCAGAACAAAAAAAGCTAATTCTTGCCTTTGTTGAAATGCTTCGCAATCAAGACGATTTGGGGTTTTGAGCAGATGATGTACTACAGCAGTCTGTGGTATGTCATCTGCTTTTATAATGTCCCTATTTACAGAATCAGTCGTTTACTTTTTACTTATATCAAATCAACATCAAATCCGTTACCATAGATATGTAAAGTTCTTGTAAAATAAAAAGAAATATTTGTTGAAAAATGTTCGGGGACTGGTTTAGTAAAAGAACTGAGCGATTTTCAAGGATTTATTAATAAGTGCAAAAAAAGAAGCGTCTGAGCAAAATTCAAGGCTCAGACACTTCTTTTTTATTGGTTAGGTGCAGCAATCGTTGATTTTGAAAATCTTCGTTTTTCTCTCTGAATTACATCGGTAAGCGGACAGTTATGGTTGTTCCTTTGCCTATTTCACTATCCACCTCGATCGTCCCATGATGAATCAGCACAGCGTGCTTGACGATGGAGAGTCCCAACCCTGTACCGCCAACCTCTTTAGAACGACTCTTATCCACACGGTAAAACCGTTCAAAAATGCGCTCCTGCTCCTGAGGGGGAATACCGATACCCGTATCGGAAACTGTGAGAAGGGCGCCTGCGTCCTGCTTTTCAACGCTGACCTTTACCTCGCCGCCGACTTTGTTATATTTAATGGCGTTGTCGCAAAGGTTGTAGATAATACTGTGGAGAAGTTGCGGAATGCCGTGCAGGCGGCAGTCCTCGCCGGACAGGGAGACTGTCACTTTGGCCGCCTTTGCCTCCGCCTCCAAACCGGCGATGGCCTTCGACGCAAGCTCATACAGCTTGACCTCTGTCCACTCCATGTCCTCTGCGCCCTCGTCTAAATGGGAAAGGCTCAGGATATCCTCCACCAAACTTGTCATGCGCTGCGCTTCCCTGTATATCTTTCCGGCAAAGGGGACGATATCCTCCTGCTTCACCATGTCGTTTTGGAGCAGCTCCGCATAGCCGGAAATGGAGTGCAGGGGCGTTTTCAGCTCATGGGACACATTGGAGGTGAACTCACGGCGCATCTGCTCCGCCTTTTCCTTTTCGGTCACATCGAAAAAGCAAAGAGCGGCGCCGACTACTTTTTCTTCAGACATTATCGGGCTGGCGCTGATTTGGTATTTTCCGGCTTCAAGGCTTACGGTCTGTACTTCGCTCTGCCCCTGTAATGCCCGAGATAGAATGTCATGCAGATCCAAATTCCTGCTGACCGTCAGCATATCCGTACCCACACAGTTCCAGCTTGTACCCAGTAGGCGCATGGCAGCGGGATTGATGCTGACGATCTTTCCTCGTTCATTCAGCAGTACCATACCTTCGCTCATACTGCCGATGATAGTGTCCAGCTCGGCCTGCTTCTGTTCCAGCCGGGTCTTTTGTCCCCGCAATTGTTTCTGCTGGCCGTCGATCCGACGAAGAAGAGGTGCAAGTTCGTCATAGCCCTCGTTTGAAAGAGGATGATTTAAATCAATTTCATTCAAAGGCTTCACAATGCTTTTAGAAAGGCGGACAGCGAGGACAACGGACAGGACAACCGCCAGAACTATGACAATGCTTATCGGCTGTGCCATACCAAGTACCAGCGTTAAAATGGAGCTTTGCGCAATGGAAAGACGCAGGACGGTTCCGTCCTCCAAACGTTGCGCCGCATAAAGAGAGCGATCCATCAGCGTAGCGGAATACCGTTTACTTTCCCCATAGCCTGTGGCAAGGGCTTCTTTGATCTCCTCACGCTCCAAATGGTTCTCCATATCCGAACTGAGTGCATCGCTGTCATACAGCACCGTCCCGTCTGTGTCGATCCATGTAATACGATAATCCCGCACCGTAAGGTCGCTAAAATAGGCGGTTTCTTCATTGGTGACTCCCTGTGCGGCAAGCTCTAACTGCATTTGAAGCTGCCTTTGCTGCACCCCCGAAAAGTAGCTGTACAGCACGCCCATAATGAGAATTAAGGAGGCAAGGAAAACCGCAATGGCGACAAAGCAGATGGAGCGGAAAATCCGTTTTGTCATAGCTTATCCTCCATACGGTAGCCGATACCCCGCACCGTTGCAATTAGGCTGCTGTATTTCCCCAGCTTTGTCCGCAGGGTGCCGATATGTACATCCACTGTTCGTGTTTCGCCGATATAGTCCAGCCCCCAAACGGTTTCCAGCAGATGCTCACGGGTGAACACCCTGCCGATGTTTTCCATGAAGGTGAACAGCAGCTTAAATTCTTTCAATGTAAGCTCCACACGCTCTCCGTCGATCTGAACAATGCAGGACCCAGGGTCAAGCTCCAGTCCGTCGATGCGCAGAGGCTCCCGTTCTTCCCTCGGAGCGGTGCGGCGCAAAACCGCCTTGACTCTTGACACCATTTCCATCATGCCGAAAGGCTTTGAAAGATAATCGTCTGCGCCCAAGTCAAGTCCGGTCACTTTATCGTATTCCGTGCCCTTGGCAGTGGCCATAATGACGGGGATATCCTTTGTCACGATTTGGGAACGCAAGCTTTTGAGAATGGAAATCCCGTCCTCTCCGGGCAGCATAATATCCAGCAGGATAAGCTCCGGTCTTTGCTGCTTCATGGCTTCCCAAAACGCTGCGTCATCCCCAAAGCCGACAGCTTCAAAGCCGGCGGCGTTCAGAGTATATATCATCAGGTCACGAATTCCGCTGTCGTCCTCCACACAAAAAATCATCTTTTTCACCCCTTGCTTCCGGTAATGGAGAACACCACCCATTTTGCAATGTTGACTGCGTGATCCCCGATTCGTTCAAAATATTTTGCGACCATCAAAAGGTCGATGGTCTGCTCACCGTCGATTCCCGGTTGGCTGAAGCGGCCAATCAGCAGCTTTTTGACACGGTCAAAGCAGTCATCCACCACATCGTCATAGGCGATGACCGCCTGTGCCATAGCGTCGTCTTTTTTTACAAAGGCGTCAATGCTCTCGCTGACCATCTTTATCACAGCAAGCGCCATGTTACGGACTTCTTCCGTATCACCGCCCACCTTGAGGTTTGCCATCCTGACGATTTCGGCAATGTCAGCAGACTGATGTCCGATGCGCTCCATATCCGTGACCATTTTCAGGGCGGAGGAGATGATGCGCAGATCCTTCGCCACCGGCTGCTGCTGTAAAAGCAGTTTCAGGCAAAGGCTTTCGATCTCCCTTTCCTTCTGCCCGATCTGCTCTGCAAGCGCAGGTATGGACTCGGTCAGGGCGAGGTCGCCTTCCGCCACAGCTTTGGCGGACATGGCGATGGCGTTTTCGCACAGGGCGCCCATGGTGATCATCTCTTTATTCAGCAGATCAAGCTGCTCATCAAACCTTGAACGCATTATCCGAACCTCCCTGTGATGTAATCTTCTGTGCGCTTGTCCCGGGGCTGGGAGAATAAAGCTTCCGTTTCGCCTATCTCTACCAGCTCACCCAGCAGGAAAAACGCCGTTTGGTCAGAGATTCGGACCGCCTGCTGCATATTGTGGGTCACGATAACGATAGTATAGCGCTTTTTCAGCTCAAGAGCAAGCTCCTCTATTTTGCCGGTAGAGATTGGGTCGAGGGCGGAGGTGGGCTCGTCCATCAGCAGTACCTCCGGCTCCACCGCCAGCGCACGGGCGATGCAAAGCCTCTGCTGCTGCCCGCCGGAGAGCCCCAGGGCAGACTTCTTCAGCCTGTCTTTCACCTCATCCCAGATAGCCGCCCCTTTTAATGACCGCTCCACGATCTCATCCAGCATCGCCTTGGAGCGAATACCGTGGGTACGGGGACCGTAGGCGATATTGTCGTAAACGCTCATGGGGAAGGGGTTGGGCTTCTGAAATACCATGCCAATGTTCTTCCGAAGGTCGTTGACATCTACTGATTTTTCAAAAATATTGCGCTCTTGGTACAGCACCTCGCCTGTGATCCTCACCTCGGGGATCAGGTCGTTCATACGGTTCAGGGTTTTGAGGAAGGTGGATTTCCCGCAGCCGGAGGGACCGATCAAGGCGGTGATGCTCTTTTCCGGGATCTGCATATCAATATTTTTCAGTGCCTGGGTCTTGCCGTACCACAGGCATAAATCGTTCACTGTGATCACTGCACTCAAGCTGTTCGCCTCCTTTGAAAATATTTGCTCACAAGCGCCGCCGCAAGGTTGATGAGTAGCGTCAGTATCATTAAAACCGCAGCGATGGCAAAGGCCACCTCAAACTCTCCCTGCTCTTTGGCGTAGACATACAGCGCCACCGTAAGGCTGCACCCCGAGCTGAAAAGTGTGCTTACAACACCGCCGAGGGTATGGGCAAAGCCCGCCGTAAACAGCAGTGCCGCCGACTCACCCAAGATCCTGCCCACTGTGAGGATACAGCCGGTGATAACGCCGTCTACACAGCCGGGAAGCACTACGGTGCGGATGACCCGCCACTTTCCGGCTCCCAAACCAAACGCCCCCTCACGATAGCTCTGGGGCACTGTTTTCAGGCTCTCCTGTGTCGTGCGCATCACGGTGGGCAGATTCATAATGACCAGCGTCAGCGCGCCCGCAAGCAGACATTTGCCGAAATTATTGGCAAAAGCCAGCATTCCCACAAGGCCGTATATGATAGAGGGAATGCCGGAAAGGGTTTCGGCTGCATATTCGATCATGCTGACAATGCGCCCGTTATGGGCATATTCCGTCAGATAGACCGCCGCTCCCACGCCCAGCGGCAGAACGATGATAAGGGTCGCCAACACAAGATAGACCGTGTTCACGATATCCGGCAGAATGCCAATTTTGTTTTGCAGGTAGCTGGGGCTCTCGGTCAGTAGCTCCCATGTGATATTGGGAAGTCCCTTCGCAAATATGAAGCCGACCAGGAAGAGAACCAATGCGCCTGTCAGCCCCACCGAAAGCCACATCAGCAGCTTCATTACGATACTATAAGCCCTGCGCTTTCCGCTCATTTGGCTCCCTCCTTGTCCCGCTTTAAAAAGAAGTTGAGGCAGGCGTTAATCAGCATGATAAAGAGGAACAGCACCAGAGCAATGGAAAACAGCGCCTGCCGTTGCAGACCGGAGGAATAGGACATCTCGGTTGCCACAGCCGTTGTAAGAAAGCGCACGCTGCCGAACAGAGAGGGCATATTCGCCACATTCCCGCAGACCATCATAACCGCCATAGCCTCGCCAATGGCCCTGCCTACGCCCAGCACCACGGCGGCGGCAATGCCGCTTTTTGCCGCTGGAACAGACACTCTGAAATAGGTTTCCACCGGCGTCGCACCAAGAGACAGGGAAGCATCTTCATATTCTTTTGGCACGGCCTCCAGTGCTGTGACTGACACCTTTACGATGGAGGGCAAAATCATTACCGCCAGCACGAGGATGGCAGCAAAAAGGCTTGCCCCGTCGGGCAGCCGGAAGGCTTCTCTTATGGCGGGAACCAGTACGATCATACCCACCAGACCGTACACCACCGACGGGATGCCCGCCAGCAGGCTGACCGCCGTACCCACCGCAGATTTCACCCCTTTCGGAGCCAGCTTTGCAAGGTACACCGCTGTCAGGAAGCCCACGGGCACGCCGATGACAATCGCCCCGGCCGTGCCGTAAACGCTGGTGAGGATAAAGGGCAATATCCCATAGGATGGCTCTGCCGCAGTGGACGCCCACACCCTCCCGAATAGGAACTGCACAAGCCCTATCTCTCGAATCGCCGGCAGTCCGGCGATCACCAGATATACGGTGATGAGCAGCACGCAGCCCACCGTCACAAGCCCCAGCAGCAGGAAGATCCCGTAGACAAGTTTTTCAAAAGCCGCTTTTCTGTTCTTCATGGGTTTATCACTTCACAGGCACTGCGCCTTCATTTTTGATGACCTCCGCCGCTTCTTCGGAAGTGATGTAGTCGAAGAACTTCTGCGCCGAAGGGCTGAGGGTTTCGTCTTTTTTTGTCACCAGTACAAAGTTGCGCTGCACAGGATAACTGCCGTCCTTGATGGTTTCGTCGCTGGGCGTAACGCCGCCCACGGTGAGCGTTTTCACGCTGTCCTTGAGGGAGGCGAGAGAGGCATACCCGACAGCCGCCGGATTGCCTGCCACGGTGGTGATCACATCGCCGGTGGAGGTCAGCTCCTGACGGTATTTGCAGTTGTCCTTTGTGCCGGTGATGGATTCAAAACCATCTCGGGTGCCGCTGCCGGCCTCTCTGCCAATGAGCACGATCTCGGCGTCAGCGCCGCCCACATCGCTCCAGTTTGTGATCTCGCCGGTGAAAATCTTGCCGATAGTTTCCACATCCAGATCGGCGACAGGATTTTCCGGATTGACGATAATGGCGATACCGTCGTAGGCCAGTACAGTGCCCTCAAGTCCCTGTGCGATCTCCTCATCCTTCAGGTCACGGCTGGAAAGACCGATGTCGCAACGCCCCTCCGCCACCGCCGTAATTCCTGAGCCGGAGCCGGTGGGATTGTATGTGACGGAAATGGACTTGTTCTCGCTTTCAAAGGTTTCCTTCAGCGCCCCGATTACCTTTTCCATAGAGGTGGAGCCATCCGTGGATACCGTGCCGCCGGTACTTCCGCAGCCTGTCAGCACAGAAAGAGCAAGTACCCCCATAAGCCCGAGAGCCAAAATTTTCTTTCCAAACTTCATTTTGCATTTCTCCTTCTCATTTCATGATTTTCATTTCGGACTACGCCCAAATCATACCGCCCGAATGTCAAATCGGTTATCGGAGAAATGTAAAATCCGTGTAAAACCGCTAAAGGTCAAGGAAAGGCTATGCCGCTTCACTGAGGGCGTATAGGGTTTTGCGGAAGTGGGTACATAAATGACTGGTAGTTCTTTCTCTGTCTTAATCCTCAGATAGAGTGAGTCCTTCAAGGGGGTTCATGATGAACCTCCCCTCGGTCCACAAGAAAAGTGCAGCTTCCCCTTGGCGGAGAAGCTGCGCTTTTTTCAGTGGACTGTGTATAAGTTGGATGTGCTGCTTCCGTTGGGACGAAAGCGGCTTTCTTTTTGCAGGTAACCTTTGGCGGTCAGCTCGTTCAATGCCCGCTTCACGGTGCTGCGGGACAGATGCAGGTCGGCGGCAATCGTGTTAATCCCCGGCCAGCAGCTTCCTGCGACGCCGGAGCGGTCACGCAGGTACGTATAAACAGCCCTTGCCCGGTGGGGAAGCTCCGTGTCAGCATAGATGGTTCCAAAATAACTCATAGCGCCACCTCACACCTTTACCTGCCGCTGGCTGCGGCGGTCAGGAGCGGGCGTATGCACCATTCCGCCCTTGGCGGAGGCGGCATAGCCGGCGCTGTCGTCATCTGCCGCTTTGCCGTATTGCTTCAGGATACTTCGCTCCAAAGCCTGACGGCTTGCGTAGACGACCTTCCTCTGGGCACGCTCCGGCACAGCATACGGCTCCTCAAAGCGGATGCCCCAGTCAAGGAACAGACGCAGCCTCGTCCGCATGGGATGGTTTCCGGTTTTCATCACAATGAAGCTGCCCTTGGGAATGGATTTCAGCTCATCGGGCGTGAGCAACGGACGCTCCATCATTTGCAGGGACTGGCTGGGGTCGTTCTTTCCACGGCTCACCGAGCCGGACAGCACCGTGCGATTGCCCAAGGATTTGGACAGCACCTCGGCGGTCTGACTGTTGGGGGCGAAGACGCCGAAAATGGTATCCTGGCAGTTGTCCTGAATAATCTCGCAGCCCTCCTTACCGTAGTTCTTTTCAAGCTGCGCAAGGGATTGGATAATGGGTACCAGTGTAAGCCGCCTTGAGCGCCCTGCGCTGAACAGAGGCAGTATCTCAAAGGGCGGCATGGTGCCCAGCTCGTCACAGAACAGCACCACACGGTTTTTCAGCTTGCCGCCGCTCTCGTCCGCCACAGAGAACAGCTCACGGGATAGGTTTTGAATCATCAGCCCCGCCATGAAGTTCTTGGTAGTATCTTCTTCGGGCAGGATCAGGAAGATGGCGGACTTTTCCGAAGCAAACTTCTCGGCATCAATGGTGCTGTCGAAGCACAGCACCTGCTCCAGCTCGGAGTCGAGGAAGGCGTTGAGCCGGAACAGCACCGTGGACATGACCGACGCCATGGCCTGCTCCGCCGAGTTGAGGGCGGCGCCTGCAAACCACCGGGCCTTATGCTCCGAGGGCAGCTTATTCATCAGAAGCTGAAACCGGCTCTTGCCCTTGACGCCGGACGGCTCCAGCAGATCCTGCACCAGCTTGAACACCGACACGATGTGTCGGCACTCGATAGAATTCTCTGGTGTGAGCGGCAGAAACTCGGCAAGGAGCAGAATGGTCGCCGTGAGCAGACCTTCTGCCGCATCGTAGAAGAAGGCGTTTTGTCCGTAGTTGGAGGCATCGCCCTCGGGGTTGACAATGGTCTTGGCGAGGATCTTGGCGTATTTTTCCGCCTTGGCTCTGGCGGCAAGGTTGTTCGGCTCCTCTCTGGCGATGTCCATATAGCGGTTGACCAGTGTCAGCAGATTATTGCCGTCCGAGCGGGTGGGGTTTCGCAGGTCGATCACCGACACATTGTAGCCGTAGTATTTCTTCGCAATCGTGCCATAGTTTCGGGCCAGGTCGCCCTTGGTGTCCAGTGCCAGGAAGCTCATGCCGCTGGCGCAGGCATATTCCAGATTGGGATACAAAAAGAACGCCGTTTTTCCCACGCCGCTGGCGCCGATCATCAGGCAGTGAATATCGTCGTTGTCCACCAGCGCTGTCACATGGTTTTTGCCGCCTGTGCTGCCAAGGATGAGTCCCTGCTCCTTGGGGCGGTTGTGACCCTGCCGCCAACCGCTGACATCAAAGGGAATGTGGGCATAGGTGTCCCTGATTTCTTTCTCCGTCGCCCAACGAGCCGTCCCGTGCTGACCGTCGCCCACGGTGCTGGATTTGATTCCGTTGAGGGTATAGTGGTGGGATAACAGAGACAGCCCACCGATGACGATAAACATGGCGGCTCCTGCCATGATTAAAATCCAGACATTTGACAATGCATCTGCACCTCCTCCTGTGCGTATTCCGAAGCGAGATCCTCGTTCCAATCTTTGTTTTCTGGGACAAGCCTCTCTGTGCTGAGTCCACAGTCTGCTATCAGCTCCGCCATGCGTCCACTGGCGGCGTGGCCTGGCTCATCGTTGTCGAGGCATAAAAAGACCTGCCGCAGATGCGGCAGGCGGTCAAGCATATTCAGTACGGGGATGGACGAGGTCCCACAGCAGGCTACATAGCTATACCGCTCCCAGTCCTCCGGGTAGAGTGAGATATACGATAGCATATCTATCGGGGCTTCAAACACAAAGAGCTGTTCGTCCTCCCCGATATGGTGGAAGCTGTAATGGGGGTCGCTGCCCTCCGCATTGATATTGATGCGGAAAGCTTCCCCGTAGCTGTTGGTACTGCGCTTGTGGGCGTGCCGGGGAGCGCCGTTCTCATCCGTCCCAACGAACACGCAGTTATGGTACTTGGCATCTTCATAGAGCAAGCCCGCTTTCACAAAATGGGAAACGACTTCACGGTCTATATGCCGCTGCTTGAGTAGGTAGGCATACACACGGCGGCAGTCACCGTTGACAGGCGGCAGCTCAAAGGGCTTCGGCGGGGCTTCCTCCTTCTGCTTTGCCATCGGATACTCCACGCCCTGCTCACCGTCCAGAAGGAGCGACACCGCCTCCGGGTAGCTGAGTCCATAGAAGTCCCGCACGAAGGAAATGGGGCCGCCGCCTTTTTCGGTGGCGTGGTCGTACCACTCACTGCCCCGGATAGTGACGCTGTGGTCGCTTGCCATGCGCTTCTCCCCGCCGGAGCGGGTGAGCTTTTCGCCGCGCATACGCAGAAACTCCTCCAGATTGACGGAGGCGGCACGGTTTTTCTGTTCCTCGGTAAAATGGATATAGGGCATTTTTTATCTCACCTCCAAAATGAAAAAGTGGAGTGCCAGTCAAGGCACTCCACTCAAATGAGTTGATATTCAGTTATCCTCACGCCGGTAATGCGGCTCGGGAATGTAGTCATCCTTCTGATATTTCCGGTACTTCTCCTTCTGCGAAGGAGATAACTCGGGACCTTCCAACGATGCGGTCGTGTAGGAGATTGGCTTATTGCAGACCGCATCCAGTAATATTCGCTCCAGATGCTCATACTCGGAATTCTGATCCAAGGAGGCCATAACAAATGAGTCCCGGACATAGCCTGCGCTTGCCGCCATCAGCTCCTGATCCATGTGGTAGCCATAGTGTTCCACAAAGAAAGTCATCATCATAACCACCGTCCGTGTGTTCCCCTCCCGGAAGGGATGGACCTGCCAGATCCTTGGAAAACAGTGGGCCAGCTCACGGACGAATTCGGTTCGGAACAGCTCCTTCCACTGGCGGCTGTGCAGCTCGGCAAAAGCGGAATCCAGATCTCTCTGGATATCCTCATCATTGCTGTACCAGACGCTCCGACCCGCCAACAGCTTTTCCCGTTTGGCAATATTGATGATCCGGTACTGGCCCGCCCAGTCATAAATATCTCCGAACAGGTATTGGTGGATGGCGCAGAGTCCTGCAGGCGTAAAATCTTCAAAGCCCTGCTCATACAAAAGCATCATGTTATTGCGGGACTGTTCAGCCTCCACCAGATCCAAGACCTTATCATCCTTGATGTCCAGCTTGTTTTTCAGAACAGGGACATCCTCATAGAGATAAATATCAGGCATTGGTCCGTACCTGCTCCGCCAGTTTCCTGTGAGAAGCCAACAGCGCCGCTTTCATCTGCTCGCCGGTAATTTCGCCCTTGGCCCAACGAGTCGAGAGTTCACGGGCATAGTCAGATATCGGCGCACCCTCAATAGCGTTGATGGCATCGGCAGTTTTAACGGCTGCGATCCGTCGTTGAAGTTCATGTTCGCTCATTCAGATCACCTCGCTGAACTTAGTTTACCACAATCCTGACTAAAAAGGAAGTGGTTTTATCTTGGCGTTTGCAGGTTCTCCTCATGATCGTCCGGTTTGTGACCCATTGCCAGACGCTTCTGCATCAGTTTTCGCCTGCGATTGGAGTCCATGCGCAGACCGGCAGGGTTGGCGGGTGGCTGGGCGTTGTCCCGAAAGGTGTTCGCCAGATGGTGGAGCAGCCGTGTCGCCGCCAACAGGACGGATGGGTCACGGAACTGCCCAATGCGCTCCAGAAAGAATTGGGCGTACTGGTTGCCCTGTTTGGCGGAGGCGGTCAGCCACCTGTGTGCGGCTTCCTCGTCCTGCGGGATATCCTTGCCCATCAGGTAGAGCTTGCCGAGGGCATACTGCGCATATTGGTTGCCTCGTTCTGCGGAGGCGGTCAGGTATTCTACCGCCCGCCTCACATCCTTGGGAACTTCCTCGCCGGAGAGATAGAGCCTACCCAGACGGTACTGCGCATACTGGTTGCCCTGCTCTGTCGCCTTTTCATACCAGGACAATGCTGTCAACGCCAATATGAAATTGTAAGAAAACGCCGAAGAAATTTTGTAGTTTTTCGGCGG
>CAJTUM010000009.1:32034-80472 GCA_910579575.1 uncultured Eubacteriales bacterium | reverse complement strand
ATAACCGGACGGTCCCGGGTTCGATCCCCTGAAGGCCCACCATAACGGGCGCCAGGCCCATTCTTCCGCCTGTACGCCCAGATAAGCCCAGCCTATGTCCTGCACGCAGCAGGACATAGGCTAGCTTTCTTTATTTCCTATCCCTATACTTGGAGTTAGTGTGAAAAACATGATTCAATTTGTTATCCCTTCCCTGGAGCAGCTGAGCTTTAGACAACAGCTATTGAGCGATGAGGAAACCATGGCATTCAATCAAAAGTGGGGCGGCGCTGTGGGTTTTCCGCAGCAAAAATGGTCTGTTTGGTATCAAAAATGGGTTCTTGACGCAGGAGGAGAGCGTTTTTATCGGTATTTATTTGCGCCGGAACTGGATTGCTTTGTGGGGGAGGCCGCTTGGCATTTCAGCCAGGAGGAACAGGCGTATCTGACGGATATCCTGGTATATAGCCGATATCGGGACCGAGGATACGGCGGGCAGGCCCTTGATTTGTTGTGTCTTCAAGCCAGGGAGCAAGGGATTGCGGAGCTGCGGGACGGCGTGGCGTTGGATAACCCGTCGATTCAAATGTTTTTAAAAAAGGGCTTTGTGGAACTTTGGCGAGATCAGGAAAAAATCATGATGTGCAAGCGTCTGTGAGCGGAGCAAACGCCCTTTGCGGCGAAAAAGCGGGCCTAAGAGGCCCGCTTTTGTTTTTGGAAGGTAAACCCTACCTTTGGATTCAATTGCCCAGCAGAATGGCCATATGGGCCAGCGTGGCGCTGTCGTTTTTGAACAGCTCGTCCCGCAAGGAGGCTTGATGAGCGCCGTTGTGAATGAGGCCACGGCTGGCATGAACGATTGAGCGGAACAGCTCTTCTTGCAATTCGCCTGCGTTTTCTCGGCAGCTCATCACAGCCATAAAACGATAGAAAGAATAAAGATTGCAGAAATTCACATAGCTTTTCCACATCGCTTCCAAGTCGGATACAGTGGGCAAATGAAGATGAAAAAACAGGGAAACCATCAGGTTTTCCATAAAATATTCCGCCTGGGGCAACGCATCGAAACGCTCTTTAGCTCGCAGATAAGGGCTGTTGGGGATGGTGGCTTTGGAGGAATTTGGGTGTATTTCGATGTTCATTGCGTCGAAAATTTGCCGCTTTATGGGGAGGAAAGCTCCGTTGGAAGGGGATAGGCTCAGCAGCACTTTTAAGTTATTGCTGAGGAACATGGGAAGGGATTTTTCTCCAGAATGGTTCAAGATTTCCCGGGGCAGCGCGTCCGCTGGCAAAGAGCTTGCCTTTGCCAGCCAGCGGGATATATCCCGCTGGCCTTCCATCAATTCGTTGAGCAACACGCCCATTAGCAAGATGCGATGAGGCAGAACAAAACGGCGGTCTTGCAGCAGGTCGATGCAGACCGAACGAATCTGGTGAAAATTGGGCTGCAAGTATTCGTCTTCGTCAAAGGTATGGCGCTGAAAGGGGCCTTTAGGCAGCGGGTCGGAGAGAAAATCCACCCCGTCCGGCAAATCCCACAGCAGAGCCAACACGCCCTCGCAGGCAGGGCTCAGAGAGCGCTCCAGGTAACCGGAAATTTGAGGACGCTCCGACCGCGGGAAGGAGCGGCATACGAAGGGCAGGGCTTCATGGCCTTTTTCCACCTGAAGGGCGCACAGGCTGTCCTCCCGCAGCAGCGGGCAGACGCCGCCCGACATCACAAATTCGCCATAATGGATCTCGGACAGCGGGCCTCGGCGGATGCGGCGCAAGCCATTTTCCAGCATTTGATTCAGCTGAGGCGAGCCTTTTTCCCGTTTCAGCGAAAGATAATCTTTTTTATCAAAGCTAATATGCCAGCCTTTGCAGCAGGAAAGGCGGCAGTCGGCGGCCAGACAATGGAAGTTATCAAAATAGGCAGGGCGAAGGTCTTTATCGACCAAAACGCTTTTTTGCGTTTGCGGCATGAAAACATTCCTCCTTTTGGGGATTTGATTTTGTTGAAACTGTTTGAGAGAGGGAGCGGGGCTCCGGGGAGAGGGCGAGAGTTCGTCCTCTCTCCGGGGGCTCGCTGCCGATTATACCCAAAAAAGGAGCCGGCCATTTGGCCAGCTCCTTTCGGTTTTCCCCATGGAGGGAGCTTGCTTTTTGCTTATTGCAGCAGCTGCAGAACGCCCTGAGGAACCTGGTTCGCCTGGGCCAGCATGGCCTGGGCGGACTGAATCAGGATGTTGTTCTTGGTGTAAGCCATCATTTCCTCGGCCACGTCCACATCGCGGATGCTGGATTCGGCGTCCTGGATGTTTTCGGTCATGACACTCAGGTTGTTGATGGTGTGGTCCAGACGGTTCTGGGTAGCGCCCAGCGTACCGCGAACGTCGGACACGGTGTTAATCGCAGCCTTGATCTTGTCGGTAGCAGCCTGGGCGGCCTCCTCGGTGGAGATATCCAGCCCGCCGATGCCCAGAGACTTGGCGTGCATATCCCGCACAGCCACGTTCAGCTGGTTGAAAGCATCCGCTGTGTCGCCGATTTGCAGGGTCAGGCCCTTGCCCAGGACCTGGGGAGCAGGCTTGCCTTTGACAGCGGCACGAACGGTGACTGTATCGCCATCATCGTTAATCTCAGAAGCCCCTCCAATTTTGGCCTGAAGGTTGGCGGCAGCATCATCGCCGCCTTTGGTGAACTGCACGTACTTGACGTCGTCCGTATCAGTCTTGCCTTCCAGGTCTTCAGTGAACACATATTTGGTGCCGTCGATATTCAAAGTATTGCCCTCGGCTACCTTGGCGTTGTCGATCTTGATGTTAGTGCCGATCTGCTTTTCAGCAGTGGCAGGCGTTTGACCAGAAATCACAGCGGCCACATCAGCATAAGTCTTAAGAGCTTTGGTAGTGTCAGTGGTAGCGGCAGTCTGATCAATGTGGATGGTTGTTCCATTGACAGAAGAAATCTTCCAAGTACGACCGTTGGTAGCTCCGACAGTACCATCAGCGTTCATATCCTTACCTGTAATGGAATTCTGCTTGGATAGGGCGTCAACAGCCATATGGATACGTTCTTCTTCATTTTTTCCTTTGCTGACATCGATTTTTGTCGCACCAGCAGCAGCTACTTTAGCGTCAAAAGCGGCCTGTTCCGTAGTATTCAAAGCTTTGGTTTGGAACATATAGGTCTGGCCATCAATAGTCAACGTATTTTCGTGACCAACAATGCTGGAAATGTCAACGTCCACGCCGGCAAAAGTGCTGGGGCTCTTAGCAACAGCATAATCCACCTTCGTGGTATCGTGGATCACGTCGCCAGTGATCACAGCGTCAGCAGTTCCACCAGTTACTTTCTTAACGCCTTGGCCAATTACCGCATTAATGGCGTCAGCTTGATCTTTTGTAAATTCGGGAGGAGGAGTTCCGGTTGCTATCTTATAGGTGCCATTCTCGAAATGGCCGGCATATGTGAAGGTAAGCTCTCCTGCTCCACCTGCAGCGACTTCAAAGACAAAGTCACCAACTTTTACAGAATCTGCGCCGGTACCAGCAGCGCCATCCGTTTTTTTCACCGCAATACCACTCGTAAGCAAAGCAGTTTTCGCTGCATTAGCGATATCAGTTGCGGTTTTCGTACCTGCAGCCCCCAAATCAGCTGTAATAGCTTCGCCTAAGATATTAAACTTCAAAGTCTGATTAGCAGCAGTAGTAGTGCCTGCCAAAGTACCAAAATCAACGGTGAATTTAGGCGGAGTCTGAGTGGAAACACCGCTCACTTCTTTATGCAAATTAGCGTTGTCCAACGCTAGATCAGAACCAGCGACCTTGCCATTGTTAGCTTCCACAAAAGCCGCATCGGAGAAGCTGAACGCATCGGTATTCAGGCCCAGCGTGCCGTCCAGCAGGTTGATGCCGTTGAAGTTGGAGCTGTCGGCGATGCGGTCGATTTCGCTGAGCAGCTGGTTGACTTCCTTCTGCATCTGGGCGCGGTCGGTGGTGTTGTCATAAGTGCCGTTGGCGGATTGGGTAGCCAGTTCCACCATACGGTTGAGCATATCATGGACTTCTGTCAGGGCGCCTTCGGCTGTCTGCACCAAGCTGATGCCGTCCTTGGCGTTCTTCTGAGCGGTCTGCAGGCCGGTGATCTGGGCCCGCATCTTCTCGGAAATGGCCAGACCGGCGGCGTCGTCGCCAGCGCGGTTGATCTTGTAACCGGAAGACAGCTTCTCCAGGTTCTTCTTCATGGCCGAAACGTTGTTGGTGTAGTTCCGGTAGGCCGACATAGCCATAATATTGTGTTGAATACGCATAAAAAAAATCTCCTTAATCCATTCACAGGCGAATCCTTCCGCCTGTCCGTTGGGGTTGTTTGCGCCTCTTGCAGCGGAGCATCTGGCCAGACTGCCTCTGCCGCCGTGCGCCTATCTATCTCAATCGGCCTGCGCAGACCGCTTGAAATCGCGTCGCTTATCGCGCTCCTGGCGAGACGGGCTCTTGGGCTTGCGCTCCTTGATACAAGCCGGGCGCCGACCCTCCCTCTCCCGGATTTCGCCCCGGACGATGGGAATCTCCTTCGGCGCCTCGACGGCCACCCGGAAGGACGAGCCCATTTGGAAAACCTGCACCACAATGTCTTCGCCAATCGTCAGATATTCGCCGTTTTTCAGCTGCATCGAAAGCATTTTCCCATCTCCTTTCACGAACGAGCCGCGGCAAAAAGCCCCGTTTGCTTGTTTGAAAACCTATACTTTTTCAAACAGAAAAAATCGTGGCAAAAAAATTTATCACAACCACTTAATTTTCAAAAAAAGGGGCCGATATGTGAAATGTAAGCGATGCAAAAAGCCTGTTTGAAAAAGTATACTTTTTCAAACAGGCCATTTTTTTGCCGCTCTGCGCGGAGCCGGATTTTTTCGCCAATGCAATTGACATTTTCCCTCTCCGCCATGTATAATGAAAACCCGAGTAAGCTGAGCAGCCGCGTGCGCAGCGCCGAAAGGCCGCGCATGAGGAAAGTCCGGGCTTCGCAGGGCAGGATAGCGGATAACGTCCGCCGAGGGCGACCTTAGGACAAGTGCAACAGAGAGATACCGCCGCGCCGCGGCGCGGTAAGGGTGGAAAGGCGGGGTAAGAGCCCACCAGTCCCCCTGGTAACAGGGGGATTCTGTAAACTCTATCCGAAGCAACGCCGGCAGGGGGCGGCGCTTTTTTGGCGCAGGGCTTGCCCGGCCCGTCCCCGGGAGGCGGCTTGAGGCGCGCGGCGACGCGCGTCCCAGATAGATGGCTGCATAAACAGAACCCGGCTTATAGGCTTATCTCGGCAAAAAGCCGACCGTCTGGTCGGCTTTTTTGTCGTTTTTGGCCCCCTGGTCAGCTTTGCTCTCTCACTTGACGCATGATCTGGCTCATCCGCAGGTTCAGCTGGTTCAAATGGTCCGTCAGCGCAAACAAGCCGTCTGTAAAAGCGTCCGCCGATATCCCATCCATGCCCATAGCGGTGCAAACCGCTTTTAGTAAATTGATTTCATCGGAGATTTGATTCGTCAAGTCGTCCAATTCAATCAGCCATTTCGCCAATTTTTCTTGTTCCATTCGCATCTGAATCCCTCTCTTTTTGCTATCTTTTCCTAAGGCTCCTGCCCCCGGCGGCAGGCCGCTTCCATGATACAACAAAATGAAAGCGGAAAACAGCTCCATGAAAGGACATTCCATGGAAAAATATTTTGCCCCTGCAAAAAATAGCTCGATTGGGTCTGCTGAAAAAAATTTCGTATTTTTTCATTTTGAGTGTTGACATTCCCGAGAAATTGAGTATAATAAATCATGTAGCCGCGGTTAACGCCGCTAAGCAGATGGAAATAGCCGGATTGTGTAAGGGTAGCACGACAGACTCTGACTCTGTTTGTGAGGGTTCGAATCCTTCTCCGGCTGCCAAAATGGAAAACCCCGGAGGTCTTGACTTTCAAGGCTTTCGGGGTTTTTTGCCGCGATTATTTGGTTTTATAAAGAAAAGCCCTCGAAAGATTGCCTGTCTGGCGGCAAGAAACTGCAGCTGGCAGTCCGCAGTGCGCGAGGCCGACAATCGATTCAAGATGATTTAAGGGGAGGCGCTTATCAATGAAACAATTACTTTCCTGCAAGTGCAACGTGGTATCTTGACGATCCTCCGGTTTTCCTTTATACTGATAGACAGATTCCACTGAACGGAGGCGAAACGCTGTGAAATTGATGTCTGTCGCCGCTCCGCGCAAAGCCTAACGGGCAAAATTGCGCGGAGCAATTGTTCGGCTAAGGGCCGATGGTCCGAAAACTGAAATTGCCCGTTTTGGCTTTGCTTTTGATGAAAAATCGAAAAAATCAGCGAAATTTACATCAAAAAGGAGCAAAGCCATTTATGAAACGTCAATATTCCATCCGATCGGCCGTTTTTTCCTTCTTTTCCCGTCAACGGCGGTCTTTGGCCGGGCTGGGGCCTTTTTTGGCTCTGGAGAGCGGCCAATGTCTCTCCGCTCTAGGCACGGCTATGACCAGCTTCGCTCTGGTTATCTGGAGCTACCAGCAACAGGGTTCCGCCCTAAGTTCGGCCCTGCTTTCCGTCTGTTCCTATGCGCCCTATGTGTTGCTCAGCCTGTTTGCCGGCGCGCTAAGCGACCGATGGGATAAGCGCCGGACAATGCTTGTGTGCGACGCTCTGGCCGCTTTGGGCACGCTGACGGCCCTATTTTTGCTGCAAAGCGGCAAACTGGCCCTCTGGCATTTATACGCCCTCAACGCTTTCGGCGGGCTGATGAACGCCTTCCAGTCCCCTGCTTCCACGGCGGCGGCCAGTCTGCTGGCGCCTCGGGAACAATACCAGCGGGTGGCGGCGGTTCAGTCCTTTTCCAATTCCCTAATCGCTATCCTGTCCCCTGCGCTGGCCACGGCTCTGCTGGCCTTTGGCGGGCTGCGGCTGGTGATGCTGGCGGATCTTTCAACTTTTGCCGCGGCTTTTCTCAGCTTGCTGCTGTTCATCCGCATCCCCAAACTGCCGGAAAGCGGCGAAAAACAGGATCTGCGGGGCTCTATCCAATCCGGCCTGCGCTGGCTCTGGAGACATCGAGGCATATTGGACCTCATCCTCTTTCTTTCCGCCATCAACTTGACGGCTTCCATGTATAACGCAGCTCTGCCTGCTATGGCGCTATCCCGCCCTGGCGGCAGCCAAACGGTGCTGGGGCTGATCAATACCTGCGCCGGCTTGGCCAATGTGGCGGGCAGCGTCCTTGTCTTTTTGGCGCCGCAGCCCAAAAGCCGGGTGCGAGCGGTTTGCAACGCCTTGCTTTTTTCTATGGGCACAGAAAACCTGCTGCTGGCCCTGGGTCGCTGCGGCCCCGTCTGGTACTTGGGGGCTACGCTGGGCTGGCTGGCCATCCCCGCGATGAACGCCAACCTGAGCGCTCTCTTGCGCTCCCATATCCCTGTGGAGATGCAGGGCCGGGTCTATTCCGCCCGAAACGCTTTGCAATACTTCACCATTCCCCTGGGCTATTTGTTGGGCGGTTTTTTGGTGGACGGCGTGTTTGAGCCGCTGACGGCCTCTCTGCGCCCCAATAACCTTTTGATCCGGCTGCTGGGCGGCGGCAAAGGCTCTGGCGCAGCGCTGCTTTTTTTGCTGTTGTGGCTGCTGGGCTTGCTGACTTGCCTGCTTTTTCGCAAAGACCGGCATATTTGGGCGCTGGAGTCGGAGCGGCGCGACGGCCGCGACTCCATTTGAGCGGAAAGGACGCAGGAACCCGGCCTCTTGTATCCGAAGCCTGGGACATAGATCGGCCGCCGATCGGAGTTCTATAAATTTTAACATTATATTCAAAAATATTGCTGCTTCCGCCCTGACTGGAAGCGGCAATATTTTTATGTTTTCACCAAATATCTCGTGTTTTTTCTCTTGGAAAATTCCCTGTTCTTATTGAAATTCGCTTTTTAGCAACTATTTGACAATTCGCGCTGATTATAGTATGATTTGTTTGTAAGAAAATTTATGCTGCGCAGATTTGCGAAGCGGAGAAGAAGAGCAGAAAAAGGCCGAAGAGGCCAATCAGCAGATGAGGGCGAACTGGGAAAGCGCGTTGGGCAAATATTTTGCTCCCAACTGCCTAGAGCCTGCCATCGCCAACGATGGAATCATACGGTTCCTGGCCCAATGCGCCATGAATGGGCAGAAATCCATAGTGAACTCTGTGGAGTTATCAGAAGAGGGCGAGCTGTACCAGAATCTTCCGGTTCACTACACATTAGACGGTGAAAAAACAGAAGCGCTGGTGAAATTCTCCCTGGACAAAGACGGCCTCATCGCCTGCGTAATCATCGACTAACGGCGGAGGCGGCAAGCGCCGACGGGCGCAACTCTTTTGACTTATCCGATTTCTGAGTCTCGCTGCCCGAGGCTGGGGCCTTTTGCGCGCAAAGCCCCAGCGCCGTCGCCCAGACAAGGCGCGCAATCAACCCCACAGTTTTCCTGTCGGGGCGTCTCGACAACCGATTTTGGAGGAGCTTCTCTATGTATACGATCAAAAATCTCACCAGTCCGACCGGACATATCGCAACTGAAACCATGGGCGTTTTTACTGTCATTGAACACGCTATGGATTATTCTGTTTCCCCTGCCGCCGCCCAAACAGAATATTTTATGAGCCAGATGAACGTCAAGCGCCGGCAAGTCGCAGCCAATCTGGACGGCTCTGTAGGCCTTGTGCTGCAAGCCGGCGCCATGCAGTGGACGGTCGGCGACGTCCACGCCACCACTGGCATCAAAGGCGTGAGCGATTTTCTCGGCAAGATGGTCAAAGGAGCCGTTTCCAAGGAATCCGCCGTCAAGCCCGAATATGTGGGCTGCGGCCTGCTGGTCACTGAACCCACCTATCGGTACCTGTTGCTGGAGAATGCCGCAGATTGGTCTGGCGGACTGGTGGTGGAAGATGGAATGTTTTTAGCATGTGAAAGCTCTGTTCGGCATGAAATTCAGGCTCGCGCTTCTTTTTCCTCTGTGATGACGGGTAACGAAGGGCTCTTCAACCTAAAGCTGACGGGCTCCGGCGCTTGCGTTCTGGAAAGCGCCGTCCCCCGCTCGGAAATTGTGGAGGTTGTATTGAACGACGACGTTTTGAAAATCGACGGTCATTTTGCCATCTGCTGGTCCGGCAGCCTGAATTTTACCGTAGAGCGCTCGGGCAAAACGCTGGTAGGTTCCGCCGCTTCCGGCGAAGGCTTGGTCAACGTCTACCGCGGGTCCGGCCGAATCTTGCTGGCGTCCCTGGCTTCCTCCTGATCGGTCGCAGCCGCCGTGCTGAAAACCATAGATTGCTCTATGCGGCGCAAAAGCCTCCCAATGCAGTTAATGTTCTGCGTTGGGAGGCTTTTTATCCTCCATGATTGTGCGTTTGACCGCATAGCCGCGCCAAGGCTTTGCCTCTTTTGCTTGGGACAGCCCTTTGCTATTCCTCCACAATGCTGGAAATTCCTTCGGGAATGACGGCGATTCTGGCCTGGGGATCGCCCAGAGTCTGTTCGGCCAAGATCAAAGCCTCTCCCAGCGAATGGGCAGGAATCATATGCAGATCCCGAACAATCTGGTCTGGGGCGTCGCTGATCAAAATCACCCGACATTTGACCAACGCTCGAGCAAAAATTTGGGATTGCCACTGATCTGCTTGGGTTTGCTGTTGGGGCACGGCCAAAATTTTCTGAAGAATATCGCCAGCGTCTCGGTTTTCGGCAAAGGCGCGGTAAAATCCGTCGCCTCCCACGCCGTCCTGACATTGGGCGGCCATGATAATCACGCCGCCAGGACGGCAGCAAAGCTCGGCGGTGGAAATTCCCTTGACCGCCTGATAGATATTCTGGTCCAAAGGGTAGCCGTTGTTGCTGGTTATCACAATATCCGCCGGTATGGCTTTATCTCGGCACAGAGAGGCCAGAAAATCGGCGCCTTTACGGTGAGCCTGATCAAAATGACCGGCAAAGGCGGCGATCAGCCGCTTCCGGCTGTCGACGACAGCGTTGACAATGAACGCCAGTCCCGCCCGTTCCGCCGCCCAGACCATATCTCGATGGATTGGGTTGCCCTCCAAGCAACCGGCCCGCGAATGGGAATCAGCGATAAAGGCGGCGCAATGATTGGCGTATACCGTTTGCCGGGCGGCGACGCCGGGCAACACGCTTTTCCTCCCGCCGGAAAACCCGGCAAAAAAATGGGGCTCGATAAACCCTTCCGCCGCCAACAAATCCGCTTGAACGGCTATTTGATTCAGGTACAGCGGCCCTCCAGAGGGCAAAACGCCCATATACTGCATATGTTCCTCATTGTCGCAGTCGTGAACCACAATTTTCTCTCGAGCCATGATCTCTGGGCCGAATTTCTCCTCCAGCTCCTGCGCCGTTGAGCCTCTGTGGCAGCCGGTCGCCACAAGCAGCGTAATATCCGCCTGAGGATTGCCCTGGCGAATTTGCTCCAGCATGGGCGGCAGGAGATACCGGCTGGGCACAGGCCGGGTGTGGTCGCTGCACAAAATCACGACCTTATTTTTTCCCTGGGCCAGCTCCGCCAAAGCGGGGCTTCCGATGGGAGCGGCCATCGCCTGCTCCGCCAGCTCTTTCTGGCCTGCCGGAGGCCGGTATTCGTCCAATCGGCTGCGAATCCAACCGGCAATACGCTCCTCGGCTATCGGAGCGCCGATATGGCCCTTTCCATAGGGCAGCGTGATTTCCGTCATTGCAAAATCCTCCGTTTCTTCTATCTCCATTCCGGCGGCAAATGGCTCTGGTCATTGACATATTCCGCGCGAGGAGGCCGCTGCGGCTCAAAAATCAGCTTGTTTACCGCCGTATTGCCCACAATAAAGCGCTTTAATCCTCGGGGTTCAGGGGAGAGAGTTTCTATATAATTCAAAAACGCCTGAATGACAAAACCGTGAGACACCGCCGCCAAGGTTTTTCCTGGTTTTTGCGCCGCCAGTGCCTCTATCGTCCTCACTGCTCGAGCATAAACCTGGCGAGCGCTTTCCCCGCCGGGGGCGGAAAATTCTGCTGGGTTTTCCTCCAGAGCGGCGGCCGCCGCCGGATACAGAAGTTTACACTCTTCTATCGTATGCCCGGCCATCTCGCCCATATCGATTTCGTTGAGCCCTTCCAACGGAACTGGTTCCAGGCCGGTATGCTGGGCGATTTCCTCCGCCGTCTGCCGGGCCCGGCTCAAAGCGGAGCAATACAGGGCGTCCAAAGGGACGCCGGCAAACCGCCGCCCCAGCAGCCGAGCTTGCTCCGCCCCCCTTTCGCTGAGGGGCATATCCCGCCGTCCCTGAAAAACGCCGGCGCTGTTGCTGGCCGTCAGCCCATGGCGAATCAAATAAAGGACGGTCATTTTTTCAGCCTGGATTGCCCGGCGCAGAAAATCGCCAGAGTACCTGGTCCGGCGTGAGCGCCGATGACGGGAGCCAGAAACCGGACGTCCACCGCTTGAGGCTGCGTCTGTTCCCGCACCAATTCGGCCAGATATTCCGCGTCCTCCTGACAATCGGCGTGGCCGATGTAAATGGTTTGATTTTGAGGGTCCTCCGCGTGCTCCTTCACCAGCCTTGCAAGCTCTTCAATGGCCTGACGGCGGCCCCGGATTTTGCTCAGCGGCTGCAAAGCGCCGTCGTTCGTCACATACATCACCGGTTTGATTCCCATCAGCGACCCCATTAAAGCGCTGGAGCGGGATAGACGGCCGCCCCGGTACAGGTGATTCAAGTCGTCCACCGTAAAGAAATGGCAGGTTGTGTCCCGCAGCCGGGGCAGCTGCTCCAGCACTTGATCCATCGTATAGCCCTGCCGCTGCATTTCCACAACCTTCATCACAATCAAGCCCTGTCCCATAGAGATCGCGCAGGTATCAAAAGCCTCGATGCGGCGATCGGGATATTTGGCCCGCAGCTCCTCGGCGGCGATGGGATAGGTGTTTAAGCTGCCGCTGAGCTTGCCGGAAACCGCCACATACAGCACGTCTTTGCCCGCCTGGAGAGCTTTTTCAAAATTTTCTATAAAGGTTGGCATATCCACATGGGTGGTGGTGGGCTTCATGCCCTGCCGGAGCCTCTCATAATAGACGTCTCGAGGCACGCTTTTCCCAAAATCATCTTTAACTTCTTTGCCGTCGATGACAAGGCCGTGAAACAGCCAAATCACATGATTGGCCGCCATCCATTCGGCGGTCAAGTCCGTCGTGATATCGGTAAAAATTTGATATGCGCTTTCCATTTTACGTTTCTCCTTTTTAAAACAACTGATATTCTGCCGTTGCCCGCCGGCGGCTCCCTCAAGCGGCGGGCCGCCTCCACAGGCCATTTCCATTGTACCACTTTTTCTCCGGGATTTCACTATTACAAATCAATTTTCTATTACAATTTTCTTAAAAATAGCGTCAAAAAAACCTGCTCTGAAACAAAAGAGCAGGTTTTTTCGCGATACAGAGAAGGCGCGCTTTTTTGACGCGGCGCTCAAACCTCCAGCTTCATATCGCCCTCTCTCACCCATCCCACCCGGCGCAGCAACAGATGAACGGCCAGAGCCGCGGCGGCGGGCAGCAGAAAATGCGCCAGGCCAATGAGCAAAAAGGTCTTGGGCGAAGCGCCCATAGAGGCTATGGCGCCAAACTGGCCCACCAGGCCGCTGGTGCCCATTCCAGCGCCGGCGGCGTTATTCGTCATGCCCAGCAGGGCGGCGCTGACGGCGCCGCACAGGCCGCTGGCCACTGTAGGAGCGATCCAGATTTGAGGGCGGCGCATAATATTGGGGATCTGAAGCATAGAGGTGCCCAAACCTTGGCTGAGCAGGCCGCCTACCCCGTTTTCCCGGAAAGAAACCACCGCGAAGCCCACCATCTGAGCGCAGCAGCCCGCCACGGCGGCGCCCGCCGCCAGGCCGTTTAGGTCCATCATAATGCACAGGGCGGCGGAGCTGATGGGCAGCGTCAGCGCCATACCCACTGCGACGCCCACAATAATGCCCATGGGCAGCGGACGCAGCATGGTGGCCTCGTTGATCAGATTGCCAAACCAATGCATAAAGCTTTGAACATAAGGCCCCACAAAGCCGCCGGCCAGACCGCCTGTGACAATGGCGACCATGGGAGTGACGATGATATCCACCGGCGTCTTTTTGGAAATCAGCTGGCCCAGCTCCGCCCCTACCAGCGCGGCGATAAAGGCGCCCACCGGCCCGCCGGCCCCGTCGCCGGCGGCATAGCCGATGGCGCCGCAGGAGGCGGCGGAGAAAATGACCAACGGGTCCGCTTTGAGCCCATAAGCCACGGCTACGCCGATCGCCGCGCCGATCACAGGGGATTTGGCGCTCAACACCTCTGTCACCGGCTGTAGGAAGGCCAGGGGACCGATCTGGGAAAGCTGGGAGATAATCAGCCCGATAATCAGCGAGGAAAACAGTCCCAGGGCCATAGCGCCCATGGCGTCCACAAAATACCGCTTAAAGATCCGTCTCAGGATAGAATCGCTCTTAACCGCTTTTTCACTTGGCATAATAAGACCTCTTTTTCTCAGATTTTGCAGCGCGGGTCGATCTCAGGCGGCGCTATTTCCAAAAGCCGGCGAAAAGGCCGGCCCTCGCCTGCTCTTGCCGACCTAATCATATCACAGGCGTCAATTTTTTCAACAGAAGAAAGTCGTTCTTTTGATAATTTGTGCGTTATTACCATTTTCATTTCGCCGTTTCTATGGTATGCTTGTATAAGATTGCGACTGCGGCCCTTCGGCGGCTGCGCCAGATACAAAATCGCCTATAAAGAAAGGAGCACTCATGAAAAAAATAACCCAGCGCCTGCTGTCCGCCCTGTGCGCCGGCGCCTTGGCGGCTTCGCTGCTGCCCCCCGCCCCTGCTCTGGCCGCGGACACCTTGTCTTTTTCCGATACATACGATATCGCCAACGGCCTGCGCTATACCGCCGCCTCCTCCCAGACCGGCGATCTGCGCCAGCAGTCCTTCCGGCTGGATTATACCCCAGGCAAGGACGTGGCGCCCATCGTGGCATATGGAAATAAACTGTATGGAAAATCCGACATCAACGAAATCATCGATTTTGTCCAAAAACAAGGTCAGAGCGTCTACGGCGCGGCCAATGCAGACTTTTTCGTCATGTCTACCGGCTTGCCCTCGGGCCTTGTGGTCAACAACGGCCGCCTGGTCAGCTCCGACGGTATGTGGAACGCCGTAGGAATCAAGCCTGACGGCAAGATGATCGTCGGCGCCCCCCAGATGGCTATGAGCCTGTATTCCTCCGCCACCGGCGATTATCCGATATACGCCTTCAACAAGTTGCGGAACAATGCGGGTATTTATCTGCTCAACAGCGATTTTTCAACTCAAACCCACAGCTCGGGCGAGGGCGTCGTGGTGCGGCTGACCCCTGTGGACAGCGAGCCTCTGCGCATTGGTCAGGACAAGCAGTTCACCGTCGCCTCTGTGGATTCCGCCGTCAACGGCTCTACCCCCATCAGCGAAGGAGAATTTATCCTCACCTCTTCCAAAGCGTATAACAACCGGGGCTACACCATTGACTCTCTGCAAGTGGGCGAAACCGTGACCTTTCGGGCCAACGTCTACAACGAAGCCTTTGCCGACGTAGTCTATGCCTGCGGCGCCGGCGACATGGTGATGAAAAACGGCGTCATGCAGTCCGGCCTTTCCACTTCCCGAGAGCCCAGAACCCTGCTGGGCGTCCGAGACGACGGCAGCGCCACAGCCTTGGTTCACGACGGCCGGCTGGAAATCAGCCGGGGCGTTTCGTTGAAAGACGCCGCCCAGCTGCTGGCCAACAAAGGCTGTACCAATATCGTCAATCTGGACGGCGGCGGCTCCTCCGCCGAAGCGGTGCGTCAGCCTGGTTCCTCCAAAACCGAGGTGGTGAATATCCCCTCAGAGGGCTCTCTGCGCAAATGCGCCAACTACCTGATGTTCGTCAACACCGCCCCCAAAACCGGCGAGGAAGCCGGCTCCTTCGTTTTTCCCCACAGCGCCGCCACTCTAAAGGGCGCCAGAATCACCATGGGGGCCAACACCTTTGATCAGCATTATTATCCCGTCTCCTCCTATCAATCCGGCTTTGTGGTCTCCTCGCCGGACGGCCAAACCCAACCTCTGGAGGGCGCCGTCTTTACCGCGCCGGATCAGGCCGGGGAATATAAAATCTCCCTGGACAACCCTGCGTCCCTCTCCATGCCGGCTTCTGTCACCGTCTATTCCCAGCCCGATCGCGTGCTGATTAAGCGAAACGGCGCCGAAGTTTCCACCTTGGCGCTGGACATGGGCGAAACGGTGGACTTGGATATTGACGCCTTCGCCCAATCCCGCATCCTCTATGAGCAGGACGAGCTGTTTACCTGGGAGGTGACGGGCAACGCCGGAACCATTACCCAAGCGGGCGTATTCACCGCTTCGTCCATAGCCGGCGCTTCGGGTGAAATCGTTGTGACCCACAACGGTTTTTCCGCTCGAATCCCTGTGTCTGTAGGCAAGATGCCTGAGATTCTCACTGGCTTTGAACAAGCCGTCGGCTATACCTTCAGCGCCGACAACGACGCTCTGTCCGGCTCCAGCCAGATTACCCATTCTCTGGAGAACGCGCGCTATGGCTCCGGCGCTTTGGCCCTGTCCTACGCCGCCCCCGCTAACATGGAGGAGGAAGGAGTCGTTGTGTTCAACGCCGATTCTCCGCTCAAGCTGTCCGGCGCTCGAAACCTGACCTTCTACGCCAAGGGCAATCCGGCCAAAGCCATGAAAATCAACTTTGCCATGAGCGGAGGCGCGGTTGAGCAACGGGCCTTCAACGCCGGCTCTGATTGGACTCTGGTCACCGTCAGCGTGCCTACCGGCGCCCGTTCTATCCAAGGTTTCAGCGCCGCCGTAGCCCCAGGGCAAAAAGGCAGCGTATACATCGATCAGATGGTGGCTCACTACACCGAGGCTCAGCCCGATTCCACGCCGCCGGAGATTTTGATTACCCAGCCCAACCCGGAGGCCAAACCTGAAGCCCCGTCGTCCTCTGACGACGCCGCAAAACAGTCCGAACAAACCGACGCCCCGGAAGGCGACGGCCAAAAGCCAATCGAATCCGTTTCTGATTCAACCACCGCGCCGGCTGACCCGGAGACCGACCAACCGGAACAGCCTGGCGAACCCCGCGACGAGACGCCGTCTCTGCCCGAACCGGAACCGACGCCCCAGCAGCCCTCTGAGCCGGCGGCGCCTCAGACCTTGGTCGCTACCGTTCGGGATTCCTCCAGCTTCCTTGTGCCCAAGGCCAATATCCGCGTGACCTACGACGGCGGTTCTTTGGATTTCAATTATGACAGCCAAACCGGCGCTCTGACAGCCCAGCTGCCGCAGCAGACTTCGGGCCTGCACCGGCTGACCATTACCGCTTCGGACCTGTTTGGCAATATCGGCCGGACCAGCCTGACCTTGGGCCAGCCCGACCCAGAACCCCCCTTTGAAGATATGGCCGATCACTGGGGTCGGGATTACGCCGAGTTCCTGCGAGGCAAGGGCGTATTTTCTACCGACAGCCAATTCATGCCTCAGAACAACACCACCAACGAAATGGCCGCCGCCCTGCTTTCCCGGTATCTAGGCATTGATACCGCCTCTTATGCAGACGTAACATTGCCCTACGCCGACGCCGGCAAGATTTCTGATTGGGCTTTGCCCCATGTCAAGGCTTTATATGCCCAGGGCATTATGATCGGCGGCGCCGACGCTAAGGGTCGGTCGGTCTTTCAACCCCAGACCTCTGTGACCCGAGCCCAGGTGATGACGCTGCTGGGCCGCACGCTCCAGCGGGGCTATGCCTATTCCGCCGCCGGATACGAGGACAAAGCCGATATCCCCTCCTGGGCCCTGGATCATGTGAACCTGATGACTTCCTTGGGGGTGATCTCCGGCTATAGCGGATCCAACGTAGTCAAGCCGCTGAACTCCATCACCCGGGCGGAATTCGCCTCCTTGCTCTTCAAGCTGTATTAACCGTTTGCCGCCCGAAACAAAGCCGCTCGGAAACAATGTTCCGAGCGGCTTTCCGTATATTCGCCGCTTTGGACCATAGATTGCTTTCGCTCGGCGGCACATTTCCTCCATGTTTTTCAGCCCTTTTTGGAGCGATTTTTCTGCGCCGCCCAAGCCGTGAATGCTTTGTTTTTTGGATGAGAAGAGGCCCATTTTCCGCTCCCCTTCGCCCGCTTCGCTTTTTTGCATTTCGTATACTCCCTTTGCTTACCCTCCGCAAGGAATTTCCGGCCAATGGAGGGATTGGACGAAGATTTTAGGTTGACGCGGCGGAGGTTTCTGGGTAAAATGTTATCAGAAGCTAACTAAATCCGACTTCAAAAAGAGGGGAATCAACGAATATGACTTTGGATCAACTGCCTATCGGGCAGACCGCTGTGATTACCGACGTGGGAGGCCAAGGCGCTCTGCGCCGGCGACTGTTGGATATGGGTCTGACCCCCAAAACTGCGGTGACGGTTCGCAAAACCGCCCCCATGGGCGATCCCATCGAGCTTCGCCTTCGCAGCTACGCCCTGACGATCCGCTTGGAGGACGCTCAAACCGTTTCCATCTGCCCGCTGGGAGAGCGATTTAAGGAAACGGGCTGCCAAAGCTGCTCGCGGCAGCAAACCTGCGATTCCCAGCCTGCCCCGCCAAAAGGGGCGCTGAAAGGGGGCGTCGGCAAATGAAATTTGCCTTGGCCGGCAACCAAAACTGCGGCAAAACCACCCTGTTCAATCAGCTGACAGGCAGCAATCAGCACGTGGGAAATTTTCCCGGCGTGACGGTGGATCGAAAAGACGGCGTCATCAAAAGCTGCGGCGCCACCGTGGTAGACCTGCCCGGCATCTATTCTCTTTCCCCCTATACCTCCGAGGAAATTGTGACGCGCGATTACTTATTGCAAGAAAAGCCGGATTGCATCATCAATATTGTGGACGCTACCGCTATCGAACGCAACCTGTATCTGACCATGCAGCTGATGGAGTTGGGTATTCCCATAGTGCTGGCTCTGAACATGATGGACGAGGTGCGCAACAACGGCGGCTCCATCGACGTAGCCCGGTTATCTCAAGAGTTAGGCGTTCCGGCGGCGCCCATTACCGCCAGCAAAAACGAAGGCGTTCAGGAATTGGTGGATCTGGCTGTCAAAGCCGCCCAACAGCGTCAGACGCCCAAGCGGATGGATTTTTGTCAGGGGGCGGTGCATCGGGCCATCCATTCGGTCAGCCATATGATCGAAGACCATGCGGCGGCCATCGGCGTGCCCTCTCGCTTTGCCGCCACCAAGCTGCTGGAGGGAGACGAGCCCATGATGGCCCAGCTAAACCTCTCCGAAAACGAGCGGGAGCTGATTCAGCACACGGTGGACGAGATGGAGGAATCCTCTGGCATGGACCGCAACGCCGCTCTGGCCGATATGCGCTACAGTTTTTTGGACCAGCTTTGCGCCGATACGGTCCGCCTCCCCCTGGAATCCAAAGAATCGCAACGGTCCGCCCGCATCGACCGGGCGCTGACGCACAAATATTTCGCCATTCCTATCTTTTTGGGCGCTATGCTGCTGATTTTTTGGCTGACCTTTGGCCTGGTGGGCAGCTTTCTCAGCGATTTGCTGTCGCTGGGCATCGATCAAGCCGCCCTTTGGGCCGATCGGAGCCTGACGGCTTACGGCATCAATCCGGTGGTTCATTCGCTGATTATCGACGGCGTTTTCGCCGGCATCGGCAGCGTGCTCTCCTTCCTGCCTGTCATCGTCACCCTGTTCTTTTTCCTGTCTCTGCTGGAGGACAGCGGTTATATGGCTCGAGTAGCCTTTGTAATGGATAAATTGTTGCGCAAAATCGGCCTTTCCGGCCGCTCCTTTGTGCCCATGCTCATTGGCTTTGGCTGCACAGTGCCCGCCGTCATGGCGACCCGCACCCTGAACAGCGAACGGGACAGGCGGATGACCATCCTGCTCACTCCTTTTATCTCGTGCAGCGCAAAGCTGCCCATTTATAGCGTGTTCGCCGCCGCCTTTTTCCCCAAGCAAGCCGTTTGGGTGATGATGGGGCTCTATGTCTCCGGTATCGCGCTGGGCGTGCTGTCCTGCCTGATTTTGAGCAAAACTGCTTTTCAAGGATCGCCGGCGCCCTTTGTTATGGAACTGCCCTCTTACCGGCTGCCGGCGCCTAAAAGCGTGCTGCGGCTGGTGTGGGACAAAGCCAAGGATTTCATCACCCGGGCTTTCACCATCATTTTTGTGGCTTCTTTGGCCATCTGGTTTTTGCAGACTTTTGACGCCAGATTCAATGTGGCGGCGAACAGCGGCCAAAGCCTGCTGGCCGCGGCAGGCCGGCTGATCGCCCCGATTTTTGCCCCCTTGGGCTTTGGCTCCTGGCAGTTTTCCACCGCTCTCATCACCGGCTTTACCGCTAAGGAGGCGGTTGTCAGCACCTTGGCCGTGCTGACTGGCAGTTCTATGGCCAATCTGCCCGCCGCCCTGTCGGGCGCTTTGTCCCCCGCCGCCGCTCTCGCCTTTTTGACCTTCACCCTGCTGTATACTCCCTGCGTAGCCGCCGTAGCCGCCGTCAAGCGGGAAATGGGCGGCGCTCGGCGGGCTTTGTTTGTCGTTTGTTACCAAACAGGCGTGGCCTGGCTGGCGGCTTTTTTGGTTTACCGGCTGGCTTTGCTTTTTTAAAGAGGAACCGCCGATGAACATTTTGGATTATCTGCTGCTGGCCGCCGTGGCCGCCGGATTGCGAACCGCTTTCCGCGCTCTGCGGCGAGGCAAAGGACGTTGCGGCGGCGAATGCGCCGCTTGCCCTATGGCCGGCCAATGTAAAAAAGAAACAGGAGGGCCTTCGGATGCAATATGAGATAACCGCCCCGCAAATTTTACGCCGATTGGGCTTTGGCGGGCCAGAAACTGCGCAAGCGTTTGAAACGATGAAAATGGAGCTGAACCTGCCTCTGCCCCCAGTTTACCAGGAATTCATGGAAGTTGCCTGGAATTGCCCGCTTCTGGCCACCGGCGACCTCTGGACGGGCCAAATGATTCCCTTTCCGATGATCCCCTGTCCGCTGTACCGTCGCCTGGAAGAAGCGGAAAAAGCCCAAGTATGCGATTACCTGGAGATCGGCAGCGACTATGGAGCGGGCGTCGTCACGTATGGCATACGGACAGAAGACCTGTCGCAGCAAGACCCGCCGGTTTTCATGCAGCATGAAGCAAATCCCATTACCCAATGGTCCTTGGCCTATAATAAGGTATCCGATTTTCTGCTGGAAAACCTGCTCAACGCCTTGACCATGGTGGAATATGACACCGCCGAGGAGGCGCTGGAAGAACTGGGTTGGCAATGCGTCGATTCTACTATGGATTATATCCAAGCTCACGCAGAAGAGGAAGACGCAGAAGAACATGCCGCCGTTACCGAAAAAACTCTGCTGCAAAAGGGGATCGATCCCGCCCAGCTGCACTGGCAGGACAGCGTCTACGAGGGCAGAGCTTTCTGCTGCTATGACGAGCAGACCGAAACCTTTTACGCCGGCTTATGGGATGGAAACGACGAAAACAGCCTATATGTGATCTCCCGGACTGAGGAAGGAAAATCTTCATAGAAAAAACTGCACAAAAGCAGGCGCGGCATGGTCTCCCTCCATGCCGCGCCTCTCTTCTTTTCTTTCCGCCTGCGGGGCAATACCATTTTATGCCCGATTCATAAAGTGATAGAACATAATGGCCATCTGCTCTCTGGTGGCCTGCGCTTCGGGAAAAAGCCGCCCGGCGGCGTCGCCCCGAACCACGCCCAGGCCTTGGGCGACGGCAGCATAGCCATAGTCTTCCGCCGCGATATCCGCCGCGTCTGCAAAGGAACAGGTAAAAATGCCGGAAATCTGCGCCGCCTTGCCATAACCGGACATATCCAGCAACGTTTTAATCAGTTGAATACGGGTCACTGGAGCCGTTTCGTCCCGCTGCCCCCGAGACAGCATCCCCAGATCATAGGCGGTCGCATACAAAGCGTCCAGCTGATCCTTCTGCTGGGGGTCATAATAATCGCCGTTGGCCGAAACCAAGAAGGACAACAGCTCGGCTTGCGTCAGAGGCTTCTTTTTGTCAAAGGTTTGGCTCTTGTATCCCACGCCCAGCTGAGCCAGGGCCAGAATTTCCTGATCTCGTTCCGAAACGTCGGTATAAGAAATCTTGTCCGCTTCGGCTCCTTTCTCCGCCAGCGCTTCGCCGGTTTTGGCGTCCACAGCATAGACGCTTTGAGCCTGCCGACCATATTGATAGGCCAAAATCAGCTTGTTGTCATACCGGTCGTTCTGGACATCGGGGGCGGCGGCATAGGCCAGCTCCACAGGCCGCGCCTTCCGCCAGCTTTCCAACGCCGCCTGACCGCTGACAATCCCTTCGGGAGAATCGAACTGGGCGTCTTCGTCCCACTGACTTCCAAAGCTGACCAAAACGCCTTTCCGATCAAAGGTCAAGCGATAATAATTGGCGGGGTAGGGAATGTTTTGATGCTGCCGAACCAACAGGGTCCCTTCGCCCATATAGGCGCTGGAGCCTTGATATGGAGCGACTTGCTCTGCCTGCTGAGAAAAATATTGGCTTACAAACGCCTGAGCCTTGGCCTGGGAGGCTTCTCCCTCCAGATATTCCTGCTCTTTCGAGCCGTAGCTATCCAGGTTTTGGAGCGCGCCGGTTTGGGCGTTGACCGTCAGATTTTTATGATACGAATTCTCTCCCTCTTTTTTCAAATAGTTCATCCGACAAGTATAAAGATCCTTGTCCTTATTGTAGTAATAAGCGCTGTCTTCCAGCTGAAAGCCCTCCAACGCCAGCTCAGGCATGGCCCGCAGCTTGGTTTCCAGCTGTTGAACGTTCATCACGTTTTTCAGCTTATCGATTCCTTGCTGCTCCGCCTGGCTCAAGCCGCCGCCCTCTGCCTTGCCAGCCGGCGCCGCCATATCGGCGGAGGCTTCATTGCCGCCAGTCCGCGCCTGTTTTTCCATGGCCTCCTGCTGCATTTCTGTAAGGTTGAGCAGTTGTCCGCTTTGGGCGTCTGTTACCAGAATATCCTGGCTGACAGGCGCATAGCGCAGCAGCGCCTTTTCGCCCTGTTTGGCGGCGGCGTATTCCAGCTGCAGTTCGTCCGCGCCCCGCAAAGTTTGTTCCCCAGCCTGAGCCTGAATCTGGGGAGAAGCCGACGGCACGCCGCCCAGATAATCGCCGCTGTCCGTCCGCCAGAAGCTGACGACTCGGCCCTGCCGGTCGTCCAGTTGAAGTTGGCCGGAAAGGGGCGAAGGCAGACCGTTCAGGTCGATGGTGAAGGAATAATAGATTCTCTCGTCGTTGTGCCGCTGCCAAGCGTCTTGCAACGAAACGCTTTCCCCTTCCGTCAATACGCGATTCAGGAATTCTTGGGCGATTTGATCTGCCTGGCTGTCGCTCAGCTTAGGCGTTTGAGGGGCGAAAGAGCCGTCATACCGTCGCTCCTCATTGGGCAAATTCAAATAATATCGAAGCACTTTGCCCTGAACCGTGGCTTCTGCCGTCAGGCTGGCCCCTTCCTCTCCAGTCCAGAAAAAGCTCCAGCGGGGGTTGCCGTTGTTTTCCTGGTATTCGCTGTGGAATCCTTCGTACTCGTCGCCGATGGATAGAGTCTGTTTGACCTTGCGGGTCGCTTCTTCGGCTTGAGCGCTCATGTCCGCCGATTGAGCCCAAACGGCTGGCGTCGTCCCCAAAGCCAACATTCCCGCCATCGTCAAGGCGATCAGTTCCCTCTTCATCCAAATTCCTCCTGTTCTTCGGGCTTCGCGCCCTTTTTACCCCTTTAGACTGACGGGGCAAGAAAAAGTTCCCCAGAAAATCATAGATTTTCTGGGGACCCCTCCGATTGCATAGATTTCCCCGGCAAAGCCGGGAAAATCGTTTCGCCGGACTCCCGGCCTCCCCCCTGCGGCGGGGCCCGACTAAAATCCGGCTTTTTCCACGGACAGAAGCGAAAAATTTTTTGTCGCTTCTTTTTTGCGATGCGAGTAATCCAGAGTAAAACCGCGTAAAACGGCGATTTTCAGAGTTTTTTCAAACCCCCTTTCAATCCCCTCTGGAATCTTTGCAAAAAATACGCGAAAATCATTGACTTTTTGACACACAGAGGATATATTTTGTATGTTGCATCGGGCCCTAAAAATCGCCCTGCTGCGGCCAATGAAAGAAAATCCTTAAAAATAAACGTTTTGATCGGGGGATGGGAAATGTCTGATTGTTTGATCCGCCTTGAAAATATCCGTAAGAATTTTGGAAACAAGGAAGTTTTGAAATCCATCAATCTGAATGTGCACGACAAGGAGTTCGTCACATTTTTGGGCCCTTCTGGCTGCGGCAAGACTACCACCTTGCGCATCATTGGCGGCTTTGAATCGCCGGATTCCGGCACGGTCTATTTTGACGGTAAGGCAATCAACGACACGCCCCCACACAAGCGGCCGGTGAACACGGTGTTTCAGCGATACGCCCTTTTCACCCACTTGAACGTCTACGAAAACGTGGCCTTTGGTCTGCGCGTCAACCAAAAGACCAACCATCTAACGGAAAAGGAGATCGGCCGTCGAGTTTCTGAAATGCTGGCTCTGGTCAACTTAGAGGGTTATGAAAAGCGCATTCCCTCTTCTCTCTCCGGCGGCGAACAGCAGCGGGTGGCCATCGCCCGGTCGCTGGCCAACCGCCCCCAAGTTCTGTTGCTGGACGAACCCTTGGGCGCTTTGGACTTAAAGCTGCGCAAGGAAATGCAGCTGGAGTTGAAAAAAATCCAGCGAGAGCTGGGCATCACTTTTATTTACGTCACTCACGACCAAGAGGAAGCTCTGACAATGAGCGATACCATTGTGGTGATGAACAAGGGTTCCATCCAGCAGGAAGGCACGCCCATCGGCATCTACAATGAGCCTGTCAACGCTTTCGTGGCGGATTTCATTGGGGAAAGCAACATCGTGCCCGGCGTGATTCACCGGGATTTCCTCTGTTCCTTTGGCGGCAAACGCTTTGAATGCACGGACCAGGGCTTTGGCAAGGACGAAGAGGTGGACGTGGTGATCCGGCCGGAGGATTTCAAAATCGCGCCGCCGGCAGACCATCTGATCTGCGGTCGCATCGTCGATCTGGTGTTCAAAGGCGTCCACTATGAAATGACGGTGGAAAGCCCAGACGGCGCCCGTTGGCTGGTCCATTCCACTCTGCCGGAAGCGGTAGGCGCCGACGTGGGCCTGCAAGTGGCTCCCTTTGATATCCACATCATGAAAAAATCCCTTCGGGAGGATCAAAACCCGTCTGACGAGGCAAAGGAGGCGGAAGAATGAAGAAATTTCGATACGCCAGCCTGCCCTTTGCCGTTTACGCTCTGATTTTCATTCTGGCCCCGCTGATCCTAATCGTGTTCTATAGCTTTGCCGGCCCCAACGGCGGCTTGACGCTGGAGCATTATAAAGCCTTTTTCAATTTTGAAGACCCAGTTTATTTGCAGGTGCTGTGGCGCTCCATCAAGGTGGCGGCGGTTTCCACCCTCATTTGCCTGGCTCTGGGCTATCCCATGGCCTACATTTTATCCAAAATGCGTCCCGGCCTTCGAGATACCATGGTTTTCCTCTTTGTGCTGCCCATGTGGATGAATTTCCTGCTTCGTACTTACGCTTGGATGACCCTGCTGGAGCGCACTGGCCTGATCAACACCCTGTTGGGCAAACTGGGACTGGGGCCTCTGGACCTGATGTACACCCAAGGCGCGGTTATTTTGGGAAATGTATATAATTTTCTTCCTTTTATGATCCTGCCGATTTATAACGTGCTGGTCAAGATCGATTCCAGCGTGGTGGAGGCTGCGCAGGATCTGGGGGCCAACCGTTTTGTGGTGTTTCGCAAGGTGATTTTCCCGCTGAGCCTGCCTGGCGTTATCTCCGGCGTTTCCATGACCTTTATGCCGGCGGTTTCCACCTTTATTATCTCCCGGCTGCTGGGCGGCGGCCAACAGGCTTTGATCGGCGATATTATTGAAAACCAGTTCAAGGTCGTGGGCAACTGGGGGCTGGGCTCCGCCATGAGCGTGGCGCTGATGGTCCTGATTCTGGCGGCTATGAACGTCGCGCGCAAATATGAAGATGAAAACGCGGGAGGGAATGTGCTGCTATGAAAAAAGTGAAAAAATCTCCCGTTTCCATCCTGTATTCCGCTCTGATTTTTCTGTTTCTTTATGCGCCCATCGCGGTACTGATCGTTTATTCCTTCAACGCCAACAAATCTCGAGGCTCCTGGGGCGGTTTTTCCCTCAAGTGGTATCAATCTCTTTTTGAAGACGGCGCCATCATGCGCTCGCTTTATACGACGCTGAGCGTCGCCCTGATCGCCTCTCTGGTTTCGATGGTCATGGGCACTCTGGCCGCTCTTGGGATGTATTATTCTCGGCGGAAAGTCCGCAGACTGCTCAACAACGTATCCTCCCTGCCGTTGGTTAACCCAGATATCGTCACCGGTATTTCTTTGCTGCTGCTGTTCACCTTTTTGGGCTTTAAGCTGGGTTATGTGTCCCTGCTGCTCAGCCACATCGCCTTCTGCGTGCCTTATGTGATTACTTCGGTGGCGCCTCGGCTTTACCAGATGGATCGCAGCCTGTTTGAAGCGGCGCTGGACTTAGGAGCTACCCCTTCTCAAGCCTTTTTCAAGGTGGTGCTGCCCGAAATCATGCCCGGCGTAGTCACCGGAGCCTTGCTGGCTTTCACCATCTCGCTGGACGATTTCGTGGTATCCTTTTTCACAGCCGGCGGCGGCGTCTCCACTTTGTCTATGACGGTCTATTCCATGACGCGCAAAGGCGTCAAGCCGGAGATCAACGCCATTTCGGCCATTATGTTTGTCTCGGTGCTGCTGCTGTTGATTCTCATCAATCTGCGCTCTTCCCGAGAGGCCAAAAAGCAGAAACAGGTCCGTCGATAAGAGGGCCGTTCTGATACATTTATTTTATTTTTAGGAGTGATGTTAGGGTTGAAAAGAATGATTTCCCTTGTATTGGCTTTGGCCATGCTTCTGGGGCTGGCTGCCGGCTGCGCGAACGACGACGGCAAACAGACGCTCAACGTCTATAACTGGGGAGATTACATCGGAGAAGATGTCATCGAAAAGTTTGAAGACCAGTTTGACTGCAAGGTGAATTATGAGATGTTCGAACAGAACGAAGATATGTACACCAAGCTGAAAACGGTGAAGGGGACTTATGACGTGGTTATCCCCTCTGATTACATGATCGAGCGCATGATCCGGGAGGATATGCTGGCCGAACTGAACCTGGATAATATCCCCAACCTGCAATATATCAGCGACTACTGTTTGAACCGCGATTTTGACCCGGGCAACAAATACAGCGTGCCCTATATGTGGGGCACGGTGGGCATTATCTACAACACGACCATGACAGACGGCCCCATTACCGCTTGGGCGGATCTTTGGGACCCGAAATATGAAAAGAACTTCTTTATGATGAACAGCGTGCGGGACAGCATGGGCGTGGCTTTGATTGTCTGCGGCTACGACATGAACTCCCGAGACGAAGCCCAGATCGAAGAGGCCAAGGAAAAGCTGATGGAACAGAAGCCCTTGGTGCTAGCCTACACCGGCGACGAGGTGAAGGACAAGATGATCGCCGGCGAAGCGGCCATGGCCGTCTGCTACAGCGGCGACGCCATCACCATGATCGAGCAGAACGAAGACTTGAATTATGTGATTCCCGTCGAGGGCTCCAACCTGTGGTTTGACAATATGTGCATCCTCAAAGACGCCCCCAACAAAGAGCTGGCCGAGCAATTCATCAATTTTATGTGCTCGGAAGAGATTGCCGCCGAAAACCGGGAGTACATCAATTATTCTACTCCGCAGAGCCAAGTGCTGGAAAATTTGCCCGACGAAATCAAAAACGATCCCGTCCAGTATCCAGACGCGGAAACGTTGGAACGTTGCCAGATCTACAAGGACCTGGGCGATATGGCCGGCAAATACGACGAATTTTGGACCAGAATCATCGTCAATTAGGCGAGTAGCCTGAGAACGCGGTTTATGCAAATTGTATCACGCCAAAACAGCGGGCGGGACTTTTGTCCCAGCCCGCTGTTTGTTTTCTCTTTTACAAGGCCGACCAACCGCCCGCCGATCTTATCAACACAATTGAAAAGGAGCGAAAACTTTTTTCAACCGACGATTTCCCGAACTGTCATGGCGCGAAGCGCGTTTGTGTTTCTTGGGAGGTCCCAGGCAAAGAGCCGCTTCGCAGCGTCTGGACGCCTTAAAACCGCCCGCTCTGCTGGACGATGGCGGCGATATAGTTGGCCCGCTGAAACAAGGTTTCCACCAAGGCATATTCCCGCTTGGTGTGGTTCCATTGGCCCTGGACGCCAAAGGAACAGAGGACGGGCGTCCCCGCTAAAGAAACATAGGCCGCGTCGGAAAAGCCGCCCAACACCCGGCGGCCCGGCTCCGGTAAGCCCTGTTCTCGGGCGATCTGGCAGACAAACCGATAAAAGCGCTCCACCTCCGGCGTGGTTTCATAAATCGGAGAATCCCCCTGGAATTCATATGTCGCAGAGGTCCCCTCCACCGCGCACTGTTGAACAATTTGAGGCAGCGCCGCCTTAATTCGCCGGCGTCCCTCCTCTTTGGCCACCCGAATATCCACCTCAAACCGGCATTGGCCGGGCACTGCGTTGACCACTGTGCCCCCCTGAATCACGCCCACATTGACAGTGGTTCCCTCCTCCAGGTCGGTGAGAGCCTGAATAGCCAAAACCTTGTGGGCCGCCTCCTCAATGGCGCTACGGCCGCTTTCAAAATCGTTGCCTGCATGGGACTCCACGCCGTTTACGACGATTCGACAGCCCAAATGACCTTTGCGCCCCACGCACAGACAGCCGTCCGCCAAGCCGGTTTCCATATTGAACGCGAAGAGGCAATCTTTAGCCTCTTCCAAAAAGACTTGCGCGCCAGTGGAATTGATATGGCCTTTTTCCTCATTGCCGGAGAAGATAATTTTAAGAGGCCGCTCCCGATATCCAACCTGATTCAAAGCCTTGACGGCATATAGGGCGACGACCACGCCCCCTTTCATATCCAGAACGCCAGGGCCATATGCTTTGTCTTCCCGAATGACAAAGGGATTCTCGCCCCAGCTGCCTTTGGGAAAGACGGTATCCAAATGGCCGGAAAACAGAATGGGCTTGCCTCCCCGTTCCGCTCCCAACGTCCCTACCAGGGTTCCGCCCCAACCACTGCCTACGTCTTCCAAACGGCAGTCGAAACCCTCGGCTTCAAACTCCCGTTGGACCATGGCCAAAACTCGGTTCACATTGTCCGCTTCGCCCACATAGCTCTCTGCGTTAACCAGCCGCTCCCAGAGCGCCAACATCTGCTCCCGGTTTTCTTCGATATACTGCTCCATTTGCTTCTGTATTTCCATTTTTCGCAGCCTCCTTTGTTTTCTTCATGATACTCCCCTGCCTGCCGGCAAGTCAAGAGGCGCATTCCGCAGACAAAAATGCAGATAAGCGGCAAAAGCCGCTTATCTGCGCTGGGAAAGCCTATGCTGGAACGATCAGTCTTTGTCAAACTCCAGCTGAATTCTGCCGCTGATGGTGACGACGTCAATTCGATTGGAGCCGTCGGCCTTGGAAACGCTGCGTTTATAGGACTGGCCGTTGATCTGGATGCGGCCTGAGGTGCTGGAGCAGTTATACTGATATAAATTGGGCTGGTCTTTGATTTCCAAATCCACGCCGCCAGAAACGGTATCGACCTGAATCTCCCCCGTCAACCGGCCTTCGGCTTGAATGTTGCCAGACACGCTGTGGAGAACGGTCCGCTGGCTCACGTCTGCCTCCAGCTCTATGCGGCCAGAAACGCTTTGCAGCTCCGCCTGGCTGGCGGCGAATCCGTCAGCCTTCATTCGGCCGCTGACGGTATCCATTTTCACCGCTTCCGCTGCGGCGTTTTCCAAATCCAAATCTATGCTGCCGCTGACGCTGCGCAGCTGTGCGTCGCCCAGAGAAACGCCGGCAGGGATGGTGATTTCAATCTCGTTGGATTTTAGATTGTTGAGATTCAAATGGAGGCCCGGAATCTTCCGTTCCTTCACTGTCAATCGGCCGTCCTTCATCTGATATCCCACTTCCAGCCGATCGTTATTTTGGACGATGGAGATGGCAAAACCCTGTCCCTCCTTGATTCGCACCGGCGCTGAAATAGTCGCCACATCCAAATCCCGAATTTCTTCTAATTTTTCATTGATTACAGGTCCCATAGTAACCTCTCCTTCTTCAAACCATTGATTTATGTCGACTTCCAGAGCGTCCCAATCAGTCGATTCCGCCCAATCTTCAAAGCCGTCTTCGATATCGTCCAAAAAATCCTCCATCCCTTGACCTAACCAATCGTCTAAATCGTCGGCGATATCGTCGCTCCAGTCCTCCAAGTCTTCGCCCCAACGTGCCAAGCGGAGCATATTGTCTACAACGCCGTGCTGGGAGCCGCCGTCCAGACCATAAAAGGCGCTGCCCCAGGGCCGATAAATCATCATGCCGTCGTCCGTCCGAAACGCCAACGCCGTGCGGCCTCCCAGCGCTTTGCCAACCATGGCGATCAGCAGCCCGGCCAAGCCCAAAGCGGCGCAAATGGTCAAAATTCGTTTCCACCCCAATTTCATTGTAGTTTCCTCCTTCTATGCAGCAGATCGTTGACAAAATCGACAATCACTCGGAATCCCCACACCAGCAGCTTGGCGGAAAAGACCAGGGCCAACAGACCCGCCGCCGCCATAAACAGCCCGGCTCCAAAAAAATAGCACACGGTGGCAAAACCCAGCTTGCCCAAAGCGAAGGCCAGAATGAGGTTCATCACGCCGCTGGCCATAAAGGCCGCCGCTATGATGAAGGGAACCGCCAGCAAACACAGAACCACCAAGCACATGGCCGCCGCCATCAACACGCCGGCAAACAAAAGAGGCAGGGCTACTGGGGCGGCAAACAGCGCCAAAACAGCCGTCCAAAGTCCGCTCAACCCCCGGCGGCGGGGCGCCGGCCTGCCGCCAGCGCTCTCCTCTGGCCTGACTTGAAAGCCGCCTCCCAAAGCCTCTCGGGCCACATCTTCCGGGCTGCCCAGCTGGCGGATCACTTGCTGTTCGTTTTCGGGCCCGGCGTCGTCAAAATATTCGGCGTAATAATTCATCACATCCTCCCGTTCCTCCGGCGGGAGATCGCTCACCAAGGTGCGCAGTCGGATCAAAAATTCATCCTTGGTCATCTTTTTGTCCCTCCTCCAACAAAATAGAATCAACGGCCTCTTTATAAGAGAGCCACTCTGCGCGGAATTGCCGCAACCGGGCCTGCCCCAACTGCGTCACCTGGTAATACCGGCGGTTCCGCCCCTGATAAGGCTGATCGTAGGCGGTCAGGGCGCCGTCTTTTTGCAGGCGGCGCAGCACAGGGTACAAGGCGGTTTCCGAAACCTCGATTACGGCCCCCACCTGCTGAGTCAGCACATAGCCATAGGCGTCGCCTCGAGCCAGCACAGCCAGCACGCAAGCCTCCAGCAGCGCGGACCCCAGTTGAAACGTCACGATACCACCCGCTTTCTGTTTTCTTGCCAATATTATATTTCAAATAATATAGTTTGTCAACTCATATTATTTTAATTTTTAATATTTCGATTGTCATAAAAATCTGGCGCCAAAAAAGCCCCTGCCGAAGCAAGGGCTTTCGTGTGATTATTGATTTATTGGCCGGAAACCCCTCGATCAAAAAGAGCCCAAAGAATCATGGGTTTTGGGGGAAACTGCGAGGCGGCAAATCGAGCAAAAATTGGCAGATATCTTCCAGCGCGCAGGGCTTGGCCTGCGCCCGGACGGCTTGGCGCATCTGCTCCAGGCGACCTGGCGAGGACAACAGTAGATGGACGGCTTCATCCAGCGGAAAAGTCTTGGATACGCTGACAGCCATGCCGCAGTTGAGCAGAAATTCCAGATTCCGCTCCTCGTGGCCGGCGATAGGGCTGATAATAACCATGGGCAATTCCTTGGCCAAAGCCTCTGTGACAGTAAGCCCGCCAGGCTTGGAAATCAGCAGGTCCGCGGCGTCCATCATCTGCTGTACGCAATCCACAAAGCCGAAGACCCGCAGGTTTTCCCGCCCCCTTTCCCGCCGATATTCCTCAAATCGCCGCAGCTGCTTCTGGTTTCTTCCGCAGACCGCCATGAGCTGAAAATCTGGCCGCAGGTCCAGCAGCCTGTCCGCCTCCTCCAGCGAAAGACCGTGGCCTAAGCCGCCTCCCATCATCAAAGCCGTCGGGCCCTCCGGGTTCAGCCCCAGCAGCCGCCGCGCCTCTGTTTGATTCAACCTTTCGCGAAATTTGGGATGGACGGGAATGCCCAGCGCTTTGATTCTCTCAGGCGGAATCCCCCGCTTGACTGCTCGATAAATCAAGGGGTCGGCGGCCACAATCAGCCAGTCCAACCGGGGCAAGGTTTCCCAATAGGGGTGAATGGTATAATCTGTTACAACGCCCACAATATGAGCCCGGGTTTTTCCCCGGCGCTTGAGCTCGTCAGCCAGCTGAGCGGCAAATACATGCGTGCACAGGATGACATCCGGGTCGTATTCCTCTGTCAGCCGGCTCATTTTATAGGCGCACAGTCGGTTCACGAGCTGGAATACATTGGTCTGATCCGCCTCCGACCCGCCCTCCAGATAATCGTAAACCATCCGATAAATGTCCGGCGCCACCTTGGTGTAAAGGGCTGTGCTTTTATCCAGGGTTTCCGCAATAAAGCTGTTGATATGCTGATAAACGTCGATGGTATGGGCCGCGGCGCCCAACTGCCGCAGCCGCGCCTCCACAGCCGTGGCTGCGGCCGTATGCCCCTGGCCGGCAGACACCGTCATGAGCAAAGCTTTCATCCTCTTCCCCCTTTTCGCTTGGCGCTGATTGTTGTTTCAGCCCAACGACAATAGACGAACGCGCCGGAATAATCCCAAAATGATTTGTTCCAATCGCTCCAATTATAGGAAACCAAGCGGAAAATGTCAAGGAGCAAAATTCTTAAGAATAAAATTTCCCTGCCGCCCTTTCGATTTGGCGGCGTCTGGTCGATATGGATAATAAGAGGTTTCTTTTCGCCCCAGGAAGGAGGGCTTATTATGAGCGATATGCGGATTGCCAGCGGGGCTTTTCTCCCCTATTCCGCTGTCAAGGCGGCTCAAGAGCAGCCCGCTCAGACAGAGCCGGAGCAGGAGCAAACGGCTTCCCCGCTCCCGCCGCCCAAAGAGGACGCAGAAATTCAGAGCTTGCACGAGATGATTCAGCAGGCCCGAGAAAAGGCGGAGCAGCGCCGGGAGCAGCTCAAGCTGCCCAAAAACGCCCGCTATGGCGACGGACCTATGGAGGCCTACGCTCGGCTGGCCCGGGCCAGAAACGCCGCCCAGGTCAGCTCGGCGGCAGGCTTCGCCCGGCGGCGCATCGCCCAGTTGCGGACGGCTCTGCGGCAGGACGAGGAAAACGCCCCTCAGATCAAAGCCGCCATCAATCAGCTGCAAAAGGCCTTGGGCCGAGCCAGCAAGAAAAAACGGGATCTGAACCAGGAAAAAATCGCCGAGACCCGCCGCCGTAAAGCCCAGATCCAGCAGAGGGAACGAGAGGCCCAGCGGCTGAAAACCGAGCTTACCCGCCGGCGAGCTCTCCGGTCCATCCGGGAAAACGGATATGTGCGGGAAGCGGAAATCGACAGCCGGATGCAGCAGCATATGGCCGCCGTGCGCATGGAGCTGCGCCAACAGGCCCAGGATCTGGCCAAAGCCTACCCCGAAGCCGCCGGCCAATACGCCCAGTATGCCGCCTCAACCCCAGCGGAAGCTCCCGCCCCCCAAATGGATATTCAGGCGTAGCCGCGGCGTTTCTCCTCAATAAGCGTCTATAGGACGCTTATTTTTTGTTATTTTCCTAAGAAATGAAATCGCGAGGCCCGGCTTCCGCCGGCTCCAAACGCTGCAAAAAAGCAAAAATAGCGAAAAAAGCCTTGACATTTTGCCTGTCTATCTGTATGATTGATATGTTATCCTTGTCCGCGCCAAGGAGCGCGGGCCACAAGTCCAAAAGGAGGTGCAATTATTATGCCCAAAATTACAGGCAAGTACGAAACCGTGTTCATCGTGGACGTCAACCTGGGCGAAGAAAACATCGCCGCTATGGTCGAAAAGTTCAAAACGCTGATCGAGGCCAACGGAACCGTGACCAACGTCAACGAATGGGGCAAACGCCGGCTGGCTTACCCCATCAACGACATGAACGAAGGCTACTACACGCTCATTGAGTTTGAGAGCAAGCCCGAGTTCCCCCGTGAACTGGACCGTATTTACAACATCACCGACGGCGTCATGCGTTCGCTGATCGTGGCCCAAGAGTAAGGGCCGGGTGACGCTATGCTGAACAAAGCGATTCTGATGGGCCGGCTGGTGGCCGAGCCTGAACTGCGTCATACTCCCAATAACATCGCCGTGGCCTCTTTTACCTTGGCGGTGGATCGTACCTACGGCCAGGATAAGCAGACTGATTTTCTGGATATCGTGGCCTGGCGTTCTACGGCAGAATTCGTATCCAAGTGGTTCCACAAGGGAATGCTGGTGGCGGTAAGCGGCCGTATCCAGACCCGAAATTGGGAGGATAAGCAAGGCAACAAGCGCAAATCGGTTGAAGTTGTGGCGGATGAAGTTTATTTCGCCGAATCAAAGAAGGATTCTCAACCTCGTCGGGACGACAGCGCTATTCCCTTTGACGTCGCGCCCAGCGTCAGCGATTTCTCTGAATTGAGCGCCGACGACAGCGAGCTTCCCTTCTAAATTTTACAAGGAGGACGCCACAATGGCTAATGAAACAAGAAGCGAGCGGCCCATGAGAGAGCGCCGCCGCAGAAAGGTTTGCCAGTTCTGTGTGGACAAAGTCGAGCACATCGACTATAAAGACACTGCTAAGCTGCGCAAATATATCAGCGACCGGGCCAAGATCCTGCCCCGCCGCATGACGGGTACCTGCGCTATGCATCAGCGCCAGCTGACCGAGGCGATCAAGCGTGCTCGCCACCTGGCTCTGCTGCCCTATACTTCTGACTAATTCAGAAAAACGCAAACGCCTCCAGGGTTTCCTGGAGGCGTTTTTTATCTGCAATCCGCCTCTGTCCTTTCGGCGTTTGTTTAGGATTCTGTCCGGCCGCTCTTCTCCCTTTCCAGTTCCCTTTTCAGATATTCCAGAAATTTTTCCGAAGGCCGGGTCAGGGCGGCATAGCGCTTCCACACCAGGTTTAGGCCCACCTCTTGCTTGGGCGCAAGGGGACGAAAACACAGGACGCCGCCGGCCGTCATCTCTTGAACGCCGGCGCGGCACACCGCATATCCTAACCCCGCTTCCACCATCTGCGCGCAGCTATATAGCATATTGTATGTCCCTGCGATATCCAGTTGAGAAAAATCCCGCCCCAGCCAAGTGGCGAGCATTCCGCCGCTGGGATGCTGGTTAGAGATAATCAGCGGTTTATCCCACAGATCTTCCGGCGCTAAGCTCTCTTTTTCCGCCAACGGACAATCGTTCCGCATCAACACGCCGCCTGCGTCCTTCCAGGGCAAGCGAATGGAATGAAAATCCGAAAGGTCCGCAGGGTCAAATAGAATACCAAAATCCAACAATCCACGATCCAGTTTTTCTCGAATTTCGCCGCTGCCGCCGCTGAACACATGGCAGCTTATGTTCGGATAACAGACCCGCAGAGCCCGAAACACGCGGAAGATAAAACGGAGCCCGCCCGTTTCTCCTGCGCCCACTCCAACGGTGCCCACCGTTTCCTGGGAGGCTGAAACAGCGTCCTTTGTCTTTTTCACCATCTCCAAAATATCCTGGCCTCGTTCCTGGAGTAAAAATCCCTCGGCTGTCAACGCAACGCCTCAGCTGCCGCGGATCAACAGCGGTTTGCCCAGCTCCTCTTCCAGCTCCCGCAGTTGCCGCGAAAGAGCTGGCTGCGAGAGATGCAGATATTTTGCAGCCGCAGACAAGCTACCCTCGCGAGCAACCGCCATAAAATATTCCAACGTCTGTAGCTTCATAGTTTCCCCTGCCTTTTTGAAGCATCATAATCCAGCTATTCTGTTTTGTCAAGGCAAATAAATCGTTATCATTTTTCAGTATGGAAAGGTATGCAATATCAATTCTTGTGCTCTGGAACCGGCCGTCATATAATGAGTCTATCTTCATAAGACGTTTCATTTTTAATGGTTTTCAGGAGGTTTGGATATGCAATACCGCGTTTTACCCCCATGGAGGAGAAAAAATCAGCGTCATCGGCTTGGGAACCGGCAGTTTTTCCGGCTCCGAACAGCAAATGGTTCAGATGTTCGACACAGCCATCCAACATGGCGTCAACCTGATCGATATTGGATCGATTTATCAGGAACCATTTTTCCCGGCCCTGGCCAAAGCTCTTGACGGGCGTAGAGACCAGGTTTTCACCCAATCGCACTTCGGCATGGTTTACAAAGACGGGCGCTGCGGCCCCTCCAAGCGGCTGGATGAAATCAAGGCCCAGCTCCGACGCTTCACACCGATTATACGGATTTTGGCCTGATTCACTGCATCGACGACCTGGACGAGGTAGAGCGTGTGCTCCACGGCGGCCTGCTGGATTATATGAAGGGCCTCAAGGCCGAGGGCGTAATCCGCCATCTGGGATTTTCCTCTCACAACCCCGAGGCGGCCCGACGCATTTTGGATTCTGGCGTAATCGACCTGTTTATGTTCTCCATCAACCCCTTCTATGATTTTGAAATTGGCAATTACGCCAACGGAAACGCCGCCGAGCGGGCCAAGTTCTACCGGGAATGCAAGAGCGCCGAGCTGGGTATTACGGTTATGAAACCCTATGCCGGCGGACAGTTGCTGGACGGCGCGCGCTCCCAGTTCAAGCAGGCTCTGACGACGACCCAATGCATTCAATATGCGCTGGACCGGCCGGCCGTACTGTCCGTTCTGCCCGGTATCCGCAACTTGGCAGATTTACAGGACGCTCTCGACTATTTAGAGGCGACTCCCGCCCAAAAGGATTATTCCGTCATCAGCAGCTTTACCGATCAACTGGCGGAGGGCGTATGCGTCTATTGCGACCATTGCCTGCCTTGCCCCGTTGGAATGGATATCGGCCGAATCAACAAATATTACGACTTGGCCCTGACCGGCGACCAGATGGCCGCAGACCATTACCAAGCTCTGTCCGTCAAGGCTTCGGCCTGCGTTCAATGCGGCCATTGTGAAAAAGCCTGTCCCTTCCATGTGGGTCAAATGGCCAGAATGAAAGAAATCGCCCAATATTTCGGAGAAGAGATTTTATAATCTCCGGCCTCTCCCTTGAGAAACGGCGGAAACCCCTGTATCCTTCTGGAGTTTCCGCCGTTGGTTTTGCATAACCGCCAAAATCGAGCCGAAAGCCGCTCAAGAAAAAACCCTTTCCGCCTTACTGGGTCGTATCCACAAACACTATGCTGGAATCGCCCCGCCGCGCTTGCTCCAACACAGCCTGCGCCAGCTTCTGAAAAGACCCATGGGAAGAAGAGGCCCCTGTGATTGCGTCAATTTCGCCCTTGCCTTGGCCCTCCAACAGCTGGCCGGCATAATAACGAGTATACTCGTTGGGATAAGTGCCGTTCGTATGGAGCATCGTCTGCATATAGGCGTTATCCCAGCTTTTGATAAAGCCGCTGGCGTTTTCTGCGTTATACTCAACCGAAATAATGCTTCCGCCCTTCACCAAGATCGTAATATATTCCTTCCAACCAAAATCAAATTCGGCTGCTTGGGCGGTGTAATAACCGTCCTGAAGGCCGTCCTGCCTACTGCAAGCCGTCAACAGCGAGGCCGCCAGCAGCAGGCACAGCGGCAAGAGCACAATTCGTCTCATCTGTCGCAATCCTCCTTCAGCATGAATTTTTGCACCTGAACCTGAAGCGCCTCAGCCTCTTTTGCCAGCGAGCCGCTGGATTTTTCGGTTTCTCCCGCGTTTTGCAAATTCCGGTCCGCAATGGCGGAAATGGCGTCAATCCGCTCTTCCATAACGGCCAAAGCCCTTTCTTGCCCTTCTACCGCCGCCGCCAACTGATCGGAAATGGCTCTGATCTGCCCGGAAACGTCAAAAATCGCGCGGAGAGAATCTGCGGTTCCGGCAGTCAGCGCTACGCCGGTCTGAATAATCGCCTGGGTATTTCCAACCATCTCCGCGGCGCTTCGAGCGGCCTCTGCGCTTCTGGCGGCCAACTGCTTCACCTCGTCGGCCACCACCGCAAAGCCTTTCCCAGCTGCTCCGGCACGGGCCGCCTCTACCGAGGCGTTAAGGGACAAGATGTTGGTCTGAAACGCAATATCTTCGATATCATTCGCGATTTTTGTAATTTTTTGCGCGTTGGCATTGATATCGTCCATCGCGGAAGACAAAACGCTCATTTGATCGTTTGCGTTTTGAATGCGCCGCGTGATTTCTTCTGTCTGGACGCGAGTTTGGCCGCTGCTCTCTGTCACATGGGCCAACCTTTCCTTCACATGAGTCACCTCATGGACCAGCTCCTCTGTCGATTGATTCTGCTCCAAAGAAGCTTGATGCAGCTGAACCGATTGGCCGTTCAACTGTTCCGCCATATCGGTAAGTCGATCTGCTGCGGCGCGGAAGCCCAGAAGCGTTTCATTCATAAACGCGGTAATGGCGCGCAGGCTGCCTCGAATCAACACAAAATCGCCTTTGTAATCCACTTGGGGCGCGGCGCGCAGGTCGCCGCCTGCGACCTGCGTCAATACATGCTGGATATCCGATATGTACCGATTTACGCTTTCCACTGTAGCGTCCAACGTCTGAGTCATAACCTCCAGCTCGTCTCCCGTGTGAACGGAAGGCGTTTCTGTATGCAGATCGCCGTCCGAGAGAGCCACCATCCGGTCTGTTACGCTTTTGACCGGGCGAGAGATGGAGCGGGACAGGCGCAGGACCAGCAAGATGGAAACTGTGAGAACTGCCAGCGTCGCCAAAATCGACACAAGCATCGCTCCATGAATCAAGCCGTTATAATCAGACTTTGGAATTTGAATGACCAACGACCACTGGGTCCCTCGAATGGGAGAAAAGGCCGCCAATATCTGTTCGCCGTCGACAGGAAACTCTGCCGACCCTGTTTCTCCGGCAGTCGCCCGGTCCGCCGCGGCTTGATCGCCGCCGTTGAGCTGAACAAAAGAACGGCCGCCGAGAACCAGAGACTGGTCTGGATGGCCGGTAACGCGCCCCTCTCGGTCGACCATGTAGGCCATTCCGCTTTTCCCCAGGTTGATGCTGCTGATCACATCGTTGAGCGCGTCGTATTTATAGACGCCTATTACATAGAACGCCGTTTCTCCATTTTCCTTCACAGGCATTCCCATGGTAACGCCCAGCTTGCCCTGATAGATAGTAGAGGAATCGGTCGTCAAATTATCCGTCTCTTTCAAAAGCGCCCAAAAATCGCTGCTCAGGCTTTCCGGCGCGCCGTCCAGCCCCTGCGTCAGCCGTCCGTCCAAGTCGTATAGGGCGATGGTATAAAGCTCGTAAATCTCTGCGGCCTCTTCCAATACGGCCCTGCGGTTTTCTCTGGTTGCAGCAGAATCTGGCCGAGACGTTTCGGCGTCGACGACCGTATTCATTCTGGAGTCGTTGGCAATGGTCATCATGCGGTCTGCCAGCATATGAATGTTGGCCTCCACAGTCTTGGCCGATTGCCGAGCCATCGGTTGCAGGCTATCCAGCAAAATGTTGTTGGCAAGCGACCGCATGGAAAGCGCCATAATGACGCAACATACGACCACCAATATCAGGATATTGAGCGTAGTGTTTTTCAATATCCTTCCATTTAGATTTCGTCTGATCTCCCGGTTGGCGCGGGAGTTCGCTTGCTTTCCCGTCACGTTTCCGTCGCTCCTTTTCCAGATAATTATTTCAAAAGGCAGAAGAGAAATCGCTCGTTCTTCCGGCCCAGGCGCCGCGCTGCACAGACAAACCGGCCAACGATAGATTCCAAAGCATAGTATACCAAAGCACAGTATACCACGGACTGTCTATCATGGGAAGCGCTTTTTATACTTCCTTTCAAAGATTTCAGGAAGCGGATGATTTTCAGGCAGAGAAGCGGTTGTTTTTTCATTCGGTTCTGCGTCGGCTTCTCTATCGCAACTCAAAAACCGCTTTTCGCCTGCGATTCGTCTGCTGAATAGGTCCCTGTTCCTCAAAATTTTTTGAACTTCTTTTTCGCAGGTTCATTTTATAAAACTCTGTCGCGCGTTGTCCCTCTGTTGTTTTAATCCTGCGGCCCTTGGGGCCGAATAGACTCGGTTAAAGACCAGTCGAACAATAGAACGCCGACCAACGCGCTGTCAATACGCAGCAAATCTTTTCCCTTTCTTGTCATATGCCGTCCCCCCTCTCGCAATCTGTGAATTTTCCTGAAAAAAGCGACGGTTTTGACTGACCAAAACCGCCGCCTTTTCGGAATCAAGAGAGTCAAGAGAATTTGGCATGCTGCTTTCGATACGCGTCGTTGTCCTTCTGTCGCAGCTGGACTTCTATCTAATCCAGCTGCTTTTCCAGGTTTTTGCGTTTGGCTTCGTCGGTTTCGGCGCCTATCTGCTGCCCCAGTTTCGCTTGCTTCTATTTTAGCCGCTCAATTTCGCAGTCGACCCGATCGGTCTTGCTCACGCATCTCTCCGCTTTTCGACCGTCGCTCTTTTGTCCCAGCTCTGCCGCTTGCTCCTGTTTCAGGGCCTCGGAAGCCCCTTCAGGCTTCTGGAGGGCGCCCGCCGTCGGCTGGATATTGGAAAGCCCTATTCTCGCTGGAGGCAGAGACCCTGGATCGCAGGTGTTTTCAAAAATCAGCAGCCAGCCATGCGGATGGACTGCGCTCCTTGACTGGAACGGCAGGCGTTGATCGCGTTGTCTTGGGCGTTGACAAAAATCATGCACAGATCAAAATCGTCAATTCCGCAGGGGCTGGGCATGGGCTGGGCAGGCGCAGCGAGACTTCGACCGCAATTTCCTTGGCCAACCTCAGCTTTTCTCCCAACAGGATATCCGCCGCCGGATTGCCGGTTTGGCAAGGAAACGACAGCGATTCCGAAGCTGTCTCCCGTTTTATGGTTGGGCTTCTCTGCCGGCGCAAAAGTCTGGCGGTTTCCATGCCGTCCCTTCCATTTGAATATCCAAAAAATCATGTCAAAATCGCCGCCCTCCAGCAGAGAACGGCCGTCTGAAAAGCAGATACGTGCTGACGAGGCAATTCTGCCGCCATAAAATACTGTACAATTGTCCTGAAGCGACGTTTGCCGCCCCCAAAAACGGAGCAATCGAAAAAATCTAATGTGGAAAATTCATAGATTTTTCATGGCGATTCTGATACAATAAGTCATATCGACTTTTTTGAGATGCCGCGGGGGGTCTTTGCCCTCGCAGAAAGGCGGAACTTCATGAAAAAAATTTTCCGCGAAATCAAGGAATACTGCCGCCATGCGGATTTAGCGCTGTTTTTGTTGGCCTTGACCTGCTGCCTGCTTGGTCTTGTCATGATTTACAGCGCTACGTTCAGTTATCATTCCAACCGTTATCTCGTCGTCCAGACCGCCGCCATGGGGCTGGGGATTTTCTGCTATATCGTCGCTTCCCTAATAGATTTTGAAAACCTAAGCCGGTTTTGGAAAATCTTTTTTGTGCTCAACCTGCTGCTCCAGCTAACCATCATCCCCTTTGGCTCCGAAGGAGACACCGGCAACCGCAGCTGGATTCGGTTTGATTCCATCGGACTGGGCATCCAGCCCGCCGAATTTGGAAAAGTGATTTTTATCTTCACCTTTGCCGCCCATATCAATCGATTGAAGGACAAGCTGAATTCCCTCTTTTCCGTGGCGCAGCTGGTCGTTCATTTTGGCGTCATCGTAGCGGCTGTCTATCTGCCCACCAAGGACCTAGGCATGGCCGTGGCCTATGTGCTGATTTTCGCTGTTATGATGTTCTCCAGCGGCTTGAACTGGAAATGGGTCGGCGGCATGGGCTTGGCGGGAGTTGTCTCCATTCCAATATTATGGAACTTTTTGGAGACTTATCAGCGCAACCGCATTTTAGTGCTTTTCGACCCGGCCATCGATGAAAGTATTTACTGGCAAACAGGCCGAAGCGTCCTGGCCCTGGGTTCTGGCCAGCTGTTGGGAACCGGTTATTTGCAGGGCCGCCAGACCCAAGGCAACCGCCTGCCCGCCAAATATACCGATTCCATTTTTTCCGTTATCGGCGAAGAATTTGGCTTTATCGGCTGCTGTGTGGTCATGATTTTGTTGGCCGCTTTGGTATTCCGCGTTTTCTATGACGCCGCTCATTGCGACAGCCGCTTCAGCTATATGATGTGCGCCGGCATCGGCAGTATGTTCATGGTGCAGATTATCATCAATATCGGGATGTGCGTGGGCGTGGCGCCCGTCATCGGCTTGACTTTACCCTTTTTCAGCTATGGCGGCTCTTCCATTGTCACCGTCTTCGGCGCTTTAGGCATTGTAGCCGGCTTCGTGCTGCGCCAGCGCCCTGCCTGGCTCCGAGACAGCGACCCCGACGCATAGCCGTTTCTCGGCCGGCAAGCTCCGGCGAGCATAAAGTTTTTGGCTGCGCCGTCCGCTGTCCAGCGCCGGCGCGCGTCCCTGCGATATCCATAAAATAATACTTGCGCAAGGCCGACGGCGCCCTTGTCAGGGGCCGGCTTTCCGTCCAGCCCCGCCCTGCGACCGTCGAACCGCTGCGACAGGAGGTAAAGAGAGATGAATCAATTGAAAGGCGCCTGTTTATTCGGGCAATCCGGGGGGCCCACCTCGGTCATCAACGCCAGCGCCCTGGGCGTGTTGGAAACCGCTTTGGGACAAGAATGCGTCACCCAGGTCTATGGTTGCGCTCATGGCGTCAAGGGCATTTTGGAAGACAACCTGTACGACGTCCGCCAGGAAGACCCAGCGGAGCTGGCCCTGCTGCGGTATACCCCCTCTTCCGCTTTGGGTTCTTGCCGCTATAAGCTGAAGGACAGCGGCCAGGACGACGCCGACTATAAGCGCATTCTGGAAATCTTCCAAAAATACGACATCCGCTATTTTTTCTACAACGGCGGCAACGACAGTATGGACACCTGCAACAAGATTTCCAAATACCTGATGAGCCAAAACTATGAATGCCGGATCATCGGCGTGCCCAAGACCATCGACAACGATTTGGCCGGCACAGACCATTGCCCCGGCTTTGGTTCCGCCGCCAAGTACATCGCCACCTCCTGCATGGAAATTTATCACGACGCCAACGTCTACGACACTGGCACGGTGGTGATTGTAGAAATCATGGGCCGCAACGCCGGCTGGCTCACAGCCGCCGGCGCTCTGGCCAGTTTCCAGGGCGCCGGGCCGGACCTGATCTATCTGCCCGAGCGGCCCTTTGATTTGGAGCAGTCCATGGCCCAAATTCAGCAGATTTACCAGCGCCGGGGCAACTGCCTCGTAGCCCTCTCCGAGGGGATTCTGGATGCTTCCGGCAAATTTATCGCTGAATACGGCCAGGACGTAGCCACCGACGCCTTTGGTCACAAGCAAATGGGCGGCGCAGGCGCCTTTGTGGCCAATGAGGTCAAGCGCCGTTTCGGCTATAAAGTGCGCAGCATTGAGCTTTCTCTGCTCCAGCGGTGCGCCGCCCACTGCGCCTCTCAGACAGATATCGACGAAGCCTATTTGGCGGGCAAAACAGCCGTGGATCTGGCCGTCTCCGGCGTGACGGATAAAATGGTGGGCTTTGAGCGCCAACCAGGCCCTGTCTATAGCGTCGTCCCCAAAGCTGTGGATCTGGCCGTAACAGCCAACACAGAGAAAAAAGTGCCTCTGGAATGGATTTCTTCGGACGGCGTGGGCCTGACGCAGGATTTCATCGATTACGCTTTGCCTCTGATCCAGGGCGAAACCCAGCTGCCCTTTGCAAACGGCTTGCCCCGTTTTGCCCAGCTGAAAAAAATCAAGGCCAGCGCGCCCAAATAAACTAAATCAGCTAAAAAGCCGCCCATTGGGCGGCTTTTTTTGCGCAAATCCTCTATTTTTCTTCCAAGTCGGCTTCACGGGTTTTCCGTTCCCGTTTCATCCGCGTCTTCCAGTGGAATGCCGCCGGCATAGGGGTTTTCATAGCCTGAGCAAAGGCGGCTCTGGCTCCATTCCAGCATCTGGTTTAATAGGGGCTCAAAACTCTGGCCCAGCTCGGTGAGGCTGTATTCCACCCGAGGCGGAACCTCTGGGTAGACTTGCCGGCGGAGAAAGCCGTCCTCTTCTAACTGGCGCAGCTGCTTGCTCAAGGTAGCTTGGGTGACCCCCTCTAACCGCCGAGCCAACTGCCCAAAGCGCTGCACCTTGTAAAAGGCCACATACCATAGGATCAAGATTTTCCATTTTCCGCTCAGCACAGCTTGGAGCTTGCTCATTGGCAAACATCGGGCCAAAGCCTGCTCTGTGTTGAATTTGTTGTCCGCCATTCCCTCATCCCCTTCTTGTTTGCTATTTGCAGTATACGAAAAAAGCCGGGCAAATGCAAGGCTCTTGGTCCACGGTATCTTAAAAGATACTGTCTATCAAAAATGACAGTACTTGTATTCTCATCTTCGACATTCTATACTGTTTCTATCGACAGTCCGTTATTTTTTGAAAGGAGCGTTTTTCATGCATTTCACTGGAACAATCTGGCGGCCGCCTTATGAAGCCGGCTCTCTGCTGCTACAAGTTGCCGCCGGATGCACCCATCACAGCTGCAAATTCTGCACGTTATACGAGGATCTGCCCTTTCCCTTCCGGTTGTCCCCGATGGAAGAGATCGAGGCTGATCTGCAAGAGATCCAGCTGAGTCTCCACGACCCTATGACCCGGCTGTCCTTGCGGCTCCAAGGTCTTCCTGAGCCGGCCCGGCTGCGCCGGGTTTTTCTCACCGGAGCCAATCCCTTCGCGCTCTCCTATGACAAGTTGGCAGCCGTCGCCGGCCTGATTCGCCAGTATCTCCCCGCCTGCCAAACCGTGGGCTGCTTTGCCCGCGTGACGGATATCGCCGCCAAAACCGACCGACAGCTTCAACAGTTGGCTCAATTGGGATTTGACGGCATTTCCATCGGCGCCGAAACCGGCGACCAACAGGCCCTGGATTTTATGGATAAGGGTTATAACGCCCAAGATATCGTCGCTCAGGCCCGACGGCTGGACCAGGCGGGAATCGGTTATCATTTCACCTATCTGGCCGGTATTTCCGGCGCAGGCCGAGGCCGAGAAGGCGCGTTGGCTTCCGCCGAAATTTTCAACCAAACTCATCCTGGTATTCTTGCTTGCTCAATGCTCACCGTCTTTCCCACCTCTCGGCTCTATCGGGAAATCCAGGAAGGCCGCTGGCGGGAAGAAGGGGAAATCGAAAAGCTACAAGAGCTCAAGACCCTGATCGAAACTCTAAAAATCTCTGTGCATTTCGCCACCTTGGGAGCCTCCAACGCCGTCTTCGTAGAGGGGGATTTGCCCCAGGACAGGGAAGCCATGCTGGCGGAACTGGACCAGGCGATTCGCCCGGAAAACGAGGCTTCTCTGCGGCAGTACCGGCAAAACCTAAACCATCTGTAGTCGGCCGGCGGCAACCAAAACAAAAAGAACGCTGACCCCAAACTCAACAAAACTCCCCAGCAGGAAATCGCCGCATGATTCCTGTCGGGGAGTTTTTTTAACGCACAGATACCCTCGTCAAGCGGAGCTTAACTTCTATCCGTCTCTTCTTTTATAAACCACAATCTCTGGGTCCAAGCCGCCGCCGCTGTATTCGCACACCAGCAGATGCGTTTCATCCCCGACCAGGCCATAGCATCGGCAACTTCCTGGGATTTCCGCCTGATTGCCCAAATAAATGTCCTTGTCCTCCAGCAGCTGAACGGTCTTGCCGTTGGGCAGCGGGTATGACAGATTGATATAAAATCCATTGAGCAGGTTCAGGTCTTTCACGTTCAGTCCAGGCAGGTTCAACGCGTTAAATTCCTGGATCAGCTTGTCTTTCAGCCGTAAAAACGCCTCCATACCCCCCTGTTTGATTTGTCGGGCGGCTATGCAGCTGCCGCCAAAGGGGCTTCCCCCTGTTTCCAGGCAACCGCCGCACCGCCCTTTCCAGCTGCATTGACCGCAACAATTCAAACCGCATAGGGTCGTTATTTCCTTATTTTCCATTTGTCTCTATCGCAAAAAGCCCTCCACAATCTTTTCCTCGGCTTGCTGCTCTGTCAGGCCCAGGGTTTGCAGCTTGAGCAGCTGCTCGCCGGCAATTTTGCCGATGGCCGCTTCATGAATCAAGGCGGCCTCCGGGTGATTGGCAATCAACTCCGGCGCGGCGGCCACAGCTCCATGGCCAATTAAAATGGCGTCGCATTCCGAATGTCCTGTGCAGGGAGCGTTGCCATAGACCTTAGAGCGAAAATCCTGATGGGAATGGTCTTTGGCCACAGAGCGAGAAATCAAATCGCAGCCCGCTCCCTGGCCGTTGATTTCCACATCAAAACAAGTGGCGGCCTGCTGCTCGCCTTCGGTAAGCAGCCGTTCCCGCACCAACAAACGGGCGTCCTGGGCCAGCTTGGCCTCTGTCGTCCGGTCCGTCCGGTCCACGCCGCCGATCTGGACGCTTTCCATCTCCATCTGTCCTCCGGCGGCAATTTCAATATAGGTCTTGGGGTTAATCACCCGAGCGCCGGCGCCCTGACCTGTGCCAACGTGCTTTTCAATATAGACGGCCCGGGCGTTTTCTCCGATGAAAAACCGGTGGACGCCGTTGTGCCGCGCCTCCTCTCCCCCTTCGGAATGGACGCCGCAGCCGGCAATAATGGTAACGTCGGCGCCTTCGCCGATGTAAAAATCGTTGTAGACCAGGTCGTCTACCCCGCTCTTGGTGACGCAGGCAGGGATATAGGCCGTCTCTCCTTTGGTCCCCGGCGCCACGATGATATCGATGCCAGGCTTGTCCGCTTTAGGCTCAATGCGAATATTCTCCGTGGACCGGCGACCGGCGCACAGACCGTCCTCTCGGATGTTATACGCGGCGTTTTTCGGTTCGCCCATCCAGCCGGCCACAATGTCCAGTAGTTTTCCTGTTACATTGTTCATGCCTGAGCCCCCCTTTCCAGCGGGCAAGAACAACCCGTCGCCCTGGCCTCTCCAGGGAACAGCAAGGGGAAGATTTCCTCCTGCGTCCCCCGATGGGCCACAATTCCGCCGGACACCACTAAAATTTCGTCGGCGATCTCCAGAATCCGCCTTTGATGCGAGATAATCAAAATAGCGCCCTCTCCCTTGCGGGCCAGGCCCTGGAACACCTGGACCAAGCTGTCGAAGCTCCACAGATCAATCCCTGCCTCCGGCTCGTCGAAAACAGCCAGCCGAGGCTTGCGAGCCAGCACAGTGGCAATTTCAATGCGCTTAATTTCGCCGCCGGAAAGGCTGGCGTCAATCTCTCGAGCCACATAATCGCGGGCGCACAGCCCTACCTGGGAAAGCCAGGCGCACATCGCGTCCTCCGCCAGAGCGCCGCCGGCGGCCAGTTCCATTAGATCGCGAACGGTTAGGCCCTTAAAGCGCACCGGCTGCTGAAACGCATATCCTACGCCGGCCTGGGCTCGCTGGGTCACGTTCATGTCGTCCAAAGAGCGGCCGTCCAGCAAAACCTGGCCCCCGTCCTGCTTTTTGATGCCAGCGATGATTTTGGCTAACGTCGTCTTACCGCCGCCGTTGGGGCCGGTAATCACCGTGCATTTGCCGTCCTCTGCCCGCAGGCTGACGCCCTTCAATATCTCTTTTCCATCCTCCGGCAAGCTCCATCGGATGTCCTTCAATTCCAACATTCCAATTTTCCCCTTCCGCTTTTTCCTCGTCAAAGGGCTTTTTATAATCTATACTAATTTTATCATGTATTCTTGGGCCGTCAAGACCCAATTTGAGACGGCGCGATTGTTTGCCGATTTTCCTGTCCCCCAAAAGGTGGCAAGCCCGTCAACCGATTGTTGACGGGCTTGTTTGTGTCTGCTGTGGAAATCGGCGGACAAAGCGCGCGGCGCTCTTTCCAAAAGCCGATTATGCAACCCGCCCCGCCGCCTGCCTGCCGGCGCTTGCCAGTTGCTTGTCGACGTCTGCCGACCGACGGTACAGCAGCCGGATGGAATTGAGCACGCACAGCATGGCTACGCCGGTATCGGCGAAGACGGCGGCCCACATATTGGCCCTGCCGGTCAGACCCAAAATCATCACGCCGATTTTAATGACCAAAGCAAAAATCACATTCTGCCAGGCAATCCGGTTGGTGGAGCGGGCGATGGCCAGGGACTGGGGCACAGCCTCCATAGCGGAGGTCATGAACACCACGTCGGCGGCTTCGATGGCGGCGTCCGCGCCGCTGCCCATAGCCGCGCCCACATCGGCGCCGGCCAGCACCGGAGCGTCGTTGATGCCGTCGCCTACAAACATCACCGAGCCGTGCCGCCCCCGAATCTGCTGCAAATGCTCCAGCTTTTCCTCCGGCAACAGCTGCGCATGGACCTCGCCGACTCCCGCCTGCCGAGCCACAGCCTGGGCGCTCTGCTCCGCGTCGCCGGTGAGCATGACGGCGGCGATGCCCTGGCTCTTGATCTGGCTGATTGCAGAAGCGGCGTCTTCCTTCAGCGTATCGTTAATCAACAGGCAGCCGATGAACTTGCCGTTCAGCGCCGCCAACGCTTCTGTGCCATAATCCTCGTTTTTATATTGGCTCAAGTCGATCTTGTGGGCCTCCATCAGCTTCCGGTTGCCGCAGAGAGCCTGGCCCGCCTTCAGCTGCACGCGGACGCCCTTGCCCGCCAGCTCCTCCACAGCCTGAGGATTCTCCACATCCAGCCCTGCTCGCTCGGCGGCGGCCAGAATGCTGACGCCGATGGGGTGAGTGGAGTTCTTTTCACAGGCGGCCGCCACAGCAAGCAGCTGGGCTTCTGAAACGCCCGCCGCCGGAATGGCCTTTTGCACCGAAAAATCGCCTTTGGTAATGGTTCCGGTTTTGTCCATCACAACGGCTTTCACATTTTTCATGGCCTCCAGAGAAACGCCGCCCTTAAACAGAATGCCCTTCTTGGAGCCTGCGCCGATGCCGGCGAAGAAGGCCAAAGGCACGCTGAGCACCAGAGCGCAAGGGCAGCTGATGACCAGAAAAGACAGGGCGGTATAGACCCAATAATTCCAGTCGCCAGTTACAAGGGA
>CAJTUM010000009.1:31183-32021 GCA_910579575.1 uncultured Eubacteriales bacterium | reverse complement strand
GGAAGGGAGAATGGCAGTAGCCAGAGCCAGCCCCACCACCACTGGCGTGTAGATCCGAGCGAAACGAGTAATAAACCGGTCAATTTGGGGTTTGCTGGCGGCGGCGTTTTCCACAGAATCCAAAATACGGGTGACCATGGATTCCTCCAGCGGCTTTTCCACTCGCATATGCAGCAAACCGGAAGTGTTGACGCAGCCGGAGGTGACGCTGTCGCCGTTCTGGACCTTGATAGGCACGGGCTCGCCGGTGACGGGGGAAGTATCGATGCGGCTCTCGCCTTCGGTGACGACGCCGTCCAAGGGGATTCGATCGCCAGGGCGCACAATCAGGATATCCCCGACCTTAGCCTGGCCGGCGGCAATCTGCTTAGAACCGCCGTCCGTAACCAATTCCACCACTTCTGGGCGCATATCCACAGCATCCATAATTTGACTTCTACTTTTCTCCACCGCTCGATGCTCGAAGTATTCGCCCACTCGATAAAACAGCATGACGCCCACCGCCTCGGCAAAGTCGCCGATGGCCAGCGCGCCCACAGTAGCCGCGCTCATCAGAAAGTTTTCGTCAAACACATGGCCTCGAGTCAAGTTTTTGCAGGCCGTCAACAACACCTGCCAGCCTAAAATGGCATAAGCCGCCAGGAAAGCGCCTTTCGCAACCAGCTCTCCTGCGCCCAGCCGTTCAGCGGCGACGCCGGCGATAAACAAGGCTGCGCCGGCCAAAATTCCCCAAAGAGTCTGCTTTTCCTCATGGCTCGCTTCTTTTTTGTTGGTTCCCGTTTCCTCCCGAGGCTCGATTGTCGCCTGACCCTCGATACTGCGGGCGATTTGACGCATT
>CAJTUM010000009.1:0-31173 GCA_910579575.1 uncultured Eubacteriales bacterium | reverse complement strand
GATCCAGCAAGGCGTCGGGGTTTTTAGCTGTCACCCGCAGCTGTTTCGTGGCGAAGGTCAGCGTGGCTTCAGCCACTTCGGGAAGCTCGTTGATTTTCTGCTCGATTTTGGCGGCGCAGTTGGCACAGTCCAGATTCTCGATGATATAAACCTTACTCTGATACCCTGCCGGAGTCCGCTCTGCTCGGGGTTCAATCGTAGCCTGGCTTTCCACTGTGCGGGCGACTTGACGCATTTGATCCAGCAGAGCGTCGGGGTTTTTAGCCGTCACCCGCAATTGCTTGGTGGCAAAGGTCAGCGTGGCGTCCTCTACTCCCGGCAACTCGTTGATTTTTCGCTCGATTTTGGCGGCGCAGTTGGCGCAGTCCAGATTCTCGATGATGTAAATTTTCATCACCGCATCGGCAGAAACCTGTTTGCGCTCATGATGGTGTTCATGGTGGTGGTGATGCTCGTGACCGCAGCCGCACTCCTCTCCATCTTCGTGATGGTGGTGATGCTCGTGCTCCAGTTCTTCCGCTATGGTTGGGGTGTTCGCGTTTTGTTTATTGGCTTTCGGCATATCTTTTCCTCCTGCCTCTCTTGACGCAAAATTTCTCTACAAATACTTATCCAGAACCGTATTGAAACGGGTCAAAATATCGACGTCTCCCCGCTCAATACCTTCCTTGACGCAATGATTTAGGTGTTCTTTCAGGATGATTTTGCCCAGCTTGCTCAAGGAGCCTTCTATGGCGGAGATTTGCAATAAAATTTCCTCGCACTCCTTGTCTTCCGTCAGCATCTGGCGCACGGCCCGCACATGACCTTCGATGGCGGCCAGCCGGTTGTCGATGGATTTGTCATAATGAATGGACATCGGTTTTCCTCCTATCCCTACCCCCCTGGGAGGGGGTCTGTCTGTATAGTACTACGCATTTGCCCCAATGTCAACCCTCCAAAAAAGATTTTTGTTGCGTCTATCTGGATTTTTTGATATTTTCTGTCTTTTTTTCGTTTTTTATGACCGCTGAAGACGATCATTTCAAACGATAAATCCGATTTTCCCTTTGTCCGTATTTCGTCGGTTTGAAAAAAGACAGGCCCCCCAGGGGGAGGGCCTGTAGCGGTTGTGTCGTTCGTCAACGATTCGGCAGATCAACTCGGTATTTGCAGCTGCTGACCGGGGTAGATCAAATTGGGGTTGCGAATGCCGTTTTGCTGGACAATCCGCTCCATGGAGACGCCATATTCCCGCGAAATGGCCCACAATGTGTCCCCAGGCTGGACAGTATACCCGGTTTTTTGGCTTTTTGACGGTATTTGCAGCCGCTGACCGGGGTAGATCAAATTGGGGTTGCGAATGCCGTTTTGCTGGACGATCTGCTCCACAGAGACGCCATATTTCCGTGAAATGGCCCACAATGTGTCCCCAGACTGAACCAAAACAGTCTGCTCTTCCGGCTGAGGCGTCGTCGCGGCGTTTTCCCAATCCATAGCCGGCGTGAACCGATCCAAATCCACATTTCCTTGAATTCCCTGCACCCGACCTTGACTGGTATACTGAAACCCAGCCCAAGCCTTCCAAGGCCCCCCCTCCCGGGGCTGGTCCGGGCCATATTCTGCGATCCAAAGCGGATAATCGGCCAGCCTTTGATCGAAAACATGGGCGGCGGTCCAGCTGTTGGAGTAAACTGCCGGCTTGCCGCCGCAGAGTCGCTCCAGCCTGGTCAGATAGGCCAAGGCCGCCTGGTTGATTTGCTCTTTGCTCATATCGCCAAAGCTCTCAAAGTCCATCGCAGGCCGGCAGTCCATATCCAGCCCCTCCATCAGGCCTGCAAAAAATTCTGCTTGTTCCTGGGCCTGATCCTGGCTGCGAGCCGTCACATAGTGATAAAGCCCAACCTTCAAGCCGGCGGCCTTGGCCTTGCGATAATTGGCCCGCCAATCTTTGTCCTGCCGCCCCTGACCGACGGCCGCTCGGATATAAACGGTCCGAATCCCCCAAGCTCTAACTTGTTCAAAATCAATTTCCCCTTGCCAGGCGCTGACGTCCATGCCCTGAACAGGCTGCCCCAGGGGCTCCAGCGCCAGGGCGGACGCGCCCAGGCAAAGGACCAGACAAAAGGCCGTCAACGCCGCCGTTATTCTTTTTCTCACAACCAATCGCTCCTTCCCTCCCCGCGCGTTTCCGCCGCGGGGCCTTCCATTCTATGCGAAAGCGGTCGGAACTGCGCCAAATTGGGCGAAAAAACAAAAAACAGGCCGAAACCCAAAGGTTCGGCCTGTTTGCTCTTCTTTTTTCGGCTATCTTCCAGCGATAATGGATTTATTCTTCCACCGCCCCGAGAGATAGTAGAAGCCGGAAATCAGGATGCCGGCCAGCCAGCCGACGACATAGCAATAAAACAGATTGTCCCGCCCAAAATGGTCTGCCAAAAAATAGGCCACTGGAATACGGGCCGCCCACAGAGAAACCAAGCTGGATATCATGGGAATCACCGTCTCGCCTGCGCCCCGCATAACGGCGTTGAGGATAAACATAAACGAGAAAACGGCGTAAAAGGGCATAATTCGATCCAAATAAGCGCAGCCCGCGGCAATAACCGCCGGGTCCTGGGTGAATAGGCGCATACAGAAGGGGCCCAGAGGCACAAACAAAATGGCTACCACAAGATTGACCGCCACCGACATGACCAAAGCGGAGCGCAGTCCTTTATTGACCCGCTCCATCTTGCCCGCGCCGATATTCTGGCCCACATAAGTCGTGACGGCGATGGCAAAGCTCTGCACCGGCATAAAGCCAAAAGTATCCAGCTTGTTGGCGGCCTGAAAACCGGCGATAAACGCGGTGTCATAGCGGTTAATCAGGGTCTGGAGCACCATGACGCCAATGGAAAACAGGGCTTGCTGGATGCCCGAGGGCACGCCCAGCTTCAGCGCCCGCAAAAAGAGGCTTTTGTCAAAATTCCACTGAAACGGCCGGACGGCCAGCTCTGGATAATGCCGATTGATATAAAAAATGCCGAAAATCCAGGAAGAAAATTGGGCGATAATAGTAGCCAAAGCCACGCCGGCCACGCCCCAGCCGAAGACGGCCACAAACAGAAGATCCAACGCGATATTGATAACGCAGGCAATGGCCAAAAACAACAGCGGGGTCTTGCTGTTGCCCAACCCCTGCAAAATACCGGAGTTTACATTATACCCCATGTTTCCCACCACGCCGGCGAATACCACCATCACATAGACCCGAGCCATACCATAGGCGTCGGCGGGCACGTTCATCAGCCGCAACAGCGGCCCAGCCAGCAGCACTCCCGCCACAGTCAGCGGCACGGCGCCTACCAACATGGCGTTGTAAATGGTCCCAATGGTCTTGCGCAGGTTTTCCCGGTCCCCAGCGCCATAAAATTGAGAAATCATAACAGTGGCGCCGGCGCCCAACCCCATAAACAGGGACACCAACATAAAAATAACCGGAAACCCGGTGCCCACCGCCGCCAGAGCCGCGTCGCCCACAAAATTGCCCACCACAATGCTATCTACCATGTTATAAAGCTGCTGGAGCACATTGCCCGCCAGCAGCGGCAGGGCGAATAGGCAGATCAGCTTGGCCGGGCTGCCCGTCGTCATATCGGTAGTCGCCTGCTTGCTCTTTGTTTCGCTCATATGGATTATCCTACCTCCTTTCCCCTTGTCGGGGTTCTTTCTCTCAGCCAGTCTCGCCAGCTAATTAAACATAAAATTCATTATATCAAGATTGCAAAGGTTTTGCAAGATTGGATTTTTGACAGCTCTTTTCTCTTTTGTATTGAGAAAAGCTTGCAAAATCTTCCCCCTTCGCTAAAGGACCGAATAGACAGCGTTCTGCGACAGTTAACCGCCCCGCAAACCGAAGCCTATCTGTTTGCTTTTCTATTTTTGCAATCATAAATCGTCAACACAAACGCAAAAGAAAGAAGTTGCGCAACCATAATTCGGACGATTTGTAATTCGTCTGCGCCATTGGGCGAAATAATATGCAGCATATTTGTGGCAATGGTATTGTTGAATAAATGGTCGCCAAGTCCTGCCCATATATTTCCTGTCATGCGATAAAGAAGTCCCCATTTGATTCCCATCATTCCAGAAAGAATCATGTAACCGACGCCCATTAGAACCATTGCCGCAAATGATATTTCATCGTTTCTATAGCTTCGGATTGGCATTACAATGTGCCAAATACCAAATAAAAATGCGGCAATAACATTCGCCTGCATAAATGGTTTTGTTTCGGAAAATATTTTGAGGAACAGCCCGCGAAAAACTCCCTCCTCCATCCATACATTGATAATATTGAAACCGATACACAACGCAAAAAAAAGAAAATCTGTATGTTTTACTTGAGAACCGCTGAAAGAAAAACTGCTGATATATATTTCAAAATGCGCAGGATTGCCTTGCAAAGCTAAAATCGCTAACTCTAACCCATATGAAATTGCAAAGCAAACGCTTCCCAACAACAGACCTTTCAAAATGCCGCTTGCGAATCCATTTCTTTGAAACCCAATCCCACTCCAGGTAAGATGTAAGCTTTTCAACATCGCTGCTAATACAATGATTCCAACCGCTTTGTGAAATACATTTTCTCCAACAGCCGTCTTGTCTGTTTCCATTAGAAAATACTCAACAAACCTTATAGACAGACAAAATAAGAATATTGCAATACACAAATTATTTGCGTTCCTTTTTATATTTCTTCCCATATAAAATCACCCTTTGCACCTGTCGATTTGCCGCTCCGATTATAGCACACGGTTTCATTTCAATAAACCCTTGTTTTAGGCGCTCCGCGGGGCTTCTTCCCGACTTGCGCAGGCAGGAGAATTATGTTATCCTAAAAGCGACAATTATGGAAGGAGGGAATCTGCGCTTGACGAACATAGGTTTTGAAGAATTTGGTTTTGGAGGGTTTGGTTTTGGCGGATTTGGTTTCGACCTGTTTCCGGTCCTGTTTTTTCTGGTATTCGCTCTGGTAATCGGCGCGTTTATTGTCAACGGCGTCAAAGGCGCCCGGCAATGGAACAAAAACAACCATTCGCCTCAGCTGACTGTGCCCGCTGTGGTCGCGGCAAAACGAACCCGCGTTTCTGGCGGCGGCAATCATCACGCCCACACCAGCTATTATGTGACCTTCCAGGTGGAAAGCGGCGACCGAATGGAGCTTTCCGTGGACGGCTCGGACTACGGTCTGCTGGCTGAAGGAGACAAAGGCAAGCTGACCTTCCAGGGAACCCGCTTCCTTTCCTTTGAGCGGTCGTTCGGGTAAGTCGGTCAGCGCCGGCGGGCAAGTTCTGCATGAGCGCGTCGCATTCGTGCGGTTGATGAAGCCTGGGCGGCGGAAACGCCTCTCCAAGCCCCTATAGTTTCCGGGGGCTTTTTGCGCCCTTTTGCTGGATCAACATCGGCCGATATTCTATTTTTTGGAGCTCCCGGTGAAATAGATATTTTTGGAATCTTGTTTTCTACCAAAAAAAAAAGTTTCATTCTTGAAATTCTTCTTTTTCTGTGGTATGCTGGAAAACAGGAAAAGCCGCTGAAAGCGGCCAAAAACGGAGGAATGTTTATGAGAAACCAGAAATCCCTTTTCGCTGGTCTGGCGGCGGCCGGCATGGTAGCCAGTTTTGCTATGGGCGCCGCGGCCGCCGGCAATTTGCAGGAAATCAAAGCTTATTTAAACTCCGGCATCACCATCAAGTATAACAACGAGGCTCAAGTGATGACAGACGCCCAAGGCGCCCGGGTTTATCCCATCACCTACAACGGCACTACCTATGTGCCCATCCGCGCCGTCAGCAATATGCTGGATGTGAAGGTAGACTGGGACCAGGCCAGCCAGACCGTTCTGCTGGGCAACCCCGCCGACGGCGTGGACATGATCGACGAGATGAAGGCCTATCACTCCAGTGAGTTCAAGCAAGTGCAGACTGCGGATAAGCAGGATCCCAAGGATATCTCCGGCAACAGCTATTCCCATTGGATTTACTTGGGCGGCGCTCCTCGGGAGGTCTACGGCTCCATTTCCTTCAACTTAGAGGGTAAATACGACACGCTGACTTTTTCCTATTATGCCAATGCTGACGTCACGTTGGAGGTGCTGGGCGAAAACGAGACTGTTCTGGCCAGAATCCCCGTCAAGGGCGGCCAAGTGGCTCAGACCATCAAGGTGGATCTGCTCAAAACATCCCAGTTGACCTTCCGCAATGTGGAAGATTTGGCTGGCGGCGTTGATAGACAGGAACTATACATCTTTGACACTGTTCTGAAATAAGCTTTTTTGCCTCAAGCCCCCGGCATAGCCGGGGGTTTTTGCGCCTTTCCGCAGAACAAGCCGGCTTGCAATTCTCCTTCTTTTGCGCATTAGGGCATAAAGAAAGCCGCCAAACGCGGCCAAATAAGGAGGAATGTTTATGAGAATCAAGAAATCCGTCCTTGCCGTTCTGCTGGTTTCCGCTTTGGCCGCGGGTATGGCCATGAGCGCTGCGGCCGCCGGCACTTTGCAGGAAATCAAAGCTTATCTGAATTCTGGCATTACCATCAAATATAACAACGAAGTCCAAGTGATGACAGACGCCCAAGGCGCCCGGGTTTAACCCATCACTTATAACGGCGCCACCTATGTGCCCATCCGCGCCGTCAGCGATATGCTGGAAGTGGGCGTGAAATGGGACCAGGCCGACCAGACCGTTTTGCTGAGCGACCCTGCCAACGGCGTGGACATGATGAAAACGATGAAGGCTTATTTCTTGACCAACGTATATGCCATCAGCGCCGCCCAATATCAGGACGCGGACAAACAATCCATGGAAACCTCCGGCATCCCCTGTTCTCATTGGCTGCAACTGAAGCTGAATCGATACGCCAAGAAGGGCGATCTTTGCGCCGGCGCTTTTAATGTCCAGGGCAAATATGACGCCGTGACTTTCCAGTACTATTCTGATAAAAACGTCGCCCTGCGGGTATTGGGCGATAACGACGCTGTGTTGGCTGAAATCCAAGTTACTGGCGGTCAGGCCGCTTACAGCGTGGATGTGCCCTTGATGAAGACCAGCCAGTTGACCTTACAGGCGGAAAAGCTGGAGGAAACCGGCCTTACAGTGGATCAGGATATCCATGTTGTATGTCTTTAACTCTATGCTGAAATAACCCGATTCTCCAAAGCAAGAAAAAGGCCCGCGGAACGCTCCGCAGGCCTTTTTCTATTGTTTTATTCCAAAAATAAATCCGCTAGGTTGGCTTTGGGGTCCAGCTGGGGCACAATCAGCCCGTCCTTACAGGACATTAAGGTGGTAACGCCCGGCCCATGGCCGGCGGAGCGGGAATTGCTGTGGACCACCACGCCTATTGTCACGGCGCCGCCCCGATAGGTGCGGCCGTAACGGGTGTCGCTGTCCAAAATGGCCACGATGTCTCCAAAGCGCAGATTGTCCAGCCCATATTGGGCCACGGTGTCCGGGTCAAACATAGCGATATCATAATCGCCGCTGGCGCTGTTGCCGCTGCCCAACCCGGCGCCCATCAGGACGGCGGGCAGAATTTTGGCCGCCCCCACCCCAAGCTTTTCTCCCTGGGGCCGCAGGTCCATTTTGTCCAGCAGTTCGGGAGAAAGACTTCGCAGCACAATACCTGGGTAATCCAGTAGGCGCAGGCCCTGGCCGCAGGCTTTGATCTTGATTCGATCGTCGACGTTCAGCTTTTCCAGGGCGTCCTGGTCGAAATGAATCATCAAGTGCTCCACGCCGCCGTGCTTGCCTGTCACAATCCCCCAAGCGCCCTTGGCTTCGCCAGAAATCACCTGAGCTCGGTTTCCGACGCAGGCATAGGTCACATAAGCGTTGTTCAGCCGCTCTACCGGGTTCTGGGTGGTGACGCCAGGCTCCAAGTGGTCCGCCGCCCAATCAACGGCGTTGTCGCCAATTTTGGCATTGTAGACAATGCCCCCTGTGCCCACCAAAAAATCCATCTGCCCCTCTGGGTCATAATAGCCTCGGCCATTGTAAGCCGGGTGGGCCACCCGGCCTTCCACCGATATGACGGGCAGCTTATCCCGGTTTGTTTTCAGCATTCCTGTTCCTCCTGTTCCACATCCAGCGTCATCTGCAAATAATTGAGAGGCTGATACCCCGCCCGGCGGTAGAGCCGGAGAGCGCCCTGATTCTGAGCCGTAACTTCCAGCCGGAACCGGGCGGCCTGGGGAAATTCCCGCCGCACAAAATCCAGGGTCTGGCGGCCCAAGCCCTTATTTTGAAATTCCGGCAGCACATAAAGCTCTTCCACCAACACCACGAACCCGCCCACTTCGGCGGAAAAGGTGAAGGACAGAATCAGATACCCTGCCGGTCTTTCTTCCTGCTCCAGAATATATCCCTTGGTATAGGGGTTTTCTCGGGTCAGCTGATCAAAGTTTTTGTGATAAATCTCCTCGGGCAGCGGATGCAGCACAGCCTCGCTGCTGTAAAATTGATGGGCCAGCTCCAGATACAGCCGCTCATCCTCGCTTGTCATTGGGCGAATCAAGGTATCGCTCCTTTCTCAAGAGAATGTTTGATCGCATTTTTCCTACCGCTCTCAAGAGAATGTTTGATCGCATTTTTCCTACCGCTCGTTTGTTCCGCCGCCCTTTGCTTTTGCTCATACCAATCAAAAATCTGCTGGGCGAGCGCCAGATATTCCGCCGGCTGGACGGCTTTCCGCAGGCGTTTGGCGTTTTTTTCATCGCAGCCCAAAGCAGGCAGCAGACAGCGCCAAAGTTCTTTCATACGGCGCAGGGCGTTTTGAGGGCTTTGGAAAGCATAGCTGTAATTTTCATACAGATATCCGTAAAACTGCCGCAGCTCCTGGGCTGAAGCGGCGGGACCTCCCTTAAGCCGCCGACCCAAGGAAGGATCGGCAATCAGCCCCCGGCCTATCATCAGCGCCCGCAGACCGGGCGCCTGTTCCGCCATCCGGCGGCATTGCTCTGGGGAAGTCAAATCGCCGTTATAGCATAGAGGCAGGGCGCATTGGGGGGCAATCTGAAGGAAAATCTCCCGGCGGGCAGGCTCTTTATAAAAATCCTGCCGCACGCGGGGATGAACGATCAACTCGGCGATCGGATAACGCTGGAAGATCTCCAGCAAAGGGGGAAATTCCGCCGGGTCCTTCATGCCCAACCGGGTTTTCACCGAGATTTCCATTGTCAGCGCGGAAAAAATCTGCTCCAAAAACCGGTCCAGCTCATGGGGAACGGCCAGAAACCCGGCGCCCTTGCCCTTGGCCGTCACGGTGCCCGAGGGACAGCCAAGGTTCAGATTGACCCGACGGTAGCCCATCTGCTCCAGTCGGCGGGCGGCGCCGATAAAATCCTCCGCCCGCCGGGTCAGCAGCTGGGGAACCAGATCAATGCCCTGGTTTTGCTCCGGCGCAATCTGCGCCAGCTCCTTTTTGTTGAAAACCCCGCCCTGCCCCGGCGATAAAAAGGGGGTATAATATCGATCCACGCCGCCGAAAAATCGGTTCTGCGCCTGGCGATACAAGCAGTCTGTCACGCCCTCCATAGGCGCCAGGTCTATCCGAAGGCCGGAGGCGATCAGCTCTAATTTTTGCTGGCGGCTCAGTTTTTTCACCGCCGCTTCCCGCTGCAAAGCGGCGGAACGGTCTGGGCAAGTTTCCTGATAAATCAGCTCCAGCGGCCCTCGGCCCCGGGTATATTTGGCGCCTTTGCCCGCCTGATGCTCTTCCAGCCGCCGAGTCGCGTCCCTGGCAATGCCGGTATAAAAAGTCCCGTCGCCGCAGCGCAGGATATAAAGGCTCCATTCTGCTCGATTGTTCATTTTGCATCAATCTTCCACCGAAAGAAATTCCTGGGCAGTACGCAGCATCATAAACCGATTTTTCTCCTCCGCCTGAAACTTGATTTCCAGCATCACGTCGTTGCCCATAGGGGTGCAGGCCAACACTCGACCCTGGCCAAAAGATTTGTGAACCACGGCCTGACCGGGACGGAGGTTGGGCAAATCCTTCTGTCCGCCGGCAGGCTTGACAAAAGCGGAGACAAAAGCCTTGGAAACCGTAGGCCGCATCCGGGCCGCCGGCCGGCCCGCGCCGCTTGGGCCGGCCGGGCGCTTGGGCCGGCTCTTTTCCAGCCGTTCCTCGGGAATTTCCTCAATAAACCGGGAGGGCTTGGCAAAGGTAGTCTGGCCATAGAGCATTCGCCGCTGAACGCAGCTGATGTGCAGCTTGCGCTTGGCTCTTGTCATAGCCACATAGCAAATGCGCCGTTCCTCTTCCAGCTCCTCTTCGCTGTCCATGCTGCGGTAAGAGGGAAACAACCCCTCCTCCACGCCGCACAAAAACACCGTGGGGAACTCCAGCCCCTTAGCCGAGTGCATGGTCATCATAGTAACGGCGTCGGCCTGTTGGTCATACCGGTCGATGTCGGTAAACAAGGCGATTTCCTCCAGAAACTCCGCCAAAGAGCCGTTTTCATGGGTGGATTCAAACTCCGCAATATTGGATTTCAGCTCCATAATATTGTCAATGCGGCCCTGCGCCTCCTGGGTGTTTTGATGTTGCAAGGCTTGTAAGTATCCGCTCTTTTCCAAAACGGCTTCGTATAAATCGCTGAGGGAACAATCGCGGCTCAACTCTCTCAGGCCCTGAATCAGCTGGGCGAAGGACTCCAGAGCGTCGTGCGCTCGGGCCAACTCGCCGTATTGCCGGGCCCGGGCGATGATTTCAAATTCGCCGATTCCCTCCTCCGCCGCCAGTCGGGCCACTGTGTCCAGCGTTTTGCCGCCGATTTTCCGAGCCGGGTTGTTGACGATACGCCGCAGACGCACCGTATCGCTGGGGTTGGCGATAACCCAAAGATAAGCCAGCATATCCTTGACCTCCGCCCGATCAAAAAACCGCAAGCCGCTGACCATGCGATAGGGCACGGCGCTTCGCTTAAAGGCGGCCTCGATGCTGTTGGACAAAGCATGGTTCCGGTAGAGCACGGCGAAATCCGAAAATTTGGCCCCGCCGGCATAGGCTTTCAGAATCTCAGAAGCGACGTATTGGCCCTCTTCTTCCTGGTTTTCCCCGTTGAAATAGGATATTTTCTCCCCATCGCCGTTTTCCGTCCACAGCTTTTTGCCTTTCCGGGCGCTGTTGTGGGCGATCACCTGGTTGGCGGCGTCCAGGATATTGGTGGTAGAACGGTAATTCTGCTCCAGTCGGATGGTTCGGGCGTTGTCATACTGCTGCTCAAATTCCAGAATGTTGGCGATGGTAGCGCCCCGAAATTTATAGATGCTCTGGTCGTCGTCGCCCACCACGCAGATATTGCCGCTTCCGCCGGCCAACAGGCTGCACAGCATATACTGAGCGTGGTTGGTGTCCTGATATTCGTCCACCAGCACATAGCGAAACTGCCGCTGGTAATGCCCCCGAGCCTCTTGGCAGGTTTGCAGCAGCCGCACTGTCTGCATAATAATATCGTCAAAGTCCAAGGCGTCGGCCGCCTGCATCCGCTGTTGATACAGCTGGTAAATACGCCCCACGGACCTTCGGTAATAGTCTTCCCCCGCCTCTTGTTGGTATTGCTCCGGCCCAATCAACTGGTCCTTGGCGCGGGACATTTCGCCGATTACGCCTCGGATATCAAACTTTTTATCGTCATATCCCAGATCTCTCAAAACCTCGCCCAACAGCTTCTTTTTGTCGTCTTCGTCATAGATTGTAAAGTTCTGGCCATAACCAATCCGCTCCCCAAAACGGCGCAAAATGCGGATACAGGCGGAATGGAAGGTATACGCCCAGATATCCGCCGCCGCGTCGCCGCAGGCGGCCTCCAGCCGGTCCTTCAGCTCGCCGGCGGCCTTATTGGTGAAGGTGATGGCGATAATCTGCCAAGGCAGCGGCGGGTCCACGGCGCACAGCTCCGCAATGTCCTCCGGCGTCTGAGGCTGAGGGTCGGCCAGGTAGGCGGCCAGCCGTTTCAAATCCTGCTGTGTCGCGCCTTCTGGCGCCAACGGGTCCTCATATCCCCTGCCGTATTTGAGCAGATTGATGATTCGGTTGATGAGCACAGTGGTCTTGCCGCTGCCGGCGCCGGCCAGCAGCAGCAAAGGGCCTTCTGTGCAAAAAACCGCTTCCCGCTGCCGGTCGTTGAGGCCGGAAAATTCCTCCTCGATCACCGATTGGCGCAAAGCGCTGTATTTCATATCAAATTCAGTCATAATTTTGTTCTCCAAACAATCCGAGATGTTTTGGAGACCCCTTTCCTTGAATCGATTTCCGGCTAATCATTCGCCGCGCCTGGGGCGGGCCCTTTGGGACGGCGGAAGAGATTTCGCCGTCTCATTCTACCCATGATAAAAATTTCGGCTATTTCGTCGCCACATTTTCAGGCAAAAGCAGATGTTTAAGCTGCTCCAGCAGCGGCTCCGACGGCTGAACCCACAAGTCCTGCCGGGCCATATACCGCTTGCTGGTGACGCTGTCGAAAATCACCACCGGCGTAGAGCCGGGGTAACGGCGCAACAGCTCCTTTGCTTGGTCCAGCAGGCCGGCGGTCTGTTGCGTCAGCCGCAGATAGAGAGCGGGACCCTGAGGTTTTTCCGGCGCCGACGGCCGGAGCGAGCTTTGAGCGGACTTAGCCGGCGCCGTCTGAACATCTCGACGGTTCCCACGAATGGTTTTGGCCCAGCTCGCCGCGGTTTCCGCCGTCAGCGGGGCGCAGCGGTCGCAGATCAGCTTAGGGGCCTCGTCCTCCCGGGCGGAAATGCGGCCATAGGCCAGCAGAGGCTGATCCTCCCGCAAAGCGGGGCCGGCGCTGTCCAACCCTTTCTGGAAAACCAGCAGCTCGATAGCGCCGGACAAATCCTCCAGGCCCACATAGGCCATGGTCGTGTTGTTTTTGGTTGTTTTCAACCGGACGGAAGAAACCACTCCGACTACTGTGACATACATCCCGTCCTGTAATTCCTGCTCCCCAGGCATAATCCCTTCCTCATCCTCCGGCGCAAAGGCCCGGTTGATGCGGCCCACGTCCACAGCGCCAGCCTGCTCCGCCAGCTGCCGCAGCGCTTCCAGCGGATGGCCGGAGAGATAGATGCCCGTGGTCTGCTTTTCCATGGCCAGCAGCTCCTGCCGCGGATATTCCGGCAAATCGGGCAAAGGGATTTCTCGGGCGGAAGGCTGGTCCGACATGGAAAACAAGTCGATCTGGCCCTCGATATTTTTTCGCTGCTCGCTGGCAGAGGCGTCCAGCGTCTGCTCATAGACCCGCAGCAGCTGGGAGCGCTTGTGACCAAAGCTGTCAAAAGCGCCGCATTTGATGAGGTTTTCCAGCGCCCGCTTGTTCAAATCCGCCCCGGTCATCCTGGCGCAAAAATCGCTGAATCCGCCAAAGGGCCCGCCGGCCTTCCGTTCCTGCTCCAGGCGGGCCACAAAAGACCGACCCACGTTTTTCACCGCAGCCAACCCAAAGCGAATGGTCTGACCGGATACGGTAAAATCCGCCCCAGATTGGTTGATATCCGGCGTCAGCACCTGGATACCCATTTCCCGGCACTGCTGGATATACTCAGAAACCTTGCCGCTGTCGTCCAGCACAGAGGTGAGCAAAGCGGCCATATATTCAGTGGGATAATGATATTTAACATAGGCCGTCTGGTAAGAAAGGACGGCATAGCAAACGGCGTGAGCTTTGTTGAAGGCATAATTAGCAAAATCAAGAAGATCGTCAAAAAGCTCCGAGGCAACCTGCTGGGGCACGCCGTTGGCCACGCAGCCGGGAATGCCCTCCGCTTCGCTGCCGAAGATAAAGCTCTGCCGCTCGCTTTCCAGCACGTCCATCTTCTTTTTGCTCATAGCCTTGCGCACCAAATCGGCTCGGCTCAGCGAATAGCCGGCCAGACGGCGGAAAATCTCCATCACCTGCTCCTGATATACCACGCAGCCATAGGTGACGGACAGAATGTCCTGCAGCAAGGGGTGTTTATACTGCACTCGCTCGGGGTGGCGTTTGCAGCTGATATATGTAGGGATGCTGGCCATAGGCCCAGGCCGATACAACGCAATGGCGGCGGTGATATCTTCCACAGACTGAGGCTTCATCGAAACTATCAGACCACGCATACCGGCGCTCTCCAGCTGGAAGACGCCGGAGGTCTTGCCCTGGGCCAGCATTTCGTAAACTTCTTGATCCTCGTAATCGATTTGATGCAAATCCAACTTGGCGCCGTTCTGCTCAATCAGGCGAACGGCGTCATGGAGAATGGTCAGGTTCCGCAGGCCCAGAAAATCCATTTTCAGCAGACCCAGCTCCTCCAGAGTGGTCATGACGTATTGCGTCACAACGCCCTGGTCGTTTTTTGCCAGGGGCACATAACGGTAAACCGGCTCCTTGGTAATCACCACCCCCGCCGCATGGGTCGAGGCGTTGCGGGGCATCCCCTCCAGCTGGCGGGCGGTGTCCAGCAGCGTATGGACCCGAGGGTCGCTTTCATACAGGTTTCGCAGGTCCTTGGAAACCGCCAGCGCTTTGTCCAGGGTGATTTTCAGCTCTCGGGGCACCATTTTGGCCACAGCGTCCACCTCGGCGTAGCTCATGTTCAGCGCCCGGCCCACGTCCCGCAAGGCGGCCTTGGCCGCCATAGTGCCAAAGGTAACGATTTGAGCCACCCGGTCAGAGCCGTATTTTTTCACCACATAATCAATGACCTCCTGCCGCCGGACGCCGCAGAAATCCATGTCGATATCCGGCATGGAAATCCGCTCCGGGTTGAGAAACCGCTCGAAATACAGGTTGTATTTCATCGGGTCGATATCCGTGATTCCCAAGCAATAGGAAACCATGCTGCCGGCTGCGCTGCCCCGGCCCGGCCCCACCGGAATATCCCGGGAGCGGGCGAAGCGGACAAAATCCGACACAATGAGAAAATAATCGGTAAACCCCATCTGATTAATCATATCCAGCTCATACTGAAGCCTCTGCCGATATTCTGCCGGCCCTTGGGGGTAAAGCCGAGCGAACCCCTGATCCGCCAAACGCTGCAAATATTCCTCGGCGTCCTGTCCGTCGGGCGTATCAAAGGCGGGCAAATGCTGCTGATCAAAATCAAATTCCACATTGCACCGGCAGGCGATAGCCGCCGTGTTGCTCAAAGCGCCAGGAAACTGATCCTCTGGGAAAAGGGCCGCCATCTCGTCGGCGCTTTTCAGGTAAAATTCGTCTCCTTCAAAACGCATCCGGTTTTGGTCTTCCACCGTCTTGCCCATTTGAATGCACATCAGCACGTCCTGAATCCGGGCGTCCTGCCGCCGCAGATAGTGCGCGTCGTTGGTGGCGACCAGACCCAAACCCAGCTCCTGAGCCAGCCGGACCAGGCCTTGATTGACCATTTTCTGATCCGGCAGGCCGTGGTCCTGCACTTCCAGGTAATAATGATTCGGGCCAAAAAGCGCCTGGTAATCCTGCGCGATTTCTTTGGCGCCCTGATAATTGCCTTGGCGCAGCAGCTGAGGAATCTGCCCAGCCAGGCAGGCAGAAAGGCAAATTAGCCCTTCCTGATGCTGCTGCAGCAGTTCCCAATCGATCCGAGGTTTGCTGTAAAACCCTTCAAGAAAGCTCTGGCTAACCATATAGATCAGGTTCTGATAGCCCTGCATATTCTCGCAAAGCAACACCAAGTGATAGGCTTCGCCGTCCAGTTCGCTGGTTTTATCAAAGCGGGTGCGGGGCGCCATATAGACCTCGCAGCCGATAATGGGCTTGATCCCCTGCTTTTTGCAGGCTTTATAAAAATCGACGCAGCCGTACATGGCCCCGTGGTCGGTAATCGCCAGCGCCTGCTGGCCCAGTTCCTGGGCCCGCTGAGGCAACTGGGCCACCCGGCAAGCGCCGTCCAGTAGGCTAAATTCGCTGTGTACATGCAGATGGACAAAATCCTTTGACATTGTAATCCCCTTTATTCCCCTTGATAAACCTTGGCGCTTTTATCCCGCTTGCTCCCTTTTCTGCGCCTCCGCTTCCCGACGGCCTTCTTCCAGGCGGCCGGCCTCCTGCTCCAACTTGCGCAGCCGGTTGCTCAGGCCCGGCTTGGAGAGCGGCGGATCAAAATGCCGCAGCAGCTCGGCCAGGGATTCCTCTGGGTGCGCCAGGCGAACCTGGGCGGTCTTTTGCAGCGCCAGGGGCAGTTTTTCATAAACGCCCGCCTTTTGCAGCGCCCGAATGGCCACGCACTGCCGGGCGGCAGCCTCCACAGTCTTGTCCAGGTTGGCGGTTTCGCAGTTGACTTTTCGGTTGATGTTGTTTCGGAAATCTTTTTCCACTTTCTTTAATCGAAACGCCATAGCGGAGGAGGAGGCGCCCATCTGACCGATGATATCTTCAATCACGGCGCTGTCTTTATAATAGAGCACATAATTGCCCCGCCGGGCCACAAAGCCGCAGGGCAGACCCATTTCCTCCAGCAGCAAGGCGGTTTCCTGGGCGACGTTATAATGGGAAGTGGTCAGCTCCAAATGATACCCTTTTCCTGGGGCGGAAAGATACCCTCCCGCCAGAAAAGCGCCCCGCAAAAAGGCCCGACAGCAGCAGTTTTCCTCTACCACGGCTCGGTTCAAGTGCAGAGCGGCGTTTTTATATTCATAGCCAAAGGCGGCGAAAACTCGGGCCAACGCTTCTGGGTCTTCCAGCGTCAAGGTATGGGAGCAATCGGGCTTTTCTTCCCACGCCGCCCCAGCCGCCTGCCGCAGCAGCAGCCGAGCCCGGCGGCGCACCGCCGGGTGATCGGATTGCAGCCGCAGGCGACTGGCGGAAAACATGGCGGCAAATAAAAGCATCCCATAGCATTCCGCTCGGCGGCAGCAGCTTTTGCCCAGGCTCTGGCGGCAAAGCTCCGCTTTGATCTCTTGGGTCAGCGACATAGCCTCATCCCTCCTGCCGCAGCATCAGCTCGTCGTAATCGCCCAAAGCGCCCTGTCGAGGCGCCCGCCGGGCGGCGGTTTTCATGACGGCGAAGGCTAAGCGCAGCGGGTCATGGCGCACCAGATTAGGGTCCAGCGATAGAATGGATTCTCCTGTCAGCTCTACCCCCATGCGGCGGAACGCCGCCGTATCCGGCCAAAGCTGACGAGCGCTTTCCCCCGCATATTTCTCCAGCAGACGGCGGGGCGCTCGATCGGTGTTATACAGGCAAATATCCGCCCGACCCCCATGATTCAGCAGAGCCTGAAGGTGGTCTGCAGCGCTGTATCCCTCTGTTTCGCCGTCCTGGGTCATGATATTCAAGATGTAAATTTTCAGGGCGCGGGATTGTTGAATGGCCTGAGCCACCCCGTCTACCAGAAGATTGGGAATGATGCTGGTATACAGGCTTCCCGGGCCCATGATAATCAAATCCGCCTCTTCAATGGCCTGAATCACCTCGGGCAAAGCCTTGGCGCCCTCTGGCTCCAGACCCACCTTCTGAATCATCAGGCTGGTTTGCTTTTTCGCCCGGGTGATAGAGGTCTCCCCCACAACCCGGCTGCCGTCTTCAAACTCCGCATACAGGCTGACGTTGCTGGTAGTCACAGGAAGCACCTGGCCGGTGACGGCCAGGAAATCGTTCATCCGAGCCACCGCCGTCTGAAAAGAGCCGCACACCCCGTTGAGAGCCAGCAAAAACAGGTTGCCAAAGCTCTGCCCTTTCAGCGACCCTTCGGGAAAGCGATAATTCAACAGCTCGTTCATAGAGGCGCTGGTGTTGGCCAGGGCCAGCAGGCAGTTTCGGATATCGCCAGGGGGCAACATACCATATTCGTCCCGCAGCACGCCGCTGCCGCCGCCGTCGTCGGTGACGGTGACAATCGCAGTGATATTGTCGGTATATTCCTTTAGCCCCAACAGCAGAGTGGAGAGTCCTGTGCCGCCGCCGATGGCCGCCACTTTCCTTCCGGCGGCCCGGGCGGCCCGCAGCAAATCCCTTTGGTTCTGTGCCATCCCCGGGCCTCCTATCGCTTGAATTTGGCCACATCCCGGTGGTGGACGTTGACGTTGTGGGCGCGTTTGCCCAGCAGCTGGCCCAGCTGGCGGGCCACGGAAACCGAACGATGCTGTCCGCCGGTACAGCCTACGGAAACCGCCAGGCTCAGCTTTCCCTCTTGGATATACCGCGGAATGACAAATTCCAACAGCGAACACACCCGCTCGCAAAAATCCGCCGCCGCCGGATCTTCAAACACATAGTCAAAGACCTCTTGGTCCAGCCCTGTCTTTTCTTTCAGCTCAGGCACATAATAGGGATTGCGCAAAAAACGCACGTCTATCACCATATCCGATTCCGCCGGAATGCCGTGCTTGAACCCAAAGGAGCTCACAGTGATCGCCATATTGCGCTCCTGATCGCCGGAGCCGGCAAAAAGGCTGACCAGATAGGCCCGGAAATCTTTGGCCAACAAAGCGCTGGTGTCGATAATCAAATCGGTACGGCGGCGTATGGGCGAAAGCACTCGGCGCTCCTGCGCCAGAGCCTGCTCAAAGTCCACGCCGGCGATTTGCAGCGGGTGACGGCGGCGGTTTTCCATGTGCCGGTTGGTCAAAACGGCGTCCTGGGCGTCTAAAAACAAAATGCGATAGCTGAAATCCGGCCCTCTGGCCTCGTCCAGCGTTTGACACAGCTCCTCAAAGCCCTCGCCGCTGCGGGCGTCCACCACCAGAGCCACTCGGTCAAATTTGTCCCGACTGGTTTTGAACAGCTCGATAAACTTGGGAATCAGCGCCATAGGCATATTGTCCACGCAATAATATCCAACATCCTCTAACACGTCCACCGCCATGCTCTTGCCTGCGCCGGACATTCCGGAGATAATCAAACATTCCATCTCTGCGAACCCCTTTTATCTTTTTCGTTCTGATAAACAACCCGTTTCATAAACCAATATCCCGTCGCCTCAGGGGCGCTCTCACCCCCGTTTATGCTCTGCAATCCGCACTTCCCGCTCCAACTCCACGCCGGTTTGAGCAAAAACCGTTTCTTCGATATGCTCCATCAGAGCGATCACGTCGGAAGCGGTGGCGCCGCCGCAATTGACAATAAACCCAGCGTGCTTGGGAGATACCATCGCCCCGCCCACGCGATAGCCCTTTAGGCCGCAGCGCTCAATGAGCTCCCCAGCGAAACGGCCTTCGGGCCTTTTATAGACGCTGCCCGCCGACGGCAGATCCAGAGGCTGCTTTTCCCTGCGCCGAGCGGCGTAATCCGCCATAGCTGCTTGGATTTGGCCTTTATCCCCGGGTTTCAGCTGAAATTCGGTATATAAAATCACGCTGCCCCGCTCTTTGCGAAATAAGCTGGTCCGGTAGCCGAACGCATGGTCTTGCGCCGCCAGCATATGCAGCTTGGCCTGAGCGTCCATATAACAAGTGCGCCGCACCAGGGCGCCTACCTCGCCGCCATAAGCGCCGGCGTTCATATATAAGGCGCCGCCCACAGAACCTGGGATTCCTTGAGCAAATTCCAGGCCGGTCAAGCCGTTTTCCGCCGCCAAGGCGGCTACGCGAGACAGCGGCGCGCCGGCCTCGGCCCGAATGACGCCTTCGTCGTCCAAATAAACGCCGGCATAATCCGGCGTAGTCTTGACGACCAGCCCCTGATATCCTGCGTCGGGAAAAATCAAGTTGGAACCGGCGCCCATTACCATCCAGCGAAAATTGTTTTTTTCCGCCAAATAAACCAAGCTCGCCAGCTCTCGGATGCTCCGGGGCCGGGCCAACAGGGCGGCGGGCCCCCCAACCTGCATGGAGGTATGCCTGCTCATGGGCTCGTCTTTATAAATTTTGATATCCTCTTGTTCGGCGGCCTGCGTCAGCCGGCTTGCTTCGTCCATAGCGGAACCTCCGTTTTCATTGGGTGGATTTTCTGCGATCCAGTCGTCGAAAATAAAATTGCGCCGCGGGGCGCGTCTCAAATAGTTATCCTGCGAACATTATATCATACTTCTCCCTGCTTTTGAAACCCCTTTCCAGGTTTTGAAGCGCTCAAAATCCAGAGAAAAACCGCGCCGGCGGCCTTTGCAAACGCTCCCTTGCCTTCCAGGCAAGAATGTTCGGCCCAAAAAGCAAAACTTCCTGATTCCATTTTCTCAATTTAGGTAGACGATGCTCTGTTGTTCCTGAATGGGGAAAAATCGAACGGAACCAGCGGCGGCTTCGGAGGTGACGCGGAGAGCGGAGATGCGGCGGTTGTCCGCCGGAGCGAAATAATAGGTCCGGCTTTCCGAACACATCCCGTTGACGCACAGAGTTTGCATATAGTCGCCCGGTCGATTGCAGCCCAAAATGCCCTTGGGAATATCCACTGGGCCGAATATGCGGAACATCTGGGCCACCCCCTCCTCCTCGCCAGAGACTTTGACGCCGAACTGCTTGGCAAAAGCCAGACGCACAAAACGATCCGGCGAAGAATAGCCGCCGGGCAGGCCAAAGCAACCGCCGGAATCGGCGCCGAAGCCTGAAATTTCAAAATCGCAAACTGATTGAGGCGGCTTTGGTTTTCCTGTTATCCCCACATAATTGCGCAAATTGGTGCGCTGCCACAAATAATCCGGGCTGTTGGTCAACACGCCCAGCGTCTGCCGATAAACCTCCAGTCCCCGCTCCCCCGGCTCCAGAATAATTGCCTCGCCAGAGGCGTCGCACATCATATAGTGAACCTGCATTTCCGTGCCCTGAATGTGGTAATCCACCGGACAGATTTTTTCCGCCGCCTGCGCCGCTTGCTCCACTGAATCGCATTGGCTGAGCAGCAGCCAAAGCAAAAATCCAGAATAAATGGGAAATCGATTGGGCAACGCCGGATATTGGGCATAGCCGGGATAATTGAGCAGCACGCCCATCAGGCCTTGCTCGTTGACGCCGTCCACCACCACCGGAGACCCCAGTTCCATCACCGCCATGCCGGCAAAGGCATATCGGCCTCGAAGCAACCCGCCGCCCGCCGCTTCAATGGGCAGAAGATACCCCTGTGGAAACAGCCCCACTTGGTTTCCCCCTAATCCGCCTACCTGGTCGTAGGTGCGCCCCAGCAGGTGCAGGCCCTCCGCCGTTTCCCAAGAAAAACTGCTGCACGCAAAATCCATATTCAACGCCTCCGGATTGAAAAAGATGGCCCGGCGCCAGCGCCGGGCCTCATCTTATGTTATAGTGCGGCGGAAAACAAATTATTCATCCGAAGCGTTTTTTGCCGTCTGCGCGTCTCTCAGCGGAGGGAAAGCAGCTCCTTGGCTTGGTCGTATTGGCTTTGGGAAACGGCGCCGGCCTCGATCAGCTTTTGCCCTAAGAGGAGGTCCGAACCCTTCAGCGGAGCGCCCAAGCTCTGCCAGCAGAGAAAGGCCGCCTGATCCCGATAAAATTCCCCTTGCTGAATGGTTTCCATCTGGCTTTGGGTCAGCAGCCCAATTTCCACCGCCTTGAGCCGGTCGGTGCTGTTCCATGTAAAGTCCCCCGCCGCGTCGCTGTATCCCAAGGCCCGCAAGATATAGGTATAAAGAGTGGCGGCGTTGGCCGGGTTGTTGGGGCCAAATTCTGTGGCGGATATGCCGTTGGTATATCCCTTATCCACTGCGTAAGCAATATATTTGTTGGCGTCCGGCCAGCCGGTCACATCGGTAAAGGGATGGGTCCCCTGATATTCCAAAGCCTGTTTTTCCTCCCCCAGCAGGCGGATGAGCATAATCAACGTTTCCAGCCGAGTGGGCTGGCGCTCCAGCTCATAGCCTATATCCGTGCCCTTAAACAAGCCCATCACATTCAGCGCCTGAGCGTATTGGGTATACTGCGCCTGGTATTCGCCGGCTCCCGCGCCTTCGGAAACGACCTTGGCGCCGTCCCGCAGCTGAGCCTTGGCGGTATCCGAGATAATGCGCACGCCGCTGCCGTCGCTCTGGGGAATCAGATAATAGATATTGTTGGCGATGGCCCGGCCCGCCGGCCGAGCGCCGCCGGCGGTGATATTAACCAGCTCGCTTCCCACAATTTCCGCCGCTCCCTGGCGCATCACAAAGCCCGCCCCCAACGGGCCGGTGATCACGTCGCCTTTTTTCAGCGCCGTAATCTGGCCTGCGCCGCCGGATACGCCCTGAGCGCTCAACCGCTGTACTACTGCTTCCACCAGAGACTGGGCAGAATAAAGCGCCAAGTCCCGCTTGGCCTCTTCCCCTTTTTGATTCAAGTACTGCTGAACGGCGGCGGACAGGGCCTCCGCCCGCTGCCGAGCCTTTTGCTGGGTTTCCTCCAGATAGGCGGTTCGCAGCCGGGATAGGGTGATCAGCGGGTCGCCGGCGTCTCCAGCCGCGGCGAATACCGCCGCCGACAAGACCAAAAGCAGAGCTGCCGCCAATATCATTTGTTTCATGGGTCTCATGGGGTTCCTCCTGGGGCAAAAATTCGTCGGAACGTCGACAGAACGTTCGCAGGCCCTCGGTCAAATAAAGCGCATTTGCTTCAATCCAAAAATAATCAAAAACATCGTGAACACTGAAAACAAGGTGGTAAAGGCCACAGACTGTCCGGCCAGGTCGGCGTCGGCGCCTTGCTGCTGGGCCATGATAAAGGAAGAGACGGCAATGGGCGCGCCCATCATCGTGGCCAGCGCCATCAATTCCACATCCCGAAAGCCCATTTTGATGAAAATAGGCAAAAACGCCGCCGGGCAGAGAATTAATCGACCGGTTACAATGATAACCAGCTGCTTGATAAACCGCTTGGTATCGGAAAATTTGAAAAAACCGCCCAGGCTGACCAGCCCCAGCGGCGTGGCCACCTTGCCCAGATCGCTGACGGTCTTTTCCACCGCCTGGGGCAGAGGAACGCTGGCGACCAGACACAGAATGCCTAGAGCCGAGGCGATAATCAGCGGATTTTTGACGATTCCTTTCAAAATCTTTTTCACATTCACCTGGCCCTGGCTAAAGGTCTCCAGCGCGGCCACGCTGAGCATATTATACAAAGGCACCACAAAGGCGCTGATCACAGACACTGTGCCCATGCCCTGATCGCCGAAAACGCCGAAAACCAGCGGCGCCCCGAAAAGAATGTAATTGCTGCGGAAAATACCCTGGACAATCACGCCCCGCCGGCGGCCGTCTTTTTCTATCAGGGGGACGACGGCGCACAAAACTACAAAAAGCGCCAGCACTGAGCAAACGGCGGTCAGAATGGTTTTGAGACGAAAAGAAGTCTCCAAATCAGACTGATAAATATTGATAAACAGCAACAAAGGTAAAAAGACGTTGAACACCAGCTTGTTTAGCTTTTTCAGCAGCGGCTCGTCCACAAAATGAATTTGCCGCAGAAAATAACCCACAGCCATGGTGAAAAACAGCGGCAGCACCGCGTTGATCGCGATTTTGAAATTTTCCATAGTTCCTTACCAGCTCAAAGCCGGCTTCCCTCTTTTCTTCCGCCTTGCGGCGGCTTGATCGCCCTTTTGGGGCGGGCGCTATTCTTCCGGCGGCCGCTCCGGTCGGGCGTCTTCCTCTTGCGCCGGCGCTTCTTGCGCTTTCGCCTCTGCCGCTCCTTCGGCCGTCTGGGCGCTTGGGCAATCCAAATTTAAGGCGGGCGTCGTCTGGTATCGGCGAGTCAAATACAGATAGGCCAGGAACAGAGCGCCGACGGCAAAGCCCGCAAAGGCCACAACCTGAGACACCCGAATGTTCGTCCCCACAATATACAGACTGTCTGTGCGCAGCCCTTCAATGACGCCCCGGCCCAGGCCATACCACACGCAGTACCAGGCGAAAAGCTCTCCGCGAAACTTCCGATGTCTGGAATAAAAATGCAGTAATACAAAACCTGTCAGGTTCCACAAGGATTCATATAAAAACGCAGGATGAACCAAAATCGAAACCGGCTGGACGCTTTGGGAAATGGACATCCCCCATGGCAAAGAGGTGGGACCGCCGAAGGCCTCGCCATTGACAAAATTGCCCCACCGGCCGATCGCCTGGCCAAGCAGCAGCCCCAGCGAACCCAAATCCAGAAAAGACAGGATATTGAACCGGCTGCGGTTGCGCCTGCCAAAGAACAAAACCACCAGAATGCCTGCGATAACGCCGCCATAAATGGCCAGCCCGCCCTTCCAGATGGAAAACAGCTCGTTCAAATGGCTGCTATAATAGTCCCAACTGTGGAGCACATAATAGGCCCGAGCGCCCAAAACGGCGCAAGGCAGCGCGATAATCAGCAGATCGATCACCGTATCCCCGTCGGTTTCAAAGCGCTTGGCTCGACGCATGGCGTACAGCCCCCCCAGCACGAAAGCGGCGGTGAGAATCACGCCATACCAGCGGATGGGCCAGCCAAACAGACGGAAAGCCACTGGATTGATCTCCAACGTCCAGTCAAACAGCTTGGGGAACGAAATAAAATGAACCATAGAATTCCTTCTTTACCTTTCAAAATGTGCGGGCGCCGGTCTGCGCCGCGCTTTAAGCATACCACAGACCCGCCGTCCAATGCAAGTCGACCTACGTTTTTTGCGGACGCACAAATATTGACAGCACCGCGTCGTCCTTCCGCGCTTTTTGCTCCATTTGCCGCGTTTCATCTCATTTTCCCCTTGACAGCGCGCGCGTTTCGTGATATGATACTTCCCGTTGTAAAGGCAACAGGCTTTACACGCTGCGGAGGATGAACGATGAAAAGCGATACCTTTCATATGTCGATGCTCTTCGATTTTTACGGCGAGCTGCTTACCGACAACCAAAAATGGCTTTTCAACCTCTACTACAACGAAGATATGTCGTTGATGGAAATCTCGGAGATTGCGGGCATCACCCGCCAGGGCGTGCGGGACGCTATTGTTCGGGCGGAAACCGCTTTGCGGAACACCGAGGACCGTTTGGGTCTGGTAAAGCGTTACGCCAACATCCAGCGTCAAGCGGAAATCATAGCCCGCGCCGCTTCCGCCATCGTCTCCGTCAACGCAGCGGGCCCCCGCAGCCGCGAAATCGCTAACCAGGCCGAGCTGATTTTGCAGACGGCCAACAAACTTTCGGAATAGGGCTCGCGCCCGGAGGATATCAATGCCTTTTGAGGGTCTGAGTGAAAAACTGAACGGCGTATTCCAGAAGCTGCGCAGCCGGGGCCGCCTCACGGAGACGGACGTCCGGGCCGCCATGCGGGAAATCCGTATGGCTCTGCTGGAAGCGGACGTCAATTTTAAGGTGGCCAAGGACTTTATCGCCAAGGTGACGGAACGGGCCGTGGGAACGGAAATCCTGGAAAGCCTGACGCCCGCCCAACAGGTGATCAAAATCGTCAACGACGAGCTGACGGCCCTGATGGGCGGCTCCCAGAGTCGGGTGCGCATGGCCAATTCCCCGCCTACTGTGGTGATGTTTGTAGGCCTGCAAGGCGCAGGCAAAACCACCAACGCCGCCAAGCTGGCCGGCTATTATAAAAAGCGGGAAAACAAACGTCCCTTGCTCTGCGCCTGCGACGTTTATCGCCCTGCGGCGATCAATCAGCTGAAGGTTGTGGGCAAACAGCTGGATATCCCAGTTTTTGAACAAGGCCAAGGGGATCCGGTGGCCATCGCCCAAGCGGCTTACGCCCACGCCAAGCAGCACGGCAACGACCTGCTGATTATCGATACCGCCGGCCGGCTACACATCGACCAGGAGCTGATGGACGAGCTGAAACGCGTCAAGGAAGCTGTGCCTCCCCATGAAATTATGTTAGTGGTGGACGCTATGACCGGCCAGGACGCCGTCAACGCCGCCTCCGCTTTTGACGAGGCTTTGGGCATTGACTCTGTGCTGATTTCCAAACTGGACGGCGACGCCCGCGGCGGCGCGGCGCTTTCCGTCCGAGCCGTCACTGGCAAGCCCATCAAGTTCTGCGGTATGGGCGAAAAGTTAGACGCCATCGAACCCTTTTACCCGGACCGCATGGCCTCCCGTCTGCTGGGCATGGGCGACGTGCTGAGCCTGATTGAAAAGGCCCAACAGAGTTTCGATGAAAAAAAGGCCCAAGAGCTGGAGAAGAAAATGCGTTCCGGCAAACTGACGCTGACAGATTTTTACGACCAGCTGCTTCAGCTCAAGGATATGGGCAGTATGTCCGACATCGCGGCCATGATCCCCGGAGCCGGCGGCAAAGCCTTGCAAGGCGCTCAGGTGGACGAAAAGCAGCTGGCCCGCACCGAGGCCATTATCTTGTCCATGACCCCTTACGAGCGGGACAACCCGGAAATCCTCAATTATTCCCGGAAAAAGCGGGTAGCCGCCGGATGCGGCCTGAAGGTGGAGGACGTCAACCGACTGCTCAAACAATTCAACGCCACCCAGCAGCTGATGAAGCAGCTGGCTGGCGCAGGCAAGCGCAAAAAGGGGCTTCGGGGCTTGAAACTGCCTTTCTAAAACCCTGCTTCCCACGCCGCTTCAACCAAAAAGAAAACCTAACCGGCTTTCGCCCCATGCGTTAATCGGTTGGTTTTTGATACAAAAAGTATAGTAATATCCAAAAACAACATGGAGGTGAAAGAAAATGGTTAAGATCCGATTGCGCAGAATGGGCGCTAAAAAGGCTCCTTTCTATCGCATCATCGTGGCGGATTCCCGTTATCCCAGCAATGGCAGATTCATCGAGGAGATCGGTCTTTACAACCCGCTGAAAGACCCGGCAGAACTGCGCGTAGACGTGGAACGGGCTCAGCAATGGATGAAGAACGGCGCTCAACCCACTGACACAGTGCGAGCTCTGCTGAAAAAAGCCGGCGCTCTTTAATGGAAGGAGGCGCCTCAATGAAAGAGCTGCTTTGTTACATCGCCCAGAACCTGGCGGACAACCCTGACCAGGTGTCGGTAGAAGCGGTGATGAGCGGCGACGCCATGACCCTCCAGCTCCGGGTGGCTCAGGAGGATATGGGCAAAGTAATCGGCCGCCAAGGCCGCATTGCCAAAGAAATCCGCACGCTGCTCAAGGCCGCCGGCCTTCGTGAAAACCTGCGGGTTTCGGTGGATATTCTGGATTGATTTCCAAGAAGGCTGGTTTGGAAAGCGGAAAACCGTTTTCCAAACCAGCCTCTTTTGGCTTCATTGCCCCGGCGGCGCAAAACGCCGGGGACCCATCGCAGATGGGACGCCGTCTATGCGGCGAACCGATTTTCGCCAATTCACTTGGCGGAAAGCGATTCCATCATTTGACGAAAGCGAGATGATTTCATATGCCTAATTTATTGGAATGCGGACGCATTATCAACACCCACGGCGTCCGAGGAGAACTAAAAGTAGAGCCCTGGTGCGATTCGCCGGACTTATTTGGCCAACTGACCCGGCTGTATGTGGGCGGCCAACCTTATCAGCTGGAAACCGCTCGACCGCATAAGAGTTTTATGCTGTGCAAGCTGGCTGGAATCGACTCCCTCGAGCAGGCCATGGCTTTGAAAAACCAGACGCTCTTTTTGGACCGAGCAGAGGTACCACTGGAAGAGGGCGCTTATTTTATCGCAGATATCATTGGCTTTGAGGCATATGACAGGCGCACTGAGTCCGTCATTGGCGCGCTGCGGGAAATTCGCCCAGCGCCCTCGGCAGACCTCTATTGCATTGAACGCGAAGGACGCGAAATCTTGATCCCCGCCGTTCCCGCCTTCGTTCACAAGGTGGATTTTGCAAACAAGCGCATCGAGTTCGACACCATCCAGGGGATGCTGCCGGATGAAAATTGATATTTTAACGCTGTTTCCTGAAATGATCGAGGGAGTTCTGGGACAAAGCATCATTGGGCGAGCCCGAGAATTTGGGCTGATTGAAATTACAGCTCACAACATTCGGGATTATTCGCCGGACAAACGGCGGCGGACCGACGATTATCCCTATGGCGGCGGCATGGGCATGGTCATGCAGTGCGAGCCTCTTTACCAAGCCTGGCTGGCCGCCCGCCAGGGACAGCCTGTCCACACCATTTTAATGTCTCCTCAGGGGACGCCTTTTTGTCAGCAGAAGGCCAAGGAGCTGTTGACCCGGGACCGGTTTATCCTGGTCTGCGGCCATTATGAGGGGGTGGACCAGCGGTTTATCGACGAATGTGTCGACGAAGAAATTTCCTTGGGGGATTTTGTGCTCACTGGCGGAGAAATCGCCGCTGCGGCCATTGCGGACGCGGTCTGCCGCATGGTTCCAGGCGTGCTGGCGGAGGACGCCAGCTTCACAGAAGAAAGCCATTTTGCCGGGCTGCTGGAATACCCCCAATATACTCGACCCGAGCAATGGCGAGGCCGGCAGGTTCCAGAAATTCTGCTCTCCGGCCATCACAAAAACATCCAAGATTGGCGCCGCCTTCAATCCCTGCTGCGTACCCAGAGGCGCCGTCCAGACCTTTTTGCTCAGCTGGATCTGACCAAAGAAGACCAAAAATTAGTCGGGGCGGCCCGACAGCTGAACAACGAGGTTGAGTGAGCGACCGGCCTTGGGCTATGGCTCTATTGACTCTGTGCAGCAGAAAACAGGCATGACAAAAGTCCCCCAAGGGGGACTTTTGTCCTATCGCCCCTTCCCTGCCAAGAAACCAGCGGTACCAGCCACTTCAGCCCAAACATTGGCAAACAAACCTTGGATATCGATTTTGTTTATTTTTCCTTTCTTTCCAGCTTCTCGTCTTGTCCGTTTACCATATATCTTCCAAATTTTTCACCAGCAATTTGCATAAATTTGTCCTTTGATTTTTATGCAATATTCCCACCGGACTTTTGCCTTTTGGATCTGGTATACTGGTTTCAGGACAAAAAAACGCGAAAAGGAGAGAGTATGATGCGTAAAAATTGGTTTACCATTGAGCGGCTGGAACGGGATACCTATGTGATCAGCGAATACAAACATTGGGAGGAAACCCACTGCTATCTGCTGCTAGGGCAAACAAGCGCCATTTTAATCGACGCCGGCCTGGGCGTGGCGGACATTTCCCAGCCTGTTCGAGCCATCACAAGTTTGCCTATCCAAGTCGTCGTCACCCATGTCCATTCAGACCACATCGGCGGCTGCGGCTATTTCCAGAATATCGCCGTCCACCGGCTGGAGGAGCCCTGGCTCAATGGCCAATTCCCTCTGAGCCGCCAGATGGTGCTGGAAAACAACCTTTTGCTCAAACCCTGCGACTTTCCGCCGGAATTTGACCCGGAACAATACCAGATTTACCAAGGCGCTCCCGCCCACGTGCTGGAAGACGGCGATTGGCTGGATTGCGGCGGCCGCCGCCTTCAGGCGCTGCATACCCCAGGCCATTCGCCAGGGCATATCTGCCTATGGGAACCTCAGCGTAGCGCCTTGTATTCCGGGGATCTGGCTTATCTGGGCAAGCTGGATTGCTTTTATCCCTCCACAGACCCGGCCCTCTTCGCCCAATCCCTCCGGCGGATGGCGGCGCTGCCGGCGAAAGCTCTGCGCCCAGGCCATCACAGCCTGGCCGTCGGCGCCGACCTGCTTCGGCGCGCGGCTGGCGCCTTCGACAGCTTGGAAAAAGAAGGCCCGCTGACCCACGGCCGGGGGATTTTCGATTTTGGCGATTTCAGCATTCATATGTAAAAAGGAGGCCTCTATGTCCATACACACGAAAAAGGTTGAAATTCTTCCCTATGATCCCCAATGGCGGCAGCAATTTCAGGCGCGAAAAACAGACCTGGCGCGGATTTTACAGGGTTTGCCCATTCTGGCCATCGAACACGTCGGCAGCACTTCGGTGGAAGGACTCGCCGCCAAGGCCATTTTGGATATCGACGTGGTTTTGCCCAGCCGAGAGGTATTTCCCGACGTGCGCCGCCGGTTGGAGCAGGTAGGTTATCGGCATGAAGGCGATCTGGGAATCGCCGGTCGAGAAGCCTTTGACCGGCCGGAGCCTTTGGAAACCATGGCATATCATTTGTATGTCTGCGCTCAAGACAACCTGGCTTATCGGGAGCATATCGCCTTCCGAGATTATCTGCGAACCCACGAACCGGCTCGGATGGCCTATCAAAGCCTGAAAATTCTGTTGGCCCAGCAATTTCCTCGGGACGCGGAGGCTTATTGTCAGAGTAAAACCGATTTTATTCGGGGCATTTTGGCGGGACTCTCTTTCTAAACAAACTCATTGGCCCATCATTTGCCGATAAAGCTGCTGAAAAAGCTGCAAATGCCGCTCTTCGTCCAGCACAATACGTTCCAGCAGCGCCTGAACCGAGACGTCCTCGATGCAGCGAATATGGCGGCGGTATTGGTTGATCGCCCCCTGTTCGGCGTCGATGGACTCCAGCAGAATACAAGCGGGGTCCTTGCTGTAGGCGATCACGCCGGAATTCCAGCATCTTTCCGGCTTTCGGCCCCCCATCGTCACATAGCGAGGGTCGCCTCCCTTTGCGATAATGGCCTGGGCCAACAAATCCAGGTGAAGCATTTCCGCAATGGCTACCTGTTTCATCGTTTCATAAATTGCCTGGCAGCGGCCTTGCATTTGGGCGGAGGCATAGAAATATTGGGTCACGGCGGTAAGCTCCGAGGCGGCGCCGCTGTAATCCTCCAGCAGCAGCGAGGCTGTTTGAGGGTCCCGCCCTGGCTGAACCGGCGGATAGGGCAAATTCAGGTTGCAACGGGCCTGTTCCCGGTGGTGATCTGTCATCAAAATCGCTCCTTTGCAAGCAAGACTGCTCTATTCTATGCGCTTGCCAGAGGGCTTGGTGACAAAATCACCCCATAAAATACCATAAAATCCAGAACGCCCCGGCACTTTGGGCCGCCAAGATGGCGGGGACGCCCCAAGTAAATTTTTTGCGCCGAGTCTTATGGCGAAAAACGGCCATGCCCGCCAGCAGCCCCGGCGCCCCGCCCAAAGCCGCGGCCCCAAGCAGCGTCCGCTCCCGAATGCGCCAAAGGCCCCGCTGAGCCTTCCATTTATCCAGCCCGCACAAGGCGAAAGCCAGCAGATTGATTGCGGCCAGCCAAACTTTTAGAATCGTCAAAAACACAAAACGTCCCCCTTCCTTCAGCGCCATTGTATCACTCCCCTCCGCCTTTGTCCATTGCCGCAGCCCCGTCCGTCGTAAGCCTCCCTTGCCAAAGGGAGGGGGACCGCCGCAGGCGGTGGAGGGATTCTTGCACCCAACTCCGACGCGGCTCTGACGGCAAAAAAGAGGCTGGCCATATGGCCAGCCTCTTTGGTTTTCG
>CAJTUM010000008.1 GCA_910579575.1 uncultured Eubacteriales bacterium | reverse complement strand
CTCGCGCAACCGCGACTGCGAAAAAAATTCTCGTTTGGGCGCTCCTTGCGCGCTCTTGTATTGAAAACCCAGGGAAAACAAGATATAATAAACAAACAAATCAAAAAAATCGGCGGTTTTCCCCCTTGCGGCGGAGTCCGCCGGCGATAAACCGGCCTTTCGCCGGGACTTGGAGTGGAAAAAATGGATTATCATAAACTGGCGGAGCTTTTGTTCCCCCATATCGACAAAACGCCGGAGGATTATCGAAACGAAATGTACCCCCAACGTCAGTTGCCCCAAGGGGCCGTGGTGGATCGGTTTGCCCCCAGCCCCACGGGCTTTCTGCACATCGGCGGCCTATACACCGCTTTGGTCAACGAGCGCATGGCCCATCAGACCGGCGGCCGGATTATCCTGCGCATTGAAGACACCGACAAAAAGCGGGAGGTGGAGGACGGCGTCTCCGGCATTGTGGAGGGGCTGAAAAGCTTCGGCTTGGAATTTGACGAGGGCATGATGAACCAGACCGAACAAAAGGGAGACTACGGCCCCTATCAACAAAGCCGTCGGGCGGAAATTTATCAGTGTTTTTGCAAAAGCCTGGTGGAGCAGGGCTTGGCCTACCCCTGCTTCTGTTCCGAGGAAGACCTGGCGGAAATCCGCCGCCGGCAGGAAAGCGAAAAAGCCCTGCCCGGCTACCATTCCTCTTACGCCAAATGCCGGGACCTGACTTATGAGCAGATTGCGCAAAATATTCAGCAAGGTCTGCCCTATGTGGTGCGTCTGCGCTCTCCCGGTAAAATTGGGGGCCGAATCAAGTATAAGGACGTCATTCGCGGCGAAATCGAGATGGACGAAAATGTGATCGACGTGGTGCTGCTCAAAACCGACGGCATTCCCACCTATCACTTCGCCCACGCGGTGGACGACAGTCTGATGGGAACCACCCACGTGATTCGCAGCGACGAATGGGTGTCTTCAGTGCCTCTGCATCTGCAATTATTCTATGTATTGGGCCTCAAGCCCCCCAAATACGCCCATATCTCCCCCATTATGAAGGAAGACGGCGGCGCAAAACGCAAGCTCAGCAAGCGCAAAGACCCGGAGGCCGCGGTTTCCTATTTTGTGGATCAGGGCTACCCCAAGGAGGCTGTGCTGGAATATCTGCTGGGCCTGGCCAATTCCGGCTTTGAGGATTGGCGCAAGCAGAATAAAGAGGCGCCCTTCTGGGATTATAAGCTTCAGCTGAACAAGATGAGCCAATCCGGCGCCCTTTTCGACCTGGTCAAGCTGGCGGACGTCTCCGCCCAGGTCGTTTCCCGGTTCCCGGCGGAAAAAATCGCCCGGGAAGCGGCGGAATGGGCCAAAACCCGGAACCCCGCCCTTTACCAGGCCCTGTCCAGCGACCCGGATTACGCCGCCGCTATTTTCGCTATCGACCGGGGCGGCAAGAACCCCCGAAAAGATATCCGCAAATGGTCTGATGTGGCGGATTACGTCAGCTATTTCTATGAAGCGCTGCGCCAGCCCGGCTGGGATTGGCCGGAAAACGTCTCCAAAGAAGACGCGGCGGCTATTTTAGAGCAATACGCCAAGGTTTACGACCAGCAGGACGACAAAAACGGCTGGTTCGACCGGCTGAAATCCATTTGCCAGCCCTTGGGCTTCTGCCCGGACGTCAAGGCTTATAAAGCCGAACCCTCGGCTTACAAGGGCCATGTGGGCGACGTCAGCGCCGTAATCCGCGTCGCTATTACCGGCCGGCGCAACTCCCCGGACCTATGGTCCATCATGGCGCTGCTGGGCAAGGAAAGATGCCTGCAAAGGCTGGAGCAAGCAAAAAAAGCGCTGGCAGAATAGCGCCCGCGGCTTTTGCGCAAAGGCTTAGGCAGTCGAGCATAGCGGAAGAACCGACCGCAGCGCTCACACGAACGCGGCCGTCGGGCCTCCCCGACGCCGGCAAGCGCCGGCAGGCGCACTACGAGGCTGAAAGCTCAGCCGAACCTGGGCGATGACGCCCGCGGCTTTTGCGCAAAGGCTTAGGCAGTCGAGCACAGCGGGAGAACCGACCGCAGCGCTCATACGAGCGCGGCCGTCGGGCCTCCCCGACACAATAAATTTGCGAAGAGGCTTTGGAACCCTTCGGAAAGGATGTTACAACTATGGAAAACGAAAAGATTCTGGAAGGCGGCAATTTTATCGAGGACTTTATCCGCCAGGACCTGGAGGAAGGCAAGTGCGACCATGTCCACACCCGATTCCCGCCGGAGCCCAACGGCTATCTGCACATCGGCCACTGCAAGGCCCTGTGCATCGATTTTGGCACGGCGGAAAAATTCGGCGGCAAATGCAACCTGCGGATGGACGACACCAACCCCGCCCGAGAAGACGTGGAGTATGTGGAGGCCATCCAGCAGGATATCCACTGGCTGGGCTTCGATTGGGATCAATACTGCTATGGCTCGGATTACTTTGAGCAGACCTATGATTTCGCGGTGGAGCTCATCCAAAAGGGCCTGGCTTATGTCTGCCAGCTTTCTCCAGAGGAGCTGAAAGCCAACCGGGGCGACCTGAAAACCCCAGCCGTCAGCCCTTACCGGGATAGGCCCATAGAGGAAAGCCTGGATCTTTTCGCCCGTATGCGCAAGGGGGAATTTCCCGAGGGCAGCATGACCCTGCGGGCCAAAATCGACCTGACTTCCGGCAATTTCAACCTGCGGGACCCGGCTCTTTACCGCATCAAATACGCCCGTCACCACCGCACGGGGGACAGCTGGTGCATCTATCCCATGTATGATTTCGCCCATCCCATTCAGGACGCGCTGGAAGGCGTGACCCACTCCTTGTGCTCCCTGGAATATGAGGATCACCGCCCTCTCTATGATTGGGTGGTGAACAACCTTTCCCTGCCCCATAAGCCCCGGCAGATTGAGTTTGCCCGGCTGGGCATCGACCACACGGTGATGAGCAAACGCAAGCTGCGCCGGCTGGTGGAGGAACGCCGGGTCAGCGGCTGGGACGACCCCCGCATGCCCACCCTCTGCGGCCTGCGCCGCCGGGGCTATACCCCCGCTTCCATCCGCAATTTCTGCGAGCGCATCGGCGTGGCCAAGGTGAACAGCACGGTGGAATACGGCTTTTTGGAGCACTGCCTCCGGGAGGACCTGAACAGCGTGGCTCAGCGGGCCATGGCGGTGCTGCGGCCGATTAAGCTGACGCTGACCAATTATCCAGAAGGGCAGACCGAGCTATTTGCTGTGGAAAACAACCCGGAAAACCCGGCGGATGGAGAACGGCAGGTGGCCTTCTCCCGCAACCTGTGGATTGAAGCGGAAGATTTTGCCGAGGTTCCCCCGCCCAAGTATAACCGGCTGTATCCAGGCAACGAAGCGCGGCTGAAAGGAGCCTATATCGTCAAGTGTACCGGCTGCGTCAAAGACGAAGCTGGCAACGTCGTCGAAGTGCTGGCGGAATGCGATATGGAAAGCCGAGGCGGCAACGCCGCCGACGGCCGAAAGGTCCGAGGAACTATCCATTGGGTCGATCAGAATACCGCTGTGGAAGGCGAAGTCCGCCTGTATTCCAACCTGTTTACCGACGCCGCGCCGGACGCGGCGGACAAGGATTTCATCGAATGCCTGAACCCCGCGTCTTTGGAAGTTCTCGCCGGCTGCAAGCTGGAGGCCAGCCTGGCTGACGCCAAACCTCAGGACCGCTTCCAGTTCATGCGCCTGGGCTATTTCTGCGCCGACAGTCAGGACAGCAAGCCCGGCCGACTGGTCTTCAACCGAGCGGTGACGCTGAAAGACAGCTTTTCCAAGGGGAAAAAATAACCATGAACGAAACCGCGGCAGAAATTTTGCATTATCTGGATAACGCAGCCACCACGCAGGTGCTGGAGCCGGCGGCGCAAGCGGCCTGGGACTGTATGCGCCGGCAGTACGGCAACCCCTCCGCCCAGCATGGGCTGGGGCTGCAGGCCGCCGCTCTGCTGGACCGGGCCAGAAAACAGGTAGCCGCCGCCCTAAATTGCCCGCCGGAACAGGTGATTTTCACCTCCTGCGGCACAGAAAGCGCCAATACCGCCATCCAAAACGCCGCCCGGCGGGGGCGGCGTTTCGGCCGGCATATCGTTTCCACCCAGATCGAACACAAGGCCACGCTGGAAACGCTGAAGGCCCTGGAACAACAAGGGTGGGAAATCGCTCTGGTCTCGCCGGAAAGGGATGGAACTGTCGACCCAGCCAAAATCGAAGCGGCTCTGCGGAAGGACACCGCTCTGCTGACGCTGGCGGCGGTCAACAGCGAAACCGGGGCGATTTTGCCTTGGCAGGAGGCGGCGGAAGCGGCCCGACGCAAAGCCCCTCATTGCCTGACCCACGTCGACGGAGTCCAGGCGTTTTGCAAGCTGCCTCTGCCTCTGCGCAATGTGGATTACCTCTCTATCAGCGCTCATAAAATCGGCGGCTGCAAGGGCGTCGGAGCTCTGTATTGCCGGGAGCCCAGGCTGCTTCAGCCTCTGCTCTGGGGCGGCGGCCAGGAGGGCGGGCTCCGCTCCGGCACAGAGGGAACCCCTCAGATCTGCGCCTTTGGCGAAGCCTGCGCTCTACGGGCGCCCAACCGAGAGCGAGACGCCGCCTATATGGAAGGGCTGAAACAAAAGTTGCTGGCGCTGCTGCCCAGCCTGCCCTGCCCGGTTCGGGTCAATTCTCCCACCAACGGAGCGCCCCATATTTTGAATTTTTCCCCGGAGGCGGGTCGCAGCGAGGTGCTGGTGCGAGCCCTTTCCGATCAAGGGGTCTATGTGTCCGGCGGCTCCGCCTGCGCGCGGGGCCGGCGCAGCTATGTGTTGGAGCGGATGAAGCTGCCCGCCCAAGCCGTCGATTCGGCCCTGCGGGTCAGCTTTTGCCCGGAAACGACAGAGGAAGACGTGGAAGCGCTGATTCAAGCCCTGGCCCAAGCCCTCCGGCTCTTTGTGTGAGGCTCTTGTCTTCCAATTTGAGATCGGCATGATTTAGGATAAGGATGAAATACTATGAATGAAGTTTTGCTGCTCAAATGCGGCGAGCTGGTGCTCAAGGGCCTGAATCGAGGGCGCTTTGAGGATAAGCTGCTGGCCATTGTCCGCCGCCGCCTGGCCCGCCTGGGGCAATATGAGGTCTACGCCATCCAATCCACCCTCTATGTGGAGCCCCAGGAGGGCGCGCCCATCGAGGCCGCGTTGGAGGTTTGCCGCAAGGTGTTTGGCGTGGTCGCCGTCTGCCGGGCCGCCGTCTGCCAAAAAAACATGGAAGATATCTGCTCCACAGCCGTGGAATATCTGAAGGAAACCATGAAGAGCGCGGCCACCTTCCGCTGCCAGGCCAAGCGGTCGGACAAAAAATTCCCGCTGAAATCCCCGGAAATCGCCCGTGACGTGGGCGGCGCTCTGCTGGCGGCCTATCCTCATCTGAAGGTACAGATGGACGGGGCCCAAACAGAAGTCCATATCGAAGTGCGGGATAAAAACGCCTTTGTATACGCCCAGCGAATCAAGGGCGCCGGCGGAATGCCCACCGGCAGCAACGGCAAAGCCCTGCTGCTGCTCTCCGGCGGCATTGACAGCCCTGTAGCGGGATACATGATGGCCAAGCGGGGGCTGGAGCTGGAGGCGGTTCACTTTTTCAGCTATCCCTATACCTCCGAGCAGGCCAAGGAAAAGGCCCTGAACCTGGCCCGGCTGCTGGCGGAATACTGCGGCCGCGTCCGGGTGCACGCCGTGCCCTTCACCCAGATTCAGGACCAGATCCGCCGCAGCTGCCAGCAGGACCTGTTCACCGTGCTGATGCGTCGGTTTATGATGAAAATTGCGGAGCGGGTGGCCAGACGGCAGGGCTGCGGCGCTTTAATCACCGGCGAAAGCCTGGGCCAAGTGGCCAGCCAGACCATGGAGGCAATCGGCGTCACCAACGCGGCTTGCTCCCTGCCTGTGCTGCGGCCGGCTATCGGCATGGATAAGGAGGAAATTGTGGCCATTTCCCGGCAGATCGGAGCTTTTGAAACCTCGATTTTGCCCTATGAGGATTGCTGCACTGTCTTCACTCCCCGGCATCCCCAGACCAAACCCAAGCTGGAGGCCGTGCTGGCGGAAGAGGGAAAGCTGGATGTAGAGGGCCTGATTCAAGAAGCGATGCAGGGCGTTGAAACGATTTTGTGCCGGCCAGGCGAATAGCCGGCCCTAAGAGGCAACTGGAATCAATTGATGAGCAAAGCAGATACGGGGCGCGGCCCTTGGGCCGTCCCGATGGGAAAAGGGGTTGTTTGCAATGAAATGTGAAATTATCGCCGTGGGCACCGAGCTGCTTTTGGGCGAAATTGTCAATACCGACGCCCAAGCCATCAGCCAAGGGTTGGCCGAACTGGGGATCAACGTGTATTTTGAAACCGTCTGCGGCGATAACCCAGAGCGCCTGCGCTCTGTGCTGGAGATCGCCAAAAACCGGGCGGATATCATCATCACCACCGGCGGCCTTGGGCCTACGGCGGACGACCTGACCAAGGAAACCATCGCCGCCGCTTTCGGCAAAAAGTTAGAGCTGCATCAGCCTTCTATGGACAGGCTGCGCCAATATTTCAAAGACAGGACCATGACGCCCAACAACGAAAAGCAGGCATGGCTGCCCCAGGGCTGCACAGTGTTGGACAACGATTGGGGCACCGCTCCGGGCTGCGCCTTTGAGGCCGAGGGCCGCGTGGTCGTCATGCTGCCCGGCCCGCCCAGCGAATGCGTCAATATGTTCCGCCAGCGGGCTATGCCCTACCTGGCCAAGCTCAGCGGAGGAACCATCTGTTCCCGATATATTCGCATTTTCGGCATGGGCGAATCCGAGATGGAAGACAAATTGACCCATCAAATGCAAACCTGGCAGAACCCCACCGCCGCTCCCTATGCCAAGGAGGGCGAATGCCTTGTGCGGGTGACGGCTATGGCGGAAAACGAGGAAAAAGCTCGGGCCATGACCGAGCCCGCTTTGGAGGAGCTGTGCGCCATCTTGGGCGACGTGGTCTATGGAATCGACGTGGACTCTCTGGAACAGGTGGTCGTTCAGGCGTTGACTGCCCGGGGTTTGACGTTGGCCGTGGCAGAAAGCTGCACAGGCGGCCTAGCGAGCAAGCGCGTCACCGATATCCCCGGCTCCTCCGCCTGTTTTCTGGGCGGCGTGGTTTCCTATAGCAACGAGGTCAAGGAGCGTTTGCTGGGGGTCCGGCATGAGACGCTGCAACAGTATGGCGCCGTCAGCGAACAGGTCGCCTGTCAAATGGCCCAGGGCGTGCGCCTGGCCATGGGAGCGGATATCGGCGTTTCCACCACCGGCGTGGCCGGGCCGACAGGCTCGGAGCAAAAGCCGGCGGGCCTGGTCTATATCGGCCTGAGCACGAAAGAGGGGACCCGCGCCGTCCGCATTCTAAAAACCAACCAAAGCCGAGACCGGGTGCGCCGTCAGGCTTCTTCCACCGCTCTGGACTTGGTGCGCCGTTACGCCCAGGGGCTGAAACAATGAGCCATACAGAAACCTATGTGGCGGGCAAAAAGGTCTTTGAATGTGCGGATTTTAGCATTCGCCATGACCAGGTGGAGCTGGAAAATGGCCGCTTGAGCCGCCGGGAAGTGATATTCCGCCCCTTCCAGGCGCTGTTATTGCTGCTGAATGGCGAGAATATTTTGCTGCGAAAAATAGAGCGACCGGCCTTGGGAGGGGCGTGCTTAGAAGCCCCTTGCGCGCCGATTCTTTCGGGGCAAAGCCCCCAGCTGGCGGTTCAAGGGTTGAATTTGGGCAAAGAGCCCCGGTCTTTGGGAATACTGCGGCCCTCGCCAGCCATTTTGACAGAAAGAGTCTATGTCTTTGCGGCTTCCATGGAACAGCCCGGCCCAGATTGGCAGGCTGTCCCTCTGGCTTGCTGGGAAGACTGGGTGGCGCGGGGGCAGATAAAGGATATGAGGCTGGCGGCGGCGCTGTCGCTGCTGGCCCTGCAGAATGACTTAGAGCAGGGGGCGGAAAAATGAGCCAGATTGTCCGAGAAGCCCCCCAAGGGGCGGAGATTGAATTTCAGGGCCTGCTGGTGGAGGCCCGACGCTACGAAGATTCCAAAGGCCAGGCGCAGCGGGTCTGCCTGCACAAGGGCGCGGCGGCCGTGCTGGCTCTGTGGCAAGGGAAAATCTGCCTGGTGCGCCAATATCGCTATGCCCAAAACCGGGAATGCCTGGAGATTCCGGCAGGCAAGCTGGACCCAGGGGAAGACCCCTGCCAGGCCGCCCGCCGGGAGCTGCGGGAGGAAACCGGCCTAGAAGCGGGCCAGTTGATCCTGCTGGCCGCCTTGTGCTCTTCGCCGGACGTGCTGGCGGAGACGCTTTACCTCTATTGGGCCCAGGACCTGCGCCAGGCAGAGGCCCGGCTGGACGAGGGCGAATTTTTGGATGTGGAGGCCATGCGTCCCAAAAAACTGGCGGAACTGATTCGCCTGGGAGAGATACGGGACGCCAAAACCCTGGCCGCCCTGGAAATCGCCCGGCGGCGGGGGCTGCTTTCCTGGTAGCGCCCCCAAGAAAAAGGAGGACCCATGGCAAAAGTATTGATTGTGGAAGACGAAAAGGCCATTGTGGACCTGATCGCTTTCAACCTGAAGCGAGAAGGCTACGAGGTGCAGGAGGCTTACGACGGCCAGCAGGGGCTGGAAAAGGCCCAGGCCCAGGATATCGACCTGGTGCTGCTGGACGTGATGCTGCCCTATATGGACGGCTTTGAGGTGCTGCGCCGGCTGCGGCAGAAAAGCGACGTGCCTGTGCTGATGGTCACCGCCCGGGAGGAGGAGCGGGATAAAATCCTGGGGCTGGAAACCGGAGCCGACGATTATATCACCAAACCCTTTTCCACCAAGGAGCTGACGGCCCGAGTCAAGGCCAACATCCGCCGGCGGCTGACAGACATGGGCGGCGGCCAGGGGCAAAAGAGCCGAAGCGGCCCCTTCGAGGTGAATTACGAGCTGCGCACTGCCGCCAAAAACGGCAAGCCGCTGGAGCTTTCTCAGCGGGAATTTGATATGCTGTGCTATTTTCTGGCCGCGCCGGGCCGGGTAATCGCCCGGGAGGAGCTGATGGAAAAGGTTTGGGGGTTTGAATACTATGGCGACCTGCGAGCGGTGGACGTGGCCATCCGCCGCTTGAGAGAAAAGCTGGAAGATAACCCCGCCGACCCCCAATATCTGATTACCCGTCGGGGCGCCGGCTATTATTTCAACAAAGGATAGGCGGACTTTTATGCTGAAAAGCCTGCAAATGAAGCTGGTGCTCATCCTGATGCTGCTGGTCATTGCGGTGATGGCGGTGGTGGGCATTTTTTTGGTCAACTCCGTGACGGCCTATAATATCAGTAATTTCAAGCAGCAGATGGCGGATTTCTTCGCCCTGCGGGGCGGGGAGGTGGAAGCCGGCCTTCGAGCCTGCGACGGGGACCCTCAGGCCATGACCCAGGTGATGGAAGCCTATACCGGCGGCTTGGGGCTGGACGACCACCGAAACTTTTACATATTGGACGGACGCACCGGCGAATTTCTGGCCTCCTCCCAAGGACGGGACGAAACGCCTTTCCGGGAGCTGACCCCCAATATGACCGCGGCGATGAGCGGGCGAACGGGCCAGGAAATCACCGCCCTTTCCCCCTATTTTGACGTGGCTTTGCCTCTGGACGGCGGCGCCTATGTGCTGGCTGTGGTAGACGACAAGGGCGAGCTGGACGAGCTGACCTGGACGATGTTTACCATCCTGCTGCGCTCGCTGATGTTCGGCCTGGCTGTGGCGGCGATGCTCAGCTTTATCCTGGCCAAAACCATTACCAACCCGGTGGAAACCCTGACCAAAACCGCCGACCGCATTGCCGCAGGGGATTTTTCTCAGCGGCCCCAGGCGGAATCTGCCGACGAAATCGGCGCTCTAACCCATACCTTCAACGAAATGGCCAATGTGCTGGAAAGCACGCTGGCTGAGGTCAACGGCGAACGCAACAAGCTGAACACCTTGTTTATCTATATGGCCGAAGGAATGGTGGCTTTTGGGAAAAACGGCCGTATCCTGCACATGAACCCGGCGGCCCAGCGGATGCTGGGTCTGGAGTTTGACCCGGAGCTGACTTACGCGCAGGTTTTCCCCAACATGGAGATCGAGGAAGCCGACCTGGCAGAAGACGGCAAGTGCATTGAAATTGATTATGCCGCCAACAAGCGAATACTCAAGATTTTTCTCACCATGTTCGGCGGCGCAGACGGCGAAAACGGCGGCATTATGGCGGTGATGCACGATATCACCGAGCAAACCAAGCTGGATTCCTCCCGCCGGGAATTTGTGGCCAACGTCTCCCACGAGCTGCGGACCCCTTTGACCAATGTCAAGGGCTACACCGAAACCTTGCTGGACGCCGGCGACGACATCGACCCTCAATCTCGCCGCAGCTTTTTGCAGGTGATTTACAACGAATCCGACCGGATGACTCATATCGTCAAAGATCTGCTGACCCTATCTCAGCTGGACTATGGCCGCATGGACCTGCGCCTCGCCGAACTGCCGGTGGAAATGATTGTGGCCAACATCGCCAGCGCTATGATGATCGAAGCAAAAAACCAGGGGCTGACCTTGGAAACCTCCTTTCAGCGCCCCCTGCCCAACATTCTGGCAGATCAAGCCCGAATGGAGCAGGTGATCGCCAACGTGATTTCCAACGCTGTGAAATACAACCGGCCTGGCGGTCGGGTGGAGGTTTCTGCCTTTGTGGAAGGCGATCAGGTGGCCGTCCGTGTGAAAGACACCGGCATCGGCATTCCCCAAGAGGATATCCCCAGGCTCTTTGAGCGGTTTTACCGGGTGGATAAGGCCCGGTCCCGGGAGCGGGGCGGCACCGGTCTGGGTCTGGCCATCGCCAAGGAAATTGTGGAGCAGCACAACGGAACCATTCAGGTGGAAAGCCAGTTAGACCAAGGGACTGCCGTCACGATCCGCATCCCGGCGGCGCCTGCTGGGGAGGAAAGCGCATGAAGGAGCGGCTCAAAACTCTGGCGCTGATCGCCAACGTCCTGCTGATGGCGGCTCTTTTTGCCCTTTCGGCCTCCATCAGCATCGGCGTCAGCCCCAATATGGGGCCGTTATACGCCGCTTCCCGCTGGCTGCGGGGAGAAAGCGCTCCCATCCAGCCGGTCAAGGAGTCGATTCCATCGGCGGCCTATCCCATCCGGCTGACGGCGGTACACGGGCAAAAAGAATTATCCGCCGCCCTAACGCGCCAGGAAATCTCCCCCCATTACGAGCAGATTCGCTCCACTTTGGAAGAAGCCTTGAGCTCTGCGCAGCCTCCCCAACAAATCAGCAGCCGGCAATATTGGCGGCTGCTGACGGAAAAGGGCGCTTTTTTGCTGGAATATGACGGCTATCCTCCTCTCTACGCTCTGCGGGCCTGGGCTGGCGGCGGGGAGAGCGAATCATTTGACCTGAACTTTAACCGCTTGGCTCTGATCGCCGGTCAGGAACAGGCGACGCTGGCCTTGGAAGATCAAGAAGGAAATTACTGGGCGTGCGACACTGCCGCCGGCGGACGGCGCGTACAGGAAGCCCTGGACCAATGGCCCGCCGACGGCTCTCTTTTTGCCCGCGACGCAGCTGGATGCCAGACGCTGGCAGACGAAGAAATTCTGCCCGACCGCCGCGTGACGCTGCCGCTGTATGACGCTTCGGCCCCCGCCGTCGTCGCCGCCACTGTCAGCGGCGGCGAAACGCCTCGGGCCCTGCTGGAATGCTTTTCGATGAACCCTTATCTAGCCAAGCGCTATACCGCCGGCGACGGCGCGGCGGTGTTTGTTCAGGGCAGCTTTGTACTGCGGATTTACGCCAACGGCCGGCTGGAGCTCAGCGTGGACGAGGGCGAGGGCCTGGCGGGCGACGCCGCCGCCCCGCCGGGCAGCCGCGCGCAAGCGGTGGCGCTGATCGACAAAACCCGGTCTGTGGCGGCGGCGGCCATGAACGCAGGCGGCGCGCCTATGGACCTTTCTCTGCTCAGCATATCTCCCCTTTCGGAGCAAGGGGATTATACCATCGTCCTGGGCTGCCAGGCCGACGGGGCGTCAATCGTCGATCTGGAGGTCAAGGCCAGCGTCAAAAAGGGGCTGATCGTCCGAATGGAAATCACGGTGTTGGCGCTGGAGCAAACCGGCGAAAGCGTCCTGTTGCCCGCCCGCCAGGCCGCCGCCGCCTTGGACCCTGAAATCCGCCAAGCCCGGCTGTATCCCCGGTATCGCTGGCAAGAGGGCCGGCTGATCCCCTACCTCAGCTACCAGATCGAAAAGAGGGAACCCTAAATGGAATGGAACAAGGCGAAATCGGTTTTGCTGGCCGTGCTTTTGTGCGCCAATCTGTTTTTGGCTGGCAACCTGGCCTTGCAAATCGCCCAAGGTCGGACCCAACAACGGCAAGCCATGGACCAGGCGCTGGAGCTGCTGCATCAGGACCTGGGGGATTTTGACGAAACGATGTTTCGGGCGGCGGACGGTCGACGGCCTGTTCTGGCCTTCAACCGGTCGCCAGAAAAAGAACGTGCGGCGGCGCTGGCCCTGCTGGGCGCCGATCAAAGCGACACCGAGGGCGGCGTTTCCACCTTCCGCTCCCCCCAAGGCGAGCTGATCTTCCGCACTGGCGGCGAGCTGCGGCTGAATCTGGCCCTGCCGCCGCTGGAGCAGGATACCCCCGCCTTTTGCCGGCAGCTGCTGGAGCAAGCCGGCTTCCCCATGAAGGACTGCTTGAGCTGGGAGGAAGGGGATCGGGTCTTTTTCCAACAGCAGACGGAGGGCGTCAAAATCCAGCAATGCGTACTGGAATGCGCAACCGACGGACAGAGCCTGGAGATTCAAGGCCGCTGGCTGCTGGCCGACCAAGCCCTCCAGGTCGGCGACGGTTCCAAAGGGTATCAGATGGCGGTAGCCTTGCGGGCCTATCTGATTCAGCAGGATATCCGCCGCCCTCCCTCGGCTGTGGAAGAGGTCTACCGCCTCCAGGACCAGGGCAACGGCCGACTGCTGGCCTGGCCCGCCTGGCTGGTTACGGCGGAGGGCCGCCAGCACCTGATCGGCGGCGAAAACGCCGAATACGGCGAACGGAGCTGAAAAACCCCGGCAATCGGCAAGCTGAGGAGTCCTTTGGAGGCCAAAAACCGCCAGACAGAAAACTGTACAAAGGTTGTCCTTTGGCAGGAGCAATTTTTCTGCCAAATTTCTCGGAAAAAGCGCGGGAATTTGTTTTTAATTTCGTTACAATTATGGTATAATGTCGGCGTGGGTTGATTGCTGCACCGCGGCGGCCAACCGCCCAAACAAAACGGAGCCTGAATCGGCGGAAGAATTCCGCCTTCAACCGCAGGCAGAACGCCGCCAATGCGGCGGACCGATTTTCGGAAATTCACTTCCCGGAAATCCAATCCATCCGAAGGCGCCCCGCAAAATCGAAGATTTTGTGGGCCAGAATCCGCCGCAGGCGGAACGCCGCCAATGCGGCGAACCGATTTCCGGGAATTCACTTCCCGGAAATCCATCCAATCTGCGAGGGGTCCCCGCAAAATCGAAGATTTTGTGGGGACAGGTATAATAGAAACAACCTTTAGCAAAATAAAACCATGTCGTTCTTTCTGCCGCTGTAAGCGGCCTCATTGTACCAAAAATCATCATACTATATTGCCGGGGAGAATGAGGAACTTGGATAAATTTGTGATTCGAGGAAATAAGCCGCTTTGCGGCGAAGTGACGGTGAGCGGCGCGAAAAACGCTATCGTGGCCATTATACCCGCTACCATTATGGTGGACGGTTTGTGCCGCATTGAAAATGTGCCCCAAGTCAGCGACGTTATTATCCAGCTGGAGATTTTGCAGCAGATGGGCGCCAGAGTCCGCAGCGTCAACCCTTCCACGGTGGAAATTGACTGCCGCGGAATGCGCAACGCCCGGACCCCGGAAGACCTGATGCGCCGTCTGCGCGCTTCTTATTATCTGATCGGCGCTCTGCTGGGCCGGTATCATCGGGCGGAGGTGGCTATGCCCGGCGGCTGCAATTTTGGCGGCATTCGCCCCATCGATCAGCATGTCAAGGGCTTTGAGGCCCTGGGCGCTTCCGTCTCCATCAAAAACGGCTTTGTGTACGCCGAGGCGTCGGAGGGCCTAAAGGGGGCTCACGTCTATTTGGACGTAGTCTCTGTGGGCGCCACGATGAATATTATGCTGGCCGCCTCCCTGGCTCAAGGGCAGACGATCATTGAAAACGCCGCCAAAGAGCCCCACATTGTGGACCTGGCCAATTTCCTCAACGCCATGGGGGCGGATATCAGCGGCGCAGGCACAGACGTTATCAAAATCCGGGGCGTCCGCCGGCTGAAGGGCGGCGTTTATTCGGTGATTCCCGACCAGATTGAGGCCGGCACCTATATGGCCGCCGTCATGGCGGCGGGAGGCAGCGTCACGGTACGCAACGTGATTCCCAAGCACCTGGAGTGCATCACCGCCAAGCTGATCGAAATGGGCGCCCAGGTGGAGGAGCTGGACGACGCCGTGCGGGTGACGCGGGCGCAGCCGTTGAATAAAATCAGCCTGAAAACCCTTCCATATCCAGGTTTTCCCACCGATATGCAGCCGCAGCTGGGCGCCGCTCTGTGTCTGGCAGAAGGCACCAGCGTCATCACCGAAGGCGTTTGGGAAAACCGCTATCGCTATGTGGAGGAGTTGCGCCGCATGGGCGCTAAAATCCAGGTGGACGGCAAAGTGGCCATCATCGAGGGCGTCAGCGAGCTCACCGGCGCCAAGGTTCGGGCCTGCGACCTGCGAGCCGGCGCCGCTATGGTCATCGCGGGTTTGGCGGCCCACGGCGTCACCGAGGTGGAGGAAATTTCCTATATTGAGCGGGGTTACGAAAACCTGGTGGAAAAGCTCCAGGGTCTGGGCGCAGATATCAGCCGAGTCACGGTCATCGAAGACGACGCCATACCCATGGCGCGCTGAAGACTTGGGATTTCGCCGCCGGCCGGCGGAGGTTTTCCTCCTGCCGCCGGCGGCTTTTCCCGCCCATGGGCGTCAAACAGGAATTGCGAAAGAAACAGAGGAATTATATGACCAATTTTTATAGCCTTGCCAGCTCCTCCTCGGGCAACTGCTCGGTTTTTCTGGGCGGCGGGCGGGCGATTTTGATCGATGCGGGAACCAACTGCAAATACATCACAGAATCCTTAGCCAAGCTGGGTCTGGCGCTGAGCGATATCACCGACGTGCTGATTACCCACACACATACCGACCATATCTCCGCCCTGCCTGTGCTGACCAAGCGCTGCAAGGCGCCAATCCGCTGCACAGAGCTCACTGGCCAGGGCTTGTTTGGCCGATGCAGCCACGAGGATATCCAGACCTTTTCGCCCAACCAGGGCTTTTGGCTCGGGGAGGTTTTCATCACAGCCTTCTCCACCCCTCACGACTGCCCGGGCAGCTGCGGCTTCACCCTGGAGACGGCGGACGGCAAACTGGCCTACTGCACGGACCTGGGCCAGGTGACGCCGGAAATTTACCGGCAGATCAAAGGCTCCCACACCGCCTTTCTGGAATCCAATCACGATATCTATATGCTGAAAAACGGAGAATACCCTTATCCGCTGAAACGGCGGATTTTGTCCGACCAGGGTCATCTTTCCAACGACGACGCGGCTCAAACCCTGTGCAGCCTGGTTCAAGACGGCCTGCGCCGGGCTATTTTGGCCCACCTGAGCGACCGCAACAACACCCCGGCCATGGCCCTGCGGGAAAGCCAAGAGGCCCTGGAGAAAGCGGGCCTGGCCGGCCTGACAGAGCTTTCTGTGGCTCCCAAGCGCGCCATAGGCCAAGATATGGTCCTGTTGCGGAGGGCCGCCGGATGATGCGAGTCAAGCTGATTTGCGCGGGCAAACTAAAAGAACCATTCTATCAGCAGGCCTGCGACGAATACGCCAAGCGCCTCAGCGCCTTCTGCCGCCTGGAAATCTGCCAGATTCCCGAGGAAACCAGACCGGACGGCCTGGCCCGAGAGGCGGAAAAATTCCGTCAGGCCATTTTGCCCGACAGCTATGTGATCGCCCTGTGCGTCGAGGGCAAGCTGCTGAGCAGCGAGGAGCTGAGCCGGCGGATTGGAGCGCGAAAAAACCTGGGCAATTCCCGGCTTTGCCTGCTGATCGGCTCTTCCAACGGCCTGGACGAAGCGCTGAAGGCCCAGGCCCATCTGCGGCTGTCCATGTCTCCCATGACCTTTCCTCACCACCTGGCCCGGGTGATGCTGTTGGAGCAGCTCTACCGGGCTTTCTCCATCGAATCGGGCGGGAAATATCATAAATAAGCCGCGTCGGCCATAATCCTGTTGGGCCCAAAAAGGGGCGTTTATACCCAGGCGCGGCGACGCTTGTCGCTTTGCTTCAGGCGGCAGACCCTATCCATCCGCGGCGCTCGCACGGGTTTTGCCTGCCGGCGATTTATCAATTTAGGAGGATTCTTTTGTGGAACCAGAAAACCAAAACAACGCCATGTTGAAAAAATCGGTGAGCTTTGTGGAAGCCTTGGCCCTTGTGGTGGGCATGATTATCGGCAGCGGCATCTTTCTCAAGCCCAGCGTGGTGCTGGCCAGCGCCGGCTCTCCTCTCATGGCTGTTTTGGCCTGGGCGGCAGGCGGCGTCGTCACGTTGGCCTCTGCTCTATCTGTGGCGGAAATCGCTTCCGCCATCCCCAAAACAGGAGGTCTATACGCCTATTTGGAAGAGCTCTATGGAGAAACCTGGGGCTTTCTGTTGGGCTGGGTGCAGACTGTCATTTCTTACCCGGCCTCTATCGCGGCCCAAGCCATCGCTTTCGCCACATATGCCAATGTGTTTCTGCCCATGAGCGGTTGGCAGCAGAAGGCTCTTGGCGTCGGCATCATGGCCTTCGTGCTGCTGATGAACATCCTTTCCACCAAATATGGCGGCATCATTCAAACTCTGGCCACTGTGGGCAAGCTGATTCCCGTGGCGTCTATTGTCCTGTTTGGCCTGCTGTCCCAAGGGGAGCTCCATTTCGCCTCCGCTCAGGCCGCGGGAGCCGCCGGCTTTGGCGCCGCCATTTTGGGCACGCTTTGGGCCTATGACGGCTGGATCGGCGTCGCCAACATGGCGGGCGAGCTGAAAAACCCCGGCCGGGATCTGCCCCGGGTCATTTCCATGGGCGTGCTGTTTGTTACGTTGGTTTACGTCCTGTTCAACCTGGCGATTTTCAAAGTCCTTCCCGCCGAAACCGTGGCGGCTTCCGATACCCCTGGCGCTTTGGCCGCGGCCCAGCTGTTCGGCTCCGGCGGCGCGGCCTTTATCACAGCGGGCATCATGATTTCGGTATTCGGCGCCCTCAACGGTTATCTGATGACGGCGGCGCGGGTTCCTTTGGCCATGAGCCAAAAAGCCAAGCTGCCGGGCAGCCGGATTCTGGGCAAGCTGCATCCAAAATTCGGAACTCCAGCCAACGCCTTGATTCTGCAATGTGTGCTGGCCGCGCTTTATATTCTATCCGGCTCCTTCAACGCGCTGACCGACCTGCTGATTTTTGTACTGTGGATTTTCTTTGCCATGGGCGTTGTGGGCGTGTTCATTCTGCGCAAAAAGCACCCAGAGAAAAAAGGGCCCTATAAAGCGCCGCTTTATCCCGTCACCCCCATCATAGGCGCGTTGGGCGCTGGGTATATTTTGGTCAGCACTGTCTTTTCCTCTCCGTTCAATTCCCTGGCGGGCGTGGCCATTACCGCTCTGGGTCTTCCTGTGTTTGCTTGGATGAAAAAACAGGCAGAAAAAAACGGGTCCAACACATAACGATATCGCCAAAAGCCCGGGGCTGTTCCCGGGCTTTTGATTCAAAAATTTCTGGGAAATAAAAAATTCCAGAACAAACGATATGCTTTCCCCCTCTCTGGGAAGCAAAACGCCAAGCGTCTATTCCATCGACGCGATCAAACAGGAGATTCTTCGCCCAAAACAATAAAAAAAACCTGCGAAACCAAACGATTTCGCAGGGTCATATGGAGCGGGTAAAGGGAATCGAACCCTCCTATTCAGCTTGGGAAGCTGACGTTCTACCAATGAACTATACCCGCATGACGGTATCTCTTATTATAAACGGGCGCGGCGAAAATTTCAACTGTTTTTTGTCGAAAAATTTCAAGGGAGAAAAAATTTTCCGGGGGCGGGGCGGTTCCGCTGGCCCCGGCCCCCGGAAAGAACAATCACTTCTGATCTTTGCTGTGCATATACCGGATTAAATCCACCGTGCGCGCGGCGTAACCGGCCTCGTTGTCATACCAGGAAACCAGCTTGACAAAGGTGGGGGTCAGCATCATGCTGGCTTTGGCGTCAAAAACGGAGGATTCCTTGACGCCGGCGAAATCGGCGGAGACCAGGGGCTCGTCGCAATAGGCCAAAACGCCCTTCATGGGGCCTTGAGCGGCCTGCTTCACAGCGTCGCAGATTTGCTCCATCGAGGCGGGCTTGGCCAGGTTGCAGGTCAGGTCCACCACAGAAACGTCCAATGTAGGCACGCGGAATGCCATGCCGGTCAGCTTGCCGGCCAGCTGGGGAATCACCTTGCCCACAGCTTTGGCGGCGCCGGTGGAGGCCGGGATGATGCTGCCCGAGGCGGCTCGGCCGATTCTCCAATCCTTGCCGGAGCGGGCGTCCACCACCTTTTGCGATTTTGTCATGGCGTGTACTGTGGTCATCAAACCTTCTGTAATGCCAAACGTATCGTGGATCACCTTGGCCAGAGGGGCCAGGCAGTTGGTTGTGCAGGAGGCGTTGGATACAATATCCTGCCCGGCGTAAGTTTCATGGTTGACGCCCATGACAAACATGGGGGTATCGTCCTTGGAGGGGGCGGAGAGCACCACCTTTTTCGCGCCGGCCTGGATATGGCCTCCCGCCGTCTCGGCGGTGAGGAATTTCCCGGTAGTCTCCAGAACATATTCGGCGCCCACGCTGGCCCAAGGGATATCCTCCGGCCGCTCGCAGTTGAAGACCAGGGTCTTTTTGCCGTTGACTGTAATGGAATTCTCATCCCAGCTGATCTCATGGTCCCACCGGCCGTGGACCGTGTCGTATTTCAGCATATACGCCGCGTACTCCGGCGTAAGGCTTGGGTGGTTGATCGCCACAAACTCTGTCTCCGGGTCGAAAACGCCGGCTTGGAAGGCCAGCTTGCCAATGCGGCCGAAGCCATTGATTCCGATTTTCAAACTCATACCAAAAACCTCCATATCATCCTGCATTTGCATCCTGGGCAAATCCGCTCGCCCGCTCATAATCCCTTTTTTTGATTATACACTAATATGGCATGATTTCTCAACCTCTAAAGCGCAAATTCTAAAAAATTTGCCGTCCGGCTGGGTCTGGGGCCGCCGCCCGTTTCGGCTGAACCAAAAGACGGGCTTTTTTGCCCGAAGCCGGATCGCCGGCCAGCCGCGTTGCCTGGCCGGCGCGCCTGCGCGACATTTTACTTGCATTGCAGGCGGAAGCATACTAAAATAGTTCTGATACTTTATGCAAAATGTGACAAATTTCCCGCCGGCCCAGCCGGCGGCGAGGAGGCGTTGATGTGGATCATTCTCCTTTTGGCGGCAATATGACCTGGTTTCCTGCCGCCGACGACAATCTGATGGTGTGCAGCCCTGCGGGCCGTATCCTGTTTATGACCGGCAGCCTCCGGTTTCAGCTGGACGAAGACCTGGTGGGGCGTTCGCTCAACGATATTCTGCCCGATTCCCTGGCCGCTCAGCTCATCGCCTGCGCCCACGGCGGGCAAGGGCATTCTTTCCAAGGGCAGCTGCGGGGGCGAGCCGTCCGGTGCAGCATGGAGCCCCGAGAGGGCAATTTGCTGATTACTGTGTTTTTTACCGAAGGAGAACAAAAACCTGCCATGGCCCTCAGTGCGGCAGAGCTGCTCAGCCGGGAAATCAGCGGCAGCCTGGCTACGATGTTTGTGGCCTGGGACAGCCTGCCGGGGGACCGGGACCCCAAAACTCAATATGCCAAAAACGTTATTCGTCAGGGTATGTATCGGCTGATGCGCCTTTCCCGCAATATGCTGGATTGCGCTCGGGCGGAAAACGGCAGGCTGGAGCTGAACCTGCGCCAAGGGGATCTGACCGCCTTCTGCCTGGATCTGTGCCAGCGGGCGGCTCCTTTTTTAGAAGAACTGGAAATCCCCTTTGCCTGGGAGCTGCCCCAATCCCCTTTATCCTGCCTGTTTGACCAAGAAAAGCTGGAGCGGGTGCTGCTTAATTTGCTGACCAACTCGGCGAAATACACCTGCCCAGACAATAAAATTTTCCTATCTCTTTCTGTTAAAGGCGAGAGCGCCGTCATCGCCGTGTCCGATCAAGGGCCCGGTATTCCTCCGGCCATGCTGCCGTATGTCTTCACCCGGCGTCAGGAAGGAACCGCCTCTGCCGGCATGACGGTAGGCGGCGCTGGATATGGCTTCGCCTTGGCCAAGGCGGTGATGTCCCTCCATGGCGGGGCCTGCGTGGTCTCCAGCGCTGAAGGGCAGGGCGCTACCGTCACCCTCACCCTACCTCTGGAGCAGACGGGAGGCCCTCTGCCGCTGGGCTCCCCTCCTTCCGATTACGCCAGCGGCTTCGACCACCTACTATTGGAGCTCTCTCCTGTACTGCCGCCCGAGCGCTACGGAAAATCTCGATAAAAGCATGGACTTTGCCGCGACGCGGCGACTGCCAAAGGCCGCGAACCTGTTTGTTCGCGGCCTTCACCTTGGATTTTCTTCTCCTCTGCGCGTTTTTTCTCCGCTTCCTCTTGACAGCGCCCTCGGTCTTTTTTATAATTAAACTCATAGTTTAATTATAGGGAGGAAACCTTCCATGGGCCGAAGAAAAAAAGAGTCCCCCAGCGTTCATCGAGCGCAGATCGCCCAAGCCGCTTCCGCGCTGTTTCTGGAACATGGCGCTGCCTCTGTTTCGATGGACGATATCGCCAAAGCGGCTGGATACAGCAAGGCTACCCTTTACGTCTATTTTGAAAATAAGGACGAGATTGTCCGCGTGTTGACGCTGGAAAGCATGAAAAAATTAGCCGCCTGCGTCCGCGCCGCCTTGCAGGGGCCGGAATCCACAAGGGAGAAATACGATTTTATCTGCCGACGGTTGATCCAATATCAGCAGGACTGCCCTTTTTACTTTCAAACAACCCTGGAAACAATCGACGTCGATTTTCAAAACCGAGACCCCTTTCCAGAGGAACGAGAAACGTATCAAGTGGGCGAGCAGATCAACGGCATGATACGGGAGCTTTTGCTCTCCGGCATAGCCCAGGGAGACCTGCGCCAGGATTTGGAGCTTGAGCCGGTTTCCTTCAGCTGCTGGGGTATGCTGGCGGGCTTGATCCGCTTTGCGGCAAATAAGGAGCCCTATATTCGGCAGACCATGGGCCTTTCCAAAGAGCAGTTCCTCCAACACGGCTTTGATCTGCTCTATCGTTCCCTGGAATCCGCGCCAAACGGGAAAGGAGAGGCAACCATATGAAGCGTCGAAACATTCTTTTCCGCCTGACGGCGGCCGTCTGCTTCGCGGCCTTGGCGGCCGGCGGGTTCTACCTGAAAAGCCTGGCGGATTATCGGCGGGCTGTCCGAGAGATTTCCATTCAGCCGCCGCCCTTATCCCAGCTGGCGGACGGCGCGTACATCGGCCAATGGGACGTGGGCTTTATCGCCGCCAAGGTCGAGGTGGCCGTGCAGGGCGGCAGATTGCAAAACATCCGCATTTTGGAGCACAAAAACGGGCGGGGCCAAGCGGCGGAGGCGATTGTTGACCAGATGCTTGCCGAACAGCGCGTAGACGTAGACGCCGTATCCGGCGCAACCAATTCCAGTAAAGTGCTGCAAAAGGCGGTGGAACAGGCCCTCCGACAGGAGCCGGATTCTGGCCGACGCCGTTGAAAAAGAGCGAAAACTCCTTGTCAGCCGGCAGACCTACAAGCGGCTCCGGCGCACAGCGCGTTTGCGTTTCCCATGAAGCCAGGCGGAGGCCGCTCAGCGGAATTTTATGGAGCGGCTATCCGAAACGAGCATGGAGCAAGGGGGAATTTCACTACAAGCGCCCCCTGATACGCTGGAATCGATCTCATCTAAAAGAACTTTGAGGAAACGTTTTGTTCTCATTCTTCCTTGTCCGGTTTGAATACTTTCAAATAGGCGGGACGGCCCTCCGCCTCCTCGCCATAGACATACAGCGTATTGGCCTCCGTATCAAGACAGGTGTGACAGAAGCGCCCGCCAGGGAAAGGATATGGCTCACACAGCCGCCGGAAGTCTACACTGCCACCGAACAGAACCTTTTGTATTTCAGCGGGGTCATCAATCTCGTCCGGGTTGGCCCCTTCCTCCAGATTTGTAAGCATAATGTCCAGAAGGAAAGACTGGACGGAGTCGGAAAATGGAGCCCAGCTGTATATATCGTCCTGGTCGTTGTAGTACACCGGCGGGTTGGGCTGAGTCAAATCTTCCGCTTTGATGCCTGCGTACCAACAGCCCTGATTTTCGCACCAGAACAGCAGATAGTTGCCTGTAACCTCGCCCCACCGCTCCCGGGGCAAGGCGCGTATCTTCGCCAGCTCCGGGTAGTCCTCTTCTCCCGGCTTGCTGAAAGTCTCCAAGTCCTCGTCAATGTGATCATAAGAGAAGGTTAGGCGCTTCTTAAAGAGTTTGGCCTTTTTGTCAGGGACGAATATCTCATGCAGCGCACAGTTCAGGCTGGCTTTGCCGCAGACGAGATAGTATTCCCGCAGGGCAGCGGGAAGGCGTATCCCTGCCGCCGCCTCATAGGAGGCGATGGTCTTCTCGGAAAACCCTGTCGCTTTCCCCTCTCCAAAACCAAACAGCGGCTCGGCCCACTGAACCAATTCAATGGGAGAAATCTGATACTGTTTTTCACTCATAACATTGTCCTCCTATTCCCTCTGTCGATTCGATTTGCTGTATATTTGAAATAAATTTTGATTTCTCAGCGTGTCACAAGCAAAGTATAGCGCCAGTAGAGGCAACATTCAACCCTTGTTTTGGGGGCTGATCGTAACAGAGCATATGCCAGACGCTTGTTGAGGGCCGTCTTTCCGCCTGCATTTTGCAAAGGATATGAGCGTCTCATTGCTCACGCATCGTCAGCGGCCTTAAAAAAAAAGGAACGCCCCAGGGATTGGAGCGCTCCAGCCTTTCTGTCCGCTTTTGTTCTTATGGCCCATAAGCAGGACGGGTATCGCTTTCTCCTCCTTCCCGCAACCGCCATTTTGCCACAAACGCGCCGCTGCCTCTTGGCTTTCAGCGGCGGTTAAACGTACTCTTACAAAACTATATCGAATAAACGCCGTTCAAAAAGGCCGCAGACCCAAGGTCTGCGGCCTTTTGATCGGCTCAAAAAGAACGAAACGCCATGACCAGGCTGGCTCCCCAAAACGAGAGCAGGAAAGCATCACTTTTTTCCATCTGGATGAGAAAGGACGTCCTATCCCATGTGAAAACCTCCGCCGTCTCCCGTTCCGCGCCCCGCCGCTCTTACTCTTGGTATTGGCGCACACGCAGGGGGATATCCAGCCGGGCGGCCAGTTCCTTGGCCCGCTGAACCGGCTCCTCGCCGATATAATCCACCACCGTCAACTGGGTGTCCCGCACCAGCTTGCGGATTTTCTTGGCGAAATCCAGCATGGCGAAAAAGGCGTCTTCCCCCCACGGGGAGGGGCAGACCGCCGCATATTCCTGGGCGGTGGGCGCGTTGAGCGAAACGGACACAGCGTCAAACCGCTCCGCCACGTCCGGCGCCGTATCATAACCAAACGCCAGGGAGGACAAGCCGTTGGTGTCCAGCCGCAAAGGCGGGCAGCCAGGCAGCTTTTTCAGCTCCTTGGCCATGGTCAGCAGCTCGTGCAGCCGCTCGGTGGGCTCTCCATAGCCGCAAAAGACAATCTGTGAAAATTTCTCCGGCCCGCGCTCTCGAACCAGCTCCAAAATCTGCGCGCAGCTGGGCTCTTCTTCCAGCCACAAGCTGTCGGCGTCCCCCAAGCCTTGCTTCTTTTTGCGAATACAGAAGGCGCAGTCCAACCGGCATTTGTTTGTAATATTCAGATAGAGTTTATCTCCATATGTATAAACGGCTTTATCCAAGGTAACATCACTCCTTTGTCAAGTCGGCGGCGAAAGCCAAACTGCGCCAACCTATTCCGCAATCCCAAAAAAACGCTTGCCGTTTTCCATGGTGACGCGAGCCGCTTCCTCTTCGGCAATCCCCCGGTAATTCGCCACGGCCCGATTGATATAGGGCAGCAAGGTAGAGTCGTTGCGCCTGCCCCTATATGGCTCCGGAGCCATATAGGGGGAATCGGTTTCAATCATAATGCGGTCTTGGGGAAGCCAACGGAGGATATCCGGCGCTTTCCGGTTGTTTTTGAAGGTGATTACCCCGGTAAAAGAAAGATAAAAGCCCATATTGACCAGGGTTTTAGCCGTCTCCAAGCTGCCGGAATAGCAGTGGTATACCGCCTTTTCAATGCCGGACGCCCGGATGATCTCCAAGCAGTCTTGGGCGGCTTCCCGCTCGTGAATGATAACCGGCACATCCATCTCCCGGGCCAGGGCCAGCTGGCTCTCAAACGCTTTTTTCTGGGCTTCTCTGGGGGAAAAATCATAGTGGTAATCCAGCCCGATTTCCCCCAGCGCCTTCACCCGAGGCCGCTCGAGCAGCCGGGCAATTTCAGCTCGCTGGCCGTCGTCAAATTCCGAGGCGCTGTGAGGATGGACTCCGGCGGCGGCATAGAGGAAATCGTATTGCTCCGCCAGCGCCGCCGCCCGGCGGGAGGATTCCAAATCCGCCCCAGGGTTGAGAACCAGAGCGACGCCAGCTCCCGCCAGGCCTTGCAGAGTTTGATCTCTGTCCTGGTCAAAACGGACGTCGTCATAATGGGCGTGGGTGTCAAACAGCTGGGTCATGACAGATGGGCTCCAGGCAGAGCTTGATCCGCCAGCATCACGCGCACGTCGTTTTCCCCGCAGGTAGCGGAGAGGATCATACCGTTGCTCTCCAGCCCCATCATCTTCCGCGGAGCCAGATTGGAAACAATCACCACATTATGGCCGATCAGATCCTCGGGCTTGTACCATTGGGCAATGCCAGAAAGAATCTGCCGCTTCTCATAGCCCAAATCCAGCTCAAAGCGCAGCAGCTTTTTGGATTTTGGCACAGCCTCGCAATGCAGCACTTTGGCCACCGTCAGCTCCACTTTATCAAAATCGTCGTAGACGATCTGGTCCTTGGGTTCATGGGGCGGCGACGCCGGGTGGGTTGCCCCGTCGGCTTCCGCCCGCCGTATGGCCTCAATCTCCTCTATCTTTTGGGCCGCGTCAATGCGGGCAAACAAAATCTCCGGCTGACCCACGCTATCTCCAGCCTTCACACTGCCAAAGGCTTCCAAAGTTTCCAGGCCGGTTTCTTTGGTATTCAACTGGGCAAAAATCTTTTGGGCGGTTTCCGGCAAAAAGGGCTCCAACAAAACGGCGGCAAACCGAATGCTTTCCAGCAAATTGTAGAGCACTGTATCCAACCGCTCTTTTTTTGCCGGGTCCTTGCCCAGGGTCCAAGGCGTCGTTTCGTCGATATATTTATTGGCCCGGCGCAGCAGGGTGAAAATATGGTCCAGCGCCTCGCCCACCTTCAGGCCGTCCATAGCCTGGCGAACCTTCGCCGGCGTTTCCAGGCACAGGGCTTTCAGCTCCCCGTCCGTCCCTTCCTCCCGACCAGAGGCGCCAATGACGCCGCCGTTGTATTTCTGACACATAGCGATGGTGCGGTTGACCAAGTTTCCCAGGATATTGGCCAAATCGCTGTTAATCCGCTCCATCAGCAGGTCATAAGTGATGGTTCCATCGTTGGCAAAGGGCATCTCCCGCAGCAGATAATAGCGGACGGCGTCTACGCCGAAAAGCTGGACCAGCTGGTCGGCGTACATCACGTTGCCCTTGGATTTGCTCATCTTGCCGTCGCCCATCAGCAGCCAGGGGTGACCAAAAATCTGCTTGGGCAGGGGCTCGCCCAGGGCCATCAGGAAAATGGGCCAATAGATGGTGTGAAAGCGCAAAATATCTTTGCCGATCAAGTGCAGGTCGGCAGGCCAGTATTTCTGATATTCCGCCTCGTTTTCTCCCTCCGGCTGATAGCCGGCGAAGGTGATATAGTTGGTCAGCGCGTCCAGCCACACATAGACCACATGACCCGGGTCAAAATCCACCGGCACGCCCCAGCTGAACGACGTGCGGGAGACGCACAGATCCTGCAACCCGGGCTTGAGGAAATTATTCACCATCTCGTTTTTCCGGGATTCCGGCTGGATAAACTCAGGGTGCTCCTCAATATAGTTCGTCAGCCGGTCGGCGTATTTGCTCATGCGGAAGAAATAAGCCTCTTCACTGGCTTTTTTTACCTCCGCGCCGCAATCCGGGCATTTGCCGTCCACAAGCTGGCTTTCGGTGAAAAAGGATTCGCAGGGGTTGCAGTACCAGCCCTCATAGTTGCCTTTGTAAATATCCCCCTGGTCATAGAGTTTCTTAAAAATCTGCTGCACTTTTTTTTCGTGCATCGGGTCCGTGGTGCGCACAAAGCGGTCGTAGGACGTATTCAGCGCGTCCCAGTTGCGGCGGACCTCCGCCGCCATATCGTCCACAAACTGCTGGGGCGTCACGCCGGCCTGCTCCGCTTTCTCCTGGATTTTCTGGCCGTGTTCGTCCGTTCCCGTCTGGAAGACCACGTCGTAGCCCTCCTTCCGCTTGAAGCGAGCCGCGGCGTCCGCCAACACAATCTCATACAGATTGCCGATATGGGGCTTGCCAGAAGTATAGGCGATGGCTGTGGTCAAATAATACGTTTTTTTGTTTGCGCTGTTTGTATGCTTGTCCATATCTCTCTATATTCCTCCCTTTGGAGCTGGAAAATTCGTCGAGCTAAGGCCTGCCTCGGCCCATTTGGCTTTTATCATACCATTTTTGGCGCAAAAAAACAACCGAAAAAAGGCCAATTCCCGGTTTGCCGCCGGCAAAAAGGGGGCAAATGTTAAACTTTTTCAAATATTCAAAAATTCCTCCCTTTTATGGGCGTTTTTCTGTATAATAAAGCTGGATTGGAGCGGAGTCCGGGGGCTTTTTTGCTCTTTTTGCAGTCGCTTTCACCAAAGCTCCCCGCCGCTGCGTCTAAAGCAACAAAAACGACGATACAAAGCCCGAACAATCGAAGGAGGCTCTCTTTCAACATGGCAAAGAAAAAACACAAACGCCGCAGAGGCTGCGCCCATTTCCTTTTTTGCTGGCTCTTAATCCTGCTGGGGCTGGGCGGAGGCGCTTTTTACGCTTGGCGGGTGTTGGGCTCCTATGAATACAACCCCATCAATGAAGATAATCTGGCCGTCTCCGCCGCTTCCCAGCAATATGCGGACAAAGTGACCAACATCGCCCTGTTCGGCGTGGATTCCCGGGCCGGAGAAGGCTCTCGTTCCGACGCCATGATGATTCTTTCGGTGGATTCCAAACGGGGCTGCATCAAGCTATCCTCCCTCATGCGGGACGCCTATGTCGCCGTCGACGGCCACGGCCAAACCAAGCTGTGCCACGCCTATGCCTATGGCGGTCCAGAGCTGGCCGTCAAGACCATCAACCAAAATTTCCAGATGGATATCCGAGAATATGCCACTGTGAATTTCACCCAAATGGCGGACATTGTGGACGCTGTGGGCGGCGTGGAGCTGGAGGTTTCCGAGGGAGAGATGGAGGAGGCCAACAAGGCCCTTTGGGAATACTGCGTGCTCAACGACCTGATCTGGGACGATTACAAATTCATCGCTCCGGGCCTGCAAACGCTAAACGGCCCTCAGGCTGTGGCCTATGGCCGCATCCGCAAAGGCTCCACTGGCGGCGACGGCGCCCGGACAGGCCGGCAGCAGGAGATTTTGGAGAAAATGCTGCAAAAGGCCCTGGATATGAGCGCCCTGAAATACCCCGCCCTGGCCGCCCGGCTGATGCCCCTGGTGGAAACCAGCATGAGCGCCGCGGACCTGCTGGACTTAGCCGCCCAGGTTCTCAGCCACGGCCGCCCCCAAATCCAGCGAGCCACCTTCCCCTGCGAGGGAGATTGGTCCGACAAGACTACCTCCAGCGGCCTTTCGGTGGTGGCTTATGACGACGCTCTGGCGGTGGACAGGCTGCATAAATTCATCTATGACGATATCTCCATCGAGGACCAAAAAGCTGCGGAAAACCAACCCTGAGACAACACAAGAAATGAGGATTTGATTATGCAAAGCATCGGCTATTACAACGGCAAAACCGGCCCCATCGACCAGTTGACGGTTCCCTTCACCGACCGGGGCCTGTATTTCGGCGACGGCGTTTACGACGCTACCACCGCCGCAAACCATATCCCCTTTGCCATCGACGACCACATCGACCGGTTTTTCAACAGCTTTCAGGCGGTTCGCATCCCCTTTGCCATGAGCAAGGCGGAGCTGCGCCGGCTGCTCTGCGATTTGTGCGCCCAGGTAGAGGGGGATTGCCACATGGTCTATTGGCAAGTCACCCGGGGCTGCGCTCTCCGGGGCCACGCCTTCCCGCCGGAGGGGACTCCGGCCAACCTGCTGATTTACATCTCTCCTTGCCAAATGACCCCGCCGGAGCAGATCCTGACCCTGATGACCGCCGAGGACATCCGCCATCATATGCTGAATGTCAAGACGCTGAATTTGCTTCCCAATGTGCTCACAGCCCAGCTGGCCCAGGAAAACAATGTGGACGAGGTCGTCTACCATCGGGGCGATTCTATCACGGAGGGCTTCCACAGCAATATCATGATGATCAAAGACGGCGCCTTGTGTTCGCCTCCAGCGGACAATTGGATTCTGCCCGGCATCACCCGAAAGCACCTGATTCAGCTGGCAAACAAGCTGGGCATTCCGGTGAAGGAGGAGCCCATTACCCTGGAGCAGCTGTTTGACGCCGACGAAGTGTTGGTAACCAATTCCGGCGCGCTGTGCAACAAGGTCAGCCATATCGACGGCAAGCCCGTGGGCGGCAAGGCGGCGGATATCGTCCAACGCCTGCAAGAGGCTTACGCCAAATGGTTCAACGAGGAAACCCATAGCCAAACCTTTTAGTCGGGGCGGCCCGACGGCCAAACTACGGGGCTGAGCGGACTCTTTTCCCCTGGGCAATGGCGCCCTCGGCCTTTGCTGCGGGTCGGGGCGGCCCGACGGCCAAACTACGGAGCTGAGCGGACTCTTTTCCCCTGGGCAATGGCCCCCTCAGCCTTTGCTGCAAGTCGGGGCGGCCCGACGGCCGTACTCCGTTTCGGCTTGGAGGGTTCATGCGCCTCGTCGACCGGGGCCGGGGCTATGGGGAAGGAATCTCCCCCGCCAGCCTTTGGCTAACCGCCCCCTGGGGGCTTGCCTACACAGCGGCCTTATCTTATGCAAAGGAGGGCGCACGATGAAACTGAAAAATCTCCGCCTGTTCGGCGGCCGGGGGATCCGGTCGTTTTCCTTTTGGTTGACGCTGGGGGCAGCGGTGATCGATATCTTTGCCTTGTGGAACCCTATGTTTTGGTTTTATTCCTACTCAAAAGCCGGCATGAATGCCCAAGTCCTTATGATTCTCTCCAATCCCCTGCTGCTCACGTTGTTTCTCTTAGGGGTGGTATGGAGATACGGTCCGTTCCCCGAGCTATCGGTCTTTGTGATGGGCGATCCCTATGTCGAAGCCGTTTTCCATCTGTTGACTATGTACGCCTATGGCCGGCTTTTGGACTGGAGGGTCTTCAGAAAGCGACCCTATCAATAAGGGGGAAGGAGGAGCCAAAGCATGAAATTGTTCCATCGCCTGTTCGGCGGCCGGGGAATCCGGTGTTTTTCCTTCTGGCTGACGTTGTGGGGGCTGGTTTCTCTGGCGTTCTCCCTGATTTATCCGGCAGATTTTTGTTCCAGTTACTCTGTTTTCGTCACCCTTTGCCATCTTTCCATGTGGTTCAATCCTGTCGCTCTGGCAGTCGATTCGCAGCTGCCCAACTCCACTCCAGATTGGGTTCCGCCTTTGTTTGGCCTCCTTGCCTGATATGCCCTGGGCCGTTTTCTGGACTGGCTGTTTCTCAAAAAACAAACCTCTGTCTAAACCCAAAACCGCCGGGAACGCTTCGTTCCCGGCGGTTTTTCGCTATTTTTTGGTTCGGAGGGAATCCACCAGATCGACGGCGCAGCCGGCGACCAACATAGCGGACAAAGAAAAGCTGTTGGAGCCCGGCAGCCCTGGAGAGATTGGGAGCGAAAGCCAAACCGCCGCCAACAAAAGCAGACTAACCGCCAAACAACCGCCGCTCAACCATTTTGATTTCACAGCGCCGTTCACACGGCTTTTGCACAAAAGGAGCACGGTGAGAAGAGCAAATACGCCCGACAAATACAGGATGTGTAAATACGCCAGATACGTTCGGCTCACATACCGCCGCACTTTCAAAAAGAGCGGCGCGTCGACCAAAATAAGAGCGACGCAGAAGAAAAACAAGCCTATGTACCAAAAAGACGCTCGCTTTTGTTTCTTCAAATTTCACCATTCTTTCTCAAATCATCAAGCGAATTCGGAAAACTTTTTTAATTTCTTCTATAATACGATATTTTTCACCAAAAATCAACCATTTTTCAAATAATTGCGAAAACAGAACAATCGCCGGGGCGCAAAAGCCTCGGCGATTGTCGGTCGGTTCGATATTGGGCATTGCGGCTAACGGGCTATGCCTGCCGGCCCTCGCCGGCCCAGCGCTTCAGCGTGGGGAACCATTGTCGCATCCTTTGGCGGGCCTCTTCCTGGGTGAAACCGCTTTGGGCCATCATGGGGGCGCAATGGTCGATCATCTGCTCCATGGTAGCCTGGGGCCAGGTGAAAGCGCCTTCCTTCCAGCAATAGCTGCAATAGTCCTGGTTCCGGCTGCCGTCGGCGTTTGTCCCCAGTTGGCCCTCCTCTGTCAGCGGCATTCCGCAGCTTTGGCAGAATTTCATGTTCTCGTAATTCTTGTTCTGTTCCATGTTGTCATTCTCCTTTTTGGCGTTTGTCGCCTTTGTTGCCTTTATCATACGCCCGCTCTGCTGACAACTGTATGTCAGTGATTTCGGAGAATTTTTCAGAATCGTAGAAATCCGCCAAAATGCGCTCCGCCTTTTGCCGCATCCGAAGCTCCAGGCAGGGCGGGTCCAGCGCCCGAAGACCGCCGCCAAAGGACAGCAAATAGCCCGCCAGCCAGTCGTCCGCCGGCAGCGGCGCCTGCACCAAAAAGCCGCCGCTGGGCAGGGGTTTGATCTGCTCGGGCTCAAATTCCTCCCGCACGCGGCTCTCGTGCTCCGGGGCAAACCACAGCTTCACCAGCGGGAAAGCCTGAGGCGGCGGCTCCAGCGGCGGCGGGGAAAGAGGCGGAAACCGCTCCTCTTCCAGGGTCAGGTTGTGCATACGGCGCGCTTTGAAAGACCGCCAAGCCTGGCGTGACAGACAAAACGCCTGGACATACCAGGCGGAGGTTTTGAAAATCAGCTTGGCCGGCCGAGCCCGGCGGGGGCTGGCCTTGCCCTGCCGATCCAGGTAATCAAAAGAGATTTCCCGCCGCTCCAAAACGGCTTGCCGCAGCAAGGCGAATTGTCCCTGATCGCGGCCGCCGCCCCAAGAGGAAAAGTCCGCTTCGATCCAGCTTTGCTCCGACTGGCCAAAAAAAGCGCGCAGCCGGGCCAGGGTCTGCTCCCCTCCGCCGCCGGCTACGCTGAAATTTTCCAGAGCCATCAACACCTGGCGCTGCTGTTGGGCGGTGAGCAGCGCCTTGTCCAAAGCGCCGCCCTCCATCAGGGAAACCCCGCCTCCGGGCCCAGCCTCTGTGCGGATGGGCGCGCCCCAGACGCTGAGGGCTTCGATATCTCGATAAATGGTGCGGACCGAAACCTCCAGCTGCTCTGCCAGCTGCCCGGCCGTCATGCTCCCCCGCTCGGCGAGCAGATATAAAATGGCAAACAATCGGTCGCCCCGCATTTATTCGCCCTCCTCCTGGCCGTCCAGCAAATCCAAAGCCTGCAGGCCCGAGCGCAGCACAAGCCGCCGCAAAGCCGGCTGATACATGGCGGGGCATTTGAGCAGCTTGGCCGTCAGCCGCAGCCGCATACCCAGGGTGAAAAGGGAATAGGACCGGCGGGGCTCCGGGGAATCCAGGGCCTCCGCCAGAGCCATGGCGCTGTTCAGCGCCCAGCTGACCCCTTCCAAGGAGCTGGGGCTGATAAAGCCCGCCGCCTCGCCCAGCAAAAAAACGCCTTTTCCGCCGATGCAGAACTGCCGCCAGTTTTTGGGCCGCAACACCTGGCAGGCTTCCGTCTTCACCGGCGCGCCAAACCGGAAGCCTCGGCTCTCCAGCGCCCGCTTTTGGTCCTCAAACCGCCGGCGGCAATCCTTAGGCGGGTAAGCGCCGCCAAAGATAAAATAACCGTCCTTGCAGATGGACCAGGAATAGCAATCGGTGGCCTTGTTGTCAAAGACGCAGCTGTAAAAAGGATTGGGGTTTTGATCTTGAAACCACTGCTGTACCGCCACATAGCTGCGGATTTTCTTGTTGGGAAAAAAGGTCCGGCGGACGATGGAATTTGCCCCGTCCGCCCCCACAAGGGTCCGGCATTCCAGCTGTTTTTCCTCCCCGCCCCGGCGGTAATGGACCCGAAAGCCCCCCTCGATGCGCTCAATCTTGGCGCATCGGCTGTCCAACTCCACCGTCGCGCTTTCTGGAATCTGCTCAATCATCCACTGGTCGAATTTGGCCCGGTCCAGATTCAGATAAAACCGCTGATACCAGCGGGTCAGCCCGGCGGCCAGGTCGATGGTGCGCACAGAGAAAATCTGAGGCTCCGCCAGCAGAGATTTGGGCAGCGTCAGCCCCAGGCGGGCCAGGGCTTTCTGGGCGTCTGGCGCCAGCAGGCCGCCGCAGGGCTTTTCAAAGCCTCTGGCGGGCCCTTTTTGGTCGACAGCCGCCACCTTATATTTCCCGGCCAGCAGCCGGGCCAGCGCCGCCCCGGCAGGGCCTAAACCGACGATTGCAATATCATACATAAGCGAATGCCTACCCGCCCTCTCGATAAAATAAAGGAGCCCCGTTTTGAGGGCCGCGCCCCCTGCCCCTCGCCGGAGCCGCGAAGAGTTCTTGCTTCGGACGCGCCGCGGCGGGGGGATTCCTCCCCCCGCCAGGCTTCCATCCGCATTCCGCCACGGGCCGTCGGCGCGATTGCCCAAAAGGCATGGCCGCGCCCAAAGCCCGTCGTTTATCTGCCGAAATAGTTTATTTGGATTTTTTGGCGTAGTTGACCACGATTTTTTCGATCAGGTCCGTCACCTTGTCCATGGCCTGGATGGAGACGGTTTCAAAGCGGCCGTGGAAATTTGTGCCGCCGGTGCAGAAATTGGGGCACAGCAGGCCCTTGTAGGTCAGCTCGGCGCCGTCGGTGCCGCCCCGGATGGGGGTGACGACAGGCTTGACCCCCAGCTCCTCCATAGCGTCCAACACGGCTTGGACCAGGTGGAACTCGGGTTCGATCTTTTCCCGCATATTGCGGTACATATCTGTCGTTTCCACTTGGACGGTTCCCGGGCCATATTTCTCGTTGAGGAAGGCGGCGGCTTTGTCCATCATGGCCTTTTTTTGCTCAAATTTCTCCTTGTCATGGTCCCGCAGCATATAGTGCAGGCTGGTCTTCTCCACAGAGCCCTCCATACCCCGCAGGAAATAAAAGCCCTCGTAGCCCTCGGTGTATTCCGGCTTTTGCTCCAGCGGCAGCAGAGAATGAAATTCCATGGCGATGGTGTTGGCGTTTTTCATCTGGTTTTTGGCGGCGCCGGGGTGGACGCTCTGGCCGTTGACCGTCACCTCGCTGCCGGCGGCGTTGAAGTTTTCATATTCCACGCCGCCCAACAAAGCGCCGTCCACTGTGTAGGCAAAATCGGCGTCGAACCGGGCCACGTCAAAATGCGCCGGGCCCCGGCCGATTTCCTCGTCCGGCGTAAAGGCCATCTTGACCACGCCGTGCGGGATAGAGGGGTCGTTCAGCATTCGCTCCACGGCGGTGAGAATCTCGGCGATGCCCGCCTTGTCGTCGGCGCCCAGCAGGCTCAGGCCGTTGGTGACGATGATATCGTCGCCGATCATCTGCTTCAGGCCGGGAAATTCCTCCGGGCTCATTACGACGTTGTGCTGCTCGTTGAGCACAACGTCGCCGCCGTCGTACTGTTTCACAATGCGGGGGTCCTGGCAGGCGGGCACGTCGTCCACCGTGTCCAAATGAGCCAAGAAGCCAATCTTTGGGGCCTTTTCATAGCCGGGGGCGGCGGGGATGGAGCCATAGACATAGCCTTTGTCGTCCATCTCGGCGTCCTGGATTCCCAGCTCCTTCATCTGTTTGATCAGATAGGCGCCCAGGTCCTTTTGCTTCATCGTGCTGGGCACGGTGGGCGAATTGGCGTCGGAGGCGGTGTCAAACTTGACATATTCCATCAGTTTTTCGTAAGCGCGGGTCATGGCGATCTACCTCTTTCTGTTTTGAATTTGAGTTTTCTGTCTATATTTTATCATACCCGCTTGTTTTGCGCCAGGGCTCCTTTGCTGAAAAAAGGCGAGGCGTTTGGGGGTTCGTCGCCTTTTATCCAGATAATTTTTCTGATCCTTTTGGAATCCCGCAAGGCGATATGCCCCTTTTCTGTCGTTTTTCAAAAAAATTTTTGGTTTTCTCCCGCTTCCTGCGGGGCGTTCCAAAAATACTTGTCCTGCGGCGGGAAGGGGCTTCCGCCGCCGCATATCTTTCGCATTTTTTCATGAAAAATTTTCATAGGATTTCACAAAGCCCGGCTTGACTTTTTCCAGCCCACAGCATAAGATAAAGACGGCGGATCCATCAAATCCAAAAGATTTTTCACACACATGAGGAGGCAGTTAAAAATGAACGCTTATATGCAAAGAGTTCTGGACGAGGTCAAGGCCCGCAACGAGGGCGAAGAGCTGTTTCTCCAGACCGTAGAAGAGGTTTTCAAGAGCATCGAGCCCATCGTGGCGCAGCACCCGGAATATGAGAAAGCCGGTCTGCTGGAGAGAATGTGCGAGCCCGACCGCACCATCGAGTTCCGCGTCACCTGGATGGACGACAAGGGCGAGACCCATGTGAACCGCGGCTACCGCGTGCAGTTCAACGGCGCCATCGGCCCCTATAAGGGCGGCCTGCGCTTCCATCCCTCTGTCAAGCTGGACACCATGAAGTTTCTGGGCTTTGAGCAGACCTTCAAAAACAGCCTGACTGGCCTGCCCATCGGCGGCGCCAAGGGCGGCAGCGACTTTGACCCCCGGGGCCGCAGCGACGCTGAGATCATGCGCTTCTGCCAGGCCTTTATGACCGAGCTGTATCGCCACATCGGCCCGGATGTGGACGTCCCCGCCGGCGATATCGGCGTGGCCGGCCGGGAGATCGGCTATCTGTACGGCCAGTATAAGCGCATCAAGGGGACCTGGGAAAACGGCGTGCTGACCGGCAAGGGCCTGTCCTATGGCGGCAGCTATTTCCGCCCGGAAGCCACTGGCTACGGCGCCACCTACTACCTCCAGGAAGTGCTGAAGCACTATGGCGAAGATCTGAAGGGCAAGACTGTGGCTGTCTCCGGCTTCGGCAACGTGGCTTGGGGCGTGTGCGAAAAAGTCGCTCAGCTGGGCGGCAAGGTCGTCACCATTTCCGGCCCGGACGGCTATTGCTACGATCCCGACGGCATTGTCACAGAAGAGAAGATCGCCTATCTGCTGGAAATGCGGGCTTCCGGCCGCGACCGCGCTCAGGATTATGCGGATAAATTCGGCGTCAAGTTCGTTCCCAAGGCAAAGGTTTGGGGCGAGAAGGTGGATATCGCCATGCCCTGCGCTTATCAGAACGAAATCGGCATGACAGAGGCCAAGCAGCTGGTGGATAACGGCGTCCAGTATTATATCGAGGTCGCCAATATGCCCACAACCAACGAGGCTCTGGAGTATCTGCAAAAGAATATGAAGATCGTCGCGCCTTCCAAGGCTGTCAACGCCGGCGGCGTGGCCACCTCCGCTCTGGAAATGGCTCAGAACTCCATGCGCTACAGCTGGGAGCCCGAAGAAGTGGACCAGAAGCTCCACGCTATCATGAAGAACATCCACGACGAGTCTGCCAAGGCCGCCGAGGAATGCGGCATGGGCTACGACCTGGTTGCCGGCGCCAACATCGCGGGCTTCAAGAAAGTGGCCGAAGCCATGATGGCTCAGGGCTTGATCTAAGCCTCGCTTCTTTTTCAAACCCATAAACTCTGCCGGGGGCCGTTTTGGCCCCCGTTTTTTTTGCGTTCATCTCGGCGGATGCGGAAGAAGCTCTCTTTCCTGCCCAAAGCAACTTTTCTTGTCGAGAGGCGCATTGACGCTGACCCGCGAATTTGATATAGTAAAGAGAAACGGGCCCTTTTTTCGCCCGTCTATTTCCGGGCAGGTTTGGGGGAGGGCAGCTCCGCCGACGCGCCCCACAGGAGGTCGCTTTTTTGAAAACTCTTGCAGACGCCAAACGCGTCGTGATTAAAATCGGCACCAGCACCTTGACATATGAAACCGGCCGCATCAATATCCGCCGGTTTGAGAAGCTTTGCAAAACGCTTTCTGATATCAAAAATTCCGGCCGGGAGATTGTGCTGGTCTCCTCCGGCGCGGTGGCCGTGGGCGTGGCCAAGATGGGGCTGCCCTGCCGCCCTCAGGACATCCCTTCCAAGCAGGCCGCCGCCGCGGTGGGCCAATGCGAGCTGATGTACCTCTATGACAAGCTGTTTTTGGAACAAAACCACAAGGTGGCCCAAGTGCTGCTGACCCGGGACGTGCTGGAATCGGAAAACCGGGCCGTCAACGCCCGCAATACCTTTGAGCGGCTGTTTTCCATGGGCGCCATTCCCATTGTCAATGAAAACGACACCGTTTCCATTGAGGAGCTAGAATTTGGCGACAACGACACGCTTTCCGCCATGGTGACCGCGCTCACCGAGGCGGACGGTCTGATTCTTTTGTCGGATATCGACGGTCTTTACGCCCAAGACCCCCGAAAAAACCCGGAGGCTCAGCTGATTCCGCTGGTGACAAAGATCGACAAGCGGATCGAATCCATCGCCGGCGGCTCTGGCTCAAACCGCGGAACCGGCGGCATGGCGACCAAAATCCAAGCCGCCAAAATCGCCTTGGTCTGCGGCGCTCCCATGGCCATTATCAACGGCGCCGACCCCGACCTGCTGTACGACTTGTTTGAAGGCAAACCGGTAGGCACTTTGTTTTTGCCTGAGGAAGCCCAATCGCTCAAACCAAAATCGATTTGAAGGAGGCGCTTTTGATGGAACATCTGCATCAGATGGCAATGAAATGCAAACAGGCGGCCAGAGAGCTGGCTCTTTATGATACCGAAACCAAAAACCGCGCCCTGCTGGCCGTCGCCCAGGCTCTGGAAGACAATATGGCCTCTATTTTATCCGCCAACGCCCGGGATATCGCCTACGCCCGCGACAACGGCCTGCGGGAGGCCATGATCGACCGGCTGGCGCTGACGGAAGAGCGAGTGCGTTCCATGGCCCAGGGCGCCCGGCAGGTGGCCGCCTTGGAAGATCCCATCGGTCAGGTTATAGAAAGCTTTTCCCGGCCCAACGGCCTACACATCCGCAAAGTTCGCGTTCCGCTGGGGGTGGTAGGCGTTATCTATGAGGCCCGGCCCAATGTGACGGCGGATTCCGCCGTCCTGTGCTTCAAAGCGGGCAACGCCGCTTTTCTTCGGGGCGGCAAAGAGGCCTTTCGCTCCAACACTGAGCTGGCCCAAATCATGCGCCGCGCCCTGGAAGAACAGGGCTTAAACCCTGACTGCGTCTGTTTGTTAGACGATACTTCCCGCCAAACCGCCGCCGCCATGATGGGCCTGCGGGGCCTGATCGACGTGCTAATCCCTCGGGGCGGCGCAGGGCTGATCCGCTCCGTTGTGGAAAATGCCAAGGTGCCCGTCATCGAAACGGGAGCGGGCAACTGCCATGTTTATGTGGACAAGGCGGCGGACCTGACCATGGCCGCAGAGATTTTGTTCAACGCCAAATGCTCTCGCCCCTCTGTGTGCAACGCGGCGGAAAGCTTGCTGGTCCATCAAGATATCGCTTCGGAATTTCTGCCCATGGCCAAGACTCGACTGGACGAATGCCAGGTGGAATGGCGAGGCTGCCCCCGCACCATCGCTATTCTGCCCGGCATCGCCCCGGCCACAGTGGAGGATTACGCCGTGGAATACAACGATTATATACTGTCCTGCAAGGTGGTCAACTGCATTGAGGACGCCGTCCGGCACATCCAGCGCTACACCACTGGCCACAGCGAGTCCATCGTCACGCAGGACCCTCAGGCCGCCCAGCTGTTTGCCGACCAGGTGGACGCCGCCGCCGTCTATATCAACGCCTCCACCCGCTTTACCGACGGCGCCGAATTCGGCATGGGCGCTGAAATTGGCATCTCCACGCAGAAAATGCACGCCCGGGGCCCCATGGGCCTGAAAGAGCTGACTTCCTGGAAGTATATCGTCCAGGGCCAAGGCCAGACGCGCTGATCCTCCCCTGCTTTGACCAAAGAATGAGCCCGCAGCTTTTGACTGCGGGCTTTTTTGACGTCGCTCGGTTTGACGAAACGCCCCTCCAACCAATTCTTCGCTTGAAAAGCGCCCCTCTTTTCCCACGCTTCCTGCGGCAGAGGTCTTTTTTGATGGGATTTTTTAAAAACAGCAATAAGAGAGAAATTTTTCTTTGCTGGATGCAAAAAATCCGGGGGCTGAAACGTGTTATGATTGAAGCGCTTCAAAAGCCTCGTCAAACGATGGAAGGGAGGGACCAGAGTGGTTCCCGCAGAAGAAACCATGGACGAAACCATCAGCCGCATTGTGAGCCAATATAGCCCCATGCTGCTGCGGCTGGCTTACGCCCGGCTGGGCAGCGCCGCCGACGCGGAGGACGCTGTGCAGGAAACCTTTTTGCAGCTGGTCAGCCTTCGGCCGAATTTCCGGGATGCGGAACATGAAAAGGCTTGGCTGATTCGGACGACCCTTTGCCGGGCCAGCGACATCCGCCGGCGGGCGGACCGGCGGGCCCTGTCTCTGGAAGAGGCGGCCCTGGCTGCTGCGCCGCCGCCGGAAGACGGCGAACTGCTGGAGGCCGTTCGGGCTCTTCCCGAAAAATATGCCGCGGCAATCCATCTTTATTACTATGAAGGATATTCCATCAAAGAAATCGCCAAGTTGCTGGGCGCCCCAGCCGCCACTGTCGGCGCCCGCCTGGCCCGCGGCCGGGCGCGGCTACGGCAGATGCTGAAGGAGGATTGATTATGGACCGGCAACGATACAAAGAAGCCTTTGACCGGCTGAAATTTTCCGCTGACTTTCAACAGCGGACCCAAGAGCTGCTGCGCCAACGCGCCCAAGAAACAGAATCAGAAAAGGAGAATACCAGGATGAAACGCGCATTTTTCCGCAAACCTGCGGCGTTGATCGCCGCCGCGGCCCTGCTGGCAGGCGCCGCCTCCGCCGCCGCCCTGTGGCTGTCCCCCGCCCAAGTGGCCCGCCATGTCGGCGCTCCTCTGCTGGCGGAGGCATTTGAACGCGAAGACGCCATTCCCATCAACCAAAGCGTGAAAACCGGCGACTATGAAATGACCCTGTTGGGATTGGTCTCCGGCGAAGAGCTGGCCGATTGGGACCAGGAAACCGACGCGTCCCATACCTACGCTGTGGCGGCCTTGCGCCGGCTGGACGGCCAGCCCTTGGACAACCAGAATTTTGACTTCGTCAACTTCACCCTGACCCCCTTGGTCTCCGGCTATTCCCCCCAAGCGGTGAACAACTGGACGCTGGGCTGCTTTGCCACAGGCTTTGCCCATGACGGCTCGTATTATTATCTGCTGGACGCCCAAGATTTGAATATCTTCGCCCATCGCACGGTTTATCTGGCCTTTTTCCAGGGCAACTCCCCTTCCAACAGCGTGTTCCAGGTGGATCAGGACGGGCAAATCGCCTTCCGGGAGGATTTTGAAGGCCCCAAAGCCCTGTTCACTCTGCCGCTGGACCCGGATCAGGGCGACCCGGCGGCGGCGGACGCCTTTGTGGAAAGCACCGGCATGAACCATTGGGCAAATTTGGAGGATTGTCCTGAGGAGGAAGCTGATCCTTCGGATTTTGTAACCATGACCCCCTCGGAGACAAAATAACGCCCGATTAAAAGCTCGGCAGGCAGGGAGAATCAACCCCCGGAAGCGCAAAACGCTTCCGGGGGTATTTTTGTTTTTCCACGGATAGGAGGAATAAAACCGCCGGTCTGAGGAAATTTCCCCAGACCGGCGGTTTTGTATATCAGTTTCCTTCCCTGACCACAAAGCAACGTCGCGCTTCATTCCATTGGATGAAAAGTCCCTGGGCTTCCAGAGAAACCTGATACGCTATCGGGTCCGCTTCCAGTGCCTTTAAAATAAGTTTGCCTTGAAAGCCCGGCTGGCCCTGGGCCTGAAAGGAAATCTCCGCTTCTGTGGCCTGCTCTATCAAGCCCGGGGACCAATAGAGCCGCTCGTACAGCAGATACTGGCAGTTTTGGCCTTGATCCTGATAGTTGGGATATTTGCTCTCGTCATGGCGGTAAAAGGTTCCGCCGCCGGCGGAAACCTGAATCCCGCCAATTTTTTCGCCGTCCCCCGCAACGTTTGGATCGAATTCCACCGGCAGAGCCGGGAAGACGCTGCTGCGGGCGGGCTCATAGACCCAAATCATGGGGTCCGCAGGTCGCCTCTCGCCACTCTCTGTGGAATAGGTCAAGTAATCCGTGGGATCGACAGGCCGGCCCTCCACCCACACTTCCCAATGGCAGTGAGGGCCTGTGCTTTTGCCGGTAGAGCCCAGCCGGGCAATCGATTGACCTTGGGCCGCCTGTTCGCCCTTCTGAACCAACAGCTCCTGGTTGCTTCCATAGAAGGTCTGCACGCCGTTTCCATGGTCCAGCCGGATATAATTGCCGTATGTTTCATCCCAACCGGCTTCGACCACCGTGCCGTCCGCCGAAGCGACCACCGAGTCGCCCACCTGACCTGCAAAATCTATGCCGTTATGGGCCTTTTGCTCCTGGCTGACGGGATGGATCCGAACGCCGAATGTTCCGCTGATCTCTCCTTGGACTGGCGCCAACAACGCCAAAGCCTCTCCTTCTCCGCCCTCAGGCTGGCCGATCAGCTGCCGGAAAAGCGCCTCCGACAACATGGTATAATGCCCTTGAGCCCCCATCTGGATAACCGGACGCTCCTCCTGCAAATAGATATAATAGTCTTCTCCGCCGGACCGCAGCCGCCAGCACTGGGGCAGCTCAGCTGGATTTTGGCCGGGGAACGCGGCGCTGATAACCAAGTGATTCCAAAGGCACTGCCGAGCGATATCCGCCTGATCCTCTGTCAGCGTCAGCTCCTGGCCGGCTTGGCCATAGCGCAGGGCCGTTATCGTGTAAGCGTCCTCCTCTTTTCCCTGCCGATAAGCCTCCTCCAGCGTCTGACGCTGTTTGCTTCCCAAGCGATAAATCTTCTGATCCGGGCTCAACAGCAGGCCCTGGTCGTCCCACTTCCAGCGGTTGATTTCCGAGCCGCCGTCGTCCAGCCACAGTATAAATTGCCCCTCTCCCAGCGCCTTTTTTCCGCTGGGCCGCGCCTGGCTCAAAGCGGAAACCACCGCTTGGATTTGTTTTCGGTCCTGAGTCTGCCGAATCTGCTCCCCCTGTCGGATGGAAATGGACTGTATGTTGGATTCTACCGGCGTTTCAGGCCCTTGGCCCGGATCGGTCATCCAGAAAAAGGCCGCCAGACCGCAGGCCAACACTGTAGCCGGCGCCAACCAGAAGGCGGGCCGCTTATAGCCCAAAATCCGCCCCACCCGGGCCTTGACGCCCAATCGGCCAAAGGCCAGCGGACCCGCAGGCCGCGGGCGGCTGCAATCCAGCAGCGTTTGGGCGTAGCCGGCAATTTGCTTTTTGTCCATTCGCCGAACCACGCTCTCGTCGCAGGCCAGCTCCAGATCCCGACACAACAATGCATAAGCGCCCCAAACCAGGGGATTGAACCAATGCAGACAAAGGATCAGCCAACCCAGCGCTTTGATCCAGTGATCGCCCTGCCGGATGTGGCTTTGCTCATGGGCCAGCACATAGTCCGCCGATTGGGGCGGCAAGTCTGCCGGCAGATAAATCCGGGGCCGGAACAGCCCCAACACAAAGGGAGACTCCGCTTCTTCCGTTTGATAGACGTTGTCTTGCCAACGGCGGGCGCTCTTCATCCTCCGGTTCAGCCGCCAGGCGGCAAAAGCGCTCCAGCCGCCCAAAGCCCCTGCGCCGGCCAGCCAAACCCCGGCCAGAGCGGTCAGCCAGCCTCCCGCTGGCTCCGCCCCCGCTTTTTCCGGCCGGAGCTCCGCCTCTCGCCGAGCGGGCTGCGCCGGCTCGGCCTGGGCCAAGGCTGGGTTAACCGCGCTGTTGAGAACAGGAATGCCGCTGCGAATCTGAGGCGGCGACGTTTGGTCGATATCCGCCGGAACCGTCTGAGCGCTGGGAGCCAAGCTCCAAGGGTTGGCCGGCGCCAAGGGACACAGCAGCCGCAGCCCTACCAAGGCCCAAAGCAGGCAGAGCAGCCGCCGAGGCGCCCGCCGCAAGGCCAACCGCAGCGCCATGGCCGCCAAAATCAGCCCGCTGGCCGCCAGACTCATGTTGAGGATTTTGATAAACAGCGCTTCCATGCTATTCCTCCTTATATCGGTCGATCATCCGCTGAATCTCCTCCGCCTCATGGGGGCTCAGCCGCCGCCCCTGGGTGAAGGCGGCGACGAACTGGGGCAGAGAGCCGCTGAAGGTTTTTTCCACCAGCCGGTCGATCTGGGCCTGCTGCACTTGCTGCTGCGATACCAGCGACGTGACGACGGCGTCTTTGTTTTGCACAATTCCCCGCTGGGCCAGCCGCCGGATCACCGTGTATGTGGTGCCCTTGCTCCAACCCAGCTTTTCGGCGCACAGCTTCACCAGCTTCGTGCTGTTGATGGGTTCGTTTTCCCAGAGAATCTGGCAAAACCGATACTCGCTTTCAAATACCTGAGGCGCGTCCATTCATTCTCTTCTCCTTTACTTTGGTTGAATCGATTCTACCTTTAGTTTAATCCATTCTACCTGCTCTGTCAAGAAAATCTTTTCCGCCTGCCCCAAAGCCCTGAAAGCGCGCCAAAAAGCCCTGGGAAAATCCTCGGATCTTTCCAGGGCTTTTGCGTCTTCCTTTGGCCGCCGGCCTTTGCGAATTTCGGTTGGTCAAGGCCCAAACCAAGTCAAGCTCCTGTCTGTTTGCGGCGGAGGCGGCGGCTCAGCGCCAGCAGCGGAGGCAAAATCAGCAACGGCGGCGTGAGCAAATATTTTTGCAGGCCAAGCCAAACGAAAAGGGCCATTTCGCTGGAGAAAAACAGCAAGCCGAAGTTGGCCGCCGCCAAGGCCAAAAGCCCGGACAGCCGCCGGGACTCCTCCACCCCCAGCAACGGGGCCAGAGCCCGCTGGGCGAAGAGCAGACATAAGGCGGCCTTACACAGCTGGCAGAAAAGAAAATTCACCGCTACAAACGCCTCAAAGCGCTGAAAGAAGGCCCCCAGAGAGGCCAGGCTGCCCACAGCGAAAGAGGGGAAATAATAGGACGACATGGCGTGATAATCCAGAGCGGCCAAGTTTTTGATAAAAACGGCGCATAGGGTCGCTCCTCCCAGCGCCGCGGCTCCAAAAGCGCCCTGAGCCCGGCGGCGGCCGTCTCGTATCCCAATCCCCAGGGCCATCAACGGAAAAAAGCTCTCGGCAAACGACATAGTCAGCGAGCTCCAGGCGCCGCGGAACAGGCCCTGAGGCCGAGAAATCAGGGGCAGCAGCGCCCGGAAGTCGCATTCGGGCAGAGCGGTGAAAATGGATACCAGCAAAAAAGCGGCGGCCGCCGGCGCCAGCATTTGACCAAACCGCCCCAGAGCCGGCAGGCTGGACCGGGCGGCAAAGGCCGCCGTCAGCGCCATCAATAGGGCCAGGACGGCTCGAGGCGTGGCGGTCAGCGACGTCTCTGTGACAAAAAAGGAAAAAACGCTGAGGGTCACGGCCGCCAGATATAGGGCGATCAGACCGTAAAACAGACAAAGCGCCCGCCCGATTCGCGGACCCGCCGCCTGGCAAAAGACGCCTTCCAAGCTGTCTTGCCCCTCCAGCAGCTTTAGGTAGCACAACAGCAGAGGACAATAGGCCAGCCCGCCCAGCAGAAGGGCCAACCAGGTATCCCGCCCAGCCTCGTTGGCGCCGCCGATGAAGGAGACGCCTCCCAACATGGAAAGAATCAGCAGGCAGGCCAGCTGCCGGCTTGTCAGCTGTTCGTTCACGATACTGCCCTCCCCGCCAGCAAAGGCATGGTCTGGGCCAGCTTTTCCATCAGCCCGCTGGGCCAGGGCAGGCGGAGGCCCTGCCAAGCGGCTGCCGTCAGCGCCAGGTTGACGGCCAGCAAACCAATCCAAAGGCCCCGGCTTTTGCCCGGCGTTTTCCATTCTCCCCGGTCTGTCCAGGAAAAGGCCAGATACAAGCCCAAAATCCCGGCCAAATCGGCCAACTTATCCATTCTGTTCCCCCTCCTCCATGCTGACAGGCAGATACATCCGCCCGGCGCCGGTGATTTTCACCTGGACCTCTGTCTCAATAGGGGTCTGCGCAAAGGTCTTCCGCCAATCCTCTTTTAGGCTTTTCCAGCTCTCCGGCTCAAAGCGGCTCAGAGTCAGCCCCAGGCCAAGGGCGTCGCATTCATATTGCTGAAGCAGGCGAACCAGCTCCTCCGCCCGCCCCTTCAACAGGGCGGCGCACTGCCCCTCCAGCTGACGGCGGCCCTGTTCGCTCATGATGTTTTGATCCCCTTCCAGCTCCCCCAGACCGGCCTCCATGGTCAGCGTCAGCCGAGCCCAAGGCCGGCCCGCTTCGTCCAGGCCGACCTGGCTGTCCAACCGGCAGTCGTTCAGCGTCAGAGCGGCGTCGCCTCCCTGCTGGGCGGTTCGCTCCAAGGTCAAGGGGTTTTGAGGCTTCATGCCCCGCAGAAGCATCAGCGTTTCCGTTTGTTCTGGGTCCAGAAAGCCCCGCAGTTGATTGCGGCGAAACAGAGCCGCTCCCTCCAGCTGCGCGCCGCCCTCCTGCCCCTCAGGCGTGGAAACCGCCGGCAAAAAGGGGTCGATTCCCTCCTCCCGAATTTCGCTGTAAAAGCGATAAAACGGCATATCCAGCCCATTTTGCCCCTTTTCCGAGGCCTGGACGGACAGCTCAAAGCCGCTAAGGCTTTCGGAGGCGGGCTGAGCCTCCAAAATTTCCGCCGCCGTAGACTGGCGGGAAATCATCAGCCGCAGAGAGAGCAGGCTGTCGTTTTGTCGGCTGATATAATCCAGCACGGGGCGAATATCCTGCCGGGCGATCTGTTGGCTGACAACCACCGTCTGGGCGTGGCCAAAATAGAGCTTCCGGCCTGTTTTGGCCGCCGCCTGCTGGCCGGCGGCCAAAAAGCTGGCGCCTCTCCCCTCTGTTAGCCGGGCCTCCGCCTTATCCGGCTCCTGCAAATCCGCCAGTTGGGCGGTAAAAATTTTTTCCCCCTGCTCTCCTTGATCCAAAGCGGCGCCGGCGGCGATAGCCAGCGTATCCAGCTCCCGATAATCCCAACAGCCTCCGGCCAGCAGCAGAACCGCCAGCCCACCGGCCAACGCCCCTTTATTTCTCATGGCCGTCCTCCGCGATAAACCGGCCCGCCCGCTTCATGCTGCGCCAAGGCGCTCGATACCAGGCGTCTTCCTTGGGCCCTGTCAGCAAAGCGGCGTCCCGCAGCAGCGGCACGCCGAAGGATTCCAGCGAGCACAGATGAAGCAGCAGCCAAGCCAGCCCGGCGAACAACCCATAGAGCCCCAGGCAGGCGGACAGCAGAAGCAGCCCCAACCGGCACCAGATAATAGGGCCTTTGAGCCGAGGCAGCATCAAGCCGGTAATGCCTGAAAAAGCCACCACAATCACCATGGGGGCGGTGACAAACCGGGCCTCCACAGCGGCCTGCCCCAGCACCAAGCCCCCTACAATGGAAAGGGTCTGGCCAAAGCCCGCCGGAGTTCGTTCGCCGGATTCCCGCAGGATTTCAAAGGCCGCCAGCAGAGCCAGGGCCTCCAACAAAGCGGGCAACGGCGCCCCCTGTTGCGCGGCGGAAATGCTGAACAGCAGAGAAGCGGGCAGCATCTCTCGGTGAAACGTAATCAACGCCAGATACAAGGGAACCACCGTCAGAGCGAAGACAAAACCCGTCGCTCGAATTGCCCGGGAAATGGCGGCAAAATGCCAGCCCACATAATAATCCTCGCCGGATTGGAAGTTTTCGATGAAAATATAAGGCGCCGTCAGCACAGAGGGCGAGCCGTCCACAATCACCGCCGCCCGGCCCTCCAGCAGCTTGGCGGCCACTGCGTCGGGCCGCTCGGTGACTCCCATGGTCTTGAATAAGGACCGAGGGCTGTCTCGGACAAATTCCTGAATATAGTTGGAATCCAGCACTCCGTCGATTTGGACCTCTCCTAACCGCTTGCGCAGGCAGGCCAGGGCTTTGGGATCGACAACTCCCTGGATGAAGCACAGGCAAACGGCGGTTTTACTCCGGTCCCCCAACTGCAAAAACTCAAACTTCAGGTCTTTTGTCCGCAGCTTCCGCCGAATCATAGAGATATTCGTCAAAATCCCTTCGGTGAAACCCTCTCGGGGCCCTCGCAGCACCTGTTCAGATTCTGGCTCGGAGATGGAGCGCATGGAAAAGCCCTTGGTGTTGAGCACCAGAGCCCCTTCTCCCCCCTGGCACAGCAGGACGGTATCGCCATAGAGCATATCCCGGACAATATCCTCCACATCCCGGCTGCTTTTCAGCTCGTTGATCTGGAGCACCTGCCGGGCCAGCCAATCCAGCCCTTGTCCCTCCTGCCGGCATAGCGTGACGGGGCGGATAATATTTTCGTTGATAATCTGGTTGTTCACCATACCGTCGCAATAAAAAATGCAGCACTGGAAGGGCTTGTCGCCGCCCGAGCGGAACTGGCGTTTGACAATGGTGTCGTCCCCCTGATAAAGCCGGTCAAACAGCGCCACATTTTGCTCAAAACAATCGGATAAGGTAATCGCAAAAACCGCCTTTCTCCCTTGGATTTTTGCCCTTATCTTTCCCCAAAAAGGCAAAAAAAATAGCCCCCGACGGGGACTATTTTCGCAAATTGCGCTGTTACGGGCGTCGGCCTTTCCCTCTTCATTCTCTATCTTCCGAGCATTCCGACCGCTCCTCCGCCAGCCAATAGAGGCTTCCGTCTTTTTTCCGATCCAACAGGCGGGCGTGATACAGCTCCCGGCGGAGGGTCGCAGGGTCGTGAAAAACGTGCCATTGCTCCAGCAGCTGGTTGATCTCTTTTTCAGTATAACGGGCGCCGGGCTGAAACTTCCCAGCCAGATAAGCCAGCGCAAGATGTTTCATTTTGCGCTTGGCCGGGAAAGCGGTCAGACGGCCTTCCTCATCCAGAAAGTTTCTCAGCTGCTTTCCCAGCGTTTCCTGTTCCAAGTCGATTCCTTCCTGGTCAATCCATCTCGTATCCATAGATCACAATCAACCCATAGGGCATACTCTCGTCGGTTTCCGGCAAATTGGCGCCCTCTCGGATGGCGAAACCGCTTTGGCTCAACAGATTTTCGCAGCCCTTTTTGGTAAATTGGGTGGTTTGTACATAAATATACAGGCAATTTTTATCCGGAAACCGAACAATTTCATTCTGATCGAAGGCGTTGGGAATGCTGCCCTGCCCCAAAGCGACGCAATAAAAGGCGAACACCTCGTCGGTATCCAGCGGGGGAACCCGGAAAGGCTGGTCTGAATCCGCGTCTGAATCCGAACCCGATCTTTTTGCCGCCTCTGTCTTCAAATCGTCGCTCTGCTGCGCCTGCCTACCGCGACCGCTCTCTTGCGCCCCGGCAGACGAAAGGCTCGCCGAAGCCTTCTCTGCTGGGGCGGCCTCATCCAGAAGCATAGGATCTTCGGCGGCGTTTTCATCGCCTGCCAATTCAGGCAAGCCGTCGTCCATAGCCGGCAGACGAACCGACACTTCGCTCTCTGACGGCGCGTCGGCCTCAGGCGGCGCCAAGCCGCTTTCATTTGTCTGCGCAGGCGAATTTCCCATCGCGCCGGCGGGGGATTGGACAGGAGCTTGAGCCGGGGCGGCTCCATCCGCCTGGTCTGCCGAAGTTTCTGCTGAGGTTTCTGTGGAAACGCTTTTGTTGGCAAAGAGATAATTGTCCGCGATTTGAAAAAAGTTCCCATTGACGGCCAGCGCCATAACGGCGGCGCAGGCGGCTATGGCAAAGGCCGTTTTCAAATAAGCCCGGGGGCGGCGCTGGTTCGACCGCTGAACGGCCTGCATGATCTGGCCATGGAGAGCGGAAGGAGGGTCCGTCTGCATATGGCGCATTTCAAAGGCCATGATTTTCAGCGCGTCAAACCGATTCCGGCAGGAGGCGCAGGTTTCCAGATGGTCCAGCAAATCGGATATCTGGGAGGCGGGCAGATCGCCGTCCAAATACCGGTTCATCAGCTCTGCATATTTCTCGCATCCGCTCATTTTTTTGCGCCCCCTTTCTGCTTATTAGACTTGCCTGGGGCGAAAAAGTTCCCTGTTTCCACAAGCTTTTGCCGCAGTTTTTCCCGGGCCCGGGCGATGCGGGATTTGACTGTGCCCTCCTCCAGCTCCAAAGAGCTGGCGATTTCCCCATAGGTCAAACCCAGCACGTCCCGCATCACCAAAATTTCCCTATGATCTGGCGACAGCTGCGCCAAGCCCTCCCGGATTTCCCGGCGCATCTCTTTTTGCTCCAGCGCATCCTCCGGGTTATACCGCAGATCCGGCGCCTCGAGCAGGTATTCCTCTCCTTCCTCCCCCACGCTGAGAGAAGCCGCGGCTCGGGCGTTGCGTTTGCGCAGATAATCCTTGCACACGTTGGAGGTCACCCGATAAAGCCAAGTAGAAAACTGGCTTTCCTCATTAAACTGCGGCAAAAAGCGGTACACCCGCAAAAAAGCCTCTTGAGAGATATCCATGGCGTCCTGCTCGTTGCCTGCGTAATGATAGGCCAGACTATAGACCCGCTTCTCATATCGGGTCAACAGAGTTTCAAACGCTTCCTGATCCCCCTGTTTGGCCCGGCGCACCACAATGGTTTCGCTTGTAAAAGCCACCCCGCTCACCTTTTCCCCAAAAAATCTCCCGATTGTTCGGGGACCCCTTCTTAGATTTCCCCACAAAATCTGCGATTTTGCGGAGCCCCTTTTGATTCAAATCAATTTTCGGCGACTATGTCGCCAAAAATCCGTTGGCCGCATTTGCGGCGTCTCCCTTTGGCAAGGAGTTGCGACCGGCCGCTTCTCAGCCAACAGCCGCTTGATCGCCCAGCCGCTCCAACATCTCGCCGCATAAAGCGCGAAATTCGGCCAGCGTGCAGACGGCGCTAAACTTTCGCTTAAAGGGCTTTGCGCCCCGTATGCCCTTGAGATACCACAGAATATGTTTGCGGGCCTCGGGCATGGCTCGAGCCTCCCCCTTGCGCCGGCACATCAGCGTCAGCTGCTCGTCCATAGCGGCGATAACCCCAGCCAAACCGGGCAGCGCGGGAGGCGGCTCCCCCCGCCAAGCGGCCAGCAGCTGCGAAAAAAGGAAGGGGTTTCCCTGAGCGCCCCGGGCGGCGGCGGCGAAATCTGCTCCGCCTCGCAGGGCCGCCAGGGCCTGTTCCGGCCCGAATATATCGCCGCTGGCAATCACGGGGACGTTCACCGCCTCTTTCACCCGCAGCACCGCCTGTAAATCGCTTTGACCCCCATACATCTGCCGCCGCGTGCGGCCATGGACGCACAACGCGTCTGCGCCGCAGCTTTCCGCCATCCGGCCAAACTCTGCGCAATTGTCGTCCTCCGCCTCGTAGCCCTTGCGGAATTTGACAGTCAATGGAACGTCGATCGCCTGGCGCACGGCCGCGATGATTTTTGCCGCCCGAGGCAAATCCTGCATGAGAGCGGATCCCTCGCCGTTGTTGACGATTTTGGGCGCAGGGCAGCCCATATTGATATCCAGAAAATCCGCATGGCTGAGCTCCAAAGCGATTTGAGCCCCCTGGGCGCAAATTTCCGGCTCTGAGCCAAAAATCTGGACGCCGCAAGGCCGCTCCTCTGGATGAATCTCCAGCAGAGCGGCGGTTTTTTTATCGCCAAACAGCAGGGCTTTGGCGCTGATCATTTCGGTATACGTTCCCGCCGCTCCCATGCGCCGGCAGAGGCTGCGGAAGGCGGAATCCGTAACCCCAGCCATGGGCGCCAGCAAAAAGGGGCTGTCAAACGAAAGATCGGCTATGGCTGGCACGAAAAGCTCTCCTTTGTTTTGTAATAATCGCCCAGGATTTTCTGAGCCAAGTCGCTGAAATACGCCGGCGTTACCGGCCCGTCCAGCGCGGCTACGGCATGGCGGGAGGCGGCTTCCGCCGTATAATCCTCCAGCGGATAAATCCGATACTTCTTGTTTTTGCGCTCAAAATACGTAACAATCGGCAAAATTCCCGGGTTTTCCGCGCGGATGGTCCCGTCGCTTTCCCGAATCACTGTGAGCCCCAGCATCCCGCCCAGCATCGTTTCCCGCGTATTTTGGGAAGATACAAAATTGCCCAGAGAATAAACGCAGAACGCTTTTCCGCCGTCGGCCTTTTCCAGCCATTGAGCGGGCTGAAGCACATGGGGATGGCTTCCAATAATCAAATCCGCCCCCCAATCGGCCAGCTTTTGGGCCAATTCCTGCTGCTCCTGGTTGGCGGTCTGCTGGTATTCCACGCCCCAGTGCATGGAAACGACCAAATAATCGCACTGAGGGCGCAGGGCCTGCACATCCGCCTGTATTTTTTGCTCGTCAATCAGGGCTATGGCATATTCCTTTCCTTCTGGAATAGGAATGCCGTTGGTCCCATAGGTATATCCCAAAAAGCCGAAGATCAGGCCGCCCCGCTCAATCAGGCAGGGCTTGGCCGCTTCCTCTGGGGAGCGAAAGGCGCCGATCACGGGCATTCCCCGCTGAGCCCATGCCTCCAAAGTGTTTTCCAGCCCCGTTATGCCCTTGTCCAAGGCATGGTTTGTGGCTTGATTGACCACGTCGAAACCGCAATCCACGGCGGCGTCCGCCGCCTGCTGGGGGGCGTCCAGGTTGGGATACCGGCCCGCCGTGCCGTTCAGCGGAACTTCCTGGCTGAGAAACGCCAAATCCGCCCCCTGAATCCAAGGCTTTACATACTGGTAAACCGGGGAAAAATCATAGCCGCCTCCGGGCAGCTCGGCGTCCCAAGAGATGGTGTTGTGCAGCAGATTATCTCCCACGGCGATCAACGTGACTCGCGCTTCCTCTACCGGCTCTGGTTCCGGAGGGGACTCCGGCTCCGGCTCTGGCTCCGGCTGGGGAGGGGCCTCCAGCGTGGGGTTCTGTTCCTCTTGAGGCGCCGTTTCGGCTGGCTCCTCCGGCGCCGGGCCGCAAGCCGACAACAGCAGGCATAGGAGCACAAGCGCCGCCGACCAACGCCGATATCGCAGATTTTTCATTTCCATCGTTCTTTCTATGTCTTTTTGTCTATTTTTTTATTTTATACAAAGGGCGACAAAAGCGCAACCGCCCATTTGCGGTTTTGTTCATTTCATCCGTTCCTTATCTTGGATAGACGAGAACTTCCACTTCGTCGCCCGGGCCTTTTCCCAGCCGCTCCCGGATGGATTTCAACAGTCCAATCACATAGCAAACGCTGCCGTCTGGATGTTTGACGCCCATATTCACAATGCTGCCGTCGTAAGGAAGCCCGTCAAAAAAGACCCGCACGGCGACTCTGCCTTTTCCAAATTCTTTTCGGATATCAAAGGGAACCGCGATATATGCGCCCCCCTTTTCTGGGACCGGCTGAATTTGCGCGTGAAATCGATAGATTCTATCGCTCATTTGGTTTCCTTTCCTGCAAACATCCCTGCCGCGCGGCGACAGCTTGCCTGCACAACGGATAGTATATCATATTCGCCAACCACATTCAATTTCCTTTTCTCAACCAAAAAACGGCTTGTACAAGAGCTGTTCCAGAACAAATCGGGCGCCCGGCGCTCCCAAAACAAAAAGGCGCCCCAGAAAATCAGGGATTTTCTGGGGAATAACAGTTTTCTCAAAACAGCAGCAGCGCCGCGATCCAGGCCAAACCGGTGACGCCCATGCCCGCCGCAAAGGCTAAAGACAGCCCGGAGCCTGCGGACTTCTGGCCCTGGGGGGCGTATCGCCCGGCGATGCGCTGGGCCTCCTGCAACAGCTGGCTCTGGGTCATCCCCTGGCCTCCCTCGGGCTCGGACACAATAAAAATCGCTTGCTCAAACAGCTTGGAATCCCCAGGCCGCACAATAACCGCCCGTTTGGCTGCGCCTCGTACCATAATCATTTCCTCCCGTCGTCAGTTTCAGCGATTGTATTGTTGCCCGTTTGACCCGGTTTTATACCGAGGGCTGGCGGCGAACGCTGACGACGACGGCCGTCCGATCGTCGGGGGCGTCCTCCGGCACCGCTCGGTCCGTCAGGCCTCGGGCCAGCTCCTCTGGGTCGTCGGCTCCGGGATGCAGCCGCAGATATTCCAGCAGAAAGGGCTCGTCCAGGCCCTCCGCCGCGCCGTCGCTGACCATTAGAATCCGGCAATCCTCCCGCAGCGTAAAATACTCTGGTTCAGGGGGCGGAGCGCCGGCCTCCAGCCCGGCGGGCAAGGCCCGGGATTCCAGCTTGCGGGCTCTGCCGCCAGCCAACAGCCAGGTGGGGGCGGCGCCATATTTGGTCAGAGCGCACCGACCGGAAAACAGGTCGATCTCCAGCAAATCCAGGGTGGTGAAGCCCCGCTCCTCCAGCCGGGCCGCCAACATGGGAACCACCGCCCGAGCGCTTTCGCACAGGCTACACCCGGCCTTGGCAAACCGGCCGATCAGCGACAGAGCGTCCATACTCACCGCCGCCGCCCCTTCGCCGGACCCCATGCCGTCGGCCAGCATAATCACCGCTCTGCCATCCTCGGTAAGAAAACGGGCCTGCTGATCGCCGCTGACGGCCTGCCCTTCCTTTTTCCGCTGCGCCCATCCCGTCTCAACGGCAAAGCGCTCCTGTTCGTTGCACCGCACCGCCATGCCGCGGGCGCTGAGCTGAGGCTCCAAGGGGCCGAAATCCCGCCCCAACGCAAGGGACAGACTGCGGGTAAAGGCGGCGGCGTCTTCGGGCAGGTCGTCTGGGTCTCCCACTCGGATTTCGCAGTACATCCGCCCTTGTTGGCAGTAAAGCTGGACCGTCGGCCGCCGAAAATACGCGGCGGCGATATTCTGAGCCCGGTTTTGCAGGGAAGGATAATATTCCGGCCCTTGTTCCGCGCTGAACGCCATGTCTTGAAGCAAGCCTTGAATGCCTTCGTATTGCCGGCGCATCAGCTGCCGGGCGCCGCCTCGCTGGGCCTGCTGCCGCCGCCGGCGCAGCCAGGCGGCGTATTCGTCGTTGACGGCGCCGGTAAACTGGCGCATATTGAGGCACCGAGCGGCAAAAAAGAAGGGGAAATCCTCAGGCTCCAGCTTGCCACGCCCCCGCAGCCGCTGGGTCACGTCGTTCATGGCGCCCATGGTGGTCACATAATCCTTGTCCCAGCAAGTTCCCCGCACAGGGCACCGGCCGCAGACCTTGTCCGAAGCCCGGCGGAAAACCTGGGCAATATCCTGTTCGTTGCGCCGGCCCAACCGGTCGGTGACGTCGGTGAGAGCCATAGACAGGGCCTCCAGCGCCTGGGCGGCTTGTCGCAGCCGTTTTCCCCCAGACGACGGAAGAGCGGGCAGCCCCTCCGCTTGCTCCGGTCGGCTGAATCGGCCCTGCAAACCGGCCAACGTCCCCTGGGGGACTACCAGGAAAAAGACCGAGGCGCAAAAGCACTCATACAAACCGGCCAGAGCGCGGTCGCTGTCCAAGCCCCAAAGGGTGGCCGCGCAGTTGGCCAGCACAAACCAAACGGCGAAGGGAAGCCGCTTTTTATCCCGGCAGCAACCGGCCAGCAGGCCGGCAAACCCATAGACCCCCACAAAATGGAGCTCCAGCCCGGCGGCCAGGTCCATGGCCGCCCCAAAAGCCACCCCGGCGGCGGCGCCTCCTCCGCCGCCGGCGCAATAGGCCAGACACATCACCGCCAGCGCCGCCAGGGCCCGGGCCGGGCTGACGATGCCGAAAACCCGCCAAGGCTCCAACAGCAGCAGCAAGGATAAAAAAAGAGCCGCCTGGCCCGCCAGCCGAACCTTCTCTTTGGGCGCCCCTGCGCCTGGAGGCGAAAGGGCCGCCCCATAGAAATAGACGAACCCGGCGCATAGGGCCCCCTCGCAGCCCAGTAAAATCAGCCCTTGAAGCGAAAACTGCGCCGCCAGCGCCGCGCTGCCGGTACACCAAAGCGTCACCGCCGCGCACAGGGGCGCCATCAGCCGCACCCCTTCCGCCCAGGACCGCACGAACACCATGGCGCAGGCGGCGCATACCAGCAGAGAGGCGCAGTAATGGAGCCCAGCCTCCCCCAGCCGCAGGGCGTAGCCGATAAAGGCGCCCACAGCCGCTCCATATCCATAATATCCGCCGCAAAAGGCCGCGCCCCAGGCCAGCCCCAGGGGGCGAGCTTCCCCCAAAAGAGCCGCGCCGGATAGGATATATCCTCCGGCGGCCAACCCAACCTGATACAGCGCCCCAGCGGCCCAGGGCCTGCTCGCTATGGTTTGGATTTTTTGCCGCAAAACGCCCCCTCGCGCCCAGGTCTGCTTGTCCATTTCCATCACTCCATTTTCTGCAAAATGCCAGCCATGCCTGGCTTGTGCCGCCAGTATACACGCCCGTTTTTGCAGAAAAGGCCGAAAAAGAAAAGCGCCCAGTTTTTTACTGAGCGCTTTGGGTCGCATTTTCTGTTTCTGTAAATTTCCCCTCGGAACCCGCCGAAAAAACCGGCTTTTCCCCGCCGCCTTTTTTGGCGATTTTTAGACCGCCAGCCCTCCGTCCACAGCCAATACCTGACCGGTGATAAAGGAAGAGGCGGGGCTGCACAAAAACAAAACCGCCTGCGCCGCCTCCTCTGGGGCGCCGATGCGGCAAAGAGGGGTCTGGGCCGCCAGCTCTTCCAGGTCCTGGGGCGTCAGCCCGCCGTTCATCTGCGTGTCGATCACCCCCGGAGCCACACAGTTGACCCGCACCCCCGAAGGGCCGACCTCCTTTGCCAAAGCCTTGGTTAGACCGACGACCCCAGCTTTGGCCGCCGAATAAGCCGCTTCGCAGCTGGCGCCCGTCAGCCCCCACATAGAGGAAATTGTGACGATAGCGCCCGCTTTGCGCCGAATCATGGCGGGCAGAGCCCGGCGGCAGCAATAAAAAACCCCGTCCAGATCTGCGGCCGTCAGCCGCCGCCACTGGTCGTCGGTCATGTCGGTCAGCAGCCCCTGCCAAGCCAGGCCGGCGCTGCATACCAGCGCCTCCGCAGGGCCAAAGGTCTGCTCCGCCTGGTCAAACATCCGGTTCGTCTGGCTGGAGTCCCCCACGTCGGCCTGATAACAAGCCGCTTGCCCGCCGGCTTGCCGTATCCGGCGGACGGTTTCCTCCGCCGCCTGCCGGTTTTGCACATAGCCCAGGGACACCTCCCATCCGGCGGAGGCAAAGGCCAGGGCGCAGGCCCGCCCAATGCCTCGGCTGCCGCCGGTGATCAACACATGGCTCATTTGTCTCGCCCCTTCCAAAAATCCTGCCGCTCCAGCCGATAGACCAGCGCAGGTCTCCATTGCATATTTCCTTGGCGGTCCGCCCGGCAGACCATCCGCTCCCGCAGCCCCTGGTTTTTCATGCCCAACTTTTCCAGCAGCCGAAGGCTTCGGCGGTTTTCCGGTTCGCAAAACGCCGCGACGCCTTTGACCTCCAGCCGGCGAAACCCATATTCCAACAGCCCCCGGCAGCTCTCATAGGCAAAGCCCTGGCCCTGATATTCGGGCAGAAACTCGTACCCCAGCTCCCAGAAGCCTGGCGGCCAGCCCTCCAGAGGCGAAAGAAGCAGCTGGCCCAAAAATGCCCCTTCGCCGCGCCCCAGGCAAGCGGCCCAGCGACAGCGGTCCTTTTCCCAGGTCAAGGCCAGGTGCAGGCATTCCTCTTCCGCCGCCTCCTGCGCAAAGGGCGGCGGGTCCCGCCGGCTCAGCAGAGGGCAAAGGGCCGGGCCGTCTCGGCGGCTGAACCGCCGCAGCGTCAAGCGCTCCAGCGGCAGGCAATCCCCAAGGTCCGTCAAGCCTGGCGCTCCGGCGAGGCGCCGGGTTTGCGCCGCGGGCGACGCCGCCGCTTTCTGGCCGTATGTCCCGCCTCTGGGCCGCCCCCCGCCGCAGACGCCGCCGTTTTGGGCCTTTCCCCTTTCTGCTCTCGGGGCTTTTCCTGCCGTCGAGCGCCGCTTCGGCCTCTGCCGCCCTGCCTGACGGGGGCGGGCTTATTGGGGTCCGGCACATAGCTGCCCAGCGGAAAGGGGTTGTCGTAATCGATATCCAGCAGCTTGTCAATCACCATTTCCACATCCCGCAGAATGGCTTTTTCCTCCTCGTCGCAAAAGGAGATGGCCATGCCGCTTTGGCCGGCCCGGCCGGTGCGGCCAATGCGGTGGACATAGGTTTCCGGCTCTGTGGGCATATCGTAATTGACCACGCAGGGCATTTCCACAATATCAATGCCCCGAGCGGCGATATCTGTGGCCACAAGAACCTGTATCTTCCAATCTTTGAAATTCTGCAAGGCGCGCTGCCGGTTGGATTGGGATTTATCTCCATGAATCGCCTGAGCGGAGACGCCTTCTCGATTGAGGCGGCGGGCCACCCGGTCGGCGCCGTGCTTGGTGCGGGTGAAAACCAATGCCTGGGGAATGGGCAGCTCTTTCACCAGGTGAGCCAACAGATTGGCCTTGTTTTCCTTGTCCACCAGGTAAACCCTTTGTTCAATCAATTCCACCGGCCGAGAAATGGGGGAAACGTTGATTTCCACCGGGTTGCGCAGCATTTTCTGGGCCAGCCGGGCGATTTCGCCGGGCATGGTGGCGGAAAACAGCAGCGTCTGCCGCTGGGCGGGCAGCTTGGCGGCGATGCGGCGCACATCTGGGATAAACCCCATATCCAGCATTCGATCGGCCTCGTCCAGCACAAACATATCCGTCTGCTTCAGAGAAATAAAGCCTTGGCCCATCAGGTCCAGCAGCCGGCCCGGCGTGGCGATCAGCACGTCCGCCCCCGCCTTCAGCTGGCTGGTCTGGGGGTTTTGAGAGACGCCGCCAAAAATCACGCAGCTTTTCAACGGCAGGTTTTTGCCATAGGCGCAGAAATTTTCGTAAATTTGCAGGGCCAGCTCTCGGGTGGGGGTGAGAATCAGGGCGTTCAGGCGGTGCGTTCCATCCCATCGGCAATGCAGCCTGTGCAGGATGGGCAGGGCGAAGGCGGCTGTTTTGCCAGTGCCCGTCTGAGCGCAACCCAGCAGATCCCGGCCTTCGATCACAGGAGGGAGGGCCTGTTGCTGAATCGGCGTGGGCTCCGCGTATCCCATATCCGCCACGGCCGCCAAAATCTCTGGAGCTAAATTAAAGTCTTTGAATTCCATTCGTTTTCTTACTCTTCCTTTATCTTCGTCTTATGATTCCAACATCGTCATTGGATTGATACCATCCCCACAAAACCGGAGGGTTTTGCGGGGCGCCTTCTAATGGGTTGGATTTTCGGGAAAAATTCCCGCAAATCCTTTCGCCAGATTCCTGGCCTCCCATCTTGGATCGAGCCCTGGTATAGTATCCGATATTATACCACAGCTCCGCCTCTGGCGCCAGCGCTCCAGCGGGATTACCAGCGGGATTAAAGGATTTTCTCAAAAAACCGGAACTTTTTCCTCGGGAAATCGTCTGAATCAATAGGAGGCGATGGACATGAAAAAAAGATATCTTGGTTTTTTGCTAACGCTGGTCATGCTGGCCAGCCTGCTGAGCGGCTGCGCCGGCAACGAAGTAGCTTCAGAAAGCGCCAAAGCGGACAATGACAGCTCCTTTTCCCAAAACGTTGACGAAATAGGCGCGGAATCGCCCGGCGAATTTAACGCAGACGCGCCTATGTCTGAGCCCAGCGAAACGCCCGGCGCCTGGGCGCCCGAGCAGACGGCGGCTCAGACGGAACGGAAAATCATCCGCAATGCGGAATTTTCCATGGAAACGCTGGAATACGACAAGACGGTTCAGGGCGTCCAGGCCCTGGCCGATCGGTTCGGCGGTTATATTGAGAGCAGCCAAACCACCGGCGCCGGCGCGGCGGACAATTATTACCGGGCCCGCTGGGCCAGCTTCACACTCCGAATCCCCGCCGAGGAACTGGACGCTTTTGCCGACAGCCTGGCCCAATACGGCAGCGTTACCGACAGCCGCTTTTATACGGACGAAGTTACCGATTACTATTACGATACCGAAGCCCATCTGAAAAGCCTGCAATTACAGGAGGAGCGCCTGCTGGATATTTTGTCCAAGGCGGATACTCTGAGCGACGTGGCGACGCTGGAAAATTCCCTGGCCGACGTGCGGTATCAGATCGAGAGCCTGCAAGGCAGCCTGCGGCGGCTGGATTCGCTGATTGCTCTATCCACCGTTTCCATCACCGTGCAGGAGGTCTACGAATACTCCCCGGACTATGGCCGGGCTAAGGGGCTGGGCGAGCGGATTTCCGACGAATTCGGCCGCAGCGCCGCCGCCATACGCCGCGCGGCGGAGGACTGTATTGTCTTTGTCCTGGGAAATAGTTTGACCGTCATACCCGCTCTGGCGCTGGCGGCCGCCGCCTTTCTGCTGTTCCGCCGCCGCAAGAAATCGCCGCCACAGGCGAAAAACCCAGAAAAAGCGCCGGAAGACGACGCCAAAAAATAATCTTCCTCCGCCCAAAGAACGGCAAACGTCCCCTTGCCCTGCCAGGGGGATGTTTTGTTGTGCAAAAGGGTGACAATCCGCCTGATTTATTGTACAATACAGTAAAACAACAAATAGGAGCTTTTTCATGAATCCAACCCGAAAAATACAATTGTTTTCTCTTTTGTGCGCCTGTCTGCTGTGGCTGGCAGGGTGCAGCCAAAAGCCGGAGCCCCAACCGGAGACGCCCGCCCCGCCGGTTTCCCCTGTTCAGCCGGAAGAGCCGACTTCGCCGGAGAACAACGGCGTCGCCATAGAAAGCGACCTTTCCGCTGGACAAGAGCAAAGCGACCAGGGCAAAACGCTGCTCCGCTGGTCTCTCTCCATCCCTCGGGCGCTGCTGGACGGGGAGCCGATGATGAACATTGGAAACTATTACGATAATTATAAGGAAAAGCGGCTGCTCTCTCTCCAGGAGGAGCTGCTGCCCATGGCGCGGCAGCGTTTGGAAGACGGCGTTCTGTTGGGAGCCTTCGACGTGGAAGAGGATTTCGCCGTGGTCCGCAATCAGGGCAACGTCCTTTCCATCCGCCGCAGCTGCCGGCAATACAGCGGCGGCGCCCACGAGGCCGTGGAAGAAAAGGCGGAAACCTGGCTGCTGCGGGAGGGGGACTGTTATCTGCTCTCGCTGGCCGACCTGCTGCCCGGCGCTCAGGACCCCCGGGCCCTGGTTTTGGAACAAGCCGCCCTTTTGGCCCAGAAACAAGCGGCGGAGCAACCGGATCAATTCTATGAAAACTACCAGGAGGCCATGGAACAGACTTGGCAGCCGGAGGATTTTTACTTGACGGAGGACAGCCTGGGTCTGATTTTCCAGCAATATGCCGTTGGCCCTTATACCTCCGGCGCTATGACGTTTGAAATCCCCCTTGCCCAGCTGGGCGACAACCTGACGGAGGAGCTGCGGCCATGAATTTGACCAAAAACGCCATTGTGGAAGGCGAAATCACAGGCTACGCCAGCGACGGCATGGGCGTTTGCCGCCTGGAGGGGCAGGTCGTTTTCGTGGCGCAAGGGGTCCGGGGGGACAAATGCCGGCTGCGCGTCGTCAAGGCCCTGAAAAACAAGGCTTACGCCCGCATTGAAGCGCTACTGGAGCCCTCCCCCCACCGACAGACCCCCGCCTGCCCGGTTTTCCCCAAATGCGGCGGCTGCGATTTTTGGCATATGCGCTATGAGGAAGAGCTGTTCTACAAGCGCCGGCGGGTCATGGACGCCTTGGAACGGCTGGCCGGCGTTCCCCTTCCCCAACTGGAGATTACAGGCGGCTGCCGGCAGAGCTACCGAAACAAAGCGATTTACCCCTGCGCCATGGGAGAAAAGGGGCCTGTGGCCGGATTTTACCGCAGCCGCAGCCACCAGGTCGTCCCTTGCCGGCGGTGCGCCATTCAGGCGCCTCAGGCGGACGCTCTGCGCCAAGCTGTTTTGGATTGGGCCGCTCATTGGGACGTATCCATTTACGACGAGCAGACCGGCCGGGGCCTGCTGCGCCGGATCTATGTCCGCACAGGCCAGGGCGGCGCTCTGCTGACCTTAGTGATCGCTGGGACAACAATCCCCCAGGCGGAGGACCTGCTTTCCCGCTGCCGCCAGGCTTGCCCAGAGCTGGCCGGCCTGCTGCTCAACGAAAACCGGGACCGGGGCAACCGGGCGTTGGGCCCGCAATGCCAGCTCCTTTGGGGCCAAGATCGGCTGACGGACAGCCTGTGCGGCGTGGAATTTTCTCTTTCGCCCCTGTCTTTTTATCAGGTGAATCGGCGGCAGGCAGAAGCCCTTTACCGCCAGGCGGCGGACTATGCCGGCGGCGGACCGGAGGAAATTTTGCTGGATCTCTATTGCGGCGCCGGGACCATCGGCCTCGCCATGGCCCGGCAATTTAGCCGGCTGATCGGGGTGGAAATCGTGCCCCAGGCAGTGGAAGACGCCAAGGAAAACGCCCGGCGCAACGGCGTTTCTAACGCCCAGTTCCTGTGCGCCGACGCGGGCCAAGCCGCCCAGCGATTGCTGCAAGAGGGGTTACGACCCCACGCCATTGTAGTAGACCCGCCTCGAAAGGGGCTGGACCGAAGCGCCCGCCAGGCCGTATTGGCTCTGGCGCCGGAGCGGCTGGTCTATGTGTCCTGCGACCCGGCCACCATGGCTCGGGATATCAAGGAGCTGACCCAAGGCGGCTACCGCCTGACCCAAGCCCGGGCCTTCGATCTATTCCCCTGCACTGCCAACGTAGAAACCGTCTGCCAGCTAACCCGCTGAAGCCGAAAACCAACGAAGCGCAGCGCCTTGAGAAGAGGTTTTTCTCAAGGCGCTTTTTCGTGCAATCGCCAATCCGCCCCCCTTATTTCCCACTCTGCTTTTTCTTCTCTCGCATTCCGAGAAACCTTGTGCTACAATGGATGGAGAAGTTTGCGAGGAGAGCGGCGAAGCCGCCTTTACTGGCTGAGGAAGTCTTGCCGCCGCTGTGTTGACCGGTCGCCTCCCCAATCTAGGCGGAACGCTGGGAGAGCGCCCCGCCGAGCGCGCTGACTGTCGACGCGGAAACATCCTCCAGCAACAAAAAAGGAGAACGAGACGGATGGAAAAACAATCCTTATATCCCTCGGAAAAAGAAACGCTGTATCCGCTGCTGGAAGCCCAGCTGCGCAGTATGTCCGAAGGGGAAGCGCCCATTACTGCGGCCAGCAACGCCGCCGCCCTGCTCTATCACGCCTTGCCTCAGGTCAACTGGGCGGGCTTTTATCTGGTATCCAGCGATCAGCTGATTTTAGGGCCTTTCCAGGGAAAACCGGCCTGTTCCCGCATTGGTTGGAATAAGGGCGTCTGCGGCGCCGCCTGGGCTCAAGACGCCGTCCAGCGGGTGGCGGACGTCCACGCCTTCCCGGGGCATATCGCCTGCGACGGCGACAGCCGTTCGGAAATCGTGCTGCCCCTCCACGCCCAGGGCCGCGTCGCCGCTCTGCTGGATATCGACAGCCCCATTGAAAACCGCTTCGACCAGGCGGACCAACAGGGGTTAGAGCAATTTGCCCGGGCCCTGGAACAATGCTGCGACTGGCTGGCGCTGGCTCCAGCCGCAGTACGATGAACGGAACAAACAAGGAATCGCCTTCTTCGCCCTTGTTTCGCTCCGCTCCAGAGACATACGACGACGACGCGGTCAGCTTGTTTCGATTGATTTCGCCAACAAAACGCCCCAGGCGGTTTTCCCTGCCTGGGGCGTTTTGTAAACCAAAGGGCGGTATCCTCCGGCGCAGCCCCAATGCAAGGAGGGCGACCCGCCGCAGGACGGGCAATTTCACGCCCGTCAAGCCGCCGCTTCGTCAAGAAGCGGCGGCTTCAATCTTTGAAAATTGCGATACCCTCATTCCAAAATACCCAAAGCCAGCTTCCATTCCAGCACCCGCAGGGCGGCCTGGTCGACGCGCGCCTGGCTCAAGGTTCCTTGTTCTATCGCTTGGCCGACGGCAGAAGCGGCAGAAGGCAGCTCGGAGACAATCAGAAAATCCGCCCCGGCGCGCAGGGCCTGGACCGCCGGATGCTCCTCCTGGCCCTCTTTCATGGCGCCCATAGCCAAATCGTCGGTGAGGGCGACGCCTGTAAAGCCCATCTCCTTCCGCAAATATTGATAAACCGCCGGCGAAATGGAGGCGGGCCGCTGCGGGTCCAGACATTCCACAATGTTGTGGGAAACCAAAATTCCTTGTCCTCCCGCCTCTATACCCGCCTGGAAAGGCCGTAAGTCCGCCTGCTCAAATTGAGACAACGGCCTGTTATCCCGTGCGGAGCCTGTATGAGTGTCCGCGTTGCCGCCATAACCGGGAAAATGCTTCATCACTGCGCCGACGCCCTCTTTTTGAGCGGTTTGCACTGTCGTCGCCACATATTGGGCAGTGCTTTCGGCGTCCTGCCCCCAAGTTCGGGGATAGATGAAATCTTGGGGGTTCTGGGAGACGTCCGCCACTGGGGCCAAATTTAGGTTGATTCCCAGAGACAGCAGCAACCGGCTTTTTTCCACCCCGTCCGCTTCCGCCGCCTCCAGGCCCCCGGCCTGATACAGCTGTTGGGGAGAAGGAAAGCGCTCCGCCCGCAGCCCTGGGTTGCCGCTGACCCGGCATACCGTTCCCCCCTCTTCGTCCGCGCCGATGAACAGCGGCGTTTGAGAGGTTTGCTGGTAGCCCTGAATGGTTTGCCGAACCTGATCGGCGGTTTTGCCCTTAAAATCCCTACCAAATAGCAGCAGACCGCCGGGATGCAGCGCCTGCGTCTCCTTGAGCTGGCTATCTTCCGGGCAGCGGACAAGAAAAACCTGGCCAATCTTCTGCTCTGGCGTCATCTGATCCAGCAGCTCCTGGGCTCGCTCCTGATAAGCGGCAAAAACGCCCGTTTGCTTTGGCTCCGGCAAATCCTCCAGCTGTGCTTCCGTCTTGTTTTCCGCAGGCTTTTGTTCCTCGGGCTTTGGCGTCGGTTTCTGTTGGCTTGCAGGCTCCTGAGGCGCTTCCCGCCGCGCAGACGGCTTGGCGAACAGCGCCGCGCCGCCGAGCAAAAGCCCGACCAACCCCAGAGCCCAAAGACTCCTGATTGCAATCTTTTTCATGACGTTTCCTTCTCCTGTTTCTCAATCGCCCCAGGAACGCCCAGGGAGCAGGGTAATCCCACAGCGCATTTACCGCAGGCGTCCGCCGGTTGCTCCAATTCGCCGCGGCCATAATAGCGAGCGGTTTCCAGGCACATTTCCAGGCATTTTTCCCGCAAAAATTCTCCCTGCGCCCAGGCGCCGCCCACATACTGCCGCAAGCATTGGCCGCAAAGCCCCCGACTGCGCCAAAGACAGCGCTCTTCCTCTAATATCTGGTCCGGCGGGGCGTCCAAGTTCGTCACAACGGAAGAATAGTATCCGCAGCAGCCGCTGTCGGTAATCAACAGGTTGTGCAGACCAAAGGTTCCCATGCCGCCAATCCAAGCAATATGGCGCTGGGACCAACGACTTTTATAGACCCCCGGTCCGGCATAGCCGACGTCTTGGGGAATCACGGCTCGATGCCCCGCCTGCCGGAGGGCTTCGCATATGGTTTCATTGATAATCGGAAGCAGCTGGGAGGACTGCTGGTAAGCCTTCACCCACAGCGGCGAAGCGTAGCGCCCGCCGACGTTGCTTTCCGCCGCCTGCTGGCAAAAGGGCAGAAAATACGATATCACAATCTTCGCTCCAGGCAATATCTGATGAGGAAGAGAATGGTCCGGCAGCACCGATTGCCGGAGCCGCAAAAACTCCGGGCTTTCTGCGTCTGCAAATTTGACGATGGGCCGCCGCCAAAGCTCCGGCAGCCCCCTCTCTTGTTTTCGCCTCTCCAACTCCGCGCCAATGATTTTTTCCAACATAGCTTTCAAGGCTTTCCGCCCCCTTTTCTTTTTTGGGCCCTATCCCAAGCCCCGCCGGCGACGCAGAAAAAGCGGCGGACGCTTGGCGTCCGCCGCATACTCTCAAAATGGCTCTGCGTATAAAAAGCCGTCCTGGTCCATTTGGGCATATTCGTTTTTCAACAGCTTCCCCGGCTGGAGACCGCGCTCGATTTCATAGCCATAGAACATATCGCAGGTCTCCAAAGATTCCTGCATCTGGCAATCGTCGTTGTTGTCGTTGAAGCCGCAGGCTTTGTTGCCGTTCATATAGACCCGCACATCGTCGTCCGCAATCATCCAGTCGCCGCAGGGAGTCGCTACCACAAAGCAGTACCGGGCTGCGCCGTCCTCTTGATGGTCGCAGTTCATTTCCAACTGGATGGTATAATAGGCGCTTTCAAAATCGATCTGCTGTTCAAAAAATTCCTGTATCGTATGTGCCGCGGTTTCCGAATCATAACCTCGACACAGCGGATGATACAGAGCCGTCCACCCAGTTTCAAACAACTTGTTGAAATTTTTCAGCACATACTGGACAATCTTTTCTGTTCTCGCCCGATTTTGCTCAGACAGACGCCAAATAATCAAATCCAAATCAAAATCCCGCTTTGCATAAGGCGTATCCAAACAAAAGCGAATTTTGACCAGCGGACCTTCGTCGCTTTGCTGAAGGGCGATAAACTGCTCCAAATTCAGCTCTTCCAACGCAATCGGCTTCTTTTGCAGAGCGTACATAAAAAGGCTCTCCCTTTATTTCAAATATCCCATGGGATTCACCGCTTTGCCGTTGACCCGTACTTCCCAATGGCAGTGGGGGCCGGTGCTGTTGCCGGTGCTGCCCAGCTTAGCGATTTGCTCGCCCTGCGCCACCTTCTGCCCTACCTTCACCAGCAAAGAGCTGTTGTGGGCATACAAGGTGGAAAGCCCGTTGCCATGGTCAATGGTCACGCAATAGCCGTATCCGCCGTTCCAGCCGGCTTGAATCACCGTGCCGCCGTCCGCCGCCACCACCGGGCTGCCATAAGCGCCGGCCCAGTCCACGCCGGTATGGTATCCCCGGCTGCGGGCGCCGAAGCGAGAGGTCAAAATCCCTCGGAAGGGCTGGATAAAATACCCTTTTGCCGCCTTGGTGGGCAAAGCCTTTGTGCCCACCAGCTTGACCTCGCTCTGCGGCTGCTGAATCACGTCCCAGCTCTGGATGATTCTCTCCTGCTCCACGCCGTCGACGCTGACCACATTGGCCACCACGCTGGCTTGTCCATTCTGGCCCTCTGTGATAATCTTACTTTCGTTTTTATACATTTCGTCGCTGTACTGCACTTCGGTTTCATAGGCGATGGGCTGCGTGTACTCCAATACGGTGGTCTTTTTCACCGAAAGCATAGGCTTGCTGCCCGCTATGGTAATCTGCTCGCCGATATGAATGCGGTCTGGATCAATATGAGGGTTCAATCCCTGAACCTGCTGAAGCGTCATGCCGTTGCGCTCGGCGATTTGACTCAATGTGTCTCCCTGCTGCACGGCGTACACCTGCATAGCCGACCGTTCCCCAGAAAGGGCCTGCTCGATTTCTGCAATGGAGCTGGCGTAGCTATCCGGCATGTTGGCCTGCTCGATGGTCACATCCTGCACAAATTCCGCCTGGGCGTTTTCATCAGCCCCCACCTGGGCGCTGAGCAGCCGCTGTTTGAGCAGCTCCAACGCGGTTTTGCTGGGGTTGGCGCCCACAGGCTGGCCGTCTACCGAGATGATGTATTGGCTGGAAACCTCGCCCACCTGCGCGAACAGCGCCTCCTCTGCGATGGCAGGGTCCAACAGATTGTCCCGCCGCACATAACCCAGGGAATATGTAATATTCGCCGGCAGGCTATAGGGCCGGCCCAGATAGCCGCTGGTCCGTTCCTCCACCTGCGCCACAATTTCCTCCATCTGCTGGACGGATTCCACATATCCCAAAGATTTGCCGTCCAACAGCACCTCCACGCCAATGCTGAAATAGCTGGCGGAAATCAGGCTGATCGTAACCGCGCCCAGCAAGGCGCAGGCGGGGACGCGATTTCTTTTTCGCTGCCGGTCCCCCAGCAGGTATTCTGCCCGGCGCGCCTCCGCCGCTTGATAGACCCAGCCGCACCAGGAAGCCGCTTTGGCCGCCGGTCGGCCGAAAGCCTTCTGAGCCGATTCCCCCAGCGTCATACAGGCCATGCAGACTAAGTTCCACAGGCAACGCAGCAGATCCCGGCTTTTGCCCAAGGCCTTCCGGCCCCATCGCCGGTCTTCCCGCGCCGGCAGATTGGCGCCGATATTCACATGGCGGCGCCAGCGCACCCGCCATATAATCTGGCGACGGCGCGCCCAGCGCCAGCTCTGCATTTTTTCTCCCATCGCCTCGGCCCCCTTTTTTTCTCATGCCGAAGAATTGTAAATTCATGCTTTTTGATTACAATTTGGTAACAGACCTTATGATAATACATCCTCCCCCATTTGTCAAGCGCCGCATTGCGCGGGGAGCGATATGGCGGCCCAAAGGCCCTGGAGAATCTCCAGGGCCCTTGGGCTGGGCAGCACCGCCGCTCTTCCCCAGCGGCCGCTTGGGAGAAGGCGCAAATCGCCGACTTCTTATTTATTAAAGAGGTCTTTCATCTTTTCAAAAAAGCCTTTTTTTTCGCCAAACTGAGCGTCGCCGGCGGTTTCGTCAAATTGGCGCAGGATGTCCTTTTGTTCCCGGGTCAGGTTGCGGGGAATTTCGATTTTCACCTTGATGAACTGATCGCCCCGTCCCCGGCCGTTCAGGTTTGGGATACCCTTGCCCCGGATGCGGAACACCGTATCCGGCTGCGTCCCCTCCGGCATATTATAGGATATTTTTCCGTCGATACTGGGCGCCTCCAGCTCGGCGCCCAACGCAGCCTGGACAAAGGTTACCGGCAATTCCACCATCACATCCTGGCCCCGGCGCTTGAAAATCTCATGAGGCGTCACATTAACCGTCACAAAAATATCTCCGGCAGGGCCGCCGTTTTGGCCGGCGTTGCCTTCGCCTCGGACCGAGATGGTCTGACCGTGGTCGATGCCGGCAGGGATCTGAACAGTGATCATCCGCTGCTTGCGCAGGCTGCCGGCGCCCCGGCAGGAGGGGCAAGGATCCTTGATAATCTTACCTGTGCCCCGGCAACGGGAGCATGGGCTGGAAGTGGACATCATGCCCAGAATGGTGCGCTGGGTTGTTTTGATCTGGCCGGTTCCATGGCAGTCCGGGCAGGTTTCGGCAGAGGTCCCCGCCTTGGCGCCGCTGCCCCCGCAATCCGGGCAGGTTTCCACTCGGTTGACGGTAATTTGCTTTTGGCAGCCAAAGGCCGCTTCCTCAAAAGTCAGCGTGACGCTGGCCCGGATGCTCTCTCCCTTCCGGGGGCCGCTGCGGCGGGTTTGGCCGCCGCCCATGCCGCCGCCGAAAAAGCTGTCGAAAATGCTGCCCAGGTCAAAATCTTCAAACCCGCTGTATTGCCCGCCGCCTCCGCCATAGGAGGGATCTACCCCCGCGTGGCCAAACTGATCGTATCGGGCCTTTTTTTCCGGGTCCGATAGGATTTCATAGGCGGCGTTTACCTCTTTCATCTTTTCCTCGGCGGTTTTGTCGCCGGGGTTCAGATCTGGGTGATATTTTTTGGCCAGCTTGCGGTATGCTTTTTTGATCTCCTCATCCGAAGCGCCCTTTTGTAGCCCAAGGGCTTCGTAGAGATCTTTTCTCTGTTCGGGCATGGTCAATCTCCTTTGGCGCAGCCTAAGGCGGCGGCCCCCCGATTCCGGCGGCCGCCTGCCCTGGCTGACAATTCGTTATTTTATTTATTTGTTTTGGTCGTCTTCGTCCACCACTTTGTAATCCGCGTCGTAGACGGCGCCCTCCGGCCCCTGGCCGGCCGGCTCGCCCTGCTCCGGCGCGCTTTCGCCCTGGGGCGCGGCGTCCTGATACAGCTTTTCGGCGATGGCGTAGAAGCGCTTGGTCAGCTCTTCCGCTTCGGCTTTGATGGTTTCAATGTTGTCGCCCTTCAGCGCTTCCTTGAGTTTTTCCAGCTGCTCCGTCACCGGTTTTTTCTCGTCCTCCGTCACCTTGTCGCCCAGCTCGCCAAGGCTCTTTTCGGTGGAATAAACCAGGTTCTCCGCGTTGTTTCGGGCGTCGATTTCCTCATGGCGCTTTTTATCCTGCTCGGCAAACTGCTCCGCTTCCTTGACAGCCTTGTCGATGTCTTCTTTGGAAAGATTGGTCGAGGAGGTGATGGTGATTTTCTGCTCCTTGCCGGTGCCCAGGTCCTTGGCGGACACGTTGACGATGCCGTTGGCGTCGATATCAAACGTCACTTCGATCTGCGGCACGCCTCGGGGAGCGGCGGGGATGCCGTCCAGATGGAACCGGCCCAGGGTTTTATTGTCCGCGGCCATTTCCCGCTCGCCCTGAAGCACATGGACCTCTACGCTGGTCTGGCCGTCTGCCGCAGTGGAAAACACCTGCTTCTTGGTGATAGGAATGGCGGTATTGCGCTCGATAATCTTGGTGCAGACGCTGCCCAGCGTCTCGATGCCCAGAGACAGAGGCGTCACGTCCAGCAGCAGCAGGTCTTTGACTTCGCCGCCCAACACGCCGGCCTGGATGGCGGCGCCCATGGCCACGCATTCGTCTGGGTTGATGCCCTTGAAGGGATCCTTGCCAGTGATTTTTTTCACCGCCTCCTGAACGGCGGGGATGCGAGAGGAGCCGCCCACCAGCAACACCTTTTCCAAATCGCTGGCAGAAAGGCCGGCGTCGCCCATGGCCTGGCGCACAGGGCCCATGGTGGCCTCCACCAGGTCGGCGGTCAGCTCGTTGAATTTGGCCCGCGACAACGTCATATCCAAATGCTTGGTCGAACCGGAGATATCCACCGTGATATAGGGCAGGTTGATATTGGCGCTGAGCACGCCGGAAAGCTCGATCTTGGCCTTTTCCGCCGCTTCCTTCAGCCGCTGCATGGCCATGCGGTCGCCGGAAAGGTCCACGCCCTGCTCTTTTTTGAATTCGGCCACAATCCAATCGATGATGCGCTGGTCGAAATCGTCGCCGCCCAAACGGTTGTTGCCGGCGGTGGCCAACACTTGCACGGTGCCGTCGTCGATGCTCAGCACGGACACGTCAAAAGTTCCGCCGCCCAGGTCGTAGACCATCACCTTCTGCTCTTCTTCCTTGTCCACGCCGTAGGCCAGGGCCGCGGCGGTGGGCTCGTTGATGATGCGCAGCACTTCCAGGCCGGCGATTTTGCCCGCGTCCTTGGTGGCCTGGCGCTGGCTGTCTGTAAAATAGGCGGGCACTGTGATAACCGCCTGCGTCACCGCAGAACCCAAATAACCCTCGGCGTCCGCCTTCAGCTTTTGCAGAACCATGGCGGAAATCTCTTGGGGCGAATAATCCTTGCCGTCGATGCCCACCTTATGGCTGCTGCCCATCTCTCTCTTAATGGAGATAATGGTGCGGTCCGGGTTGGTGACGGCCTGGCGCTTGGCCACCTGGCCTACCATCCGCTCGCCGGTTTTGGAAAAAGCCACCACAGAGGGGGTCGTTCTGGCGCCCTCTGCGTTGGGAATGACGTTGGGCTCGCCGCCCTCGATGACAGCCACGCAAGAATTGGTGGTGCCCAAATCAATACCAATAATCTTCGACATAATCGATTCCTCCTGTCGGGTCGGCCCCAGGCCTGGGCCTGGAGGCGCGCTCCGTATTTATTCCATATTTATTTTATATTTATTTTATGCGTTTCTATCCCGCGGCCAAAGCCGCCCAAACGCCCCAACGAAGCGAAGGCTCCATGGGGATGAGGCGCCGCTCCGCCGTTTGCCCGCCGGCCTAATTGGCCACTTGGACCATGGCGCAGCGGATTACCCGATCGCCCAGCTGATAGCCCTTGCGAAGCACCTGGGAAACGGTGTTTTCCGGCAGCTCCTCCTGCTCCACGTGCATCACCGCGTCATGATAACGAGGGTCAAAGGGCTGACCCTGGGCAGGGATCTCCGTGACGCCCATTTTCTCCAAAATTTCCCGAAATTGCTTGGCGATCAGCTCCACCCCTTTTTTATATTCCTCGTCGGCGCAGGGCTGCTGCAAAGCAAGGTCCAGATTGTCCAGCACAGGCAGCAGCAGTCCCGCCGTCATAGCCTGAGCGTCGCCAAAAACGCCCTCCCTCTCCTTTTGAGAGCGCTTGCGGTAATTATCATATTCGGCCAGCGTCCGCAGATATTTGTCGTTTAGCTGCTGATACTGGGCTTGGCTCTCGGCCAAAGGGTCCGGCCGCTCCGCCGGTTCCTCCTGCTCGGGCGCCTCCTGAACCGGCTGCTCCGCCTGGTCCAGCGTTTCCCCGCCGTCCGGGGTCTGATTCTGCTCGATCGGTTCGGTCTGCTCTGTCTGTCTGCGCTTTTGTTTGCTCATGTTTTTTCTCACCTGTTTTACCTGTTGTCGTCTTCGCCGGGCTCTTCTTCGGGGAATCGAATGGGCATCAGCCCCTGCAATCCCCGGCTGAGCAGCAGCAGGCGGGACGCGATTTTGCTGTAATCCATGCGGGTGGGGCCGATGACCCCAATGACGCCGCTGGTGTCTTCGCCCAAATCATAGGCGGTAAAGATAAAGCTGGCCTCCTCCATGACGCCCTGACCGTTTTCCGGCCCAATACGGATGTTGAGCATCTGGGGCTTGTGGTCCTGAGTCAAGGCGAAGACCTTGTTTTTATCGCTGAGAAACTCCAGCAGGGCCCGGGCTTTGTGGGCGTCGTAAAATTCCGGGTTGCCCAGCAGGCGGGCGGCGCCCTGCACCACCATATCATAGGAATCCTGCCGCCGCTGGATCTGGCCCACGAATTCCGCCGCAGAGGCGATCAATTCTGCCAGCGGCGACCCAGGAGCGGCGGCGCTTTCCAGCCCGCTCAACCCTTCTCCCCGCTGCAAAAGCAGGTTTGCCGCCTGGCAAAAGGCCTCTCCCTCCCCTTCGTCCAGCGGGCCGCCCAGCCGCGCCACCGTGTTGTGGACTCCCGGCGGATGAGTGACAGCCACCAGGGCGTATTCCCCTTCCTGGATGGGGATCAGCTCCAGCCGCTTCACCCGGCGCGGCGCCCGGCGGGCGGAAAGAGACACCGCGGGCTGGCCCGTCAGCTCGGACAAAATGGCCGAGGCTCGGTCCATGGTCTGGTCCAGCTCCTGCATCTTGCTCTCCAGCTGCCGGCGGATCTGCTCGATCTCCAACGCAGTGGCATAGCACCGGCTCATCAGCTCGTCTACATATAAGCGATATCCCAAAGGAGTGGGCGCTCGGCCCGCCGAAGTGTGGGGCTTTTCGATATAGCCCATCTCCTCCAGCTCGCTCATCTCGTTGCGGATGGTAGCGGAGGATACCGCGCCTCCTGTGACGGCCGCCAACAGCTTGGAACCCACTGGCTCCGCTGTGGCAATATACTGTTCAATGATGGCTTTTAGGATTTGTCGTTTGCGCTCCGAAAGGTCCATAGCAAACACCGCCTTTTTCCTCCTTGCGGCGCGTTAGCACTCTTGCTCTTCGAGTGCTAAAATAAGAGTATCACATTCTATCCAAAAGTCAAGGACTCTGGCCGGTATTCACAAAATCGTTTCAAATTGCAGGCCGGGAAACTCCGGCGGCCATGCCTGCGTCGGCGCGAAGGAACTCGCTTCTCCGCCGCCGGACGCCCTCCGCCCTCTGCGCCTGGGGCTGCCGCTCGCTCCATCGCCCAAGGCGGGCCTGCTGGCAAAAATATTTTTTGCAATATAACCGGGACATCTTGTATTCATAACCAGATTCGTGTATACTACAAGAAACCGAACCTTATCTTGCTTGGTACAGGAGGCGTCCGTTATGACGTATAAAATTGTTGCTGACAGCTCTTCGGATCTGACCCCCGCCTTTTTTCAGGATGAAACCGCCTTTTCCTACGGCGTGGTACCCATGTACCTCAACGGCCCGGGCGGCGTTTCCTTTGTGGACTTAGAGCCTACTCCCGCTTCTCACTTCTATGAAAAACCCAGGGAAATCAAAGGCTCCTGGAGCACGTCCTGCCCTTCCCCCGCCGCCTACTTAAAGGAGATGCAGGGGGCGGACTGCTGCTTTGCCGTCACCATTTCTTCCCGGCTCAGCGCCTCCTATTCCACCGCCTGCATGGCGGCGGACATGGCCCGCGCCGAAAACCCGGAAGCCAAAATCCACGTGGTGGATTCCAAAGCCACCTCCGGCTCTATGGCGCTGCTCATTTATAAGCTGGGCGAGCTGATTCGTCAGCAGCTGCCCTTTGAAGAAATTGTGACCCGCATTGAGGAATACCGCAAAAGCCTGACCCTGTTTTTCCTCATCGGCACGCTGGACACTCTGGTCAGCGCCGGCCGGATGAACCGAGCGGTGGGCATGATGGCCTCCATGCTCAATATTCACCCCCTGTGCGGCGAGGATGGGGAAGGAAATATCAAGATTTATCAAAAGGTCCGGGGCATGACCCAGGCTCTGAACAGGCTGGTAGAGATGATCGGCGAACGGGGCGAAACCGCCGACAAGCACCTGATTATCAGCCACTGCAACAACCCGGAGGACGCCGAGATGATCTGCAAAGCCTGCCGGCGCAAATATAGCTTTGAAAAAATCACCACGCTGGCTATGCGGGGCCTAACCTCCTTCTACGCCGGCGACCGAGGCCTCATTGTCTCCTTCTGATATCCCCGCTACAAGCAAAACCGGCGGCCGCCCCGCTGCCGATGTTCCAACCCAGTCGCTTGGCGAATGCGGCGGCTGGGCTTCTGCCGTCCCTGGCGCAGACGGCAAAAAACAAAAGCCTATCGCGGCCCCTTCCCCCGGGAAGAGGCCGCCCTTTTTTTGCGCCCTTGGCAGAGGGGTATCTTTTTTGTAAATATTTCACCATATTCCCCAACAACCTTGCGGAATGTGGTATACTGGAGATAAAATGAAACGCCTTTTTGCAGGCGGAAGGAGAGTTTTTCATGCGCATGATTTCTTGGAACGTCAACGGCTTGCGGGCCTGCTTGGGCAAAGGGTTTCTGGATTTTTTCAAGACGATTGACGCAGATATCTTCTGCCTACAGGAAACGAAGATGCAGCAGGGCCAGGCCCAGGTGGATACCCCGGGGTATTTCCAATATTGGAACAGCGCCGAAAAAAAGGGCTATTCGGGCACGGCCGTTTTCACCAAAGAACGCCCGGTTTCCGTCTATTATGGTATGGGGATTGCAGAGCATGACAAAGAAGGCCGCGTCATTACCTGCGAATATCCGGGCTTTTATTTGGTCAACGTCTACACGCCCAACGCCCAGCAGGGCTTGACTCGGCTGGATTACCGGGTCAAGTGGGAGGAAGATTTTCGGGCTTACCTGGCGGGCTTGGCCGCCCGCAAGCCTGTGGCCGTCTGCGGCGATATGAACGTGGCCCATCAGGAAATCGATTTGAAAAACCCCAAGAGCAACCGGGGAAACGCCGGCTTTACCGACCAGGAACGGCGGCAGATGACCCTGCTGCTGGAAAGCGGCTTTTCCGATACGTTTCGGATGCTGCACCCCGACCTGGAAGGGGCCTACAGCTGGTGGTCCTATCGATTCAACGCCCGAGCCAACAACGCCGGATGGCGCATCGATTATTTTTTGGTTTCCGACAGCCTAAAGGACCGGGTGTCGGCGGCCGGCATTTATCCCGAAATCACGGGCAGCGACCATTGCCCTGTGTCGCTGGAGCTGGAGGCTCCCGCCCCAGTGGAAAAGGAGTGAATGGATTTTGAATAATACGTTGTTTTACGGCGGCCCCATCATCACCATGACGGAGCCTCTTTACGCCCAGGCGCTGCTGATTCGCCGGGGCAAAATCGTTTATTGCGGCCAGCTGGCCCAGGCCGAAGAGCTGGCCGACGAACAGACTCTGCGGGTGGATCTGCAAGGCTGCGCTCTGGCGCCGTCTTTTATCGATTGCCACAGCCACCTGAGCCAGGTCGCCGATTCCCTGCACTATGTCTCTTTGGCCGGAGCGGATTCCATTGAGGAAATGGGCCGCCGGATCCAGGCTTGGATTGCGGAAAACAAACCCGAGCCTGGCCGCTGGGTGGTGGGCTCCGGTTATGACCACAACGACCTGCCTGGCGGCCTGCATCCCACCGCTCGCCAGCTGGACGAGTTGGCGCCGGATCATCCGTTGCTGATTACCCATGTCTCCGGTCACATGGGCGCGGCCAATACCCGGGGGCTGCGGGAGCTGGGTATTTCCGCCGCCACGCCAGACCCTGCCGGCGGCTACATCGGTCGGGACGAAACGGGCTGCCTCACCGGCTATTTGGAGGAAAACGCCCTGATCCAGCGCGTCCGTCAAATTCCCAAGCCCACCCAGCAGCAGCGGCTGGAAAACCTGGTCCGGGCCCAAAAAATCTACCTGCGCCAAGGCGTGACCACCTGCCAGGACGGCAAGGTGAACAAAGCGGATTTTGAGTTTCTTTGCGCCGCCGCCAAAAACGGCGTGCTGGAGCTGGACGCCGTGGCTTACGCCGACCTGAAAAACGCCGAAGATCTGCTGGACCAATATCCCCAATACCGTTCCTACCAGCGGAACCTAAAGATCGGCGGATACAAAATATTCCTGGATGGTTCGCCCCAAGGCCGCACGGCCTGGATGACCAAACCCTATCAAGGGGGCAAAGAGGGCTACAAGGGCTATCCCATTTATACCGACGACGCTGTCCGGGAATTTTGCCAAAAGGCTCTGGAATCCGGCGACCAGCTGCTGGCCCACTGCAACGGCGACGCCGCCGCTCAGCAGTTTATCGACGCGTTTGAAAAGGCCCTCGGCTGCTGCCGGTGCAAAAACCAGATCCGCCCTGTGATGATTCATGCGCAGACTGTCCGCCCCGATCAGCTGGACCGCATGGCTCAGCTGGATATGATGGCCTCCTTTTTTGTGGCCCATACTTACTATTGGGGCGACGTTCACCGCCAAAATTTCGGCGACGAGCGAGCTATGGCCATCAGCCCCGCCCGCACGGCTCTGGAAAAAGGGGTGCGCTTCACCTTCCATCAGGACGCCCCTGTGGTTCCGCCGGAGATGTGGCGCACAGTGTGGTGCGCCGTCAATCGGGTGAGCAAAACCGGCGCCGTCATCGGCGAAGGGGAGCGAATCTCCACTTTGGAAGCCATGAAGGCCCTGACCGTCAACGCCGCCTACCAATATTTTGAGGAAGAGAGCAAAGGAACGCTGGAGGCGGGCAAGTTAGCCGACCTGATGATTCTGGACCGGGACCCGCTGGAAACGCCCCCCATGGAGCTGAAGGACGTCCAAACCCTGGCCACAATCAAAGAGGGCTTCCTTCTTTGGCAAAAGAAGGACGAAATTTTGTAACAGGCTCAACGCAGTGACCGACGTATGCTGTAAGCGACATATTGCAAGCGTATCAAAGCATACAGCTCGTTTGCGAGAAAATGAAGCGACTGGAGCAAAGAACGATACAAATAGCAGAATTGACCTATATTCAAGTTGGAGATTATTTTATCCCTAATCTGGCAATAGACTCAGAGCCAGCAGAATCCCCCTAAGAGCATTGCGGCGCGCTTATTTGAAGCAGCACAGGCATGAGTTGTGAATGGAGTTCGTTGATAACGGAAAGCGGACAGACTGCCTGCCGGGCATTGATGAAACTGCTCAGGCATGGCTGGATAGATTTGAATAGCTAAGCATTAAGGATTGCCTCCGAATTGTTAGGTTCGGAGGCAATTTTTCTAATTTATTGGGAAGCTGCATAACTTTCTTTCATTTCATTCAATAATACTTCCGCTGCAGGCGTAAATACCTGATATTTTTTCCAAATTATGAACAGATTTGTTTCCAGCTTGGGTGTGAGTGGGCGAAAGCATAGTTCACTCTGTTCGCTGGTATCCGCCAACTTATCAAAAGTCAGAACGTAGCCCAATCCTTCCCGCGCCAATACGCTCCCATTATAAGTAAGATTGATCGTAGCCACAATACAAAGTCGATCCATCCTTTCTCGAAACAATTTGGGCATATCCTCTCGAATACCCTGTCTTGAAACAATGAGAGGAGAATCCAAAAGATCATCCACACAAACGGTTTCCTTTTGAGCCAATGGCGCGTCTTTCCGCATGACCACGCCCCAAGTATCCGTTCCTGGAAGTTTCAGATAATTATACTTTGACAAATCCACAGCCTGTGCAATGACGGCAAAATCTAACAAGCCCCAATCCAAACGTTCTGACAGATCATCTGTATCCCCACTATACAGATGAACTCGTATCCTCGGATACTGCTTTTGCACCGCCTTGATTCGCCGAGCCAAATGCTTAATACCCTCTGATTCCGCACATCCAATGTGAATGTTCCCGCCGGCGACCTGTCCCAATGCTTTGAATTCCTCGGCCGTTTTGTCTACCATATCCAAAATGTCTTCCGCCCGTTTGCGCAGCAGCATCCCTTCGTCCGTCAAATGAACGCTGAAGCTGCTGCGGACAAAGAGTTTTTTTCCTAACTCGGACTCCAAGTCTTTTAGCTGCTTGGAGAGAGTAGGCTGGGAAATATGAAGCCGTTTTGCCGCGCGCGTGATACTTTCCTCGCGGGCTACTTCCAAAAAATAACTCAAAACTCGAATTCCCATAGGAACGCCTCCAAGCATACTATATCAAATCATGTTATTCTGTGCAAGAATAACATGGTATAGAAATCAAATATTTGCTATTTCACGTTTCTTGCCGTATCATAAGGGCGCAGGGAGGTGCGGATATGCCGGAGGCGTCAGATACTCAAAGTATTCTCCGCCAAAACCTGGTCGACGCCGGGTGCGGTTTGGAGCTTATCAGGCAGTGCACGGCTTTGATACAGCAAAAAGAGATTGCCAAATTGATGCAGGTTCTTTCTTGCCATAGACAGACGCTGCTGGACGCCGTTCACCAAAACGAGAAGCGAATCGACTGCTTGGACTACCTGATTGATACTCTTGAAAAGCAAAACGATTGAACCATCACAAGGAGGAATTCCACATGGAAGTAACACTGACTTTGACACAAGAATGGGACAAAACATTCCCCCAAAGCGAGAACGTGGACCACAGCAAGGCGACCTTTCACAACCGCTATGGCATTACTTTGGCCGCTGACTTGTACGTCCCCAAGGGCGCATTCGGAAAACTGCCCGCCATCGCCATCTGTGGACCCTTTGGCGCGGTGAAGGAACAGGCTTCTGGTCTGTATGCCCAGACCATGGCGGAACGGGGCTTCCTCACGATTGCTTTCGACCCCTCCTTCACCGGCGAGAGCGGCGGCGCTCCTCGCTATATGGCTTCCCCGGACATCAACACCGAGGACTTCCAGGCGGCAGTGGACTTTCTGTCCCTTCGGGATGATGTGGACCCCGAGAAAATCGGCGTGATCGGCATTTGCGGCTGGGGCGGTCTGGCCTTGAACGCGGCGGCGCTGGACACCCGAATCAAGGTCGCCATAGCCTCTACCATGTATGATATGTCCCGCGTCAACGCCAATGGCTACTTCGACGCCGAGGCCAGCGAGGAGGCTCGTTATGCCAAGCGCAAGACCCTGAACGCCCAGCGCATTACCGACTACAAGAACGGCGAATACGCTCTGGGCGGCGGCGTGGCAGATCCTCTGCCAGAGGACGCCCCCTCCTTCGTTAAGGACTACTACGATTATTACAAGACTCCCCGCGGCTATCATCCCCGGTCCCTCAATTCCAACGGCGGTTGGAACATAACCGGCTGTATGTCCTTCCTCAACCAACCCATCCTGGCCTATACGGACGAGATTCGCAGCGCCGTTCTGGTGATTCATGGGGAAAAAGCCCACTCCTGCTACTTCAGCAAGGACGCCTTCGCCAAACTGACTGGAGACAACAAAGAGCTGCTGATTATCCCCGACGCTGTCCACACAGACCTCTATGACCAAACCGACGTCATCCCCTTCGACAAGCTGGTCGACTTCTTCCAAAAGAATCTGAAATAAAAACATAGACGAACCGCAAGAGCAGTCAAATTGCAGTCTCGTCTTTCGAATAATAGGGTTACTTGAGCGCAGTTTTTCATTTTATACAGTAAATTCGTTCTAAAAATGGGCGCGATAAAAATTATTTCGCCCATTTGAATCCATTAAAACGATCAGGAAAACCTGTATGAAGCTTCTTGTATTAAACGGTAGTCCCGGGCCCCGGCCTCTGGGAAAAACTTTTGCTTGACAGGAATCGGAGATGGCGCCATAATAAAATTGATATCAAAAAAACTCTGCGACCAGGAGCGGGCCGCGCAAACGCGCAGGCAGAGAGAGGGGGCCATAGGCTGCAAGCCCTCTTGTGCGCCAGCGGAACCCGTACCGCCTGCGAGAGCCTCTGTCGAAAGGCGTCCAGCCTGTAGGCGGCGGCGGTTGCCCCCGTTAAAGGGCCTTAAGCGGCGGGCGTTTTGCGCCCGCAAGCAGAGTGGAACCGCGGTTTTGCCGTCTCTGATTTGTTCAGAGGCGGTTTTTTGTATGTTTCAACGATTTTCTCAAAAACACGAGGTGTAAACGATGGTAAAAATCACGCTGAAAGACGGCTCCGTCATGGAGCTGGAGCAAGGCGCCACAGCCCTGGACGCCGCTAAAAAGATTTCCGAGGGCCTGGCCCGCAACGTGCTGGCCTGCCAGATCGACGGCGAAACCCACGACGCCATGACCCCCATCCATCAGGATTGCTCCCTGAACCTGCTGACCTTCGAGGACGAAATGGGCCGCTGGACTTTGCGCCATACCGCCGCCCATGTGCTGGCTCAGGCTGTCAAGCGGCTGTTTCCAGAGGTCAAGCTGGCCATTGGCCCGGCCATTGAAAACGGCTTCTATTACGACTTGGATTCCCCCTTCCCCTTCACTCCGGAAATTATGGAAAAAATCGAAGAGGAAATGCGCAAAATCTGTAAGGAAAAACTGCCTCTGGAGCGCTTTGAGCTGCCCCGGGAAGAGGCGATCCGCTATATGGAGGAAAAGGGCGAGCCTTACAAGGTGGAGCTGATTCAGGATCTGCCAGAGGACGCCGTGATCAGCTTTTATCGCCAAGGCGAGTTTGTGGACCTGTGCGCCGGCCCTCATGTGGAGCACACCGGCCGCATCAAGGGAAACGCCCTGAAGCTCACCGCCTGCAACGCCGCTTACTGGCGGGGCGATTCCAGCCGCGCCACCCTGCAACGAATCTATGGCGTGGTCTTCCCCAAAAAGGAGCAGCTGGACGATTATCTGGCCATGCTGGAGGAAGCCAAGCGCCGGGACCACCGGAAGCTGGGCCGAGAGCTGGGCCTCTTTATGATGACCGAGGAGGGCCCCGGTTTCCCCTTCTTCCTGCCCAAGGGCATGACGCTGAAAAACACCCTGCTGGATTACTGGCGGGAATGCCATAAGCGCTATGGCTATGTGGAAATTTCCACCCCGATCATCCTGAATCAAGCTCTGTGGCATCGCTCCGGCCACTGGGATCACTATAAAAACAATATGTATACCACCGTCATCGACGACGCGGATTATGCGGTGAAACCCATGAACTGCCCTGGCGGTATGCTGGTGTATAAGGCGGAGCCCCATTCTTATCGAGATCTGCCTCTGCGCATGGCCGAGTTGGGCCTGGTTCACCGCCACGAGCTTTCCGGCGCGCTCCACGGCCTGTTCCGCGTCCGCTGCTTCATCCAGGACGACGCCCATATCTTTATGACCCGGGACCAGATGAAGGAAGAGATCAAAAACGTGGTTCGTCTGTTTGACGAAATGTACTCCACCTTTGGTCTGACGTACCAGATTGAGCTTTCCACCATGCCCGAAGACCACATGGGCGAGGAAGCGGACTGGAAATTTGCAGAAGACACTCTACAGGCGGCCATCGAAGAGATGGAAAAGCCCTTCACCGTCAACGCAGGCGACGGCGCCTTCTACGGCCCCAAGCTGGATTTCCATCTGGCGGATTCCCTGGGCCGCACTTGGCAGTGCGGCACGATTCAGCTGGATTTCCAAATGCCCGAACGGTTTGACCTGGAATATGTGGGCGAAGACGGCCAGAAGCACCGCCCTGTCATGATCCATCGGGCTCTGCTGGGCTCCATCGAGCGGTTTATCGGCGTGATCACTGAGCACTATGCCGGCGCTTTCCCGGCGTGGCTCAGCCCTGTGCAGGTCAAGATTCTGCCCATTACGGACCGGACCCACGACTATGCCGCCCAGGTTATGCAAAAATTGGATTCTCTGGGCTTCCGCTGCGAGCTGGACAGCCGCAGCGAAAAAATCGGTTATAAAATCCGGGAAGCCCAGCTGGAAAAGGTTCCTTATATGCTGGTGCTGGGCGATAAAGAGAAAGAGGCCGGCCAAGTAGCCGTCCGCAGCCGCAAAACCGGAGAAACCGAAGTCATGGCTCTGGACGATTTCATCGCCCGCCTCACGCAAGAGGTCTCCAGCCGCGAAGCCGGTCACGACGCCGCGACAGGCAAAACGCGAGGCTAATCGCAGTCGCGAGACCCCGATAGGCAAAACGCGAGATTACTCGCATAAATCGGCCTTGGGCAATGCGGAACCGCCAGCCCATGACGAGCGCTGCTTGCCGGAAAAGCCCTCAGCCAAAACGGAGGCAAAAAAGGGATGATAAGGGGCGGCGGCCCCTTATACCTTTTTCGGCCGAGAAAACATCCCGTCGCGCCGGGCCCCGTCTGTGGGCACAGAGCGAAAAAGCGTCCGCTGCGCCGACATGGCTTATGGCCGTCGCGCCAACGCGACTGGATAGGAGGATTTTGATATGCTTCATGTAGCGGCGGCCATTATCCGCCGGAACGGTGAAATATTGATCTGCCAGCGCCGACCGGGAGGCGGCTGCGGCGGGTTGTGGGAGTTTCCAGGCGGCAAGCTGGAGCCTGACGAAACGCCGGAGCGCTGCGTTATCCGGGAATGTCGGGAAGAGCTGGGGGTGGAAATCCGCCTGAACGGATTGCGGGAGCAAAGCTCCTATCGATACCCGGAAAAAGAAATCGTCTTTTCTTTTTTTGAGGCGGAGCTTTTGTCCGGCGATCCTTGCCTCCGGGTCCACCAAGCCATGGCCTGGCGACCGCCCTCCCAGCTGGCAGACTATGAATTTTGCCCGGCGGACCGGCGGTTGGTGCGGGAGCTGGCCCGCCAGGATTCGGAAGAATCACAGAGCCTCCAAAGGAGCGTCTGATATGGACAATCAAATTCAAACCTTGCGGCAAATGATCGATCAAAGCCGTTATACCGTGTTTTTCGGCGGCGCCGGCGTTTCCACCGAAAGCGGCATCCCCGATTTCCGCAGCCCGGACGGCCTCTACCATTTGCATTACCAATACCCGCCGGAAACCATCATCAGCCACAGCTTTTTTATGCAAAACCCGGCGGAATTTTATCGGTTTTACCGGGATAAAATGCTCTGGCCCCAGGCTGAGCCCAATCCGGCTCACCGAAAGCTGGCGGAGCTGGAGGCGGCGGGGCGGCTGCAAGCGGTAATCACCCAAAATATCGACGGCCTGCATCAGGCCGCAGGCAGCCGGGAGGTGCTGGAGCTGCACGGCAGCGTCCGCCGAAACTACTGCATGAAATGCGGCAAGCGTTTTTCTATGGAAGACGTTTTGCAAAGCCAAGGGGAATTTCGCTGCGATTGCGGCGGCCTGGTCAAACCCGACGTCGTGCTCTACGAAGAGGCGCTGGACCAACAGATTTTAGAGCGCTCTGTGGCGCACATCCGCCGAGCGGAGCTGCTGATTGTGGCAGGCACTTCGCTGACGGTTTATCCCGCCGCCAGCTTGCTGGATTTTCTGCGGGGCAGGCTGATTCTCATCAACCGAGCCAAAACCGGCCGAGAAGGCCGGGCCGATCTGTTCATCCAGGGCGACGTGGGCCAGACGCTGGACAAAATTCAAGTAAAAACCCCTTGACGGGCGCCTATTCCAGTGGTAGAATAACTTCACATTGAAATCGTTCCAATTCAATAGAGCCCCAAAACGTCACAGATTTGGGGGAGAAGAAAGACGTTGACAGAGCCAGTATGCTTCATGCCAAAAGGCGCAGCGAGCCGGGGACAGTGAAAGCCCGGCGCGAGTAGGCGGAAGCAGAATATCCCTCTGGAGTCGCAAGCTGAAAGGGCGCTTTGCCTCAGTAAGCGCAGCCGGTTTCCCGCCGTTATCGGGGACGCATATGTTGGTATGTTGTAATGGGTGGTATAACGAAAGCGCAAGCCTTCGTCCTGTTTCACACGGGGCGAAGGCTTTTTTTGTTTCCCCTCCAGATACAGCCGCCAGAATATTGGAGGAAAAGAATATGACACAAAACGTATTTGCGCAACTGGAATCCTCAGTTTATCCCCCCAACGCTCCGGTTTCTCTGGGGCTGGAAGGGCTGGAACAAATCCGCCGCGACGGCATGGAACCTTTTATTGAAAAATGCCGAGAGCGCTTTGGCCACCAAGCTCTGGGCCGGAGCTTCCAATTAAAGCCTCGCCGGCAGGCGGAGCCGCCAGAGGGCTTATCCCTGTTTCGTCTGCGGGACGAGGACGCTTTTTTCCTGTGCCGCGGCCTGCCCGCAGCCGAACCGGAACGCTGTTATATCAAGGCCCGCAAAAACGGCCAAATCTATTATTTGGAGGAGACCCAAGCCCCGGCGGCCCTGGGCGGGGGCTATGAAATCCTCTATTGTATGCTGGGCAAGGAGTTGGCGGGCGCCGTTTATGACAGCGGCAAGCCGGGTCCTTGTCGCTGGCGCGCGATTGGTCTGGCCCGCACGGACGCCGCTCTCTGGCTGGAAGCGCTATAAAAATCACGCCAAGCTGGCTTTCAGCCGTTCCACAGCCTGGCGGGCCTGGGGAAAGACTGTCATGGGCCGATATTTTGGCGCTACCAGCTCGACCGACAACTGTTTGCACAGCGGCCGCCCTACTGTCGGTTGTTCGGTTTGGCTTTCACCGCTGGAAAAACAGACGCCCGGGCCAAAGGTCTGGGCACAGCGATATTTCCCATTTTCTCGCCGCCGTTGGCGATATCCGTCGCTTGTAGACTTACTATCATCAGGAATCCAAACCCCACTGTATCAAAAAAGCAATATTTCTTTCGCATACTTTCCAAGGCACATAAAATAATTCTCTGGATTTTTAGACATCTAACTCCCGCCTGCCCACTTTCTTCAACAAATCAAATACGCCCTGGGAGCGCAACTCCATACGCGCATTGCACCCAAGATTTAAAACCTCATTCTCCTGCGTAAGTCTTCCATCCATCTCACACACTAAGGATACTTCCAAATTACCAACGCCCTTTAACTTCGTCACTGAATGACTATATCGGTTGTTAATACACTCAGCAATTTTAGAGGCGTTCGCATTATATGGAACCACTGATAGTTTGCCAACCATAAATAATCCCTCCTATAGCAGTTAAAAAAGACGGCTTTTTTTCGCAATGAAAAAGCGCCGTCTTTTTCATTTTGACCAACATTATTTCAGCAAATAGAAATACCCCAGCACCAGCAGGCCCAGGACGATGCGGTACCAGCCGAAGGCGGTAAAATCGTGTTTGCGGATATAGGCCAACAGAAACCGAATGGCCAACAGAGACACCAGAAAGGCTACCCCAGCGCCGGTCAGCAGCACAGCCCATTCGGCCATGGAAAAGGCAAAGCCCGCCTTGAGCAGCCGCAGAAAGCTGGCCCCCAGCATGACCGGAATGGCCAGGAAAAAGGAAAATTCTGAGGCTACCTGCCGGGAACAGCCCAGAATCGAAGCGCCCAAGATGGTGGAGCCGGACCGGGAAGTGCCCGGAACCAGAGACAGGCATTGAAAGACGCCGATGAAAAAGGCAGTTTTGGCGTTTAGATGGTCCATGGTGTTGATTTTGGGCCGGCGATTCTGCCGCTCTAACACCAAGAACGCGACGCCATAGACGATCAACGCCACAGCCACCACCACAGCCGTGCTGATGCGCTCGATGGCCTCGTCGAACAAAATCCCCAGCGCCCCGGCGGGGATACAGGCGATGACAATCTTAATCCACAGCGTGATGGTATCCACCCGCTCGTTCCGGTCTTTTTTGGAGGAAAAGGGGTTCAATCGGTGGAAATACAGCGCCACCACCGCCAGAATGGACCCCAACTGCACCACCACCAAAAAGGTATTCCAAAATTCCGGCGTACACTCAAAGCGCACAAATTCATCCAGCAAAATCATATGTCCTGTGCTGCTGATCGGCAGCCACTCCGTGATGCCCTGGACAACGCCGTATAAAACCGATTTCAAAAGCTCAACGTAAAGAACCATAAAGTTCCTCCTTATATGGGGACGGCCCGAAGCCATACTCCGTGTTCGCCTGGCGGGTATATCAACCCAGCGACCGCAGGGCCTTTGCATAAAAGGCCGCTGACTTTGCGCCCACAGTCGGTTGCCCGCCCAATCTCGTTGCTTGCCTGCCGGAGCAACCCGACCGACGCCTATGCGATTATCTTACCACACTTGCCGGAAAAAAAGAACCTCTTTTTTCCGCCCTTCCTCTGAAACCATAAAACAGCCGCCCTATGAGGCGGCTGTTTGGGTTATTCCGAAAATTCGCCGTATTGTTTTTCGCATTCCCGCCGCCCATGCTGGCGAAGCGGCTGGAGGCGAGGGCAGCCGCTCTCCCAATTTCACAAATGCAGCCGCAAAGGACGGCTCCGCGTCAGGCGCCAGAGGGATTGACGGCCCAGTCGCTTTTTCCTATCTGCCCTGGATCAGCCCGGCGCAGCGCTGGAGGAAAAAATCCCGGGCGCCGGCGCCGGTGACGCTGACGGTTTCCCGATCGTCGATTTTCACCTTGACGGCCTCCACGCAGTCGCCGTCGCAAAACATACTAGCCACTTCCACCTGGTCGTGAAGGCTGTATTCCTCCACCATCTGCCGCAGAGTGCACAGCACGTTATAAGAGCCCTTGGCATGGCAGAAACTGCCCACGCATACGCTGAATTTCATTGCATTTCCTCCCTTTTAGCTCTGTTTGACATAGTCCACATGGAGCAGCTCATGGACCCGGCCTTTGAGCACGCTGTCATACAAAGCAGTGACGGCGTAATTTTCCTCCGACCGCTTGATGGGGCTCATCCGATCCGCCTGATACAGCCCCTGGCCCCGCTTGGCCTTTTCCGCCTTGACGGCAAAAGGTTGGCCGGCGCCGGAGACGCAGCCCCCCGGACAGGCCATGACCTCGATGAAATCATACTCGCACTGCCCCTGGGCCAATTGATCCATCAAAGGCCGGGCGTTGGCCAAGCCGCTGACAATGGCGATGCGCACGGTTTTTCCGCCGATTTCCACCGTGGTTTCCTTGACGCTCTCCATGCCCCGGACGCCGTTGAAGGCGATGGCCCGCAGAGCGCTGGTGGATTTATCGTCGCTGAGGCGGCGGATCACCGCCTCCGTCACGCCGCCGGTGACGCCAAAAATCACCCCTGCGCCGGTGGAAACGCCGAAGGGCATATCCACGCTTTCGGGCTCCAACTCGTCAAAAACAATACCTGCCTGACGGATCATGGAGATGAGCTCCTGGGTAGTGACGGCGTAATCCACATCGGAAACGCCGCCGCGCTTGAATTCCGGCCGGGCTACCTCAAATTTTTTGGCCGTACAGGGCATAATCGCCACAGAGACAATCCGCCTGGTGGAGGTCTTCAGCTGCTCTTTCAGCACCGCGCCAAACATCTCCATAGGAGAGCGGCAGGTGGAGACATGGGGCAGCAGCTGGGGATAATTCTTTTCCACAAACTGCACCCAAGCCGGGCAGCAGGAGGTGAGCAGAGGCAGCTTCTGGCCGGAGGCCAGCCGGCCCGCCAGCTCGTTGGCCTCCTCCAACACTGTCAGGTCTGCGCCAGTGGTGGTGTCGTAGACCTCGTCAAAGCCCAGGCGCCGCAGGGCGGCCGTCACCTTGCCCATGGCGTTTTCCCCGGTTCCCAAGCCCATTTCCCGGCTGATGCCCACTCGGACAGCGGGGGCGATCTGAGCCACGCACTTGGTTTTGGGGTCGGCCAGTTCAGCCCACATCCGCTCCACGTCGTTTTTCACCACAATCGCGCCGGTGGGGCAGACGGCGGCGCACTGGCCGCAGCCCACGCAGTTGCTGTTGGCGATGGGCTCGTGGAAGGCGGGAGCCACCTTCATTCTGGCGCCTCGGCCCACAAAATCAATGGCGCCCACGCCCTGGATTTCCTCGCACATCCGCACGCAATCGCCGCACAAAATGCACTTGGCGCTGTCCCGGCTGACGCACAGGGAGGATTCGTCCCGCTGGTGTTCGTCGGTGATCTGACCGAACCGGATATTGTGAATGCCAAACTGATGGGCCAGCTGCTGCAATTTGCATTTTCCGCTCTTTTCGCAGGTTGTGCAGTCTCGGCAATGGCTGGCCAACAGCAGCTCCAGCACGTTGCGGCGGTATTTCCGCAGCCGGGGGGTGTTGGTGAAAATCTCCATGCCCTCTCGAGGCGGCGTGGAGCAGGCCGCCTGGATATTGCCCCGCCGATCTTCCACCATGCACATCCGGCAGGCTCCATAGACGGAAAGCTCGGAATAATAGCAGAAGGTGGGCAGCTCCACCCCCGCTTTGCGGATCACCGCCAGAATGTTTTCTTCCCCGGCGATTTCCACCGGAATATTATCCACCATCATAAACGCGCTCATGGCCTAACCCTCCTTCACGGCGTGGAAACTGCACCCGTCGATGCAGGCGCCGCATTTGATACATTTTTCCTGGTCGATGACAAAGGGGCTGCGGATCTCGCCGGAGATGGCGCCCGCCGGGCAGTTCCGAGCGCACTTGGAGCAGCCCTTGCATTCCTGAGGATCGATGATATACCGCTTCAGCTTCTGGCAGTTGTGAGTGGGGCAGCGCTTTTCGTTTACATGGGCCTCATATTCATCCCGGAAATAGCGAATCGTGCTGACCACCGGCTGCGCCGCCGTCTTACCCAGACCGCAGAGGGCGGTGGCGGAGATGGTCTCCGCCAGCTCCAGCAGCAGGTCGATATCTCCAGGCTGGCCCTGGCCTGCCACAATGCGCTCCAGAATCTCCAGCATACGCTTTGTGCCTTCTCGGCAGGGCACGCATTTGCCGCAGCTCTCGTTCTGGGTGAAATTCATAAAGAACCGAGCCACTTCCACCATACAGGTCTTATCGTCCATCACCACCAGACCGCCGGAGCCGATCATAGCCCCCGCCTTTTGCAGAGAATCAAAATCCAGCGGCAGATCCAGATGCTCTTTCGTCAGGCAGCCGCCGGAGGGGCCGCCAATCTGCACAGCCTTAAACTCCGCCCCATCCCGCATACCGCCGCCGATATCAAAGATGATCTCCCGCAGGGTGGTCCCCATGGGCACCTCAATCAGGCCGGTATTCTGGATATTGCCTGTCAGAGCGAAAGCCTTGGCCCCCGGGCTGTTTTCCGGGCCAATGGAGCGATACCAATTCGCCCCGCGCAGAATGATCTGGGGCACGTTGGCCAGGGTTTCCACATTGTTCAGCACAGTGGGCTTGTCAAAAAGGCCCCGTTCCACCGTGCGGGGCGGCTTGACCCGGGGCATTCCCCGGCGGCCCTCGATGGAAGCCGTCAGCGCGCTGCCTTCGCCGCAAACGAAAGCGCCGGCGCCGCGGCTGATATGAATATCAAAATCAAAGCCGGAGCCCAAAATATTCTGGCCCAAAATACCAATTTCCCGCGCCTGCTCAATGGCTTGGGTCAGCCGGTTCACCGCCATGGGGTATTCGGCCCGGACATAGATATAGCCCTGGCTGGCGCCCACGGCCGCGCCGGCAATCATAATGCCCTCCAGCAGGCGATGAGGATCGCCCTCCATCACCGAGCGGTCCATAAAGGCGCCTGGGTCCCCTTCGTCGCCGTTGCACACGATGTATTTGGGCGCGGCGGCCTGCCGCCGGGCCTGCTCCCATTTGCGGCCTGTGGGGAAGCCGCCGCCGCCTCTGCCCCGCAGATTGGATTGCTGGATTTCCTCCACAATCTGCTGGCCGTCCATTTCAAACAGCGCCTTTTCCAGGGCCTTATACCCGCCGATGGCGATATATTCCTGAATGGAGGTGGCGTCGATATGGCCGCAGTGCTCCAGCACCGTGCGGGTCTGTTTTTTATAGAAGGGGATCTCTTCCTGGGTCATATAGATTTCCCCATTGATTTTGTAGCACAGACGCTGGATCGGTTCGCCGGCCAAAATGGTTTTTTCCACAATCTCTTCGCAATCGTCTATCTTCACCTTGGTGTAAAGCCAGCCCTGGGGCTCGATGCGCACCAAAGGCCCCATCTCGCAGAAGCCGTGGCAGCCGCTGCGCTTGACGCCCACCTCCTCGCCATGAGGCTCGTGGGCCAGATCCACCTGGCAGTGAACGCCTTTTTCCTTCAGCAGCTCAATCAGCCGAGCGTAAATCTCCAGCGAGCCGCCGGCCACGCAGCCAGTTCCCGCGCACACCAGCACTTTTTTCACTTGGGCGGCAAATCGGCCCTCCAGCGTCTGGCGGAGGCGGGTCAGCTCTTCTCTCGTTTTCAGCATACCCGACTCCCCTCCTCCCGCAGCTGGGTCAGCAGCTCCGTCGCTTTTTCCGGCGTCATAGACGGATAGACTTTATCATTCACCGTGCAGGCCGGCGCCAAGCCGCAGGCGCCCAGGCAGGATACGGTTTCCACCGTAAACATCATGTCGTCGGTGGTCAGCTTCTGGGCGGAAAGCCCCAGGGTTTCCCGCATTTTCTCCAGAATAGGGACGCTTTTGCGCACATGGCAGGCGGTGCCGTCGCAGATTTTGATGACATATTTGCCCTTTGGCTCCAGAGAAAAGTTTTCATAAAAGGTGGCCACGCTGTAAATCTTGGCGGCGCTCATTTGCAGCTTGCGAGCCAGATACGGAAAAACCTCCCGGGGCAAATACCGGTACTGGGCCTGGATATCCTGCAAAATTGCAATCACATTGCTGGCCTCTGCGCCGTGTCGAGCCACAATGCCGTCGACTACGGCAAAATCAATTGCATTTGACATATGTAATATCCCCCTCCAAAAAATTTCATCGCTCTTTTATAGATTAAAGCTATCTTATTCTATTTATTTTATCTATATCACTATAGCCGCCTGGCGGCGGAATTGCAATGATATTTTTTTAACACGTTCCGAAAAAAGGAATATTTCTGATTTTCCTTCAATAATTAAGACGACTGCAAAAAAACGCCTGGAGCCGGCAAAGCCTAGCTCCAGGCGGCCGCCCTGGACCGACCGCTATACGCCGCGTCGACAAGGCGGATATTTTGTTGCGCAGCGGCGCGGCCTAATTCGTCAGAAGCCCTTTTGCCAACTCCCAATTCGCTTCTGTGTTCCTAACGCCTTGATTCTAGACTTTAGTGTATAATAATTCATTCATCCGAATTAT
>CAJTUM010000007.1 GCA_910579575.1 uncultured Eubacteriales bacterium | reverse complement strand
CATGGATGGCGTCCAGGCCCAGCTCCTTGGCCAGCTTGGCGATCTCCATCTTGCCGGCGGTGGCGCCGTTCTCGGCCTCGACCCGCATCTCCAGGTTCTTCTTGGTGGAGTCGGTCACCACCTCGCCCAGCAGCTCGGCAAACTTGGCGGCGTGCTCGGCCTCTTCCCAAGCGGCCTTTTCCCAGTACAGGCCGATTTCAGGATACCCTTCCCGATGGGCCACGCGAGCCATCGCCAGGTACATACCGACCTCTGTGCATTCGCCCTGGAAATTGGCCCGCAGGTCGGCCATAATATCCTCGCTGGCGCCCTGCGCCACGCCCACAACGTGCTCGGCGGCCCAGCTCAGGTCCCCGTTTTGCTCGGTGAATTTCTCCTTGGGAGCTTTGCACTGGGGGCAGGCTTCCGGGGCGCTGTCGCCTTCATGGACATAACCGCAAACAGAACAAACAAACTTTTTCATGGGTATTTTCCTCCTAAAAATAATAATATCGTCAAAAGTTATTGAAACTGACTCATCTTAATGGCGTAAAGCTGGTCCCGCAGACTGCGGCTCACCTGGTCAAAAATCCGGCGGAATTGGCAGGTCTGCTTGTCCGCCACTCGCGTGCAGTCAAAGCCTTCGCTGAGACAATGAGAGATTTCAAAAGAACCGTCGATACACTCGATGATTTCTCCTAAAGAAAGCTCCGCCGGGTTCCGCGCCAAGGTGAACCCGCCGTTGACCCCTTTGTGGGAGCAGACAATGCCGGCGGCCGTCAGCTTGTGGAGAATCTTTAGGGCAAAGCGTTGAGTCACGCCCGATTGCTCCGAAATCTCCCGGGCGCTGATCCGCCCGCCCCGGCGCATGATGGTATAGACCACGCGCACCGCATAATCGGCTTCTCTCGTGATTTTCATCGTTTCACCGCCACTTTTGTTTACAAATTTAGTATACTTTTAATTGCTCCGCTTGTCAAGTCTTTTTTCTCTTATCAGGAGCCCTTTTTATGGGAAAATCTTTTTTTAGATTTTTTTCAAAAAACCATTGACTTCTGGCGCGATGCTGGTATAATAGTAAATGTTCCGAGCGGGGAGTTAAAGCCGCTTGGCGACGAAAATTGGATATGCGGATGTGGCGGAATCGGCAGACGCGCTAGCTTCAGGTGCTAGTGGGGGCAACTTCGTGGGGGTTCAAGTCCCTTCATCCGCACCAAAAAAGAAAAGACACGCCAAGGCGTGTCTTTTCTTTTTTGGCATGGGCCCCTCCGCCTTAAAACATCAAAATTTTTCTGGGCGCGCGGCCGCCGCGCCCATTGAGATCGCCAATGATTTACATAGGGAGGAATCCGGTATGTACCACTGCCACCTTCGTTTCTATTGTATTAGTCCGCAACGCGCTTTCTATGACCCAATGAAAGAAGCCGCCCCTCTGCCTCATTTTACCCATGAATTTTGGCAAAGCGACGCCTTGGAGCCTCAGAAAGCCGCTAAAGCGGACGTTATTTTTGCCGACCTTCGGGGCATAGACGAAAAAGCGGCTCTAACGGCGCTGGCGGCGGCGCAAAAACAGGATGCAGAATTGATCGTTTTGGCAGACCCCGAACAAAGGGATTCCCTGGCCGCTTCGCCTGATGGATTGGAGCGTGTGGCGGATATCTGGCCCGCCGAGCTAACGCCCCAGGAGCTGGCTTTCCGCTTTGCCCGCTGGCAGCAGGCCATGAAAACGCGCAAGGACTTTTGGCAGACCAATCATTATTTTGAAGCCACCATTGACAATATCCCCAATCTCATCTGGTATAAAGACAAGAACGGCATTCACAAAAAGGTCAACGAGAGCTTTTGCAAGACTGTGAACAAAACCAAGGCCCAAGTGGAGGGCCAGAGCCACGCTTATATCTGGGATGTGGAAGAGGACGACCCTGCCTGCATTGAATCCGAGCGCGAAGTTATGAACAAGCGTCAGACCTGCGTTTCGGAAGAGGTGGTTAAAACCAAAGACGGCTCCAAGCTGCTCACCACTTATAAATCCCCCTTATACGACCTGGACGGCAGCGTTATGGGCACAGTGGGCGTAGCCATCGACATCACCCAGGAGCGAGCCTATCAGAAGGAAATTATCACCAAAAATCAGATGATGGAAAACATCTTCACCGCCTTGGATTGCGGCGTGCTGTGCCATACCATCGACGGCTCCCAGATTCTCAGCGTCAACAAAGCCGCGCTGCACATACTGGGCTATGAATCCCAGGAACAGCTGATGGAGGCGGGCTTCGACATGGTGGCCGAATCCGTGGTAGACGAAGACAAGGAGCAGCTGCGTCAAGCCATCCGTTCTCTGAAAAACGAGGGAGACAGCGTCAGCGTGAAATACCGCGTACGGCATTCCAATGGAAATATCCTGCATATTATGGGTAGCGTCAAGCTGCTGGAGGAAAACGGTCAGCTCTTTTTCCAGCGCTTTCTACTGGATTACACCGAGCAGAAATTGCAGGAAACCCGGAAACAGATGGAGCAGGAACGCCGCCAAATGGAGCTGATGCAGGCGCTGAGCATCGATTATAACTTGGTCTGCTCCTTCAACCTGGATACCGGCCTGGGCTCCGCCCTGCGGATCAACGACTGTAAAGTCCACATCTTGGATTCCATTTTCTCCGGCGACCTGATTATGCAGGACTGTATGGAGCGGTATATCCATACCTGCGTGTACAGCGAGGATCGGGAGGCCATGCGGCTGGCCCTTTCGCCCGAGCGGCTCCAGGAAGCGCTGGCCGAAAATAAGACCTGTTATGTCAACTACCGCACCCTGTGCAACGGCGAAATGCGCTATTTCCAGATGAAGGCCGTGCGGGTGGGCTCCTGGAACCACAGCCGAGGCGTTGTCTTGGGCTTCCGCAGCGTAGACGAGGAAACCCGCCGGGAGCTGGAGAAAAAAAGCCTGCTGGAAGACGCGCTGATTCAGGCCAATCGGGCCAGCAAGGCCAAAAGCGTGTTTTTATCCAATATGTCCCACGATATCCGCACGCCTATGAACGCCATTATCGGCTTCACCACGCTGGCTGTGGCGCATATCGACCGCAAGGACCGCGTGGAAGGTTATTTGAAAAAAATCATGACCTCAGGCAACCATCTGCTCAGCTTAATCAACGATATTTTGGACATGAGCCATATTGAAAGCGGCAAAATCCAGCTGGAGGAAAAGCCGTGTAGCCTACCGGAGATTCTTCAGGGGCTGCGCAGCATTGTGCAGGCGGACGTTTACGCCAAGCAACAGACCTTCCATATGGATCTTTCGGGCATCCAAAACGAGCAGATTTGCTGCGATAAGCTGCGCCTCAACCAAGTGCTGCTCAACCTGCTGAGCAACGCCGTCAAATATACCAACGCCGGCGGCGCCATCTCTATGACGGCGCTGGAAAAGCCCGGCGCCCCCGAGGGCTTCGCCAATTATCAGTTTATCGTCCAAGACAACGGCATCGGTATGAGCCAAGAATTTGTCTGCCGCATTTTTGAGCCCTTTGAGCGGGAACGCAATTCCACGCTCAGCGGCATTCAGGGCACTGGTTTGGGGATGTCCATCACCAAAAACATTGTGGATCTGATGAACGGCTCTATCTCTGTGGAAAGCCGACAAGGCGCGGGCACTCGGGTCTGCGTTTCCTTTACCTTCCGTCTCTATACGGAAACGGAGGAAGCCCTTCCGATTCCCGGCCTGGAAAACTGCCCCGTCTTGATTGTGGACAGCAACGCCGGCTCTGGCGAAAGCACGTCTCATATGCTTCAGCAGATGGGAATGCGGACCGCTCTGGCTTCCTCCGGCAAAGAGGCCCTGCGCTTGGTACGCCAAGCCGTCCAGGCGCAGGATCTTTACCGGCTGTATGTGGCGGACTGGCAGCTTTCCGACATGAGCGGCGTGGAGTTTATCCGCAGCATCCGTCAGCAGGCGGGAGAGGATATTTCCGTCATCGCGCTGACCGAATCGGATTGGGCCTCCATTGAAGAGGAAGCCCGAGAGGCGGGCGTGGCGGCCTTTGGCAGCAAGCCGCTGCTGATGTCGGAGCTGCGCCGCTGCCTGCTTTCGCTGGCGGAAGCCAAGCCCCTTGTGACGCAAAACGCCGGCGGCTTGGCAAAACGCCGGGAAGGCCGTATCCTGCTGACGGAAGACAACGAGCTCAATCAGGAAATCGCCGTCGCTATCCTTAGCGAGGCGGGCTTTGAAGTGGATGTGGCGGAAAACGGTCGCCAGGCTCTGGAGATGCTGCAAAGCGCCCCGGCGGGCCATTACCAGCTGGTGCTGATGGATATTCAAATGCCCGTGATGAACGGCTATCAGGCCGCTCAAGCCATTCGTTCCCTGCCAGACCCAGAGCTGGCCTCGGTGCCCATCATCGCCATGACGGCCAACGCCTTTGAAGAGGATAAACAGGCCGCCCTGAAACACGGCATGAACGGCCATATCGCCAAACCCATCGATATCGATATCCTTTTTGCCGCCCTGGATAAAATCTTGGCCTGATTTTCCCTTTTCGTCTATTCCAAAAGAAGCGCAGAGGAACGGGCGCTTCGCGTTCCATTCAAATCAAAACGCGACAAAATGCGGCAGCCATTTTTGGTTGCCGCATTTTGCAAGGAGGGGCTGCAAACTCGCCGCTCAATCCGGTTTTCTATCGGTCGTTGCGCTTCCTCAACCCCATAAGCCGCCAAATTGCGTCCAGCCTTTACCGATAGCCCGCAGCAATGATAAAACACAACGCCGTCCGCTTCTGCGCAATATTCATGGAGGAGATTCCCATAAAAATCCTCCATGCGGCCCAGCGGCCGCCCCTTTTTCACTGTTTCGCCAGGCTTTACATTGCAATACCAGACGCCGTCCTCCTCTGCCTCCAGATAAATGGTTCGGACAAAAATACGCTTTTCCACGACGGAGCTTTTATCATAGGGATAACAGCCCAGACAATTCAAAAGCAGCCGCAGGTCGTTGCGATACGCCTCAATCCACTCCTCTTCGCAAAAACCGCTGTGCCCTCGTTCCAAAAGAAGAGCGGGAATGCCCATGGCGTGGGCAGCGTAACTATATTCGCCGGTCCGAGCCTCCGATTGAATCAAGTAAGGGATATCCAGCGCCTTGGCCGCCTCCAACGCTTGCCGGCGAACCGTTTCCCCTTTCGGGAAAAAGAGACAGGGCGTCAACGGCTCCTGCTGCGAACCGGAATGCAAATCCGCTACAAAATCCACATAGGGAAAAATCTGCGCGACAAAATAATTGGCAATCCGCTGGGAAACCGTTCCGTCGGGGCTGCCAGGGTAATTGGCGTTCAGGTTTCCGCCGTCCTCCGCCACCAGGCAGTCGGTCCTTGCCCAGAAACCGCTGGTATTGACGCAGTGGATCATCACGATATTGCCTGCGACTTGAGCTGGGTCAACGTCTTTTGCAAGGCGAATCACCGCTGGAACCCCAGGATACTCTCCTGCGTGAATGCCGGCGGTAATCAAAATCGTCTTCCCCGGTTTTGCGCCGCAGACGAGGGTCGCGGGCATTTCATAACCAGGCAAAGGCCGCAGAGCGGTTTGTTTTTTCTGGCCGGGGGTCAGTGTGTGTCCACAAATTGTAAACATGGCGGCAGTTTCCTTTCGATTGATTAGCATATGCTAACTACAATTATAGTCAGAGCGCTGAAGGTTGTCAACGCCCATTTGATCTTTTGCGTAAAATTTCCCGCCAAATCGTTGACAAACAGTGCCAGACAGTTGTATAATTTTAAGACAAGTTCATATTTCGGCTATATTTGCCAACAAGATAAGTTCCAACGATGGATTCATAGGGAACCCGGTGCAAATCCGGGACGATCCCGTCACTGTGATTGCGAGCAAGCCGCCTAACGCCACTGAGGCATGACACTCGGGAAGGCGCGGCAAGCGTTGAGCATAAGTCAGGAGACCTGCTTATCTTTGTATGTTGAGATTCTTACGGACGATAGGAACGCTCAGGAAGACGCGGCGCTGCGTCAACGAACCAGATATTCGATCTGGCGTTTGGCGCTGCCTTTGCGTCGCCTTTTACCGACCGTGACGATCTGTTGCGGTCGGTTTTGTTTTGTGGCAAGATGCGGCGGACGGCCCTGACCGCCGTCATAGCCGAAGGAGGGCTAATTTTAAGAAAAAGGACGATGTGGAAATGAAAAAATTCCAAAAACTTACGGCTTTGCTGTTGTCCTTCCTGCTGCTTGCCTGCGTCATGGCCGGCTGCGGCAAAACGGACGACTCGGATTTTCCCGTCAATACCGCCCCTGGCGATTCCCCGTCAAATCGCGAGGATGAAGTCAACCAGCAGGCCCATGAAACCGATCAAGATACCTCCGGCACGCGCGCTATGACCTTCGGCATCCAAAACTATGGCGGAGGCGGCATTGACCCCGCCAAGGAGATCAACTGTGCATGGAACGTCTCCCGCTACGGCGTCGGCGAGTGCCTGTTCAAGTTCGATAACGCCATGAACGTCCTCCCTTCGCTCTGCGACGATTATACTGTCAACGACGACCACACTGAATGGACGTTTCATATCCGTGACGGCGTCAAATTTTCAGACGGCTGCGACCTGACCGCCGAGAAGGTCAAGGCCAGCTTTGAGCGCCTTTTTGAGGCAGGCCCCAGCGGCTCCTCCGCCCCGCAGAAATACCTGGAGGCCGAGGCGGAAATCATTGCCGACAACGCCTCTGGCAACGTGACTGTCAAGACCTCCAAGCCCTACGTTGATTTGCGGGCGAACCTAGCATATCCCGTGATGGTCGTTCTGGACGTGGAGCACACGACGGATTATGACCATGCGGCCATCGGAACCGGCCCCTATGTCGCCTCCAACTTCCGCGAAGAAGTGGGCTACACGATGATTGCCAACGAACATTACTGGGGCGGCGCCGTCCCCTTCGCCTCCATTGAGCTGCTATATATGGGCGACGCCTCCGCCAAGGCGATGGCGCTGCAAGCCGGCCAGCTGGATCTGGCTGAGAATATTACCAATATCAACGACCTGCGCAGCTTGCAGACCGACCCCAATTTCACCGTCACCATCGCCCGCGGCGTCCGCACAGGCCTGGCCCACATGAATGTGGCCAAGGGAAAGCTGCTGTCCAACAAAACGCTGCGGCAGGCGGTTCTGATGGCGCTGGACGACGAGACGATGTGCTCAGTCACCGTCGGCGGCCTGTATACCGCCGGCTTCTCGGTTTTGCCCTCCAGCCTGGATTATGGTTACGAGAATCTGACCGACCCCTATGCCTTTGACGCCGAAGCCGCCGCAAAGCTGCTGGACGACGCCGGCATTGTGGATACCAACGGAGACGGCATTCGCGAGCTGGACGGCCAGGAAGTTGTTTTGCATTATGTCACATACCCTAACCGCTGCCTGAATGATTTTGCGGAAGCCATTCAACAGCAGCTGGCCTCTGTGGGAATCGGCGTCGACCTGGAAATTGGGGACTCCGCCCGCCAATGGGACAGCTATCAATCCGGCGACTTCGATCTCAACGGCTCAAACTGGACTACGGTAGGCGCCGGCGACCCTACCGAATATCTGGCGGCATGGTGTTCTACCTCAGGCGCCAATTACTGCGGCTATAAAAATGAGGAATACGACGCCCTATATGACCAGCTCTCCTCCACCTTTGACGGCGGCGCCCGCCGGGATATCATCCAGCGGATGCAGCAAATTCTGATTGACGACGCTGCGGTCGTCGTCCACGGCTATTACAACAGCTCGATGATCTCTCGAAACGCAACCGTCGGCGGCGCCGCTATTCACACAGCCGATTACTATTGGCTTACGGACGAAATTTACCCCGCCGCCTGACTGGATCCTGTCACCCATATGGAAAGGAGCGATGATCCTTGACCGCAAACCAATTGGGGAAACGGCTGCTTCAGACGATTGTCGTGGCGTTGGGCATTAGTTTTCTGACGTTTCTAATCACCTATATGGCGCCCGGCGACCCTGTGCGCACAATGTATGCCGCCGCCGGCGTCATGCCCAGCGAGGAGATCATTCAAGAAACCCGGGAAGCGATGGGATTAAACCGCCCTGTGCTGGTTCAGTATGTGGATTGGCTGCTGAACTGCCTGAAAGGGGATTTCGGCGTCTCCTACGCTTATCATAGGCCGGTTTCCGAGCTGCTGCTGAACCGGCTTTGGCCCACCTTGAAGCTCTCCATTTCCTCCATGATTTTGATGCTTCTGGTCGCCGTGCCCGTCGGCATGGCCCAAGCCGCTCACAAAAACAGCGTCGTCGATTATGTTCTCCGCGGCGTCGCCTTTTTCGGCGTATCAATGCCTAATTTCTGGGTTGGCCTGTTGCTGATGCTGTTTTTCTGCGTCAGGCTTCAATGGCTGCCCGTCGTCTGCTCCGACGGCAGCTGGAAAAGCCTGATCCTGCCCTCTGTCACATTGGCCTTCGCCATGTCCGCCAAGTACGCCCGTCAGGTCCGCGCCGCCATTTTGGAGGAGCTGAACCAAGATTACGTGGCCGGCGCCAGGGCCAGAGGCGTAAAGGAATGGAAAATTCTGTGGATGAACGTATTTCCCAATTCCCTTTTGCCCCTCCTCACGATGTTGGGCCTGTCCCTTGGCTCCTTGCTGGGCGGCGCCGCGGTGGCCGAAGTGATTTTCAGTTATCCAGGGCTGGGGAATCTGGCCGTTTCCGCCATTACCGCTTATGATTATCCTTTGATTCAAGGCTATGTTTTGTGGATATCCCTGATCTATATGTTGGTCAACCTGGTTGTGGACGTCTCCTACAGCTATGTCGACCCCAGAATAAGGGAAAGGGGGGCGAAGGACATGAAAGTAAAACAATTTGCAAAGCAAAACAAATCGTTCTGCCTGTTTGCGGCGCTGGCTCTTTTGATCATCCTCTCCGCCGCTTTCGCGCCTGTGGTTACAGGCGGCGTCAGCCCTACGGACGCCGTATTGAAGGACGCCTTGCAGCCTCCCAGCGCCAGCCATATTTTTGGGACCGATAAGCTGGGGCGCGACGTCTTCGCCCGCGTGATTTACGGCGGGCGCGCCAGCCTGGCGGCTTCCTTCGCAGTTGTGCTGATCGTCTTCTCGTTGGGGACGGCGGTAGGCGTTTTAGCAGGATATTCCGGCGGCTGGGTCGATACCCTCATGATGCGCATTGCCGATATGATGGTTTCCTTTCCCGGCATGGTTTTTGCCATAGCGACGGCCGGTATCCTGGGCGCCAGCGTCAAAAACGCCGTGATCGCCGTATCGATGGTAAGCTGGACCAAATACGCCCGCCTTGCCCGCAGCCTGGTTCTGAAAATCCGCAACCAGGATTATGTGGCCGCCGCCACCGTCTCCGGCTCCCGCACGCCTTATATTTTGAGAACCTATATGATTCCCAACGTGATCCCTGCGCTGGTCATCGCCGCCGCTACCGATATTGGCGGCATGATGCTGGAGCTGGCGGGCCTTTCCTTCCTGGGGTTTGGAGCCAAAGCGCCTATGCCCGAATGGGGCCTAATGCTCAACGAAGGCCGGCAGTTTATCCAAAACGCGCCCTGGATGACCATCTACCCCGGCGCGGCGATCTTCATCGTCGTGGCCGTATTCAACCTGCTGGGCGACGCCCTCCGGGATCTTCTGGACCCCAGGGACGAATAAGGAGAACCTTATGCTGGAAATCAAAAATATCACCATTTGTTATAAGGATCGCCCCGCCGTTAAACACTTCAGCATGACCCTGCGGCAGGGCGAAATCGCCTCTTTCGTGGGCGAATCCGGTTCTGGCAAGACCACGGTCATCCGCGCTGTCATGGGCCTGCTGGCGGGCGGCGGCAGAGTCGTCGAAGGCGACATCCTCTTCGAGGGAAAATCCCTGCTGAAAAATACGCCCGCTCAGTGGCGCAAGCTGCGCGGCGTCGATATCTCCATGGTTTTTCAGGATTCCGGAACCATGCTGAACCCCATTCGGAAAATCGGGAACGTTTTTGTGGAGTACATCCGCACGCACCAGCATATCTCCAAAGCGGAAGCCTGGCAGCGAGGAATCGCCATGCTGGAGCGTATGCGCTTGCCCAGCAGCGGCAATATTATGAATTCTTATCCATTTCAACTCTCCGGCGGTATGCGTCAGCGCGTGGGAATCGCCATGGCCATGACCTTCCAGCCCAAACTTCTGCTGGCGGACGAGCCCACCTCCGCGTTGGACGTAACCACCCAGGCGCAGATCGTCCGCCAGATGATGGAGCTACGAGACGAATACGGCGCCAGCATTCTGATCGTTACCCACAATCTGGGCGTAGCCGCCTATATGTCCGATTGGATCGTTGTGATGAAGGACGGCGAGATCAGCGACAGCGGCAATCGGGACGAAATCCTCAACGGAGTCCACAGCGACTACGCCCAAAAGCTTTTGGACGCCGTCCCTTCTCTGAGAGGCCCGCGCTATGTTTGAGGAAAAAGACGTGATTTTGGAAGCAAGGCATATCGTCCGGCGATTCCCCGCTTCCGGCGGCCGAGAGCTGACTGCCTGCAACGATATCAACCTAACCTTTTACCGGGGCAAAACCCTGGGCCTGATTGGCGAATCCGGCTGCGGCAAATCCACCTTCATGCGGTTTCTGGTTCGGCTGGACGTCCCCACCGAAGGCGAAATCATCTTTAAAGGGAAAGACCTGACAAAGCTGAAGGGCGAAGAGCTGCGCCAGACCCGGCAATATATCCAGATGGTCTTTCAGGACCCTGGCGGCTCCTTTCATCCCAAAATGAAAATTCGGGATATTATCTGCGAACCTCTGATGAACTTTGGACGAATCAAACCCTCCGAAAAAGACGCCGTAGCTCGAAAACTCCTGGAAGCCGTCGACCTGCCCGGCGAATTTGCGTATCGGTTCCCCCACAATATGTCTGGAGGCCAACGGCAAAGGATTGCCATTGCCCGCGCCGTCGCGCTGGAACCGGAGCTGATCGTCATGGACGAGGCCACCTGCGCTTTGGACGTATCGGTGCAGAAGACCATGATCGAGCTGATCTGCAAGCTGCAAAAAGAGAAAAATATCGCCGTGGGCTTTGTCTCTCACGACCTGGGGCTCATCCAATCCTTTGCCCATCAAATCGCCGTCATGTACCTGGGCAGCATTGTCGAAATTCTCCCCGGCGAAGATGTGGGCAAGGCGCGGCATCCTTATACGCAAACCTTGCTGCGCGCTATTTTTGATACCAAAATGGACTTTACCAAAAAAATTGAGCCTATGGACAGCGAGATTCCCAGCCCCCTAGACGCGCCCGCCGGATGCCCCTTTCAGACCAGATGCGAGCATTGCGCCGCCATCTGCCGCCGGGAGCGCCCTGTTCTGAAATCCATTGGCAAGGAACACAAAGCGGCCTGTCATTTGCTTGCGGAAGCGACCGTATGAAACGGTTCGCCTTCCCATTGCCGGCGCGCCCTGTTCTATCTATCTGTCAAACTCTATCCATATTTTCCGTAGGAAAGAAACGCTATAGGAGGTATTTTTTATGAAACAAGCGCTTGTTATTGCCAGCTTTGGCACCAGCGTGCCAGAGGCGCACAGCAGCATTGAAGCGGTGGAAAAAACGCTGATAGAGGCCGCCGACGATTACACGGCGATTCGGGCCTTCACCAGCCCCACCATCCGGCGCATTCTCGCGGAGCGGGGAGAGCAAATTCCCAGCCTGACCGAGGCGCTGGAGCGGCTGCATGACGAAGGCGTAAGCCAGGTAGTCGTGCAGCCCACCCACCTGCTGTACGGCTATGAGTACGATAAGCTGAAAGCGGAGGCAGAAGAATTTTCAACTCGGTTTGAATCGCTGAAAATAGGAAAGCCTTTGATTGCGGATAACCATGACATCCTGCGGTTTGCAACCAAGCTGGCGGAAGCGCATCCGCAGCAGGAGGGGACGGCCTTTGTCTACATGGGCCATGGCACGGAACACTTTGCCAACGCCGTTTACCCCGCTTTGCAGACAGCCCTGCATTTGGCGGGCAGAAGCGATATTTGCATTGGAACCGTGGAGGGATGGCCAGGCTTGGAGGATATCCTTTCGCAGCTGCAAACGCCTTGCAATGTGAAGCTGCTGCCGCTGATGCTGGTAGCCGGAGATCACGCCAGAAACGATATGGCCGTCGATTGGAAGGAATCGTTGGAGCAGGCCGGTCATTCGGTCCAATGCGCCTTTACCGGCTTAGGAGAGCTGTCATGGGTGCAAGAGATGTACAAAGAGCGGCTGCTGCAGGTCCTCTAACCGGTTCCTGCCGCCAAAGCCGCCCTGGCTCGCCATAAACGTTAGCCGCTTCTCCGGTCAATTTGACTTGACAATCAAATAAAAAAGGGTATAATATCATTTGATTTGTCTATCAAATATTTTGATTCAAAAAGGAGAAAGCGTATGCCTACTGCATCTCGCCCCGCCTCTCGTGGGAGGCGGCTGGCCAAACGGATTGTGCTGGCTCTGGCCGCCCTGCTGCTCGTCGCTCTTATCGCCCTAATCGTTTTGTTCCAAGCCGAATTCCGCACGCTGAACAGCATCCAGCGGATGGGAGATACCTCCCTGTTTACCATGGAATATAAGGGCGATTATGGATTCGACGAATTTCTGAAAACCGGCGCCAGCTCAGACAGCCAGCTGGTGGCGTTTATCGCCAAAAGGCTGCTCAAAGGCTTCCCCATGGAGTTTGACCTGCCCGACCTGGGCTGCTCCACCTTTGCGGTATCCTCTCCGCAAGGGGACGCGCTCTTCGGCCGAAATTTTGATATGTACTATTCCCCGGCTCTTTTCGTTAAAACCAAACCCAAAAACGGTTATGCCTCTATTTCCATGGTCAATCTGGCCTATATCGGCTTCGGAGAGGATAAACTGCCCGTCAGCCTGAAGGACAGCATTTTGGCTCTGGCCGCCCCCTATGTGCCGCTGGACGGCGTCAATGAAAAGGGGCTGGCTGTGGGCGTGCTGCTGATTGATACCGAGCCCACCGACCAGCAGACGGACAAAATCGATATCACCACCACCACGGCCATCCGGCTGATGTTGGATAAAGCCGCCACGGTGGACCAGGCCCTGGAGCTGCTGGGCCAATACGATATGCATTCCTCGGCCAACAGCTGCTACCATTTCCAGATCGCCGACCTGACTGGCCGGGCCGTGGTGGCAGAGTACATTGGCGATCAGCTGAACGTGGTGGAAAGCCCCCGGGCCACCAACTTTCTGCTGACAGAAGGGGACTGGGACTTCGGCGCCGGTCAAGACCGTTTCGCCATCCTGGAACAAACCATGGAGGATTGCGGCGGCGTGATGACGGAAGAGCAGGCCATGGCCCTGTTGGAGGCGGTCAAACAGGTTCCCCAACCGGAAAAACGCTCCTCTACCCAATGGTCCTGCGTCTATAACCAGACCCAGGGCTCTGTGGACATCGCTATCGCCATGGACTATGATAACATCTATTCCTTCTCTTTGACGGATTGATCGCGCTTCTTTCGCCGCTCCTCCGCCGTTCGGAGGCCGACGCCCAGCAGAACCCCTACAGAGGCCCACAAAACCCCTTCCGCCATATCTTGTAAATCAGGCCAGGCAAATCGTCCAAGACTCGCCCTATTGGCCAGGGAAAAAGTCGCGTAAGGGGCCAGCATATGGGCCAGGCCGAATACGGGAATCATGACCTTGCCCCAGCCCGCCCAGCTTTTCTCCCTGCCGATAAACGCGGCGCAAACCAAGGTGGCGGCGGGCAGCGCCAGGTAAAAAGCCGCCAGCGAATAGCCCATGGCGTCCTTTCTGCCGCCCAGCCAAAAGGCCAGAATCGTCCCTGCCCAGACCAGTAGATAAGCGCTTAGCAGCGCCGCCTTAGAAAGCTGCCGCCGGCTTTTTACAGTATTCGTCTGTTGCTGTAGATGTTCGATCATTTTGGGATCTCCTTTCAACAGCGCGTCCAGGCTGACGCCATACAAATCGCTGAGGGCGATGATGCTGACGATATCCGGGTAAGACCGGTTGTTTTCCCAGTTGGAAATCGTTTGCCTGCTCACCCCCAGCCGCTCCGCCAGCGTCTCTTGGGTGACGTTCCGGCTCTGCCGAGCCTGTTTCAGTTTGGTTCCAAGGTCCATGCCGCTTCCGCCTCCTCTTTCGTCGCCCGCCCCCGCTCTTGGGTTGCTTAGCGCGACATCCTGTGAATATTGTACCGCTAAACGGCAAAAAATCCACCTAATTTATTTGACGCGCCTGAACATACGCTGTCAAAATCCTTTTACATCCCGGTCCGCCCATTCCGCAAAATTATCTCTTGCATTTTTGCCGCCGCCGTGATAAAATAAATAAGCTAAATACCTGCGGTCATGGCGGAACAGGCAGACGCGCACGTTTGAGGGGCGTGTGGGCAACCATACGGGTTCAAGTCCCGTTGACCGCACCATTTTTCATCGGCAGAGCCGTCAAATAGGACGGCTCTGCTTTTTTCAATTTATGATCGAGCCATTGTCTTCTCAAAATTGTATATTCGCTGAAAGCAAATTGCAACTACACGCATAAATGGGGGGCTTCAAAAAGGACGACGATCTATGCTGTGGCGCGAACCTGTTTTTTGCGCAAAGCGAATCGAAACGACAACTAAATTTTGGCGAGCATTGATTGGAAACGCTTTTCCGAAACGGAAGTGGAACCATAAAAAGCCGACCAAACGAAAGCAGGGCGCTCGACGAGCGCCCTGCTTTGTTCTTGCGTCTATTCCGCCGCTTCCACAATCTCATTGGCAAAGCGCCAATACATGCTGCTGCCGCCTGTGTGATAGCTGGTAAACAAAGCTACCAACTGCAAATCCGGAACCACAAAAATATATTGCCCAAAATGTCCTTGGGCGAAAAAAGCGGGATGCTGCCGTTGACCAAATGTGCGAACCCACCATTGATATCCATAGTCTGCGCTGCCGGAGGACCGCTTGAATTGAAGAGAAGTCGAATCCTTCGCCCACTGAGCGGGCACAATCTGTCGGCCCTGCCATTGTCCGCCGTCCAAAAATAGTTGTCCAAACTTGGCCATATCGTAAACGTTCATATGAAAGCCGTTTCCCCCGTCTGAAATTCCCTGGGGACCCATATCGCAGGTAACGCTGTCCATTCCCAGTGGGTCAAATAACGTCTGTTTGCCATATTCATACTCCGTCATGCCCACAGCCTGCTGCAAAATGGCGGCCAGCAGATGGGTGTTGCCAGTGGAATAATCAAAGGTCGTCCCTGGCTCAGCCGCTATGGGACGATCCAACACAAACTTCATCCAATCCTCCGAAGCCCGCCAGCTTTCCCACAAGTCGCCGTCTGTGCCTTGCAGACCGCTGGTATGGGTGAGCAGATGCCGCAGCGTAATCTGCCTCGCGGCGGGGTTTTCCGATTCCAGCAGTTGGGGAAACCAAGTGGAAATGGGCGTATCCACGCTTTCAATGTACCCCTGATCAATGGCAATGCCGATCAGAGCGCTGGTGAAGCTTTTGGAAACCGAGTACATGGCAAACGGGCTGGAGGAATCATATCCCTCTTTATAATATTCGTCCACAATCACCCCGTCCTTGACGATTACGCTGGCAAGCACTTGCGTGCCGTCCAGCTCCCGATGCAGCGCCTCCAAAGCGGCGGCGTCCACTCCGTGGTCCTCCGGCGCCTCTTGACGCCAAACCCATGGCTCCGGTTCTGGTTCTTGTTCTGACTCTGGCTCTAACTCCGGCGCGGGCTCTGGAGGTCGCTCCGGCTCCAAATTTGGTTCCGGCTGAGAAATGGCTGGAATCTCCGGGTCTTTCTCAATTGTCTCTTCCTCTTCTGGGCGGCTGCAAGCCGACGCCAAGCAAATCAGCAGCGCCAATAAAACAGCCGCCGCGCTTTTGCCAAAATAGTTCGTTTTTTTCACAGACCGTTCTCCTTTTCTTCAACGGTTTCTCTCTTTGCCATATTGTCAATGCTTCTGAAAAATGCAAACACAGGATTTCTGTTGGCCCAATTATACTATCCTGGAGATTTTTTGTCCAATACCTATACCAAATGCAATACAATACCTTTTTAGTATAGAATATTCGTTCTCTCTTTTTCATCTGCCTTGACTCTATCGCCGGCACAGCTCGCAGGCTTGCCGGTTGACTTTATCATACCAGTTGACCAAAAAGAAGAGAATCGCCTTTTGGTTGCAGGGTATCAAGCCTGTGCTTGACGCTTCGCGCAAAAAAAAAGGACAGGACAGACCTCTTTCGGCCTATCCTGCCCTTGTATCCCTATTGCGAGATGGAAGCGAGCAGCGAATAAAGGAACTCTTTGTTATCCGTCAGCAACTTCTGTTCCCAATGGTATAACCAATCTTCATGCTCCGCGATCACTGGTCGATGATTCGAGATTCGTCAATCCACTGGTCTGGATCATTCCAATTCCCAGCATATTGGGGGTTTTGATAATCGTGAGCCCCATATCGCAGCATAGCGGCCAGCTCATCGTCGCCTCGCTGCTCTAAAACCTTCAAGGTCAACTGGATTTCCTGGGGCGAAGCAGATTCATAAAAGGTCCAAACTCCGCTTCTTTGCGACATGGCAAACCAGTTGACAACCGTCAGAAACGCAGTTGCGCAAGGCGGCCGCTTATCGGCAGGAATATGGTAATATAGTTCCCGACAAAACTCCGGCTCCAGCAGATAAAAGTCTCGCCTGTCTGTCTCTTCCAGCCGCCGATAGAGGATTTCCATCCTCTTCACGGTTCCATTTCCTTTCCCCGCCGCAGCCGACCTGTCAGCCACAGCAGCAGATACCCTATGGCCAGCACGGCGGCGGAGCGTCCGGCGCTGCGGGCCAGCGTCAACGCGCCCATCACATGGATCGAAGGGTCTGCCAACAGCAGCCGGCCGATTGCCGTCGCCAATCCAACGCCGGCGTAGCCCGCCGGCAGGGCCAGCAGCGGCGTCCATCTGCCGGTTTTGCGGAAAAAACGGGCCGCAATCCACAGGGCGAACAGGGTCGGGTAGCCCTTCAGCGCCGCCGCTTCCGACAGCATCTGCCAGCGGCGCAGCTGGTTTTTCCAAGCCTCCGGGTCGCCGGAAAACTGTCCGCCGCCCAGCATCAGCTCCATAAACTGCTGGTTGCACCAGCGCCAAAGCAAAATCGCGGCGCCTTGCAGAAACATCATCAGCAGAACGAACGCAAACAATGTTTTAATTTCCCTGTTCCACAGTTTTTTTTGTTTTCAACGTTCCACTCCCCCTGTTAATCGAATAAGATATTTGCTCATTTAAGCAAGTTTTCTATCCCTTCACAAACGCCGGCTTATCCGGCTGAGATAACTCCTGACGATATTGATAGCCCAGAGCGTGAAACCCCTGCATTTGCTCGGGAGTTTTGGCGTTGGTTTCCGCCAGAAACCGCACCATTTCGCCCCGAGCCATTTTGACGTAAACGCCCTTTTCCGCCAATTTTCTGCCCTCCAACTGAGCAAAAACCGGCGAAACACAGCGGACATGAGGCGGCAAATGGGGCAAAATCGCCCGACTGTATTCCGCCGAGGCCAGGTCCACCACCGTGTTCTCCCCATCGCTTATCAGCTGCCGGGCCAGGCTGTCCCCCCAGAAATCATAGAGATTTCGGCAAAAATCCGTTTGCAGCCGGGCTTGCATTTCCAGCCGGTGAGGGACCACGCCGTCAAAGGGTTGCAGCAGACCGTACAAGCCGGAGACTATGCGCAGATTCTGCTGAACGTATTCCAACTGGTCATATGTAAAGACTCCGGGAGCCATGTATTGGTACTGAATCCCGTCATAGCTGAGCAGGGCCGGGCTGGTTCGCCGCTCCAGGTCCATCCTCTGATAGCGGCGATAATTCAGCCGGGCAATCTCATCGTTGCAGGCCAACAGCTTTTTCAGCCGCTCATACCCCAGCCCGGCCAGATACCTGGCCAACCGCTTCGCCTGGGTTAGGAAAACCGGCGCGCTTTGAGGCGGCAGATCCGGCTCCTCCCGCATCTTCTTGGCAGGAGAAATTAAAATTTTCACAGCTTCCCTCCCCTTCCCGCCGAAATAAAAATAGCCCCTCGCGGAGGCTATCTTCGGCTCACATTTTCAAATATTTCGTCGGCGCTTCTTTGGTCATCCACACGCCGTTGGCAGAGAGGAAAAACGGATATCCGTCTTCATACATCCGACCCGCGTCCACTTGCAGCACAACAGGCTTGCCCCGGCGGCGGCCCACCGCAAGAGCGGTTTCCACATCGGCGGAAAGATGGACAAACTGGCGTTTCCCCGCCTTGAGCCCTTCCTTCTGAATACCGCCCAAAAAGCGGCCCACCGTGCCGTGATACAGCTTTTCTGGGGGCTGTATGGGTTCCAAGCCCAAATCCACGTCCACGCTGTGTCCCTGGTTGGCTCGGATCTTGGTTTTGTCTTCGTTGAAGCTGTAGCGGCCCTTTTCGTCGGTTTCCACAATCCGTTCCAGCTCTTCCATGGTCAGCCCCGCGCCCCGGAGCACCGCTTTCACCGGAACCCACGCGCCATAATATTCCAGCTGAACGCCGATAATCTCCGGCTGATGCCGCAAAACCAAGCTGATAAATTTGCTCGCGCTTTTATATTGTTTCATATCGCTCCCTTTGGCCTTCCGTCCGCCAGGCGGGGAGCTCTCCGGCTCATTGGGCCTTGAGCAGCCCTTCCACCTGGGCGGTCAATATGGTGTTTCTGTCTTCCACATCCCGCATCCGGCGGCGCATTTCCCGCTGATCCCGGTCCCGCTGCTCCGCCAGGTTCACATGGCCCTCAAACAGCATATCCAGCTTAGGGCCAATATCGTTTTCCAGCCGCACCTTGATTTTCAGCAAATCCTCCCCCTGCTCCTGCAGCAGGCGGCGATGCTCCTGCAGCAGCCGGGCCTGATCCTGCTGGGTTTCCTCCATCTGCTCCAGCAGGGCGCGGTTGCGCCGCATTTCCTGCAAAATCTGCTCCATCGTCGCCATGATACGCTCGTCCATCCATACCCCTCCAACATCCTTCGCCGGTCTGTGCGCAAGGGCCTTTGGCCCTATTGAAACGTAATACGATTATACAACACATTCCGGCGGGCTTCAAGGGAATATTACATTTTTCGCCCTTTTAGCGGCGCGGAACCAAGCGAAGGGCGCCGCCGCTTCAATGGGAGGGATTTTCCGGTTGCTTCTCCCCTTTTTTCCATTCCAGCGATCGCAGCTTCCACTTTGCTCTTTTTATACTGGCGGCATACTGGGCGCCGTTTATCTCATCTATTTCCATCAACCGACTCCACATCGCAACGGCCTGCTTCAAATCTTCTTTTCGGCTGTCGTCGTCCCCCCGCAAAGCCCGCGCTTTGCTGGAATAGGTCTCTGCGACAAGATTCTCTATCTCGGGCCCGCGCTGTTTCTCAGGCAGTCCCTGGGCGAACTGGAGCGCCTGATCAAAAGCGCTTCGAGCCTCTTCCGGGGCCTGGGGCGCAAGCGCTTTCCCCAGCTCGATCCAGCCCTCCAGCAACCTACAGGCGGCCTGGAGCGAGCCGTTTTTCTCCCATTTGCCTCGCCATACCTCCAGCGCCTGAGATAGCTGCGCCCCGGCTTGAAGCAGCTCCTCCGGCCCCTGGCAGCGCTGGAAGACGGCGCTGTTTTTTTGCAGGAAAAGCTTCCAAACCTCTTCCGTGCGAACCCGCTCAAAATACTGCCGGAAGGCCGCAAGACTCTCAAACCGATAGCGCTTGACGGCGGCTTCGTCCTTTCTGGCCTGGGCGACGGCGCCAAGGCCCTCCAAAGCGATGACGCAGCTTTTTTCCGGCTCGATATTCCCCTTTGTCCCGCTGTATTTCCGGCCCAGCTCCAAATATTGTCGATATCGCCGCTCCGCTTGCTCCAGCTCCCCCCGGGAGCGGTACAGGGCCCCCAGCCGGGAAAGGCAGAGCAGCATACCCTTTAGCGCGTCTTGCAAGGAAAATTTGGAATGCAGTTCCTCCAGCAGCTCATAGGCGCGGAGATATTGCTCCTCCGCAGCCCTATCGTCCCCCCGATCTGCGCACAGTTTTCCCAGCCTGCTGCGTCCCAAGGCATGATGCAGTCGGTTGGGCGGATAAGGGTCGCCTTGCTGGAAGGGTTCCTCCACGTCCAATATCTTGCGCAACCAACGCTCTTCCTGTCGCGCGTCCCCGGCCTGGACGGCCCGGCGGCATTCCTCTCGGTAAACGTTAGCCAACTGTATGCTGGCGTTACGGCAATACTGCTCGGCTCCCATAAGGCGCGCTTCCTCCGAAAACTGCCGGTAAATGGCGGCCCCTCCGACGCTTTGCAGTTTCTTCTGAAGCTGTTGGTAAATCGCCACGCTCTGCTCGTTATATTCCCGGGCGGCGGCAAGATCGCCCTCTTTTTCGCATTGACGGCCCATCCTCTCATAGAAGCTGACCCGCTGTATAGCGCCTCTGCAATAATCTTCCTGGGCCTCTTTGGTCTGCAATTCCTCAAAAAGCTGCTGACACAACACAAAATTCTGCTCATAATAGTGCTGGGCCGCGGCAAAATCTCCTTCCGCTTCGCATTGGCGGCCCATCCGCCCGCAGGAAACGGCAAAATCCCGCCGGGCGCCGGGCGTTCTACTCTCTTCCATCAGCTGCCGGGCTAGGACGAGGGCCCTCTCAAACTGCTCCCGTGAGGCGGCCAACTGCCCCTCTGCGTCATACAGATCCCCCATATGGGTACAAACCACAAAAAAATCTCGTTTCCGCCCAGCGCTTTCAAAGAGCCGCTGAAAGACAGAGTAGGCTTCCTCCAAATACTGTTTGGCCCCGGCAAAATCGCCCTTGGCCAGACACAGCATCCCCAAATTATCGCCGTGGGACGCAAAAGCCGCCTGGTTGCGGATGGTATTTTCCTGGACGCAAAGCTGCCGAATCATTTGAAACCCTTGTTCATAATCGCTCTGCGCGCTGGTCAGATCGCCCTGGTTCTTGCATATCTCTCCCAGCTTCCCATAAATCGCCGCCAGCATCCGATGGATTGCGACCCGATTTTTCTCTTGCCCCTCGGCAAGAACTGTGCAGAGTTCCGCCGCCTTTCGGTAGGTTTTCTGAGCGCGGTCCAGCCAGCGCAGCTCATATTGGTAATTTCCCAAATCGCACAAGGCGAGCATATATTCCAGTCCGTCCGCCCAATCCTGGCTCTGCTGATACTGCGCCCGCTTCCAATCTGCCAGCTTTTCCTGCCAGTTCACGGCGACAGAATAATCCCGCGCCACGCCTTCGCCGCTGCGGTACATCGACGTCAACTTTTTCATAGCCTCGGGCAGCCCAGCCTCGGCGGCCCCAGTAATCAGTTCCCGGGCCGTCTCGCGGTTTACCTCTACATCGACGCCGCCCAAATACGCCAACCCGATAAAGAAGTTGTGCTCAGGGTCGGCGTCGTTTTGCCGGATCGCCAGCCGCTGGGCCGCCTCCAGCAGCGCCGCAGAAAGCGCCGGCTCGTCCTCCGCGGGGGTCGGAGCCGGCAGCCCTGGAAACCCTGCCGCCAGCCGCTCCCGGTCGGTGGGCGCAAGCTCCACTGGCAGCACCAGCTTATCCGCTTCGCGGGCCTTGGGGTATTCCAGCGCCATCACATAGTTGCCTGGCTCGGTGAGGTTCGGGGTAACCGCCAGCGCAAACAGGCTGCTCTTTTGCAACGCTTCGGCAATCGCGGCGTTGAAATCCTCGCCAGGGGTCAAAAATTCGTCGTACCAAATCGCGATATCCCGGCAGAAATCGTTTTTATGGATCAACCGCATCAGCTCCTGAGCGTATTTACGGTCTTTCTTGCGATAGCTCAAAAAAACATAGGCGTCAAAGGCCGCCCGTATCTTGGTCGCCAATTCGTCTCCCACCAATACCGAAGAGAGAAATTTCTCTAATTTTTGGGCATACGGCAGGGCGGTAGGGTCGGAGTCCCCTTTGTTGAGCATTTGCAGGTCGCCGCAAATCTTGTTAAACGCGCTTTCCAGCCCTTGCTCCTGCAAAAGAGGCAGCACCGGAATGTGCCGCTCTGTGGCAAAGGCAAACTCCAGCTCCCGGCCTCGATTTGGCTGGAACAAAAACCGGCTGGTCACCGGGATGACAAAAAGCTGCATCTGAGAAAGCTGCTCCAGCAGCTCTTCTCTGTCATAGGCCGCGTCGGGCTCGGCGTCGGAATAAATGGCGCAGTCCTGGGTTTCAAAAAGGTCGGCCGCAATCTCTTCAGCATAGGCCGGCAGATCCGCCGGATGGCCGGTATACCACACCCGCGGCAGTCCTTGAGGGCTTTTTCCGCCCCGGGTTTTTATCGTCAACTTCATAACAGTTTCTCCTATCCGGCTGCTGCAAAGCCAATTTTACGTCTCTCTCGCCCGCCATATGTCGCGGTTCCCAAGGGCGGCCCAAAGCTCTCTCGCTTGCCGCCGTCATATCTTTCGCTCATTTGGCGGCGCCGCAGAGTGAGGTTTTTTTTCACTTTCCGTCGGCGGCGTCTTCGCTTCGCAATCCGAAGGCTGGCAGGTCATGTAATCGGGCAGGGGCGCGCCGTTTTCGTCCACGCCTCGTTTCACCAGATTGACGGCGGTGATATCCCGCAAAATGCTGTAAAGCAGGGCGAAGGTGGGCACTCCCAGCACCATACCCACAAAGCCGAACAGGCCGCCGCCGGCGACGATGGCGATCAGCACCAGGATAGGCGACAGTCCTGTGCTATCCCCCAAGATTTTGGGGCCTAAGATGTTGCCGTCAAACTGCTGAAGCAAAATAATCAGCACAGCGAAACGCAAAGCGCTCCAAGGGTCCACAATGGACAAAATCATCAGGCAGGGAATGGCGCCGATGATGGGACCGAAAAAGGGAATGATGTTGGTGACGCCCACAATAACGCTGACCAAAATGGCAAAGGGGACATGAAGCAGCTGGGAAAAAACAAAGCACAGCGCGCCGATGATGGCGCTGTCAATGAGCTTGCCGTTGATAAAGGCGGCAAAAATGGAATTGGCCCGGCGACAATAGCTGAGAAAAATGTTGACGGGCTGCGTGGGGAAAAAGGCATAGAGCATTCGCTTGATCTGCTGGGTCAGCTTCTGCTTGCTGGCCAACATATAAACAGAGGCGATGACCGCCGTCACGCCGGAAACCACCCCGCTGCTCAGCGCCATGCCCCAGTTTAAGATATCCGGCAGTTTGGCATATAACAGGTCTGTGGCCTGGCGCACCACGTCGTTGTACGTCACCACAAAGCCTTGGAAAGCGTCTTCCTCCAAATGCAGCTTGGAAATCACAACCTGGGTCAGCTGATTCAGGTTGCGCAGATAGCCGTTGATATTGGAAACAAACATCTGCACCGACTGGGTCAGCTGAGGCAGCACCGTCTGCATCAGCATGGTCAGCAGCGCCACAGCCAGCAGATAAACCGCCAAAATAGAAAGCCCTTGGCGGCATTTCAGCTTGTAAAAAACCTTCTGCTCAAAAAGGCGCATGGGGGCGTTGAGTAAAAAAGCGATGGCAAAGCCGATCACAAAGGGCTTGAGCACTCCCACAAGATTTTGCAAATGTCCCCGCACTGCAGAAAGATTGGAAACAACCAAATAAAACGAGATGGCAATCAGCGCCGTCAGCAAATTGGTAAGCGCCCGGCCGTCCAGCAGCGCCCCTCTTCTTCTTTTCACACAAACCCCTCCAAAAATTTTCTCCTCTTGTCTCTATTATACTCCCCCAGCCCGCCGCTTCGCAAGAGACGAAACGGCTAAAGGCGCAAAGGGCGGGCTTCTGCTCCCAAACAGAAAGAGGCCCGCTGCAAAACAGCGGGGCCTCTTTTGGCTTTTTTCTTTTGGAACGCCGGGAAGATTATTTCCAATACATCGCGTGCATATACAATGTCCCGCCGGGATACATAATCACGCCTCCCAGGTTCTCGTCATAGGCCCGCATATGCATATCCTGATACAGGGGAACCTGCGGGCACAGCTCGTTGAGCAGCGCGACGCATTCTTCCAGCACTTTGGCCCGCTCCTCCGGGTCCACCGTTTGGCTGGCTTTGTCAATCAGCGCGTCCACCTCCGGGCTGTTCAGCCGGGTCTTGTTGGAGGCGTTGATGGATTTGCTGTGATAAACGCCCACCAGATATTGAGTCATATCCGTGGAGGAATAATTGCCGATGGCGGCGGTATAATTGCCTTCGGCTGTGATGGACAGATAGGTGGCCAGGTCCATGCTTTCAATCGTACAGTCAATATCCAGCGTCTCTTTCAGATTGGCCTGAATCACTTCTCCGGCCCGCTTTTTGGTGTCGTTGGAGCAGATGATGGAAAACTGCACGTCCTTTGGGTTCACGCCAGAAGCCGCCATATATTCTTTGGCTTTCTCCGGGTCATAGGGCAGCGTATTCTCATTGGAAGCGCCGGGCATATTGTCTGGAGCCATGGAATAAGAGGGCGTGCCCAGGTTATTCAGCGCAACCTGCACCACGCTTTCCTTGTTGATAGCGCAGTTCATCGCGCGGCGCACATCCACATTGTCCAGCCCGGGTTTTTCCAAGTTGACCATCATCCACATATGGTTGGTTGCAGCAATTTTATCCAAAGTGATGCCGTCGGCGGCTTCCAGCCGCTCCACGTCCATAGCCTCCACATCCACGATATAATCCACCTCGCCCGCTTCCAGGGCGATGGTCCGAGAGGAACCTTCAGGGATAATTTTCCAAATCATGTGTTGGATGGAAGGCATATGCTCCTCATCCCAATAGTCGTCGAACATCTCAAATTCCACGCTGTCGCCCCGCTTCCATTCCACGTGCTTATAGGGGCCTGTGCCAATGGGGTCGGTGGCAAAATCATGGTTTTCGTCCAACAGCTTTTTGGGCACAATGGCGTTGCCATGATGGGCCAAATCACTGAGCAGCAGGGCGGAGGGGCCGGGGGTGGTGATTTTAACGGTGTAATCGTCCACCTTTTCAATGGTCTCCACTGACCCGTTGTATAGATTGACTTCCGGGCAGGTCTTGGCATATGTAATAGAAGCCACCACGTCGTCGGCCGTCATTTCGTCTCCATTGTGAAACTTGACGCCTTTGCGCAGGTGAAAAATCCACTCGGTGTCGCTGACGCTTTCAAAGGATTCCGCCAAAGCGCCTTCCATCTCCATATCCTGGTTCATCCGGGTCAGCTGGCTGAAGGTCAGGGCGTTCATATAGTTGGCCGCAATGGCGTTGTGGTCTGTGGGAGACAAGGACGGGGGTTCGCCCATAGTGGCGATGATAATGCTGTCCCGCTTGGGGCCGCCGTTCCCTTCCCCTTCGCTCTTGCCTCCCGAGCCGCCCTCCGTCTTGCTGCATCCAAATAGCAAGCTCGCTGTTGTTGCGGCGACCAGAAGCAGGCTCAGGGCTTTCCAATTTCTCTTTTTCATGTTCCTTCTCCTCTCCTACTTTTCCCGCCTTGTGCAAAAACCAATAAATTAGGCGGTTTCTATTTATAGTATAAATTTTTAGTCACAAAAAAGCAATCAATTTTCAAGAATTTTCGCCTCTTCTTTGTGATTTTCGTTTATTTTATACAGTTTTGTTTTTCTATTTTGTGCAGTTTCAATAAAAAACCGCCCCTGGCGCTAAACGTCGGGGACGGTCTTTTCGATTTTCCAGCTCTTTTATTGGGCCCAATGGACGTTTTCAAAATACAACGTTCCTGTGCCGTTGATTTCCACGCCCTCCAAGCCTTTGCGATGCGCCCGGACTGTCAACGGTTGATACAGCGGCGCTTGCGGGCAAATCTCGTTCAGCTTGTTGGAAAGCTCTTCGATGATTTCCTTCCGGGCGGCGTCGTCCAACGTGACCAGCGCCTTATCAATCAATTCGTCCACCTCCGCATGATTCAATCGAGTGGTGTTGGAGGCGTTGATGGAGGAGCTGTGATAAACGCTCCGGCAATAGCTCATGGGGTTGTTGGCGGTGAAACCGCCGATGGAAGCAGTATAGTTGCCTTGATCCGTAGCGGAAAGGTAGGTGGCCAGGTCCATACTCTCGATCTGCGCGTTGACGCCAATCTCTTTCAAATTGGCCTGGATCACCTCGGCGGCCCGCTTTTTGGTGTCGTCTGAGCAGATGATAGACATTTCAATAGAGGCCGGATCAAGGCCGGATTGGCTCAGCCATTCTTTGGCCTTTTCCACATCATAGACGTCGGCGTTGTCCAACGTGGCGCCCTCAAAATTCATAGGCACTTGGCTGACGGCGGTGGAGGCCAAGCCGTTATAGGCCACAGTGGCCACGCTTTCCTTATCGATGGCGGCGTTGATGGCATGGCGCACATTTTCATTGTCCAAGCCGGGCTTTTCGTTGTTGAGCATCAGCCAAGTGTAGCTGGTGGGCGTCACTTTCAGCACATCGATATCGGCGTTTTCTTCCAGCCGGTCTACGTCCATGGATTCCACCTCCACAATGAAATCCACTTCCCCGGCTTCCAGGGCGATGGTCCGGGAGGAACCCTCGGGGATAACTTTCCAAGTGATGTGCTTCAGCGCAGGAGCGCCCAGGAAAAAGTCTTCAAACGCCTCAAATTCCACACTGTCGCCCCGGTTCCATTGCACCAGCTTGTAGGGGCCGGATCCAATAGGGTCTGTGGCAAAATCATGGCCGCTGTCGATCAGCGCCTTCGGTACAATGGCGTTGCCATGGCTGGTCAGGTTTTGCAGCATCAAAGCGTTGGGCTCGGCTGTCTCCATCTGCACGGTCAGCTCGTCCACCACGTTGATATTGACGATATCCCGGCTGTACAGATTGACTTCTGGATGCTCCTTGCTCCATTCAATGGAGGCTTTGACGTCCTCGGCGGTCATGGTTTCGCCGTTGTGGTATTTGACGCCGCTTTTCAGCTTAAATTCCCACAAGGTGTCGCTGAGGTTCTGGTAACTTTCCACCAGATAAGGCTCGGGCTCCAAATTCATATCCGAGCGGAATAACGTGCTGTAGGTCAGCAGATTCATATAATTGCCGGCTGTGGCGTTGTGGTCTACTGGCGAAAGGGACGGCGTTTCATTGGCTGTGGCAATGACAATGCTGTCCTTACCCGAGCTTTGCTGGGGCTGATCCTCTTCTTGTTTCTGCTCCGGTTGATCGCCTTGGGTCTGGTCGCCGCCTGTCGGCTCCGAATCCTTCGAGCAGCCGGCAAACAAGCCAAACATCATGGCCAGCGCCAGCAGCAGGCTGAGCGTCCGCAGTTTCTTGTTCATGCTCTTTTCCACCTCATATACTTTCCTCATACGCCGTTGAAATAAAGAATATTTATTCGTTCGTATGAATTTTTATGAGCTTATTATACGCCTTGTCCCGGGCTTTGGCAAGAGTTTTTTCGCCTATTTTTGAAATTTTTTTCGCGCTGCGCAAAGAAAACCCCCGCGGCTCAGCCGCGAGGGTTTTTCAGCAGTTTATCTTGCTTGTCGAGAAGTCTTTAAACGCTTAAGCGCCCCAGGAAAGGTCCGCCCAGCGGATGCCGCCGGCGTCGCTGACCTTAACGCCCTGCAAGCCTTTCTTGTAGGCCCGCAGAGTCAAGGGCTGATACAGGGGGGCCTGGGAGCACAGCTCGTTCAGGCGAGCGGACAGCTCTTCCATAATGCCCTTGCGCTCGGCCGGGTCCAGCGTGACCTTCGCTTTGTCGATCAGCTCGTCCACCTTGGCGTCGTTCAGGCGGGTCTTATTGGAGGCGTTGATGGAGCTGGAGTGATACACGCCCACCACATAGCTCAACAGGTTGCTGGAGGAATAACCGCCGATGGAAGCGGTGAAATTGCCTTCCGCTGTCACAGAGAGATAAGTGGCCAGGTCCATGCTCTCAATCTGGGCGTTGATCCCAATTTCCTTCAGGTTGGCCTGGATAACCTCGCCGGCCCGCTTCTTGGTGTCGTCCGAACAGATGATGCTCAGCTCGATAGAAGCAGGGTCCACGCCGGATTTATCCAGCCATTCTTTGGCCTTTTCCACGTCGTAAACGTCGGCGTTCTCTTCGGTAGCGCCCTCAAAGTTCATGGGCATCTGGCTCAGAGCCGGAGAAGCCATGCCGTTATAGGCAACCGTCACAACGCTCTCTTTGTCGATGGCGGTGTTGATGGCGTGGCGCACGTCCTGGTTGTCCAGGCCGGGCTTTTCGTTGTTCAGCATCAGCCAGCTTTCGCTGGTGTCGTTGTATTCAATCACTTCAACGTTGCTGTTTTCCTTCAAGCGGTCGCCGTCCATGGCTTCCACTTCGATGATGAAGTCAACTTCGCCGGCTTCCAGAGCGATTGTTCTGGAGGAACCTTCAGGGATAATCTTCCAAGTCATATGCTTGATGGAAGGAGCGCCCAGGAAATAATCCTCAAACGCTTCAAACTCCACGCTGTCGCCCCGGTTCCAGTTGACAAATTTATAGGGGCCTGCGCCGACAGGATCGGTGTTGAAATCGTGGTTGCTGTCGATCAGAGCTTTCGGCACAATGGCGTTGCCATGGTGGCTCAGGTTGCTCAGCAGCATAGCGTCCGGGCCTTCTGTCGTAATCTTGAAGGTCAGCTCGTCCACCACTTCAACGGAAACGATGTCGCTGTTGTACAGGCTGACTTCCGCAAAACCCTGGGCCCACTCGATGGAGGCTTTGACGTCTTCTGCCGTCATCGTCTCGCCGTTGTGGTATTTCACGCCTTCCTTCAGCTTGAACTGCCATTCTGTATCGCTGACAGACTCATATGTGTCCACCAGGTAGGGCTCGGGCTCCAGCGTATCCAGGTTGCTGCGGAACAGCGTGGCATAGGTCAGGCCGTTCATATAGTCGCCGGCCACTGCGTTGTGCTCCACAGGAGACAGAGAGGGGGTCTCGTTGGCGGTTGCAATGATAATGCTGTCCTTGCCGCCGTCGCTGGAAGGCTGATCGCCTTGGTTGGCGTCGCCGCCGTTGGAAGGCTGATCGCCGTCGTCCACGGGCTGCTGCTCGTCCTTGCTGCATCCGGCAAACAGGCCGAAGGCCATGACCAGAACCAGCAGCAGGCTCAGCGCGCGCAATTTCTTGCTCATTTTTACTTCACCTCAAATTATATTTTCAACAGAGGCAAGCCTCCGCCGAATACAAATTCATTCTTCCAGGCAAAACCGGAAGGCCGCAGATATGAACAAATCATTTTGAATTTGTTACACATTATACCCGCCTTTTCGGGCCTTTGCAACATTTTTTCATAACAGCTTTTTAATACTCTCCTGTTTCCTTAGTAATTTTGCACAAGTTTTAATTTGTTTTCTCATTGTTTTCAGCATATTCGATATGTTATATTTTCGTTCATCAAGCTGAAATTTCATCTTTTTTGGCTGTTTTGCAGCTTTTTTGTCCCGATTTTTCGGGGTCGTTTCAGCAATTTTGCACAATCTTTTTTCATGTGCTGGTTTACCCCTTTTTTTCCCCTGAAAAAATCGTCGAAACCAGAATATTTCCCTTGCGCGCCAAAAAAACAGCGGAACCTCCGAGGCGTTTGCCCCGAAGGTTCCGCTGCCGTACATTCACTTTGAAAGGAGTTCCTATGAAAAACGATGACTTTTTGTAAGAAACAATCGCTTTTGATTCAGCGCAGCCGATTACTCAGCCCAATACACATCCTCAAAGCGCAGTCCGCCGCTGTCGCTGACCTTGACGCCTTCCAGGCCCTTCTTATAGGCCCGCAGAGTCAGAGGCTGATACAGGGGGGCCTGGGAGCACAGCTCATTCAGGCGAGCAGACAGCTCTTCCATAATGCCCTTGCGCTCGGCCGGGTCCAGCGTGACCTTCGCTTTGTCGATCAGCTCGTCGACCTTAGCGTCCACCAAACGAGTCTTGTTGGAAGCGTTGATGGAGCTGGAGTGATACACGCCCACCACATAGCTCAGCAGGTTGCTGGAGGTATAACCGCCGATGGCGCCTGTGAAATTGCCTTCTGTGGAGGCAGACAGGTAAGTAGCCAGATCCATGCTCTCGATGGTGGCGTTGATGCCGATTTCCTTCAGGTTGGCCTGAATCACTTCGCCGGCCCGCTTCTTGGTGTCGTCGGAGCAAATGATGGCCAGCTCAATGGAAGCAGGATCCACGCCGGATTTATCCATGTATTCTTTGGCCTTTTCCACATCATAAACGTCGGCGTTCTCTTCCGTAGCGCCCTCAAAGTTCATGGGCACAGCAGAGATAGAAGGCACAGCCAGGCCGTTGTAAGCAACCGTCACAACGCTCTCTTTGTCGATGGCGCTGTTGATGGCGTGGCGCACGTCCTGGTTGTCCAGGCCGGGCTTCTCGTTGTTCAGCATCAGCCAGTTGTGGCTGGTGTGGTTGAATTGGATCACTTCGATATCGGAGTTCTCTTTCAGACGGTCGGCGTCCATGGCTTCCACTTCGATGATGAAGTCAACTTCGCCGGCTTCCAGAGCGATTGTTCTGGAGGAGCCTTCGGGAATGATCTTCCAAGTCATGTGCTTGATTTTAGGAGCGCCCAGGAAAAAGTCTTCAAACGCTTCAAATTCCACGCTATCGCCCCGGTTCCAGTTGACAAACTTATAGGGACCGCAGCCAATAGGCTCCGCGTTGAAGTCATGTCCTTCGTCGATCAGGTGCTTGGGCACGATGGCGTTGCCATGGTGGCCCAGGTTGCTCAGCATCATGGCGTCCGCAGCAGGGGTCTCCATACGAACAGTCAGATCGTCCACAACTTCGATATTCATGATATCCCGGTTGTACAGATTGACTTCGGGGTGATCCTGCGCCCACTCGATGGAAGCCTTCACGTCTTCGGCAGTCATTGTCTCGCCGTTGTGATACTTGACGCCTTCCTTCAGCTTGAACTCCCACACGGTGTCGCTGATGTTCTCATAGCTTTCCACCAGATAGGGTTCGGGCTCCAGTGTGTCGATGTTGCTGCGGAACAGAGTGGCATAAGTCAGGGCGTTCATGTAGTCGCCGGCCACCGCGTTGTGATCCACCGGGGACAGAGACGGAGTCTCGCCCATGGTGGCGATAACGATGCTGTCCTTACCGCCGCCGTTGCTGGAAGGCTGATCGCCTTTGTTGGCGTCGTCGCCGTTGGAAGGCTGATCGCCGTCGTCCACGGGCTGCTGCTCGTCCTTGCTGCATCCGGCAAACAGGCCGAAGGCCATGGCCAGAACCAGCAGCAGGCTCAGCACGCGCAATTTCTTGCTCATTTTCACTTCACCTCATATTGTATTTTCAGCAGAGGAAATCCTCTGTTGAATCCCAGATGACATCCCCCAAGGGAGCCTTTGATTTTGCTCTTTTTATATATTTCAATTTTATGAACAGAACGTTTCAATCCGTTACAGATTATACACCTTCTTTTCTCCCTTTGCAAGAGGGCTGGCGTTGCCTCCTCCCCTTTATTTTTTTCGCATTTTCATTGCAAACCAACGAATTTTCGCTGTATTTTTTCAAATATATTGCGTATTTTTTATTCTTTAATCAAAATTTTTATCGATTTCTATGAAAAAATTCTCTTTTTCGCTCTTCTTTTCTTCGGCTTATCTCATCCGTATAATATCTTAAATTTTCTAACAGTTTATTAATTTTCTATTCAATATCCTATATTTTCATTAAAATCTTGACGGTTCTCGAAATAAAAATTTAAGAAATCGAAAAAATCCCCCGGAGCGAAAGCTCCGGGGGATTGGCTTTGTTTTCGTCTGTCATCGGGTTTTAGAGTCAAAGCGTTCCAAAAGAAGTACCTGCTTCAAATGCAATTTGCGTTTTTTCAATCGCGCCGACTCTATCCGCGATTAGGCCCAATACACGTCTGCCCAGAAAATACCGCCGCTGTCGCTGACCTTGACGCCTTCCAGACCCTTTTTATAGGCCCGCAGAGTCAGAGGCTGATACAGAGGAGCCTGAGAGCAAAGCTCGTTCAGGCGGGCAGAAAGCTTCTCAAAAATCTTAGCCCGCTCGCCGGCGTCCAGCGTGACCTTGGCTTCGTCGATCATCGCGTCCACTTCGGCGTCTACCAGGCGGGTCTTGTTGGAGGCGTTGATAGAACTGGAGTGATACACGCCCACCACATAACTCAGCAAATCGCTGGAGGTATAACCGCCGATGGCTGCGGTGTAATTTCCTTCTGCTGTGGCGGATAGATAGGTGGCCAGGTCCATGCTCTCGATGGTGGCGTTGACGCCGATTTCTTTCAGGTTGGCCTGAATCACTTCGCCGGCCCGCTTCTTGGTGTCGTCGGAGCAAATGATGGCCAACTCAATGGAGGCAGGATCTACGTTGGAGGCCGCCAAATATTCCTTGGCCTTTTCCACATCGTAGACGTCGGCGTTCTCCTCGGTGGCGCCCTCAAAGTTCATGGGCACGGCAGACAGAGCGGGAACGGCCAAGCCATTATAAGCCACCATGACGACGCTCTCTTTATCGATGGCGCTGTTGATGGCGTGGCGCACGTTCTGGTTGTCCAGGCCGGGCTTCTCATTGTTCAGCATCAGCCAGTTGTGGCTGGTGTGGTTGAATTGGATCACTTCGATATCAGAATTCTCTTCCAGGCGATCGGCGTCCATGGCTTCCACTTCGATGATGAAGTCGATTTCGCCAGCTTCCAGAGCGATTGTTCTGGAGGAGCCTTCGGGAATGATCTTCCAGGTCATGTGCTTGATGCCCGGTTCGCCGCGGAAATAATCCGCAAAAGCTTCAAATTCCAGGCTGTCGCCGCGGTTCCAGTTTTTGAACACATAGGGACCGGTGCCGATGGGATTGGTGTTAAAGTCATGATTGGAGTCGATCAGCGCCTTGGGCACGATGGCGTTGCCATGATGGCACAGGTTGCTCAACAGCATGGCGTCCGGGCCGTCGGTTGTGATCTGAATGGTTTCGTCGTCCACAATATCCACTTGGACGATATCGTTGTTATACAGGTTGACTTCCGGGAAAGTCTTGGCCCATTCCAAAGACGCCTTCACATCTTCCACCGTCATGGTTTCGCCGTTGTGGAACTTAACGTCCTTCTTGATCTTGAACGTCCACTCGGTTTCGCTGATGTTCTCATAGCTTTCCACCAAGTCGGGTTCGGGCTCCAGGGTGTCGACATTGCTGCGGAACAGCATATTATAGGTCAAGCTGTTCATGTAAGAGCCGGCCACAGCGTTGTGCTCCGTGGGGGACAGAGACGGCGTCTCGCCCATGGTGGCGATGACGATGCTGTCCTTGCCGCTGTTGCCGGAAGGCTCAGAAGGCTGATCGTCGCCTTTCTTATCGTCGACGGCGCTTTTATCGTCGTCGGCAGGTTGCTGCTCTTCCTTGCTGCATCCGGCAAACAGGCCAAAGGCCATGGCCAGCGCCAGCAGCAGGCTGAGCGTCCGCAATTTCTTGCTCATTTTCGGTCACCTCTCAATTTATTTTTAACAAAGGCGAGCCTTTGTTAAAGACCAATTCGCCTCCCCTCCGCCAAAACGGCCGACGAAGGGAAGGCGACCGACGCGAAGCTATGTCAATCCATCATGCGGGGCTTATTCAGCCCAGTACATATTTTCATAGCGAATGGTGCCGGCGTCGTTGATTTCCACGCCCTTCAGGTTCTTGTTGTAGGCCCGCAGAGTCAGCGGCTGATACAGGGAGACCTGGGAGCACAGCTCGTTCAGCCGGGCAGACAGTTTTTCCATAATGCCTTTGCGTTCCGCCGGGTCCAGCGTGACCTTGGCTTGGTCAATCAACGCGTCTACTTCCGGGTCGTTCAGGCGGGTCTTGTTGGAGGCGTTGATGGAGCTGGAGTGATATACGCCCACCACATAGCTCAACAGGTTGCTGGAGGTATAACCGCCGATGGCCGCGGTGTAATTACCTTCCGCTGTGGCGGATAGATAGGTGGCCAGATCCATGCTCTCAATGGTGGCGTTGATGCCGATTTCCTTCAGGTTGGCCTGCACAACTTCGCCTGCTCTTTTCTTGGTGTCGTCCGAGCAGATGATGGGAAGCTCGATGGAAGCCGGATCTACGCCGGAGGCAGCCAGATATTCTTTGGCCTTCTCCACATCATAGGTATCGGCGTTTTCCTCGGTGGTTCCTTCAAAGTTCATGGGCATCGCCGTCCAAGAAGGGGTCGCCATGCCGTTGTAAGCCACAGTCACAACGCTCTCTTTGTCGATGGCGCTGTTAATGGCGTGGCGCACGTTCTGGTTATCCAGACCGGGCTTTTCATTGTTCAGCATCAGCCAGTTGTGGCTGGTATGATTGAACTGAATCACTTCGATATCGTCGTTGGCCCGCAGACGGTCGGCGTCCATGGCTTCCACTTCGATAATCATGTCAATTTCGCCGGCTTCCAAAGCGATGGTTCGGGAGGAGCCTTCAGGGATGATCTTCCAAGTCATATGCTTGATGGCGGGTTCGCCCAGGAAGTAATCTTCAAAGGCTTCAAACTCCACGCTGTCGCCCCGATTCCACTTGACAAATTTATAGGGGCCGGTGCCGATAGGCTCGGTATTGAAATCGTGGCCGCTGTCCAACAGGCTCTTGGGAAGAACAGAATTGCCCTGGCTGGTCAAGTTGCTCAGCATCATGGCGTCCACTTCCCGCGTCTCCATGCGCACAGTCAATTCGTCCACAACTTCGATATTGATGATATCACGGTTATACAGGTTGACTTCCGCATATTGCTGGGCGTTTTCGATGGAGGCTTTCACATCTTCGGCAGTCATCGTCTCGCCGTTATGGAACTTGACGCCTTCCTTCAGCTTGAACTCCCACACGGTGTCGCTGATGTTTTCATAGCTTTCCACTAGATTAGGTTCCGGCTCCAGGTCCATGCCTGTGCGGAACAGCGTGCTGTAAGTCAGCTGGTTCATGTAACCGCCGGCTACAGCGTTATGCTCCACTGGAGACAAAGTGGGCGTTTCGCCCATGGTGGCGATGACCACGCTGTCCTTAGCGGAACCGGACTTATTCGGTTCGTCGCTGCCGCCGGGATTCTCATCGGACTTACCGACAGATTCGTCTTTGTTGCACCCAGCCAACAGGCCAAAAGCCAGCGCCAGCGCCAGCAACAGGCTGAAAACGCGCATTTTCTTGCTCATGTCCATTTCTCCTTTCGTCGTCCAGCCTCGCACATAGGAGCAGGCGGCTTTTGCTTCGGAAAATCGCTCTTCCGGGCTTTGTCGATTCTGCACAAATCGCTCGGGCTTTTTTCCCTTTTGTTCGTATACTGGATTATATCGTCTCAAATCGGATTTTGCAATAGTTTTTCTAATTCTCTTCGCCTGTCTTTCTCAATTTTTTAGGCAAACTATACAAAAAAGAAATATTTTATTTAGATAAATCAAACAATAATTACAAAGGCGTTTGGCCAGTGTTTTTCGATTTTTTGTGCAATTCTCATAAATATGGAGGGGATTTCTGTTCAAAACGACGATATTACAGGTTCATCTCAAAATTATTTATTTTTTGTTACATCTCCTTTGCCGACGCAGCGGAGGCGCAAAAAGGCCCGCGCCACAGGGCGCGGGCCTTTTCTTTGCAATTTGGTCTTGCTCGTTTTTTGCGTTTAGTTCTTCCAGCTGACGTTTTCAAAATACAGCGTGCCGCTGGGAGAAACCTCGACGCCCTGAAGATCCTTGTTGTAGGCCCGGAAATTGATGGGCTGATACAAGGGAATCTGGGGAGTCTGGGCGTTGATTTTGGCCACGCACTCCTGGAGCACTTTCTCACGCTCAGCGGGGTCGATGGTGGCGGAAGCCTGGTCGATCAGAGCGTCCACTTCCGAGTCGTTGATCCGGGTCTTGTTGGAGGCGCCGATAGACTTGCTGTGGTAAACGCCCACCAGGAAAGACACCATATCGCTGGAGGTGTAATTGCCGATGGAGGCGGTATAATTGCCGTCCGCTGTGGTGGACAGATAGGTGGCCAGGTCCATGCTCTCAATGGTGCAATCCATGCCCAAAGTTTCCTTCAGATTGGCCTGAATCACTTCGGCGGCCCGCTTTTTGGTGTCGTTGGAGCAGATAATGGCCAGCTGCACAGAGGCGGGGTCCACGCCGGAGGCGGCCATATACTCTTTGGCTTTTTCCGGGTCATGGGAGTTGACATTCTCCTCGCTGGCGCCAGGCAGGTTGTTGGGGGCGTGGGAATAAATCGCCTCGCCCATGCCGTTCAAAGCCACAGTGACAATGGCCTCTTTATCCACAGCGCAGTCGATAGCCTTGCGGACGTTTACATTATCCAGGCCGGGCTTTTCGTTGTTCAGCATCATCCAGTTGTGCTCGGTGGCGCTGTATTCATAGATAGCCACGTCGTCATTGGCGCTCAGGCGGTCGTAGTCCATGGCTTCCACTTCCACAATGAAGTCGATTTCGCCGGCTTCCAGAGCGATGGTGCGGGAAGAGCCTTCAGGGATGATCTTCCAGGTCATATGCTTGATGGGGGCTTCGCCCAGGAAGTAATCTTCAAAGGCTTCAAATTCCACGCTGTCGCCCCGCTTCCATTCCACCAGCTTGTAGGGGCCGGAGCCCACAGGGTCGGTGGCAAAGTCGTGGCCCGCGTCCAGCAGAGCCTTGGGCACAATGGCGTTGCCATGGTGGCCCAGGTGGTTGAGCAGCACGGCGGAGGGGCCGGGAGTCGTGATGCGGAAGGTCTGTTCGTCCACAATCTCAACGCTCTCAATGCAATCGTTATACAAGGAGATTTCCGGGCAGGTCTTGGCGTAATCCAGGGAGGCTTTCACATCTTCCACCGTCATCGTCTCGCCGTTGTGATATTTCACGCCCTGGCGCAGCTTGAACTCCCACACAGTGTCGCTGATGTTCTCATAGCTTTCCACCAGCAGAGGCTGGGGGTTCATCTCCACATCCGAATTGAACAAAGTGCTGTAGGTCAACAGATTCATGTAAGAGCCGGCCGTGGCGTTGTGGTCGGTGGGAGACAGAGAAGGCGTCTCGCTCATGGTAGCGATGACGATACTGTCCTTGCCGCTATTGCCGGAAGGCTGGTCGTCGGAAGGCTTGTTGGCGTCGTCGCCGGCATTAGGCTGGTCGTCCTTATCGCCGGCCTCGTCCTTGCTGCACCCGGCGAACAGGCCGAAGGCCATGGCCAAAATCAGCAGCAGGCTGAGAATCCGCAGTTTCTTGCTTTGCATATCCTTTCACCTCATTTTAAAAATTCGCCGGCAGGGGCTTTTGCGCTCCTGTCCAACGAAGGCATTATAATCGAAAAACCCGCCGGTTTCAATGAAATTTTTTAAATATTTTTTTCGTTTCTGTGAAATCATTCGTCATTTTGTGCAAAAATTTAGGCTATTTTTTATCTATAATTGCCCTTTTGCTCTTCGGTTTTTTCGATATTTCCCGTATTTTTTGTGGATTTTCTCTAATTCAAAGATTTCTTTTTGTACAAATTGCCTAAATTAGAGCCTCGTTTGCCCAAATACAAAAAACTTTATATTTTTGAAAAAACTTCTCCGAAAACCGTTAAATAGAAGGCGGAGCCAAGAGGCTCCGCCGAATTGAAGAACAACTTTGCTTTTTTTGTTGATGGAAGACTATTCGCCCCAATAGCAGTCCTTGAAGTACAGCGTGCCGCCGGCGTTGATCTCCACGCCCTGCAAATCCTTCTGATAGGCGCGCACAGCGATGGGCTGCCACAACGGAATGATGACGCATTCCTCATTCAAATATTCGTTTAGCTCTTCGCACAAAGCATAGCGCTCGTCGTCGTCCAACGTAACGTACAGCTTTTCAATGGTTTCGTCCACATAAGAATCCACATAACGGCTTCGATTGGCGCCGCCGATGGACTCGCTGTGGAACAAGCTCTTCAAGTAGCCCACCGTATCCGTAGAATTCAAGCCGCCGATGCAAGCGGTGAAATTGCCTTCCGAGGTAGCGGACAGATAGGTGGCCAGATCCATGCTTTCCAGCGTGCATTCAATGCCAAGATGCTCTCTCAGGTTGGCCTGAATCACTTCGCCCGCCCTCTTTTTCATATCGTTGGAGCAGATGATCGCAAACGTGACGTCCTGCGGGTTCACGCCGGATTGAGCCAAATATTCTTTCGCTTTTGCCGGGTCAAAAACGTCGGCGTTTTCGTCATAACCGCCCACCAGATTGGCCGGAGATTGTCCCTTCATCACCGTGCCCAATTCATTGGCGGCCACGGTGACGACGCTGTCCTTATCAATCGCAGAATTGATGGCATGGCGCACTAATTTGTTGCCCAGAGCGCCCTTTTCATGGTTCAGCGTCAGGAAATTGGCGTCAGTGGCTTCATATTTATAAACGGTGATATCGTCGTTGCTCTCCAGCCGTTCGATATCCATCTGCTCCACTTCCACAACAAAATCGATCTCGCCGGCCTCCAGAGCGATGGTCCGCGAAGAGCCTTCGGGGATGATTTTCCACGTCATGTGCTTAATCGCGGGTTCGCCGCCCCAATAATCCGGAAATGCCTCAAATTCCAGACTGTCGCCCATATTCCAGTTCTTAAACACATAGGGGCCGGTGCCGATGGGGTTTTCATTGAAATTGTTGCCCTCGTCGATCAATTTTTTGGGCAAAACGGCGTTATAAGTGCCGGTCAAATTGCTCAGAATCAAGGCGCAGGGCTCATATGTCGTGATCCGAACGGTTTCGTCGTCGATGATATCCACTTGTTTGATATTTTCTGTGCTGGTCTTAATCAGCGGGAAATTTTTATGCCAATCCAAAGAGGCCTTAACGTCTTCCACTGTCATCTCGTCCCCGTTGTGGAATTTGACGCCTTTGCGAATTTTGAAATCCCACTCTGTGTCGCTGACAGCCTCATAGGACTCCGCCAGGCAAAGCTCAGGCTGTACGTTCATATCCTGACGCAGCAGGCCCTCATACGTCAGCAAATTCATATAAACGCCGGCCACCGCGCTGTGTTCGTTGTTGGTCAAGGAGGGCGTTTCGCTCATAGTGGCGATGACGATGCTGTCCTTAGAGGATTTCTTTTGATCGCTTCCTCCGCCCTGGCCGGGGTCTTCATTTTTGCTGCACCCGGCCAGGCCTGCAAACAGGCTTGTCGTCATGGCCGCTAAGGCTAAAATACTGACCAAACGTTTTCTTTTACTCATAACCTCACCTCTCAAAAATTGGGCGGCTTTCTCCGCCTGTGGATCTGACCCAGGCCGGCTTGCAAAGCGCTTTTGGCCAATCTGCCTGCCTGTTATTTTGATTATAAAGCACATATCTTTCCAGAGCAAGCCCCCTGCGCAAGGAACGCATATTTCCACCGTCATTTTGCCCTATTTTATCCGCCTTTGTCCAGACTCAAAGGAGCTATTTTGCACAATAGTTTTTGAATATTTGCTACAATTTCATTGATTTTTTGTGAAACATGACAAAATCCGCCGGGTCATTTTTTTCATTTCTTCCAAAATTATTTCGCACATATTTCCCATCCCGCAAATTGCGCTTTCTTGTTTTTCTCTTATTTTCGCAATTGATCCAAATGAATTCCCAGCCCTTGGGCTCCTTCGACAAGGCTTCTCCCTTTTCAGGCGGCGAAAAAAAGACGGGCCTTTCGGCCCGTCTTTGCAGTTTGTTGATGGGGTTCGCCTATAGGACAGAATTAATCTTCCCAATAGCACTTCTCGAAATAAACCGTACCGCCGGCGTTGACTTCTACGCCCTTCAGCTTGGAGTTAAAAGCCCGCAGAGAAATAGGCTGCCACAGAGGGATCACCACGCACTGATCGTTCAGATATGCGCACAGCTCTTCGCACTGAGCATAGCGGTCGTCGTCGTCCAGAACTGTCAACAGACGCTCAATCGTCTCGTCCACATGAGAATCCTGGAAGCGAGAGCGGTTGGCGCCGCCGATGGCGCTGCTGTGGAACTGATACTTGATATAACCCACAGTTTCGGTGGAGTTGGTGCCGCCGATACAAGCTGTGAAGTTGCCTTCAGAGGTAGTGGACAGGTAAGTGGCCAGGTCCATGCTCTCGATCTGCGCATTAATGCCCAAATGCTCCTTCAGATTGGCCTGAATCACTTCGGCCGCTCTCTTCTTCATATCGTTGGAGCAAATGATGGACAGCTCCACAGAAGAGGGATCTACGCCGGATTTATCCAGATATTCTTTGGCCTTCGCCGGGTCATATTTATCGGCATTTTCTTCAAAAGCGCCGATCAGGTTGGGCGGGGTCTGGCCTAGCATCGGGACGCCCAAGCCGTTGGCCGCCACAGCGATTACGCTGTCTTTATCAATCGCGGAGTTGATGGCGTGACGCAGGTTCGGGTCGCTGAAACCTTTTTCAAAGTTCAGGGTCATAAAGTTGGTGTCCGTAGCGTCATACCGCAGAACAGTAATATCGTCGCTGCCGTCCAGCCGGTCCAGGTCCATCTGCTCCACTTCGATGATGAAGTCGATTTCGCCGGCTTCCAGGGCGATGGTGCGGGAGGAACCTTCCGGGATGATCTTCCAAATCATATGCTTGATCGCCGGAGCGCCGCCCCAGTAATCGTCGAAAGCTTCAAACTCGATGCTGTCGCCCATGGTCCAGCTCTTAAACTTATAGGGACCAGTGCCGATGGGGTTGTCGTTGAAGTTGTTGCCGGAATCGATGAGAGACTTGGGCACGATAGCGTTGGCTCTGCCGGTCAGGTTACTCAGGATAACCGCGCAGGGCTCAAAGGTTGTCACGCGGACGGTCTCGTCGTCAATGATATCCACTTGCTTGATATTCTCTGTGCTGGTTTTAATCAGCGGGAACTGCTGGGCCCAATCCAGAGAGGCTTTTACGTCTTCTACCGTCAATTCTTCGCCGTTGTGGAATTTCACGCCCTTGCGGATTTTAAAATCCCACTCGGTTTCGCTGACGGCTTCCCAAGATTCCGCCAAGCCGGGCTCAGGCTGTAAATCCATGCCTTGCCGCAGCAGGCCTTCGTAGGTCAGCAGGTTCATATAGTTGCTGGCTACGGCGCTATGCTCGTTGTTTGTCAGGGAAGGAGGTTCGCTCATGGTGGCAATCACGATTGTGTCTTTGGCCGAAGCGCCTCCGCCTTCCACCTTGCCCGTGCTGGAACTGGGATCGTCGGTTTTGCCGTCGTCTTTGCTGCACCCGGCCAAGCCGGCGAACAGACTGACTGTGATGGCCAACAATGCCAAAACGCTGATAAACCTTCTCTTACTCATACCTTTCACCTCATCTTCAGATTTGCCGCAGCTTTTGCCGCGACGCCGGGATAGGGAATCGCTTTGAAACGCCGCTCAGCGGCGCTTTGTTGAAAAGAACCCATAACATTCTGTTCAACCTGTTCAACTGCGCTGGCGATAGCGTTATTATAACGGCAATTTCTCCCTCTGGCAATCCTTCTGCGCAAGATTACGATGTTTTTTCAAGTAGCTTTTCGGATTTAATCGTTCATTTATTCTTCTTTTTGATAATATTCTGTTTATATTTTTTTCATACACACCGGATTTTTGTGAAATTTTCATAAAAACTTATCGTTATTTTCGATGGTTTCAACGAAATTGTCCATTGGATTATAAATCAATATTTTTTGCATAATCTTGCGTATTTCTTTTATCTAATTTGCACAGTCAATTCCCCTTATTTTTTGTGTATTTTGACCAATTTATTTTCAGCTCTTTCAGCGCCGCCCTTCCAGGCGATCAGCGGAAACATGAAAAAAGCCGGCGCGATTTCTCGCGCCGGCCCTATGTGGAAATTCAATTTTAGTCTGCCAAGAAGCAGGAAACAAAATGGCCCGGGCTGATTTCTTTCAGCTTGGGTTCTTCCCCGCGGCAGCGGTCTGTGGCATAGTTGCACCGGTTGGCAAAACGGCACACAGGCTTTGGCTCGATGGGGCTGGTAATTTCGCCCTTCAGCAGGATCCGCTCTGTCTTCTTGTGGATATTGGGCAAAGGAATCGCGCTCAGCAGAGCCTTGGTGTAGGGATGGGTCGGGTTCTTAAACAGCTCGTCGGAGGGCGCTTTTTCAATCAGCTTGCCCAGATACATAACCGCAATATCGTCCGAGAAATGGTTGACGACAGACAGGTCGTGGGTGATGAACATATAAGTCAGGCCCATCTGCTCCTGCAAATCTTCCATCAGGTTCAAAATCTGGGCCTGAATGGAAACGTCCAGAGCGGAAACAGGCTCGTCGCACACAATGAACTTCGGATTTACAGACAGAGCCCGGGCAATGCCGATTCTCTGCCGGCGTCCGCCGTCCAGCTCGTGAGGATAGGTGTTATACAGTCTTTCCGCCAGGCCGACGGTGGCCATCAGCTCCAGCACGCGGTCCTGCAGCTGTTTTTTGTCGCTGACCATTTTGTTCAGCAGCAGCGGCTCGGCAATGGTCTGGCTGATCGTCTTTCTGGGGTTCAAAGAGGAGAAGGGGTCCTGGAAGATAATTTGCAGGTCCTTTCTCTTTTTGCGCATCTCTTCCTTGCTCAGTTTAGCCAGGTCTTCGCCCTCAAACAGCACTTCGCCGCCTGTGGGCTCCAGCAGGCGCAGGATAGCCCGGCCTGTGGTGGACTTGCCGCAGCCAGATTCGCCCACAACGCCCAGAGTCTTGCCCTTATCAATGGTGAAGGTGACGTCGTCGACCGCGTGCAACAAGCCTCTGGGGGTGCTGAAATACTTCTTGAGGCCCCTTATGTCTAACAGTGCTCTCTGTTCGCTCATTTCCGGTTCAACATCCCTTCCTTGATATTCTCTTCGTTATACAGATGGCACTCCACATAGTGCTCCTCGTTGCGGTAAACGCGCTTGGGCTTCTGGGTTTTGCAGATTTCCATGGCGTAATCGCAGCGAGGGCAGAAAGCGCAGCCCGCCGGCAGATTGCTGGGGTCGGGCATCAGGCCCTTGATGGGCTTCAGCCGCTGCTCCCGGTGATCCAGGTCGGGCAGGGAGTTGAACAAGCCCTCTGTATACGGATGGCGCGTATAATCAAACACGTCTTCCAACGTGCCGTGCTCCACGATACGGCCGGCATAGATGATGGAAACCGTGTCGCAGATCTCCGCCACAATACCCAGGTCATGGGTAATCATGAGCATGGAGGTGTTATACTGCTCTCTCAGGTTTTTCATCATCTCCAGAACCTGGGCCTGGATGGTAACGTCCAGAGCCGTGGTGGGTTCGTCGGCGATCAGCAGGCCCGGGGAGCAGGCCAGCGCGATAGCGATAACCACGCGCTGCTTCATGCCGCCGGAGAACTGGTGCGGATACTCTGTGCCGCGCTCGCCAGGAATACCGACCAGCTCCAGCATCTCTTTGGCGCGTTCAATGGCCTTGGCGTGATTCACATTTTCATGCAGCTCCACAACCTCGGCGATCTGCTCTTCCACTGTCATAACAGGGTCCAGAGAGGTCATGGGGTCCTGGAAGATCATCGACACCTGATTGCCGCGGACCTTCTCCATCTCTTTTTCCGTCTTGGCGAAAATATCCTCGCCGTTCAGCTTGACCGTGCCGCTTACAATCTTTCCCGGAGGATCCGGGATCAAGCGCAGGATGGACAGACCGGTCGTCGTTTTACCGGCGCCGGTTTCGCCAACCAGGCCCAATGTCTTGCCTTTTTCAATCTCAAGGTCCAGCCCGTTTACCGCCTGGACGACGGAATCGTCTGTGCGGAATTCCACCACCAGATCCTTGATTTCAACAGCAAGGTTCTTTTTGTCACTCATCGCTTTTTTCCTCCTGTCTTACTTCAGTCTCGGATCCAGCGCGTCACGCAGACCGTCGCCCAACAGGTTCAGGCTCAGGATCGTGATCATAATCATGCAGCCGGGGAACATGGTGATATAGCTGTAGTCGCGGATATACGTTCTGCCGCTGGACAGCATACCGCCCCATTCAGGACGGGGAGCCTGCACGCCCAGACCCAGGAAGCTCAGGCCCGCAGTGGACAGGATTGTGCCGCCGACATTCAGCGTTGTCTGAACCAAGATAGGACCGATACAGTTGGGGATAACGTGGCTCAGGATGATTCTGCCGTTTTTGGCGCCGATGGCTCTGGCGGCCTCAATATACTCGGAGTCGCGGACAGTCAGCACAGCGCCGCGGACGATACGAGAGAAGCCTGGCACGCTGGAAATTGTCAGAGCCAAAATCAGGTTAAAGTTGCTGGCGCCCAAAGCGGCCACAATGGTGATGGCCAGCAGGATGTTGGGAACAGCCAACAGAATATCCATGGTACGCATGATAACCATATCCACTGTACCGCCGAAGAAGCCGGCGGAAGCGCCCAGAATGCCGCCCACAACCAGAGAGAAGCAAACGGCCACCACGCTGATGCCCAAGCTCATGCGGGCGCCGTGGAAGATTCTCGCCATGATATCGCGGCCCATTTCATCAGTGCCGAAGGGATGGGCGGCGGAAGGAGACTGCAGGCGGTTGGGGATATCCTGCTTGATAACGACGTCTTCATAATCATAAATTATGCCGGCAAAAGCCACCATCAGGATCAGCAGAACCACAATGGCCAACCCCAGCATAGCGCCCTTGTTTCGTTTCAGATGGCGCCAAACATCATACATCTGGCCGCGTTTTTTCGCGCTTGTCGCGGCGTTGTTATTGCCTTTACTCATTTGCTCTTACCCCCTGACTTATACTGGGACTTAATCCGCGGATCCACCGCTGCGTACAGCAGGTCCACGATCAGGTTTACGAAGGAGAATGTGGCGCAGACCAGGATGATACAGCCCATAACCATGGGAATATCGCGGCCGTTGATGGAGTCCACCATCAGGCGGCCGACGCCAGGCCATGCGAACACGGTCTCTGTCAGCACGGAGCCGCCCAGCATAAAGCCGATCTGCAGGCCGATAACCGTGATTGTGGGGATCAGCGCGTTTTTCAGCGCGTGCTTGGTGATAGCCTTCCGATAAGCCACGCCCTTGGCGCGAACAGTACGGATATAATCCGCGCGGATGGTTTCCAGCATGGAAGAACGGGTCGTTCTGGCGATGGACGCCATGTGGTTAAAGCCCAGAGCAACGGCGGGCAGCACGATGCTCTTCCACCCTTCGCTGCCGGAAGAGGGGAACCACCCCAACTTCAGCGAGAAGCACAGGATCAGCAGCAGGCCCAGCCAGAAGATGGGCATCGAAACGCCCACCAGGGCGACGATCATGCTCACGCTGTCAAACAGGGTGTTTTGTCTCACAGCGGCCACGACGCCCAGAGGCACGGCCGCCGCCACAGCCAGCACCATGGCGCAGGCCGTCAGCTTCATGGTGTTGGGGAACCGGTTGAACACTTCGTCCGAAACCGGGCCCTTGGTTTTGTACGACATACCCATATCGCCCTGCACCAGGTTGATAATGTAGTTGGCATACTGCACCAACACCGGGTCGTTGAGCCCCAGCTGCTCTCTCAGCTCTTCAATCTGCTCAGGTGTGGCCTGCTCGCCCAAAATAACCTTGGCCGGGTCGCCGGGGGCGAAATGCAGGATCATGTACACGAGCAGCGTGACGCCGATCAGCACGGGGATCATCATAACCAGTCTCTTAAGAATGAATTTCCACATAAGATCCTCCTAAGTTGTTTTTTTGCCCCTGCGCCTCCAACAGGACGCTGCCAATTCTGTTGGCGGCGCATCCGGCAAAAAGGTTATCGCCACATACGCAGGGGGAGCGCGCCGCCCGCCCCGGCCTATGTAATGCGCTTCGCTGGGTCCCGAGCTTCCGCCGGCTGCGGCGCCCAATGGTTCCCATAAGCAACTGTAACTTGTATTATAATCTGTCGAATTTCTTTTTGCAACGGAAAATTTACGTTTTATTTCACAATTCTTATGCAGTTCTGCTCCAAACGTAAAATTTTATCTCTTCTTTTTGTGCACTCTGTATATTTTCGCAAATCCAGCAGCGAGCCGAAAAATTCATTTTTTGTTCATTTTGCATCTTACTCGCTTTTGTTCGCCGCTTCCTCTGGGCAATCTGCACATATTTTCTCCGGCCGTCCCTTCGGAGCCGGATAAAAAAAGATTTGACAAAGGCAGGCGATTGTGCTTCAGCCAGCTTCGCCCATGTCGGCGCCGCCCCCGGCGCAAGCCGGGGGCGGCGAGGCCCGCCGTCTGATCGAAATCAGTCTTTGGCAAGCATACGCTTATTCAGCCCAATAGCAATCTTCAAAATACAAAGTGCCGCTGTCGCTGACCTGCACGCCCTGCAGACCGGCGGCATAGGCTCTCATGCTGACCGGCTGCCACAGAGGCGCCTGAGAGCACAGTTCGTTCAGCAGCGCGGACAGCTCTTCCATAATCACTTTGCGCTCGGCCGGGTCCAGGGTTTCCTTGGCCTTGTCGATCAGCGCGTCGACTTCCGGGTTGTTCAGCCGGGTCTTGTTGGAGGCGTTGATGGAATCGGAGTGGTACACGCCCACCACATACCCCAATAAGTTGCTGGAGGAATAGCCGCCGATGGCCGCCGTAAAGTTGCCCTCTGTGGTGACGGACAGATACGTGGCCAGGTCCATGCTCTCGATGGTGGCGTTGATGCCGATTTCCTTCAGGTTGGCCTGCACAACTTCGCCGCCCCGCTTTTTGGTGTCGTCCGAGCAGATGATGGCGATTTCAATGGAGGCCGGGTCCACGCCGGATTTATCCAGCCACTCTTTGGCCTTTTCCACGTCGTAAACGTCGGCGTTCTCCGTGGTGGCGCCCTCAAAGTTGATGGGCATTTGGCTGATAGCCGGGGTGGCCATGCCGTTATAGGCCACGGTCACGACGCTGTCTTTATCAATGGCCGTGTTGATGGCGTGGCGCACGTCCTGGTTATCCAGGCCGGGCTTCTCGTTGTTCAGCATCAGCCAGGTTTCGTTGGTGGCGCTGTATTCGATGACGGTCAGCTTATCGTTGCTCTTCAGGCGGTCGCCGTCCATGGCTTCCACTTCCACGATGAAATCAATCTCGCCGGCTTCCAAGGCGATGGTCCGGGAGGAGCCTTCGGGGATGGTCTTCCATGTCATATGCTTGATAGGAGGAGCGCCCCGGAAGAAATCTTCAAACGCTTCAAACTCGATGCTGTCGCCCCGGTTCCACTTGACGAACTTATACGGGCCTGTGCCGATGGGCTCGGCGTTGAAGTCATGACCGCTGTCGATCAGCGCTTTGGGCACGATGGCGTTGCCATGGTGGCTCAGGTTGCTCAGCAGCATAGCGTCCGGGCCGGGGGTGGTGATCTGAATGGTTTCGTCGTCGATCACGTCGACTTTGACGATATCGTCGTTGTACAAGCTGACCTCCGGGAAGCCTTTGGCCCATTCCAGAGAAGCCTTGACGTCTTCTACCGTCATGGTTTCGCCGTTGTGGAACTTGACGCCCTGCTTGATCTTAAACTGCCATTCGTTTTCGCTGACGGCTTCATAGCTCTCCACCAGGTCGGGTTCGGGTTCCAGATCCATGCCGCCCCGGAACAGGGTATTATAAGTCAGCAGGTTCATGTAAGAGCCGGCCACGGCGTTGTGCTCAGTGGGAGAAAGAGACGGGGTTTCGTTGGCGGTGGCGATGACGATGCTGTCCTTGACGGGGCCGCCGGAGGAAGAACTGCCTTCCTTCTTCTCGTCGTCGCCTGCGGCGGGCTTGTCGCCGCCGTCGGCGGGTTGCTGCTCTTCCTTGCTGCATCCGGCAAACAGGCCAAAGGCCATGGCCAGAACCAGCAGCAGGCTGAGCGTCCGCAGTTTTTTGTTCATGTTTCTCACCTCATCTAATATTTTTCAACAGCGGCCTCACAAACCGCCGTTAAAATCCAGCTGGACGTGACTCCAATTATATGAGGCGTTTCGCTTTATTGCAAGAAAAAGTTTGTCTTTCGCTTTATAATTATTATATATTTCATACAATTATACAAAGTTTATTCCGCTCTTTTCTATGCTTTTTCAACAATACCTGATAGTTCTATTTTTGGCTTTTTGCTTATTTTTTGTGTAATTTTCATAGTTTTTTCATGATTCTTTTGCATAATATTCATAAAATTTTGTCGATCCCAAAACGCAAAAACGCCAGGAGCCGGCGCGGAAAAGCCGCCGCGGCGCAAAGCGCGGCGGCGGCTCTGATCCAACTGTTTTCAAGGCTTCCGCCCCAGCGACGCCGGCGGACGGCGTTCTGTCGAAATCCCTTTTGTCTCTTTGAAAAGGCCGGCAAAAAAATAGTCCCGCGACGGGACTATTCCTGAAATATTTGCGCCGCGATCCGCCGAAAAAGGGGATCAATAATCGATATCCGCTTCCTCCATATCGTATTTTTCGCCATAAAAGGCAAAAAGTTCTACCAGCTCCCGGCGGCGACGTTGCCGGCGGCGTTTGCCCCGGGTAAAGAGCGCCGCCAGCAGCGCCAGGATATAGACAGCCGCCGTAGCCGCCACCGTCAAGCGATAGGTTTCCAGGGTCGTTACCAGCCCGCCCAGGCCGGACACATAGAAACGCACCGCGCCGGCAAGCCGGTCCGGCGTCAGCGTTTCCGTCTGCTGGCTCAGGTCGGCTTTGAGCAAAAAGTCTTCTCCCTCTCTGCCGCACAGCCTGCCAAAGCGCATTCGGCCCTCGTCGTCCCGATAGGCCGCCGCTTCGTCCTGTTCTGGCATGGACCGCAGGTCCACCACCGCCAAACCGCCCTCCGGCAGAGCTTGGCCCATATCGCGCTGAAGCACCGGGCTCAGCTGATAACCGCAAAAGCTTGGCAGCAGGCAATTGGCAAAAAAACCCACATAAGTCGCCGCCGCCAGCGCCAGCCCAACGCCAATCGCCAACACCCAGCCCAAGATCCCGCCAATTTTCCCGCCCATTCTTTTTTCTTCCATATTCCTACACCGCCCGTGCATAAATTGCCGTCTATGGATTGAATTATACCACATTCCCTCTCCCGTCGGCAAGGCCGGGCCAGGGCCGAAGAAGGCCGACCGACGCGCGCCGCGCAGGCGAGTCCGATTCCTGCGCGCCGGCCCCTGGCCGGAGCCAGAGCGCAGAAATCCCCCGCCGGCAGAGGGGCTTCGTTCCTTCAAAAGAACGGGGCCCTGCTCCGCCGGCCTGATGCAAAAATTTGCGCGGGTAAAACGGCGCCCCCTCTGCCTCTATAGTTCTGGCCCCAATCCGCTGCCGAAGGCGGCGTAAGGGATAAGAAAGGACGGGAGCCCTGTGGAAGAAGGCCCCAAGGCTCGGCGGGGATAGTAGATCACCAGACCGTCGTCGGCTAAGTAATAGTTTCGCTCGTCCAGCCCTTTGTTCACCAGCGTGGGCCAATCCACATAAAAGGCGCCTGGGTCCCGCCCCGCTTGGCGGGCGGTTTCCTCCTGCACGCATCGCAGAATGACCTGACGATACGGATACCCTGGGCGAAACAGGGCCGAAAGAGGAACCATCCGCCCAGCGCCTGTCCAAAAGACGCCGCTTTGCCTCCCGGCGGCCAGATCCCGGCCGTCCTGCCGGACATATGTATCAAAAAACGCCGAATAATAACCGCCTCGATTATACATTACCGTGTATTCGCACTGGGCCTCCAGAGGCGAAAATCCGCCGTAAGGCCCCATCCGGCGGCAGGAAGCGCAGGCGGCGGGGTACCAGCCCCGAGCTAAGTTGTTGATTTTGTCCCGCGCATACGCGGCGTAATATTGGGAAAGGACGCCTTCAAAGCCGGGCAGCTCCCCGGCCTCCAGCTGCGGGTATCGGGCCTGGCAGCGCAGCACCACTTGCCTCCCCCAGGTATAACCGGTTTGCAACAGTTGTTCTTTCATTGCATATCGCCACCTTATTGCCATTTTATATTGCCATTCTATTGGCTTCCGGCCCGTTTTGTGCCGCCGCGGCGCAAAACGGCCTTTCATGCGCTCCGGGTTTCGCCTTTTCTTTCTTTGTATTTATCCCCTGCCTGTGGTACAATATCCATAAGGACAACAGGAAGGACTTGCCGCGAGCAGGGCGCGCCGAGCGGCGCAAACCGACTTCCAACCGATTTTCGGCGATTCGCTCGTCTGGGAATCCATCCAAACAGAAAGGAAAGGCCCTGAACCCACGGAAGGGGCGGGGCTGGAAAGCCGCTATGAGCATGGGTTATCTCCGCGATAAAAACGACATCAAATATTTTATTCTGTTCGCTATGAGCCATTTGCCCTTCCCCATCAGCGAGCCGGATTTGCTGGACGTCTGCCTGATCGACGACGCGTTCGGGTACTTTGAATTTTCCGAAGCCTTTGCCGAGCTGCGGCAGACGGGCCACGTCCGCCGCATGGAGGATCCGGATGGAAAAGCCCTGTACGACGTCACCCCTCTGGGACGCGAGGCCGCCAAAATCTTTGAAGGCGACCTTCGGATGAGCGTCAAAGACAAGGCCCAGGCCGCCGTCATTCGGGTCGTGCGCAAAATCCGTCGGGAAAGCTCGTTGGAAACCAGCCATACCCAAGGCTCGGACGGCTCGTATCAGGTCCGTTTGGCCATCAACGACCACGACGCTCCCGTGCTGGCCCTGGATGTGATGGTGATGAACAGCCGCCAGTGCGCCCTGTTGGAGCAGAATTTCCGCAAAGATGCAGAAAAGATTTACAACGACATCCTGAAAATTCTGCTTTCCGATACCTTTCAGCAGGAATGACCTTGCGGCGCCCTATCGCTTTGCGTCCGGCCCCTTTGCCGCAGCGCCGCCGACGGCGCTTTCCGGCTTGTCGTCGCCGTCGCTCTTCTGATATGGAGTATCGAGCTTGCCTGCTTCGTTGGACGCGCTATCCAAGCGGGCAGAAAGGTAACGAAAGCCCCAAACCCAAAACGAGGAGGCGTTTCTGATGTTCCAAAAGCGTTTGCCTGCCCTTTTTCTTTGCTTTGTTCTGTCGCTCAGCCTGGCCTGCTGCGCCCGCCCGGCGGAGCAGCCCACAGACCCGCCGCCGGAAATCCCTTTGCCAGACCTGGAGGCAAAACCGGAGCCGGAGCCCCAGCTGGAACCGGAGCCCGCCGGGCCTCTGAACCCCTTGACTGGCTTGGAAGACGGCGTCGACGAAGAGACCGCCGCCCGCATCCCCGTGGCAGTGATGGTGAGCAACAGCTATAACAGCCTGCCTCAGTGGGGCATTTCCCAGGCGGATATCCTGATTGAGATGATCGTCGAAGGCCGCATTACCCGCTTCATGGCTCTGTTCCAAAACCCCGCCAAACTGGAGGCTCTGGGTTCTGTGCGCTCCGCCCGGCCTTATTTTATCGATCTGGCCCAAGGCTTTGAAGCCGCTTATCTGCATTTCGGCGGCAGCGTGCCTGCCTACGACCTGATTGGCCGGCGAAAAGACCTGATCGATATGGACGGCATCCGGGGCGGCTACGAAGGCTCCCTGTATGTTCGGGACGCTTCCCGCCGCAAATCCGTCGGTCTGGAACACAGCGTCGTCACCAGCGGCCCCCGCATCGAAGAAGCTTTGGCCGGCCTAAACCGGGACCTGACTCGAAAAAACCAAGGAACCGTCTTCACGTTTGACCCGAACCACAGCGCCTCCGACGGCGCTTTCGCCAACAAGGCGACGCTGACCTTCTCCAACCGGCACAAGCCCTGGTTTGAATATGACCCCCAAAGCGGCCAATACCTGCGCTATCAATACGGCCAACCCCAGATGGACGCCTATTATGACAAACAAACAGCCGTTACCAACCTGATTATCCTGCGAATGCCCTTGTCCGACGTGCCGGGCAGCGACTTGGCCTTGGTGGAGGTGACCTCCACCGGCCAGGGGCAGGGCTTTTATTGCTGCGGCGGCAGATGGGTCCCCATTACCTGGGAGAGGGATTCCTACGACCAGCCCCTGCGCCTGCTGGACGAGGCGGGCAAACCGCTGAAGCTGGCGCCGGGAAACAGCTTTATCAGCTGCGTGGCTACGGGGTCCGACGTTATAATCGAGTGAGGCCCGCCCTATTCCCTGATAGGAGTTGAATGCCGCTATGTTTGAGAAATTCCGCAAAATCCCGGCCATGGCCTTGGGAACCGGCCCCATCTCCGGCTACAGACGGCGGCGGGGGTATCAATATATCTGGCTGGGCGCCGCAGAGGGGCCGGAGCGGCCGCCCATCCTTTGGCGGGTCCTGTGCCGGCAGAGCGCCGGAGAGGGCTATCGGGACGACGCCGACCGGCTTTTCGAGGGCCGCCCTCTCTTGCTGCTGTCCGACGATCTGCTGGGGGATCATCCGGTCAGCGGCCAAATCCGGCGGGATTGCTATCTGACCTTTGATCGGCAGCCCAACCCAGAAAAAGCGGAGGCGGCCCCCTCGTCTGTCTGGCGGGACAGCGCCGCCCGCCGCTGGTGCCTCCAGTTCTCCCAAGCCTGCCTGGCCGCCGGCGAAAGAGATTCTCTGCTGGCCGTCTACCAAAGCGACCCGGCTTATCGCCCTAAACGGGATGCCTATAACTCCGTTTTGCCGCCCCTGCCGGCGGCGCCGGATATTTTACAGGGGGATCGGGTGTTTTTCCTGTCCGCAGAAGAGGCCGAGCGGGAGGACTATGGCTTTCGCCGCAAACGGACGTATATTGCGGAGCAAGAGTGGTGGACCCGAACCTTTGAGCAGGTTTTCAACCGCTCTGTGGAGGTTTCCATTGTGCTCACCCATTTTGGCGGGCTGCTGCGCTCCCCTACGACCATGAAATTTTTCGCCCGGCCGGCCCTCTATCTCAACCCCAGCCGGGCGCTGTTTGTCTCCGGCCCCGGCGGCAAAACCCGGACGGCGCCGCGAGGAACCGCTTTCCTCTCCCCCGTCCCCCTCATGAAGCGAAAAAACGCCTGCTGGAAGCTGACTCTTCACGACCAAGACCGGGACGGCTTTTCTTTGGGCAAAATCCGGCGAGCGGGGGATACGCTGGTCATCCCCTATCAAAACGCCCCGGTTTTCAACCTGGAAACCGCGCCCAACGAGCGAATTTCCGCCCTGGCGCTGGACGAGAAGCTGCGCCCGACGCATTACGGCAATATCGCGCTCCCGCTGTCGCCGGAAGGCGAGGCCCGGCTGGCCCTGCCTGATTGGAAACCCGGAAACCGCCTCTTTATTTTCTGCGAACAGTGCAACGGCCCAGGCCGGACCGATTACGCCAGCTCGCTGAACGAAGCGGAAATCCCATGAACTCTACCTTATTATATAAAGGCATAATAAAGGCGCTATGGCTCAGCCATAGCGCCTTTGTTTGAAGCCAGTTTCCCTAAAAAGCTGGGAAAACCGTGCTGTATTCCTCGGCGATATACGCTTCGATCGGCTGGCTTTGCAGGGCCTCCAGCAGTTTTTTCAGCTCGGGCCTGTCGTCTCCCTCCCGGACGGCTACAATATTGGCAAAGGTCTGAGCCGCTTCGCTCTGGGCGCTCTCGCTTTCAATCAGCCGGTCGATCACTTGACCGTCAATGGCATAATTGCCGTTGACGACCGCGATATCCAAATCGGGCAGGCTCCGGGGCAGGTTGGCCGCTTCCATCTCCACGATCTGAATTTCCTTTGGGTTTTCCACAATGTCCTTGGCCGTGGCCTCCAGACCCGCGCCCTCTTTCAGCGCAATCAGCCCCTTATCCGCCAGCAGCTGCAAGGCCCGCGCCTCGTTGGTCACGTCGCTGGGCACGCCCACTTTGGCGCCCTGCGGCAGCTGCTCCAGGCTGTCGCATTTGCCGCCGTAAATGCCCATGGCTTCAAAATGGACGGCGCCCAACGAAACAAGATGGGTCCCATGCTTTTGGTTGAATTCCTCCAGATAGGGCTGATGCTGAAAGAAATTGGCGTCCAGCTCCTCCTGCTCCAACGCCTCGTTGGGCAGGATATAATCGGTAAACTGCTGGATTTCCAGCGTGATCCCTTGTTCCGCCAAAATGGGCTTGGCCTGCTCCAGCAGCTGGCTGTGAGGCGAAGGGCTGGCTCCCACCTTCAGCGTCACAGTCTGGCCGGCGTCTCCGTTGTCAGTCTGCTCGGGCTTTCCCTCTTCTTTCTTCTGCTGGGAACAGGCCGCCAGGCAAAGAGTCAGGCCGGCCGCCGCGGTCAGCGCCGCCGCTTTTTTCCAAAAATTCGTTTTCATCGTGTTTCCCTCCATTTATGGTTATATTTTTCTGTTTAATCGTATTTTGTTCTTGCCGCTTTCGCCGCAAAAGGTCCTTTGGTTATCGATTCCGTTTGTCAATCTGCCGGACCAACAGGCTAAACAGGCCCTGGACGACCTGGACGATACAGGCCAACAACAGGATGGTCGCCAGCATCACGCCATATTCATACCGGTGATAGCCATAGCGGATAGCGATATCCCCCAGCCCTCTGCCGCCCACAATGCCGGCCATGGCGGAATACCCCACCAGGGTCACGGCGGTAATCGAGCAGCCTCGCAGCAGGGCGGGCGCCGCCTCGGGCAGCAGCACCTTGCAGATAATCTGCCAATTGGTAGCCCCCATAGCCTGGGCGGATTCCACTGCGGCAGGGTCCGCCTCCTTTAGAGCGCTCTCTGTCATCCGCCCTGCAAAAGGCGCCGCGCCGATCACCAAAGGCGCCACAGCCGCCGTAGGGCCAATACTGGTCCCAGCAATCAGCCGGGTCAGGGGAATGACGGCGATCATCAGGATGACAAAAGGAATCGAACGGGTCAGCCCTGTCAACCATTCCAACAGGCCGTTTATAACTCGATTGGGCCGCAGACCCTCCTGAGCCGTCACTGTCGTCAGCACCCCCAGAGGCAAACCCAGCAGATAGGAAAAAAACAGGGCCGCCGCCGTCATATATAACGTTTCCCCGGCGCCTTGGGCCAGCATCTGGCCATATTCCGCCAAAAACTCTCTCATGCCAGCTTCGCCTCCGCCAACAGCCTTTGGGTGACAGGGCTGCGGGGCGCTGTAAAAATCTGCTCCGTCTCCCCCTGTTCCGCAAACTCCCCTTGGTCGATCACCGCCGCCCGGCGGCAAAGGGCCCGAACCGCCTGGAGCTGATGGGTGATGATGACGATGGTCACGCCAAACTGCCGGTTGAGCCCTTGCAGCAGCTCCAGGACGGCCTGGGCGCTCAAGGGGTCCAGAGCGCTGGTGGGCTCGTCGCAAAGCAGGGCCTTGGGGTTGGCGGCCAAAGCGCGGACGATGGCCACCCGCTGGCGCTGGCCGCCGGAAAGCTGGCTGGGATACGCCCGGGCCTTATCCGCCAGACCCACCGCCTCCAGCAGCTGCTCCGCCCGGGCTTGGGCCTGTTTTTTGGGCGTTTGCGTCAGCTCCAAGGGCAGCGTCACATTTTGCGCCGCCGTTCGCTGGGCCAACAGACCGTATCCTTGAAAGACCACGCCGATCTGCCGGCGCAAGGCCAGCGTCTGGGCCCGGCTCAGCCCCGCGCAGCAGACGCCGTCCACAGCCACCTCTCCCTGAGTGGGCTGATCCAGCAGAGCCATGCACCGCAGCAGCGTGCTTTTCCCCGCGCCGCTGGCGCCGATGACGCCGCAGATTTCCCCGTCGCCCACCTCCAGCGACACATTGCGCAAAGCCTCTACCCGGCCCTCTTTGGTTTCAAAAATTTTCGTCACATTCTGTACTGAGATCATCTCTCGTCCCTCCTCCGATTGCTCGCCGGACGGACGCAAAAAAAGCCCTCGCCCATCCAGACAAATTGCCTGTAAGGGCGGGAGCCTGCAAAAACTTCCGCGTTACCACCTTACTTCGCGCCGGCCTCGCGGCCAGACGCCTTTTCAAGTACGGGCGGCCCCAACCGAACGCCAGGGAAACCGATACTCTATTGCTGTAACGGGCAAACCCGTCGCCGCCTGACGGAACCTCCGCTCGGGGCGCGACTCCAAGACCATGTTCGGCGCCGCCGCTCTTTGCCCGTTTTCAGCTGCCCGGGCTCTCTGTAAAAGGCTTCTTGCGCTTACTCTTCTCTTCGCTGTCTTTCTCGCTGTGAACTTGCTTTTCAGTTTACGCCTCTTTTCGCCCGTTGTAAAGAGTAAATTTTGCATAAAATTTATTTTATTTTTCGCATTGCTTTCGTCTTTTTCACCAATTTCATGGCCGCCGCAATGCGTTTGCAGGCATATTCCGCTCATTCCAGGGCATACTGAATGCACAACGCGCAAGGAGGAAAACCCATGTCTCAAACCATCAAAAATGAAATTATCCAAGAGCTGGACAGCCGGATTCAGCGGCTGAAGGCCCATCGTTTCGAACCCTTGGAAACCACAGGAAACCAATACCAAGAGCTGAACCAAGCCCTTTCCAAAGTCATCAGCGTGCCGCTGACCAAAGAGCTGGAAGACGTCAAAGCCTTTGTTATGCAGCTCTGATTCAGCCTAAAAAATTTCCTCAGAATTTTTCAAAAAACCGTTGACAACCGTTATCCCCTGTGGTATGATAAGTGAGCAGTCAAGAGACGGCGACATACCGGGAGTCAGGGCGCTGCAGAAAGCCCTGAGCTGCCGGACCATATGGGGGTATAGCTCAGCTGGGAGAGCGCTTGAATGGCATTCAAGAGGTCAGCGGTTCGATCCCGCTTATCTCCACCAAGAAAAGAGAGACGTTTGGCGTCTCTCTTTTTCTATGCTTCAACACAAACAAGCGGTATCTACGGCAGTTATGGCCGCGGGCAGCCGACAAATCGAAACCAAAAGCCGCCGGGGCGCTGCTGCGCTCGGCGGCTTTATTTTTTGCCCAAGATATCTTTGACAATCAGCATCAAATGATCGATCTGCACCGCGTTTAGCTTTTCAATCTCCCGCAGAAGCTCCTTGCTCCGCTGAGGCGCAGGGGATTCGACGTTGAAAAATTCCTGGGGCGTGATATCGAAATACTCACAAATATAAATCAGCACAGGAATAGAGGGCAGCGCCCGACCGCTTTCAATTTTGTTGATATATCCTGTGCTCTGCCCCAACGCCAAGCTCATCTCTCTTGCCGAGACGCCCTTTTGTATGCGAAGCTCTTCAATTCGCCGGGCAACCCATGTCAAATAATCCAAATATTCCTCCATAAATCGCCCTCCCCCTTTGTTACTTAGATAGTATAAATCTTTGCTTTTTCGTTTTTGTCGCATTTAAGCGGTCGTATCGCTTGACAAGTCGAAAATAAAGATATATTATCTTCATAATCTATATTTTAATTCCCTATTTCAAAAAAATCAGGAGGCGTAAAAATGGAGGAAGCTCCGAAACGTTATATGACCACGCGAGAGGCGACCGCGCAATGGGGCATTTTGCCCAGCGTTCTAAACAAGCTGTGCCGCCAAGGCAAAGTCAAGGGCGCCGTGCAGGAGAAAAAAGGTTATCCCTGGCAAATCCCTGTGGAGGCGCCTCGCCCTTTGCCGCGAAAACAGGCCAAAAAAGCAAAAAAATAATCCCCCAACTGGGGGATTATTTTTTTTGAGATACGGAGAAAAACCGACGAAACAGCTACATCAATATAATTTCGCCAAGCAGCAATTTTGCGATGCACTGGCGCTTTTCCTGACGCAGGATCATGCGCTCTTCGTCGATGATGATTTCTGTGCCTGGGTATGCGATGCCGCATTCCAGGCGGCGGCGGTCGTTTTCCTCGTTGTCGTCTTCGTATTCCTCCAGCTCTTTTTCCAGCTGGTCCAGCTTGAGCTTGGCCGCCGGCAGGCGCACTTTGCTGCGGCTGAGCTTGGCGGACCGAGTGGGGCTGTCCAGCTGGTTTTCCGCCTTCTCCAGCTCTTTTTCCAGCTCCTCAATTTCCTCCAGCAGGTGTTTTCGCTCGGCTGTGGCGCAGGGCTGGCCCCCCAAGGTCACGGTAGTGCGGCATTCGGATTTGGCGCCCACCACCCGAGCGGAAACCTTTTGGGCCGCCCAGACCTGGCCGCCGATGATGGTCCCTCGGCCGGATTCCACCTGAACGTCGCCGTCGCAATACACTTCGCAGTTGACAAGGCAATCGGTTTGCAGGTTTTCCCGGACATACGCGATAACGCCCTCCATATATTTGGCGAATACGCCTCGCCGCCCCCGGATAATCGTCTCGCCGTCGCCCAAAATGCCTTTGGTCACCATCAAGTCGCCGCCGGCCTCCACCGTGCTGCCCGCCTCGATGACGCCGTCTACCTGGACGTTGCCCTGGGCCCGGACGATGAAGCCGCTGCACACGTCGCCATGGACATGAACGTCGCCCAAAAACTTGATGTCTCCGGTGGAAAAATCCACATTTTCGCCGATTTCCAGCACAGGCTTCACATGAAAAGCCCGGTTGGTAAATTCCACATGGCCTGGCATACTGGCCACCAGCCGGGTTCCGTCCTCGCTGATTTCGGTGTTGCGGCCTTTGGGCAAAATCGCCGCCTTGCCGCTTTTGGCGGGAATCGGCTGATTGAGCACATTCACCCCCGGCTCGCCCTCTGTCGGCAGAATCAGCCGGCAGATTTCGTCTCCCTCGGCCACATTCTGAATCCAATTCAGATTGGTATAATCCGCCTGATCGTATTCGTCCACCTCCAGAAAGTGCTGGGCACCGCGGGGAAAGGCGTCGACAATATTGCCGTTCTTGCCGTCAAAGGCAGGCTTGCCCACGGCGATCACATACAGCGTGCAATACCGATGCTCATTCCGAGACAGCCGGTCCGCCAGGGTTTCATTGACGCCATAGGAGATTCCTTTGGCCTTGAGCCCCCGGTAAATCATATCCCGGTTGATTTGCTGGCCGACGCCCGCCGGCGGAAACACCAGCATCCAGGCCGCCAGCTTGTCGGCGGAAAGATAAAACCAGAGCTCCGCGTCCAAGTCTGGAGGCGGATTGTCCTTCCGGGGCTTCGCCTTGTTCAGCCGAGAAAGGCTGGCGGCGGTAAGGGCCTGCCGCAGGCGGGCCATTTCCTTTTTGGCCAAGCCCTCTGGCAAAACCCCCTCTTCATCCAAACAAATGCGGGGCGCGGGTATCTTTCCCTTTTTTTCGCTTGTGCGCAAGGCGTGCAGCCGATTCAGCGGATGGTCCGCCGGCAGCTTAATTACATGTTCTTCCTCTTTCGCAGGCGGCCTCAGCGGGTCTACCTCCGGCGCTTTTTTCCAGTTATCCGGCAGCGAGTCGGCGCTTTCCTCCGCCGTGCCCTCCGCCTGGTTTTCCGGCTCTTCTTCGTCCCACCAAGCGCGGATCATTTCCTTCAGCTCGCGTATCTTCATGGCTTCAGCGCCTCCTTTTTCTAAAACCGCCGTCCTCGCGGTTCTGTTTTGATGCAAACCCTCTCTTCGCTAAGAACTCGGGTTACTATATTATATCGTATACCCCGCCTGTGCGGCAAGAAATTTCTCCGCCGGACAGAGGAGAATTTTTTGGATTTTATTCCCGTCAGCATAAAAAAACCAGGGCCTCGAGAGCCCCGGTTTTGGCCCGCTCAGGGGCTTTCTTTCTTTTGCTCGGCTCTTTCGTCCAAATTCCCTTGGTCAGCCCGCCAATAGCGGCGCAGAAGAGGCTGACACAGGGCGAAAATCAACCCGGCGGCCAACAGGATATAGCATTCCCCCGCCCACAAGCCATGGGGCTGCATCAGCGCCACCCCCAGAACCAGCAAAAAATGAAGGCCCGCCGCCAAGGCGATATAGCGCTTGCGGCCCACCCGCAAGCCATAAAAAACCAGCAGCGTCAGCCCGGGCTGAATCAGCAGATAGGCGGTTCGCTCCAGGCCGCCAGCAGCAAACTGGATAGACGGCGTGTTGGTCAACGTCTGATACACCTCTATGGCGGCCTGCTGGCCAAAGGCTTGGCTATAGCCGGCCAGGCCGGCGTTGTTCAGGGCGAAGGCCAGAGCCAAGTTGGTAAAGCTGGCGATCCCCATGACAAAAAAGGTTTCGGCAATGCAATGCCCTATGCCATAGCCCAAGGCGTCCCGCGCGGACAGCCGCCGGCCGCCCCGGCCCAGAAACCAGCCGCCCGCCAACCGTGCGCCCGCTTCCGCCAGCGCGGCGGAAAAGGCCATCAAGCAGGCGCTGCCTGCGGCGCTGTAAGCCAGCCGCTGCAGCCCCGGCGCCCGGTAAGCCAGCCACAGCAAAGGCAGGCGCAGGCAGGTTTGGAAAAAGGCATAGAGAAAAAAGCCGGCGACAGCGCTCTTCCAGGGCAAAATTTTGGCGGCGCACAGCACCGCCAACAGAATCGCCGGCACGAAAATCGCCGCGGCCAACGTAAAAACCATCGCCGCGATGGACCAGGAGCTGACCAAACTTTCATTCCTCCCTCAAAGACGGCGCTTGAACCCAACCATAACACCGGAACTCCCGGCTGTATTCCACTTCGTTGATTTCGGCATAGGCGATATCCACCGCCCCGGTATACCGGCGGATGACGCCGCCGTGGGCCGCCACGATGATTTTGCGATAGCCCAGGTCCAGATATCGGTCCAGCACGCGGCGCGTGCGGGCCACGACCTGGGAAACGGTCTCCCATTTCCGGCTCTCCCCCGCCGGATGCTCCCCCTGACATCGAATAAAATCCAGGTGAAGCGCATGGTTTTCCTCCGCCCCTTTCACCTGGAAGGTCTGGTCGGGGATCATTTCGTGCAGATCCATCTCCACCTGGATTTCCAGGCCGGTTCGGCGGGATATTTCCGCCGCCGTTTGCAGCGCCCGGGTATAAGGGGAGGAAAGAATCAGCTGGGCGCCTGCCAGCCGGGGGTCTTCCGCGGCCCTGCGGGCCTGCTCCCGCCCCAGAGCGGTCAAAGGGGCCATATCCCGGCCCATGCCGATGAATCCTCGCCGGTCCGCCGGCTCCGGATCTGGTTCTCCATGGCGGATAAAAATAACTTGCATCGCCGTCCCTCTCTTCTGCTCCGCCCGCCTCTATCCAGAGGCTCTGGCCCGGCGGAGTTTTTCTCTTATTCTATCGGCCCGGCCAGGGGGTTGTCAATGGACAGTCGGTGAATTTTTCGCCGGCCGGAAGTTAGGCAAAATCCGCCCCCGCCCAATACCGGCGGAGGCGGACAGGACGTTTCGGGCTTTTCCTCTTAAATCTTGTGGCAGGCGGCCAGATGGCCGGGGGCGATTTCCCGCAGCGCGGGGATTTCCTGAACACAGCGCTGCTCGGCATAGGGGCAGCGGGTATGAAACCGGCATCCCGGCGGCACGTTGGCCGCAGAGGGCACTTCGCCCTTGAGCACAATGCGTTCCCGCTTTTTCCGGCCGGACAAAATGGGGATGGCGGAAAGCAGAGCCTGGGTATAGGGGTGCTGCGGGCGGCTGAACAGCTCCTCTGTGGAGGCCGTTTCCATGATTTTGCCCAGATACATCACCGCCACCCGGTCGGAGATATGCTCCACCACGTTCAGCGCATGGGAGATGAACAAATAGGTCATGTTGCCATACTGCTCCTTCAGATCCATCAGCAGGTTGATGATCTGGGATTGGATGGACACGTCCAGCGCGGAAACCGCTTCGTCGCACACCAAAAACTCAGGCTGCAAGGCGATGGCCTTGGCGATCGCCACCCGCTGGCGCTGGCCGCCGGAAAATTCGTGGGGATACCGCTGGGCGTACACTGGACTCAGGCCCACGGCGGTCAGCAGCTCGGCTGTTTTTTCAAAGGCTTGCGATTGGGTCATGCCCATCTGCACGGTCAGCGCCTCGCTGATCAGCCGCTTCACCGTCTGCCGAGGGTTCAGCGAGGAATAAGGGTCTTGGAAAATAATCTGCAATTTTTTACGCAGCTGCCGCAGTTCGCCGCCCTTCAGCTTCAGAATATCCTCCTTTTCGTCAAAGACAATCCTTCCGCCGGTGGGCTGGTTGAGCCGCACGATGGCCCGGCCGATGGTGGTTTTGCCGCAGCCGCTTTCGCCCACCAGGCCCACCGTCTCTCCCCGCCGAATATCGACGCTGACGCCGTCCACCGCCCGCACGACGCCTACCGTATGCTGCATCAGCCCCGCCTTGATGGGGAAATGGACCTGTAAATCGTCGATTTTCAAAATGGATTTTGTGTCATTCATGTGATTCACCTTCCCCCTGCTTCAAAAAACAGCTCACTCTCCGGGCGCCGCAGACGACCTCCTCCGGCGGCTGCCGGCGGCAGATTTCCATGGCATAGGGGCAGCGGGGCGCAAATCGGCACCCCTCTGGGAAATGGAGCGGGTTGGGCACTGTGCCAGAAATAGATTCCAGCCGGCCGCCTCTGGTCACCTTAATGCCGGGGATGGACAAAATCAGCAGCTTGGTATAAGGATGCCAGGGGTCCTCAAAAATCTGCTCCAGCGGCCCCTCCTCCACAATCTTGCCAGCATACATCACCGCCACCCGCTCCGCGATCTGGGAAACCACGCCGAAATCGTGGGTAATCAGCAGGATGGACATATTCATGTCCCGCTGTAATTCCTTCAGCAGGTCGATAATCTGGGCCTGAATGGTCACGTCCAAGGCGGTGGTGGGCTCGTCTGCAATCAGCATTTGGGGGCTGGAAGCCAGGGAAATGGCGATCATCACCCGCTGGCGCAGACCGCCGGAAAGCTGATGGGGATAGACCTTCAGCCGCTCCGCCGGGTTGGGAACCCCCACCCTTTTGAGAATCTCCACGGATTTTTCAAACACCTGTTGCTTGGAAAGCCCCGGCTCGTGAAGCCGAAACACCTCGCCCAGCTGACGCTCGATCTTATAGACCGGGTTCAGGGACGTCATGGGCTCCTGAAAAATCATGGATATTTTGGAGCCCCGCAGCTTTCGCGCCTCGTCTTTTGTCAGCTCCAGAATTTTCTGGCCGTCCACCTCCATGTAGTCGGCCTGTACTTGGGCGGTGTCCGCCAGCAGGCGAATCAGCGAAAGGGACGTCACGGTTTTGCCGCAGCCGCTTTCCCCCACCAGCGCCAGAGTTTCGCCTCGACGGATGGAAAAGGACACGCCGTCCACCGATTTCACCAGGCCCTCGGGGGTGTCAAAATAGGTGCGCAGGTTTTCAACAGTCAAAAATTTATCGTTTGCCATCTTGCCGCCTACTTTCTCATCTTGGGGTCAAAGGCGTCGCGCAGGCCGTCGCCGATCCAGTTCATGGCCAGCACGGTGACGGAAATGGCGATGCCGGGGATTGTGGTCAGGTAAGGAGCCAGCTGCAAGTAATTCCGGCCCTGGCTGAGCATAATGCCCCAGTCTGGCGCAGCCGCGTCGGCGCCCAGGCCCAGATACGTCAGGCTGGCCGCCGAAAGAATGGCGCCGCCCACGGCCAGGGTGGCCTGGATGATGATGGGGCCCATGCAGTTGGGCAGGATATGGTTGAGGATAATGCGCAGATTGCCAAAGCCGGCCACTCGGGCCGATTCCACATATTCCGATTGCTTGACAGCCAACACCTGCCCTCTTGTCAGGCGGGCGAACCGGGGCCAGCCCACAATGGCCAAAGCCAGGATGATATTTCGCTGGCTGGAGCCCAGGGCCGCCATAATGGCGATGGCCACAATCAGGAAGGGGAAAGACAGCATGATATCGGTAAAGCGCATGAGCAGCGTTTCCACAACGCCGCCGAAATAGCCGCTGACCAAGCCGATTCCCACGCCCACCACGGCGGTAATCAGCGCCACAATCAGGCCGGTGAGCACAGAGGTTCTGCCGCCATAGAGCAAGCGGCACCAGATATCCCGGCCCAGGTCGTCGGTACCCAGCAAATGCCCTTCGGCGCCGGGGGGCTGGAGCAGGTTTGCCAGGTCCATATCCAGCACTGGGTCATATTTGGTGAAAAGCGGCGCGCCGGCGCACAGAACCACGATAATCAGCAGCATAACCAAGCCCACAACGGCGATTTTATTTTTGCAGAACCGGCGAACCACGTCGGACCAATAGGTGGTGACAGGAAGGGATTCCAGCCCGATTTCGCCTGTGGGAGCAGCCTCTGGCTGGGGGTCGATCTTTTTCTTTTCTTCACTCATAACAGGCCGCCTCCTTCTTATTTTCGATCCAGGCGGATGCGGGGGTCCACCCAGGCGTAAACGATATCGATCAGCAGGTTGACCAACAGATAGCTGATGCAAAGAGTCAGCGTGATGCCCTGAATCATGGGGTAATCCCGCTTGGAGATGGAATTCATCGCCAGCCGCCCTACGCCGGGCCAGGAGAAGATGGATTCCGTCACCACTGCGCCGCCCAGCAAGCCGCCGATTTCGCCGCCAATAACGGTGATAACCGGAATCATGGCGTTTTTCAGGGCGTGGCCCCAGATGACGACCCGCTCTCGCAAGCCCTTGCTGCGGGCGTAACGCACATAATCCTGGTTGAGCACGTCCAGCATACTGGAGCGGATCATCCGGGTCTGGGTGGCGGCCATGCCCAGCGCCAGAGAGGAAGCGGGCATGATAATATGCTTCAAAAAGGGTCCGAGGCCCTGGCTCAGGTCGGCGGAGCCTGTGCTGGGCAGCCAGCCCAGCTTTAGGGCAAAGACGATCATCAGCACCAGGCCAAACCAGAACTTGGGCAGCGAAACGCCGATGGTGGCCAGCGCCGTAGCCAGGGAATCCCAAATGCTGTTGTGCTTCAAGGCCGCCAGAATGCCCAGCGGCACCGAAACGACCAGCGCCAGCAGCATAGAAAAGCCGGCCAGCTTCAAGGTGGAGGGCATCCGCGCCATAATGCTTTCAAACACGTCCTGATTGGTGGCGTAGGAGGTTCCCAAGTCGCCTCGGCAGGCGTCTATGACAAAATTGGCATATCGAATCAGAAACGGCTTATCCAGCCCCCATTGCTCCTCCACCACCGCCCGCTGCTCCTCCGTCACCGTGCCGTCCTCTGTGCCCAGTATCAGCTCCACCGGGTCGCCGGGGGTGATATACAGCAGCGAAAAGATGAGGAAGGAGATGACCAGCAGCGTGGGGACGGCTTGCAGCAGTCTTCTCAGAATATAAGTCCACATAATATGCTCCTTTATGCGCGGCGGCCCGATAAGACAAGCCTTATCGGGCGCCGCGTATCGCTCTTACCTTGTTTTCGCTTGTTTTATGGCGTTATTTGTGGTTGACGCCCACATTGCGGAATTCGTTGCACAGGGAGCGGTAAACGCTGGCCTGCTCAAAATCCTGCACCGCTTTGCTGACGCCGGTCTGGGTGTATTCAAAATAGCAGAAAATATGAGGCGCCTCAGAGATGAAAATCTCGGCGGCCTGGGTTTGCAGCTCGCTGCGTTTCTCCACGTCGATGGTACGCCAAGCCTCGTCCATCAAAGCGTCCACTTCGCTGTTGGAATAGCCGCAGTTGGGGCTCATGGACGTCTCGCTGGTGTGCATCAGCCGATAGGGGCCGTCCAGATTGGAGTAGCCGCCCAAGATATACATCTGCACATTGCCGTTTTTAATGTCGTCGGTATGCGTGCCCCATTCCACAGTCTGGGCCGTGCAGTCCACGCCGACAGCCTTCAGCTGGGAAGACACAATCACAGCCAGCTTTTCCCGGTTGGAATCGTTGTTGCCCACCTGCAGCGTGAAGCTCAGCTTTTTGCCGTCCTTAGCCCGGATGCCGTCGGAGCCCTTGGTCCATCCCAGGGAATCCAGCAGCTCTTCCGCCTTCTTGGGGTCGTAGGTCACGCAGGCTTCCTTGAAGCGGGCCTCGTTGCCGCCGGGCCGTTCATAGGAGATGGGGCCGTAAGCCCGCTTGGCCAGGGTGACGCCGGCGTCGTTTTTGAAAATCGCTTCCACCGCGCTGTCCATATCCACAGCCATGCTCAGCGCTTTGCGGAGCTCTGGGTCGGTAAACAGCTCGTTTTTGCAGTTGAAGCCAATCCAACGATAGGAGCCGATCTCCGAAGGCCGCAGCTCCAAATAATCCTTGTTGGCGATATTGCCCACCTCTGTGGGAAGCATGGACAGGGCGATATCGATTTCCTGGTTTTGCAGGGCGATGGAGGAAACGGATTTATCGGAGATGATTTTAAAGATAATCTTATCCAGCGCGGGCTCTTTGAAATATTCGTCGTTGCGCTCCAGCACCACCTGAGAGTCGATGACGTGTTCCACAAATTTATAGGCGCCGGAGCCCACGGGCTTGTTTTCAAAATCCCAGTTTTCGTCCACAGCCTTTTTGGGGATGATGTAATTCTGATACATCTTGTATTCCCACAGCACGTCGATATCGTTGGTGACAAACTGGACGGTATAATCGTCCACCACTTTGATTTCCTTCAGCGTGTTGGAAAGCTCGGTGTAGCGGACGGAGCCGTTGGCCGGGTCCAAATAATAGTCGTAGGAGAATTTGACGTCCTCGGCAGTGACGTTGACCTTTTCGTCAAACAGGCCGTTGCCCGTCTGCCAATACAGATCCTCCCGGATTTTCACCGTCCAAGTCAGGCCGTCCTCGCTGCACTCCCATTCTTCGGCCATGGAGGGCACGAAGTTGGAGTTTTGGTCCATTTCCACCAGGGTATGATAAATTTGGCGCAGGATATAACCGTCGCCGTCAGAGGTAGTTTTCCAAGGCACCAGCGTGGTCACAGGCATATAGGTGCCGATTACCAGCTCGTTGGCGTCCTTGACGACCTGGCCGCCGGCGGTCTGATCGTCGGTTTTCTTGTCGTCTGTCTGAGAATCCTGCTGATCTGGGGTCGAAGGACCGTCGTCCTTGGCGTCTGGGCTACCCTGGCAGGCGCTCAACAGCAGCAAGGAAGCCAGCAGCAGGGCCAGCAGCGCGGAAAATCTTTTTTTCATCATAATTCTCTCTCCTGTCGTTCAAATATGCCGGCAAGCCGGCGCTTTGGTCGCCCCTGTTCTTTCTCCAGGCCTCTCCCCCCTTCGCATCCTCGCAAATTACAAGAAAGTATACTTTCTTGCAACGCAAAATCCCCTTCCTGTTTGTGCAAAAATCATAAAAAAACAAGAAAAAGATATTGAAAACTGTCGATTTTTCTGATAAAGTATCTTACAAGAAGTGAAGCAAGCAGATTTGCAAGAAAGTATACTTTTTTGCAAATCTGCCGGAAATCCGTTTCTCTTTTTCGCCCGGTCCCTTGGCCGGGCTTTGTTTTTTTCGCCAAGAAATCGGCCGAACGGGCAAATTTTTAACTTTTTTACATTTTGGCTCTATACATTTCGCTCTCCCATGTGATATACTTCATTTGAAAAAAGGGGGTTGGCAATTTTGTTAGACTTAAGCCCATTGTTTGAACGAGGTTTTTCGCCCGACAACTGGACGCTCACCCGGAAGCAGAAGCAGATTGTTACATATATACTGGACCACCCCGGCGAAGTATGTTACATTTCTCTGCGGGAGCTGAGCAAGCGGATTGGCTGCACAGAAGTCACGCTGCTCCGTCTGTTTCAGCGGCTGGGCTTTGGCGGATACTCCGAATTCAAAAAGGAGTACCGCCGCTGTTATGAAGTATATATCTATGAAGCTGCGGAGGAAGATTCGGAAATCCAGCGGGTTCAGGAATCCAACGCGCTGTTGCTGAGCCATATCTGCCAGCAGGAGCGGCAGCATCTTTACGCTTATCTGGACGCTTTTGATCTGGAGCCCGTGGTCCAAGCGGCTCAGATCGTTTGCCTCAGCGAATTTGTCCTGGCGGCAGGCCGGGGGCTGAGCAAATCCATGGCGGATATTCTCAGCTATCGTCTGGGCGCCCTGGGGGTGCGCGCCGTCGAGGCCAATCCAGAGCAAAGCAATCTGCTGCAAAACCGGCTGAATATGATCGACGACCGCTCGGTTGTGATTTTATTCTCCTTCCCCCATTATTTTGAAGAGATGGACGCTGTGGCCAAATTCGCCGCTTCCAAAGGGGCCCGGATCATTGTGTTCACCGATTCCCCTGCGGCTCCCATCGCAGCTTTCGGCGACCCGGTGATCTATTGTCCCGCTACCCGGGGCTCTTTGTATAATTCTTTCGCCACGGTGCTGGAGGCGGTCAACCTGTTGGTTCATTGCATCGCCATCGAGCGGGGAGCGGGCCAGGGCGTCCAGTTTGAAAAATTGGAGGAGTTGCGCCGGGAAGCGGAATACAACGAGTATCACCGAGCCTACCGGAGCCGCCACGACGACGAAGAGGAAGAGGACGATTGACCGAAAGCCCGCCTGCTTCTGCGTCAAGCGTTGTATGCAGCAAAAAACCCGCCGTTTCATCGGCGGGTTTTGCAACAAATAAGCGCCTTTTCGGCGCTTATTTTTCAATTGTCAGGGTTTTTTCGCGCCTTTCTGGCGGGTCTAAGCAGTTTCTATATTCTGGGGATACGGATATCCGACGCGCTTGCCGGATTCCGTTTTTCTCTGCCAGCGCGATTTTTTCTGAAAACAGCGGGTTCCATGGACGCGGGTTTCTGGTCATGTTGGATTCTCCGGCCAGCTTGTCAACGCCGGACGGATTCCCGCCGCTTTTCCTCCGTCTGTTTCATGGGAATCAGCAGCCCCAACAAGCCGCACAGGACGGCAGGCGCCAGCCAGCCGAAATCCAGGCTGTCCAGCGGCAGACGATTGATAAAGCCCAGAGCGGGAACCCAATTGGACAGCGCTTTCAGCAGGCTGGCTACCAGAGCCCCCAGGGTGGCCAGGCGGACGACCCAATCGTTTTTGATTTTTTCATCGAAAAAGCTCAGCGCAATCAGCGTCAGCACCGCCGGATAAATCACCGTCAGCACAGGCGCGGAAAAGGCCACAATGGAATCAATGCCCGCGTTGGACACCGCCGCGCTGAAGACGCAGATGGCCGCCGCAAAGGGAACCTCCCCCACTTTCCCGCGGGTCAGCCCAGAAAAATAGGAGGCTGCGGCGGAGGTCAGGCCCACAGCGGTGGTCAGGCAGGCCAGAGCCACAACAATCCCCAGCAAAACTACGCCGGAGCGGCCCATAATCGTCTCCATTACGCTGAGCAGCAGCTGAGATTGGCCGATGCTCTTGTCATAAACGCCCGAAGCGCAGGCCCCCAAATAGGCCAGCCCGCCGTATACCACCGTCAAACCGACGACGGCCACCAAACCGGCCCAAGCCGCGGTCTTCAGCGCCTCTTTGCCCTGATAACGGCGCTGAGCCAAAGCGGACGCCACCAGCACATTGAAAATAACCGCTCCAAAAACGTCCATGGTCTGGTATCCGGCCTTGATTCCCGTGGCGAATACCTCCGCCGCTCCGGCCGCCGCCTCCGGTCGACCCATGGGATGCAAAATGCCCTGGAAAATCATAACAAGCAAAGCCACATATAGGGCGGGCGTCAAAAATTTGCCGATGATATCGATCACCTTGCTGGGGCGAGCCGCCAACACGAAGGCCACGGCAAAGAAAAAAATGGAGAATAAAACTCGGCCTTCCGTGTGAAAAATCGGCGCCACGCCCAATTCAAAGGTGCTGGCCGCCGTGCGGGGAATGGCCATCAGCGGCCCCACGCACAAAAAGACGCACAGCCCCAGAAAGGCGGCGGGAAAGCGGCCCGCCCGGCGGGCCAGATGCTCAAAAGAACCCGTCCCCCGGATCAGCGCCAGAATGGTGAGCAGCGCCAGGCCTGCGTCTGCAAAGGTAAAGCTGGCAAAGCCCAGAGCCCATTGAGAGCCGGTTTCCAACCCCAGCTTGGGCGGAAAAATCATGTTGCCCGCCCCAAAAAACATGGCAAATAAAGCGAATCCAATCACGATAATGTCTTTGCTTCGATTTTTCATGGTAAAACCCCTTTGATTGAATATTACAGCGCGGCGGCGCTTTCGCCCGAAATCCGCCCGGCCTCGCCGGAAGGCCGCAGGCCCTTGCCCACATTGTACCACCAATCCGCCCCTCTCGGCTAAATGATATATCATATTTCCGTATAATTTACTGAAAGCGGCTCTTTCCCGCAGCCGGGGTTCGTGTTACAATAACAGGTGGGCGGCGCTTTCGCCCGGCGGGGCCGCCTGCAAAATCCCGCCGCCGGATAAGAAAGGATGATTTATCATGAAAATCGAAATTATTTACACAAGCCTTTCGGGCTGCACCCGAGATCTGGCCGTAGGCATCGCCCAAGGGCTGGATAACCATGAAGTGGCCCTTTACGACCTGGCTCAGGGTCAGCCGCCGTTGAAGGGCGATATCCTGCTGCTGGGCTACTGGGTGGACAAAGGCGGGCCCGACCCGGCCATGTCCCAGCTGCTGTCCAGCTTGGAAGGGCGGACGGTAGGCCTGTTCTGCACCCTGGCTTATTTCAGCGACACCGCCCACGCCCAGCAAGCTCTGGCCAACGGCGTCAAGCTGGTGGAAGAGCGCAACACAGTGATCGGCGGCTATGTGGCTCAGGGCTCTATGTCCCAACAGATGATCGAAACCGCTCGACAAAAAGGCGGCGACCAACTGGCGGTCAACGAAATTCGCTGGTCTGTGCTGTCGGCCCAGCCCTCCCGAGAAGAGCGGGCCTTGGCGGCTCTCCGTTTCCGCCATCGGATTGAAATCTTCGACCGCCTGCGTCAGCAGGGGCTGGCATTCCCCGCTTTGAAATTTTAACAAGAACATCGCTCCGACGCAAGCGCCGACGGCGGGTCTTCAAATTGAATACAGCCGCCCAAAAGGAGGAGAGCGTCTATGTTCCGCGCCTATCAAACCAGCTTGGAATTTTTGCAGGACAACCGGTCAATGTTGCAAAAAGACCCGCTGCAAACTGTCTTTTTTGAGGAAAACGCCCGGAATATGCCCCAAATAACGGACAGATTCCAGGGCTTTGCCGTCAAAATAGAACAAGGCGGAAAGACTCTATTGGCCGCTCGACGCCTTCATTTTCCCATGGTTTTGTATGGAGACAGCGGGCTGTGCGGCCCTTTGTCGGAGGAGCTGGCGGGCCGCAGGCTGCTTTTCCGCCAGGTTTTAGCCGCCCCAGAGCTGGCCCAGACGTTTCTCATCTGCTATATGAAAGCCTTCGGCGGCACGTTTCGCACGCTTCGGCTGATGGACATTATGTACTGCCGCCGGCTGAACCCCTCCCTGCCAAAGGAACCGGAGGCGGAAACCCCCGGGTCTGGCGATTTGCCCGCCCTGGCCGCTCTGGCAGGCCAGTTTCACCGGGAAGCCTTGGGCGAGGCGGCAGACCTGAGGCGCCTTATGGAAACGCTCCAGCGGGATCTGCTCCGCTATCGGGCGGTTCGGCGGCAAGGAGAGGTTGTGTCCATCGCCAAAAAGGCTCGAGAAGGGCAAGAGCTGTGCGCTGTGAGCAATGTCTATACCCACCCGGCTTTCCGGGGCCAGGGGCTGGCTCGCCAAGTCGTATCCAGCCTGACTCGAGAAATTTTGGCTCAAGGCAAGCTGCCCTACCTCTATGTGGACCAGAGAAATCCCATCTCCAACCGTCTATACCAGCGCGTCGGCTATGTTTACCACGCCCCTCAGGGGGAATATCTTTACACGCCGCCTGGCCGAGGCGAGAAAGGCTGATTTTAGGATGGAACAAGAAAAAAGCAGGACTCTGCGGGAACAAAAAATCCGACAATGGTTCGCCATGTGGCTGGAAAAGCGGGATTCAGGCGTCGCTTCTCTCTTTGCCCCCGACGCCGTTTATATTGAGAGTTGGGGGCCGGAATACCATGGCGCGGCAAAAATCCAGCTGTGGTTTGAGGAGTGGAACCGCCGGGGTCAAGTCAAGGTCTGGGATATTCTTCAATTTTTGCATCAGGAGAACCAGACGGCCGTTTTCTGGCGCTTTCACTGCCAGATGGACGACGGAACGGAACAAAAATTTGACGGCGTTTCTCTGATCCGCTGGACGGAGCAGAATCAGATTGGCTTGTTACAGGAATTCGGCTGCCATATCGAGCGTTACGACCCCTATGAAAAGGGCTCCGTTCCGGTCTTTCGCCGCCAAGACGCTTTTTGGTTTTGAACCGCGAAGGCCCGTCTGCATTCTGCATAAGGAGAAACCGGCTTTTGCCCTCCGACGAGGCGTTGTTGGGAGGAAGAATGAATTTTAATCAGAAGGTTTATGCATTGGTCCGGCAGGTTCCTGCCGGTCGGGTGACGACCTATGGCGCCGTGGCCCTGCTCTGCGGCTCCCCCCAGGCTTCGCGAGCCGTGGGCTGGGCCATGGCCCAGTGCGTCCAAGCGGACGTCCCCTGTCACCGGGTGGTCAACCGCCTGGGGCAGACGGCCAAAGCCTTTCCCGATCAGCGTCGGCTGCTGGAGGCGGAAGGCGTGGTTTTCCGCCCCGACGGCTCTGTCGATTTGAAAATTTTCGGCTGGACCGGCCTCTCTGACCCATAAACTTCGGAGTTGCGCCGATAAAATTGTATTTTTTCGATTGATTTCACAAAATTCGGAATAAGAGACGGCGCATAGAGGCGCTTTCCCAGGGCAAAATAGCGAGGAACCCAAACAGAAAGGTGGATGCGCTGTGAAAGCCAATTCATTTGCCGTGGGCATCGCGGCGGGCGCTCTGCTGGGCGCTGCGGCTTCTGCCGCCGCAGAAGCGTATATGCCCCATCATATGCGCCGGGATCTTTCCCGGAAAGCCCGTAAAGGCGCCCAGGCCATGGGTCATATGGCAGAAAACATCAATCCCTTTGGCCGAAACTAACCATTTTCGGTTTTCAACCAAAACCCCCGGCAAAAACCGGGGGTTTTGCGCTGCCTTGCCGCCCTCAAGCGCCGGCGGAAAGGGACTGGGCGAACGCCTGGCACATGGCTTCAATTTGATCCCTTTTGGCCAGAACCTCCAGCCATGGAGCCGGAATGGATTCCAGGCCGTATCGCAGACCGGCCAGGCCGCCGGCCACTGCGGCTGTGGTGTCCGTGTCGTCCCCCAAGTTGACCGCCGCCAGCGCGCAGTCTCGGTATGTTTCCGTATGCAGCAAACACCAAAGGGCCGCTTCCAGCGTATGCACTGCGTAACCGCCGCTTTTCACCATCTCCCGGGGCGCCGCCAGCAGCGTCCCCACGTCCGTCTGCTGAAATTCCTCCAGCCAAGGCGCCAGGGCGGAGGCCCGATAGAACCCTTTTGCCTGCTCCACGGCGTCATGGAGGGCGGGAATGCCGCCGTCCCCGATTATGGCGTCGGCCGCGGCGCAGTAAATCCCGCAGCAAATCAAGCTGACGGGGTGGGCGTGGGTCAGAGCGGAGGCGCTGTGGATGATTTCATAGGCCTCGGGCTTGTCCGAAAAGCTCGGCCCTATCTTGGCCTGGAGGTAAAGGGCCAGGGGCAAAATGCGCATCAGCGAGCCGTTGCCGTTGTCAAATTCCTGCTTTCCGCCGCAGGCCAGCGGCGGGGTCCCCTGGGCAAATTTGACCAGGGCCTTCCGGGTGGCCATGCCCATGTCAAAGGTTTCTCCGTGGGCTGTCAAATATCCGTCCTCCGCCCAGCGCAGAAATCGCGTCATCATATCGTGATAATTCAGGCCGCCGGTCAGGCTTTCCAGCAGGCAAAGGGCCATGGACGTATCGTCCGACCAGGTCCCCGCCGGCTGGCTGTGGGTTCCGCCGCTCCGCATCCCCTGGACGGGCTCCCGGTCCAGCTCTTGCCTGCTCTTAAATTCCGCCGGGACGCCCAAGGCGTCCCCTACGGCCAAACCCAGCATTCCGGCCTTAATTGTTTGCGCGTTCATGTCAATCTCCCCTTTTATTCAATTCCACAATCTGTTCATAGAGCAGGATATAGCGAGGCTTGTCCCCGACGGCGCCGTCCCGGTGATAATGGCCGAAAAACCAGGCTTCAAACCGGCAGTTTTGCCGGATCTCTTCCAAAAAATCCGTCAGCGGGTCGGGAGCGTAGGCGCCCTGAAACAGCGCCTGCTGGAGAGAGGTAGGCGCGCAGTGGGTGACGATATAATCCGCCTGCCAGCCGTTTTTCTCCAAAGTTTGTCGGGCCTGGCGGTATTCCTCCTGGCTGGGCAGCTCCTGCCGCCACCAATTCACATGGTTGACCCGTACCCGAGCGCCTTCGTGGCGCAGCCGCTGCAGATCCCCCTCCATCAGCTGGCTCCGCTCCAAAACGCCGTCCTGGATATCGTGGCTTTGGGCGCCGCCCATGGTAAAAATCCTTTTGCCCTCAAGCGCAAACATTTGGCCCCGCATGAGGTGCAGCACGCTGGGCCGGACGCGCCGAACCAGGCCTCCATGCCATTCCTCGGCAGGATACCGGGCCAGCCGATCAAAATTTTCGTGGTTGCCGTCTACAAACAGCGTGGTAAAGGGCCGGGCCTCCAGCCGGTCCAGCCGCTTGCGCTCTCGGGAGCCTCCCTGCCATAGGCCGCCGAAATCGCCGCAGACGATCAGGCAATCTTTTTTGGTCAGCCGGTCCAGGGCCGGAAAAACCCCCTCCGCCAACCGCGAAAAATCCCCGTGGGTATCGCCAGTTATCCAAATCGCCATGCCTTTCCCCCTTCCTCCCAAAGCCCTTTTGCCGCTCTCTCTGCGTTTGCTTTTTGGACGGCGCTATGGTATGCTTACCGTATTCTATTTTCATCTTGCCCCGGTTCATATCGGCCTGGCCAAATCTCCCGCGCCCGCCGGGTATACCGCTGCACAAACTGGGTTTTGGCGGCGGTATATCCGTCCCGGTCGTGTTCAAACCGCTTCCATACGCTCAGTTTCAGGGCCTCATATTCCTTGGCGGCCTGAGGGCATTGGCGCAGATAATCCCGAAAATACAGCTCGTCGCAGTCCCCCAGCCGCCGCAGATGCAGGTGAAAAACCGGCGGGGCAAAGCCGTTTTCGGTATATCCTCGGTTGAAGGATATCCTGCCGGCGGATTGGCTCATGCAGAGATAGCCGTTTTCCAGCAGCGATCGCTTCATCGGCGCCCATTCTGCGCCGGGCGACGCCTCCAGCAGAATATCCACAATGGGCTTGGCCCAAAGCCCCGGCACGGCGGTGCTGCCAATATGGCTGATTCGCCCAACAGCGCCCGGCTGGAAGAGCGGCCGCAAGCGGGCCTCTTCCTCTTGGTACCAGTCTGCCCAACCATGCTGATAAGCCGTCAGTTGAATGGGAAACAGGCGCCACAGCTCTTCCAGGCTCATTTCGGATAACGCTTTTGCCACAAAGCCTCCCCGCCTTCCCTTTGTATTTTCACCAGTATAATTCCCCGGCGCCTGGGCTGTCAAGGGAGCCGGATTCGGCCCAATGGAATGGCTGCTGTCGGAACGCCGGCAACCTGCCGCGCCAGGCCCGCCCCAGCCGCCGGCGGCAAGATGATTTCGCTTTCCTGGCGCCGCCTCAAAGAATGGCGCGATCCGCCGCCATACCGCCAAAAACAAAAAAGGAGCAAACGACTATGGCACATCTGCTTTACCAGGGACACGGCAGTTTTCGGTTGGAAACCGACGCCGGCCGGATCATTTATGTGGACCCCTTCGCCGGCCAGGGCTACGATCTGCCAGCCGATTTGATTTTAGTCACCCATGACCACTATGACCACAACCGGACGGATTTGCCTGCCCGCAAGCCGGGCTGCGCTCAGATCACCTGGAAAGAGGCGCTGGAAGGAGGGCGATACGGCCGGTTCGCTTTGGACGATATCCAGATTCAAGCGGTCCCTGCCGGCAACGCCAACCACGACCCGGCCTGTTGCGTTGGATTTGTCATCCAGCTGGACGGGCTGAAGATTTACGCCTCGGGAGACACCTCGGAAACGCCGGCTATGTCCGGCCTGCTGCGGGAAATGGAGCTGGATTACGCCCTGCTGCCGATAGACGGCGTCTACAACATGGGGCCGGAGGAAGCCGGCCGCTGCGCCGCGCATATCGGCGCCCGGCGCACGATTCCCATCCACACCTGCCCCAGCGACGACGGCAAACTTTTTGACCCTGAGGCCGCCGAAATATTTCTGGCGCCAGGCAAGCTGGTAGTGGAGCCGGGACAACGGATAGCGCTGTAGCGTCGGCCGCTCTGGCGCCCGCGCCCATCGATTTTTTCTTTTGACGCGGGCCGTCTGCTCATGATATAATCCCCACAGATTGTAGTTCAATGAAAAGGAGAGGATTTTTTGCAAGTACACGCCGTTTCGGATTCCGAATTGCAGCTGATGCACATTGTATGGGACCTGGGAGGCCGGGCCCGCTTCGCCCAGGTGATGGATGTATTGGAACAAAACGATAGCCCCTGGAATAAAAACACTGTGCTGACCTTTTTGGCCCGGCTGGTGGACAAAGGGCTGCTTTCCACCGAAAAATTCGGCCGCCGCAACGAATATATCGCCCAGGTGAGTCAGCAGGATTACCAGGCTTCCCAGACTCAAACCCTGGTGGAAAAGGTCTACCGAGGCAGCGTCAAGGGGCTTGTGGCTTCTTTGCTGCAATCCGATTCCCTGTCCCAGCAGGATCTGGAAGAGCTGCGTCAATTTTGGCAGGAGGAAAAAGAGCGGCAATGAGGAGCTTTGTTTCCACCCTGGTTTCCCTTTCGCTTTCCGGCTCTTTGCTCATCCTGCTCTTATCCTTCCTGCGGCCCCGGCTCCGGGGCAAAATCAGCCGATGCTGCCAATATCTTTTGTGGCTGGCGGCGGCCCTGCGTCTGCTGCTGCCCTTTTCGCCAGAAAACAACTTGATGAACTGGCTGTTCCGCCTTGCCGACGCGCCGGCTCAGACGGCGGAAGACGCCCTGCCGAATGCACAAATCTCGCCGGCCCTAACCGACCCTTCTATTCTGTTTACTCTGCCCCCTTCTCTGCGTTTCCCCGGCTATCTCCATGCTCAGGAAATGAGAGAACAGCCGGCGAACCAAGCCCCGGCAGAGCCCGCTGCCGACGCAAAGCGTCCGTTTCCCTGGAAAGAGATTGCGCCGGCTGGGCTGGCTCTCCTTTGGCTGGCGGGTTTTCTCCTTTCGGCCGGAGGCCGTCTCTGGGCTTACCGCCGCTTCTGCCGGCAAGCCGCCGCCCGGCTGGTTTCGCCTGATCCCCTGGCTTTGGAGACGATGGAGCGGCTGCGCCGGCAGCTTTCCATCCGCTCTCCTCTGAACCTGTGGGCTTCGCCAGACCTGGCCTCCCCATTGTTGGTCCGGCTGGGCCGCCCCTGCGTTTTGCTGCCGGCGGCGGTCTTTTCACCGGAAAAGCTGGAGGCGGCCTTGCTCCACGAGCTGACCCACCACAAGCGCCGGGACTTGGCTGGCAAAGCCCTGCTTCAGCTGGTTTTGTGCGTCCATTGGTTCAATCCTCTGGTTTACCGGATGGTCCGGCTGGCCCAGCAGGACTGCGAGCTGGCTTGCGACGAAGGGGTTTTGACTCGGTTGTCCCCCGCCCAGCGCCTGGCTTATGGCGACGCGCTGTTGGATTTCTCATTGTTTTCGCTCTCCTCCTCAGCTCCCGCTGTCACAGCGCCCTTGGGCGCCGACGGACTGCTGCTCAAAGAACGTCTGGAAGCTGTGGCTCGCTTTCGCCGGAACGACAGAAAGGTCTTGCTCCGCGGCGCCGCCGTCCTGGCCGGCCTTTGTTGGGCGGGGCTGTATACCGGCGTTTACGCCGAGACCGACGCCCCTGCCCCGTCAGAAGCCGTCGATTCCCTGGTTTCCCCCACCCTTTTTTATGAAAACGATTACTTATTCACCCTTTCCCCCTGCCCTTTCCCCGAGCAGGTCCAGGAAAAACAGCGGCGGTCCGACTATATTCTGGCCTTTGCCCCAGGCTGCGAGCAGTGGCGCTACGACGCCTCTTTGCTCAACGGGGTGGATCAAGCCCTGGCGGGCGGCTCGGTGAAAGCGGCGCTGCTGGAAGCGGCAGAAGGCCCCTACGACGAAAACGCCGACCAGCTGGCCTGGCGGTTTTATGAAGAAGACGACCAAGAAGCCTTTGGAGCCACGCTGGCCAAGGCCTCCGCCCATATGGGAGAAGAGCTGTCTTGGCGGGCCTATCAGGAGGACAGAATTGCATATTTCGCCCTGGCGTCGCTCAAGCTGGACGCCTTTTCCGCAGAGCGGCTGGCCCGGATGGCCTTGCAAGACCGAAAAGCCAGCTATCTCTATCCTTTGGCCCCTCTGCTGGAGGAGGATTTTTGCTATGAGCTGGCGGACCAAGCCGCGGAGCAGAGCTGCTATGGCTGCTTTACGCCGCTGTTTGAAAGCCTGAACGCCCAAAACCAGCTTTCCATGTGCCGCCAGGCCATGGAGAACCAGGACGTTTTACGGTTTTCTATAATGGTCGGCGTCATACCCCTCGACCTGCGAACCCAGCTGGCTTGGGCGGCTTACGACGCCGACGATCTGGAGTTTTTCTCCCTGTCCGTCCGCCGGCTTCCTGCGCGACAGCGCCAATCTCTGCTCCAACAAGCGTATCAAGACGGCCGAACGGCATTTTTTGATCTGCTGAAAAACAGTTGAAAAACCGTTCGTCGGGCAGGCCCGATCGCCGTGGTTCGCGTCAGCTTTCCGATTCCTTTTCCCTCTGCGTTCAACCGCATGAGCCCTTGCGCCCAGACGGCGCCCGACCAGCGAGTCTCCCCGACATATTTGTTGTTCCCCCTTCATATAGATGGGTATCCCGGAACTTGTCCAACACAAAAGGAGTGGAACAACATGGATTATTTGAAAGACGCGGCTTTTTTAGCCAAAGGGCTGGACGCCCAGGCCGTGGAGCGATCGCGGCAAAAACACGGAAGCAACCAACTGACCCAGCAAAAGCGCAAAAACTTTGGCAGCCAATTTCTCTCTAATTTTGGCGATCCCATCATCAAAATTCTGCTGGTCGCCTTGGCCCTCAACGTGCTGCTGCTGTTTCGGCAGGCCAACTGGTTCGAGACGGCGGGCATCGCTCTGGCGGTCTTTTTGGCCACCTTTGTCTCCACCTTATCGGAATACGGCAGCGAATCCGCCTTTTTACGGCTCCAGCAGGAGGCTTCTCGGGGCCGGTGCCGCGTTTTGCGGGAAGGCAAAATCCAGCCGATCCCGGTAGACGACGTGGTAGCGGGCGATTTGATTCTGCTGGAAGGGGGCGAACGGGTCCCTGCCGACGGCCTGCTGGCCCAGGGCAAGCTTGCGGTGGACCAATCCGCCCTCAACGGCGAAAGCCGGGAAACGCAGAAAATTCCCGGAAACGCTTCTCCCGGGGAGCAGGATTGGGATTTTTCCCGCCAAAACCAGCTTTTTCGGGGCAGCGTGGTCTGCCAGGGCCAGGGGATGATGCAGGTCCTCCGGGTGGGCGACGCCACCTTCTACGGCGGCATGGCTCGAGAGATGCAGCAGGAAACCCGCCAAAGCCCGCTGAAGCTGCGGCTCTCCAAGCTGGCGGATCTCCTGAGCCGGCTGGGCTTTCTGGCCGCCATGGCGGTGGGTCTGGCCGATTTATTCAACGCCTTGGTCATTGACAACGGCTTTTCTCCCAGCCTGATCCTGGCCGCTTTGGCGGACTTTCCCCGCTTGATAAACTGCCTGCTCCACGCCGCCACTTTGGCTGTGACGGTGATGGTGGTGGCGGCTCCAGAGGGCTTGCCCATGATGATTACCGTGGCCCTTTCCTCCAATATGCGGCGGATGCTGCGGGACAAGGTGCTGGTGCGCAAGCTGGTGGGCGTCGAGACCTCGGGCAGTTTAAACATCCTTTTTACCGATAAAACCGGCACTCTGACCCAGGGCAAGCTGGCTGTGGCAGAGTTTGTCGCCGGCTCCGGCCAATCCTATGACGACATCCGCAAGCTGGCCCGGGAGGCCCCGGAGCTCTTCCGCCTGACTGGGCTCAACTGCGCGGCCAACACTCAGGCCGCTCTGGACCCTCAAGGCAAGCCCTTGGGGGGCAACGCCACCGACCGGGCTTTGCTGGCCTTCGTCGCCCCCTGCATGGGCCAAATTCCCCAGCTGAGCGCCCGGCAGACCGTGGCCTTTGACAGCGCTCTGAAATTTTCCACCGCCCAAGTCAGCCAAAACGGCCGCCCCCTCAGCCTGGTCAAGGGCGCTCCCGAGCTGATTCTCAACGCCTGCACGCATTACCTGGATTCCGCAGGCCGCCGCCAGCCCTTGCCCCGGATGGGCGCCGCCCGAGCCGCCTGGGATCGGATGACCGTCGGGGCCTTCCGGGCCTTGGCCTTGGCCTACGCCGAAAAACCAGTGGAGGGCAAGGGCGATTTGAACGGGCTGACCCTGTTGGGTCTGACGGCCATTCAAGACAAGCTGCGGCCCCAAGCGCCCGCCGCCGTGGCCCAAGCCCAGAGGGCCGGCGTCCAGGTGGTGATGATCACCGGCGACAACAAAGATACCGCCGCCGCCATCGCCCGCCAAGCCGGGCTGCTGAAAGACCCCCAGGACCTGGCGCTGACCCACGACCAGCTGGCCGCCCTTTCAGACGAACAAGTGATGGAAAAAATGCCCCGACTGCGGGTCGTGGCCCGAGCCTTGCCCCAGGATAAATCCCGCTTGGTGCGGCTGGCCCAGCAAACGGGCCTGGTGGCCGGCATGACCGGCGACGGCATCAACGACGCCCCCGCCTTGAAGCTGGCCGACGTGGGCTTCGCCATGGGCGGCGGCACAGAGGTGGCCAAAGAAGCCGGCGACATCGTGATTTTAGACGACAATTTCGCCAGCCTGACCCGCGCGATTCTCTATGGCCGCACGATTTTCAAAAGCATCCGCAAATTCATCGTCTTTCAGCTGACCATGAACCTTTGCGCCGTGGGCGTTTCCATTTTAGGGCCCTTTTTTGGAATCGACGCCCCCATCACGGTGGTGCAAATGCTGTGGGTCAATATCATCATGGATACCCTGGCGGGCCTGGCCTATGCCGGCGAGCCGCCGCTGCCCGAAACCATGGAGGAACCCCCCAAGCGCCGAGACGAACCGATTTTCACCAGCGAAATGCTGGGCCAGGCCCTGTATATGGGCGGTTTCACCATCGTTCTTTGTCTAGCGCTGCTGACTCTGCCCGTTTTCCGCCGCGCCTTGGGCTTCGCTCAAAACCCCAATTATCTGCTCACGGTGTTTTTCGCCTTTTTCATTTTCTGCGGCATTTTCAACAGCTTTAACGCCCGAACGCCCCGGCTCAACCTGCTGGCCCATTTGAAGGACAATCCCGCGTTTGTCGGCATTATGCTGACCGTCAGCCTAATCCAAGGTTTGCTGATTTATTTCGGCGGCAGTCTGTTCCGGGCCAACCCTCTGACGCCCCGTCATTTTCTGCTGGCTGTGCTGGCGGCCTCTTCCGTCATTCCGGCAGACCTGCTGCGCAAACTGGCTCTGCGCCGTCTGCGGCGCCTGAAAAGCAAATGGCCGACGCCCCGGCCTGAAACCGCCTGACCCAAAAGGCGCCCGACCTGCAAATGGTCTGGGCGCCTTTTTTCCGGGTTGCAAAATCCGTTAAAAAGTTATCAAATCTCTATTGACAGTCATACGACCACGTGATATACTGTTATCAAGCTAAAAACAGAACGACAGACATCAAACCCATGGGGAGGGATTCCAATGACGATCATCAACTGCGTCAGCTTACTGTTTTTTGTTTCCGGCGTAATATTTCTGGCAAAGCCCCAGCTGAGCTGGTATCTGACCGAGGGCCGGGCTTACGGCAGCTATGGGGCGAAGGAAATGCCCAAGGACCGGAAAAAGGCCCATTTGGCGCGCGGCGCCGTTTTGACTCTGCTGGGTTTATATGGTCTGGTTCAGCTGATCCAAACCGTCGGGTAGTCGGTCCTGCCGCAAGCGACGCCGTAGCGAACCGATTTCCTGCGATTCGCTCGCCGACAAATCCATTCCATCAGAAAGGGGCCCCAAAAACCAACGGTTCAGGGGAGAAAAAGGTGCCATGTTAAAAAATCTGCCGGGTTCCACAGCAGAAATCGATATCAGCCGGCCCGGCGCCGCCGATACCCTGCTGACTTCTATGTTTCTCACAGGCGGGCTGATGCTTTCGCAGGTGGCTCAATTTACTGGGTTAGAGCCTTATACCATTCAGAATTGGGTGAAACGGGGGTTTTTATCGCCCCCTCAAAACAAAAAATACAGCCGCCGGCAGCTCAGCCGCATTCTGATTATCAATATGCTGCGGGACGCGCTGCCGCTGGACGCCATCTGCCGGCTGCTCTCTTACATCAACGGCCAGCTGGACCAGGAATCGGACGATATTATCGACGACAGCCGGTTTTACCTTTATGTGGCAGAGCTGACGGCCTCGCTGGAAACCCAGCATATGAGCGGCTCCGACCAGCTGAAGGATTTGTGCCGGCAGGTGCTGGCCGATTATCAGGAGCCCTATCCCGGCGCCAAGGCTCGGGTGGCGTTGGTGCTGCGCGTGACGGTGACGGCTTATATCGCCTCCAGCTTCAAGCAGCAGGCCCAGCTGCTGCTGGAGCAACTGGAAAACTGACGGCTTGCCCCCCAAAACCGGGGCCTGCCGCAGGTAGAGACAAAAGAGAGAACAAGAAACCAAAACGCGGCTTCCAAAGGAAACCGCTTCTATCGTTGCATTGTTGGGATAAGAAAAGGGGGAATTGACTATGGTAGAATGGTGGAACGCGCTGACAGGCTTGGAGCGATGCTTCGCTTATGTGGCCATTCCGGCTACGCTGGTGCTGGCCATTCAGACGGTGCTGCTATTGATCGGCCTGGGAAACGGCGACGCCGGCACAGACGGAATTTCCGACGGCGTGGACCTGGACGGAGACGGAATCCCGGATATTGACGTCGGCGGCATGGAAGGAATCGATTTGGACGGCGACGGCATTCCCGATATGGAGCTGGATTTGGACCCAGACCTGCCCGGCCGCGAAATTTCGTCAGACGGAGGCCTGCGGGTGTTTACCATCCGGGGGTTGGTGGCTTTTTTCTCCGTCTTCGGCTGGTGCGGCCTTGCCATGCTGCGCTCAGGCGCAGGGGCGGCCATATCCTGCTTGACTTCCCTGGCCTTGGGCTCTGCGGCTATGATTATCCTTGCCGCCATGATGCGGGCCGCTATGGGTCTGCAATCCGACGGCACGCTGAACCTGAAAAACGCCTTGGGCGCCTGCGGCTCCGTCTATCTCACCATCCCCGCCGCCCGCCGCCAGAAAGGCAAGGTCAGCCTGTTGGTGCAGGACCGTCTGGGCGAATTTGACGCCGTCACCGACGACGAGCAGCCAATTCCCACAGGCAGCGAGGTTGTGGTGGTGGGCGTCTCCGGCAAAAGCACTTTGGTGGTGTGCCGCAAATAGGAGCGGCCGCCGCGGAATCTATCGTCCGCGCAGTTGAACTGGGGCAATATTCCCTTTCAACCGCGATTCAATAAAAAAAGAGAGGTATGAACAAATGGAAACGATTATCCTTGTGTGCGTCGTTGTGCTGCTGCTTTTCTCCACAGTGACTCTGTTGCTGTCCCGGTACAAAAAGTGTCCCTCGGACAAAGTGATGGTCATCTACGGCAAAGTAGGCAACAACAAAGACGGCAGCGCCCGCAGCGCCAAATGCATCCACGGCGGCGCGGCTTTTGTGTGGCCTGTGGTTCAGTCCCGCGAATTTCTGGATCTGACGCCGCTGTCCATTTCAGTGGATCTGGAAAACGCCTTGTCCCGCCAGAATATCCGCATCAACGTGCCCTCCCGCTTCACTGTGGGCATCTCCACAGAGCCTGGCGTTATGCAAAACGCCGCCGAGCGCCTGCTGGGCCTGAAGCTTCAGGAAATCCAGGAGCTGGCCAAAGACATTATTTTCGGCCAACTGCGTCTGGTCATCGCCACCATGGACATTGAGGAAATCAACACCGACCGGGATAAATTTCTGGAGGCCGTTTCCCGCAATGTGGAGGGCGAGCTGAAGAAAATCGGCCTGCGGCTCATCAACGTTAACGTCACCGACATCAGCGACGAAAGCGGCTATATCTCCGCCCTGGGCAAAGAAGCCGCCGCCAAGGCCATCAACGACGCCAAAAAGAGCGTGGCTGAAAAAGACAGAGACGGCTCTATTGGCGAAGCCAACGCCCACAGAGACCAGCGCGTCCAGGTGGCTCAAGCTGATTCCGAGGCCATCCAGGGCGAAAACGCCGCCAAAATGGAAGTGGCCATGTCCAACGCCGCCCGCCGGGAAAAAGAGGCGGAAGCCCTGAAAATCGCCACTGCCGCCGAGAAAATCCAGGCGGCCAAGGCTCTGGAAGAGGCTTACGCCGCCGAACAGCTGGCCGAGCAGGCCCGTTACGCCCGGGAAAAAGCCACCCAAGAGGCGGACGTCATCGTCAAAACGGAAATTGAAAAGCGCAAACTGGAGCTGGAAGCCGAGGCGGAGGCGGAGCAGATCCGCCGCAAAGCCCGAGGCGAGGCCGACGCCATTTTGTCTAAAATGCAGGCGGAGGCCACCGGTACGCAGGCGATACTGACCAAGCAGGCCGAAGGTTTGCAGCAAATCGTCCAGGCCGCCGGCGGCGACGCCAGCGACGCCCTGCGCCTGATGCTGGCCGACAAGATGGAAGAGCTGATCCGCATTCAGGTGGAAGCTGTGAAAAATATCAAAATCGACAAAGTCACCGTATGGGACGGCGGCAATCAGCAGGACGGCAAAACGGCCACCGCCGGCTTCGTATCCGGCTTGATGAAAAGCATCCCGCCTATGAACGAGCTGTTCAATATGGCCGGCATGAATCTGCCCTCCTTCCTGGGAGAAACCAAAGAGCCGCCCGTGCAGCAGCCGGCGCTTGACGCCGAGAGGAAAACGCCTGCCCCTGAAGCAGGGAAATAACCTGCCCTTTCGATTTATTTCATGTCGCGCAAAGGCCCTGGAGAATCGTCTCCAGGGCCTTTGTCACGCCGCGGCCGCTCTTCTATTGTTCCAGGGTTTCCGCTTGCAGGCGGTCAAATTCGGCCATACACTCGTCCACCGTGGCGCCGCCCAGCAGCTGGCGGACCACCAGGCAGGTATTGCCCCATTGCTCCAGCTTCATATTGGCGTTTGCGCCCAACACAAAGACATTCTTTTCAATCCGGTCGTTCAGCCGCTTCAAGGCGGGAACGCATTCCACCGATATGTTTTTCGACGGGGAAATCACCCGGTTGATCTCCGCATAAGCCTGAAGGGCTTGGTCGGAAAGGATCTCATTCAGCACCTGCATAGCCGTTTCTTTGTGCTCCGCTTGGGCGCCGACGGCAAAGCCCGTCATGGACATCACCGGCATCTGCCCCCGGCTGCTGGGAAAGCCGATGACCTGCATCTGAAACGACGGCTTGCCATAAGCGGTTTCCGCATTGGCCGCTCCCCAATAAGCCATGACGATAGGCGTTTTCTGGGCCAGAAAATCCGGCCCTTCTCCCTCGATAGCCTCGCTAACCAGCGCTTTCTCCGGGTCGATATACCCTTTGTCGATCATGGTTTGCAAAAATTCAAAGCCGGGGCGCATATAATCGCTGTATTTGGCCTGGCCGCTGTTCAGGGCTTCGATCTCTGCCGCAGTATTGCCGCCGTTGTATAAATCCGCATAAGCCTGCGCCAGCACAAAGGTTTCCAGCCACCAGCGGTTGGCGCCCACCGGCGTCTCAATGCCGTTTTCTTTGAAAACCCGGCAGCATTCCAAAAATTCCTCCGGCGTTTCAGGCAGCTTCAGCTTGTATTGGTCAAAAAGATCCTGATTGACAAACAATCCGTAAGCCACCACCTCTTGAGGAATGGCTACCAATTTACCGTCCACTGTGTTGGCGACTTTCACCACGTCCCGCAGGTTTTGGACGCATTCCAGCCCGGATAAATCCGCCAGCATTCCTTCCACGCCCAAGGCCGTGATGGCGTCCGGGTTCAGCAGGTAGATATCGTCCATATTATTGCGTGCTCTATCCAGCGCCACATCGTCGTAGGTTTTGTCTTTATAATTTTCCGCCGTATAGGTTTTATAGGCCACGGCCACGCCCAGTTTTTCCTCCACCATGGCGACGGTGGTGTCTGTGGCGTTTCGCGCCGCGTTTTCCGTGTCGGGTTCGGTCTTTTCCATCGGGCTAAATAGATTGACAGTCTGTTGTTCCTCTTGCTCCGCTGGCAACAGATTGACGCCGGACTGCTCCGACTTTTCGCAGGCCGTCAAGATCAACAGCGCGGAGGCGGCCAGCCCAAGAACGGCCAAATCTTTTTTCTTGATGTTTCTATTTTGCTTGTTCATGTTACTCCGTTCCCCCCGTATACTGTCGGATTGCTTTTTTCAGCAGCTTCACATCCAACGGCTTGGCCACATGGGCGTTCATGCCGGCGTCCAGCGCCGCCTTTTCATCCTCTGCAAAGGCGTTGGCCGTCATGGCGATGATGGGAATGCTTTTGGCGTCCTCCCGCGGCAGGGCGCGGATGGCTTGCGTCGCCTCATAACCGTTCATCACCGGCATCTGCACATCCATCAAAATAGCGTCAAAGTCGCCGGGCTGCGCCTGGTCAAAGCGCTCCAGCGCCAGCTTGCCGTTGCTCATAATCTCGCAGGAAGCCCCCTCAAACTCCAAAATTTCCGCCAAAATCTCTGCGTTGATTTCATTGTCCTCCGCAGCCAAAAAGCGCAGGCCCTTCAGGCTATTGGCCTCTTGCTCCTCTTGGTCTTTACCGTCGTCGGGCTGCTGTAGCTCTGTCCATTTTTCTTTCAGCGCGGAGACAAAAAAGGGTTTGGGCAGCGCGGCCGCGCCCTCCGGCAAGGGCGCTTTCTCCTCCGCCTCATAGGAGGTCAGCAGAAAAAGCGCTCCGTTTTCCGGCAGGGCTGCCTGCAGCGCCGCCAGAGCCTCGCCTGCGCCAGGCAGCTCCCAATCCAACAAAATCAGCGGATAGGGCTGATTCCGCATCAAATCCAGCCCTTGGCTTAGGTCGGCGGCGGCGTCCGCCGCGACGCCAGCCTCCCGCATCAATTCCTTGATATTCCAGCAAAGCTCTTGGTCTTCCGCAAGAACCAGCAGCCGCTCGACGCCGTTTTGCCGCCAAAACGGCTCGTCTTGTTGGTCTTCCGCAATGCGGCATTCCAGCTCTACTCGAAACAGGCTTCCTTTGTCCACCTGGCTGGACACCTCGATCGAGCCGCCCATCAACTCTACAATGTTTTTGGTGATCGCCATGCCCAAGCCGGTGCCTTGCACTTTGTTGGTCGTGCTGTTTTCCGCCCGGGTAAAGGCGTCGAAAATGGTTTCCAGGTATTCCGGCGTCATGCCGTACCCGTTGTCCTCCACCTCGATGCGGATATGCTCAAATTGGCTGGAACGCTGCTTCAAACCAATGACGCGGAACCAGATATCGCCGCCTTCTTGGGTATATTTCACCGCGTTGGAAAGCAGATTGATCAAAATCTGGTTCATCCGGGTTTCGTCTCCAATCAGCTCTTCGTGGCGCACGCCTGTCACAGAGACATGAAAATTTTGCTTTTTGGCCTTGGCCATGGGCTGTATAATGGCGTCCGCCGAGGATACCAGGTCGCTGAGCGTAAATTTCTCAAAATTCAGCACAACTTTGCCGCTCTCAATCTTCGAGACGTCTAAAATATCGTTGATTAAGCTGAGAAGATGCTGGCCTGAGGCCATGATTTTTTTCGTGTATTCCTTAACCTTAACAGGATTTTCCGTCTCTTTGGCCAACAGATTGGCAAAGCCCAACACCGCGTTCATCGGCGTCCGGATATCGTGAGACATATTGGAGAGAAAGGTGGTTTTGGACGTGCTGGCAATCCGAGCCGCCTGCAGCGCCTCGGACAGCTGTTTGTTATGGATTTCCCGCTCCATCTCCCGCTCCTGACGGATTTTGTTCTGTTGCTTCTGGCTGAAAGAATACAGCAAGCAACACAGCAAAAACGCGGTCAGCATGACGAAAACCATGATGAAAATATTCTGATTGACCGTTCGGCCCTCTTGCTGGATAGCGTCCAGCGGCACATAGCCGATCAAAAAGACCGCCCCGTCGTTGACCGTCCAAATATAGTTCAGCGCTTTCACATTGCGGATATCGTGGTAAAAGAGAATGTTCTGCCCGTTTTCCAAAGCGGTCTGCACTTCGGCCCGCAGCTGCGGGCTCTCAATGCTGTTGGCCCGATAAAAATCTTCCAAATTCAGATGCCCTGCGCTGCGCTGCCCCATTCCTGTGGGTTTGAGCACAAACCGTTGGGTTTCCGCGTCCATGATATAAAGAGCGGCTTGTTTGTTGTAAAAGCTGTCGGGCAACGAACGTTCCAGGGAATCATAGGTGTATTCCACATAGAGGTCGCCGACGGTTTCGCCGTCCCGGACCACGGGGCATTTCATGGAATAGGCCCAAGCGCCCATGTAATTGACATAAGATTGGGAGATCGGCAACCCCTCCACCGCCCTTTTCATAGAGAAATCCAATCCTTCCGCTGTGAACGCTTCTCCACTGTTGGAAACGCCGACCTCTTCCCCGGCCAAAATCAAAGACAGCTTCACCATGGTATCGTTTTTCTCATAAGAGCGGATGTATTCCTCCGGGTCTTCTGCCAGCGCCGCCTCCTTGGCGATCAGTTTTTGAAACTCCGCCTCTTTGCGCAAAATCGCTTCGATGGTATATTGAATTAAATCCAAGCTCTCGCTGAGATTTTGCACCGCCGAATCCGACATCTCCTGGGATATTTTATGGGATACGAAAAGCACCGCAGCGCTCAGAATGCAAAAGAACAATATAATCAAAAGCAACAGGGGCAGCCCCCTGCTTTCCCTCTTTTTCCCCTGTTTCTTTTCCATTTTGCTTCCATCCCCGCCAGTTTGATTTGGCGCGCTTCCGCCGCCAGCCTGCAACTCCATCCAATGCGCAGCCCCGCAAAATCTGTGATTTCCTGGGATCCCCCGGCAGAAACGCCTGGCCCGAGCCCACAGCGCCGTTTGTGCGGCCAGCCTCGCTCCATCGTCCTCGGCCTTCGGCCACATAACGCCGCCCCACAAAATCAGGCGATTTTGCAGGGTTCCCTTCTGACTGATTGCATTTTCAGCGAGCGAATCGCCGCAAATCGCTTTGCCGGTCTTTCGGCATTCCGCTGCCGCAGGGCGCTGATATACTATCAATATAATATTATACCATCCCTCGCGATTTTGCGTCAACCGTCCCCAGCGCGGCGCAGGCTTTTTCCCATATATATTTTAAGATATTAGTAATGCGATTGCGTTGATTCTCAGCGGCAAAAAAACAGCTTGACGACCTGATTGAGTGGGTCCATGTTTTTTGGTTTACAGATCGATTTTACTTTGGAGAATAAGCAAGGAAAGAATTGGCTTTCGGTTCGGCTTACTTCTATACAGGCAAACTAAAACAGCGCCGCCTCAGGATTTTCTCCTAAGGCGGCGCTGTTCATTTTGACATCCGAACCACGCCGTCACGGCAAAGCCGCCCGTAAAATAATAGGCGTTCGTCCAATGCCTGGTTGGTGGAGGCGAGGGGAATCGAACCCCTGTCCGAAAACCGATCCACAGGTTTTTCTCCGGGCGCAGACGATCCTTTGAATTCCCTCGCGGAGGCGCCGGTCGTCAGGCTCAACCGCTTGGTAGCTTCATGATGCATGGCGCGCTCAAAGCTTTGCGCGCTCACGGACGCCACTTATCCACGCCCCACATCCGGCTCGTGGCCCTTCCGGCGGGGACGGCCGCCTTTAATTAGGCAGCGTAAGCAAGTTTATTGTTGTTGTTTAATTTATAAACTGCACATTTTTAAGAGGATATGCGCCTCTGCCCGCTAAACCTGTTTCAGAGTCCCCGTCGAAACCTGGGCGCCCCCAAACTGGTCTTGTATGCAACAAAAACTGCTTAAAAAACGGTTTGTTCGGCCGGCGGCCGTCAGCCGCGGCGCTCCTTCAGCGTGCGGTCCATCTCCCGCTGGGCGTCCCGCTTGGCGAGGCTCTCCCGCTTATCGTGAAGCTTTTTGCCCTTGCACAGGCCGATGGAAAGCTTGACATGGGAACGCTTGAGATAGACGGAAAGGGGAATCAGCGTATAGCCGTCTTTTTTCATCAGCCCATAGAGGCGCAGGATTTCCCGCTTATGCATCAACAGCCGGCGGGGGCGCATAGGGTCTTTATTAAAAATATTGCCCTGCTCATAGGGGCTGACGTGCATCCCCAGCACAAAAAGCTCGCCGTCTTTGACGCTGCAATAGCTGTCCTTCAGGTTCGTCCGCCCGGCGCGGATGGATTTCACCTCTGTGCCGGCCAGCGAAATGCCCGCCTCATAGGTTTCTTCCACAAAATAATCATGCCGCGCTTTTTTATTCTGCGCCAGCAGCTTCGTTCCGTCGGCCATGGCAAACGCGGCCCCCTTTTGACGAATTTCAATGGGCCAATCCCCCATCTATTGAATAGTATACCACGGTCGGGGCCCGATGTAAAGTTACCTCTGTGTTACAAAATTCCCCGGATTTCGGGAAAACCGAAATCCGGGGAACGCAGCTTTCATCGCTTGGCCTGGCCGGAGGGCTTGGCCTGCGCGGCGGAAGCGGCCCGGCCGTCTCGAGCGACCTGGCCGGCGCGAGCGCCTTGGTTGGCGGAACCCGCCGCTGGCGGCGTCCGGCGGACTTCCGCCTGTTCCAGCGGCGCCGGCTGGGGGTTTTCTGGTTCCGGGCGCGAAAGAGGCGGCTTGCGGGCGGGCGCTTTCTGGCCCTTTTGGGCCAAAGCCTCCTCCAGCGTGGCGCAAGGCTGGCCCTGTTCCACAATCTGGCCGGCGGGAACCGCTTTGAACAGCTGATCTTCGGGATCCAGATAGGTCCGGTACCCGCCGCTTTCCCGGCAAATGAAATCGTTTTCCTCTATTTCGCCGTCCAGCGTGGGGCTTTCCAGCCGCACAGGGTAATAGGTCGTCGGGTGGCGGAATTGGCCCTGACGGTTTTTTGCCGCCCGTTCCTGCATGAGCCGCTCCAGCTCCTGCTGGGAATGCTGCGCGATTTTTTCAATAGCGGCGGCAATGGCGGCCGTTTCTTCTTTGGTGAATCGGGTTTTGAAAATCTCGCGCAAATTTCGATTCTGGTACCCTTCTCGGCCTTCGGCCATGCCAAAAAAGGCCTCTTTGGGGCCGATTGCCCGGTTGAGACGGTCCTCGATCTCCACCTGAGCGAAAAGCACCACGTTCACTGCGTTCAGGGGGAACGTCGCTTTGAGCCGGGCGCCGCCTTGGGGCAGGGCCTCCGCCAAATATTCCTGCAAATAATTGATATGGTTTTGGTTTTGGACCACAGGATTTTGCAGTTCAAAGACTTGCCCGCCGATTTCCTGTTTCCAGGTTTCTCCTATCAGGCTGCCGTAAAAGACGCCGCCGCGGGCCTTGGCTTCGATAACGTGGACGCCGCACTCATTGACGGAAAGGACGTCGATTTCATTAAAATCTCCGTCTTTTTTGGGCACGACGACATTGTTGAACACCCGGCCGAAGACCTGGCTGTTGGCCAAGCTCTGCTCCGCCGCCATCGTGGCGATATATTCGCCGTAAAGCCCCCGGTCTTTTTTGATCTGGCTGGGCCGGACGCCGGTATTTTGCCACCAGGCGGACTGCGTGAATTTCAGGTTGTATTTCAGCCTGGGAAAATTGAAAACCACAGGCGACAGAAGAACCATATAAATCAGGCTGAAGGGAATCATGTAGAAGTGTAGCGTCAAAACGCCGCCGATCAAACAGACCATCGGCCCATAGGCGATAATCAACGCCATGAAATAAAAAGCCATTGCGATCGCGCTGTTTTCGCTTTCCTTCCCCAACTGTTTGAGGCCCTGCCGGCCGTCGATTTTCCAGAAAAAGCTGCGCATGGACATCTGGTAAAGCGCCGCAAAATCCGCCAATCCCAGCCCGGCTTGTTCCGTTTTGTTTGTTGTCTGCATGAAGGTTTCCTCTCTCTCGCCCTCCTGGCAGAGCCTGCGAAGGGCTTTATTTTTGTTTCTCAAAAGGAATGATACCACAGAAGAGCGGCCGGCGCAAGCGGCCGAAGGATAGGAAAGCCTCCAAACGCCCCGAGCAAAGCAAAGCGCTCCGTCCCGGCCTTGCCAGGGCGAGCAAGGTGTGGTAAAGTGAAGGCAATCCAAGCCCATTGAGGCGGAAAAGCAATCGAGAAAGGAACGACGAACGATGAATCAAGTCATCCAAACCATTTTGGAGCGCCGCAGCTGGCGCAGTTATGAAGCCCGGCAGATTCAGGAAGAGCAGCTGGAGCAGATTCTGCAATGCGGTCTGTGGGCGCCCAGCGCCATGAACCAGCAATCCTGGCATTTTACCGTGGTGCAGAATCAACCGATGATCCGGCGGCTTACCGAAGGCTGCCAGAAGATGATGGGCGTGGAGACAGACCCCTTCTACGGCGCGCCCACGTTGATCCTGGTAACCGGAAAAGAAGGCAATATCGCCCCTGTGGCGGATTGCGCCTTGGCCATGGAAAATATGTTTCTGGCCGCCGCTTCTCTGGGCCTTGGCTCCTGCTGGATCAACTGCGTGGGCCGGTATCTGACCACAGAAGAAGGGCGGCGGTTCGCCCAGGACGCCGGCATTCCCCAAGGCTACGCCGGCGTGGGCTGCATGATTTTGGGCTATCCCAAAGGCCCGGCGCCCCAGCCCAAGGAGCGGGCCGCCGGCGCCGTCCATTTTGTGCGATAACGCTATAAAACAAAATCGGCGCAAAGATCGGCCGGCTTAAGAAGGGACGAAGGAACATGAAGGTCAGAATTCTGCGGGCGGCGGATTACCCCGTCTCCCGCTGGGCGGGCGGAACCACCGCCCAGATTTATCTTTACCCAGAGGACGGCGATTACAGCCGTCGGAATTTTATCTTCCGGCTGAGCAGCGCGGTTATCCAATGCCCGCAATCGGATTTCACGCCTCTGCCCGGGGTCCAACGGCATATCATGATGTTGGAGGGCGCGGCTCGCCTGGTTTACCAAGGCCGCGGCGAAACGACCTTGACGCCCTATGAAGCGGAAACCTTTGACGGCGGCTGGCAAACGACCAGCTTTGGCTGCGGGACGGATTTTAACCTGATGCTGCGCCAAGGCGCCGCCGGCGGCCTTTGGGCCCAGGCGCTGGCCCCAGGGGAACGCTTTGCGCTGAAATGCGAAGCGGGCTGCTTTGCTCTGGCTTTCGCCGCGCAGGGAGAGGCGCTTTCCGCCGGCGGCCAGGCCCTGGGCCCGCGGGATTCCCTGCTGCTGGAGGGAGAAGGGCAAGCGATCCTGCAAAACGGCGGGGAAAGCCCTGCCCGGCTGGCCTGCGCCTGGGCGCGGCTGCCCTAAAGAAAATTTCAAAAGGGCTCTATCTTTTTGACGCGGTTTTCGGTATAATGGGAAAAGTTTTATCGGTATTCGTCCGGTTCCTGCCCCAAGGGCGGCCCGTTTGCCAAAGACAAATCAAACCGCGGAGGAGCAAACAAGCAATGAGCATCCAAAAAATATTGATTATCGACGACAGCGCTGTGCAAGCCAATTATCTGCGCTCCATTTTGGAGGATGATTATCAGGTGACGGTAGTCCATACCGGCAAGGAGGGGCTGGAGCAAGCGATGTCGGGGGAATATTCTCTGGTCCTGCTGGACGTTATCATGCCGGATATGGACGGCTTTTCCCTGCTGCGGGAGATGCAGGAGTCCATTGTCACCAAATACATCCCTGTCATTATGATTACCAGCCTCTCTGATACCTACAGCGAGGAGCGGGGGCTGGTGCTGGGGGCTGTGGATTATATCGCCAAGCCCTTTCACCCCATGATCGTCAAAGCCCGGGTAAACACCCATATCAAGCTCTATCAATATCGGCTTCAAATTCAGCGCCAGGCCTTGGTCGACGAGCTGACCGGCGTGGCCAACCGCCGGCAATATGACAACTACAGCGCCGTCAAATGGCAAGAGGCTGTGCGGCTTGGCAAGCCGATCTCCATCTGTATGTTCGATATCGACCTGTTCAAGCTGTATAACGACACCTACGGCCACCCGGCGGGGGACAAAGTCATCGCCGCCGTGGCCGGCGCAGTGGACAGCCGGCTTCAGCGCGTCACGGATTTTTTCGCCCGCTACGGCGGAGAGGAGTTTGTGGCGCTGATTTTAGGGGACGATAGCCGCCAAGCCTTTGACCACATGAAGCGCATCCGCCAACAGATCGAAGAGCTGCGAATGCCCCATCGGGCCACAAAAACCGGCTGGGTGACCGTCAGCATCGGCGGCGTCACCATTTCTCCCAAAAGCGGCGACGATTACAATTCCTATCTGATGATGGCCGACGCCATGCTCTATGACGCCAAGCGCTATGGCCGCAATATGGTGGTTTGGTCCAACGGCAAAAACGAGCAATGGCGCGAAAAATAGCCGGCCAACGCCGGCGGGCGCGCTCCGTATCGGCTGGAAGGACCTATGATCCGCTCTGCCCGGAGCCTGGGCTTGGGATGCGTACGCAAACAAGAGGGACATTCTTCGGAATGTCCCTCTTGTTTGCGCAGAAGGGGCCAAAGGCGCAAACCGCCGGCCCTTATTCATAATAAGTTCTCTCTAAAAAATCGCCCGCGACCCGTTGGATGGACGTTCGCAGCAGCTCCGCCAAAATCCGTCGTTCCTCCCCTTCGGCCAGCAGGGCGGTTTTGCATTGGCAGGAGCGGTTGGCCCAGCCGCGGCCAAACCGCAGAAAAGAGGTCGCTTTTGTCAGCGTCTTTGCGCGGTGAATCGCCGCGTGATATTGGATATGACCGCATAGCTCCGCAAGGCGAACCGATTCGTCCCATGTCGCGGCGCGGGTTTCCAGCTCCAGCCGCGGAAGCAGCCGCGATAATTCTTGCTCGATCTCTTCTTGATATTGCCCCGCTTCGTCGATCAAAAAAACCGCAAGTTTATCAAAGCGCGCGCCCTGCTGCGGGTCGTACAGCGGACACCCAAATTGGGACAGAACGGAGGAAAAGCGCTTCATCTCCGCTTTCTCCATGGAGTAGCAATCAAAACGGACGGTTTGCGGCGTGGTCGAGATTTGAAAGGAGCCCCGCTCCTTCCCCTCATAGTGGAATGGATCCAGCGAAGTCCATTGGCAAAAAACCTTTGCCGTTTCGTTTAGAATATCCTCGATTGGCAGAAGCTCCAACCCTTCTACCCATTCATGATCGCAGCAGGCTTTTTGATACGCGTCCTCGTCCTTTAAGGACGCGCCCTTTTGATACCTCCAAAAGTTTAAGTCCACGCTCATCCTCGCCCGCCCCCTTTTGTTTGAATAAAACAAATCCCCCGAAGCTAACCTTCAGGGGATTCTGGCACGCCCGACAGGATTCGAACCTGTGACCTTCTGATTCGTAGTCAGACGCTCTATCCAGCTGAGCTACGGGCGCATATCTTCTGCTTTCACATCGCTTGCTTATCATACCACGGCCGGCGAAAAAAAGCAAGAGGGATTTTAACTTTTTTGGATGATTTTTTTCGCCGCCGCGCCCAGGGGCAGAAAAGCGCAAAAAAACCGAGGATTTTGAGGCTTTCGCCGGCGTTTTTTGTTTTCTTGCCGGATGATTTATATTATACTGTAGCACAACAGGAAAAAACAACAAAATCACAGAGAGCCAAAGAAGGAGGGGCCGCGATGTTGATTGCCGACCTGCACATCCATTCTCGTTTTTCCCGGGCCACCAGCCGGGAGGGAGACCCGGAGCATCTGGATCTCTGGGCCAGGCGAAAAGGAATCCATCTGGTGGGAACCGGGGATTTCACCCACCCAGGCTGGCGGCAGGAGCTACAGGAAAAGCTGGAGCCCGCCGAAGAGGGCCTGTATACCCTGCGCCCTTCCCTGCGGCTGGAGCCCTGGGAGGGCGGAACGCCGCCCCGCTTTGTGGTCACAGGAGAAATCAGCTCCATTTATAAAAAGGACGGAAAAACCCGCAAGGTCCACAGCCTGATTCTGCTGCCCGGCTTGGAGGCGGCGGAGGCCCTTTCTCGCCGGCTGGAGGCTGTCGGCAACCTCCGCTCCGACGGCCGGCCTATCCTGGGGCTGGATTGCCGGGATCTGCTGGAGCTGACGCTGGAAACTTGCCCGGAAGCCCTGTTTGTCCCCGCCCATATCTGGACGCCTCACTTTTCCCTGTTCGGCGCTTTTTCTGGCTTTGATTCCATCGAGGAGTGCTTTGGCGACCTGACGCCCCAAATCCGGGCCTTGGAAACCGGTCTTTCCTCCGACCCGCCCATGAACTGGCGGATTTCCGCTTTGGACGGGCTGACCCTCCTGTCCAATTCCGACGCCCACTCCCCGGCCAAGTTGGGGCGGGAGGCCAATTTGCTGGAGATCCCCTATTCCTATCCGGCGCTGGTCCAAGCCGTTTGCGGGGGGCGGGAAGCCGGTTGGCGGGGCACCGTGGAGTTTTTCCCCGAAGAGGGCAAATACCATTGGGACGGCTGCCGGGATTGCGGGCCGGGCCTTTCTCCCGAGCAGGCGGAGGCTCTGGGCGGAATCTGCCCGATCTGCGGCAAAAAGCTGACGGTAGGCGTGGAGCACAGGACGCTCCAACTGGCCGACCGAATGGCCGGCTTCCAACCTCCTGACGCCGCCCCTTTTGAGCGGCTGGCCCCGCTGCCCGAAGTGATCGCCGCCTCCGCCGGCCTGGGGCCGGCCAGCGCCCGAGCGGACCGAGTATACCGGCTGCTGCTGCGCCAACTGGGGCCGGAGTTTTACATTCTGCGTCAAGCGCCCCTGGCCGACGTGGGCCGGGTGGCAGGCCAATGGGTGGAAGAAGGGCTGCGCCGCCTTCGGGCGGGTCAGGCCCGCTGGACTCCGGGCTACGACGGCGTTTATGGCAAGCTGGAGCTGCTGACGCCGGAGGAACGCCAGGCTTATGGCGGCCAGGTCAGCTGGTTTGGCGGCGTCTCGGCGCCGGCGGCCCGCAAAGCCCCTGCCCTCCCAAAAACGCCGGTTTCCTCCCCCAAAAAGGAATCTGCGCCGCGGCAGGCTCCCGCCGGGCTCAACCCGGCCCAACAGGCGGCGGTTTGCAGCCAAAGCCCCGCTCTGGCCGTCGTGGCCGGGCCGGGAACGGGCAAAACCCACACCCTGACGGCCCGTATCCTCCGGCTGCTGGAAACAGGCTCCAAACCAGGGCAGATTACCGCCGTCACCTTCACGACCCACGCCGCGGACCAGCTGCGCCAACGCTTGGAACAAGCGGCGGGAAAGTCGGCGGCTCGGGCGATGCGCGTCGGCACGTTCCACAGCCTGTGCCTGGAGCTGGCTCCGCCGGAACGGCCCGCTCTGCTGGACGAATACCAAGCCCTGGAGCTGGCGGCCCGGACGCTGAAGGAGCTGGGCCTTTCCCTGCCGCCGCGGCGGCTGCTGGACCAGGTATCCCGCCGGAAAAACCAGGCTCCGGCGCTGGATTCGGCGCTGAACCCGGCCTGCGAAGCCTATCAAGCGGCTTTGGAACGAGCCGGCGCCATGGATTTTGACGATATTCTGCTGCGAGGGCTGGAGCAGGCCCGGCAGATGGATTCCAAGCAGGCCCGGCGCTTTACCCACCTGTTGGTGGACGAATTTCAGGACAGCAGCCCTTTGCAATATCAGCTGACTCTGGCTTGGGCCAAAAAAAGCCAAAGTCTGTTCGTCATCGGCGACCCGGATCAGGCCATCTACGGTTTTCGGGGCGGCGACGCCGGCTGCTTTCAGAAACTGGCCCAGGATCTCCCGGCGCTGGAGACCCTGCGGCTGGAGGAAAATTATCGCTCCGCCCCGTCGATTATCCGCTGCGCCCTGGCGCTGATCGACCATAATCCGGGCCAGCCTCGGCTGCTGCGGCCCCAATCCGCCCAGGGCCCAGCCGTTCAGCTGGTTCAAGCTGAAAGTCCCTTGGCCCAGGGAATTTTCGCGGCCAAAGAGGCGGCCCGGCTGGCCGGCGGCGTGGATATGCTGACCGCCGCCCGCTGGGGCCGAGAGGACCGGGCCTACAGCTTTTCTGAAATGGCCATTTTGTGCCGCGCCCGCCGGGAAACCCGGCTGCTGGAGCATTGCCTGAAAAAAGAAGGCGTCCCCTATGTGGTCGCCAGCCGGGACGATTGTCTGACCGGCGAAAGACCCCGCGGCGCAGCGGGATTCTTTCGTTTTTTGCTGAACAACCAGGATATCCCCGGTCTGTACGCCGGCTTAACCCAGCTGTTCCGCTGCCCGGCAGACCTGGCCCAGAGCCTGACGGCCCTGGCCAAACAGCCGGATTTCTGGCCCAAGGCCCGGCACGACTACGGCGGCTTGACGGAGTTATCCTTATTTTTCCGCCTTGCGGAGGAGATGGAACAAGGGGCAAGCCGGGAAAAACCGGAAAAGCTGCTGGATCGGTTGGCCGCCGCCTTAGGTTTAGAGCAGGACGAAGACTGGAAACGCTTCAGCCAAACGGCTTTATTCCACAAAACCATGCCTGCGCTGCTGAACCAGCTGGCGTTGGGACAGGAAGGGGATTTGCTGCGGGCCGCCCGACGCCGATATCCGGCGGGCGCCCTGCGGCTGACCACCCTCCACGGCGCCAAGGGGCTGGAATTTCCCGTAACCTTTGTGTGCGGCCTGACCCGGGGTATTCTACCTCTGGAAACCGCCCAGGGGCCGACGGACGAAGAGGAAGAGCGTCGGCTGCTCTATGTGGGCATGACCCGAGCCAGAGAGCGGCTGATTTTGCTGACCTCCGGCCAGCCCTCCCCTTTCCTGGCAGAAATCCCCGCCTCGCTGCTGGAACTCCGTCAGGCCGGCGCCCGCGCCCAAGGCCGCCAACTCAGCTTCTTTTAATATCGGCCGGCAAGCGCCGGCGGGCGTACTCGTGCAACCGCGGCGAAGCCAAGGGCTTTTGTGCTCGACAGCATGAGCCGCGCCGGAGGATTCCGACCCCGTTATCGGCCGGCAAGCGCCGGCGGGCGTACTCGTGCAACCGCGGCGAAGCCAAGGG
>CAJTUM010000006.1 GCA_910579575.1 uncultured Eubacteriales bacterium | reverse complement strand
CTTTTTTCTTTCTTTTTTCAAAAGACTTTCTCGCGCTTCCCTTCGGGCTTTTCCCCTCCAGAATCTCGCTCCCCGTCCCCGGACAGCTCGTTTATTATATCTCCCCTCCCCCCCTTTGTCAATACCCTTTTTCCTATCTTGCACATAATTTCCGCTTGCGCTCCGCCTTGGCTATATCTCCTTATATATAATACAAATTTTGCGCGCTTTTCTCCCAATCTGCTCAGATTTTCTCATTATATTTCCACATATAATATCTGCTTTTAATTCAAAATCAAATTTATTTCTCCCATGTATAAAATGCACAAATATTTTCTCGATTTTTTGTGCAATATTTTGCCTAAATATACGATATGTGATATTGTTGGCCGCGATTTTTTATGATATCTTCTTTCCATCAAATTTGAACTTTAGGGATGTGAACCGCATGAGTATGAAAATCAGAGTTTTAATTGCCGACGATAGTGCAGATTTCCGCGCTTTGCTGAAAGCCCGCTTAGAGCAAGAGCCTTCTATCGCGGTGATTGGTTTAGCGGCAGACGGCCGTCAGCTGACAGAATTGGCAGTCTCTCTCAAGCCCGATGTGATTATTGCAGATACCGTTTTGTCCATGTTGGACGGCCTGTCCGCTCTGCGCCAGATCAGTCAGAGCGATGTCCTCCCTAAGCCCGCCTTTTTTCTTCTTCCCACCTTCACCAGCCCGCAAGTGGCCGCCGAAGCCGCTTCGCTCAACGTAGAATATTTCATGCCCAAGCCCTGCGACCTAACTGCTCTGGTTCGCAGAATCGTCCGCCGACAGCCTGTGTCTTCTGCCTCAGACGCTAAAAAGTTGGCGACGCAAGCCATTCATGATTTGGGCGTGCCCGCCCATATTTTAGGTCATCTTTATCTTCGGGAAGCGATTTTATATGTAATGGACGCCGGCACGCCGAGCGCTGTGACCAAACAGCTCTATCCTGCCGTCGCCCGAAAATTCGGCGCCACAGGTTCTCAGGTAGAGCGGGCGATCCGTCACGCTATCCATTCCGCTTGGAGCCGCTGCGACCCCGCTGTCGTTCAGCAATATTTCGGCAGCACAATCTCCAGCCGCCGGGGCAAACCCACCAACAGCGAATTCATTTCTATGATCGCCGATCGGCTGCGTCTCCAGTTGCTGGAGGCCTAAACGCTTTTCTTTCTCATCAGAAGTAAAAAAGCGCCGTGATGACATGTCATCACGGCGCTTTTGGCTATAGCAAAAGCTTTTCTCCTGCTCATCATGTGAAATCCAGCAGCTTATGAGGCGGTATTTCCAATGCTTTGCTGATGCGAAACAGCGTGTCCAGCGAAATCGCTTTATTGATATTGACCGCCTCAATTTGGCCCAAAAAGGACGTTCCCACTCCCATAATCTCCGCCAACTGCTCCTGTGTCAGCCCCTTCAACTTGCGATAATAAGCCACTTTCAGACCGATCATCTTGTAATATTCCTTGAATTCGTCCTGCGTAACAATCCCCCCTATTACATTATTATAGGGGCTTGCGCTGGGGAATATTATTTGATATACTTGCAATATAGATTACCGTATGAATAATAAAAACTACTGTGAGGATAATAAACGGCGATGGACCTGAAAACACGCGCCCCCTTCTTCTATGGCGCTGAAAAGCAAACGGCTTGCCTGAAAAGGACGAAGCAAAGCGGCTCTTCTCTTTTTCCGCCGGCCTGGTTGACTCTGACTTCAAGCCGCCTCGTTTTCCAAGGCTTTGGTTATGGCCGGCGGACTCCCCTCTTTTATCGGAGCGCTTCGCCTCTTTCCATCTGTTTGGGCAGTGTTCTCCAATGGAGCTTGACAAATTGTCGCCGCTGGATCCTGCTGGCGACGGCCGCGCTGTGCTTTTTCGGAACGCCGGCTCTACTTGTCGCGTTCCCCAATTTGTCTCCTCTTTGGCGCGTTCTGCTCATTTTGGACCTGGCTCTGTTGGCTCCAGCCATTTTGCTGGCCCTTTTTTTCCGCTGGCCCGCCTCTTTTTTCTGTATCCACTATCAAGGCGGTTGTCTGCGTCTGCCTCTCCGCTGGTACTCCCCAACCGAGCTGCAAGACTTCCAATCCGCCTTGGAGCAAGCGCTTTCGTTTCAAAAAACTGCGGCGGCTGAGGAACAGGCGGCGCTGACGTTAGCTCGAGCGGCGGCGCTTCGCGAATACGCCCTACTGCGTCAACAAGGCCTGCTTACAGAAGAGGAATTTCGCCAAGCCAAGGCTCAAGCCCTTTGCCCGCCTCGTCGATAACCACAAAAAAACCGGGACAGGCCCATTGGTCTGTCCCGGTTTTTACAAGGAAACGACGTTGCGTTAAATCACGTGAGTCAGCTTCAACAGCACCTCGGCAATAATCGCCGAACCAATATAAGTGCCGGCAAAAGCCATCAGGGAGGTAAGCACAATACCAAGTCCCTGCTTTTTGAAGGAATCCATATCCTTGCCGATGGAGATACCGGCATAAGCCAAAATTGGAGTGCAAAGGGGCAGCACGCCAATTTTGGCGTAGTTGACCTGCATCCACTCGGCGATGGGAGAAAAACCAGGGATGCTCAGCAGCATCGTAAATAGAGAGATATAGAGGATCTTAGGCAGGCTGATGTGGATTTTGCGCATCAGCTCGTCTGCCAAGCAGCCCAGAATGACAATCACAAACATCGAAGCCAGCGCGGGAATGGTTTCCCAGGGCATGACAGGAGCGCCGGCGTGCCAGGTGGACAGCATATTGCCAATGGACGCAATCACTGCTGTGATCACCAAAACTTTAATTCTTACCGCCCATTCTTGTTTTTTGCTCATATGGTCCGCCTCCTTATTCGTCTTCCGCTTGTTCGGCGTCGTTCATAATCTTCTGATAATCAATGGCTTTTTCTTCGCCCTTCTTCTCTCCCTTCAGCTTGCGATAAAGGAAATTGGTCAGAGGCAACGCCACAAACAAGCTCATATACATACCGTCTACGCCGGTCAACACCTGGCTGGTGGCGGCGTAAGCCGAAATCTGCTCCGCCATCTCCGGGAAAGCCTCCACAACAGGCCCCAAAGCCGCCGCCATCATCGAGGCGGAGCCAGTGCCGGCCGCCATGCCCAGGGCATAGGGGTGGAAAAGCCCGGTGGCGCAAAGGACTGATGCCAAAATACTGTTGAAAATGGCGCCCAACAGAGTGCCTGTGATATAAGCGCCCATAACGCCCCGGCCCTCCGGGGAATCCAATCCGTAAATATCGCCCACAATGGCCAGCGCGCCTTCGCGGGAAGTGGAGAACGCGCAGCCAACAGCCTCGCGGCCCATTTTGAACACCAACACGCCCACAGGAAGCGCGAAGAACAAGGTGCCCAGGTTGCCCAGCTCCTGAAGCAGCAGAGGCAGGCCCGCCCGCAGCACTTCTTTCAGATTGGGGCCGATGGTGGAGCCCATGCGGACGCTCAAGAACATGACGCTGATGCCGATGTAAGGAGAAGCAATCTCCATCATATCCCGCTTAATCACTTTGGCCGCCGCAAGGATAATGCCGATGACCAGAGCATAGAGCATGGGCAGCAGCGTAAATTTGATGATGCCCGCCCCTACGGGAATACTGCCGATGCCGTCTGCAACGACCACCATAATCAAGCACAAAAGATGAACCTTCCAGTCCTTGAAGTCCAGCAGCTTGCCGTCGTTTTTCTTCTCGTTGCTCACAAATATTCCTCCTATCGTCAATACTCTCTCTTTCGGAAAACCGGGCTCGCTTCCTCCTTCCGCCGCCCGGCGCAGCGTCCGCATATTGCTTTTTGATCAGGTTTATAAGTAAGATATTGTTTCCCGTTTTATGTAAATAAAACGGGAAACAGGGGCGCCCCTGTTTCAAAACGTTGCATTTTGCCGAAAATTTTTCTCCAATCATTTCGGCATTTTCATCGCTCATTCAATTTATGTTCATATTTTACGTTATTCTTATGCCCTTTGTCAAGAAAAATTGCCTAAAAAGCAAAAGCAGTTTCTCCGAGATTCCTGTTCATTTGCACAAATCCGCTTTACTTCTCGGTTGTCTCTCGCTAACTCCGATGCTCGCCGGCTTCGCTCAATCCAATCGAAAGGCGAAAAAAGAAGAGTTCTGCAAAATGTTTGCCGCTCTGCTGGCGCCGTTTTCCGAACTATGCTATAATGTCTGCATGGGCGGACAGCCAAACAACGGGGCCAGGTCTGCGATCTGTCCTCGGCGACGCCCCGGCGAAACGCCGGGAGTTTGACAAAACGATTTTGGGAAATTTATTTCTTGAAAATCCATTCAATGAAAACAGGGGTCCCCAAAAATCTTCGCTTTTGGGGGAGAAAGGCGGTAAATATGGAAAAAACCAAAGAACTGCGGGTCTTTGCGGAAGAGATCCGAGTCGAAACCATCAAAGAGCTCGCCCATCTGGGCTTCGGCCATATGGGGGGCTCCATGTCCGTGACGGAAACGCTGGCTGTTCTCTATGGCGGTCAAATGAACTACGACCCTAAGAACCCGGCTATGGAAAACCGGGACCGCTTGGTGATGAGCAAAGGCCACGCCGGCCCGGCCCTTTACGCCGCGCTGGCGCTGAAGGGCTTTTTCCCGCTGGACAGGTTGAACACCTTGAACCAAGGCGGCACCACCCTGCCCAGCCACTGCGACCGGCTGAAAACCCCCGGCGTGGATATGACCACCGGTTCCCTGGGTCAAGGCGCTTCCATGGCCGTGGGCCTGGCCAAGGGCGCCAAAATGCGGGGCAAGGATTATTTCACCTATCTGATTTTGGGCGACGGCGAATGCGACGAAGGCCAAGTCTGGGAAGCCGCTCTATCCGCCGCCCACCTGAAGCTGGACAACCTGATCGCCTTTGTGGATTGGAATAAGCAGCAGCTGGACGGCGCTGTGGACGACGTGCTGGGTCTGGGAGATATCGCCCAAAAATTCCGGGATTTCGGCTGGCACACGCAGCAGGTCGACGGCCATGATATCGACGCCCTGTGGCGGGCCGTCGACCAGGCCAAAGCCGCCAAAGGCCAACCCTCTATGATCGTGCTGGACACCATCAAGGGCAACGGCTGCCGCCTGGCTCTGGAGACCTTCCCCTGCCATCATCTGAAATTCAAACCGGAGCAGATCGCTCCCTCTGTGGCCGAGGCGGAGCAAGCCCTGGCTCAGGCCCGCAAAGCGTTGGAGGTTGAATAACTATGAATTATCGTGTAAAACAGACTTTTCAGACAGAAGAGCGAGAAATGCGGGCCGTCTACTGCGAAACCCTGCGCCAAATGGCCCGCGAGGACAGCCGTATCTGCGCTCTGGACGCGGATTTGATCGGCTCCTCCGGCATGAAGCCCTTCTTTCAAGAATTTCCGGACCGGGCCGTCAACTGCGGCATCCAGGAATCCAATATGATCGGCATGGCCGCCGGCCTTTCCGCCGCCGGCATGGTTCCCTTCGCCCATTCCTTCGCCCCCTTCGCCACCCGCCGGGTAATGGACCAAATTTTCATCTCCTGCGCCTATGGCAAGCAGAATGTGCGCATCGTGGGCTCGGACCCGGGCGTCACAGCCGCCTACAACGGCGGCACTCATATGCCCTTTGAGGATATGGGCTGCCTGACGGCCATTCCCCATATCACGCTGATCGAGCCTTCGGACAGCGTCCAGCTGGCCCAGGTCTGCCGTCTGCTGCAAGACGCCTACGGCGTGTTCTATATTCGTATGCTGCGCAAAAACGCGGTAGGCATTTATGAAGAGGGCTCCTCTTTCGAGCTGGGCAAAATCCCCGTCCTGCGGGACGGCGCGGACGTCTGCATCGTCGCCTCCGGCATCATGGTAGCCGAGGCGCTGAAGGCCGCCGCCCTGTTGGCCGAGCAAGGCGTTTCCGCCGCCGTGCTGGATTGCTTCACCTGGAAGCCGCTGGACGGCGACACGCTGGAAGCCTATGCCGCCAAATGCGGCGCCATCGTCACTGCGGAAAACCACAACGTAGAAGGCGGCCTGGGTTCCGCCGTGGCCGGCTGCCTGGCCCGCCGTCATCCCGTCCCCATGGAAATGGTAGGCGTCCAGGATGAGTTTGGCGAGGTGGGCACGGTGGATTATCTGCAAAATCGCTTCGGCCTCACGGCGGCCGCCATTGTGTCCGCCGCCCAAAAAGCCGCGGCCCGGAAAAAATAGATTGGTTGGAAGGAGAGTTTGTCTCATGGATATCAAAGAAAGGGCTTTGCAGGCCCATAAGGATTGGCAGGGCAAGATCGAAGTAACCGCCCGCTGCAAGATTGAAAACGCCGAGGATTTAACCATAGCTTATACCCCCGGCGTGGCCGAGCCCTGCCTGGCCATCAGCAAGGACCCAGACCTAAGCTATACCTATACCCGCCGAGGCAACCTGGTGGCCGTCGTCACAGACGGCACCGCCGTGCTGGGCCTGGGCGACATCGGCCCCGAAGCCGGTATGCCGGTGATGGAGGGCAAGTGCGCCCTGTTTAAGGCGTTTGCCGATGTGGACGCCTTCCCCCTGTGCGTGCGCAGCAAAAGCGTGGACGATATTGTCAACACCGTCAAGCTGCTGGCCGGTTCCTTCGGCGGAATCAACCTGGAGGATATCTCCGCTCCCCGCTGCTTTGAAATCGAGCGCCGCCTCAAGCAGGAATGCGATATCCCCATCTTCCATGACGATCAGCACGGCACCGCCATCATCACTGCCGCCGCCATGATTAACGCCTGTCGTCTGACGGGCAAAAAGCTGTCCGAGCTGAACATGGTAATTTCCGGCGCCGGCGCCGCCGCCGTGGCTGTGGCCCGGCTGCTGCTGTCCATGGGCATTGGCGATATCATTCTGGTCAATCGGGGCGGCGCCGTCTGCTCGAGCCGCACAGATTTGAACAGCGAGCTTCAAGCCATGGCAAAGGAGACAAACAAGCAAGGCAAACAGGGCTCCTTGGCCGACGTAATCAAGGGCGCCGACGTGTTCCTCGGGCTTTCCGCCCCCGGCGTGCTGACTGCCGAGATGGTTGCTACAATGAACAAAGACCCCATGGTCTTCGCCTGCGCCAACCCTGTGCCCGAGATTTACCCTGAAGAAGCCAAAAAGGGCGGCGCCGCTGTGGTCGGCACAGGCCGCAGCGATTACCCCAACCAGATCAACAATGTGTTGGCTTTCCCCGGCGTTTTCCGGGGCGCGCTGGACGTCCGCGCCAGCGACATCAACGACGAGATGAAGGCCGCCGCCGCTTACGCCATTGCGGATATCGTGTCCCCCGAAGAGCTGACCCCCGATTACATTCTGCCCGCCGCCTTTGATAAGCGCGTGGGCCCCGCCGTGGCCAAAGCCGTGGCCGAAGCCGCCCGCAAATCCGGCGTAGCCAGGCTGGCGCCTGGAGACAAATAACGAGGCCGGTCGCTCGGCCGGCCTTGGGCGACGGCCCCAGCGGTCTTGCCGCAAAGGCGCAGGCTGTCGAGCGCGAAGGAAGCCATACCCGCCGCGCTTACACGAGCTTGGCCGTCGGGCCTCCCCGACCAACGCCGTCCCATTAGGGGCGGCGTTTTCTATCTTCTCATTTTTCTTAAACTATCTTATAATAATCGCATCATCATTTTTCGTGGGGTGACGAACATGACAGACGTACAAAAGCGGACCGCAGCCGCAAAGTTCGCCAAAGACTGGGCGGGGCGCGGCAAGGAAAAGGGGGAAAGCCAACCCTTTTGGCTGGCTTTGCTTCGCAATATTTTCGGCGTGGAATCCCCTGAACATTTTATCAAATTTGAAGAAAAAGTCATACTGGACCACGCCAGCTTTATCGACGGATTTATTGAAAGCACTCATGTCTTGATCGAGCAAAAAAGCCTGGGCAAAAATCTAAAGCAGCCCATACGGCAATCCGACGGGTCTTTGCTGACGCCATTTCAGCAAGCGAAGCGATACTCCGCCAATTTGCCTTATTCCCAGCGTCCCCGCTGGATTGTCATCTGCAATTTTGAAGAATTCCACATTTACGATATGGAGCAGCCCAATAACGACCCGGAAAGCCTTTTGCTCTCCAACCTGCCCAAAGAATACGACCGGCTGAAATTTCTGGTAGACAAAGAGGAAACGCATATCCAAAAAGAAATGGAGGTTTCTCTCCAGGCCGGCGAATTGGTGGGCGCTCTCTACGACGCTTTGCTCCCCAAATACGCAAACCCGGAAAGCCCGAAAACGCTGAAAAGCCTGAATATGCTGTGCGTCCGCCTGGTTTTCTGCCTCTACGCCGAGGACGCCGGCATTTTTGGCGGCAAAACAATGTTTCACGATTATCTGAAAAACCATCGCTCCGAAGACCGGCGGGCCCTCGTCAATCTATTCCGCACATTGGACCAAGATATTCCCTGTCGAGACCCCTATATGGACGACGATTTAGCCGCCTTCCCCTATGTCAACGGCGGCCTGTTTGCCGATGAAAACATTGAAATCCCCCGCTTGGGCGACGAAGTCATTGACCTGATCCTCAGCCAGGCCAGCGAAGCCTTTGATTGGAGCGAAATCAGCCCCACCATCTTCGGCGCGGTTTTTGAAAGCACTCTGAACCCGGAAACCCGCCGCGCCGGCGGAATGCACTACACCAGCATCGAAAACATCCACAAAGTCATCGACCCGTTGTTTCTGAACGAGCTGGAAGAGGAATTTCAGCGCGCCATGGCGCTGAAAACAAAAATCGCTTGGAAAAACGCTTTGGAACGATTGCAGGACAAGCTGGCCTCCCTGAAATTTCTGGACCCAGCCTGCGGCTCCGGCAATTTTCTAACAGAAACCTATCTTTCCCTTCGGCGGCTGGAAAACCGCATTATCCTTGCCAAAGCCGGAGACGTCGAAGGGCAAGTGGGTCTGGAAGGCGAATTTGCAAAGCCCATTCGGGTTTCCATCGGCCAATTTTATGGCATTGAAATCAATGATTTTGCCGTCTCTGTCGCTCGAACAGCCCTTTGGATTGCGGAAAACCAAATGCTCAAGCAGACAGAAGATATCATCCATCAAAAAATCGATTTCCTTCCCCTGAAATCCTACGCTACCATCACCGAAGCCAACGCCCTGCGGCTGGACTGGGAAACCGTCGTGCCCAAGCAGGAGCTGAATTATATCATGGGCAATCCGCCCTTTGTGGGCGCCCGCCTGATGAGCGCGGAGCAGAAAAAAGACCTGAACGCCGTCTTCGAGGGCTGGAAAAACGCCGGCAATTTAGATTACGTCTGCTGCTGGTATAAAAAAGCCGCCGATTTGATTGCCGGCGCCAAAATCCGAGCGGCGCTGGTGTCCACCAATTCCGTAACCCAAGGGGAATCTGTGGCCAACCTCTGGAAACCTCTGTTTGAATCCGGCGTCCACATCGATTTCGCCCATCGCACCTTCCGCTGGGACAGCGAAGCCAAAATCAAAGCCCATGTCCATTGCGTCGTCGTGGGCTTCAGCGTCGCGCCGAACAACCAGCCGAGGCGGCTGTTTACAGCCGAACGGGAGCAGCTTGTTTCCAATATCAACGCCTACCTGCTGGACGCGGAAAATATTTTTGTGGAAAGCCGCGGAGCCCCTCTCTGCGCCGTGCCGGAAATCGGCATCGGAAATAAGCCCATCGACGGAGGGAATTATCTTTTTTCCAAAGAGGAAATGGAAGAATTTCTAAAGTCAGAACCTGCTGCGAAAAAGTGGTTCCGCCCCTGGTATGGCTCTCAAGAATTTATCAACCGTCAACCTCGCTATTGCCTTTGGTTAGGCGATTGTCCCCCCGACGAGCTGCGAAAAATGCCTCGCTGTTTGGAACAAGTCGAAGCCGTCCGGCAATTCCGTCTGGCCAGCAAAAGCGCCGGAACTGTCAAGCTGGCGGCTACGCCTACCCGATTTCATGTGGAAAATATGCCCTCCAGCGCCTATCTGCTGATCCCTCGGGTATCCTCCGAGCGCCGCAGATATATTCCCATCGGTTTTATGGCGCCGGATGCGTTGACCTCCGATTCCGCCCACATCATCCCCAACGCCGCCCTTTATCACTTTGGCGTCCTCACCTCCAACGTTCATATGGCTTGGATGCGGGCCGTCTGCGGGCGGTTGAAAAGTGACTACCGTTACTCAAAAGATGTGGTCTACAACAATTTCCCCTGGCCCGCCCTTACCCCGGCCCAACGGGCGAAAATCGAGCAAACCGCCCAAGCTGTTTTAGACGCCCGGGTCCTGTACCCAGAAGCCAGCCTTGCCGACCTCTATGACGAGCGCTCTATGCCCCCCAAATTGCGCACAGCCCATCAAAACAACGACCGAGCCGTCATGCAGGCATATGGTTTCCCCATTGGACAAACCTCCGAGAGCCAATGCGTGGCCCAACTGATGAGGATGTATCAGAAGCTGGCAAACTAAAATCCCCTCGCCAAGCCCCTATACGCAGGAAAAAACCCCTCTTTCGAGGGGTTTTTCCATTTATTCGCTATGGAATCCATTTTTTACTTGTGGAACGTGCGCCCGGCTTTCAGCCGGTATTCGATCAGCTCTTCGCTGACGCCAAAGGCCCGGGCCAGCTGTGGGATGGTGAAATCCCCGTATTCCCGCAGCTCCTCGTCGTCGATCAACAGGCAAACGGCGAATCGGTTGGCCTCAATTTCATATCGGTCCACAGAGAGCAGCGTGTTTTTGCGCAAAAAAGGCGTATTGGCCTTGGGATGCAAAATCGCGTGGCCCAGCTCGTGAGCGCAGGTGAAAAGCCGCTGGGGCTCGGTTAGCCCGTTGTTGATATGGATAAACTGCTGCCGGTAGCTGCGGCTATAATATCCCCGAATCGAGCCCAACGGCTCTTCGATTACAATGATACGCCGCTGGCGGGCGATGGCGAAGGGGTCTCGGGTTTCATAATGGCGGATTAGCTTGGACGCTGTTTTCAGCAAAGGGCGTCACCTCAATCCCTGCGGTATTTCTTGGGGGTAAATTTCTGCTTGGCCAGCTTTTTGCCGATCAAAAGCTGGTTTTGCAGGCTGGCCCGCAGCAGACGACCGGTTTCCTCGTCCAGCGCTTCGCCGTCAAACATCAGCGCTCCTTGGGGGCTTTCCGGCTTACCTGCCATGGCTGCTAGCCGCTGGGCCATGTCCCGCCGGTCCCGGGCCGTCAGCGCCGGCTCTTCTTCTGTCCGCCGGGCCTGTCCGTTTTTCCTTTGTTCTGCCGCCATACCTGCCGCGCCCCTTCCCGTACATTTGTGCTTTTATCATACCATCTCTATTAAAAATGTCAAGAGATTCCCGACGCCCTGTCAACGATTTTTTATTGCATCCACTCTTCTTTCTGTGGTATACTGTCTGCGAGGGCAGGCGGCTATGCAACGAAGCGAATGGCGGGGCTAACCCTCGCAACAGCGCCGGCGCGGCGGATTTGTCCAGGCGCTGAAACAGAAAAAAGGAGTGAATCACATGAAGAAATTTTGGAAAAACCAGCGTTTTCAGGGCTTTTTGATGGGCGCTCTGACCTGCGGCTTGGCGCTGGGCCTGTGCGGCGCGGCAGCTTTCGCCGCCAGCCGCAATATCGCCGTTTCCGACGGCATTAAAATCGTTATTAACGGCCAACCGTTCGCGCCTAAGGATTCCAAGGGCAATCCGGTAGAGCTGTTCAATTACAACGGCACAGTATACGCCCCTGTCCGGGCCCTGTGTCAGGAAGCGGGTATGACGGTGTCCTATGACAGCGCCTCCAAGACGGTCTCTGTCGTCACTCCTTCTACCCCTGCTTCCGGCTCCCAGGCTGATTCAAAGCCCGCCGGTCAGTTCACTGCCGAGCAGGCCCAGCAAGCTGTTCTAAACCATGCCAAGCTGTCCGCCAACGAAGTCACATTCCTGAAAACCAAGCTGGAGACAAACAACGGCCGTTCCGTTTATGAAATTGACTTTATCAGCGACCAAACCGAATATGAGTACAAAATTGACGCCGCAACCGGCGAAATTTTGAAAAGCTCTCAGGAAATCCATCCCTCTGTCGGCGGTTCCGAATCCGGCGGCCCTGTGGACGAGACTAAGGCCCGAGAAATCGCCTTGGCCAAAGCCCCCGGCGCCACGGTGACCAAGTGCAAGCGAGATCGAGAAAACGGCGTGGAGATTTTTGAAATCGAACTGCGCAAAGGCGCCGTAGAATATGATTGCGAAATCGAAATCGCCACCGGCCGAATCCTCAAATGGGAAGAAGACCGAGACTAATTGCCTGCACAAAAACGCAAACAAGCCCTGGCCCTATAGAGGCCGGGGCTTTTGTTTTTCAAAAATTTGCCTCTTCTGGCTCTCAATCGAGACGGGCTCCTGTATTGTTTTTCTCAAATTTACGGTTGGTTCATTGCGCCGCCCGCTTTATCATGATAAAATAAAGCTATTATGATAGAATGGAGGCAATATGGATGTTTTCCGATCAATATTTTGACCGTTTTGTCTTGCCGGAGGATCTGCGGGCGGCTTTGAAAAAATGCCGTTCTGTGGCCTATATCGAAACCCAGGACGAGTTGGACGAGCTGATTTTTGGCCCTACCCATACTTCCCGCTACGACGTGGTCTACACCCTGCCAGGCCGGGGAACCGTGAAGGAGGCGGAGGTCGTCCGCTGCAAAAACGGCGCCGTCGTCAATTTCATGGAGGACTATATGCGCCGCCGGGACCCCAATTCCATGGCGGTCAGCGACGATTTGCCCTCCGATAAGCCCCGCTTTCAAGAGCGCTTTGGCTATGAATTCTCCAAGCTGCGGCAGGAAACCATGGATTGGTTTTCCACTCAGCAGGTGATTTTGCTGCCTTTCAAGGCGGGCGACGATCAATACGGCTACCCCAGCCTGATGGTCTGCCCCTCCAACGCCGCCTTTTTCGCCCTGGCGCTGGCCAATATGCAGGGGTTTATCCCCATTGTGGATATCCCAGAGCAATATGTTCCTCGGTCCATCATCTATGTGGCGCCGCCTTTCCGCCACACTCATTTCCAAGGCAAGCAGGTGGTGGTGCACAACCGCAGCGAGACGTTGCACGAGGTCTTTTCTTATAACTTATATCCCGGCCCTTCGGCCAAGAAAGGCGTGTTTTCCGTGCTGCTGGATATCGGCGAGCAGGAGGGCTGGGTCTGCTGCCACGCCAGCGCGGCTATGGTGGAAACTCCCTATGAAAACGAAACAGTCTTCATGCACGAAGGCGCTAGCGGCGGCGGCAAAAGCGAGATGTTGGAGGACTTCAAGCGGGAAGCCGACGACCGCCTGCTGTTGGGAACCCATGTGGTCACCGGCGAAAAATATTACTTGAGCCTCAGCGAGAGCTGCAAGATCCACCCCATCGCCGACGATATGGCCCTGTGCCAGGCCCAATACCAAGATCCGGAAAGCGGCAAGCTGATGATTATGGACGCCGAAGCCGGCTGGTTTTTGCGGATGGACAGTATGCAGGCCTATGGCAACAACCCGATGTATGAAAAAATCTGTATTCATCCGCCTCGGCCTCTGCTGTTTTTCAATATGGACGCTGTTCCCGGCTCTACCTGCCTGATTTGGGAGCATGTCATGGATTCCACCGGCCAGCCTTGCACCAACCCCCGGGTCATTATCCCGCGGGATATGGTGGAGGGCATCGCCCCCGCCGAGCCCCAGGAGGTCAGCGTCCGCAGCTTTGGCGTGCGGATGCCCCCTTCCACCGCCGCAGACCCCAACTATGGCGTCATGGGGATGCTTCACGTCATTCCCCCCGCCTTAGCCTGGCTGTGGCGGCTGGTGGCGCCTCGTGGCTTTAAAAACCCCAGCATTGTAGACGGCGGCGGCTCCATGAAAAGCGAGGGCGTCGGTTCTTATTGGCCTTTTGCCACCGGCAAAAAGGTGACCCAGGCCAACCTGCTGCTCCATCAGCTGCTGGCCACGCCTAACACGCTGAATGTGCTCATCCCCAACCAGCATATCGGCGCCTATAACATCGGCTTTATGTCCGAATGGATCAGTCGAGAATATCTGGCCCGGCGAAACGGCGTCATTCGGGCTAAGCACCTGACTCCGGCCCGATGCCCTCTGTTCGGCTACGCTCTGCTGGATATGAAGCTGGACAACCAATACGTGCGCCAGACCTTCCTGCGGCCCGAAACCCAATCCAAGCTGGGCGAAGCGGGCTACGACGCCGGCGCTAAAATCCTGGTGAACTTCTTCAAAGAAGAAATCAAGCAGTTCCTCACCGACGACTTGGACCCTCTGGGCCGCCAGATCATCGAATGCTGCCTCAACGACGGAACCTTGGAGGACTACCTGGCCCTCACCCCCTTGCATTTAAAATAAACGACAAACGGCAAAGAGCCGCCCTTTCATCAGGGCGGCTCTTTTTCAACGTCTTTCAAGCCTAAAGCGACCATTGTGGCGAGACAATATCATGATCCAAGAGGTATTGGATATCACATCTGTAATAGATGAAATCAAATCCAACCGAATAGGTATCGTCGGGAAACTAATAGGCGTAAAATCCAAAGGGAGTCCCGGATTCTTCCAACAGCTTGACCCATTGGTTGGGAACAGCGTCCCGCAATCCTTCCTCATGGGAAATCAGAAAGGCCAACAAATAGGCGTCGTTTAACCGGTAATATTCCTCTTGATCCATTAAAACCTCGACTGTTTGCTGAAAAAATTTCTTCGCGTCTCTTCTCAAAATAGGTCCAAATGATTGTAATTTTTATCAGAAAATGGGGTCCGTTTTTCTCCCCAATGCATGATTTGCGCTGATAAGATAACCTATATCATAAATATTTTCATAGTCTATTTCTTTTTCCTCTATTCTTTTGATTTTTGTATCTTTACTCTTTGAAACAAATGGCGCCGTCCCTCCCTTGACAAAGCGACAGCCTCGCCGTATAATCATCCCATCTAAAAAAGACATTATTGTCGTTTTATTGTCAAAGGAGGAACTCCTATGAATTTCACATTGCGCCCCTGGCGAGAAGAGGACGCAGCCAGCCTGGCCCAGGCGGCCAACGACCCCGCTGTGGCCGCCAACCTGCGGGACGCTTTCCCCTGCCCCTATTCTCTGGCCGACGCCCAATGGTTTATCAACGATTGTATCGCCCATAACAGGCAGGACCGGCTGGTCTATGCCGTTACCGTCGGCGGCAGGCCCGTGGGCTGCGTCAGCGTCCAGCTCCAGAGCGACGTCTACCGCAAGTCCGCCGAGCTGGGCTATTGGCTGGCCCAGCCCTATTGGGGCCAAGGCGTTATGACCCGAGCCGTCAGTCAGATTTGCCAAGAGGCCTTTGGCCTCTTTGATATCGTCCGCATTTATGCCGAGCCCTTTGCCCACAACCAGTCTTCCCGACGGGTGCTGGAGAAAGCGGGCTTTTCTTTGGAGGGCGTTATGCGGGACGGGGTTTTCAAAAGAGGGCGGGTTTATTCTTATTGTATGTATTCCCTGCTGCGCCGGGAGGCGGGTCTTTAACCCATGGGGCAAAAAGCGGAAAAGACCAAGGAGCGGATTCTCCAGCAAGCCTATCGCCTGTTTGCCGCCAAAGGCTTTCAAGCTGTAACGATGGCGGATATCTGCCGGCAAACCGGCCTGAGCCGAGGCGGCTTATACCGGTATTATGCCAACACCAGCCAAATTTTTGTTGAAACTTTGTCGAAAGCGCCCTCGATCGCAGACCGTATTCAGCGCCGGGAAAGCGCCGCTTCCATTCTAAACGATCTTTTGTCCGCCCTTCGGCAGGAAATCCTGGACCAGGAAAATTCCCTCAGCTTGGCCCTTTATGAATATGCCAACCTGGGCAACCAAGAGCTATTTGCCCGCCTTCATCGCCAGGCTAAAGAGCGTTGGGTCGGCCTGATTCAGTACGGCATGGAAACCGGCCAATTCCGGCAGGCGGACCCAGACCAAGTTTCCGACCTGATTCTCTATTATTATCAGGGCCTGCGGCTGTGGTCCCGGGTACTCCCCCTTGATATTCAAACCGCCGACCGCTATGCCCAAACCATTGAGAGCCTTCTTCTCAAACCAGAACCCTAAATTCCATCAAAAATCCCGTTTTCCCTCTTGCTTATCAGCCGGGGGCGGGTCTATACTGTGTGGTATACATCTATTTGACCTGCCGCTTCGACGGCACGTTTCCGGCGCAGAACGCCGGCGCCTGAAGGAGATACGTTATGAAAATCGTTATTGTGGGCGGCGGCAAGGTCGGCGCCGTGCTGGCCGGCCTGCTGTCCCAGGAGGATCACGACATTGTGATTATCGATACCAATCAGCGGGTGCTGGAGCAGCTTTCCAACCTCTATGACGTGATGGCCGTGACTGGCAACGGCGCCACTATGCGGATTCAGGAGGACGCGGGCGTCAAGGGCGCCGATCTGCTGGTGGCCGTCACCTCCGACGACCTGACCAATATGCTCTGCTGCTTGGTGGCAAAAAAAATCGGCGCCAGACAAACCATGGCCCGCATTCGCAACCCGGAATATGCCGACCAACTTCACCTCATGCAGGAGGAGCTGGGCCTGAGCATGGTAGTCAACCCCGAGCAGGTAGCCGCTTCGGAAATCGGCCGGATGCTCACCTTCCCTTCCGCCCTCCAGCTGGATTCTTTTTCTCGGGGGCGCGTGGAGCTGATTGAAATCCGTCTTTTGGAGGATAGCCCTCTGGCAGGCCGCGATCTGGCCTGGTTTTCCGCCAAATACCCCTTTAAGGTGTTGGTGGGGGCGGTGGAACGCCAGGGCGAGGTGGTCATCCCGCGGGGCGATTTCGTGATGCAGGCCGGGGACAGACTGCACTTGACAGGCCAGCACGCCTCCATTGTCTCCCTGTGCCGCAAGCTGAAAATTCTCAAAGAGCGGGTGCGGGACGTGGCTATCGTGGGCGGCAGTCGTCTGGGTTATTATCTGGCTCGCAACCTGCTGGACAACGGCATCTCCGTCAAACTCATCGAGCAGCGGGAAGAGCGCTGCGTGGAGCTGAGCCAGCTGCTGCCCAAGGCTCTGATTATCCATGGAGACGGCGCCCAACACGAGCTGCTGCTGGAGGAGCGGGTGGAGCAGAGCGACGCTCTGATCGCCCTCACCGGCATGGACGAGGAAAATATTGTCCTCTCCTTGTTTGCTCAGAACTTGGGCGTCAGTAAGGTGGTGACAAAGATCAGCCGCCCTTCTTATTCCCCAGCCATGTTGGATAAACTGGGGTTGGAAAGCGTCGTCACCCCTTCTCGCCTCACCGCCTCCAGTATATTGCGCTATGTGCGGGCCATGCAGAACGCCTCCCCAGGCAGCCAGATTCAGACGCTGCATCACATTGTAGGCGGTCAGGCCGAGGCCCTGGAATTTCGGGTGGCCCGCCAATGGCCTTATGCCGGCGCCCGGCTGCAAGACCTGAACCTCCGCCCCCATCTGCTCATCGCCGGCATTCTGCGCAAAGGCCGGCTGATTATCCCCAATGGACAATCCACCATCGAAGTGGGGGACAACGTCATCATTTTCACCGCCGGCCAGCATCTGAAAAGCCTGACGGACATTTTGAAAAGCTGAGGCGAAGCGTCATGAACTATAAGATGATCCGCTATATGCTGGGCCAAGTGATTTCCACCGAAGGCTATCTGATGCTGTTGCCCAGCCTTTGTTCCCTGCTCTATGGCGAACACCGGCATTTCTTCCTGTTTCTCTCCATGTCCTTTTTCCTCATCGCCGGCGGAACCTATCTGGCCTGGAAGGCCCCCCGCAACCGCACGTTTTATGCGGCGGAGGGCTTCATCATGGTGGCGCTTTCCTGGGTGGTTCTGTCCGCTTTGGGCGCCCTTCCTTTTTGGATCTCCGGCCAGATTCCCAGCTTTATCGACGCTTTTTTTGAAACAGTGTCCGGCTTTACTACCACCGGCTCCAGCATTCTCAATGATGTGGAAGCTCTATCCCATGGAATGCTGTTCTGGCGCAGCTTCACCCATTGGATCGGCGGCATGGGCGTGTTGGTCTTCGTGCTGGCCGTGCTGCCCATGTCCGGCGGCTGGGCCATGCACCTCATGCGGGCGGAAGCCCCTGGCCCGGAGGTGGGTAAGCTGGTTTCCAAGCTGCGCTCCACCGCTAAGATTCTCTATGGCATTTATGTTGCCCTGACCTTAATCCAAGTGGCGCTGCTTTGCGCCGGCGGCCTCCCTCTGTTTGACAGCCTGCTCACCTCCTTTGGCACGGCGGGTACCGGCGGCTTCGGCATCAAAAACTCCAGCATCGCTTTTTATGACAGCGCCTATGTCGATATGGTGGTCAGTGTGTTTATGCTGTTGTTTGGCGTCAACTTCAACCTGTTTTACCTGGCGCTGGCTGGGCAGATCGGCCGGGCGCTGAAAAGCGAGGAACTCCGCGCGTATCTGGGCATTGTGGCCGTCGCCACCCTGTTGATCGCCTTTAATACCTTGCCCTATTACAAAAAATTCTCCACCGCCCTGCGCTATTCCCTTTTTCAGGTGTCCTCCATTATCACAACCACCGGGTTTTCTACCGCCAACTATGATTTATGGCCCGGCTTTTCCCAGTGCATCCTGGTGCTGCTGATGTTTATCGGCGCCTGCGCCGGCTCCACGGGCGGCGGGTTGAAGATTTCCCGCATTATTATCCTGTTCCGGGGCGCCAAGCGGGAAATCAGCCGTATGATCCATCCTCGGGCCGTCAGCGCCATCCGCTTTGAAGGACGGGTGGTGGAAAACGATACTGTGCAAAAGGTTTTCATTTATTTTATCACCTTTATGGCCTTGTTCGCCGGCTCCGTGCTGCTGGTTTCTCTCAACGAGTTTGATTTTACCTCCACCTTCACCGCTGTGGCCGCCTGTATCAATAACATCGGCCCCGGCTTAAACATGGTGGGCGCCACAGGGAATTTTTCTCAGTTCAGCGTCTTTTCCAAGTTGATTTTATCCCTGGATATGCTGGTGGGACGATTGGAGATTTTCCCTATGCTTATGCTGTTCTCCCCCGCCGTCTGGCGGCTGCGGAGCAAAGAATAAAGAGGATCTGACTATGGAGAAATACCGCTCTTCAACTGGCAAAACCCTTCTGATTGCAGCCATTTATTGTTTGTTGTTTTTGGCCGGCGATTTGTGCGGCAGCGTCGTTTTCGACCTACTATTTTCCATTATCTCCCTTCCAAACAGCGCATGGTATCAAATGTTCCGAATGTCCGGCTGTCTGCTGATTACCGTTCTTTTTTTCTGGCTGTATACGGAAAAATGTCTTCATTTGAAACGAACGGATTTTAGAATCGCTTTTTCCATTCAAAAGTGGGGCGTCGCTTTCGCTCTTTTACTTCCCGCCTTTGTGGTCCTGGCGTTTCTGGCGGTTGGAAAGGGGGAAGTTCATCGGTTTTCCTTGGGCGACGGGCTTTTAATCGCAGCCGCTTCTATGGCGGCGGCTGTAAAAGCCGGCGTTTTGGAGGAAGCGCTGTTTCGCGGCTTTCTCATGAAGCTGCTGGAAAACCGATGGAACCGACGGGTCGCCGTTTTGGCGCCGTCCGTCCTTTTCAGCCTGGCCCATATTCCTTCCATGGATTCTTTCACTGCGGAAGGCGTGGCGCTTTTGATTATCAGCGGTTCGCTGGTCGGCGTGATGTTTTCCCTTGTCGCCTACCAAGGAAACGCCATAGGCAACAGCGTCCTCTTGCATTCCATGTGGAATTTTGTCATAGCGTCCGACATTCTGCACATTACGACCGCGCAGGGCGCCTATGGAACCCCTCTTTTTCAAATTACTCTGCCCTCGGGCAACGCTCTATTGACAGGGGCTGGATTCGGCGCGGAAGCCTCTTTCCTGGCGATTCTCGGCTATGCAGCCGTTTGCTGCGCCGTCCTTTTCCTCCAAAAGAAATCCCTCTGATTGCGCCCGTCGGCCCAATAGCCGCGGCAGAATGGCTCTTGGCAAATAAGCCCTGCGGATTCCAACCAATCCGCAGGGCTTTCGTTTTTTGCAATCTTCTTTCGGCCTGTGCGGAGCTTCGCCAGCTCTTTCCCGCTACAGGCTGGAATCTCTTCCCTCGTTTTCGCATAGAATCAACCCAGTTGAAACGGAGGTTTCGCTTCTTTTCAACCCACAGACCTTCGGGCTGCCGTCGCGCAAAGCGCGTTTGCGTTTTCCATGGAGTCAAGCGGCTTTATGGCCGTTCAATGCGTCGGCTGCGGCCGGGTCAATATTGCAAAATTGGGGTGGTTTTTTGCTCTCTCGTTTCAATCGCCTGCTGTGGGACCCATTTCTATTGATTGTGCTCTGCGGCGCCGGAATTTACTTCACCATCCTGTTCCGCTTCGTCCAAGTTCGCCGCTTTGGCGCCGCGTGGCGTCAGGCGCTGAGCCGAAAAAGCGGCGGACCGGGGGTATCTCCTTTCCAGGCGTTGGCCGCCGCCGTTTCTGCCCAAATTGGAGCGGGCAATCTGGCTGGGGCGGCTGCGGCGATTTCCGCCGGAGGCCCCGGAGCGGTTTTTTGGATGTGGGCCAGCGCTTTTTTTGGCATGGCCTCCGCCTATGCCGAGGCGTTGATGGCCCAAAAATATAACGTTCGCCGCCGGGGGCAGGTTGTCGGCGGGCCGGCTTATTATATCCAGGCGGCTTTTCCAGGGCTGGCCGGGCGATGCCTGGCCGGAGTTTTCGCCCTGCTGATGGTTTTCGCCTTGGGTTTCATCGGGGCTATGGTGCAGGCCAACACCATCGGCGAATCCTTTGGCGAGGCATTCGGTCTTCCTCCCCTCTCGGCAGGGCTGGCTACAGCCGCCCTGTGCCTGCCGGTGTTTTTGGGGGGCATGGAGCGAATGGCCTCTTTTTCTGCCAAGCTGGCGCCGATCATGACGGGTCTTTATCTGCTGGGCGCCTTTTTTGCCCTGGCGTCCCGGCGTCAGCTGATCCTGCCCGCTCTTCAAGGCATTTTACTGGGCGCTTTTCGCCCGCAGGCCCTGGCCGGAGGGCTGGCCGGCGTTACGGTCAAAAAAGCCTTCCGCCTGGGCGTATCCCGAGGGCTCTTCTCCAATGAAGCAGGCATGGGTTCCGCCCCCCACGCTCACGCGTTGGCCCGGGCGGACCATCCAGCCCAGCAGGGTTATGTGGCCATGCTGGGGGTCTTTATCGATACGTTTATCGTGCTCACCCTCACTGCCCTGGTGATTTTGACCAGCGGCGTCTATACCCCTGGCGGCCCTGTCCAGGGCGCCGCCCTGACCCAAGCCGGTTTCTCCGTCTCCTTCGGCTCTTTTGGGGCCCCTTTCATCGCGCTGTGTCTGTTTTTCTTTGCCTATTCCTCTATTCTGGGCTGGCATTTTTTCGGCGCGGCCAACCTGCGTTTTCTCTTTGGCAACCGGGGCTTGGGGCTTTACCAGGCCGGCGCTTGTCTGTGCATCCTGCTGGGCGCCGTGACCCAAACCGAGCGGATGTGGGAGCTGACGGACCTCTGTATGGGCTTGGCCGCCCCGCTCAACCTGCTGGCTTTGCTGCGTTTGGCCCCTCAGGCCGCCGCTTTGACCCGGGATTACGACGTCCGACTGGCCTGCCCCGGCTCAAAGGCGCAAAAAAAACGCCGCGCACTTGCAAAAGCGCCCAAAGGCTGATATACTTATTTGTACCTCTTGCCGGCGGACTGGCAAGAGGGCAAATCGGATGAAAGAGGAATAGACAATGGCAAACGACAAAAAGCTCGTGCGCGAAATCACGCCCATGGACGAAGATTTCGCCCAGTGGTATACAGATATCGTCAAAAAAGCCGAGATGATCGATTATTCCAGCATGAGGGGCTGCGTCATCATGCGGCCATATGCCCAGGCCATCTGGGAGAATATCCAAAAAATCTTTGACGGTATGATCAAAGAATGCGGCCATGAAAATGTGGCTATGCCGCTGTTTATCCCAGAGTCTTTGCTGAATAAGGAAAAGGACCATGTGGAAGGCTTTGCGCCGGAGGTGGCCTGGGTCACCCACGGCGGCGCCGAACGGCTGGAGGAGCGTCTTTGCGTGCGCCCCACCTCCGAAACGCTGTTTTGCGAACACTATGCCCATATCATCCAGTCCTGGCGGGATCTGCCCAAGCTCTATAACCAGTGGTGCAGCGTGGTCCGCTGGGAAAAGACCACCCGCCCCTTCCTGCGCACGCGGGAATTTTGGTGGCAGGAAGGCCACACCGCCCACGCCACAGAACAAGAAGCCCGGGAGGAAACCCTGCATATCCTGAACCTTTATGAAAAATTAGCTACAGAATATCTGTGTATGCCGGTGATAAAAGGCCGCAAGACCGACCGTGAGAAATTCGCCGGCGCAATGGAAACTTACACCATTGAAGCTATGATGCACGACGGCAAGGCCCTGCAAAGCGGCACTTCCCATTATTTTGGCGACGGTTTTGCCAAAGCCTTCGGCGTGCAATACACCGACAAAGCGAATCAACTGCAATACGTCCACCAAACCTCCTGGGGCATTTCCACTCGCCTGATCGGCGGCATCATCATGACCCATGGCGACAACGAGGGGCTGGTGCTGCCTCCTGCCGTCGCCCCCATCCAGGTCGTGATCGTGCCTGTAGCGGCCCACAAGCCCGGCGTGTTGGAAAAAGCCGCCGAGGTCGCCGCTCAGCTAAAAGCGGCGGGCCTCCGGGTCAAGCTGGACGACAGCGACCAATCCCCCGGCTGGAAATACGCCCAGTATGAGATGAAGGGCGTGCCCCTGCGGCTGGAAATCGGTCCTCGCGATATCGAAAACAACAGCTGTATGCTGGCGCGGCGGGACAATCGGGAGAAAACCGCCGTTTCGCTGGATAACCTGGCGGACTCCGTCCAACAGGCGCTGAAGGATTTCGCCAAAGCCATCTATGAAAAAGCCAAGGCCAATCTGGACGGCAACATCACCCCGGCCCGCAGCATTCAGGAAATGAAGGATATCCTCAGCCGCCGGACAGGCTTTGTCAAAGCCATGTGGTGCGGCGACGAGCATTGCGAGGAAGCGATCAAAAACGAAACGGGTATGCCCTCTCGCTGCATCCCCTTTGAGCAAGAGCAAATCGACGCCGTCTGCCCGGTCTGCGGCAAACCCGCCAAATATATGGTGGTCTACGGCATCGCCTATTGATTTCTCCCTCTGCTCTTTCAACGCCAGGGCCTTTGCCCTGGCGTTTTTGCGCCCGCATTTTTTGCGCGTCTCTCAACCAAATCCTTTTTTGCCCCGTCTAAACAATGAAAATTCCTTCACAGGAGAAATACGATTATGGTGTTCAGCAGCGTCCCCTTCTTATTCTATTTTCTGCCCCTATGCCTGGGGATTTATTATTGCACCCCTCGTCGTTGGCGAAACTTGGCCCTTTTGTTGGCCGGTCTGGTTTTTTATGGATGGGGCGAACCGGTTTATATTTTGATTATGGCCTTTTCTATCTTGGCGGATTATATCCACGGCCTGCTGATCGGCCGCTGGAAAACAAACCGCCGGCGGGCCCGGGCCGTTGTGGTCAGCTCGGTTTTGGTCAACCTGGGGCTGCTGTTCTTTTTTAAATACTATGATTTTGCCGTCTCCAATCTGGCCGCCTTGTTTCCCGGCCTGCCCCTCCGCCCCTTAGGGCTCAGCCTGCCCATTGGCATCTCCTTCTATACCTTTCAGACCATGTCCTATACCATCGACGTGTACCGGGGCGACGCCCGCCCTCAGAAGGATATCGCCGCCTTTGGCGCTTTTGTCACGCTGTTCCCCCAACTGATTGCCGGACCTATCGTCAAATATAAGGATGTGGACGGCCAGCTGAAGGGCCGGCGGGAAACGGCGGAGCAATTTTCCGCCGGCGTACAGACCTTCGTCTGCGGCCTAGCCAAAAAAGTGCTGCTGGCTAACAACATCGGCGCCCTCTGGGAGGTATACAGCCAGACGGATCCCGCCTCTCTCTCCTTGCTGGGAGCCTGGCTGGGCATTCTGGCCTTCGCCTTCCAGATTTATTTCGATTTTTCTGGCTATTCCGATATGGCGGTGGGCCTGGGGCGGATGTTGGGCTTCGAGTTCAAACAGAATTTCAAACACCCCTATATTTCTAGTAGCGTCACGGAATTCTGGCGGCGGTGGCACATTTCCTTGGGCTCCTGGTTCCGGGAATATGTCTATATTCCTTTGGGCGGCAACCGCCAAGGCAAGCGAAAAACCTACCGAAATCTTTTTGTGGTCTGGCTGCTCACCGGCCTATGGCATGGGGCCAGCTGGAATTTCCTCTGTTGGGGCTTGTTTTTCGCCCTGCTGTTGATGGCAGAAAAGGCGTTTCTGCTGGATCTGCTGCAAAAAGTCCCCAGCTGGGCCGGGCGTCTTTATACCCGCGTCGCCGTGCTGTTCAGCTGGGCTCTTTTCGCCAACGAGGATATGGGCCGAGCCTGGGGTTATATCAAAGCCATGATCGGAGGAGGCCAGGGGCTGGCCGACCCGGCCAGCCTTTACCGGCTGGTTTCCTATCTGCCGCTGCTGGCGGTTTTGGCTCTGGCCTGCCAACCCTGGGCCCGCAATATTTTCCGCCATCTTTCCCCAGACCGCCGATGGCAGATTTCCATGGTCGGCTGCGGCCTGGGGCTGGTTTTGTCCGCCGCCTACCTGGTAGACGCTTCCTATAACCCCTTTCTCTATTTCCGCTTTTGACGCAGGAGGCCATCGTTATGAAAAGAAAACAAGCCGTTTTGCTCTGCGCCCTGTTCCTGGCTTTTTTATGGGGCTTTCTGTTGCTCAGTCTGTTGACCCCTTCCCGCTCGTTTTCTCCCATGGAAAACCGGACGCTGGCCCAGCGGCCAGAGTTCAGCCTGTCCTCCTTTTTCTCCGGCCAATGGGCGCGGGACAGCGAAGCGTATTTGACCGACCAATTCCCTCTGCGGGATACTTGGGTGGGGCTGAAATACATCTGCGAGCGGGCCATGCTGCGCCAAGAAAACAACGGCGTTTATTTTGCTGGAAACCGGCTGATCGCCCGCTTCGACCCGCCGGAGGAAAGCCGGGTAGAAAGCAATTTTGCCGCCGTGGACCAGCTGGCCCAAAATACCAATCTGCCGGTCCGGCTATTGCTGGCCCCCACCTCCGCCTATGTTTATCGGGACCTGCTGCCCAAAAACGCCCCCAGCTATGACCAGCAGGCGCTGTTTAACCGAGCGGAAGAGCTGAAGACGGCGCAAAATATCCCGGTCGCTCAGCTTTTGCTGGAGAACCGGGAAGAGTCAATTTATTACCGCACAGACCACCACTGGACCACCTGGGGCGCTTACTTGGCCTACGCCGCCTATATGGAGGCGGCGGGCAGACAAGAGGAAATCATTTCTCCCCAGCAGCTGGAGCAGTATCAAAAGCAGGCAACGGATTTTTACGGCACGCTGCACAGCCAATCCGGCGCCCGCTTCTATCAGCCAGATACCATTGTCTATTATGATTTTCCTGGCCTGACCATGGAGGAGCCTGGAGAGGCCCCCAAGCCCATTTACGATTTATCCTTTGTCGATCAGAAGGACAAATATTCCCTGTTTTTCGGCGGCAATCCGCCTCAATTCTGCATCCGAAATCAGGACCCGCAAACCCACGGAACTCTGTTGGTCGTCAAGGATTCTTTTGCCAACAGCCTGCTGCCCTACCTGGCCCTGTCTTATCGGGAGATTTACGTCTTCGATCCCCGGTATAACCGGGATTCCCTGCGGCAGTTCGCCGCCGACTGCGGCGCCGACGAGATTCTGGTCCTCTATCAAACCGCCAATTTCGCCCAGGACGCCAATATCGGCCTGCTGGCTCTTTAGCCGCGACAGGCGCGCCGCAGGGTTGGCGGGCGGCGAACAATATTCATATCAGACAGCGGTTTTTCTATGCCGTCTAAATGCAAAGGCGGCGGCTCTGAACAATCAGAGCCGCCGTCTGGCAGATTCAGAGCTTATTTTATGGATGTCTCTTCCCAATTCGCGAGCGGCTGATACTTCGGGTTTCCCCTCAATATCCCCTATATCCCCGTTTCCTCTATATCAAAGACATCACATAGATCTGGCAAGGGTTCTGAGGGTCCCACAGGGCGGGAAAAACCTCAAATTCCTGGAATCCCAGGCTCAAATAAAACAGATTGGTTTCGTCATAGTTTGGATACCGTCCCATTTGGACGGTTTTGACCTGCAAAAAGGAATATCCCTGCTGGAGGGCGGCTTTTTGGGCCGCCAACACCAGTTCCCGGCCGATTCCCTGTCTCCGGTACTGGGGGGCCACGCCCATGACGGCGATTTCTGCGGTATCCCGACCCGTCTCCTTTAGACACAGAAACCCCGCCGCTTCCTCTCCCCGCCGAGCGGCCAAAAACAGTTGGTTTTCGCTGTCCGAAATATACTGCTCCCTGGCCTGAGGGATGGCGAACCAGGCGGGCAGCGCCTCTAAAATCCGGCGGGCGACGCGGCCCTTTTCCCGTTTATCCTCAATTTGCTCAATCCTCAGCTCAATCATGCGATTCCTCCCAATCTTCCCATCGCTTCCGGCACTTTTTCCGGGATTCCGCCCACAAAACGGCGCCCCAGCCCAGAGGCCAGGCCAGCAGATAGGCCCCTGCTGCGCCCATAATCAGAAGGTATTTCCGCCGCAGGCCGCCTACATAGCTTTGAACGGTCAATGTGGGATCGATCGTAATATAAGTCCCCTCCGCCGGGATGCCCAACACCCTCCGCTCCGCCGGAAGTCCCTGTTCCACCGTCTTCCGTCCAGAATCTTTACCGGAGGCCTGAACGCTCCACCGATAACCCGCCCCTTCGGTATCCCGGTAATAGACTTTGTACACGGTCTTTGTCGGGTTCATCCGCTGGGTCCGGCCAGAACTGGTGTTTTTCACCTGGGTCGGCAAGCATTCATACGGAACAAACGTATAAACGCCCCGATCCTCATATTGCTCCGGCGAACGCAACCCGGCCCACAGGCCGGCGCCGGCGACCAGGGCGTCCGCCGATAAAATCAGAAGCAGTATCGCCGCCATGCGCAAAAAAAACTTGATTCGTTCCATACAAAGTTCACATCCCGCCGCTCGGCTTTTTCGCCAAAGCGCAAATTTCATCCATTTGATTATACCAGCTTTGCAGCCCGATGCAAAGCAAAAGAGGAAGCCTTATGGGCTTCCTCTTTGCATTTTTATTGCTCTTGTCTGGCTCGGCGGTAATTGGCTACCAAAGTCTCCACCATCTCCCCCCATTGGGGGCAGGCTTTGGAAAAATACTCGACGCATTTTTCCACCACATAATCCGGCGCGGGATAGAGGTCGGCGGCGATATTGTCCGCTAGATGCTCCTGCTCCAGCTGGCTCATCTGCCGGAAGCGCTGGCCCGCCTGGGTAAAATCGTCCATTTTGCGGATGGGCGAGCGCATTTGCCGGCCCATAGAATATTGGGCGGTATAGGGCGGGCGCTGAGGCTTTTGCTGGGGCCCGCAGCCCAGGGTGCAGCTGCTGGGATAATAATTCACCGTGCCCTTGCGGCAGCTCAGGCGCATGGCGCCGTCTTGCTGGTAATTGTCCGCCGGCTCCCGAGGCTGATTCACCGGCAGCTGGGCAAAATTGGCCCCAATGCGGTAACGCTGGGCGTCGCCATAGGCAAAAATTCGGCCGTTCAGCAGCTTATCGTCGGAAAATTCGATGCCAGGCACCAGGTTAGCCGGGCAGAAAGCCGCCTGTTCCACTTGACAGAACACATTTTCCGGGTTCCGATTCAGCGTCAGCTCGCCCACCTTTTGCAGGGGGAATTGGTCTTCCGGCCACAGCTTGGTGACATCCAGCGGGTCAAAAGCCAGCGTCTCTCCGTCGCAAATGGGCATCAACTGCACGGCGAAATCCCAGACGGCCGTCTGTCCTTGCTCTAAAGTCTGATAAAGATCCAGCTTGGCGATATCCGGCGCCACGCCGGCCAGGTAAGCCGCCTCCTGCCGGTCGATGGTTTCCACCCCCTGGCGGGAGCGGAAGTGATAGCGCACATAGAACCGCTGGCCCTGGCCGTTGACCCAGACAAAGGTGTCCACGCCAAAGCCGTCCATCTTCCGATAGGATTTCATCGTGCCTTGGTCCGAATAATAATACGTCACCATATTGGTGGCTTCAGGGGTCTGGCTGTAATAATCCCACCACCGAACCTGGTTTTTGACGCCGGTATCCGGCGCGGGTTTGAGTGCATGGAGCAAATCCGGGAATTTGACGGCGTCCTGGACAAAAAATACCGGAAAATTGATACCCACGATATCCAGATTGCCCTGTTCGGTATAAAATTTCACGGCAAAGCCTCGAGGGTCCCGGACGGTGTCGGCGCTGCCCTTATGCCCCGCCACAGTGGAAAAGCGAACAAAAACCGGCGTTACCTTGCCCTGCTGACCAAAGACCTCCGCCATGGTGTAATCTCCCATAGGATTGGTCACTTGAAAGCTGCCGAAAGCCCCGGCGCCGTTGGCGTGCACCACCCGCTCAGGAATCTTTTCTCGGTCAAAGTGGGCCATTTTCTCAAAATAATAGGCGTCCTTCATCAGCATTGGTCCGCTTTCTCCCACCGTCAGCGAGTGGTCGTCGTTTTGGACCAGGGCGCCCTGGTTGTCTGTGATGTACTGAGCAATATGCTGGCAAGCCGGCGCCGGCGTCCGTTGGGGCAGCGGCTCATAGGGCTGCTCCGCCGGGCAAAGAGCGGTTTCCGGCGGCTGCTCTTCCATTTGTATGTCAATTTCTTCAATCAATTCTTTGGTCTGCCCCTGAACGGACTCCGTCAGCTCGGCCGTTTCGACAAGCTCCGCCGCGCCTGCCAAAGGCGGCTGACAATCCTCCGGCGCGGCCGCCGTTTCGGTTTCCGCCAATATTACAATTTGTTCCTCCACCGTAGGCGTCGGCACACGGTCTGACAAGGGAACGGGCCGGTTGCACGGAGGCAGCGGACCAGGGATGCAGCATTGGGGCGGCGGGCAACAGGGCGAGGGGCAGAGTTGACCATTCTGGTCTGTGTCCAGTTCCGGCGCGGGCGGCTCGGAGTCAGGCTGCACGGGAGCCTCTTGGCGGGGCGCGGGCTGATAATAGTATCCGGGGCCGTTTGGTTTGCCCCAGTTGCCGGGCCGCCCCCAAGCGGCGTTCTGCCCTGGGTTCCTGGCCGCATACATTCGGCCGTTGGGGTTGATGTTTCTCATTGCGCAAGGCGCCTCCTTTGATTGTTGGCTCTGGCCCGGCCGCCTTTGGCGCAATACCGGGCTGACCCAATCTATGCTCGCAACCGCCCCTTTGCCCCAATCGCTTATCAAAAAAGACGCCAAGGGCCCTGGCCCTTGGCGTCTTTTTCATTTGTTTTACTGATTCAGGTTAAACCAAGCGTTCAAGCCAGGATAATAAGCGATATCCTCCAGCTCCTCCTCAATGCGCAGCAACTGGTTGTATTTGGCCACTCGATCCGTGCGGCTGGGCGCGCCGGTTTTGATCTGGCCGGCGTTCAGCGCCACCGAAAGGTCGGCGATGGTGGTGTCCTCCGTCTCGCCGGAGCGGTGAGAAACCACGGCGGCATATCCCGCCCGGTTGGCCATCTGGATCGCCTCCAGCGTCTCCGTCAGAGTGCCGATCTGGTTGACCTTAATCAAAATGGCGTTGGCCACGCCCAGCTTAATGCCCTTGGACAGCCGCTCGGTGTTGGTGACAAACAAATCGTCGCCCACCAGCTGGATTTTGTCGCCCAGGGCGTTGGTCAGCATTTTCCAGCCTTCCCAATCCTCTTCGCCCATGCCGTCTTCCAAAGAGATGATGGGATATTTCTCCACAAATCCCTTCCACATCTTCACCATCTGCTGGCGAGTCATTTTCTTATTGGCTTTCGGCAGCAAATAATAGCCGCCTTCGTCCTGCTGATACCATTCGGAAACGGCGGCGTCCATGGCGATCATGAAATCTTTTCCGGGCTGGAAACCGGCCTTTTCAATGGCTTCCACAATCACTTTCAGGGCGTCCTCGTCCTTTTTCAGGTTGGGGGCAAATCCGCCCTCGTCGCCCACAGAAGTGGCCAGGCCCATCCCTTGAAGCACTTTTTTCAGCGTGTGGAACACCTCGGCGCACCAGCGCAGGCCCTCGGCAAAGGAGGAAGCGCCCACAGGCATGACCATAAATTCCTGAATATCCACGTTGTTGGCCGCGTGAGCGCCGCCGTTGAGGATATTCATCATGGGCACAGGCAACGTCTTGGCGTTGCAACCGCCCACATACTGATACAAATTCATGCCCAACGCTTCGGCGGCGCATTTGGCGCAGGCCAACGAAGCGCCCAGAATCGCATTGGCGCCCAAGCGGGATTTATTGGGAGTCCCGTCCAGCTCGATGAGCATTTTGTCAATCAGCGGTTGATCCAAAACATTCTGACCGATCAAGCACTGAGCGATCTCTGTGTTGACGGCGGCCACCGCTTTGGTCACGCCCTTGCCCAAATAGCGGCTTTTATCCTCGTCCCGCAGCTCGCAGGCTTCAAAAATACCGGTGGAGGCGCCGGAAGGCACGGCGGCCCGCCCCATAAACAGCTTGTTTTGCTCCGCCTCTACGCCATATACCTCCACTTCCACCGTGGGGTTGCCCCGGCTGTCCAAAATCTCGCGGCCCACCACGTCGGTGATTTCAATATACTTTCTCATTGGATTATTCCTCATTTCTTTTCGTTAAATATCCGCAAAAGTCTCCCGCCTTTGGCGGGTCCCAGAGCCTCTGCCGAAAAAGCCGCCGGCGCGTCGCAAAAATCCGCTCCGCTTGGTTGGGTAACGGTCGCGCCCTTGCGGCCCCGGGACTATTGTATCCTGTTTTCGCGCCCCCGTCAATCGCAAAGGGCGGATTGAGAAACTATTTTTCCAGCAGGCTGACGCCGGTCATCTCAGGAGGCTGAGGCAAGCCCAACAGCTGGAGCAGGGTGGGCGCCAAATCGCAAAGGCGGCCTCCTTGGCGCAGACGGTCCTGCCGCCCCCATAAAATCAGCGGAACTTCATTGGTCGTGTGGGCGGTAAAGGGCTGGCCGTCGGACCCGGCCATCTGCTCGGCGTTGCCATGGTCCGCCGTGACGAGGGCGGCGCCGCCCATTTTTTCCAGCGAATCCAACACCCGACCCAGGCAGATATCCACCGCCTCCGCGGCTTGCACGGCGGCGGACAGCACGCCGGTATGGCCCACCATATCGCAGTTGGCGAAATTCAAAATAATCAGGTCGTAACCGCCGCTTTCAATCCGCCGGCAGACCTCTTCCGTCACCTCATAAGCGCTCATTTCGGGTTTCAGATCAAAGGTTTCCACCTGAGGAGAAGGAATCAGCGCCCGGTCTTCTCCCGGAAACACCTTTTCCTCTCCGCCGTTGAAGAAAAAGGTCACATGAGCATATTTTTCGGTTTCGGCGATGCGCAGCTGAGTCATGCCCGCCTGGCTGACCGCCTGTCCCAAGATATTATTCAGAACCTGGGGCTTGAAAGCCACTTCCACCCCAGGCATCTGGGCGTCGTACTGCGTGAAACAAACGAAATAGGGGGCGATCAGCCCCCCTTCCCGGGCAAAGCCGTCAAAATCCGGGTCCGTAAATGCCCGGGTAATCTGTCGAGCCCGGTCAGGTCGGAAATTGAAGAAAATCACGCTGTCTTTTTTGGAGACGCCGGCGCCGGGGCAACAGACGACCGGTTTGACGAATTCGTCGGTCTGACCCGCCTGATAGCTGGCCTCCATGGCTTTCTCTGGGCTCTCCGCCTGAAGGCCTTTGCCCAGAGCTACGGCTTGATAGGCGGGTTCCAGCCGGTCCCAATGCTTATCCCGGTCCATAGCGTAATAGCGACCGCTGACAGTGGCGATTTTGCCTACGCCGATTTTGGCGATCTGCTCCTCCAGCCGGCGCATATAATCCGCGCCAGAGGAGGGCGGGGTGTCCCGGCCGTCCATAAAGCAGTGGACATAAACCGTTTCCACCCCTTGGCGCTTACACAGCTCCAGCAACGCGTAAAGATGCGTGTTGTGGCTGTGGACGCCGCCGTCGGACAGCAGGCCCATCAAATGAACGGCGCCGCCGGAGGCTTTTGCCCGGCGGCAGGCTTCTGTCAAGGCCGGGTTTTCAAAAAAATCTCCGTCTTCAATGGCTTTGGTAATGCGGGTCAGCTCCTGGTAAACAACCCGGCCTGCGCCGATGTTGGTATGCCCCACCTCGCTGTTGCCCATCTGTCCGTCGGGCAGGCCCACGTCCAGGCCCGAGCAGCGGATGGGCCGCCAAGAGCATTGCTGCATCAGCTTGTCCATCACAGGCGTTTTGGCCAAAGCAATGGCGTTGTATTCTCCCGCCGGCGCCAGACCATATCCATCTAAAATAATCAAAGCAATCGGTTTTTTCATAGCGCTTTCTGTTACCCCGCCGGCCCAGGCCGGCGAAAATCCTTTCCTCAAATTTTAGTCGGAACAAGTCGGCGGCGCCGACAGGCTTACCCTGTTTCAGCCGAGCGGGCAAATAAACCCTCAGGGCGAATCCTCCAGGTGGAAACGTTAGAATGGGCGAAAGAACGAATCCCCCCTCCGCAAAGGGGGGGGCTCGCCTATGCCGCAGCCTTGTTTGTCGAAAGTCCCCCCTGGGACGGCGACGGCGCCTTTCTCCATCGCACGCGCTTTCGATCTCCATTGTTATTTCGCGTTGGCCGCGAAATAACGCGCCGGCATAGCCAAAAAATCTTCCAAGGAAGATTTTTTGGCTGGTTTCGCCGCAGCAAAAAGGCTGCTTCTTTATTGGTTCGCCTTCTCAATAATCTCCACAAAGCTGTCGCAATCCAACGAAGCGCCGCCAATCAGTCCGCCGTCCACATCAGGCATAGCGAGAAGCTCGCCAGCGTTTTTGGGGTTCATGCTGCCTCCATAGAGAATCGTAACCGACCGGGCGCAGCGGGCGCCGTAAATCTCCCGGATACAGTCTCGAATAGCCCGGCTCACCTCTTCGGCCTGCTGAGCTGTAGCCGCCGCGCCGGCGCCAATGGCCCAGATGGGCTCATAGGCCACCGCCACCTTTTTCACATCCTTGGCGTCCACGCCGCAGAATATGGTTTTGATCTGCATTCGCACATAATCCAACGTCAGGTTTTTTTCTCTCTGGGCCATGGATTCGCCCACGCAGACAATGGGCCGCAAGCCGCATTCCAAGGCGGCTCGGACTTTTTGCGAAACGCTCTCGTCCGTCTCTCCAAAATATTGGCGGCGCTCGGAATGGCCCACTACCACATATTTGACTCCCAGAGCCTGAAGCATTTGACCAGAAATTTCGCCGGTATATGCGCCGCTGGGCTGGTGATGCATATTCTGGGCGGCGATATCCACGCGGGTGTTTTTGGCAGCCTTCACCGCCGCAGGCAAATCGATATAAGGCGCGCACAGCACAATTTCGCACCACTTAGCCCGAGCCGCCTGGGGCTTGAGCTGCGCGATAAATTCTTTGGTTTCCGCCGGCGTCTTGTTCATTTTCCAGTTTCCGGCGATGATGGTTTTGCGGTAACGTCTGTTCATAACAGTCCCTTGTCCTTTCAACCGGGAAAGCCGGCTTTATTCGTCGGAATCCATCAGGCAGGCGATGCCGGGCAGCTCCTTGCCCTCGATGAGTTCCAGAGAGGCGCCGCCGCCAGTGGAAATATGGGTCACTCGATCCGAAAAGCCCAGCTGCTCGATGGCCGCCGCGCTGTCGCCTCCGCCGATGATGGACACCGCCCCCGATTCCGCCACAGCTCGAGCGATTTCCCGCGTGCTTGTGGCGAATTGCTCAAATTCAAAAACGCCCAAAGGCCCGTTCCACACCACCGTGCCGGCGTCCTTCAGGTATTTTTTGAATTTTTCAATGGTCTTGGGGCCCATATCCATGCCGCCCATATTGTCCGGCACTTGCCGGCTGGGCACAATATGAGGCTGGGCGTCGGCCGCAAACGTTTCCGTCGCCACCAGATCTTCCGGCAGCGCCAAGCGGACGTTTTCCTCCATAGCTCGCACTAGGATATCGGAGGCCAAGTCCAGCTTGTCCAGTTCGCAGGGCGAAGTTCCCAGCCTGCCGCTGAGGGCCCGCAAAAAGGTATAACTCATGGCGCCGCCAATAATCACCGTGTCGCACTGATCGATCAGAGCGTTGACCACCCCGATTTTATCCGATACCTTGGCGCCGCCGGTGATGGCCACAAAGGGTCGGGCCGGGTTGGTCAGCGCCTTGCCGATGACGGAGATTTCCTTTTCAATCAAAAAGCCGCAGACGGCGGGCAAATAAGCGGCCACGCCGGCGGTGGAGCTGTGGGCCCGGTGAGAGGTGCCAAAGGCGTCGTTGACATAAACGTCCGCATAAGAGGCCAGCTTTTGCGAAAAAACCGGATCGTTTTTCTCCTCCTCCTTATGAAAGCGGACGTTCTCCAGCATCACAATCTGGCCGGGCTGGATTTCGGCGCACAGACGGTCGGCGTCTGGGCCGATCACATCCTGAGCCAGAGAAACAGGGAGCTTGAGCAGCTCGGCAAGGCGCTTGGCCACCGGGGCCAACGTATACTTGGGGTTTACCTGGCCCTTGGGCCGGCCCAAGTGGGATACAACGATGACGGCGGCGCCGCTGGTGATCAGATACCGCAGCGTGGGCAAAGCGCCCTGGATGCGCCGCTCATCTGTCAAATGACCGTTTTCATCGATTGGGGTATTAAAATCGCAGCGGATCAAAACTTTTTTGCCCCGCACATCGATATCGCGCACGGTCTTTTTGTTAAAATTCATCACGATAATCCCTCTTCTCCGGCAACAATCAGAAATATTTAAGTCGGTTGTGACCTCAGCCGCAGCTGCCGGTTGCGGCGCAAATGCCAAAAAAAGAAAAAAGACCCCCTTCGGGCCGCATTTTTGGCCGTTTTCTCTTGTTCTGCCCCTCTTTTCCTGTTTATTGTACGGTATTTTTCCCGCAAGTTCAAGGGCTGTTTGGCTTTTTCCTGGGGAAAAGCTGTAGTTGGAGGGAGGTTTTTTGAAAAAATCCGCTTCCCCCGAACCCAGCTTTGCCCCCTTTCTGGCACGGCGGGCGGGCGGCAGCCGAAAAATAGGCTTTTTTTCAGCCGCCGCAGCGCCCTTTTCCAGCTTGCGGCGGAGGCTTTTGTTTTGTGCCGAGCCGATTAGAAAAACAAAAAAATCAACACCGTGAAAACGCCCGCCACGCCAATGCTGACGCCGCTCATGGCTCCCTCCAGCTCGCCCATTTCCAGCGCCTTTGTCGTGCCGATGGCGTGGCTGCAGGTCCCGATAGCCACGCCTCGGCACACTGGGTCCTGCACGTGGAAGAGCTTGATCAGCAAGGGCGCCAGAACGGCCCCCAAAATGCCGGTGAAAATGACGGCGGCCACCGTCACGGCGGGAATGCCGCCGGCTTGGGCGGAAAGTTCCATGGCGATCGGGGTGGTAACCGATTTGGGCAGCAAGGAAGCCGTCAGCCTCTCGTCCACCCGAAACAGCCGGCACAAGACGAAGACGCTGGCCACAGAAGCACAGGAGCCTGCCAAGCAGCCGGCAACCACCGGCAACAGATGGCGGCGCAGCTGCCGGATTTGCCGGTACATCGAGAGGGCCAGGGCGGCTGTGGCCGGGGCCAGCATTAAGCCGATGATCTGACCTCCCTGCTGATACGCAGCCAGGGGAATATCAAAAATTTTCAGCGCCGCCACAATCAACGCCACGGCGATCAGCAACGGGTTGCACAGCGGGGACCCGGTTTTTCGATTCGCCCAAAGCCCCGCCTGATAGGCAAAGACGGATAAAACGACGCCAAACAACGGCGAATTCCAAAGGGCTTTCATCATTCTCGCTCTCCTTTCCATTTTCTTTGCAGGGCCATGGCGCCCCGGGCCGCCAACGCGGCGGCAAAGAACACAACGACCGTCGTCAAGGCGCAGACGGCGAAAAAGGCCCCCAAAGCGCCCTTCAACGCGTCGATATTTTCTAATATTCCCACGCCGGCGGGAATAAAGAAAAAGGCCATGTTTTTCAGCAGAAAATCGCCGGTTTGCTGGATATGCGCCGGCTTGAGCCCCTTGGCGCACAGCAGGACGAACAGCGCCGCCATGGCGATTACGCTGGATGGAAAGGGAAACGGCAGAATGGCGGCGACGCCCTCTCCCAGCAGGCAGATTCCAAAAAAGATTCCAATTTGCGTCAATATGCCCATGGACAAACCTCTCTTTCCGCCGCCCTTCCGGCGGCAAAACGTCGTCTTCCATTCTATCACCTTTCTCCTCGGGGCGGAAGAGGGCCTTTCGACAAAAGTTGATTCCAGGGCTTTTTTGCGTTATAATATAAAAAGAAAACCGGGCGTTGTCCTGGCGCTCCTATACAGAAAGGATTCCCACAGAATCTTTCGATTTTGCGGAATACGGACGATAAATCCATGAAACTGACCCAACAGCTGAAAGATTTTCTGCGCGGCCAGGGCGCGGCTCTGGCCGGCGTCGGCGATTTGCGCGGGGCTGCGGATTGCTCCTATCCTGTGGGAGCGGTTGTAGCCTTGCCCTTGCCCCCAAACGTCATTCGGGATTTGCAGACGGCGCCCACAGAAGAATATTACCATTTGTATCATTCCATGAATCAAAAACTAAATGAAATTGTTCTGGCAGGAGAACAATTTTTGAAAGACCAGGGATATCAAGCGTGGGCTCAAACGACGGACCGGGTAACGCTTTCCCCGGACCATGTTTCGCCTCTTCCCCATAAAACAATCGCCGTCCGAGCCGGCTTGGGATGGATCGGGAAAAACTGCCTTCTTGTCACGCCGGAATACGGCCCCGCCCTTCGGCTCTCTTCTCTGCTGACCGACGCGCCTTTGGTCTGCGGTCAGCCCATCGTCCAATCCCAATGCGGCGGATGCGACCTGTGCGTCCGGCATTGCCCGGCTCGGGCTCTGAAAGGCCGGTTGTGGCAGGTCGGAGACCGCCGAGAAGCGTTGGTAGACGTGGATCTTTGTATTCAAAAACAGCGGGAAATCATGCGGCGGGCCGTGGGCTTGGATATCGATTTGTGCGGCAAATGCTTCGCCGTATGCGCCTATACGCAAAACTATTTGCAAAACGCGGCACAACCTGCGGAAGCGGCTTGCTTGCAATCGAGCGGACGATAGCCCATTGGATTCTAAATTTTAGCTTTTGTCTTGACGATTTGGAGGATCGATTTTTCATGAGCTTTTTGCATTCTCTGAAAAAAATATGGACCAGCCTGGAGGAAACTCAGCTCCAGACGCCGCCTCAGCCCCCGGCGCAAACCGGAGAACCGGCGCTTTCGCCCTCGGCTTCCCAGCCGATAGCGGCAGAACCCGCCGCCTCGCCTTCCGTTCTTCTGTCGGAAAACCAGCCTCGGGCGCCTTATGAACAGCAGATTATGGAACAGCGATCCCGCTATACCGAGCTGGTAGATAAAATTTCCAAAGTCTACAACGCGCTTCGGGGCCAAGACGCCTTTGAAAGCCCGGCCATCGACCAGCTGCTTCTGTTGTGCAATCAGGCCATCTCCCTGCGCCGGGAGCTGCTGCCTCATTTGGCGCCTGGCGATTGGATTCGCCCCCATGGCGAAGCCTACAAACGCTTGGCTATGTCTCTGGAAAAGCGGGGCGATTATTGGGGCGCGGCGGAAATCTGTTTGATGGCTCTGCGAGACGGCGCCGTCAACGACGGCTGCCAGCACGGCATGGCGGGCCGCATGGCCCGGATGCTCAAGCGGGCCAAGGCCTCCCCCACCCCGGAAATGCGGCAATACCTGCAAAAAAAGCGGCCCGCTCAAGGAGAAAAGCCTTTGCCCAAAGCCGCCGGCGGCGAAAGCTGACCCAGACCTTGGGGTTTCTTTCGCAGGCAAAACTGCGCTGAAACTGCAAAAAGCAGTCCCCAAGGGGGACTGCTTTTTCTCATGCAACATAATTTCAGCGCGGGTCCTTTTACCAGCGGGGAAGCGAGATGGTCATGCCGTTGAGCAGCCGTATCAAAGAAATACCCATGGCGACCAACAAACACAGGATAGCTAAAATCATCCAAGTCTTATAATGCCGCTCTTTTTTGAGGCAGATTGCGCCAATCAACAAAAGCAAGGCGCCCAGCGCCAGCGAAATCAGCTCCATGGTTTAGTTGATTTCCACCTTTTCGGCCTGCTCGGGGAAAAAATCGTTGTCCAGGTCATAGATATTGTGAGTGGTGGAATCTCGCAGCACCCGGCCCTCCAGGGAATAGCAGCGAATGAAGCGCTTGCCGTCCACTGTGGTCCAGTTTTCGGCGTCCCAGGTCAGGTAGCCGTCGCCGTCGGTTCTCTTCTCGGCAAATTTCAGGTCGATCTGACGGTTGTTGAGCATCAAGTCGATGAGGCCCTTGCGGTCTACCTCCACTTCCTGCTTGTGAATCATATCGTATGCTTTCATCGCGTTCTCCTCCATCGTTTTATGGTTTTTATGAAAATGATTCAGCTTTCATCTGGTCCAGCGCCGCTTCCCACTCAGCCTGGCGAAACCCAAACAGCGTAAAACCCTCGCCAACCAAAACGGGCCGCTTGACCAGCATTCCGTCCGAGCCAAGCAGCTGGCATTGCTCTTTGACGCTCATGCCAGGCAGCTTGTCCTTCAAGCCCATCTCCCGATAAAGCTGACCGCTGGCGTTAAAAAATTTTTTCAGGGGCTGGGAACCCCGCTCCCACCAGGTTTGGATTTCCTGGGCCGAAGGGTTTTGCTCCTTGATCGGCCGAAGCTCATATTTCAGCCCTTGGTCGTCCAGCCAGGCTTTGGCCTTACGGCAAGTGGAGCATTTTTCATACCAAATCAACGTCATGGCGTCGCCTCCTTCCCGTCGTCGTTCCAAGGCAGATCGATTTCCTTCAAATAAATCATGCGCTGGTTGGCGCTGCCCCGAAAGAGCAGATCCAAATCGCGCTGTTCCTCCAGATAAGGCCCGTCCACCAGAATATCGCACAGGCTTAGCAACCGGCCCACAGCCGGGCGGGTTTTGGCCAATTCCAGCAGCTGCTCCAAGGTATAACCGGAATAGACCATCAAATCCTTGCCCAGGGCCCGCAACCGCTCGGCCAGGGGGCAAAGCGCTTCCGGTTGGGCGAAGGGCTCTCCGCCGGAAAACGTGACTCCCTGCAGCAGCGGGTCCTCGGCCACCTCCTGCACAATCTGGTCGATATCCGCTTCAAACCCGCCCTCAAAAGGGTGCGTCTGAGGGTTCTGGCAGCCGGGGCAGCGGTGGGGACAGCCTTGAGTAAAGATCACGTACCGCAGGCCGGGGCCGTCCACAATGGATTCCGGCGTCAGGCCGCTGAGCCGCAGCGGTTTACAGGCCATGCTTGACTCGGTCGCGCTCTTCCGCCCGCTTGGCGTTGTTAAACCGGTCGGTGGTGCCCACCAAATAACCGGTGATCCGGCGGATGCGCTCAAATTTGACGCCTTCGCCCACTGTGTTTCCGTTCTTCTGCACAACTTTCAGATCTGTCATGTTCTTTGCTCCCTTTCGTTTTGATATTCTATCCTAACGTTTTGTCGTGTTTTATTCTTTCACTCCAGCCCGTAAAACTTGGGCATACCAGGGAATTTTTTGCGCAGCTCCCGCAGCTTTTCCAGGGGAACGCCTTCTCCCTCCCGGCGGCCGCAGCGGGGGCAAACGTCGCCGATGACGCCGGTATAACCGCACACCGGGTCCCGGTCCACTGGGTGATTGACCGATCCATAGCCCACGCCGGCCTCCTTCATGCAGCGGATCACCGCTTCAAATGCCTGGGGATTTTTGCATACGTCGCCGTCCAGCTCCACATAGCTGATGTGGCCTGCGTTGGTCAAAGCGTGATACGGCGCCTCCAGTCGGATTTTCTCAAAAGCTCGAATATCGTAATAAACCGGCACATGGAAGGAATTTGTATAATAATCCCGATCGGTGACGCCGGGGATTTCGCCATAGATTTTCTTATCAATCCGCACAAAGCGGCCAGAGAGGCCTTCGGCAGGGGTGGCCAACAGCGTGAAATTCAGCCCGGTCTTTTTGGCCTCCTCGTCCATGCGGCGGCGCATATGGCCGATAATCTCCAACCCCAGCTGCTGGCTGGCGGGGCTCTGGCCGTGATGTTTGCCCGTCAGGGCGGTCAGCGTTTCCGCCAGGCCGATGAAGCCCACGCTCAGCGTGCCGTGCTTGAGCACCTCGCCTACAGAATCGTCGATATCCAGGGTGTCGCTGTCAATCCAGACTCCCTGCCCCATGAGGAAGGGATAATTGCGGCATTTTTTAGCCGCCTGGATTTTGAACCGGTGAAGCAGTTGGCGGATCACCAAATCGATTTTTTCATCCAGCAGTTGATAAAATCGCTCCAGATCCCCCTTGGCCTCAATGCCCAGGCGGGGCAGGTTGATAGAGGTGAAGCTCAGGTTGCCTCGGCCGCAAGTGCTCTCCCGGTTGGGGTCGTAGACGTTGCCCATTACCCGCGTGCGGCAGCCCATATAAGCCACCTCGCTGTTGTAATCCCCAGGTTTATAGTATTGCAGGTTGAAGGGAGCGTCCAAAAAGCTGAAATTGGGGAAAAGCCGCTTGGCCGAAGTGCGGATGGCCAGCTGAAACAGGTCGTAATTGGGATCCTGCGGGTTGTAGTTAACCCCTTCTTTGACCTTGAAAATCTGCACGGGGAAAATGGGGGTTTCCCCGTTGCCCAAACCCGCCTCTGTGGCCAGCAGCAGGTTGCGCACAACCATTCGGCCTTCCGGCGAGGTATCCGTGCCATAATTCACCGAGCTGAAGGGCACTTGGGCGCCGGCCCGGGAATTCATGGTGTTCAGGTTGTGTACCAGGGCCTCCATGGCCTGATAGGAAGCCCGGTCGGTTTCCGCCAGAGCGGTTTCCACCGAGCGCCGATGGGCCTTCTGGGCCTCCGGTAGGTCGATTCCGGTCAGCTCAGGCCGGGCGGCCAGCCAGGGGGCCATCTTTTCCCCATAGGCGACCTGGCTGCTCATGGCGATATCCGCCCCCACCTGCGCCTTAGCCTGGCCGGCAATCTCCTGCCCCTGGCCATATTCCAAGCCCCAGCGGGCGTTGAGATACTGGCCTAACGCCTTAAAGTACTCTTTGCGAAAGGTTTTGGCCACGCCGGGCGCCATGGAGAAATCGAAGTTGGGCACGGCTTGGCCGCCGTGCATTTCATTTTGGTTGGCCTGGATAGCGATGCAGCCCAAAGCCGAATAACTCAGGATGCTTTCCGGCTCCCGCAGATAGCCGTGACCGGTGGAAAAACCGTCCTTGAAGAGCTGAAGCAGATCAATCTGGCAGCAAGTAGCCGTCAACATATAAAAATCCTTGTCATGGATATGGATATCGCCGTTGATATGGGCGGCGGCCACGTCCCGGGGCAGGATATAATTGTCCACAAAGTATTTGGCGCCCTCTGAGCCGTATTTCAACATCGTGCCCATGGCGGTGTCGGCGTCGATATTGGCGTTTTCCCGCTTCATATCGGCGTCGGCGGCATAGGAAAAGGTCAGCTCCTTGTAAATTTCCATCAGATCGGTCTGGCTCTGGCGGATTTTGGCGTGCTCCGCCCGGTAGAGAATATAAGCCTTGGCGGTTTTGGCGTAGCCGGCTCGGATCAGCGTTTCCTCCACCAAATCCTGAACCTGCTCCACCGAAGGAACGCGGCCCTGGGGAATGGCTCTTGTCGCTCGACGGGTCAACTCGTCCAAAGCCGCCGGGGGCAGCGCCTCGTTTTGGACGGCCACATTGGCCTTGCGGATAGCCTCCCGGATTTTATTGGAGTCAAAGGGCGCGATATCGCCGCTGCGCTTGCGGATAGAAACCGGCCCGGCCCAACCCTGCCGAGCCTGACTGATTTTTACAGCAATTCGTTTGCCGCCAGACATTGAAAAAAACCTCCTTCGCATAGAAAAGCCCCAGCGCAAAGCCGGGCTTTTCCAAGGGCGCAAGGGAACGAACGCTGCGCCCATTCCCTTGTGCTCCGCGCCGATCAAACACAAGATATTGTGTCCAGTCGGTCTCAATCTGTATATATAGTACCTCGCCCCTGCGAAAAATGCAAGGGGCATTTGTGTGTCAAGCCCCCCTCCGGGGGGGCAAATTTCGCTGCCGAAACCCGCCCGCCCTTGTGTTTCAAGGGCTGGGAGAGCAAGCGAAAAACTTGCACAAAAATTCGGCGAAATTTTGTGCAAGTTTTTATTTGGATTTTTACCTCTACCCTCCGTAAATCCCGCCGGCGGTCAATACAATCCGGCGCGATATATCAGGATATTCTTTCCATAAAAAACGACGCGGCTGCCGCCGCGCCGTTTGAGCCGTCCCCCTGCTGTGATTCTATTGTTTGACGGCGATAATCACCCGAATGCGGCCGCCGGCGGCGCCGCCCTGGTCGTAATAGCCCGTCAGGTTATATCCCTTGGAAACGGCGGAGACGTTGGACTGGTCGTAGGTTCGGTTTGTGCGGATATAGACCTGCACATCGTCGGCCAGCTGATAGCGCTGATTGCCCGCCATTGCATAAAGCTCGGAAAGGGCGGTCAGCCGCACCTCCGGCAGATTGCGCATGGATTTGACGGCGTGATCGTCGTCATAGGTAAACTGGGCGGGGCCGATTTTCACATTGTACAGCTTGTTGCCGCTGACAACCCCCTCCACGCCCCGAATCAAGGTCTTGTATGTGCCGCTGATGGTCCAGCTCTGGGCGCCGGTGCCCGGATCGACGATGGTCTGGTCTATCTCCGAGGCGCTGGTGATCACGCCGTAGCTGCCCAAATCGCCGGTGGCGTTGTTGAGAATCAGATGGCTGACCCGGCCCGAAGCGTCCACGGCGTAATAACGCACGTCGGTGGATTTCAGCGTAGCGCCGGCCAGGCGAGAGGGGTAAATCACCTTGGTCTGGCCTTCTTTGTCGCTGTCGATAATCTGGACGCCTTCCGCCAGCGTCAGCTGGCCGATTCGCTTACCGTCGCTGCTGACGCCGCCGCTGAGGCTCTTGCCCGTCAGGCTCTTCAATGTGGTCTGCCCGTTTTCCACTGCGGCATAAACCAGATCGCCGGCGCTGAATTTTGTGCTGCCGCTGTCAAACTCCATCACAGCGCCGTCTGTGCAGGATATTTTGGCCATGTTTCGGGTGCGGCTCTGGCCTGCGGCGTCCTGATAGGTCTGGCTGCTGGTGGAAACCACCACGCCGTAATGCTGGCCCGCCGCCGTCTCCGCCTTCTGCACGCCGGCGACTTGGCCGTCCAGGCCCAGCAGCAGCGTCACCGTGTCGCCAATGGAAAATTGGCCCATATCGGAAAGCGCGTAGGAAGCCTCTGAAGAGCTCACGCCATATTGGTTGCCCGCCACCGTCACCGACGTAGGCGCAGCCGTGCCAGGGGCGGCGGCGGTATACAGGCCAGTGACCCGATTGTGATACGCCCACACGGTTTTCAAATTGGCGTTGTAATAATACACGTCGTATGCCTGAATATCCTCCCGCTGAGCCTGAGTTCCATTGAGATAAACCGTCATATTGCCCTCAAAGGGCAGGCGCAGGCCGTCGGTTTCCGCGATAAAAGGGCCCTCCATATTGCCAGAGATCAAGCTGGCGTAATCCAACTTGCCGTCCTGGCTCAGCTGATATCCCAAGAGAGCGCCATAATACTGGCCCTCTTTGGTTTTGGCCTCCATCAGATTGTAAAAAATCTGCATACAGTCGCCTCGGGTCAAATATTCCCCCTGACCGCGGCCGACGCCGTCCGCCAGGCCTACAGCCTGATATTTGGAAAGCTGAGCGTCGGGATAGGCGCCGGTCAAATCCGCCGGGCCGTAGCCCAGCAGCCGCAGCAGGGCGGCGGCGCATTCCTCTGTGCGGATATTCTCATTGGGGCGGAACGTCCCGTCCGTATACCCGTTGACCCATCCGTTGTCCGCCGCCAGCTTCACATAGCCCGCAGCCCAATGGTCCCGGGTCACGTCCCGGAAAGGGGAGACGCCGGAAGCCTGACCCACGCTGTCCTTATAACTGGAGGCGGCTACCATCATCTTGGCAAACTGCGCTCTGGTCACCAGGCCCTCCAAATTCATATCGCCGTTTTCGTCGCCGTTCATCACCCCCAGCAGGCGGATTGCCTGCTCCACTGTGTGCTGGGGCTGCGCCGCCGCCAGCGCCGGCGCGCCCAGGCCGGCCAGCATTCCGCCGGCCAACAGGGCCGCGATAAATCGTTTCATTTCTTTGATTCCTCCCTGTTTTTTCAATCAATCATAACGCAGCGCGTCGATGGGGTTGAGTCGCGCCGCTTTGCGGGCGGGCAGATAGCCGAAAAATATGCCGATACCCGCCGAAATGCCAAAGGCCGTCAGCACCGAATTCATGGTGGGGACGACGGACATCTCCTCCCCCAGGCCGGCTACAATCATGGCGCTGGCCACAGCCGACAAACCATAGCCCATGGCGATACCCAGCAGGCCGCCGATGGCGCTGGTGGCGCCGGCTTCAATAATAAACTGCATCATGATATGGCGGCGCTTGGCGCCCAGAGCTTTGCGAATACCGATTTCCCGGGTCCGCTCGGTGACGGAAACCAGCATGATATTCATGATGCCAATGCCGCCCACCACCAAAGAAATGGCGGCGATAGCCGTCAAAATAGCCACCATCACGTTCGTCATGGCGTTCATCTGGTCCATCATCTCTGTAGCGCTCTGCACATAGAAATAGCTGTTGTCCCCATAAATTTCCAATAATTTGACTCGAATGGCATTGGTAGCCTGAATAGCCACATCCTCCGAGGCGGCGGAAAAATAATAGGTGCCGAAATCCCCTTGGCCGGCCAACTTGCCCGCCACCGTATAGGGCATAAAAATAGCGTTGTCGACGCTGCGCTCCGTGTTGTCGCTTTCCTGCTTCATCACGCCCACCACCGTAAAGGGGACGCCCATCACCTTGACGGTCTTGCCCAGACCGTCGCCGGAAAAATAAGTATCGTTGATATAACTGCCGATTACGCACACGTTGGACCGGCGCAGAATATCCACATATTGCAGATACCTTCCTTGTTCCACTTCGTCTCGGTTGATTTTGGCGTAATCCTCGCTGACGCCGCTGACTTGCGTACTGTTTAGAAACTCGTCGCCCACCTTGGCTCCGCCCAGCGACACAACGGGCGACACCATGCTCAACAGGTCTGGGCGGTCTTCCACCAGCTGATACATATCCTCCTCAGACACCGCTCGGGTGTCTCCAGGGCTCCAGGTCTGGACGCCGATGAGGTTGACGCCCAGACTGTCAAAGGTCTCCCGCATATAGACCTGCATTCCATTGCCTAAGCCCACAATGACGATAACCGCCGCCACGCCGATGATAATGCCCAACATGGTCAACAGACTCCGTACCTTATTGGATAAAATACTCTTGACGGCCATGCGGAGGGATTGGGTAACGCTCATGAAATCATCGCCTCCTCTGGGTTGACTACGGCCTGACGGCCGTCTGACGGGCCGTCGTAGACCACCTTGCCGTCCTCCAGTCGGATAATCCGCTGGGCCTGCCGGGCGATGGAATTATCGTGGGTAATCAGCACAATGGTATTGCCTTCGTCGTGCAGATCCTGCAAAAGGCCCAGCACGTCCCGGCCCGTCCGGGAATCCAGAGCGCCTGTAGGCTCGTCGGCCAAGATCACAGAGGGGCTTCCCGCCAGAGCCCGGGCGATGGACACCCGCTGTTGCTGACCGCCGGAGAGCTGAGAGGGCTTGTGCTTCACTTTATCCCCCAAGCCCACCCGCTCCAGCACCTGTCGGGCTCGAGCGGCCCGCTGGCGCTTGGGAACGCCGGCGTACATCAGCGATACCTCCACGTTTTCCAGCAAATTCAGCTTGGGCAGCAGATTGTATTGCTGAAAGATAAAACCCAAGGTCTTGTTGCGGATATCCGCCAACTGGTCGTCCTTCATTTTGCCCACGTCCTGGCCCTTGAGCAGATATTGCCCGTGGGTGGGCACGTCTAAGCAGCCGATGATATTCATGCAGGTGGATTTGCCCGAGCCGGACTGTCCCACAATGGCCACAAACTCCCCCGGATCAATTTTCATGGAGATGCCGTCTGCAGCCCGCACCTGGGTATCGCCCATTTGATAGATTTTATAAACGTTCCGAAATTCAATTAAAGGGGCCATGTTTTATCACCCCACCATTACCGACATTCCGCCCATAGGCGCCATGGGGTCCAAATTGGCGGGGTCGATGGCCAGAATCTCGCCCTCTTCCAAGCCGTTGACGATTTCAATGTACGTTCTGTCGCTGAGGCCCAGCTCCACCTGGCGGTATTCATAGCCGGCCGGGGCGCCGTCTTCCGAAGGCTCCTCTTCTTTTTGGTCCTTTTCCGGCTGGGCGGATTCCGGCTTTTTCACCAACACCCGGTTGCCCCGGGCCACGGCGCCCACCGGCGCGGACAGCACGTTTTCACGGGTCTCCACCTGGATGCTGGCGTCCACGTTCATGCCGGGCAGCAGGCCGTCAAATTCGTCAATGCGCACTGTCACCGGGTAAGAGGTGACGCCGTTGTTGGATGTGCCGTTGATGTTGATTTTGGTCACAACGCCGGTATAAACCTTGCCCTCCACAGCGTCGGCGGTGATCTGCACCGTCTGGCCCTCCTGGATTTTGCTGACGTCCAATTCGTCCACGTTCATCGTCATTTTCAGGTAGGATAAGTCGAAGACTGTGCAAAGAGTTTTGCCCACCTCCAGCTTATCGCCTGCTTTATAATTTTTTTCAATGATCGTGCCGGAGATGGGGGAGGTGATCACATAGTCCCCCAGCTGGTCGGTCTGGCCCTCCAGCGCCAATTGGGCGCTGCGCACCGCGTCCTGGCTGTTTTTGATCTGCTCCTCCAGATCCTTGCTGTAGAGCTGGACCAGCAGCTGATCCTGATAAACCTGGTCCCCCTCCTGGACGTAAATGGTCTGGACGTCGCCGCCCATAATCGCCGTAATCGGGGCCTCGTCGGCATAATCGAAGGTTCCGCCGCTGTTGCAGGCGGCGCCGCCCACGGCGGCTGTGGCGCTCTGGCCGCTGGCGATGGCGCCGGGGTTGACCACGTCGATGGTAATCTGACGCACCGTCTGGCCGCCGGCCAGAGCCTGGCTGGCGCCCACCACCGAAATCGTCCCTTCCAGGGTTTCAAAAGAGCCGTCCAGCGTCACAAGAGCGGGTTGGCCGATTGTGAAGCCAGCGGCGTCCGTCTCGTTGAAGGGCAAGGTCAGCCGCATCACGCCGCTGTTGCGCACTGTGCCGATCTGCTGGCCCGCCGCCACCGTATCTCCCTCCTTGACGTTCAGGGAAATCAGCTGGCCCGCCCGAGGCGCCTTGATCTGCAGGTCTTCCCGCCGTTCCACCGCTTGGCTGTAACCCCGCTGGCTCTGCTGGAGCGAAAGTTGGGATTGCTCCAGGCTATGGGTGACGGTGGCGTGATCCACCTGATACAAAGCGTCTCCCTTCTGCACCATATCTCCCTCCTCAAAGGGAGCCTCCAGAATATCGCCGGAAACCAAGGTGGTCATCACATAACTTTCCGCCGGCGACAGCGAGCCGCTGCCCGTCAGCGTCTCGGTAATCGTCCGCTTTTCCACCGATACTTCCTCATACTGGACGCCTTGATTGGCTTGGCCGTCCTTCTTATCGCCCCGCAGGCCGAAATAACCGAAAGCCAGCGCCAGGACCACCAATCCCGCCGCCAACCGCTTTATCAGCTTGCGCCGTCTGTTTTTCTTTGAGAAATCCGGCAATTCCAAGGGGGATGGGTCTGGCTGAGGCGCCGGAGAAGCCGCGGCTTTGGGGGCCGCGTTTTCGCTGGCTTCGGCCTGCGCTTCCGCCTGTTTCTCCTTTGTTTGGTTCATTCCGAGTTCATTCCTCTCTTCTGCGTAATATGCCGGCTTTTTCAGGCCGGTTCTGGCGGCCGTCGGGTCCCGAGGCCGTCTCCGCGTTCCGTGTTCCTATCATATCACATCCCGGGCCGGCAAAAAACCTTCAGCCATTACGTTTTTATGATGATTTTGTGAACGACAGTTGAATTTTTGCTCCCTCGCGCCCCGATTCCAGTCTTATTTCTTTTGAAATTTTTTACTATTCGCCTCCCTTCTGTTTTTTTCGCCTGCCTTTGTCCCCCAACGCCTCCGGCGATCTTTTCGGGCCGGCACAAAGCGTTTAGCTTCTAAACTTTTTGCCTCGGCGCATGGACAGCGGCGAAAAATTGTACTATACTGTTCTTATTATAACAATTCGGCAAAGGAGTGAGGAAAGCCGCGGAAACCGCGGCGTATTATGGAAACCAAGCAAAAAGTTCAGCCGTCCCTTGCGTTGGACCTGGTGGAGCCTGGCGGCGACCAGCACATGGTCGCGGCCAGAAAAACCGCCGAAAAATTGCCGGAGGGCGTCACATCCCAGATGATGTATCGGGACGTCGTGCGCATCGCCTGGCCCTCTTTCATTGAGCTGACCCTGACCCAGCTGGCCTCCATGGTGGACCTGATGATGGTGGGGCAGCTGGGCGCCGCCGCCTTGGCCGGCGTGGGGCTGACCACCCAGCCCAAATTTTTGATGATGACCATGTTCATGGCCATGAACGTGGGCGCTACCGCTCTGGTGGCTCGAAACAAAGGCGCTGGAAACCGGGAGCGGGCCAACCTGATTATGCGCCAAGCCATGCTGCTCACCTTCGTTTTGTCCATCATCGGCGGCATTCTGGTGTTCGCCTTCGCCGAGCCTCTGGTCAGCTTCATGAGCTCGGGGGCCAAAGACGCCGCCACCCTGGCCAACGGCACGATTTATCTGCGCATCCAGGCTCTGGGCATTGTGACTGTGGCCGTCACCAGCACCATCACCGCCTCTCTGCGGGGCGCAGGCAACAGCCGCACCGCCATGTTTTACAACCTGACGGCCAACGTGGTCAACGTGATTTTCAACTACCTGTTGATTTACGGCCATTTCGGCTTCCCCCGGATGGAGGTCGCCGGCGCCTCGCTGGCCACGGTCATCGGCCAGGTGGTGGCCATGTTCCTGGCTTTCGGCTCTGTGATGAGCCATCGGAACTATGTGCATCTATCCTTTAAGGACGGCTTCAAGCCCCAGAGGGACGCTATGCTGTCCATCTTCAACATCGGCATTCCAGCCATGATCGAGCAGGTGATTATGCGCGTCGGCATGATTATTTACTCCCGTACTGTGGCTGGTTTGGGCACCGTGGCCTTCGCCACCCACCAGGTTTGCATGAATATCCAGGCTTTGTCCTTTATGAACGGCCAGGCTTTCGCTGTGTCCGCCACCTCCCTGATGGGCCAGAGCTTGGGCCGCAAGCGGCCGGATATGGCCGAATATTACACCACCCGCACCCGCCGCCTGGGCATGAGCGTTTCCATATTGCTGATGGCGATCTTCTTCCTATTCGGCGGACAGATTGTGGCTCTTTATAATAATGAGCCGGATATCGTCCAAACCGGCGCCAAAATTTTGATGTTTGTGGCGCTGATCCAGCCCTTCCAGTCCAGCCAGTTCATTTTGGCCGGCGCGCTGCGGGGCGCCGGCGACACCCGGGCCACGGCGGTCATCATCGCCGTCACCACTCTGCTGGTTCGGCCCGGTCTGGCCATCTTATTGATTAACCAATTTGACCTGGGTCTTTACGGCGCGTGGATCGCTTTGGCCGCCGACCAGCTGCTCCGCTCTTTGCTGGTGTGGATTCGCTTTGTCTCCGGCAAATGGAAGAGTTTGCGCATTTGAGCGCCGTCTCCGCTTTTTTCAGCCGCGCCCCTTGGGGCGCGGTTGTTTTTGCGGATCAGGGCTGGCAGCCGCGCTGGATTTTCGCCTTGTCCAGAAAGCGTCTTTTGGCAAAAAAACGCGTAAATCCATTCTTTTTTTCATTTTTCGCTGGACTGTCAGAGCAAAAAGGCGTTTAATAAAAGAACGCCGCCCAATAGACGACAGAAAGAGAGACAAACCAAATATGAACGTTGTAGAAGCAATCCGACAAAAATACCCCGGCATGACCAAAAAGCAGAAAGCCTTGGCTGAGTATATGCTGGCCCAGCCGGACTCCATGTCCTTTATGACGCTGAAAGCCTTGGCCGCCGCCGCCCAGGTTTCGGAAATGACCATCCTGCACTATTGCACGGCCCTGGGCTTCGCCAATTACAACGAGCTGAAATACGCGTTTCGCCAATATCAGAGCGAACGGGCGAAAATCGCCGTCCATGGCGACGGCCAATATAACGCCGCCGATCTCCCCGCCGATCTGCTGACGGACAAGCGCAGCCTGCTGGCCCAAATCTGCCAGGAGGAATTTGATCTGATGAAGCAGTTTTTTGCCGAGCTGGACCTGGACGCTCTGTTCCAGGCCGCCGACATGGCCCTGGATTGCCGGGTGATTCTGGTGTGCGCCCGAGGCGTCTCCCTGCAAATTGCAGATTTTCTGGTCAACCGGCTCACCACCCTGGGGCTGCCCTCCTTGACGGTCAACACCGAGCTAAACGACGCCGTTCAGGGCGCCCTGCCTCTGCTGAATCCCTCCGCGCTGCTGGCAGCCGTTTCGCTGCCGGATTATTATTTCATGACCAGCAAGCTCTGCGAATACGCCCGCCTCCAAGGCGCGCCTGTGCTGACCTTTACCGATTCCACCCTGCAATCCCCGGCGGCGGCCCACAGCAGCCTGGTTCTAACGGCCCCCTGCGCCTCTCGGCTGTTCCTCAGCTCCCCGGCGCCTATGCTGCTGCTGGCCAACCTGTTTTCCGCCGCCCTGGAAATGGAGAAAAGCGACCGCCGCGCCTCCCGCCGGCGGACCTCCCTGGAATTTTCCCGCTTCTTTGGCGAAAATTCAAAATAAACCCGCCGGATAATTAGGGTATCTTCCCTAATTCCCGGGCAGTTTGCCTAAATTCAATCCGGCGTTTTTGTGCAATATGCTCAATTTTCTTTGGCAAACTCCACAAATTTTCGAGTTTGCACAATATCCCATTGACATTATCAATAGCAGACGGTAGAATTATTTCATACTTGTGAAAGGCGCCTAAATCCCAAGACGCCTCACGAAAAAAGGAGAGTATTTTATGAAGAAGAAACGGTTTTTAGCGCTGCTGATGGCCGCGGCAATGTGCCTGTCGTTGGCCGCCTGCAGCAAAGACGACGAAAGCAACACTCCGAAGGACGACAATAACCCGCCCTCGGACAGCCAGAACAAGGACAACAATGTGGAGCCTACCAGCGGCCCGGACGCCGACCAGTACTTTAATACTTATATGGGCGCCGAGCCCTCTACTCTGGATATCTCCCGCCGTATGGACGCCTATTCCAGCTATATTATGATGAACACCATGGAAGGTTTGGTCCGCTCGGCCGCTGACGGCGAAGAGCTGGTTGTAACCCCCGGCGAAGCGGAGTCCTGGGAATCCAACGAAGAAGGCACAGTTTGGACTTTCCATCTGCGCGACGGCTTGAAATGGCAGGACGGCGAGCCTGTGACAGCCGAGCAGTATGTCTACTCTCTGCAGCGCAGCGCCGACCCCGACACAGCCTGCCCCAACAGCTTCTTCCTGGAGTCCCTGCTGAACTACCCGGAAATTGCCGCCGGCACAAAGCCTGTCACCGACCTGGGCGTCAAGGCTGTCGACGACAAAACCCTGGAAATCACTCTGAACGCTCCCAAGCCCTCCTTCCTGCAGATGCTTGGCAGCACGCTGTATTATCCTCAGCGCAAGGACGTCATCGAAAAATATGGCGAGCAGTTCGGCTCTGAAGCCGAAGCCTATATCGGCAACGGTCCCTTCAAGGTGGAATCTTGGGCCCATAACAGCTCCATTGTCCTTGTCAAAAACGATAATTATTGGAATGCCGACGAAATCAAGCTCCAGAAGATCGATTTTGCCATCATGACAGACGAGAGCACCGTCAATAACGCCTTTGAAAGCGGCCAGATCGACGCCTGCACCGTTTCCACTAAGGATTTTGTGGACCGTTTCCAGTCCGCCGGCAAGGTTTATGATCCCTACATGAACAACAATATGGCTTTCAACTTCTTTAATCTGAAGGATCCCTTGTTCGCCAATGTCAATATCCGCAAGGCCTTTACTTTGGCTGTGGACCGCGCGGCTTTCAACGACATCTGCTACGACGGCATGAGAGCTCCTGCGGGCGGTTTTGTTGTGGATTCCATGACAGTGGGCGAAACCAATTACCGCGAAGCCGCCGGCGACATGATCAAGGAGATGCAGGACGAACTGAAAGCCAACAACCAGACTCCCAAAGACCTGCTGCTCCAAGGCATGAAGGAGCTGAACCTGGGCGACGACCCCTCTACTCTGGACGTCACTTTCTCCTTCGGCTCCACCGCCACCCTGACCCGGAACATCGGCGAGTATTTGCAGCAGCTGTATAAGACCGAACTGGGCGTAGACATCGAGCTGTCCTTCAACGATTGGGGCATCTTTAACTCCAACGTTCAGAGCGGCAACTATCAGGCCGGTTTCATGGCCTGGGGCGCTTACTATAACGACCCCTACGACACCCTGTCCCTGTTCCTGACTGGCTCCACCGCCATCAACACCGGCTGGGCCAATTCCAAGTTCGACGAAACCATCAAAGCCGCCGGCTCTCAGCTGGATGAAAAGGATCGTCTGCAGGGCTATATCGACGCCGAAACCATCCTGATTAAGGAAGACTGCGTCGTTTCCCCCATGGCCACCAACCAGGTGCAGCAGTTCTATCAGCCGTACATGAGAGGGTACAACCATGTGCCTTACACCGATACCAGCTATATGTTCTATTACACTGAGGGCCGCGGCGCCAACTAAAACGGCTCTTTGAAAAACCTCAGATAGAGAAAATAGACGCCACGGGGGGCTGCGCCTTAGGGCGCGGCCCCTTATTTTGTTTTCATCCACCAATTCTGGAATGGAGGGATCGCGTTTGACCCGATATGTAATCAAGCGGGTATTTTATATGCTGCTGACCCTTGCGATCGTCGCCACTTTGACATTCTTTATGATGCACTCGATTCCCGGCGACCCCTTGGGCGGCATGGCCCGCGAGCTGCCTGAGCAGACGAAAGCCAATTACTATGCCAAATACGGTCTGGATAAACCCCTGACCGAACAATATCTGATGTACATGAAAAACCTGGTGCGCGGCGACCTGGGCGAAAGCCTGCTGTATCCTGGCCGCTCTGTCACCGATACCATTCTCAGCACTTCTCCCGTCTCCGGCCTGGCCGGCGGCATCGCGTTGATCATCGGCCTGATTATCGGCATCGCCATGGGTATTTTGGCCGCTCTTTACAAAAATAAATGGCCGGATTACATCGTCATGGTGGTGGCCATCATCGGCATCACCGTGCCGGTATTCGTCATGGCCTCGCTCATGCAATATTTCTTCTCGGTTAAGCTGAAATGGCTGCCCTCCTCCGGTTGGGGCGAGCCCAAGCACCTGATTATGCCCGTTATCGTGCTTTCTTTCAGCACCATCGCCACCTATGCCCGGTACATCAAATCCAGTATGCTGGACGTGCTGGACCAAGATTATGTGCTGACAGCCCGGGCCAAGGGCCTGAGCGAAAAAATGATTGTCTGGCGCCATGTGCTGCGCAATTCTCTGCTGCCTGCGGTCACCATCCTTTCCAGCCGTATCGTCGGCATTTTCACCGGCTCCTTTATCGTGGAGAAGATGTTCTCCATCCCCGGCATCGGCTTCTATTACATCAGCTCCATCAATAACAACGACTATTCCATGACCCTGGGCACTACAGTTTTTTATGCCGGTCTGTTCGTCGTAATGCAGCTGGTGGTAGACTTTGTCTATATGCTGGTTGACCCCCGTATCCGCATTTCGGACGCAGATTAAGGAGGGCGAATTATGCAAAACATACCAAAAGAGAAATTTACCATCGTGGGGATCGACCAGGGCGCCGAAGTGATCGCCCGCCCCCATGTCAGTTATATGAAGGACGTTTGGCGCCGCTTCCGCAAAAACAAGCTGGCCATCGTAGCCCTGATTATGCTGATCCTGTTGTCCTTTTTTGTGATTTTTGGGCCCTCTATCAGCGGTTATGCCTTTGAAGAGGTGGACCCTGGCGCTCGAAACGCCTCTCCCTCTGCCGAGCACTGGTTCGGCACAGACAGCCTGGGCCGCGACCTATTCGCCCGCGTCTGGCAGGGCGGCCGGGTTTCGCTGATTATCGGCTTCCTGGGCGCCATCGTTTCCGCCGTGGTGGGCTGCTTGTATGGCGGCATTTCCGCTTATTTCGGCGGCAGGGTGGATACGATCATGATGCGTATTCTGGAAATCGTCATCAGTATCCCCTATCTGATTATCGTCATTTTGTTTTCCATTGTGCTCCAAAGCAAAGGCTTGTTTACGCTGATTTTGGCCATGACGATCACCGGCTGGTGCGGCACAGCCCGCCTGGTGCGCGGCCAGATGCTTCAGCTGAAGAGCCAGGAATATGTGCTGGCGGCCCAGGCCCTGGGCGTCAGCCCCCTGCGGATCATCGTGCGGCATATGATTCCCAATACGCTCAGCGTCATCATCGTCAATATCACCTTTGCCATCCCCAACTATATCTTCTCTGAAGCCTTTTTGAGCTATATCGGCTTAGGCGTTCAGTCTCCCAACACTTCTTGGGGCGCGCTGGCCTCCAGCGCCCAGGCGCAGTTTATGTTCTATCCCTTCCAGCTGTTCTTCCCCGCTATCATGATCGCTGTCACAATGTTGGCCTTTACCATGATGGGCGACGGTCTGCGCGACGCCCTTGACCCACGTTTGAGAAAGTAGGCGGCTGTATGGAAAAAATATTAGATGTAAATAACCTGCAAGTGTCCTTCAACACCTATGCAGGCGAAGTTCGGGCCGTCCGCGACGTCAGCTTTCATTTGAACCGCGGCGAAACCCTGTGCTTTGTAGGCGAATCCGGCTGCGGCAAGACCGTCACCGCCAAAGCCATCATGCGCCTGCTTCCCAAGGGACAGGCCGTCATCAAGGAAGGCTCTCAGATCTTGTTTGCGGATAAAGACGTGCTCAAAATGTCCAACAAGGAATTGCAGGAGTATCGGGGCGGCGACGTCAGCATGATCTTCCAGGACCCCATGACCTCTCTGAACCCCACCATGACCTGCGGCAAGCAAATCATCGAAACCCTGCGGCTGCACCGGAATATGGATAAGCAGCAGGCGCGGGAAGAGGCTATCCGTATGCTGGAAGTGGTTAAAATCCCAGACGCCAAAAAGCGGATCGACGATTACCCCCACCAGCTTTCCGGCGGTATGCGCCAGCGGGTGATGATCGCTATCGCCCTGGCCTGCCAGCCTCAGCTGCTGATTGCCGACGAGCCCACTACCGCTTTGGACGTTACCATCCAGGCCCAAATCATCGACCTGCTGCGGGAACTGAAAAAAGAACTGAACACCGCTATCATCTTAGTAACCCACGACTTGGGCGTGGTGGCCAATTTCGCCGACCGCATTCAAGTCATGTACGCCGGCCAGGTGGTGGAGCGGGGCTCTGTCCGCGAGATTTTCTACGAAGCCCAGCACCCCTATACTTGGGCTCTGCTGAGCTCCGTGCCCAAGCTGGCCAAGGAAACCAAGCAAGAGCTCTACACCCTGCAAGGCACTCCGCCGGATCTGATTCTTCCTTTGAATCACTGCCCGTTTGCGGCCCGCTGCGAGTACTGTATGCAGATTTGCAAAGAGCAAATGCCGTCTGAAACCACGCTTTCTGATACGCACCAAGTGTCCTGCTGGCTTCAGCACCCGGACGCCCCCAAGGTGAAGTCTTTCTATGACAGGGAGGGCAAATAATGAGCGAATATATGGTAGAGGTGAAAAACCTCTGTAAATACTTTCCCGCCGGCCGCAAACGCACTCTGAAAGCGGTAGACAACGTATCCTTTTATATCCGCCCCGGCGAGACGCTGGGCCTGGTGGGCGAATCCGGCTGCGGCAAAACCACCTGCGGCCGCACGCTGCTCAAGCTCTATGACCAAACCTCCGGGCAGATCCTTTTCAAAGGACAGGAAATTTCTCATCTGCGGGGCAAGCAGCTGCTTTCCTTTAAGAAAAACGCTCAGATGATTTTCCAGGACCCTTATTCCGCCTTGGACCCCCGCATGACCATCGCCGAAATCATCGCCGAGGGCATGGGCGTTCATATGCATTACAGCGAAAAGGAAAAGCAAGAAAAAGTCAACCAGCTGTTGGCCCAGGTCAACCTGACGGAGGATTACGCCAACCGCTTTGTTCATGAGCTTTCCGGCGGCCAGCGCCAGAGAATCGGCATCGCCCGCGCCCTGGCGGTCAACCCGGAATTTATCGTCTGCGACGAGCCGATTTCCGCTTTGGACGTTTCCATCCAGGCCCAAATCGTCAACCTGCTGATCAATTTGCAGCGGGAAAATCACCTGACTTATCTGTTTATTTCCCACGACCTTTCTATGGTCCGCCATATTTCCGACCGCGTTGGCATCATGTATCTGGGCAGCCTGGTGGAGCTGGGCGCCAGCCAGGATATTTTCAGCAGCGCGCTGCATCCCTATACCAAGGCGCTGATTTCCGCTATTCCCGAAGCCGACCCGGATTCGGAAAAGTCCCGTCAGCGCATCCCCTTGGAAGGCGAGGTCCCCAGCCCCATCGACCCGCCTTCGGGCTGCAAATTCCGCCCCCGGTGCGCTTACGCCACCGACCGCTGCGCGCAGGAACCTCCTGTGCTGGAGGAAGCTGCCCCCGGTCATTTTGTGGCCTGCCACTATTGGCGCGACCTGCAACATTAACTTCGATCTGTCAAACAGCGCGGCCAATCTTGGCCGCGCTGTTTTCTTTGCGCTTTTCCGTTTTGATTTTCTGGGAATCAAATTTTGTTTGCTCCTATCCTGCTTTTCCAACAGGCTATCCTTGGCTCTGAGCCGGGTCCAACTGGCGAAAGGCTTTTCGGGAATAGCAGGCTATCAGCGCCGCGGCGACGGCTGCTCCCATCAACACAACCCAAGGCGGCCTCCGCTCCAGCAGCGCTCCATAAACAGCCTGACCCAAGGGCGAAGCGCAGTTGGCCGCCGCCAGGATAAAAGCCATTACCTTGCCAAGCATCTCCGGCGGCGTCTGCCGCTGAACGGCTGCGCTGAGCGCCACTGTCAACATTGTGGCCAGCGCCATCATGACAAAGCTCATGGCTGCAACCGCCCAATAACCAATTTGGGGCGGTATTCCCGGCAACAAACCTGCGCTCATGCCCGCCGCCGTCAGGCTGGCGGCCAACAGCAAAACGCTTCCCCGCCGAGGACGCAAGCGCTCCCCCAGGGCTGCCGCCAGCGCGCCGCCAACCAAGCCGCCCAGCCCCATGGCGCCCTGCGCAAAGCCCAGGCGGCTGTCGCTCATGCCCAGCGTCTGCACCACAGCCACAGGAACTCCCACAATCAATGCGGCAGACAGCGCCAAATTAAACAACGCCAGCGCCGCCGTCACAGACAGAAACACCGGCCGCTCCCGCCGGACAAAGCGCCAGCTCTGCTCCAGATCCTTTCGCGCCGCCGTCAGCGCGCCGCTCGCATGGGTTCGCGGTTGATAGGGAATATGAATCAACAGCTCCATCATAGCGGAGCAGAAAAAGCAGCCTGCGCTCACCCACAAAATGGGCCGAATGCCCAACGCGCCGAACAGCACGCCGCCCAGAGCCGGCCCCAGCAAGCCGGAAAGCGTGCTCACCATGTTGATCACGGCGTTGGCTTGGGTCAGCCGCCCCTCCCCCGCCAGCAGAGGAATGCTTGCCTGGACCGCCGGTTGATAAGCCCCTGCAATGCCATAGAGCAGCATGAGGCAGGCCACCGTCAGCGGCGCCAAAGGAACCCGCCCCAACAGCAGGGAAAACAGCAGAACCAAAGCTGCTGTGGAAAAATCCAGGGCGACCATGATGTTTCGCTTATTGGCTCTATCCGCCGTCACGCCGCCGATGGGCGAACACAGCACGGCGGGAATCAGCGCCGCCGCCCCTGCCGCCCCCAGCAGCTCAGGGGAGCCTGTTTGCCGCAGCAGATACAGCGGCAAAGCAAAGCGCAAAATGGCGTTGCCAAACAAAGAGATAATCTGTCCAACCACTACCAACGTGAAATCCCGGGAAAAGAGTCGTTTTTCTTTCGTCTTCATTGCAATCAATCCTCCTATCGGCCTTTCAGAACCTCTGAACGCTCTTGAAAAGACGGATTTTACCGATTATAAAACCGACCGTCGGTTTTTATATTGTCAAAAAAGAACCTGCCCCAGGGCAGTTCTTTGGTTTATTGTTTTTCTTGGGGGCTCGGCGTCTGGCTGCGGGCCATCTCGGCATAATGCGTCAGCGTCTCCACCATTTCCTGGTCGATCAAGCCAGACACGCCGAAGCCGCTGAACAGCTGATTATACAGGGCGCACCGGGCGCGGATTTCCTCTGGAGAAGAAGGGCGGACAATGGGATTGATCCAAATATCCGACAAAAGCATCATAGCCTCCGCCAGCTCCTTGGGGCAATCTGTGCAAATCGAGCCGTCGGCCATGCCTTGGCGGAGGATGGGCTCCACAAAGTCCGGCGCTACCTCGGCAAAAATGCTCTGCATTTCGGCGGCCAAAAACTTGGCGTTATCCAGCAAATAGGGCATCATACAAAACATCTTGGCCTGCCGTTCTGGATGCATAGACGCTTTGAACATATTCCTCAGCTTGTCCAAGCCGTTCAGCCTGTCGTCGTCTCGAATTTTCGCCAGTATTTCGGCGTTCCGCCGCCCAATGCGGTCGCATACCGAATAAAAAATATCCTCCTTGGAGGTAAAATGATGATAAATCGCCCCTTTGGAAAGGCCCGTGGCTTGGATAATATCCTGAAGCGAAGCTCTATCATAGCCTTCTTCGATAAACAGCCGTTCCGCCGTGTCCAGAATTTTTTGCACCGTCTCCTCTGGATATTTATTCCGCGCCAAACATTTCCCCTCCCATAAACAAACCGCCGGTCTGTTGCAAGAATACCACACCAGTCGGCCGCCGTCAAGCCCCATTTTTCGGCCCTGCCGCGCAGATTTTGCATTTTCCCGCTTGCGGCGCCCAACAAAAAGCGGTAAAATAGAAAAGTCTCTAAGCCTTCAAAAGAGAAACAAGGAAAGGATGTTTTCACATGAAACGGAAAAAATTGCTCTGCGCCCTACTGGCGGCGGCGCTGGTCTGCTCATTGCTGCCCATAACCGCCCTGGCCTATGACCCTGGCGATTTTGCCAACACCTCCTGGTTCGGGCAGTTCACCGGCACCCACAACAACGATCTCATCAACCGTTACATCGATTTCACCATCAACAGCTGCGACCAACAGGGGAATTTTACCGGGTCGGCAAAAATCACCTCTGTGGAAGGCCAAGGCGCCAATTTCGATTCCATCTGGTATACGTACGATTTTGTCGGCAAAATCGATTTCTCAACCAACGCCTTCTCCATGTGGCTGGACCAGGTGACAGGTCACCCCAGCAATATCACCGTGCTGCAGGAGCAGGGTTATGAGGGCGTGATTCAACAAAGCGCAAACGGCGAGCTGCGCATGGTAGGGACCTATTATGACAGCCGCGTCAAAGACCTTCCCTTCAGCGCCAGCCGCACCTCTGCCTGGGCCCGGGAATCCATGACCGAAGCCAACATTGCAGGCTTGATTCCAGACACGCTGAAGGACGCCGACATGACCCGGCCCATCACCCGAGCGGAATTTACTGCCGTGGCCGTCAAGCTCTATGAAAGCCTGACAGGCGCCCCTGCGCCCAGCGCCAGCGCCCCCTTTGCTGATATTGCCGCAAACCCCAACAAAGGGGATATTGAAAAAGCTTTTTCCCTGAATATCGCCGTGGGGCTCTCTGCCACAGAATTTGCGCCGGATGACGCCATCAATCGGGAACAACTGGCCACTATGCTGTGTCGCGTCGTTAAAAAATATCGGTTTGCAGATTGGAATCTTGCTTCTGACAGCCAATATGTTTTGGATACTTCGGACGTGGCTCTCTTCGCTGACGACGCCGATATTTCGGCTTTCGCCAAACCTTCTGTCTATTATATGGCCAAAATGGGCATTATCCAGGGCGTGACCGACGTTCTTTTCGCCCCGAAAAATATCACCAGCGAACAAGAGGCCCAAGGGTATGCCACCGCCACCCGCGAACAAGCCATTATCCTTTCCCTGCGCATTTACCAGCAAGCCGATCAACTGAAATAACCCAACAAAACCAAAGCCGCAGAGCCCCATGTTATGGGCCCTGCGGCTTTTTAGCGCTCCGCCATTTTTTCCAGAGATCTGATCAGTCCATTGAAACAAACGGACGGAATCAGGGGCGAGACAATCGCAGCGCCGCCGCAACCGGGTCCTTATGCAGTTCGTCCGGGCGGCTGCCTCCGATCAGCCGCAGTCGCCTATCCTGAACCATAAACTCATATCGGACCCAATGGCTCTCTCCGCCGGACTCCAGCCGTATCAAAGAAGAAATTTCAATCTCCCACTGCCGCTCCATTCGGTAAGCGCCTGTAAAATGCGGATTCTGAACGGCGCCGCCTCTGGCGCAATAGCGCTTGAGAGTCTGCGCAAAGGTATCTTTCATTGTCTGGGTATAGTCCTCCAGGCTCATATCCGCCGCAAAAGCATAATATTCTTGGTTCCACTGGTAGGACTGGCGGGCTTCCCGCCTCAGCCCATCCTGGGCCGCCTGGAACAGCTCCTCCGGGACAAAGTCCAGGCGCCCCACCAAGTTCTCCGGCGCAAACTCCGTCTCCCCCCTCAATTCGCCGTCGCCCGTATAAAACCGGCCCCAAGGCGTTTCGATCCGAAAATAGACGTCATATACCTGGTTATACTCCAGCTCCTCGGCAGAAAATTTGGAAACAATGCGCTCCCAAGCCCTTTCGGGAATCAATATTCCTTGGACTTGATGGAAGACCAGCTGTTCCCACAACTCGTCGCTGTTTTCGCCAAGCTTTTGGATTCCATACTGCTCCGCCAGCTGGGGATTTGCCGCCCACATTTCCCCATCCACAGCGCACGGTATCGCCTTGGGCATATAATCCTCTGGCGTCCATGCCAAAATCTCCTGAATTTCTTGATATCTGGATTCAAAATCAATCAGCTTCGCAGCCTCTTCAAAACGCCGCTTTTCCATCAGACTCATCAGCCGCCGAGCGAGAAAAATCTCATCCAAATTGGTGAAGGCCAGGCCCTCGCCTTGGTATTCATGTATTCCCATAACGCCCAAAAGAAGCGTGGGAAACAGAAGCAACACCGCCAGCACAGAGAGAAGCCACCGCCTCCGCAGCTTCCGAAAGCTGTTTTTCCTCACTCTCTCCTGAATCACTGGCTCCGGTATCGGCTCCGCCATAGCTTCCGGCAGCTTGAGCGCCTCCATATGCCGGCGGCAGGCGGGGCAATGCGCCAGGTGCTCCTCCACCGCGATTCGGCTTTCCTGCGAACAGGCGTCGTCCGTATACAGCAGCAGCAAATCTTGGATGATTTTACAGCTCAGCTTCATCCTTTCGCCTCCTGAATGATTTTTTGTTTTGCCCGGTAATAAGAGACTCTCGCCCAGCTTTCCGATTTGCCGTGGGCTTGGGCGATTTCTTTCAGCGGAAGCCCGCCGAACATATGCAGCACAAAAACGTCCTTATACGGCTCTTCCAAACGAAAGATGGCTCGGCGGACGCGGGCATACTCGTCTTGCACAATGCTCCATTCCTCCGGCGATGGAGCCGTATCCACAGCGGCGGACCCTCCCGCCGGCAGCTCGCCGTAACGCCTGCGCCGTCGGCACTCCTTCAACCAAGCGTTTTTCCCAATCTGGCAAAGCCAGGTATATACTGTGCTTCGCCCCTCGAAACGATCTGCCGCTAAAAAGGCTCGGTAAAAGGTCTCCTGCATCAATTCCTCCGCTTCGTCTGGGTTCCCGACCAGGGACAGGCAAAATCGATACACCGATTGACTATATTCCTCATAGATCTCCTTAAAAATCATATCTCGTCCGCCTTTCGCTCCATTCGGCGAATCGCATAAAGCGGCCCTCGCCACCGAAACGCCTGCCAAAGCAGGCAAACGATCCACAGCGACGCAAAAGGCCCCGCCCAGAGCATTTCCACAGGAGACAGCGGCAACAACCGAAACAAGCCCGCCAGCGGCGCGTGACACAGGTAGATTCCCAAAGTATTTGCTCCAAGCGGCGAAAAAATCAGACGTCGATTGGGCGTCAGCGACAGGACGCCGATTCCCAAAAGCCCTCCCATCCAATAACAAATCAAGCGCAGCCCTATGCCCCAGGCCGGTCCCAGCGCTCCATAAGATTCCGCCTGATAGAAAAAGCTGGTCGGAATATAGGGGCCGCACAGAAGATATGTGGCGCCAAAGCCCGCCAAGGCGGCAAATCCGGCAAAGTATTTCCCGCAAAAAATGTTTTTGGGGCAAAATCGACCGGCCAGCAGATAGGGGAAAAACGCCAGCGTCCGGGACAAGGACCATTCCCGACCAACCCAAGGCAAACATCCTGCGGCGCACCCAACCCCAACAGCTAGTAAAACGACTCCCCATCGGACCCAAAGCGGCCTGCTGGACAAACGCCCCCATCGCTCCAACCCCCAGTATAGAAAAGACCATTGGCTCAAGCTCAACAGATACCATAAATGCCAAAAAGGGCGACAAAACGGCGCTATATTCCCATATATTTTACTTGCTAATATTATAATTGTTTGTGTAATCAGATACCAAAGCAACATCCGGTACGCTTGCGTCTTCGCTCGATCGCCCGAATCTAAAAACACGCCAGATAAAAATATGAACAGCGGCATATGAGCCGCATAAACAATGCGATAGACCCCAGCGGCCCATGTCGAGAATGCAATATATGGCTCAATCCAATGCCCGAAAACCACAAGGAATATCAGTAAAAATTTAAGATTGCAGTAATACGCATCTCGCTTTTTCATTGCCGACGCCCCGCTTCTCTCCGCCGCTTTTTTCCGTCTGTCTATTAGACCCGCCCAGAAGCAAAACGTTACACGAAATGTTCAAAGGGAAAAACCGCCGGAAGAGGCCGCAAAAAAGAAAGATAAGCGCAAAAAAATCCCTTGATCTCAATAGAAATCAAGGGATTGATGGTTGCGGGGGCAGGATTTGAACCTACGACCTTCGGGTTATGAGCCCGACGAGCTACCGAACTGCTCCACCCCGCGATATTTGCTTTCCTCTTTTGAATGCTTGTTTAGTATACCACCTTTGCAGGCGGTTGTCAACCGTTTTATTTTAGAAATTTCAACCAACCCAGGGCCTTTGAACCAGGCCCTGGGCGGTTGTTTTGGTTTTACCAGGCGGCGCAAGCGCCCTCGCAGCGGGATTCTGTTCCGCCTATCAGCGTGCCATAGGGGGTTTTGAAAATCATTTGGCTTCTGCCAAAAACGCCCCGATTGCCCTCAAAGGAAATCTTATGGCCCCGCTGAACCAGGCTTTCCGCCAGATAAGCGGGGTACTCCGGCTCCAGGCTGATGTTTTTGCCTGCGGTCCACATCCAGCGAGGGGCGTCGATGCAGGCTTGGGGATTCAAGCCGCCGTCGATGAGGCGGGTCGCCACTTGCACATGGCCTTGAGGCTGCATAAAGCCCCCCATGACGCCAAAGGGCCCCACCGGCTTGCCGTCCTTGGTCAAAAAGCCGGGAATAATGGTGTGGTAAGGCCGTTTGCCCGGCGCGGCCACATTGGCGCTCTCCGGGTTCAGGTTGAAGCCGCTGCCTCGGTTCTGCAAAGCGACGCCTGTGCCTGGGACCACCACGCCCGAGCCGAAGCCGGCATAATTGCTCTGGATATAGGAGATCATGTTGCCCTCGTCGTCTGCGGCGCACAGATAAACGGTGCCCGGGTTTTTGGGGTTGCCCGGGGCCGGCTCCAGGGCTTTTTCGCCAATCAGCTTGCGGCGCGCGGCGGCGTATTCGGGAGAAAGCATTTCCTCGGTCGAAACCTTCATATAGCGGGGGTCGGCAATATAATGCAGACCGTCGATGAAAGCCAGCTTCACCGCCTCAATCTGCCGATGCAGGCCCAAGGGATCGTCCAGCGGCGCGGGCTCGAAACCGTTGAGAATATTCAGCGCCATCAGGGCGATGATACCCTGGCCGTTGGGAGGCAGCTCCCAGACTTCATAGCCATGATAGGGCACGCTGACGGGGTCTATCCACTGGACTTCATGCTCCGCCAGATCCTCCTTGCGAAGGAAACCGCCGAATTTTTCGGAAGCCTGAGCGATTTTCTCCGCGATATCCCCATGATAATAATCTTTCGCCTGAGTCTTTCCGATAGTTTCCAGCGTGTCGGCCAAATCCGGGTTGCGAAAGAGCTGACCGGGGCGGGGCGCTTCGCCGCCAGGCATAAAGACTTTGAACCATTCTGCATATTGGGGCCCGCAGTCGGTTTTTTCCCGCAGTTTAGCGGCCATCGTCTGAATGCTGCTCCAGGTCAACGTGGCCAAGGCCTGGCCCTCCCTGGCATAGCGGACGGCGGGCGCCATTACCTGGCTCAGCGGCAGGCGGCCGTAGGTTTCGTTGATCGCGGCCCAGGCTGCGGGAGCGCCGGGCACAGTGACAGGCTGAAAGCCCAGGCCCGGCATTTCTTTGCATCCCTGGTCCAACATGGTTTGCAGATCAAAGGCCCGACCCATGACGCCGGTGGAATTCATGCCGTGAAGAGGACCTCCTTTTTGGCTGAAAATCGCAAAAGCGTCGCTGCCGGCTCCGTTGGATTGGGGTTCCAGCACCGTCAGGCAGGCGGCGGCCGCAATGGCGGCGTCAAAGGCGTTGCCCCCCTGCTTGAGCATATCCAACCCCGCTTGAGCGGCCAAATGGTTGGAGGTCGCGCACATCCCCCGAGGCGCGTAAACGGCATACCGCCGGGACGGGTATGGATACAAAGCAGATTGTTCCAGCATTTTTGTTTGCTCCTCTCGATTCTCTTATTTTTTTCCGTATTCCTTCGCTATCTCTTCCAGCTCTTCTTCGTCTGCATGGCGAATTCTGTCCTCGTCCAGCAGCATGGCTCCCAGTCCGCTGGCGGCCCCAGCGTAAATCTCCTGCAGCAGGTCTTCCCGCAGCCGCTCCGTTTGCTCCTTCATAGCGCTATCCCCTTTCACCGCTTTCCAATAAATTCTTCTGCCAGGCTCCCGGCATTCTGCCGTCGCGGCTTGTAAGCTTCTAATTGGTTTATTATATCATAAAATCCGCATGGGAAAAACGTTTTCTGCTGATCTCCAAAACAAAAACCGGGAACGTTTTGCGCTTCCGGCCCTTTATTCTTTGGTCCATTTTGTCGATTGCCGGATGGTTTCCAAGCCCAACGCCAGGATGAGGAAGCAGCAGGCCGCGCCGGTGGAAACGTCCAGCATTCGCCTTTTCTCTGCCGCCATGCCGCTGAAGGAGACTATCATAGACCGCTGCAAGGCAAAGAGAGAAGCGGCGGTTTCCGCATATCGAATCCTGCGAAACAGCTGCGCCAGCCAATCTCTATGACATGCCCCTGGCTCAGCAGCATTTTGCAAACCGACATGTCAACTATTATATGGTTTTTTTGCAGCGGCTCCAACGCTATCGTTAAGCTATGGCTGGCGGAAGATTTCCGGAAAACGCCGGAAGAGATAGAAGAAGTCATCCAGAGCGAATACGGCAGCCAGGCTTGAAAAGCGCCGGCCCTTCCTTTTGCCCCTGCCGAAGAGACGAAGGAAGCAGACAAAAAAACCGGACGCTTTTGCGTCCGGTTTTGTCTATTGTTCTTTGCCAAAAAGGCGGCGCATTTTTTCCGCCATCCTCTGCTTTCGGGCCTGAGTTTCGGCCTGGTCGATCCGCCAAGTTTGCCCGTCCCAAATCAGAACGTGGCCGGGAGCCGTTTCGGGGGGCAGATCCTGCCGGGGAATATCCCACAGCTTGTCCTCCCCCTCCAGCACGGCGGTTTCCCCTTCCAGCCGATCCAGGATATATTCACCGGGCGGTATCCACATAAAGTTCGCCCTCCTCGATCCGAAAGACAACGCTCCCCTGCAAATCGGTGCGATAAATCTGGCATCCCATCTGCTCCAGCCTGTCCAGCACTTCCTCCGAAGGATGGCCGTAGCTGTTGCCCGCTCCCACGCTGATCACGCAGTATTCCGGCTGAAGGGCCTCCAACAGCGTTTTAGAGGAAGAGGTTTTGCTGCCGTGATGCCCTGCCTTGAGCACCGTGACGCGGGTTGCATTGGGGGCAAACTCCTTTTCCACCGGGGATTCCGCGTCTCCTGTGAGCAAAAAGGAATAGGGGCCGTATGTAACCCGTATCACCAGGGAAATGTTGTTGGGGTCGTCCGTCTCATAGCCCTCGGCGGGCCACAACAGCTCCAGTTGGGCCTGACCCAGCGCAAAGGAGTCCCCCGCCTTGCCCAGCCGGGTCTCGGCGCCGCAGCGCTCCACGCTGTCTATCATATTTTCAAAAGACCGGGTATAGCTGACCATATCCGGCATGACAAAGGTCTGGCAGCCAAAGGCGTCGATCACGGCGGCCATGCTGCCGATATGGTCGGCGTGGGGATGGGAGGCGAAGACATATTTGGGCTCCTCCAATCGCTGCCCTTGCAGGTATTCCAGCAGGCTGTCCCGGCAATCCGGGGTTCCGGCGTCCACGATGGCCGTTTCCCCGTCGCAGCGCAGCAGGATAGCGTCCCCTTGGCCTACGTCGATAAAATGAACCTCCAGCTCGCCGGCAGGCGCCGCCGGAGCCAGATAAGGGGAAAGAAAATAATAGAGCGCGGCGGCGCCCGCCGCCAGCAGGGCGGCCAGCGCTTTTTTCAGCTCGCTCTTGAGTTTTCGCTTTGCAGATTTTTTCATAATCTCCTCAACAGACTTTCATAAAAATCCACGCCGGCGGCAAGGCTCTGGCAGCTCAGCCGCTCATCCGCCCCGTGAACGGCGGCCGAAGACGGCTGGTCCGCCGGCATAGGCGTAAAACGGACGACGTTTTCCGAAAATTCCTGATAGTATTTGCTGTCCGTGCCAGCGGGCAGCAAGGTGGGAATGCAGCTGACCCGCCCATAGGTTTCTTCTACGGTCGAGACGATCATTTGGTAAACGTCTCCTCGATACGGCGACAACGGCGAAGGCTGCTGGCAGGACAGCATTTCCACCGTTACCGGCAAATCCGCCGTCAGGGCCTTCAAATAATCCAAGACCTTTTCGCCTGTATCTCCCTGCAAAATCCGAGCGTCCACTGTGGCTTGAGCGGTTTCCGGCAGCACGTTGGCCGCCGACCCGCCCTGAATTTTAGTGATGGCAAAGGTGGTATGGAACAGAGCGGAAAGCGGAAGGTTGCGCCGGGTTCTGCGGAAAAGCAGCTTTTTGGAGGCGGGCAGGTTGGCGGCGCACACCCTTTGCCAAAAGCTCATCGCCGGCGCGGAAAGGACCAGGCGACGGCGCGTCACAGGCAGCAGCCTTTTGCGCATCGGCGCCGCCTCAATGCGGCAGATCGCCTCGGCCAGGCAGCCTACCGCCGTGTGCTGCGGCGGCATGGCCGCGTGCCCCGATTTGGCCTTGGCCGTCAGGCGGAAAACGGCGGTCCCCTTTTCCGCCACGCCCAGCAAGGCGGCGGGAAAGCGGGGAGAGCCCAGGTAGGCCGGGGCGATGGGGTCGCCCTCGTCCAAAACCAAGTCAAACTGAAGCCCCCGTTTGCGGATTTCCTGGGCAATGTTGGCCGCTCCTTGTCGGCCGCCGGTTTCCTCGTCGCTGCCAAAGGCGAAATACACGTCTCTGCCGGGCTCAAAGCCCTGCTCCAGCAGTTCTTCCGCCGCGCTGAGCAGCGCCGTCAGCACGCCCTTGCAATCCAGCGCGCCTCGCCCCCAGATATAGCCGTCTTGAATCTGGCCGCCAAAGGGCTCCGCGGCCCAATTTTGCCCCTCCGCAGGCGCCACGTCCATATGGGCGCAGAGCAGAACCGGCTTTTTCTTACCTGGGTCCGGGCTGAGCCATTGCAGCAGCAACCCGCCCCCTGGGAGATAAAGAGGCCGCATGGCGGCAAAGACCAGTGGGAATTCCCGCTCCATCCAACGGTGGAAACGATCCAAAGCTCTTTCGTTTCCGGCGACGGTGGGAATCTGCACCGCTTGGGAAAGCCGCTGGGCCAGCCGGGCCTCTCGTTCTTTGTCTCGCGGAGGCATTTGCAGCCGCGTATCCAGCCGGCGAGCCCTCAGCGAAACCGCCGACGCCCGCAAAATGAAAAAAAGGACGCCTGCCAGAACCAAAAAAAGCAGCAGCCCATTGACCCAAAGGCCAAAGCGGGCGGTAAAATTGCTGGCGAAAATCTGAAAAGACGCCGCCAAATCTTTAAAAAAGGTCATGGATATCACCTCGGTCGTCCTGCTCCAGCAGCGCCTGGGCCTTTTGAGAATCTTGGGCGATCTGCCGAATCAGCATGGCGCTGTTTTCAAATTTCTGCTCTCCCCGGAGATACCGACACAGCCAAAGCCGAACCCGGCGCCCGTAAAGATCCTCCCGGAAGCCCAGAATATTGGTTTCCACCGTAGGGCCGCCGCCTGTGCGGAAAGTGGGCCGCAGACCCACGTTGGTAACGCCGGGCAGCAGCCGGCCGTCCTCCAGCTGCGCCAGAGCGGCGTATACCCCCACGGCGGGCAGCAGCACCCCGTCCGACGGCTGAAGATTGACGGTAGGCAGCCCCATCGTCCGGCCTCGGCCGTCGCCATGAACCACCAGGCCCGCCAAAGAAAAGGGCCGGCCCAAGCAAACCCGGGCTTCCTCCGGCCGGCCCTCCCGCAGCAGCGTGCGAATCAGGGTGGAACTGACCGTCCGCCCCCCTTCCAGCACAGGGGGCGCCGTGCGCCCGACCAGACCTAACCGAACGCAAATCTGCTCCAGCAGGCGGCTGTCCCCCGCCGCCTGGGCGCCGAAATGAAAATTTTCCCCACAGCATAGGCCGGCGCAATTATATTGACTGACCAAAGCCTGCACAAATTCCTCCGGCGACTGGCCGGCAAAGGCTCGGTCAAAGGGGATCATTACAATTTCCTCGATGCCTTGAGCGGCAAAAATCTGCCGCCGCTCCGCCGCCGTCGTCAGCAGAGGCGGCGCGCCGCCGCCCACAACGGCTTGGGGGTGGTTTTCATAGGTAAAGACCCCGGCCCGCAACCCATGGCGGGCGGCCAGCGCTTTGGTCTCTTGCAAAATGGCCTGATGGCCCTTATGTACTCCGTCAAAAAATCCCAGGGCGTAAATCACGCCGTTTTCCCGACCCATGGTCCCCGCTCCTTCTCTTTTTTCAAGCGAACATTTTATGGCAGAAAATTGCCGGCGGACCCGCCTCCAACAGGCCCCCCTTGCCCGCCATAATAAATTCTCCCTTCGGGCCGTAAACCCGGCAAAGGTTCCCTGGGGGCGGAATTTCCCCTTGGGCCACGTGCCGCTGAGCGGCATGGGCGCCGTTCATGGCCCGGCGGGCGCCCTCCGGCGTCAGCGTCACGGCAGGCAAAGCGGAAAACACGCTGTCTACCGGCAGAATCTTCCGCTCCAGCTCCCCAGCCTCATGGAGCTGGCGAACTTCCTCCAGCTTCAGAGCGTCCTCCAGCCGGAACTGCCCGGCCCGCAGCCGGGTCAAGCCGCTCATGGCGGCGCCGCAGCCCAGCTTTTGTCCGATATCATGGCACAAGGTGCGGACGTATCCTCCCTTGGAGCAGCAAACCCGCAGCCGCCCCTGGGGAGGCTGGTACTCCAGCAGCTCCAGCTGGGGCAGGCGGATATACCGGCTTTCCCGCTCCACCTCCTTGCCCTGGCGAGCCAGGTCGTAGAGGCGCACGCCGTTTTTTTGGATGGCGGAATACATGGGGGGCGTCTGGTCGTATCCGCCGGCAAAAGACGCAATCGCTTCTTCCAGCGCCTTCCGGTCGATCTGGACCGGCTTTTCGGCCAAAACGATTCCTGTAGTATCCTGGGTGTCGGTCTCCACCCCCAGCACAAATTCCGCCACATATTCTTTGTCCGCCCCCGAGGCATATTCGCTGGCTCGGGCGGCGGGGCCCAGCAAAATCACCAGCAGCCCCTGGGCCATTGGGTCCAGGGTGCCGGCGTGACCAATGCGCCGGAAGCGCAGAACGCCCCGGAGCTTGGCCACCGCGTCGTGGGAGGTAAAGCCCGGCTCCTTGTGGAGCAGCAGGATGCCGTTATACATATCCCAGCGCCTCCTGGGCGGCCGCCGTAATGTGAGCCAGGCAGTCTTCTCCCGCTCCTTCCAGCGCGCAGCCCGCCGCCCGGCTATGGCCCCCGCCTCCAAAGCGGGCGCACAGAGCCGAGGCGTCCAGGCCGCCGTCTGTGCGGACCGAAGCCTTGAATTGGTTTTCCCCCGTCTGGGTCAAGACGACGGCGCAGCGCGTTCCCTCAATCTGTCGGGGCAAAGCGGCCAGGTTGTCCAAATCGTCCGGCCCAGCGCCGATTGCCTGAATCTCCCCTTGGGTCAGCAGCGCGGCGGCGATTTTGCCCTCAGCAGAAAAGCGCAGTCGCTCAAAGAGCAGGCGCTCCGCCTGAAATCGGGCCCGGGTTTTGGTTTCAAAAAAAATTTGGTTGATCGCCTCGCAATCCAGGCCCTGCTCCATGCAATAGGCGGCGGCGCGATGGGTCTGAGCGGCGGTGTTGGCGTACCGGAAACAACCAGTGTCTGTGGCCACGGCGGTATAAACGCCCTGGCAAAAGGCCAGATCCGCCGGCATTTCCAGCAGCAGAGCCAGCTGCCAGATCAGCTCTCCTACAGCGGCGCAGCGGGCGTCCAGTAAAATACGGTCGGCGTAACCGGTATTGGAGGGATGATGGTCCACGCACAAATCAATTTTTCCCCGCCAGCTTTGGGCGCTTTGGGGCAACAGATTTTCGTCGGCCACATCCGCCGCAAGCACGGTTTCCGGCTGAAACTCCGCCGGGGCAAGCAGTCCGTCATACAAAAAGCGATATTTTTCCGTCAGCTCCTCGTTGTCCTGCATCCAGGCGGTTTTGCCCAGCCAGCGCAGCAGGCGGCACAGAGCGGCGGCGGAGCCCACGGTATCCCCGTCGGGCCGGCGATGGGTCAGGATCAAAAAGCCGTCCCGCTGACGGAGAAATTCCGCCGTCTCATTCAGGGTCAACGGCGTCGTTGTTTTCGTCATCGTCATTCTGCTCCTCCTGAGAAAGCTCCGGCAGCTGGCTGAGCAGCCGGTTGATGTGAGCGCCCGTCTGGATGGAATCATCCAGCACAAACACCAGCTCCGGGGTATAACGCAGGCTCAGGCTGTGGGCCAGCTGCCGGCGCAGATAGCCGGAGCAGGATTTCAGCCCCTTTTTCAGCTCCTTCTGGTCGTAATCTCCCATAGCGCTGAGATAGACCTTACACCAGCGCAGGTCGTTGGTCACTTCGCAGCGCAGCACGCTGAGCAGCCCGCCGCCAAGGCGGGGGTCTTTCACCGTGGGCAGCAGCTCCGCCAGCGCCCGCATCACTTCTTCGCTGATTCGGTCAATTCGGTTGGAAGGCATTCTTCCGGCCTCCTTTTGCAAAATTTCCACAACCGGGCGGCCCAGGCCGCCCCCTTTTGAATATCCCCGCGAACCCATGGGAGCCCGCGGGGATAGCGATCTTCTCTTCCATTTGGTTTGCGCAAAGGCTCCCCTGCAGGCAAAGCCTGAGCGGAAGAAACCCACCGGTTTATCGTTTGATTTCTTCCATGATAAATACTTCTAAAATGTCGCCCTCTTTGATATCGTTGAATTTTTCAAAGCTGACGCCGCACTCATAGCCGGAGGCCACTTCGCGGACGTCGTCCTTAAAGCGGCGCAGCGTGGAAAGGACGCCCTCGTGAATGACGATGCTGTCCCGCACGATGCGGACCTGAGCGGCCCGCTGAATCTTGCCGTCCGTCACATAACAGCCGGCGATGGTTCCCACGCCGGAAACCTTGAAGGTCTGGCGCACTTCGGCATGGCCGATGACGGCCTCCTGGAACTTGGGCGCCAGCATTCCCTTCATGGCGGATTCGATCTCTTCGATGCAGTCATAAATGATGCGGTAGGTTCGGATTTCTACGTCCTGTCTGGCGGCGCTGTCTGCGGCGGCGGGCTCAGGGCGCACGTTGAAGCCAACGATAATCGCGCCGGAGGCGGCGGCCAGCATCACGTCGGATTCGTTGACGCCGCCTACGCCGGAATGAATGACCTGCACCCGCACTTCCTCGTTGCTCAGCTTGCGCAGCGAAGCGGTGACAGCCTCGGCGCTGCCTTGGACGTCCGCCTTGACGATAATATTGAAATCCTTGATCTCGCCCTCTTTGATGTGGCTGAACAGATTTTCCAGCGTGACCTTCTGCTGTAATTTGGCCCGCTCGTCCTTTTCCTCGGTTTTGCGCTGCTCGGCCAGTTCTCGGGCCATCCGCTCGTCTTCCACAGCGTAGAACAGGTCGCCGGCGTCGGGCACTTCCGAAAGGCCGATGATTTCCACCGGCATGGCGGGGCCGGCCTTTTCCAGCCTGCGGCCCTTGTCGTCCGTCATGGCCCGCACGCGGCCCACCGTCTTGCCCGCGATGACGATATCGCCGGCGTTCAGCGTGCCGTTTTGAATCAGCACTGTGGCCACAGGGCCTCGGCCCTTATCCAGCTTGGCCTCCACCACTGTGCCCTTGGCCCGGCGGTCCGGGTTGGCCCGCAGCTCCTGGACGTCCGCCGTCAGCAGCACCATTTCCAGCAGATTTTCAATGCCGATTTTCTGCTTGGCGGAGATATTGCACACAATGGTGTCGCCGCCCCATTGCTCGGGCACCAGCTCATATTCCGTCAGCTGCTGGAGCACCCGGTCTGGGTTGGCGCCCTCTTTATCGATTTTGTTCACCGCCACAATAATGGGCACGTTGGCGGCTTTGGCGTGGTTGATGGCTTCCACGGTCTGAGGCATGACGCCGTCGTCGGCGGCCACCACCAAAATGGCCACGTCGGTGACCTGGGCGCCGCGGGCGCGCATAGAGGTAAAGGCCGCGTGGCCTGGGGTATCCAAAAAGGTAATCAGCCGCTGATCCAGCTGCACCTGGTAAGCGCCGATATGCTGGGTGATGCCGCCGGCTTCGCCCTCGGTGACGTTGGCGTTGCGAATGGCGTCCAGCAAAGAGGTTTTGCCGTGGTCGACATGGCCCATCACCACCACCACCGGCGGACGGGGCTGGAGATTCTTTTCGTCGTCCGTGCTGTCGTCGATCAGCCGCTCCTCGATGGTGACGATGACCTCCCGCTCCACCTTGGCGCCAAATTCCTCGGCCACCAAGCTGGCGGTATCGAAATCCACATTCTGCGATACGTTGGCCATGACGCCCAGCTTCATCAGCTGCTTGACCACGTCGGCCGCCGTCTTCTTCAGACGCAGGGCCAGCTCGCCCACGTTGATTTCGTCTGGAATCAACACTTTGAGCTGGGTCTTTTTGGCCCGCTCCTGCATCTGCATTCGGCGCAGACGCTCCTGCTCCTCCTGGCGCTTTTTATTGCTCACAAAGCCCCGGCGGTCTGCCTGACGCTTGATTTTCTGCTTGCCCTGAGGCTGATTGATCTTCTGAGCCTTTTCGGGCACCAGCTGATCGATACGCTCGTCGTATTTGGAAAGATCCACCGAATTGCCTCGGGTGTCTACCCGAGTGGTGCGGGGGCCTTTGGCCGAAGGCTGCTCCGCCGCGATCTGGGGCTCCGCCTCCTTGGTCTCCTTCGCTTCCTTGGCGGGCCGGTCCTGCTTGGCCGGAGCGGTCTTGTTTTCTTTTTTCTGTTTTTCCAGCATCCGCTGCTCGGCCTGCTGGCGGCGCTTCTGGGCGGCCTCCGCCGCCGGGGCGAACAGGGCGTCCAGGCTTTCGGCCTGGTTCTTTTGGGTCAGATACTCAAAAATCACGTCCAGCTCCGGCTCCTTCAGCGCCTGGGCGTTGCTTTTGGGCGCTTGCAGATAAGCCCCCAATATCTCGGCGATCTCTTTATTGGGTTTGCCGAAATCCTTGGCCACGTCGCTCACGCGGTATTTCATCATCATCGGTTATTTTCCCCCTTTGCGTGTATCGGAACCGGCTTTTCGGGCTGCCGCCCGGTCGGTCTTTTTCTGTTTGCGTTTTTTCTCTCTAGCCAGGCGGGCTTCCAAGGCCTGAGCGGCCTGGTCCAGGCCGCATTTTTGGCATAGAGACAGGGCGAAGCCTGTGTCTGTCACAGCCAAAGCGGCGCATTGGCTCATTCCCAAGGCCGCGCCCAGCTGCTCTTTGCCGCAATCCAGGCGGACCAAAGCGGCCTGGCATTGGTTGGCGGCGGCTTTGGCCTGGCTGACCGTGTTTGGCCCGCAGTCCGCAGCGGCGAGGATCAGCCGGGCTCGGCCCTCCCGGGCGGCGTCATAGACGTTTTCGCCGCCGGCGGCTAGGCAGCCCGCCCGCTTCATCAGGCCGATAAAGGCTAAAATGTTATTGTCCATCGGCCCTCTCCTCCTCCGCAAGCTGCCGCCGCAGCGTCTCGTAAACCTCTTCGGGAATCGGGCAATCCAGCGCCCGGCTGAGAGCCCGAGATTTGATGGCCTTTTCCAGGCAGGAGGCGCTTTTGCACAGATAAACCCCCCGACCGGATACCTTTCCCTTAGGGTCGTAGATGATTTCGCCTTGAGGCGTGCGCACAACCCGGGCCAGTTGGCTTTTCTCCGTCTGCCGGCGGCAGGCGGCGCATTGCCGCACCGGGATCTTCTTAGGCATGGTTCCTCCTCCTTTCGCGGGCCGCAGGGCCCTTCTTTATTCCTCTTCCGCCTGTTGGGCGGCGTCGGCCAGGGCCTGCTCCAGAGCCTGGGATTGCGGTTTGATATCGATCTTCCAGCCTGTCAGCTTGGCGGCCAGCCGGGCGTTTTGCCCTTCTTTGCCGATGGCCAGGGAGAGCTGGTCGTCGGGCACGACTACGCTGCAACTCTTGCCGTCCGCCCCAGGGGTCACCAGCAGCACGTCCGCCGGCGACAGAGCTTCGGCCACAAACTGCACCGGGTCCTCAGAATACTTGATGATGTCGATTTTCTCTCCCTGCAATTCGTCCACAATGCCGGCCACCCGGGCGCCTCGGGGACCCACGCAGGCGCCGATGGGGTCCACGTTTTCATCTGTGCTGGAAACGGCGATTTTTGTGCGGCTTCCCGCCTCCCGGGCGATGGAATTGATCATCACAGAGCCGTCGTAAATTTCGGGCACCTCCAGCTCAAACAAGCGCTTGACCAGACCGGGATGCGTGCGGGAAATGACCATCTGAGGCCCCTTGACATTCCGGCGAACCTCCGCCAGGTAAACCTTCAGCCGCTGACCCTCTTGAATCTGCTCATTTTTCACCTGCTCGGAAACGGGCAGCACGGCCTCGGTTTTATCCCGACCGCTGCCCAGCTCCAAAATGACGCTGCCATAGCGGGGGTCGATGCGGGTCACCAAGCCGTTGAGAATCTCGTGCTCTTTGGAGGCGAATTCGTCGGCAATCATGCCTCGTTCCGCCTCCCGAATGCCTTGGATAATCACCTGCTTGGCCGTCTGGGTGGCGATGCGGCCGAATTTGGACGCGTCGATTTCAATGCGCACCTCGTCTCCCAGTTGGGTCCTAGGCGAATATTGAGCCGCTTCCTCTGGCGAAATCTCGGCGGCCGGGTTCTGCACGTCCTCCGTCACCGTTTTGACGGCGTGCATCGCGATGGCTCCGGTATCTGGGTCGATGTTGACGAACACATTATCCAAAGCGGCGCTCTGGGCGTCTTTTTTATAAATCGCCTTGTATGCCGCGGCCAAAGCCTGGGCAATCCGATCCAGCATATATTCTTTTTTAATGCCCTTTTCCTTTTCCAGGTCGGCCAGGGCCTGCATCAATTCAGCGTTCATGTTTGGGCCTATCTCCTTTCTCCCCAAAAATAAAAATCATTTTTGGGGTTCCCCCTCTTTTGTTTGTTGGGCGTCCTAAAAAATGTTTGATTTGGGCGAAATCCGCTCTGCTACTCCGCCGCCCGCCCTTGGGGGCGGATGGACGTAAAATCAAAATACTCCCGGCAGCTGGAAATCTCTCGCCTGGAATAGACGACGCCGTCCACCGTCAGCGTTTCGCCGTCATAGGCGTCCAGAACCCCCGCTTTGCTTTTGGCTCCGTCATGAGGGCGGTAAAAGGTCAGCTCCACTCGGCGGCCCAGGGCCCATTCCAAATGCTCCGGCGTCCGCAAAGTCCGCTCCAGGCCGGCGGAGGAGACGCACAGGACGTAGGAAGGCAAGCTGTCAAATTCCGGCTCGTCCAACTGGGGGTCCACCGCCCGGCTCACATATTCGCAATCCTCAATATCCACTCCGCTTTCCTTGTCCACTATGATCGACAGCAGATAGCGGGGGCCTTCTTTTTCAAACGTCACGTCCCAGAGGCTCAGACCCCGCTCCTGGATAGGGGCGGCGCACATCTGGCGCACCTTTTGCAGCAGCGTTTTCGTCTGCACAGCGTTCCCTCCTGTCTTTGCGCTTTCAATAAGAAAGAGTGGGTTTCCCCACTCTCCATCGTCAATACTCCATAAAACATATATAGTATATCATTCCAAGCGTCTAAAAGCAAGTGTTTCCGGCGATGATTTTGGAAAACCCGGCCGGTTTTGCCTCTTGCGCTCCAGGGCCAGGCCGATTCTGTATTGATTTGCCGTCCAGGGATTATTATAATGTCCTTAACGATTCTATGGAGGGAAGCCTTATGGAAGACCAACATGAAAAAAGACAGCCGGAATGCCCCTATTGCGGCCGACCCCTGCCCCCAAGCGGCCTTTGCAGCTGCCCCCAGGCCCGGACTGTCGCCAACCTCCGCCGACCCGCCCCGCCGGCAGCTCCAAAGCGAGAGCCGCTGGGCTGGAGCCTTCCGAAGTTTTTGCCGGCCGCGGACGACGACGAGTTTGATTTTTACGAGGAAGACGAACGCGCCGAAAGGACGCTAGAGGAGCCGGAGCCTCTTCGGCTCGCCGGCCGGCAGACCTCTGCCTTTCGCAACTTTTTCCCTTTTTTAGCCGCCTATTTCCGCCGGCCCTTTCAAGCCATGGAAGCGGCCTGCCGAAGCCGGGATTTGTCGCTGGCCTTGCTCTGTCTGCCGCTGTTTCTGGCAGGCGGCGGACTTTTTACCGCCGCGCTGGCCCACCAAGGCGGCCGATTCCTCCAGCAGCTGCTGAACGACGTGGCTTCGCTGACGCCCTTTGCGCTATCGGTCCCCAGCCGGCTATGGGTGAAGCCCGGCGAATTTTTCATCTGCGGCCTGCTGATGGCCCTTTGCTGGGTTCTGCTGGCCGCGCTGGCGGTTTGGCCGGCTTGCCGGCTGGCCAAAGTCCGGCTGACGTTTCGGCAATCGCTGATCCTCAGCGTCCTCTGCGCTCTGGCGCCCGCTTTGCTGCTCTTGTCGGCGGCCGGCGCTCTGTTTCTTTCCTTCCGCCTGGCGCTGCATTTGCTTCTGCTGGCCGGGGCGATTTATTTTGCCCTGCTCTTTGCCGCCGCCTTCCGGGCCGCAGGCGCCCCTTCCAGCGGCCGTTTCTGCTTTGGTTTGCTGTTGCTGCTCTTTTGGGCCTTCCTTCTGTCCTTCCGCTGCTGGACTTATATCCTCCAGCCCGCCCTGGATCGCTTTCTGTGGCGCTCCCTTTGGTAGCCGCCCAAGCCGACGGCCAGGGGCAAAGCGCTTCCAGCGGCCCGTCTTGGGCGAAAATTTCTGAAAAGGGAAGGAATCTCCAAAAGCCGCTTTTCCTCTGCCTTATGGACGAGAGGGCGGGAATCGAAACCCCCGCCCTCAGAAACCCCGGCAAGGCCGCTGGCGCCGCCGCTCAAAGCCGACTGCTCGGCCAGCCTGGCGATACGTCTGCCGGGGCCTTCCGACTACTGCTCCATGTGGCGGCCCAGGAAATTGGCCATGGCCTGAGCCAGCTTGCACTCGGTTTCGCCGGCGACGCCTCCCTCGCCGGCGTAGGCCACGCAGCCCAGCAGGTCGCCGCCGCTGAGCACAGGCGCCGCCGCCAGCACTTCCAGGCTGGGCTCGCCCTGGCAGAGCAGGGCGGGAGGGCCGTCCTTGGTCCCTCGATAAAGCTGCCGCGCCTCCATTACCTGGCCCAGCTCCGGAGAAAGCCGGCGCTCGGCCAGCTCCTTTCGAGGCGCCCCTGCGCAGGCTACGATCATGTCTCTGTCGGTTACGACGGCTACGCCGCCGGTGGCCCGGTACATGGCGTCGCACACCTGCTGGGCAAATTCGCTTTGGTCGTCCATCAAGGAATATTTCTTAAAAATAACGCTGCCGTCCTTTTCCGTAAAGATCTCCAAAGGGTCCCCTTCCCGGATGCGAAGGGTGCGGCGAATTTCTTTGGGAATCACCACACGGCCCAGATCGTCGATACGGCGGACTATGCCGGTCGCTTTCATTGTCAAACGCTCCTTCTATCAAAATTTTCCCCCATAGTTTCTGCCGAAAATCCGCGTTTATTCCGCTTCCGCCCAATGCTGGCGTTTCTTTGGCAAAACTTTTTGGAATAAAATTCATTGTGTCAAACGGTTTGGTCGGCGGTCGTTCCGCCGGCTTTTTCCATCTTTCAGCTCTGCGGATGAACAGTCGATGAACTTTTCCGCCCCCGCCTTGACAGCAGACGAAAAGGAGGGTATACTGAGCGTATTGTTAGCTCCCTAACTAATTGTGGAAGGAGGGTTTGTATGAAGGATCTGTTCATGATCGGGGCCCAATTCAAGCAACTGAGCAACTTGATGAAGCGCCAAGTGGACGAGGCTTTGGTCCGGGCCGGCATTGATCAAGTCACCGGGATGCAAGGCTGGATACTGGGTTACATCGCGCATCGCCAGGATCAACCCATCTTTCAACGGGATTTGGAAGAAGAGTTCCGCATTCGCCGCTCCACCGCCACCGGCATTTTACAGCTGATGGAGGAGAAAGGCCTGCTGGAACGCCGCCCTGTGGAATGGGACGCCCGGCTCAAACAGATTTGCCTGACGCCCAAATCTCTGGCCATTCACCAAGCCATTGAAACCCAGATCCGCTTGGTGGAGGACGACTTGGCCTCCTGCCTAACGCCGGAGGAGCTGAAGCAGCTTTGCGCCATCCTGTCCAAGCTGCGCCGCCATCTGGAGGAATAGCCGCCCTGGGGCGGCGGTTTTATCGCCCAATTTGTTCGCAAGCTGACTGTTAGGAAGGTAACGTTTTTTCAATGCCTTTTCCGTTGAGATATTTTTTGGGCAAAACCAAAAAACGATCTCGCGCCGCCGGGCGCTTGACTGGGCCCGGCCTTACTTTTGGATCCCAAAGGAGGTTTTTTATGCTCAAACCATTGCTCGCTCAAGTAAAAGAATTTAAGCGGGCGTCCATTCTGACGCCTGTTTTTGTGGTGCTGGAGGTGGTGATGGAGCTGGCCATCCCCATGATGATGGCCTCCATCATCGACAACGGCGTCGACAAAGGAGATATGGCCCATGTGGCCCGAATCGGCGCCATTATGGCCTGCATGGCCCTGCTTTCGCTGGCTTTCGGCGTGGCGGCGGGTCGCCTGGCCGCCCGGGCCAGCAGCGGCTTTGCCCGCAACCTGCGCCGCAGTATGTTCGCCAATATCCAGACCTTCGCGTTTTCCAACTTGGATAAATACTCCACCTCCGGCCTCATCACCCGCATGACCACCGACGTGACCAACGTACAGAACGCCTACCAGATGATTCTGCGGATGTGCGTCCGAGCTCCCTCCATGCTGGTATGCGCCCTGTTCATGGCCTTTTCCATCAACGCCAAGCTGTCCTTGGTCTTTTTGGCGGCCATTCCCTTTTTGGCGCTTTGCCTGGTTTTTATCACCAAAAACGCCCATGCGGCTTTTTTGCAGGTGTTCCGCCGGTACGACGACCTGAACGCCAGCGTTCAGGAAAACTTGAGCGCTATCCGAGTGGTCAAATCCTATGTGCGAGAGGACCACGAGGTAAACAAATTCCAAAGCGCCTGCAACCAAGTGTATCGCTTGTTCGTCAAAGCGGAGCGGACTCTGGCCTTCAACGCCCCGGTGATGCAGTTCACTGTTTACGGCTGTATCCTGCTGCTGTCCTGGCTGGGCGCTAAATCCATCGTGGCCGGCGGCCTGACCACCGGCCAGCTGATGAGCCTGTTTTCCTATGTGATGAATATCCTGATGAGCCTGATGATGCTCTCCATGGTTTTTGTGATGATTACCATGGCGCGAGCCTCGGCGGACCGCATTGTAGAGGTTTTGCAGGAAACTCCGGATTTGAAGGAAGACCCCCAGCCGCTGACTCAGGCGAAGGACGGCGGCATCTGTTTCGACCATGTGACCATGCGCTACCATGCGGGCGGCAAGCCCGCCCTGCGGGATATCAATTTGCAGATCGCCCCTGGCGAGACGCTGGGCGTCGTCGGCGGCACAGGCAGCTCCAAATCCACCCTGGTGCAGCTGATTCCCCGGCTCTATGACGCGGCAGAGGGCAAAATCCTGGTGGGCGGCCAAGACGTGCGCCGGTACGATTTGCAGGCTTTGCGTAGCCAAGTGGCTATGGTGCTGCAAAAAAATACGTTGTTTTCCGGCACGATACGGGAAAACCTGCTCTGGGGCAACGAAAACGCGACCCAGGCCCAACTGGAGCAGGCCTGCAAAGCCGCTCAAGCCCATGATTTTATCTGCGCCCTGCCCCAAGGCTATGACGCCATGATCGAGCAGGGAGGAACCAACGTTTCCGGCGGCCAGAGGCAGCGGCTTTGCCTGGCCCGGGCGCTGCTGAAAAACCCGAAAATTCTGATCTTAGACGATTCCACCAGCGCTGTGGATATGCGCACGGACAGTCTGATTCGTCAGGGCCTGGCCCAGACCCTACCCGACGCCACGAAAATTATCATCGCCCAGCGGATTTCCTCGGTACAGGACTGCGACCATATTTTAGTGCTGAACAACGGCGAAGCCAGCGCCTATGGAACCCATGAACAGCTTTTGCAAGAAAGCCCTATTTATCAGGAAGTCTATCGATCCCAGCAGAAAGGAGCGGACGAACAATGAGCCAAACCCCTTCCAAAGGCCCAGGCGGCCCCCGAGGCCCTCGCGGCCCCCGCATGATGGGCCCCCGTCCTACGGTTAAAAACCCCATGAAAGTGCTGCGCCGGCTGCTTTCTTATCTGCTGCGCCGGTATAAATTCCACTGCGCCCTGGTGGTTGTGATGATTTTGATTCACACCGCCGCCACGGTGGCGGGCAACCTGTTTCTCAAGACGTTGATCGACGATTACATCGCCCCTTTCCTAAACCAATCCGCGCCGGATTTCGCCCCGCTGCTGCGTCAACTGGGGCTGATGGCGCTGGTCTTTCTCAGCGGCGTGGTTTCTGTGCTGATTCAAAACCAGCTGATGGTTTCCGTCTCCCAAGGAACGCTGCGGGACTTGCGCTGCGACCTGTTCCGCCATATGGAAAGCCTGCCTCTGCGCTATTTTGACTCCCATCCCCACGGCGATATCATGAGCGTCTATACCAACGACGTCGACACTCTGCGGCAGATGATCAGCCAGAGTATGCCCCAGCTGATTTCCTCCGCCGTCACCATCGTCAGCGTGCTGGCGTCCATGATCTCCCTGAGCCTGCCCCTCACCGGCCTTTCTCTGCTGATGGTGGCGTTGTCCATACTGACCTCCCGCAAGCTGATGAGCAAATCCGCCGCCCATTTCGTGGCTCAGCAAAAGAATCTGGGCGCGGTAAACGGCTATATTGAGGAGATGATCGAAGGCCAAAAGGTGGTCAAGGTGTTTTGCCGGGAAACGCAGAATATGGACCGCTTCAACCAGCTGAACGACGCTTTGTTTGAAAGCGCGGATAACGCCCATGGCTTCGCCAATATCCTGATGCCCATCATGAGCAATTTAGGCAACTTGAGCTATGTGGCGATTGCCGCCGCCGGCGGCGCGCTGGCGGTAAGCGGTTTGGGCGGCTTCACTCTGGGCAGCCTGGCCTCCTTCCTCCAGTTTAACCGCAGCTTTAACCAACCTATCACCCAGATTTCCCAGCAATTTAACTCCATCATCATGGCGCTGGCCGGCGCACAGCGGGTATTTGAGCTGCTGGATCATCAGCCGGAGCAGGACCAGGGACAATACCAGCTGGTGAACGTCCGCAAAAGCGCGGGCCAGCTGCGGGAATGCCCCCAGCGCACCGGCCAATGGGCCTGGAAATCTCCAGAGGGCAAATTGATTCCGCTGCAAGGCGACGTGCGCTTTGAAAATGTGGATTTCGGTTACACGCCGGAAAAACAAGTGCTCAAGCAAATCAGCCTATTCGCCAAACCGGGCCAGAAAATCGCTTTTGTAGGCGCCACCGGCGCAGGCAAAACCACCATTACCAACCTAATCAATCGGTTTTATGACATTGACGAGGGCTCTATCCTCTATGACGGCATCCCTGTCAACCAGATTCGCAAGGAATCCCTGCGCCGCTCCCTGGGCATTGTGCTTCAGGATACCAAGCTGTTCACGGGCACAGTGATGGACAACATCCGCTATGGCCGGCTGGACGCCACGGAGGAAGAGATCGTCGCCGCCGCCAAGCTGGCCAACGCCGACGCCTTTATCCAGCAACTGCCCCAGGGTTATCAAACCATGTTATCCGGCGACGGCGGAGCCCTTTCCCAGGGCCAGCGCCAGCTGCTGGCCATTGCCCGGGCCGCCGTGGCCGATCCTCCCGTGCTCATCTTGGACGAAGCCACCTCCAGCATCGACACCCGCACGGAGCGAATTGTCCAGCAGGGCATGGACAACCTCATGCAGGACCGGACGGTCTTCGTCATCGCCCATCGGCTCTCCACCATTCACAATTCTGACGCCATTATGGTGCTGGAAAACGGCCGTATCATCGAGCGAGGCGACCACGAAGAGCTGATGGCCCAGCAAGGCCAATACTACCAGCTCTATACCGGCAAATTTGAACTGGCCTAAGCTTGCCTGCGCCGTCCAGCGGCAAGAAAAGGGTTCTCTCTCTTGGGGGAGTTTGTCCGTCGCGCTTTTGCGTCCAGAGGATCCCCCCCTCTGGGCGCCTGCGGTCTTGCACGGCCGGCAAATTTTTCATCGCCGCTTCCGAAGAAGCGGCTTTTTCTTTGATAACCGCCCAGTTGAAAAGGGGCCCTATGAATTATTTTTGACAAAGCCCTTGACACCTTGGGCCAAGGTGTGTATAATGAAAACGCACCTTGGGCCAAGGTGAAACTATTGTAAAAGGAGCTGCTTGCCATGCCGGTTATCAAGATTTCTCTCACAGAGGAAGAATTCCGCGAACTAGAGGCTCTTGCCGCCAAAGAAAATATGTCCGTCCAAGATCTATTCCGCTACAAACTGCTGGCGAAAAAAAGCCCGCCCATCTTTGTGCCGGAGGAGGCGGCTAAACGGGCGCTGAAGAAGTTTTCGGAAAACGACCCGCCTTTCACCTTGCCGGATATTTATGGCGATGCTTGGTTTGATCTTCCCCCCCGCATGACCGGCGTTTTTGGAAAACGTTTTTTCAACTATGTGGCGACCGTCGATTTCATTCAATTCGCCGGCATGACGCCGAATCACCGCAGGGCCTCCTACCGCATTACAAAGCAATAAAGCGGCGGCCCAAAGCGCGCCGCCCTCTGGGTTTTCGCAGACTCGAACAGCCGACGAACGTTTGATAGGGCCGGATCAGACCGCGCTGAAACAAAAAATCGCCGCTTCCAAAAGAAGCGGCGATTTTCTTTTCTTTTTCGCCCGGATTTGCTCCGAATCGATTATTGTTGGTTCGCAGGGGTTCGCTCGCCGGCCGACCGGACGACGGCTTTTTTGCGCCATTTTCCCTTTTTATAGGCCAGCACAGTCAGCGCGGCGCCTATGCACCAGGAAATCAGCAGGCTGATAAACAGGCTGGTGGGAGAATGGGTCACAGCCGCAATGCCATAGGCCAAGGGCACCCGGATAATCACAGTGGTAATCATGGAAATCCACATAGGCGTCATGGTGTCGCCCGCGCCCCGCATCACGCCGGACAGGGTTTGGTTAATGGCCATCGCCACATAACCCACAGCCAAAATGCGCATCATCTTCTGGCCCATCTCCACCACTTCAGGCGTTTCGGTAAACAGCCGCATCAGCGGCCCGCCCAGCAGCAGGATGGCGGCCACCAGCGTGGCGCTGACGGCCAACACCAGCTTCAAACCGTCCCTCACGCCCTCCTGCACCCGGTCCACCCGGCCGGCGCCCATATTCTGGCCGGTATAAGTAGTCATGGCGTTGCCAAAGGTAAAATTGGGCATCATGGCGAAGCCGTCCACCCGCATCACCACAGTGTTCACGGCGATAATCATAGCGCCGAAGCTGTTTGTCAGCGACTGCACCACAATGGCCGCCATGGAGAAAATCGCTTGAGACAGACCGGAAGGCAGGCCCAGTTTGACCAGGTCCTTCGCCAGGTCCATATGGGGCTTTAAAGTATGGACGTTCAGATCCAACACGTCTTTCATCCGGGTCAGCCTCCGCAGACATAAAAACGCGGAAACAAACTGAGCGATGATGGTGGCCAGCGCCACGCCGGAAACGCCCATATCAAACTGGGCCACAAAGGCGATATCCAGCACAATGTTTAACCCACAGGCCACCATGAGGAAGACCAGCGGCATCACCGAATCGCCCATGCCCCGCAGCATACCGGCGATGATGTTATAATAGGCCATGCCGGCAATGCCCAGAAAATAGATGGTCATATAAGAAGAGGTCATTTCAAAAATTTCCGCCGGCGTGCCCACCATCCGCAAAAACGGAGGAACCAGCAGCGGCCCCGCGACCATGACCGCCAGCGAAACCAGCAGCGTCATGACGACAGTGGTTCCGACCGTGTTGGAAAGCTCCTGCCGGCGCTTTGCTCCAAAATATTGAGCGGTCATAACGCCCGCGCCGGTGGAAATGCCCACAAAAAGCACCAGAAGCAGGTTAATCATTGGCCCGCTGGCGCCCACGGCGGCCAAAGCGTTGTCGCCCACATACTGGCCCACCACAATGGAATCCACCGTGTTATACAGCTGTTGGGCTAAATTTCCAATCAACAGGGGAATGGAAAACTGAATCAATTTTTTCACCGGGCTGCCCACCGTCATATCCTGGGCGCCCATGAACCGGGAAAGGGCCATTCGATCACTCCTTTTCTCTTTTTACGCGCAACAAAAACGCAACGCCTGGGGCCAAATGGCTCCAGGCGTTTCCGCGTTTAGCGGCTAAACCCCTTATGAATTGTTATGATATCACAAAAATTTTTGCTTTTCAACAATGTTATATCTGGCAATTATTCTGTATTTTATTTCCTTTCCGTTGTCTGCCGCCGGCCTATCCAATGCCAAAGCAGCTCCAGCAGCAGATAGAGCGCCCAGCCCCAGAACAGCAGCTCATCCGCCGAAGGGCCCCAGGCGGCCCTGTGATTCCGCCCGCCAAACTCGGCCTCAAACCGCCAGCCGGTATACCAGCCCAGCTGATCCTCAGGACCGCAGGGGATCAGACACAGCAAAGCCAAGATCAGGCGGGACAGGGCAAAGGGAACGGCCCCCACCAGCAGCCCGGCAAAGGGCCTGGGCCGGGCTGCAATGAGATAGAGAATGTAAGACACGATCACAATCACCATCAGATAATAGGTCAGGCGCAGATAAGGCTGGCGCTTTTGCAGCAGAAACAGATGCAGCTGGCTGATTTTTTGAGCTGTCTCTGGCGGGGTCTGGCTGCCGGGCTGAAAGGTCTGGGCAAATCGATGGAGCAGCCAGGGGCTGAACCAATCAAACACAAAGACAAACCCACCTTGCAGGGCGCAGTAGACAAAGGAAAAGATCCCGGCGGCAGCCCAATCCTTTTTGCGGACATGGAAAAAGAATTTCAATTTTTCACCTTTTCTCATAAAATAATTCAGAATCAGCCCCGACCGCTGATTCTGAATTATTTGAACAGTTAATTCTCTTTTTCGTCTTCCGGAATGAGAGGTTCCATGACTATTGTGTCAAGACTTTCACCATTACATTTTGTAGAGAAACCGTGTCTGTTTAAATATGTATTTGGTTTTGTTATCACTTCAACTTCATCGTAATAATCTCCATACAGGTCAAAGTAATAATCAACCTGCAAATCAATACCGTTACTACTTACCTGTGTAGAACGCACTCTATCTACAATCTTGAGATTTGTAACGTCATTTCCCATATCTTGGGTCAAAAACTTTAAAACAGGTTCAGAATAACTTCCTATTCTATATGTATTCGGATCATACGTAAAGTTGACCGTAACCTGATAAATTATTTCCATCTTTCGTCTTGCCACGGTAGGTTTAAATCTTTCAAAACGCGATATTACACATCTTTTCGATATTTCAGAAGCTTTTGGAGAAGTTTCAACTATTTCAAATTCCACTTTTTCAATCGTCATAATATTTTCTTCCATATACTGTGCTGCAGATTCATCTTCTGCACCAAATTCGGTAATAACTCCATATAATGCGTCTGTGATATCTTGCCCTTCATAGTCTAACACACGATACAACTCCTTTTGGGCACATATATCCTCCAGAATAGAAAGAGAAGAGTTACTTTCCATCTGAGACATTTCTGTCTTACCACCTTCTGACGCATAAATCGGGATGACGAACACCGACACCAACATCAGAACCGACACCAACAGCTTAGAATAGTTCTTCATTGAATTTTCCCTCCATTACTGTGCATCAATTTGCAAAATCGACGAACCATATGTACCATAGTCAACAGTATCTACTGCTATTTGACTAATATACAAAAATGCTTCAAGACTAAAATCCATTTTAAACTGTGCAATGCAACCTGAAACAATCTTAGGGTATCCTATACTGTTTTTCCTATCCATTGTTTTAATCATCAGTGTTCCAGGACGAGAAACATTAGTTGCGTTTTTAAACTCATAGTCTACAAGAATTGGATTTGTATAACTGGTTATCTGATTCGTATTTACATTGTATGTTATAGAAGCCTGATAAGAATAATTCACAACGCCTGAAAAAATAATCTTTGGCTCTAATTTTTCCCATGCAGAGACATCAGAAATAGGATAACAATTAAACGAACTGTTTTTCATCATCGTTTTAGTTTTATCTAATGCTCTTGTCTCGATTTTAACTACTGTATCAACATTTTCAAATTGATATGCAGAAATCGAATCCCAATCATCATTTAGATAAAATGAAAAAGTATCCTCATAGAAATCTTCGGTAATGTTTTCCCCCTTTTTATTCTTAACCTCGTAAACTACTTCGCTATCACTTAATGCCTTATAGTAAAATTCACCCCAAAAATCTCTAAGTTCCCTATGCACAGAAGAAGTCCCTTCTAAAGGAGCTGCAACTCCAACACATGAAAAAATGGTTGCTAAAACGACCATACAAACCAAGCCCCGCCTAATCTTCCTCATTTCAATCACCTCTCATTTTTATAAAAATATTATACTCTTTATCTATATAAAAATCCACTCTCTATTTTCCACAAATTTTCCCTTCTGTTTTTGTGCAATATATACAATTTTTGATTTTATTATGCTTCTTTTTGCCGCGATTCGATGACAGAAAATTCTTTCCTCGTCACCGGATACCACATAAATCTTTAGCTGGCTTCTTCATCGGCATCTTCCATGCCTGAAATGTATTCCATGAAGAACCGGATAAATCGGTCTGTTGCACGGGAGAACAGGCGGTTCTTTTTCCAGGCCAGCACATGGCCCACTGCCCGTTCCGGGGCGATGGGCACAAAGGTCAGGCCAGGGGTGGGGCGGATGGTATAGGCGCCCTCTACGCAGAGGGGATAGGCATCGCCCGCCTGGGCCAGGGGAGCGAGTTGGTGAGCAGGCTGTGGTAATGCAGCGCCTGGAGTTTGGGGCCCTGGCCCGCAAACCAGCTGGAAATCTCCTCCTGCACAATCTCTCGCCGGGGCAGGTTCAGCGGCAGCCGGGCCAGCTGGTCCAGGGAAATCTCCCCTTTTTCCGCAAGAGGGTGGCCGCAGGTCAGCACCACGCCCCACCGGTCCCGGACGGGCAGGCGGCGATAGTCGTATTTGGCGACCTCCACCGGCTCGATCAGGATGCCCAGGTCCAGCACCCCCCGGTCCAGCTTTTCCTTGATGTCGTCCCCGATGGCGCTGTACAGGTCGTACCGCACCTGGGGATACTCTTTGTGAAAGGCGGAAAGCAGGCCCGGCAGCAGCAGCGAGGCTTTGGATTCCACGCAGCCGATGGACACCACGCCCCCCAGCAGATCCTCCTGCTCGGATAGCTCCCGCCGGGTCTTGTCCAGCAGGGCCACAAGCTCCGCCGCCCGCTGCTGGAACAGGACGCCCGCATCTGTCAGGGAGATTTTTCGGTTGCCCCGGTCAAACAGCACCACGCCCAGCTCTTCCTCCAGCTCCTTCAGCTGCCGGCTCAGGGTGGGCTGGGTGAGGTGCAGCGCGTCGGCCGCCCGCGTGATGTTGCCCTCCTTGGCCACGGCCAGAAAATATTGCAGCACCCGAAGATCCATAAAAAAGCCCCCTTTTGTCGATGGCCTTAGTATAGGGGAAGGGCCGCTTTTCGTCAAGAACGGCAAACCGGCGGGGGATAGGGCGATTTCAGTATTGAGAAATGGAGCCTTCCATGCTACAATGTAGGTATTGCATGGGAGTCCTTTCCTTTGAAGCGGAGAGGGGCTCCGCTATGGGAAAAATGAAAACATTGCAAACCCTTGAAAACAAAGGAGATAGGAGAACCTATGAAATTAGGCATCGTGGGACTTCCAAATATAGGAAAGAGTACCCTGTTCAACGCGCTGACCAATCTAAAGGCCCAATCGGCCAATTATCCTTTTTGCACCATCGACCCCAATGTGGGCGTCGTCAACGTGCCGGACAAGCGTCTGGACGCGCTGGCGGAAATTTATCACCCCAAAAAAATCACCCCGGCCATTTTGGAGTTTGTGGATATCGCCGGCCTGGTCAAAGGCGCCTCCAAGGGCGAAGGGCTGGGCAATAAATTTCTATCCCATATCCGCCAGGTGGATGTGATCGTCCACGTCGTCCGTTGCTTTCAGGATGAAAATATCATCCATGTGGACGGCAGCGTGGACCCTGTTCGGGATATCAACACCATCAATTTAGAGCTGATTCTCTCGGATATCGAGGTTCTGGACCGGCGCATTGACAAAACACAGAAAGCGCTGAAGGGAGACAAAAAATTCGCCCAGGAGCTGGAGGTTTTGAACCGGCTGCGCCAGCATTTGGAGGAGGGAAAAACCGCCCGCACCTTTGGCTGCGACGAAGAAGAGCAGGAAATCATCCAACAATCGGACCTGCTTTCCTATAAACCTGTTCTTTACGCCGCCAACATGGACGAGAGCGATCTTTCCGGCGGCTATGAGCAGAACGCCATGTTCCAGGCTGTGAACGCTTTTGCCAGCCAAGAGGGAAGCAAAGTGCTGCCAGTATGCGCCCGGCTGGAAAGCGAAATTTCGGAAATGAGCGCCGAAGACAAAGCCCTATTCCTGGAAGAACTGGGCTTTGAAGAATCGGGTCTGGACCGGCTGATTCGGGAGTGCTACAGTCAGCTGGGGCTGATTTCCTATCTGACGGCGGGCGAGCCAGAGGTCCGAGCCTGGACCATTGTCCAGGGCACTCGAGCGCCCCAAGCTGCCGGCAAAATCCACACGGATTTTGAGCGGGGCTTTATCCGGGCCGAGGTGGTGGCCTACGACAAACTGATGGAATGCGGCTCTTTTGCCGCCGCCAAAGAAAAGGGTCTGGTTCGCTCCGAGGGCAAAGACTATGTGATGCAGGACGGCGACGTAGTGCTGTTCCGGTTCAATGTCTGATACCGGCGGCAAACGGCGCTATTACGCCCTGGACGTTCTGCGGGGCCTTTCGATTCTGCTGATGGTCTGTTATCACTGGGGCTACGACCTGGTTCTTTATGATCTTCTGCCGGACTGGGTGCTGTACAATCCCTTGTTGGACGGCCTGCAGCTGTTTTTCGCCTCAGTCTTTGTGGCGATTTCCGGCGCTTCCAGCACTTTTTCCCGCAACAACTGGCGGCGCGGGCTAAAAATCCTGCTGTGCGCCCTGGCGGTGACGGCGGCCACCTATTGGTTTGATCCTGGCTCTACTGTGCGCTTTGGCATTCTGCATTTTTTGGGCGCCGCGGCCCTGCTCTATCAGCTGCTGCGGCCCCTGCTGGAGCGGTTTCCGCCTAACCCCCTTGTGTGCTTAGCCTTGTTTTTTGCCGCCCGGTTTGCCACAAAGCCTCATTACAATGTCCCCGGGCTTTGGTGGCTGGGCTTCCGGCAACCGGGCTTTTCTTCCGGCGATTATTTCCCGCTGCTGCCTTGGTTTTTCATGTATTTATTGGGCGTATGGTTGGGGAAATATTTGGCCCAAGGTCGAGCGCCGGTTTGGCTGGAGCGGCTCCGCTGCCCCTGGCTGGAGAAAATCGGCCGGCATACCCTGCTGATTTATCTGCTGCATCAGCCGCTGTGTATGGGGCTGACGCTGGCGCTGGTCCGCCTGCTGGGCCGATAGGTTCGCAGGGAGGGCAAAGAGCGCAGGCTTTGGCAAAAGGCCCCCTGCAAAACGGTTAGAAAGGGCTCAAAAAAATGCGTTGCACTTTTGAGGAGAAAGGGGTTTTCATGTCTAACATTCCGCTGCCTGTTTCCGGGCTGATTCTCATTTTGGCCGGCGTCCTTTTCGGCGTGTCCGCCGGCGTTTCCCGCCAAATTTATCTGTGGGCGGCCTGCGCCGTCTGCTGTCTCTGCGGCTTGCTGCTGATTTTGTCCCGCCGAAAAAAGGGCAAACGGGCCGGGGGCAAATATCTGAGCGACTAGTCGCGGCGGCGCGACAGCCGTAACCCGTGTCCGTGCGAAGGATTTGGCGGCTTTTCCGCTCGCTGCCGGCGCCTTTGCGCCAAGACCGGCCGGCCGCCCAGCCCGTAGTATGCCTGTCGGCGCTGGCCGACTTGACCGATTGAAAGGAGATTTGATGATGAAACGATTTGTTGCGGCGCTATTGGCGCTGCTGATGCTGGCAGCCGCCGGCTGCTCGGCAGACAAGGAGGGGCAAGCGCCCCAAGACGAACAAAAACCCAAAACGGATTCCCCTTCCCAAGGCGATTCGGCGCCGGAGGAGCAATCCAGCGGCTTTGCGGCGGCCCATGACGCCTTCCAGACCAAGCTGGCTCGCGAGGAAAACGACGACGACCCGATTCCGGCGCCGCCGGAAGGGCTTTTTGATCTGGTGAAATATTCCTCCAAAGTGGGAGAGCTTTCCGCCTATGTGTCCAGCGACCCGGGAGACGGCCAGAAGCATCCCATGATAATCTGGGTGGTTGGAGGCTGGGGCAACGGCATTGACGATTTCCCCTGGTGCTACCCCGAATGGGACAACGACCAGACCGGCTCCGCCTTCTGGCAGGCGGGCGTATTGACCATGTATCCCTCCTTCCGGGGCGGCGTGGGAAACCCAGGTTATTATGAAGCGCTGTTCGGCGAAGTGGACGATATCGTCTCCGCCTATGAATACGCCGCTTCCCTGCCCTATGTGGACCCGGAGCGGATTTATCTGGGCGGCCACAGCACGGGCGGCACGCGGGCGCTGCTGGCCTCCGAATACACAGACAAATTCCGGGCCGTCTTCTGCTTTGGCCCAGTGGACGAGGTGAAATACCACAACAACACCCAGTTCACCTTTGACACCGGCGACGATCAGGAATTCAAAATGCGCTCCCCCATCCATTGGCTGGAGGACGTGAAGAGCCCCACCTTCCTGATCGAAGGCTCTGACGGCAACGGCGACCGGGTGAAAAACATCCAGGATTCTACAGACAATGAAAACATTCATTGCTTTGTGCTGGAGGGCCAGGATCATTTTTCTCCTCTCGCGCCCATTACCCGGCTGTTGGCCCAGAAGATTCTGGCCGACACAGGAGCGGAAACGAACCTCTCCCTGACCCAAGAGGAACTGGAACAGGCCATGAACAGCCAGCCGGAAATTCCCTTGCCCGCCATGAGCCGATATCAGAACGCCGAGCTGGGCGTCTCCTTTCAGTATCCTTATATCTGGCAAATGCAGGATACCTCCGACGGCGATTTCCAGCTGACCATGTATTCCCCGTATGACGGGGACAACCTGTGGGACCTCTCCACCCTCTATTTCAGCGCCTACCAGGAAAGCGACCCCAACTACCTGGAAAGCTTTGTGGAATTTCTGGAGATGGACGGATATCAGATTGAGAAGACAGAGATCGGCGGTCTGCCTGCTTTCAAAGCCTCAGGCCAGGAGGTAAACGACAACGGCAGCGTTTTTGAAAACCAGTTCCTGTTCGTGCAAAACGGAGAAAGCTACATGGAATTTGACTACTATATTCACGAGGATTTCCGCTCCGATATGGAGCCGCTGGTCAACGCGATTTTCGACAGCATCCAGGTCAATTAGTCGGGGAGGCCCGACAGCCAAGCTCGTGTCGGCGCGGCGGTTGTTTTTCCCTCGCTGCTCGACAGCCTCGGCTTGATTCGAGCTCCGCCATGCCAGTCGGCGGTTTCGCCGACGGGAAAACGCGGACCAAAAAGAAACAAAACCCGCCGCTTCGGAAGAAGCGGCGGGTTTCCTTTTCCAGCGCAACACCCGCAACACCGCCCCAGACCGGCGGTCAGGGAGGCCCGACGGCCAAGCTCGTGTCGGCGCGGCGGTTGTTTTTTCCTCGCTGCTCCATAACCTCGGCTTGGTTTGCGGCGGGGAAGTTTTTGTGGTTATTGCTGGGGCTTTTTGGGCTGCGCGGTCAGCGCAATGCTCAGTTCTTTCAGTTGCTTGTCTTCCACAGGAGAAGGGCAGTTCATCATCAGGTCGCTGGCGTTCTGCACCTTGGGGAAGGCAATCACATCCCGAATGCTCTCTTCGCCGGCCAGCAGCATCACCAGCCGGTCCAGGCCATAGGCCAAGCCGCCGTGGGGAGGCGCGCCATAGCGAAAAGCGTTCAGCATATGGCCAAAGCGCTCCTCCGTATCTTCCTTCGTAAAGCCCAAAGCCTGAAACATCTGTTGTTGCACGTCGCTGCGATGAATACGAATCGAGCCGCCGCCCATCTCCCATCCGTTAATGACGATGTCATAAGCCTTGGCCCGCATGGCCAGAGGATCGGTTTCAAACAGGGGCAGGTCCTCGTCCTGAGGCGCGGTAAAAGGGTGATGTTTGGCATAAAGCCGGCCTTGCCCTTCGTCGTCCTCGCCATACTCAAACAAGGGGAAATCGGTTACCCAAAGCAGCTTGTAAACGCCCTGGGGAATGGCGTCCATCCGCCGGGCAGCCTCGCAGCGCAGCTGACCCAGGGCGTTCAGAGCGGTTTCCTCGTCGGCGTCCGCAATGATAAGCGTCAGGTCGCCCGGCTGAGCGTCGGCCCGCTTCAGCAGCGCCTCCATGGTCTCGGGCTTGAGGAACTTGGCAAAGCTGGAGCTCAGCTCGCCTTTATCCGAAAGTTTGGCCCAAGCTAGGCCTTTTACCCGATAAGTCTTCACATATTCCGTCAAGCTGTCAATTTCTTTGCGGCTGAATTGAGCGCCGCCGTCCACCTTGATTCCCCGGACGGCGCCGCCGGCCTGTATGGCGTTGTCAAACACGGCGAAGCCGCAATCCTTTACAACATCCTCCAACGGAAAAATTTCATAGCCAAAGCGCAGGTCCGGCTTATCCGAGCCGAAACGGGCCATAGCCTCTTTATAGGGCATCCGCTGCAAGGGCAGTTGGATGTCAATCTTCAGAATCTCCTGGAACAGCCGCTGCAAAAAGCCCTCGTTGACGGCCATCACATCCTCCTGGTCCACAAAGGACATTTCCAAGTCGATCTGGGTGAATTCTGGCTGACGGTCGGCCCGCAGGTCTTCGTCCCGGAAGCACCGGGCAATCTGCATATACCGGTCGAAACCGGCTAACATCAGCAGCTGCTTATATTGCTGGGGAGATTGGGGCAGGGCGTAAAACTCGCCTGGATGTACCCGAGAAGGCACCAGATAATCCCGAGCGCCCTCTGGAGTGGATTTGGTCAGCATGGGGGTTTCAATCTCCAAAAAGCCCTGCTCGTCGAAATATTGATGCGCGATATGGGTAATTCGGTGGCGCAGCGCCAGCTTCTTTTGGAGAGAGGGGCGGCGCAGGTCCAGATAGCGGTATTTAAGCCGCAGAGCGTCGTTGACGGAGGCGTCGTCGCTGATTTCAAAGGGCGTAGTCTCCGCTTTTTCATAGATTTCCAGGCTGTCCGCCAAAATCTCAATGCGTCCGGTGGGAATTTTGTCGTTGACAGAGGAACGCCGACGGACGACGCCCTCGATTTTTAGCGTAAACTCCGAACGGACGGTGAACGCCAGGTCAAACAGCTCTTTGTTGTCCGCCTCGTCAAAGACGCATTGCGCCAGACCCTCCCGGTCCCGCAGATCGATGAAAATCAGGCCGCCCAGATTCCGCATCCGGGCGCACCAGCCGCACACCGTCACCCTTTGGCCGATGTGCTCCTCCCGCAGAGCGCCGCAGTATTGACGCTGGGGGTTGAGAAATTTCGCCATTGTTCGATCAACTCCTATTGCTTGATTGAGAAGAACATGATTCCTTGATGGGCTTGCCGTCGGCTTGGGCGGCCAGTCCCTGGCGGACGAACGCCGCCGCTTGGTCCAGCGGCAGGGTCTTTTGCTGGCCGCTCTGCATATCCTTGATGGAAACGGCGCCGGCGGCGATCTCATCCTCCCCCAAAAACAGGACGTAGGGGACGCCGATTTTATCCGCATAAGCCATTTTCGCCTTGAATTTTTTCTGCTCGGTATAGAGCTGAACCCGCAGCCCCTGCCCCCGCAGCTGGGTGGCCAACGCCGCGGCGGGCCCCAGATCCGCCGTCATGGGGATGAGCAGCGCGTCCGCCGGGGCGGGAGCAGGCTGGTCGTTGAGCATCCCTTGCTCCTCCAGCACATAAAAAAGCCGGGTCAAGCCGATGGAAATGCCCACGCCGGGCAGCTGTTTGTCGGTATAATATTCCGCCAAATTGTCATACCGGCCGCCGGAACAGATCGAGCCGATCTCCGGATGGTCCAGCATAACGGTTTCATAGACCGTTCCGGTATAATAATCCAGCCCTCGGGCGATGGTCAGGTCGATCATGAAATGGCTGGCGGGCACGCCGAAGTCCTCCATATACCGGGTCACGGCCGCAAGCTCTTCCATGCCCTGATCCAGCAGGGGGTTTTGGCCTTGATAGGGCGCCAACGCCGCCATGGGATCCTTCGCCTGCAGCAGCGTCAGCAGCTCTTGGGCGTCCTTTTCCGCCATACCCAGCTCGCCCGTCAGGATTCCAGCGGTTTTCTCTGGGCCGATTTTTTCCAGCTTGTCCACCGTGCGCATGACGTCGCCGCTCTTTTCGCCCAGGCCCATCTGGTCAAAAAGCCCCCCCAAAACCTTGCGGTTGTTCACGCGAATCTTAAATCGCTGGAGGCCCAGGGAGGTAAAGGCCCGGTAGATCACCGAAGGGATCTCCGCTTCGTTGAGAATATCCAGCTTGCCGTCGCCCACGATATCGATATCCGCCTGATAAAATTCCCGGAAACGTCCTCGCTGCGCCCGCTCTCCCCGGTAGACCTTGCCGATCTGGTACCGGCGGAAGGGAAAGGCCAGCTCGTTGTAATACAGCGCCGCGTACTTGGCCAGCGGCACTGTCAGGTCGAAGCGCAGAGCCAGGTCGCTATCTCCTTTGGTAAAGCGATAAATCTGTTTTTCCGTTTCGCCGCCGCCCTTGGCCAGCAGCACTTCGGCGGCTTCCACAGCCGGCGTGTCCAGCGGACCGAAGCCATACAGCCGATAGACCTGGGCCAGCGTATCCCGAATGCGGTCAAACTGAAGCTGGCGTCGGGGCGAAAGCTCCATAAACCCAGAAAGGGTGCGGGGTTTGATCTTGTTCATATCCGTTCTCCTATTGACGCCGCTATCGCCTTCAAAGCGTTTTTGGGCGTTTTTGAAATTGGTTTCCGCTCGCACAATAAAGCGGAAAAAGCCGGGGGCCGAAGGTCCCCGGCGGCGCCCGCCCACACAGAGGGCGGCGGGCTTTTTCAGCCGCTGAAATCCGCTCGTTTCACATCCAGGCTCTTTTTGGGGTTGACGATATCGCGCCAGGCCAAGTCGCCCCGAATCAGCCCCTGGATCAACACTTCCGCCGTGGCGATATTGGTGGCGAAAGGGATGTTATGGGCGTCGCACAGCCGCTGTAAGTTGATAAAATCCGAGTCGCCGTTATAGCGGTCCAGCGGGTCGCGGAAAATCAACACCATATCCAGCTCATTGTAAGAAGCCCGGGCGGCAATCTGTTCGTCTCCGCCGCTGACGCCGGGCAGCAGGCTGGTAACCTTCAGCCCGGTGGCCTCGGCGATCAGCCGACCTGTAGAGCCGGTGGAACAGAGCTCGTGTTGCGAAAGAGCGCCGCAATAAGCGATGCAGAACTGTACCATCAATTCTTTTTTTCTGTTCTGGGCAATCAGCGCGATATTCATCGTATTTCACTCCTTTTCCCTCTGGTATGACACGTGGATAGCAAAACCGGCAAACAGTCGCCGGGCAAAGCCGTTTTATAAGCCTGCTCCGCTGCAAAATTTCAGATGCTTCGCAGGCTTTTTCTCGTTTTGTCTTCGGGCTTTCACAGCTGCATCAGGCGCACTTTTTCTCCCCGAAGACGGCGGGCGATGTTGTCATAAGCCTGAACGGCGGGCCCCTGAGAGTAAAGCATCAACACCTGCCCTGCGTTGCCGCAGGCGATGACCTCTTTATCCTCCGGCACCACCCCCAGCAGCCCTAAGCCCGCTAAATCCATAGCTTTATCAATATTCACCATATCGCCTTGCTCGATCATGCCGGGCCGCACCCGATTGACCACAATGCGCACGTCTTCCATATGCTGCTGATAAAAAATCTGGGCGGCCTGCTCGGCGCCCCGCAGGGAGGTATAATCCGGCGTGGCCACAATCACCGCTCGATCGCCGCCGCCGGCAAAATACGAAATCACGTCGGACAGCCCCGCCGGGCAATCGACAATCGTATAAGTGAAATGGGCCCGGCAATTCTGCAAAAAGGCGGAAACGGACTGCTGGTTCACCCAGGGGCCGGGTCTGCTGGAGGCAGGCGCCGTCAACACCCGCAGGTTTTTGACGATGGGATGCCGAACCGCGGCTTCCTTCAAAGAAGCCTGCCCCGAAATCACGTCTGAAAAGGAGAACAGCAGGCTGTCCGTCATGCCCAATACAATATCCAAGCTGCGCAGGCCGCTGTCGGCGTCCACCAGCAGCACTTTTTCGCCCAAGGCGCAAAGAGCCACCGCGGCGCCGCAGCAAAAGGAGGTCTTGCCTGTGCCGCCTTTTCCAGAGGCCGTGATTATCACTGTTCCCAAAGCGCAACGCTCCTTTCCAACGGCGCCGACGCGCCGCACTGTTATTATACTGTATTCCGTCCCTCAACGCAAGTCGAGACGCCCAGGCGGAGGGGCCGCAGGCCCTCCTATCCGTCCAGCTGATTGGGGTTACGGCCGGGCCTATGCGATCAGCTGATTTTCCGGCGTCACTGGGGTGGGATCGGTCTGTTTGCCAAAATAGGCGTCGTAAATATCTCGGACGATGGGGGCCACGTTGCCGCCGCTTCCTCCATGCTCCACCAGCACAAAGACGGCGATCTGGGGGTCGTCGTAAGGGGCGAAAGAAATAAACACGCCGTGAGCCGAGCGGCTTCTGTCGCCGGTGGTCTGAGCGGAACCGGTTTTGCCGCCGATGGCGATAGGATAATTTCGGAAAATGCTGGCGGCAGTGCCGTCGTCCGTCACCACGCCCCGCATTCCCTCCTTAATGGCCTCGATGGTTTCTGGAGAAATATCCATCTGGTCCAGCACCACCGGCTGATAATCCTCCACAATCTCGCTGTAATCATAGCTGACCGCCTGCTTAAGGAAGTGGGGCTGATAATGGGTTCCGCCGTTGAGAATCGTGGCCATGTAATTGGCCATTTGAATGGGCGTAAACTGCTGCTCGCTTTGGCCGATGGCGGCTTGAAGGGTTTCGCCGGGCATCCAGGGGTCGCCCCCTCGGGCTTCCCGGCTCTCCGGCCCGGCCAGGGTTCCGGCTACTTCGCCGGGAATCTCCACCCCTGTTTTCTGGCCCAGACCCAGCTGCTTGGCATAGGTATTCAGCGTCTCAATGCCCATCAGCCGGGAGGCCTCATAAAAATAATAGTTGCAGGAATACTTCAGAGCCTCGCTGATATTGATGTTGCCATGGGAGCCTCGGCGGTCGTTCCAGATCCAGCAGGCAGGCGTATAGTTGCTGGAGGCATAGAACATATAGGGGCCGGCGTCCCGGATTCTGGTCTGCGTGGTGACCACGCCGCTCTCCAGAGCGGCCAAGGCTGTGACAGGCTTGAAGGTGGAGCCCGGCGGGTAAGCGCCAGAAATCGCCCGATTGAACATGGGCTTCAGCGGGTCCTCCATCAAGGTCTGGAAATCGGCGCTAAAGGTTTCCAGATTGTAGGTGGGGTAGGAAGCGCAGGCCAGAATGCCGCCGGTATCCACCTCGATGACCACAGCGGCGCCTCCTTCAGCGTCCCATCCGCCGGAACGGCGGGCTTGGTTGTTTTGCCGAATCTGCTCGATGTTGCGAGCCAGCGATTCCTCGGCCACTGCCTGCAAATCCAGGTCCAGCGTCAGCACCATGTTGGCGCCGGGTTGAGCGGGCTCCATTTCCCGCTCCGCCAGAATATCGCCGGCGGCGTTGGTCTCCACCGAGCGCGTGCCGTCCTTGCCCCGCAAATAGGGCTCATAGGCTTTTTCCAGGCCGTCCTTGCCCAAAATGGCGTTGAGCCCATAGCCTTCATCTTTTAACTCATCGTATTCTTCTTTCCAGATTTTCCCTACTCGACCCAACACATGAGCTGCGCAGGCGGTGTTATACTGCCGCACATTGTCCACCGTGATTGTGACGCCCGGCAGAAGGCCGCTGCGCTCCTTCACCAGAGAGACGGTGTCCACATCCGCCTGAGAGGCAAACGTATAGAGATTATTCCAGGATGAAAACTCCTGCTGCTCCATCTCATAGCGGACGCCGGCGATCCGCCGGGCCTGGGCGCTGGTGCAACTTTCGTCAATTTCGTATTTTTTCCGCAGCAGCTCCATCAGCTGGCTTGCCGAAGTTTCCTCCAGCGTGTGGGTAATGGCCCTGGAGGAAGCGGCGTTGGCCACCATGGCTACCCCGTTGACGCTTTGGGTCGCCGGGTCCTGCTCCTTGCTCCAGACCTTTTGAGCGGGCACTTTTGGCTTGTCCACTTTGATATCCCAGAGCTTCCGATTGTCGCTTTCTGCAAGAAAGCTTCGCATTTTCTTCGCCTCCTCGTCTTCCAGGGAAGAAAAGGTATAGGCAAAGGGCGCGGCGGCGGAAATGGGCAGGGAATCATAGTATTCCAGCCCTGCGTCCTCCGCAATCTGGCACAGCCGCAAAATAGTTTCGTTCTGCGTCTCGTCGTCCCAGGTAAAATAATCGAAGGTGATGGAAAAGCCCAGCGCATTGGAGATCAGCGGCCGGCCATAGCGGTCCAAAATCTCGCCTCGCGCGGCGGGCTGGCTATACGCGCGCACAATCGTGCGCTCGGCCTGCTGCCGGTAATCTGCGCCGTTGACCAGCTGCAAATCCGCCAGCCGCAGGGTCATCAGGCCCATAAAAAGGGCGAGCAGAACGCACAGGGCCGTCATGCGCTTCATTTGGCTTCTTCGGTTCATATTGTTTCCTCACGAGAATTACTCTTCTTCCGTAAAGCGGGCGTGAATCTTTTTCACCGCCAAATAGGCCAAGGGGGCTAAGACCATGGAAAACAACAGGCTATAGCCCGACCGAACCAAGGCCCCCAGAGAATGAGCTCGGTAAACAAGGGCATAGAAAAAGAAAAAGGTCAGCAGCGTTTTGACGCCGGACAGCGCGACGCCGCAGAGTAGGGCGGCGGGCAGCGTCCGCCGCATATGGCGAGCGGTAAACCAGCCCAGGCACAAGCAGCCCAAGCCATAATAGAGAGCCAGCAGCCCCTCCGGCGCGCCGGAATTGACGGCGGTCAGCAAGCCGGCGACGAGGCCCAGAGCGCAGCCTGTATAAGGTCCCTCAAACAGGGCGACGGCGGCCAGAAAAAAGGGCAGCAGATCTGGAGAGGCGCCCCACAGGCGCAGCCTGGTCCCGCGGGAAAAATGCAGCAGATAAAGGACCAGCAACAGCAGGAGATAAAGGGCGATCCGCCGGCGAAAATTCTTTTTTGTCTGCATAAGCGCCCCTCACTCCGTGATGACGAAGGATTTGACGATATAGACCTTTTTGAGCTCGCTCAGGTCTGCGGCGGGCCGAACCTTCGCATACGTGGAAAGGCCGTGGCTCTCGGGCAGAACCTCGGTGACCCAGCCGATCAACAGCCCTTTGGGAAAAATGCCGCCGTAGCCCGAGGACTCCACCGCGTCTCCCGCCAGCACGTCGCTGTCGTTTTTCAGGTAGGAGAGGCGCAGCAGGCCCTCTTCGCACAGCTCGTAGCTGCCCTCGGCCACCACGGTTTCCCGAGTGCGGGATATAATGGCGCCCAAGCTCATGGAAAGATCCGTAACGGGCTTGACTTCGCAGAAATTAGAACCCACCGCCGACACATAACCCGCCAGGCCGTCGCCGGTGACCACCGCGTCGTTGACCTCCACCCCGTCCTTTTCGCCTCGGCTCAGGGTGTAAACGGTGGAAACGCCGTCGCTGGAGACGCCGATCACCTCGGCCAGTTCATATTCAAACGTAGCGTTTCGTCGCTTGAGGCCAGCCAGCTCCCGCAGAGAGGCGTTTTCATCGATGGCGGCGTAATAATCCCGCTCCGCCTGCTCCAGCTCTTGGACCCGCGCTTTGAGCCGGGCGTTTTCTTCCACCAAGCTGTCGTAGCGATAAAAATAGCCGAACAAATCGGAAACAAAATTGCCCGCTGAGGTCAGGGCCCGCTGAACAGGGGTCAGCGCGGCGCCGGCGGCGCCCGTCAGCGGCGAAAACCGCCCGGTAGAAAGGTTGAAGCCGATCAGCACAACGCAGACAACCAGCAGCGCTAAGGCCGAAAGAAATAATTTAGAAGAAAATAATTTCATGGCGTCGCCTCCATGGGCTCAAACCCAAAGCCCGCCTGCTGGAGAACCCGGACCAGGGAGGCCAGAGGCAGACCCATCACATTGTAAAAATCCCCTTGAACGCCCTTGACCAGCAAGGCGCCCAAGCCCTGAGCGCCATAAGCTCCCGCCTTGTCCATGGGCTCTCCGGTGGAGATATACCAGCAGATCAGCTGCTGGGAAAGGGGATAAAACTCCACGTCGGTTCGCTCCTGCCAGCGCCAGATTCGCTGGCCGCGGAGCAGACAAAGGCCGGTGTGGACCTGGTGAATTTTTCCACTGAGCAGCGCCAGCATCCGCCGGGCGTCCTCCAGGTCCGTCGGCTTGCCCAAAATCTGCCCGTCCAAGCAGACGGCGGTATCGGCGGCCAAAATCCAATCCTCTGGCCCAGCCTGAGCTTGGGCGCTCTGAGCCTTTTGCAGGGCGATATCCGTCACATAATCCGCCGGGTCCCGGCTCTGGCTTTGTTCCCGGCAAAGCTGAGGCCGGGCCTCAAATTCCAGCCCCAGCATTTGCAGCAGCTGGCGCCGCCGAGGGGAAGCGGAGGCCAAAATCAACATAGGCGGCCTCATTTCAAGCCAGTGGAGCCAAAGCCCCCCTGGCCCCGGGCCGTGGGAGACAAGCTTTCGCAGGGCAGCAGCTCCGCCCGAGCAAAGGGAACCAGCAGTAGCTGAGCCACCCGATCTCCGTCTCGGATGGTAAAGGGCTCCGCCGAAAGGTTAATCAGGCCGCACCGGATTTCCCCCCGGTAATCGCTGTCGATCAGCCCCACGCCGTTGACCAAAGCCAAGCCGCTGCGGGCGGCCAGGCCGCTGCGGGCCATCACCAGCCCAGCAAAGCCCTGCGGCAGCTCGACGGCTAATCCGGTGGGAACAGATTGGCGCTCCATGGGCGCCAAGGTCAGAGGCTCTGCCAAAAAAGCCCGCAAGTCCATGGCGGCGGCGCCCTCTGTTTGGTATTCGGGCAAAGGGGCCAACCGCCCCAGTTCGTCGGGAATACATTGTATTTTAAGCGTTTCCATAATACTCCTATTTCATACATCCCGGCATGCGCCGGGGGCATAACCCATATAAGCGCGGCGAATTCAACCGCCCTATTGCCCGAAGCCGGAACCTACGTCCAAAGCCCAGGCCCTGGGCGCGAACGCCCATGGATCGGCTAAGCCAAAACAGGCGACAGCCGCCGCGACCCGGCATGCGCCGGGGGCATAACCCGTGTGAGCGCGGCGGATTCAACCGCCCTATTGCCCAAAGCCGGAACCTACGTCCAAAGCCCAGGCCCTGGGCGCGAACGCCCATGGATCGGCTAAGCCAAAACAGGCGACAGCCGCCGCGACCGACTATTTGACGCCTCGGTAATAGAGCCCCCGCGTATATGGGCTTGGGCAAGCTTGTCCTTGGCGGTAGCGGCGCAGAATGTGGGCGCATTCCTCGGCGCTTTCCGTGGTGAAGCTAAACCGGGCCCAGGTCAGGCCCAGACCGGCATAATCGTCGGTTTTGTCGCTGAGGCACAAGGGCTCGCTGTTGTAAAGCGTATTGCGGCAATGCGGTTCGGGAACCAGCGGAAAGCGCCGGCCGGTTTTATCGGAGAGAAAATGCTTCCCCTCCCGGCAGGCGCAGCGCCCGGCGCCCCGGCGGATGGCGCAGTTTTCAAAAATCATCAGGGGCAGCCGACCATAAACCAGGGCCTCCAATGGCAGGGCTTTGCCCAGATCCCGCATCTGGGCAAAATTCATCTCAAAGGAAAGGGCGGCGCTGGTCAGGCCCATATGGGATAACTGCTCTATCGCCAAAGAATTCATGACGTTCAGGCCAAAATCTCCCCGCAGGGTGAAACCTTGGCCCTGGAGCAGCGCGATCCAGCCCAGGTTGGGGCATAAGACGGTTTTCATCCCCGCCCCGCGGCATTGATTCAGCTCCTCCATCGCCTGATCCTGCTGGCTGTCAAACCAGATCCGGGGCAGCGCAGGGACGACTTCGATCCCCTGCTCCATCCAGGCGGCGCACCGGTCCAGATTGCGCCGGCACTCCGCCAGGGGCAAATAAACAAATTGCGGTCTTTCTTCCAGCAGCTCTGGGGAAAGTTGGTCCCATTTCAGGGCTTGGAAAATCAGGGCCGGAGGCGCTTGAGGCCCCTTTTGCCGAGGCAAAGGCGGCATAACCCCTGCGCGGCGAGCCGGCGGCGTTTGCCGGGCCTGGGCCAGTTGGTCCAAGCACTGGCGGCGCAGGCCGTTGACCTGCGCGGCGGAAACCCGCAGCCCCGGCGCCAGCCGGACGGAAACCCGGCTTGGAGCAAAGACCGTTCCCCCCGTTTTGCGCAGGTTCTTTTCAATTTCCTCCGCCGACGTGGCCCGGGAGAGGGCGGCTTCCGCCGGCCCGCCCTGAGCCTGAGCTTCATGGCCCTCTCCGTCTCGAGCGGTCAAAGTCAAAGGCTGGTCAGGCTGGGCGGAAAACGCCAGCTCCAACGGAACACGAGGCTTTTCCGTCCGGCTTTCGTAGAGCTTGCGGGCCTGGGCGTACAAAGGTTGGGCGGCCTGAGCGTCCGCCTCAGATCGAGCGCCAAACATCGTTTCCCCCGTCTGGCCTGTAAAATATCCGTCGGTAAAGCCGCTGCGGGAAAAAATGGCCCGCAGCTGCTCCAGCTCCTCCGCAGAAGGAGGCTTTTTGCCGGCGACGGCTCTCTTATAAATATCTGCGGTCAAAGCGACGTATTCCGGCCGCTTCATCCGCCCCTCAATTTTGACGCAAGCCACGCCGGCCTGCTCCAGCTCCTGCAAATGGCAGGCCAGCGAAAGGTCTTTCAGGCTGAGCCAGGGCTTGGGCGGGCCGCCGTCAAACCCGTAAGGCAGCCGGCAGGGCTGGGCGCAAAGGCCCCGGTTGCCGCTGCGCCCCCCGATGGCGGCGCTGAGATAACATTGGCCCGAATAACACATACACAGAGCGCCGTGGCAAAAGACCTCCGTCTCAATGCCGCTGCGCTGGGTAATATACCGAATTTCCTCCAGCGGCAGCTCGCGGGAAAGAACGACCCGGGAAAAACCCAGCTCCTTGCAGGCCAAAGCGCCGGCCAGATTGTGGACGGTGACCTGCGTGGAGGCGTGGACCGGCAAATCCGGCGCCACCGCCCGGGCCAGCCGCAGCACGCCCAAATCCTGGACGATGGCGGCGTCCGTTCCCTCTCGGCTCAGCGTCTCCAGGAGTTGGGAAACCCGAGGCAGCTCCCGGTCGGAGAGCAGTGTATTGACCGTCACATAAGAGCGGACGCCCCGCAGCCGGCAATAGGCCAGGGCCTGGGGCAGCTGTTCCTCTGAGATATTTTTGGCGTTGCGGCGGGCGTTATAATCGCCTACGCCGAAATATACCGCGTCCGCCCCGGCTTGGACGGCGGCTTCCAAAGCCTCCAGCGAGCCGGCTGGGCACATCAGTTCCAAATCAAAGCCCTCCCTTTAAGCCGGCAGAGTGGTCAGCAGCTTTTTGAGCTTGGCCACCTCCGCCCGCAGAGCGGCGGCTTCGTCGGCGTATTCTCGCACCTGGCCCCGCAGATGCTCGGCGGCCAACTGAGATTTATAGTAATCGTCGGCAATATTCAGCGCGGCCATCACCGCCGCCGTCAGCGACGAAGGAGCGCCTTCCTGCTTCATCTCCCGCAGCCTGCGTTCTACCAGCTCGGCGGTTTTTCTCACATAGTCGGGATCGTCGTCCGCCAAAATATTGTATTCCAGGCCGCCTACGGTCACTGTCACTCTGTTTTTCATGGAAACCTCGTCTGCTATTCTGGCGAGCGCGAAGCCCGCCGAAAAAATTTTCTGGGTGGATTACCTAATATAAAAGTATACCATAAAGGGGCCGGCTTGTTAAGAGCAAAAAATCGTCTCAAGCGATGTTTCAAAACCGTTTACAAAAAGCAGATAAAATGACAAATTCGCCCGATCCTCTCCTCCGCCTTGAGAGAGCCGGACTCCTTGTGGTACAATGTCGATAAGACGCGACACGGCATAACGGCGCCTCGCCGGAAACGAGACGCCGCGGGGCGGAGCGACGTTGCCAGCCGCCCAAACGATACCATCGACAATCAAGAAACGAGGCGAAACGATTGGAAATCGAAGTGAAATATCAAACAAATCAGGAACAGGCGGCGCAGCTCTGGCGGCACCCGCTTATCGCCCCTTGGCTGGGGGAAGAGCGCCAACTTTCTATGGAGGCCTGCTATTATGATTCCCCCGCCGGCGATTGCGCCCGAGCAGGATTCGCTCTGCGGCTGCGCCGGGAAGGGCGGCGGCAGATTTGCGCCGTCAAAGGCGGCGACCCTGAGGGCGCGGATGGCGTAGCCCGCCGGATCGAACTTGAAGTTTCCGCGGATTCTTTGGCCCAAGGGGTCCGTTCCCTGCTGCAAAACCCCAGCCTGCCCCGGCAGTGGGCGGCGGCTTTATCCGGACCGCTGGAACAGACGGCCCGGATGACCTTTACCCGGCGGGCGGCGGATTACCGGCGTCAGAACCTGTGGATTGAGCTTTGCTACGACTGGGGAAAAATCCTGGCCAACAGCGGCCAATCCCCCATTGGCGAATGCGAGCTGGAGCTCAAGCTGGGCTCGGAGAAGGAATTTTTGGAATTGATCCAAGCGCTGGAGGCCCAATTGGGCTGGAAGCCCTGGAGGAAATCCAAATACGCCCGGGCAAAGGAGCTGATGAAATGAGAAAAAAAGCCAACGGAGGACTGCATCGCCAGCCCTGGCGAGGTAGAAGACGGCCGCTGAAAACTGCGTCTAAGGTCGCCCCAATCGGGCGGCAAGACGGCGCTCGACCGGGCTGGCGGTATTACCGCCCTAGCCTGCTGGCCCTGACCGCCGGCGGGCTGTTGTGGGCCGGCGGCGCTTTGTTGGGCCGCTTCAACAACGACGCCGGTCGCCTGCTGGCCCGAGGGCTTTCCAATTTTGTCGCTTTTTTTAGCCGGCTGATTCCCCTGCCCCTCTCCGAGCTGTGTCTGTTCGGCGCTGTTTTGCTGATCCTCTGGCTGCTGGTCGGCGGCGCTGTCAAAGGTCGGGGCCGGGGCTTTCTGCGGGGCCTTTGCCGCGTAGGCGCGCTGGCCATCTGGACTGGCGCTCTGTTTACTTTGCTCTGGGGCGTCCATTACCAGGCGCCTTCTTTGGCCCAGCAGCTGGGGCTGGAGGTCCGCCCCCGCTCCCCAGAAGAGTTGACGCAAACCGCTCAAATTCTGCTGGCCCAAGCCAACGAGCTGGCCGACCAAGTCCCTCGGGACGACCAAGGCGCCTTTTTGCCCGACGATTTCGATTCGATAACCGAACAGATCAACCGGCAATATGAGGCGCTGGGCCGGCAATATCCCCTTTATCAGACCAGTCTGCCCCGCCGGGCCAAGCGTTCCATTCTGCTGCGTCCTCTCATGCCTTGGGTGGGAATCGCCGGCTATTATTTCCCCTTTACGGCGGAACCCACGGTGGGCCAAACGGCGCCCACCCACCTAGCCTATAACGTTGCCCACGAGCTGGCCCATTCTCTGGGAGTGGCGCCGGAGGATGAAGCGGGCTTTTCCGCTTACCTGGCCTGCATCGAAGCGGAAGACCCAGGCCTGCGCTACAGCGCCGCCCTAAACGGGTATATTTATGCGTCTAACGCCCTATATCGTCTATCTCCAGAGCTTTCTTCCGCCGTCAGCAGCCAGGCCAATGAAAATCTGCGCCGGGATATCCGGGCGCTGAACGAATATCTTCGACAGTTCGAGGGCCCGGCTCAGCAAGCTGGCAATAAAATCAACGACGTCTACTTAAAATCCAACAACCAGCCCGCCGGGGTGCGCAGCTATGGGGATATGGTGGATCTGCTGATTGCCTACACGCTAAAATAAAAATATTTATGCAAATTTTCGTATAAATATCTATTGCATTTTTATTCTCTATGATGTATAATCATAAACATCCAATCAATAAAACGCCCACGGAGGATGAATTGCAATGAAACAGACCTGGAAAAAACTTGGCGGACTGCTGCTGGCCGCCGCAATGACGATGAGCCTGGCCGCCTGCTCTCAACAAGAGAATGGCGCAGAAGACAACTCCATTGTATTGGGCACTTCTGCCGATTACGCCCCTTTTGAATTTCACAAGATGATAGACGGCAAAGACGTCATTATGGGCAGCGACATCGCCCTGGCCCAAAAAATTGCCGAAGATATGGGCAAGGAGCTGGTGATTAAAGATATGGATTTCAACAGCCTGCTCATCGAGCTGGACAACGGCACAGTGGATTTTGTGATTGCCTCTATGGCCCCCAGCGAAGATCGGAAAAAGCAGGTGGATTTTTCCGAGCCCTATGAATACAGCAAAGTAGGGTGCTTGGTGCGAACCGAAGACGTAGAGAAATATCCCACAGTAGAATCGCTGGAGGGTAAGGCCATCGCCGCCCAAACAGGGTCCAATTTAGAGGAAATCGCCAACGAACAGATGAGCGGCTCCACTCTGGTTTCGCTGGCAAAGGTTCCCGATATGATTATGCAGCTGCAAACCGGCAAGGTGGAGGCCGTTTTGATGGACGCCGACACCGCGCTGGGGTATTTGGCCCAAAGCGACGAACTGACCATGGTGGATTACGGCCTCCATATCGACGACGACGGCTTGGCTGTGGCGGTGAAAAAGGGCAACAGCGAGCTGCTGGAGCAGATCAACGCCACCGTGAAGGAAACGCGGGACAGCGGGCAGATGGAGAAATTTAAGGAGGAAGCCGTCGCGCAAGCGCCGGAAGAGGAATAACCGCCGTAATCCCAGCGATATCCACAAAGGAACCGCCTGTTCAAGCCGGGATTTTATCCATAATCACGAAAAGAATACGATTGCATTTTTATAAATATGGTTGTATAATTACTAAGCCGAATACAAAACCGCAGCCTGCGGAGAAACAACATACGGAGGGAATCAACATGAAATTAAAAAAACTGGCGGCCCTGCTGACGGCCGCGCTGATGGCTATGAGCCTCGCGGCCTGCACGACGGAGGAATCCGGCGCCCCGGCTGGCGACGACAACCCCAGTCAAAGCCAGAACGACCCGGGGAACGACAAGCCCGCCGAAAAAAAGACCCTGATTATGGGCACCTCGGCAGATTTCGCCCCCTATGAATTCCATAAGATGGTGGACGGCGAAGACAAGATCCTGGGCTTCGACGTTGCCTTGGCCCGGAAAATCGCCGAAGAGATGGACGCCGAGCTGGAAATCAAGGACATGGATTTTAACAGCTTGCTCATCGAGCTGCAAAACGGCAGACTGGATTTTGTGGCCGCCGGCCTTTCCCCAGACCCGAAGCGGGCCCAGCAGGTGGATTTCTCGGATCCCTATTATTTCGGCAGCCAGTGCTGCATCATTCGGGAAGAGGATGCGGACAAATATCAATCCGTAGAGGATTTTGAGGGCGTTCCCATCGCCGCCCAGGTGGGTTCCATCCAGGAAGGCTTGGTGCGCGATCTGTTCCCCGGCGCCACGTTGGTCTCTCTGGCCAAGCTGCCGGACGAGATTCTGTCCCTGAGCAGCGGCAAGGTGGACGGCGTTGTGGTGGAAACCGCCGTAGCCAACGGTTTTATCGCCAAGAACCCCGGCCTGACCATCGGTTTCGACGTGCCTTATGACGCCAAAGGCAGCTGCCTGGCCGTGCAGAAGGGCAATACCGAGCTGCTGGACCATATCAACGCCGTCATCGCCGATGTGACCGAAAGCGGCGAAATGGACGAAATGGTGACCCAGGCCAATCTGGACGCCGAGGGCGCGGAAGAATAATCTCCGCCGATATTGAACATCACAAGGGCGCCGGGGAAACCTTACCGCTTTCCCCGGCCCTCGATTTGTAAAGGAGGAACCCCGGCTTGAATATTTCCTTTTCTTTTCTGCCGGAATACTGGCCCTATTTTCGCAACGGCGTGTTCTGCACGCTGCTGCTGGCCTTTTTCACAGTGTTGCTGGCTATCCTGCCCGCCGTGGGCTTGGCGCTGATGCGCCTTTCCAAAAGCAAAGCGCTGAATTTCATTGCCAGCGCCTTTATTGAGATTATCCGCGGCACTCCCATGCTGGTTCAGATTTCCATTATCTATTATGGCCTGTTCGGCGGCGTCCGCCTGCCCAATACCGAGATTTTTGGCGTCGTGCAGTTTTCCATGTTTCTGCCCTGTATCATCGCCCTGGCCATCAACAGCTCGGCCTATGTAGCCGAAGTCTTCCGGGCGGGCATTTTAGCGGTGGACCGAGGACAAACCGAAGCGGCCCGCTCCCTGGGCATGACCAGCAGCCAATGTATGCGCATGATCGTGCTGCCCCAAGCCGTCAAAAATATCCTGCCCGCTTTGGGCAACGAGTTCGTTACGTTGATTAAGGAATCTTCCATCTGCTCCACCATCGGCGTCACCGAGCTGATGTTCGGCGCTAATCTGACCCGAGGCGCCACTTACCAGGTGATGGGTCCCCTGATCCTGGCCGCCGGCCTGTATTTCTGCATGACGTTCCCAGCCTCCAAGCTGCTGGGATATCTGGAAAGGAGGATGCGCCGTGGCGACGTCCGGTAATCATTTGATCGAAGTTCGGGGTCTGGTGAAAAAATTCGGCCCGGAGATCACCGCCCTGGACCATGTGGATCTGACCATCGACCGGGGCGAAGTGGTAGTCATTGTGGGTCCCTCGGGTTCGGGAAAATCCACCCTGCTGCGCTCGCTGAATCTACTGGAGCGGCCCACAGAGGGCGCTGTGATCTTCGAGGGCGTGGATATCACCGACAAAAAAGTCAACTTGGACCAACATCGCCAGAAAATGGGTATGGTGTTCCAGCATTTCAATCTCTTTCCTCACAAGAGCGTTGTGGAAAACATGACGCTGGCCCCGATCAAGGTCAAGGGCATGGACCCAGGAGAAGCCCAGAAAATGGCCATGGAGCTGCTGGCCAAGGTGGGTTTGCAGGATAGAGCCCAGGCTTACCCCGCTCAGCTTTCCGGCGGTCAAAAGCAGCGGGTGGCCATCGTTCGGGCCCTGTGTATGCAGCCGGACGTGATGCTCTTTGACGAACCTACCTCTGCCCTGGACCCAGAGATGGTGGGCGAAGTTCTGGAAGTGATGAAAGACCTGGCCTCCCAAGGTATGACTATGGCGGTGGTCACCCATGAAATGGGCTTTGCCCGGGAGGTGGGCAGCCGAGTGCTCTTTATGGACGGCGGCCATCTGCTGGTGGACCAACCCCCAGAGCAATTTTTCGGCGCCCCGGAAAACCCCCGATTGAAAGAATTTTTGTCCAAAGTGCTATAGTCGCGCAGACCCGGCGGCCAAATTGCATTTCAGCTTAGCCGATTCACACCCGCTCTTGCCTGAAGCCGCCGATAGGGGAAAATCCCCTTGCGCTCAGCCGCATGAGCCCTTTGCGCAAAACGCTTTTCCCGCCCAGCTGCGCCTTTTGCCGCTCGACATATCGACCGCCCGTGAAACGGGAGCCCCGCGCTCCCGTTTCACGGGCTTTTTCATTTGCGGGAACTTTACGCGGTTTTTTTCGTCTAATCCTCCATACAGGCAGCAACAAGCAAACGTAAGGAGGATACGGCATGAAACGGAACAACGGACTTTTGGCCCTCTGCTTAGGGCTGACCCTCTCCCTTTGGGGCTGCGCGGGGCAAACGACGGAAACAGGGCAACCCGACCGGGCGCAATTTGAGCCTCAATCCATGGAAACGGCTGGATCGACGCAGCCAGAACCGGCGTCGCCAGCCTCGCCTGTGCAAGAGGAACCGCGGCCGACCTTGGAAATGGAGCCTCAATATTGGGTAGGCGAACAACAAATCGCCTATACCTTGACGATTCCCGAGGGCCAGAAGGCCCAGGTCGTGTTAGCGCCCCAGCTGGAGCTTCAAACAGACGCTCAAGGCTGGCAGCCTGTGCCCTGCGCCGGCGGTTTTTGCGGCAATCCAGACGCTCTGGAGGGGCGCTATGAAGACGCGCTGCTGGCGGAATGGTACCCAGATCTTTGCGCCGGAAACTATCGCCTCTCCTTCCAGGTTTGGATGGGAGAAGACAGCTGGCCCGACGGGCCGTCACAGACCGTTAGCGCCCAATTTCAGCTGACGGACAAAGAATAAGCCAACCCCTTCGGCCTCTGTCTCTTGACAGGGGGCCAAAGGGCATAAAAGAAAAAAATAGCGCCTTTTGTGCAATATCGACAAAAAAATATCAAAGATTTGTGGGATTTGCCGATATCTTTTTCAGAAGCGATATGGTACCATTGGGGTGTCAAAGGAAATCCCCCGGAGCATTATTTTTTTACAACGATATGTTAAAAAATTAACGAAATAATCCGGCGGGCTTTCGCATACCATTTGATATTGTTTGAAAAATTTGAGGAGGTAATTACTATGGCACGTTTTACATTGCCCCGCGATCTGTATCACGGGAAAGGCAGCTTGGACGAGCTGAAAAATCTGAAGGGCTCCAAGGCCGCGGTCGTCGTGGGCGGCGGCTCGATGAAGCGCTTTGGCTTTCTGGATCGAGTGGTGGAAAACTTGAAAGCCGCCGGCATGGAAGTGCTGCTGATTGAAAATGTGGAACCCGATCCCTCAGTGGAGACCGTTATGCGGGGCGCTAAAGAGATGCGGCAATTCCAACCGGATTGGATTGTGGCCATGGGCGGCGGATCCCCCATCGACGCGGCCAAAGCCATGTGGGCTTTCTACGAATACCCGGAAACCACCTTCGACCAGCTGACGATACCCTTCAATTTCCCCACCCTGCGGACAAAAGCCCGGTTCTGCGCCATTCCTTCTACCTCCGGCACAGCCACGGAAGTCACCGCCTTCAGCGTCATCACCGATTACCAAAAGGGCGTCAAATATCCTCTGGCCGACTTTAATATCACCCCGGACGTGGCCATTGTGGACCCGGATTTGGCGGAAAAAATGCCCCAAAAGCTGACGGCCCATACCGGTATGGACGCCATGACCCACGCCATTGAGGCTTATGTATCCACCGCTAACTGCGATTACACCGACGGGCTGGCCCTCCACGCCATCAAGATGATTCACAACGACCTGATTAAATCCTACAACGGCGATATGGAGGCCCGCGACCGGATGCACAACGCTCAATGTCTGGCCGGCATGGCGTTTTCCAACGCCCTGCTGGGCATTGTCCACTCCATGGCTCATAAAACCGGCGCGGCCTACAGCGGCGGCCACATTGTCCATGGCTGCGCCAACGCCATGTATCTGCCCAAGGTAATCAAATACAACAGCAAGAATGAAACCGCGGCTCATCGCTATGCGGAAATCGCCCGCTTTATCGGCCTGGAAGGCGCCTGCGACAACTGCCTGGTGGACGCGCTGATCGCCGAGCTGAAAAAGATGAATCAAGCGCTGAATATCCCCGCCTGCATCAAGGATTATGAAGGCGGCATAATCGATGAGAAGGAATTTATGGAGAAACTGCCCAAGGTGGCCGAGCTGGCCATTGGCGATGCCTGCACCGGCACCAATCCCCGCATTCCCACTCAGGAGGAGATGGAGAAGCTGCTCAAAGCCTGCTTCTACGACGAACAAATCGACTTTTAGTCGGGGAGGCCCGACGGCCATACTCGTATGAGCGCGGCGGTTGCAGCGGCCTATGTGCTCGACTGCATCAGCCTTTTGTCGGGGAGGCCCGACGGCGGCCATACTCGTATAAGCGCGGCGGTTGCGGCGGCCTATGTGCTCGACTGCATCGGCCTTTCGTCGGGGCGGCCCG